>CBDDEE010000020.1:0-153232 GCA_965226855.1 Myxococcota bacterium | reverse complement strand
TCAGCAGCGTCAGGCCTGGCGCTGACCGCCCGAGAGCAGGCCGATCGGCTGGTCCAGGCGCTCCTCGAGCCCCATGGCGAGGGCGCGCACGCGCTCCGCGATCTCCCGGTGCAGACCCTCGCCGAGGCAGCGGCGGAGACCTCGGCGCCGTCCCCGTCCCACCGCCAGAGCCAGGTTCTCGGCGACGGTGAGCTGGGAGCAGTGCCGCTGAACGGATTCTGGAAGACGCGCCCCACCCGGCTGGCGCGGCGGTGCTCGCCCCATTGCGTCACGTCGCGGCCGGAGAGACGGAATCGTGCCCGCATCCAGGCGATGCTCCCCGCGACAGCGCCGAGGAGCGTCGACTTCCCTGAGCCGTTCGTCCCCACGACGACCACGAAGGCCCCTGGCTCGATGCAAAGGCTCACTCCGCGCAGCGCCCGCACCTCGTTCGGCGTACCAGCCGAGAAGGTCTTGGTGACCCCATCCAGCAGCAGGAGCGGCGCCGCCTCACTCATGCCCGGCGCTTCCGCAGCCGAGCGCCGAGCCCGGGCAGCACCAGGGCAGAGAACACGAACAGCGCCGTCACCAGCTTGAGGTCGTTCGGGTTGAGACCCTGCGCCGCAGCGCGATGGCTACGAGCAGCCGGATAAGACCGATCCCATTGCCGCGCCCGCGATGAGCAGGCCGAGCCCTCGCCCACCCCAAACACCCACGAGGGACTCGCCGATGATCACGCTGGCGAGCCCCAGCACGACCATGCCGATCCCCATCTGCACGTCGGCGAAGCCCTGGTACTGGGCGAGCAGCGCCCCCGCAAGAGCGATGAGCGCGTTCGAGAGCGCCAGTCCCAGGATCATCATGCGGCCCACATCGACGCCGAGGGCCCGGATCATCTGCGGATTGTCGCCCGTGGCCCGCATCGCAGCACCTACCTGCGTGCGGAAGAACGCGTAGAGCCCGAATCCGAGAATAGCCACCACGCCGAATGCGGCCGCCAGGTCCGAGAGGTCGCGGACGCCGATCGACCACCCCGCGATGATGACGTCCGCGCTCCCCAACACACGCTCTCCGAGGCGCGCCGCCTGGCTGGCCAGAGTCTCGGTCGAGAGGAGGGGTAAGTTACTCTTTCCCATGATCGCAGGTTGATCGAGTAGAGCGCGGTCATCACCAGGATCCCCGCCAGCAGTCCGTTGATCCGGAAGCGTGCGTGCAGCACTCCGGTGACGGCACCGGCGACGAAGCCGCGACCATGGCGGCCAGCGTGGCGAGCAAGGCGGCGTACCGCCCACCATCAGCACGGCGGCGATGGCTGCGCCCGTGGTGAGAGAGCCGTCGCGGTGATGTCGGGGAAGTTGAAGATGCGAAAGCTGATGAACACCCCGAGCGCGAGGAGCGAGAGGATGAGCCGATCGTCAGTGACCCCAGCAGCAGGGTCACGACGACCCGCCCGCCACGACTTCACCCAGGGGTGCGATCCAGCACGCGCCGCGAGTGAACTCGCTCTCGCCCACGCCGACGAGCTCCCGGTCGTCGCAAAGAAGATGGAGCAGCCCCCCTGCAGCGTCTGCTCCTCGAAGAGCTCGTGTACGGTCTCTTGCAGCTCGAGCCGGCCCTGGGGAAGCGGCCGGTAGGAGAAGGCCGCAGCGTGGAAGTGGCCGAGCAGGCCGCTCTTGCCCAGCGGGCGCAGCCGCGCTTCCAGACCCGGGGCGCCTCTCGCGCCGCCAGGCCACCACGAGAGCCAGGCAGTTGGGGAAGGCGCGCTCCGAGGTGAACGAGAGCCAGCTCCGGATCTCGGGAAACGCGAGGCTCGCGCTCCTACGGCCTGCACCGGCGGCGGCGCAGCGCGGCACCCAGGAGCCCGGTCGCGTCGGCAAGGAGCACGAGCCCGCGGCCTGCGCGTCGGCCAGTTCGAGACTCGTAACGACGAGCTGCGAGAGCGGTGCCGCTCCGAGCTCGGGATCCGTTTCGAAGCGCGGCGAGCTGGGCGAAGTCCCCCTGGCAGCGCGCACCGTAGAGCACGTGCAGGTCCGGGACGAGGGCCTGCTCGGCGAGGAGGAAGTCCGGTACGTGTGTACCGTCCGTGGGCAGGTAGGTGACGCTGCCCGGCCACCGCTAGGAACTCGCCGAAGCGGCCCTGCAGTCCGCGAAGCTGCGGCCGAGGGCACCCAGGCCCAGACCGAAGCTCCCGTCGGGGTAAGCGATCCTTTGGCAGTCCGCAGCCGTGAAATCGCGCTCTAACGTCGACGGGTCCCCGATGACCTGGCAGCGCGCCCGCGCTCCCGGGGGTCAGGGGGTACAGCTCAAAGCGTCCGATGCTCCTTTCGACGCTCGTGCCCGGATGCGCGATCTGCCGGCGCGGCGACCTCGAGCAGCGCGAGCACCCCGGCCATCTCGAGCACCTCCACCACGGGCTGCGCTGCTGCTGATCCCGAATGAGCCCCGATGCGACGAAAGCTGCTGGAGTAGCGGATGAGCACTCGGATGCCCGCCGAGCTGATGTAGTCGACGTGAGCTAGGTCGAGCCGCAGCTGGTGGCGGCCATCGCGCAGTGCCGTCTCGATGCTCGCCCGCCACGTGATCAGACCAGCGCGCGTCGAGACGTCCCGCCAGCTCGAGCACGAGGACGTCGCCGTCAGACGCCGCGCGATCTCCAGGACTACTCCCTACCGTCTCGGCCGCGCGTGCCAGGACCGTCGAGGGGCAGTACGGATGCCGGCGCGGCGGGCTGCCTCGGGGTTCACGAGCAGGCGCGTCGACTGGTCGGGCTCGAAGGGCATGCGGTCCGGATCCTCGCCGGCGCATCACACGCGCGGCCATGTGCCCCGTCTTCCTCCCCGCGTCCTCGTAGTCGCGTGCCTGGGCCGCCACCGCGCCCTGGCGCACATTGCTCGAGATGAACCCGAAGACGGGCAGGTCGCGTCGCTCGGCCGCGCGCATGATGGCGACGAAGGCCGTGGTCGTGAGGCTTCCTGCGACCTGAGCGACGGCATCGATGTCCTGGCTAGTGAGCGCCAGTGCGGCGTCGCTCACCTCGGAGCTCGTGTTGGCGGCCACGGACACGAGCTCGAGGCCCGCGCGCTGGGCGACTCGCTCGAGCTCCTGCGTGTTGAAGACCGAGTTGGCTTCCGCGGGGATCGTCAGGGTGCCGATGCGCCGCACCTCGGGCATGAGCTCGCGAATGAGCTGCACCAGCTCCTCGTACGCGCTCGGCGTGGGCACGCCCGTCACGTTGGGCATGTGATCCCGGTTGCTCGTCCCGACCCCTGCGAGGAAGGGGTTGGGACGTCCAGACTGAAGACCACGGGCCGGCCGCGGGGGCGCTGAGCTGTGGCTTGCAGGGCAGGTGTCGAGAGCGTGAGCAGCAGGTCGGTGCCCTCGCTGATCGCCGCGTCCACCAGGATGGGCAGCGTCGCCATATCGCCCTGAGCATTGCGGACCCGCAGCTCGAAGTCGCGTCCCGCGACGAGGCCGGCCTCCGCGAGTCCAGCGCGGATCCCCGCCTCCATCTCGTCCACCTCGATCATGTTCGTGTACTCGATGAGATCGAGCTTCCAGGTGCGGTCGAGGGCGGCGACGTCTCCGGAGTCCCGGTGGGTGGCCGTGGGGCTCCGCGCGAGACGGCCCGACGAGTCGAGCACCTCGTCCGCGGCGGGAGAGCACGGATTCGGGCACTTCAAGCCCGAGCTCGCGGGCCACGTCGATGTTCACGCTGGCGCCAGACCGCGGCCACGTTCCGGAACGGGATCTGCCTCGGGGACTCGCCCCGGAGCACGCGGGCCGCGAGCTCGGCGGCCGCGACTCCACTGTCGTAGAACGCAATGCCCACGGCAGCCAGGGCTCCTTGCGCGAGCTGCTCGGGGATGTTCGTGATGATGGGGATGTCTGCCGCGCGCGCGGCCTGAACCACGCCGCTAAAGGCCTGCTGCACGGTGTTGTCGCCCGTGATCCAGATGGCATCGGCACCTCGCGCCACGACTGCCTGGGTTGCCTGGAGGACCTCGGCGGTCGTCGCCACAGTCCCACCTCTTCGAGTGCGAGACCCTTCTGCTCGAAGATGGGGCGCGCCACGTTGAGCACTTTCTCGGAGTTGGCCTCTGCACTGTTATGTACGCTGCCGATGCGACGCGCGCCCGGCACGAGCTCCTGGATCAGATCGACGGTCTCCGCTACCGGGAGGAAAGGAGCCGACACCCGTCACAAAGGGCAGATGATCCGCGAAGTTGGTGCCCGCGCCTGCGGCGATGGGATCGTAGACGTAGGTGAAGACGACTGGAGTGTTGCGCACCGCGGAACAGGCAGCCGTGAGGCACGGAGTGGTGAAGGTCACGATCAGATCGAGGCCGCGGGAATCGAAGTCCTGGAGCAGGGTCGGGATCATGGCGATCTCAGCCTGGGCGTGGGCCCGTACCACCTCCAGGTTGCGGCCCTCCTCGAAGCCATGCGCGCGCAGGCCGTCCATCAACCCTCGCTGGCACACCTGGAAGCCCTCTTCGGGCGCGAAGTAGACGATGCCGATGCGGAAGAGTCGCTCCGCGGCGGCTGCGTTCGATTCGCCGCGCGCGCCGCGCCGATCGCGATCCGCAATCAGCAGCACGGCTGACGCCAGCGCGATGAGGCCGAGCCCGAGCGCGAGCCCCCGCAGCGAGGACCTCATCGGGAGCGGCCTGCAGTCTGATCGGGTGTGGTGTGTCCCGAGCACCTGGGGATTCTCCACCGAACGACCCCTCTGGCGCAACGCCGTCCGTTGTCGCTGCGTCCTGGCTCCCGGCTTCACCGCGAACGCCTTCACTCGCCGTGTCCTCGACTTCCTGCACCGTGGCCGCGGGCGCTTGATCTACGACTTAGAGTCGGTCCGGAGACTCGGCAGACCGTGGACTACAACCGACCGCTGAATCGACGTTCCCCGGATGCGCGGTCCGGCCCTATCGCAAAACTTTGGAGACACTTATGAAGCTGTTGGATTTTCCTACGAATTTGGACCGCTTTTTTTTTTCAGCGCTCGACCTGACCGGTAACTGGGAGGGGCAGGCGGTCTGCGACGAACTGATCGACGGCAAGGTACACCCTCCACGTCTTCCCCAACCCGCTGAAGATCACGCAAGAAGGAGACCGTGTCCGCGTCAGCGGTTTTGGCGTCCTCTATGAAGGGACGGGTCCAGCAACTCAAGGGCGGACCCAACGACGGTGAGGCGATGATCCACGCCTGCGGCGGCATCCCCGAGAACGAGGTGGTCCGGATCCAGCACATCGTGACCAAGGGGAACGGCGAGGGACGGCTGGACGCGAACACCCACTACGAGAGCGTTTCATTCTTCCCGGGCTCGCGGGCCTACGGAACCTGCAAGTGGAACTACACCCGGGTCTCCCGCAAGGACCCCGAGATGCCGGCCTGCGAGTAACTCGTCGCCCAGCCCCGGCAGATCCCTTCGGTGTGGTCCGAAAAAACCTGCTCCTGCGATTCGATACCGAGCCAGCGCGATACCGGAAAGGTACCGGCAGAGGCGTTACGGTTGCCAGCGCCAACAGATCAGATCGGAGAGATATCCATGGAAGACGAGTTCATGCAGTGCAGCGAATCGCGGAGGCCCGAGCTGGACTGCTTCGAAAACGCCGGCCGTCTGGCGGCCGCTGACTACCGACGGGCAACCCTCTACTCGACCCTGTCGCCCTGCGACATGTGCAGCGGGACGGTGTTGCTCTACCGGGTGCCGCGCATCGACATCGGTGAGAGTCGGACCTTTCGGGGTCCCGAGGACTACCTGCGCTCGCGTGGCGTGGAACTCGAGATCGTCGACAGCGCTGCGTGTCGCAAACCAATGGAGACCTTCATCGCGGACCGGCCAGACCTCTGGAATGAGGACATCGGCGTCTAGGAACTGATTCAATTGAATAGAATGAAAAGAACCTTGCCGAACTGGCCTGCACCGCCTGCGTGGGTCCGAACCAGATCGTCGGCATGCGATTCCCCTCGTCCGAGGGCATCGTCGGTGCGCGCGAATGATCCCTATCCACCCGCACGGGCAAGTCTCGAGAAAACTCTTTACTACAGAGGCCTGCTGTCTAGCTTCACCAAGAGGTAGGTCCGATCGTGGAACTGCTCGTGTCGGAGCTCGGTTGCGAGGTGACTGAGGATTCGGAGCCCGGCGTCCTCCGCCGAGACGCGATCACGCTCACCGAGCTCGCGTACGAGGCTCTCGATGTTCTCGGCACCGGGTCCGCTCAGGAACTCGAGCTCGAGTAGGCCGTCGACCTCTCTCGCCGAGACCGGAACCGGGCTCGGCGTGGCACGCGATGCCTCCTCCTCCTTGCCGAGGAGGAAGAGCAGGGCCTCTTCACCCGCAAGCTGGAGCCGGTCGGTGGCGCCCTTGTCCCAGCCGAGTTTGGCGGCGAGGTGGGCGAGGAAGTTGTGCAGCTCGGGGATCGCGGCGGTCGAAGGTTCGAGCGTGATCCGATCGCGCGTGCGGTTCTTGATGGCGAGCACGGACGTGAGCGGGACGGCGACAAGGGTGCCCGAGGTCATGCCGTTGTCGAGCAGCGTGTGCGCCCATTCCGGAAGATGGTCCGGGAAGACGAGCTGGTTTTGAAAGGCCATACCCAGCCAGAAGGCGAGACAGACCACGAATCCATCCTCGTACGAGAGGCCCTCACTGGTCGCCAGGCGCAGCCCCTGAGCGAACAGCAGCACCAGCAGGACCAGCAGGTACGAACCGACGACTACGTCGGGGATCGACTGGAGCAAGGCCGAGACCTTGGGCAGGAAAGCGATGGCCATCATGAGCGCGCCCCCGTATACGGCGACGCGCGTTGCAGCGACGCCGGTGAGCTGGACGACCGAGATGCTCGTCGCGTAGGTCGTGTTCGGAAGCGTGCCAAGGAGTCCGGAGAGCAGGTTCCCGACTCCATCGGCATTGATCGCGCCCTGAACGGCCTTGAAGTCGACGGGCTGTTGCGACCGCGCCGACACCCGCTGAATGGCGATGCCGTCGCCGAAGGTCTCGATGGCGCCGACAATTGTGACGATGATGAACGCGGGGAGTAGAGCCAGGAGCCTGGCGTCGAACGAGAGATCGAGGCCGGGCCAGGCAGCGCGGGGCAATCCCAGCCACGAGGCCTCGCGCACCGCCGCCAGGTCGAGCAGGCCAAAGAACGAGCCAACCGTACAGCCCGCGACGACGCCACACAGGGCTCCCCAGAGCCTGGCCTGCCCGGACGTGAGCAGCGAGACGGCCAGGATCACGACGAACGTGGCTCCCGCGGTGAAGGGTCCGGCGAGGGAGGTCGGCTCGACGTGCGCGGGCAGCGTCGTGATCATACGAAAACAAATGGGGAAGATGGCCACCGCGATCAGCATGATCACGGTACCCCCGACGGTCGGCGTAATGATCCGGCGCAGGAGCGACAGCCGGGCAGAGAACGCGAACTGGATGATCGAGGAAAGGACGACCAGGGTTGCCAGCAGGGGCAGGCCGCCCTTCTGGACGGCCATTGTGGACACGGCGATGAAGGCGGCCGACGTGCCCATGAAGAGGCTGTAGCCCGCCCCGATCGGCCCGAGCGGGCGCGCCTGGAGGATCGTCGTCAGGCCACTCACGAGGAGCGCTGCGAAGATCGCCCAACTCATGACCTCCTCGGAGCCCCCGGCTGCCTTCAGGACAATGATGGGTACGAGAACGATTCCCGCCAGGATCAGCACCACCACCTGGAAGCCCAGCGCCGCCGCAAGCAGTTGCGGCGGTCGGTCGTTGACCTCGTAGCGAAGACTTGGGGACCCGCCGGGCTCGCTCACGTCTCCCTCCCCCTCTCAAGGTGCTAGGCAGCTCCGGGACGACACCGAAGACCGGGCAGCTGGACCCGGCGAGGCGAACGCACTTGCACCAGCTAGTATCATACCGTTGATGGAGGCCGGGCATATCGAGACGGAGGTCGAGACTCGATCGACGGGGACCTGGATCCATGTGAAGGGGCGCCTCGACATGGCCAGCGCACCCGACTTGGATAGGCAGCTGGACGCGCTGATCCGCGACGGGCACCGGGACCTGGTTCTCGACCTCGGACAGCTCGAGTACGTGAGCAGCGCGGGAGGTCTAGCAGGCTGCGGAGAAAGTGACTGGGTTGGGCGGGACGCCTCTGACGGGAGGCGTGCCGAGCAGGGAGAGGGATCGCCGTTCCCGGTACGAACCGGTTCGGTGTCGCACGGGTAGATCTCGGGATCATGAGCTATGTCGCCTCCAACAGGTTGCGGATACGGACCAGGTTGTAGGCCGCAGCAGTGAAGGTGAAGACCCAGCGACCCGATCCGTGCCCCGGTGCCGGGTCTTGCGCATCAAGCCCACCGTCTTCATCCAGCCAAACACCTCCTCCACCCGTTTGCGGAAGCGCTGGCTCACCTCGGCCCGGGTGTCCTGTGGTCCTTCGATCGATCGCGCTTCGGCGGTTTCGTCGTGTTCTGTGCCACGTGCGGGGTAACGCTCCAGGCCCGAAGCGCCTGCACAAAGCTCTTGGCGAGCCCTTGTCTCCAGCCAGGGTGATCCGGCGAGCGCCCCCCAGACCCAGCACCATCTCGAGAGCCGCTTCGCGCTCCGTATACCCCGACGCCTGAGCTTCGCCGCCACCACCAGGCCGTTGCGGGTCTCCGTCACGACGTGTCCCTGATACGCGAGCCGCGCGCCCTGGCCCCTCATCCCCGCCAGTCGGGCGTCCGGATCCGTCCTCGACGCATGCGTCTGGTTGCTCCGCTTCTCGCCCCGGAAGTTGACCGTCGGGTTGCCCGGGTCGTCATCGTCCCTGCGCTTCTCGTCCTTGCGCACGAAGCTCTTCTGGCTCGCCCACGCCTCGATCAGCGTCCCGTCCACCGTGAAGTGCTCCGATGACACCAACCCCTCCGACTCCGCCTGCGCCAGGCACCGCCTCGAAGAAATGCTGAGCGATCTCGCCCTTCAGCAGCCGTTCCCGATTCTTGGTGAACACCGTCGCGCTGAACACCTCATCGTCCAGCTCCAGGCCCACGAACCAGCGGTAGAGCAGGTTGTAGTCGATCTGCTCGATCAGCTGGCGCTCGCTCCGGATCGTGTACAGCACCTGCAACAGCAGCGCCCGCAACAGCTGCTCCGGCGGGACCGACGGTCGGCCGACCCCTTTGGCGTAGATACCATCGAAGCGTCGCGACAGCTGCTCCAGCGCCGCGTCCACCAGTCGCCGGATCGCTCGAAGCGGATGGTCCTGGGAATCCGGGACTCCGCGTCTGCGCGAGCGCGGACGAGGTCTAGGGTCCGCTCCCGGCCGACTTCACCTCGCGCATGAGCAGCGTCAGGATGTTCTTGCCGGCGCGGCGGCGGTGATCGAGCTCGTCCACGAGGCTGCGCACCAGGTGGAGCCCCAGCCCGCCGATCGGCCGGTCGAGGATTGGCGCGTCCGTGTCCGGACTCCGCGCGCTCTTGGGATCGAAGGAGCGACCGTCGTCCTCGATCTGGATAGTGAGCTGATCTTCCTCGAGCTCGAGCCGGACCAGGATCTCGTGCGGGTCGTCGTCGTCGTAGCCGTGTCGGATGAGGTTCGTGACGATCTCTTCGAGCACGAGCTGGAGCGCGCGCCCGTCCCGTTCGCCCAGGTCGTGGTCCTGAGCGAACGCGTCGACGGCGCGCTGGAGCGGGGCCAGCTCCTCCACACGGTTTCGCAGGCGGATCGCGACCACGGCGACGCTCCCTAGGCAGGGTCCATGACCTTTCCCTGCGGCTCCAGTCGCGACAGAGTTACAGCTCGCCGCCCGTGCGTCCATGCCCTCTGTGCGGTTTGAGGGCACCGGGCGCGTGGACATATAGGTGTGGCGGGCGAGCACCGTCGTAACTCGGAGGGGCGTTTGAGGTGGTGGCGACGCTCGGGTATCTCGCCGTGCAGAATCTGTCAGGATACGGACGCCTTCTGGGCGACGACAATCAGACGGGACGTCTTTGATGGGTACTAACCCGATTCGGGGGAATGAAAGCGAGCTGGAAGCCATTCGGGCAATCGCCGAGGGGGGGAGCGACACGCCCGTCCTGATGCTGAATTTGAACCGCTACTTTCGCGAGGCGAGGTTTCCGGATGGGGAAAACTACCGCGGGTACATGTCCGCGCTGGACGCGCTGTTGCCCCAAGTGGGTGGGAGGATTCTGTGGCGCACGCCCGTGTTCGGTCAACCCATCGGCGAACAGCCCATCGACGAGATTTTAGCTGCCTGGTATCCGACCCACCAAGCGTTCCTCGACCTACCGAACGCGCCTGGGGCGGACGAGAACTTCCGCTTGCGGCGGGTCTGCGTGGCGTACGCCGTTATCCACCGGTGCCTAGGCGACCTGAACTTGTATCGGACGGACTGACCCCGGCGCACCTCTCCCGCGCTTCCGTCGGGTGTCCAAGATCCAAGCCCCCACAAACTCCCAAACGGGAGCTCGTTGCTCGGCACGACGGCTTCGTAGTACCGTTCTCCCGTGCAACGTTCACCCTCGTCATGATCGTGGTCCGCGATGTTGCTGCTCAGCCTCCGCAACTGGAGCCAGAGCACCGACCTCGTCACCGAAGGAGCGCGGTAAGTGCCGGAGATCGAACTTCACCCCGCGATTGTCAAGATGACAGGCGCCATCCGGATCCCGACAATTAACGAGGAGTCCCTCGCTTCGGTTCGAGGGGCTCCCATGTTCGCCCCCGTCGAACCCAGCGGACGCGTGGAGCGATCCGACCACGTCGTGCAGGACGATTCGTCGGTGTTCGTGCGCGTGCATCGTCCCGAGAAGGGAGAGGAGCGACTCCGACCGTGCGTCTACTCGATCCACGGAGGCGGCTACGTGATCGGGAGCTGCGACACGGACGACCCGAAGTTCGACCGGTGGTGTCAGCAGTTCGACATCGTGGGCGCGTCGGTCGAGTATCGCCTGGCGCCGGAGACGCCGTATCCGGGGCCCCTCGAGGACTGCTATGCCGGTCTCAAGTGGACTGTCGAGAACGCGGAGCGTCTGGGGATCGACCAGAGCCGGATCGGCATCACCGGGACCAGTGCCGGCGGCGGGCTGTGTGCCGCGCTCGCACTCCTTATCCGCAATCGCGGCGAGTTTCAGGTGCAGTTCCAGCTGCTGGACTGCCCGATGCTCGACGATCGGCAGATGACGCCCTCGAGCCAGGCCGAAGGTCTGATCATCTGGAGCCGGGAGTCGAACACTTTCGGGTGGAAGTCCTATCTGGGCGAGCTCTATGGGGGCGACGATGTGCCTTACCTGGCCGCACCGTCCCGGGCGGATGATCTGCGCGGTCTTCCAGAGGCTTATGTGTGCGTGGGCGGGGCAGATGGATTCCGCGACGAAGACATCCAGTACGCCATGCGTCTCTACGGTGCCGGAGTGCCGACAGAGCTGCACGTCTACCCCGGTGCGCCCCACGGCGTGATGCTCTTTCCGGAAACCGAAGTCGCCCGGCGTTACAAGCGCGACATCGAGGACTGGTTGAGGCGACAGCTCGTCGGGCAGCTAGAGTCCTGACACAATTACGAGGCGAGTCCATACCACGACTACCCAGTCACTACGACCAGGCGGTCGAGGTCGACGGACGTCGTAGCGATAAAGCGGCGCGAGTTTCCTGTCCGCCGCGTCCGTCGCGAACTCGCGGCCGGCTCAGGCATTTGCGACGAGCTCGCTCACGTGCTGGACAAAGGTCCGCTGCCGCTCGGAGTTCTCGCCGCGCAAGCTCAGCCGGACGAGCATTCCCGAGCGCGACCCCGAGTACAGGGAACTGCTGGACCACTCCAGCGACATGCGCGACCAGTTGGAGTCCCTCCACAAACGCTGGCATTTGCTGAAGCAGGAACGAGACGGACTCCGGACGATCCTGGACCGAATTCACCAAACCATCTCGCAGTTGAAAGCCGACTACCAGGTGATGATGAAGAGAGTAACTGATCTCTCCTCGACCGAGGACATGGTGCTGGACAACGTGAGGTTCCTGATAGTCGAGCTAGACTCGACTCTCAGGAAATACGAGGACGCGACCTAGCAGGCTGCGGAGAAAGTGACTGGGTTGGGCGGGACGCCTCTGACGGGAGGCGTGCCGAGCAGGGAGAGGGATCGCCGTTCCCGGTACGAACCGGTTCGGTGTCGCACGGGTAGATCTTGCGGGATCATGAGCTATGTCGCCTCCAACAGGTTGCGGATACGGACCAGGTTGTAGGCCGCAGCAGTGAAGGTGAAGACCCAGCCGACCCGATCCGTGCCCCGGTGCCGGGTCTTGCGCATCAAGCCCACCGTCTTCATCCAGCCAAACACCTCCTCCACCCGTTTGCGGAAGCGCTGGCTCACCTCGTAGCCCGGGTGTCCTGTGGTCCTTCGATCGATCGCGCTTCGGCGGTTCGTCGTGTTCTGTGCCACGTGCGGGGTAACGCTCCAGGCCCGAAGCGCCTGCACAAAGCTCTTGGCGTCGTAGCCCTTGTCTCCAGCCAGGGTGATCCGGCGAGCGCCCCCCAGACCCAGCACCATCTCGAGAGCCGCTTCGCGCTCCGCATACCCCGACGCCTGAGTGAGCTTCGCCGCCACCACCAGGCCGTTGCGGTTCTCCGTCACGACGTGTCCCTGATACGCGAGCCGCGCGCCCTGGCCCCTCATCCCCGCCAGTCGGGCGTCCGGATCCGTCCTCGACGCATGCGTCTGGTTGCTCCGCTTCTCGCCCCCGGAAGTTGACCGTCGGGTTGCCCGGGTCGTCATCGTCCCTGCGCTTCTCGTCCTTGCGCACGAAGCTCTTCTGGCTCGCCCACGCCTCGATCAGCGTCCCGTCCACCGTGAAGTGCTCCGATGACACCAACCCCTCCGACTCCGCCTGCGCCAGCACCGCCTCGAAGAAATGCTGAGCGATCTCGCCCTTCAGCAGCCGTTCCCGATTCTTGGTGAACACCGTCGCGCTGAACACCTCATCGTCCAGCTCCAGGCCCACGAACCAGCGGTAGAGCAGGTTGTAGTCGATCTGCTCGATCAGCTGGCGCTCGCTCCGGATCGTGTACAGCACCTGCAACAGCAGCGCCCGCAACAGCTGCTCCGGCGGGACCGACGGTCGGCCGACCCCTTTGGCGTAGATACCATCGAAGCGTCGCGACAGCTGCTCCAGCGCCGCGTCCACCAGTCGCCGGATCGCTCGAAGCGGATGGTCCTCGGGAATCCGGGACTCCAGCGATACGTAGCTGAAGATCCCACCCTGGAGCGTCTGCGGTCCTCTCACATCTCCCCCTTGGGGCTTCCCTCAAAGGTACCCTTCGATGAGGAGTTTTTCAGCAGCCTGCTAGGAGTCTACCCTAGGGTCCTGAATCAGGGATTTGGATAGATTTATCCGTCAGCCCGACAAGCCCGTCTCGCATCTCAGGCTAATCCTGAATCGAGGGAGAAGAGTTGAGACAGACAGGGGTCGCTTGCGCCAACATGAACCACCGGCGTTCGGATGCTCCGGTGCGCTTCTGCCCGACGTGCGGCGAGGTGGTGAATGCAAAGGTCGCGATCAAGCGGTGTGGTGAAGAGGAACATGGGAGGCAGAGACGAGAGCAGAATCAGTTCTGTGTGGATTGCGGCAAACAACTGATCGGACGAATGTGACCGCCCCGCGCGGATGCACCGGATCTTACGACTGCCCTGGGCCCAGCAACGCTACGCGCAGCGGAAGACCCAGGCGGAGCGGCCGTTTGCCGAGATCAAGGCACGACAGCGGTTTCGGCGCTTCATGCTGCGCGGCCAGGAGAAGGTGACGGGAGAGTGGGACCTGGTGTGCTCGGGCTTCAACGTGATGGCGCTCTGCCGAGCGCAGATGGCGTGATCGGGCGGGTGCGGACCCGTTTCGTGCACGTCAGGCCCTGGATCTGACGCATATCTGTGTAGATCGACATCTACCGGCTACCTCGGACCCCCGTTGGCCCGTACATCGCTCCACGTCCAGTTGGGGGCCCTCGCTACAATCACCTCCGCCCACCCGAATCTTGGGTCACTCTCCTAGCAGGCTGCGGAGAAAGTAACTGGGTTGGGGCGGGACGCCTCTGACGGGAGGCGTGCCGAGCAGGGAGAGGGATCGCCGTTCCCGGTACGAACCGGTTCGGTGTCGCACGGGTAGATCTTGCGGGATCATGAGCTATGTCGCCTCCAACAGGTTGCGGATACGGACCAGGTTGTAGGCCGCAGCAGTGAAGGTGAAGACCCAGCCGACCCGATCCGTGCCCCGGTGCCGGGTCTTGCGCATCAAGCCCACCGTCTTCATCCAGCCAAACACCTCCTCCACCCGTTTGCGGAAGCGCTGGCTCACCTCGTAGCCCGGGTGTCCTGTGGTCCTTCGATCGATCGCGCTTCGGCGGTTCGTCGTGTTCTGTGCCACGTGCGGGGTAACGCTCCAGGCCCGAAGCGCCTGCACAAAGCTCTTGGCGTCGTAGCCCTTGTCTCCAGCCAGGGTGATCCGGCGAGCGCCCCCCAGACCCAGCACCATCTCGAGAGCCGCTTCGCGCTCCGCATACCCCGACGCCTGAGTGAGCTTCGCCGCCACCACCAGGCCGTTGCGGTTCTCCGTCACGACGTGTCCCTGATACGCGAGCCGCGCGCCCTGGCCCCTCATCCCCGCCAGTCGGGCGTCCGGATCCGTCCTCGACGCATGCGTCTGGTTGCTCCGCTTCTCGCCCCGGAAGTTGACCGTCGGGTTGCCCGGGTCGTCATCGTCCCTGCGCTTCTCGTCCTTGCGCACGAAGCTCTTCTGGCTCGCCCACGCCTCGATCAGCGTCCCGTCCACCGTGAAGTGCTCCGATGACACCAACCCCTCCGACTCCGCCTGCGCCAGCACCGCCTCGAAGAAATGCTGAGCGATCTCGCCCTTCAGCAGCCGTTCCCGATTCTTGGTGAACACCGTCGCGCTGAACACCTCATCGTCCAGCTCCAGGCCCACGAACCAGCGGTAGAGCAGGTTGTAGTCGATCTGCTCGATCAGCTGGCGCTCGCTCCGGATCGTGTACAGCACCTGCAACAGCAGCGCCCGCAACAGCTGCTCCGGCGGGACCGACGGTCGGCCGACCCCTTTGGCGTAGATACCATCGAAGCGTCGCGACAGCTGCTCCAGCGCCGCGTCCACCAGTCGCCGGATCGCTCGAAGCGGATGGTCCTCGGGAATCCGGGACTCCAGCGATACGTAGCTGAAGATCCCACCCTGGAGCGTCTGCGGTCCTCTCACATCTCCCCCTTGGGGCTTCCCTCAAAGGTACCCTTCGATGAGGAGTTTTTCAGCAGCCTGCTAGGCGAAGCCGACGACGACCCGACTCTCGGCGTCACGCTCGGCTCTCTCGGGGTGCGCCGTCGCCTCGATGGGCAAGAGCTCCGGGGTGCGGCCCTGCAGGTACTCGTAGAGGCGGGCGGTCCGGTGCGAACTGCCGTCCGCATCGTGCCAGGCGTAGGCCTGCCTGGCTTCGATCTCCGGAAGGTAGTGGGCGTTCAGAAAGTGCCCCGCCTTCTCGAGGGTGTACACCTTTCCCTTGACGGGCAGCCCCCGCTCGAGGACCCCGAGCCTGGCCACCATGTCCTGGGTGTTGGCGAAGTGTTCGATGAACGGCACGTGTCGCTGCTGCGTGTCCAGCTCCGGGTCGGTCAAGATATGATCGGCAGCCGAGGCAAACGTATAGACCTCGAGCTTGCTCATCCGCTTGCGGTCGCCGCTGAAGCGCTCGATCAGCCCGCTGACCACGTTGGAGACAATAATCCCGCCCTGGGAGTGCCCCATGAGGATGACGCGGTCTTTCTCGGGGTTTGCGAGCGCGAGGGCGACTCGTTCGAGGGCGTACTCGGCGGGTGCAGAGACGAAGTCGAAGGTCCGGCCGAGCATGCACTCCAAGAGGTCGCTGAGCGGTCCCTCGGTCGGATTGTAGATGAGCTCGATCGGCCGTTGAAACAGACTCACCAGATAGCGGCCGTTCAGCGCGAGGAGTTCTTTGTCGGTGGCGATGCCGTTGACGAAGAACCAAGCTTCACGGGGAAAGCGATCCGGGGCGTGCTGCCGGATGCTGCACGGCCTTTCGCTGAAGAGAGGCAGTGGAAGAAAGCGTGCCCGCAGCCGATCGATGAGTCTGATGATTCGCCAGGTACCGTCGAGGCTCCCGAGCTCCGAGAACGTGAGCGCCGCTCTGCGCTCGGCGATCAGCTCTGCAAAATGCGCGACCTCGGACAGAGAGCCGGGCTCCGCCTTCCAGTCGGCGTCGTCCCCAAGAATCGAGCGGAGATTGTCGGTCGGGGTTAGGGAGAAGTTCTTGATGACGATCTTGACATCCCTTGCAAGCCGCTCCAAGACCTCCGCCGCATGGACCATCTTGCTTGCTCTCCTCAGCTCTTGCGATCCGCGGGGCGCCCAGCAAGTCGCTCGCTCACCGTCTCGAGATGGGTGTGAGCCTCGGCGAGGGCCTCGAGCTCGTGGGCCAGCTCGGGCTCGAGAGGGATCGGCCCCTCGAGCCGGGCATGGAGGATCGAAACGATCCGACCCACGGCGCGCTCGCGCCGGGCGATCTCACGCTGGCGCTTGAGCTGCTCGCGCTTGAGCCGCCCGAACTCGACACCCACGGAGGTCTGCTTCACGATCCGCTGGCGTGCACCACCCCACCACTGCTGCGCTACCTTGGACGTTTCGCGGGCACGCTCGGCTGCCGCCGTCGAGGCGCGCCGGACCCTTTCGGAACCGCGTTCGATTCGGCTCTTAGCATCACCGGTTCGCTCTTCCGACATCGCGGTGTCCTCCCCACTCCTCTTGCGCGGCGGGTAGTTCCGCGCCGACGGCTCATGTTAGCCTCGCTGGCCCTCCGCGGCATGAGAAAGACTTCGATCTCTCCATCGTTGGTGGCGGCGTGCTCGCAGGGCGGTGGGGGCTGGTCGGAGGGTGCAAGTGGGCCGGGGTTCGGTCGCGCGATGACGCCGGTCGAAGGATGTCCTGCGTCGACACAGGTGCCTCCCTCTTGCAGACATGGACGTACAGGCCCCAGAAGCGCCAAGATGGTTCGGCCTTCGCCTTCACTTGACAAATCCAGGTTCACTCTGGGCGCTCGAGCGCGCGTACCTCGAGGCGTGGCGGACCGCGCTTCCGGCGGCGCCGGTCTTCCGGGAATTTGTCGAGCACTGGACGAGCGATGCGTTCGCGGCCTACCGAGCGAACTCGAGGCCGCAACGAACCGAGTCCTCGAGCCCGCCGGGGATGCCGAGCGCGAGGCCTTCCGCAGGGTCGCGCAGCACGAGCGGGCCTTCTGGCAGATCGAGGGCTCGCCGCCTCCCATGCCTTCCTCTTCCGCCACCTCAAGCTCGACCGCGTCATACTTCCAGCGTTGAAGGATGTCGGTCTTCTCCTCGCGGGTAAGCTGGGGATGCTCAACCACTGCTTCGGGACTCGAAAAAAAACGGCGGTTGGGTCGAGACGCGCTTTCTTTAGATCGATATCTTGCATGCATCGGGACCGTTCTGACTTCTGAGCCTGCCCGTCTCTGGGAGAGACTTCAAGCTTGGTGCCGGCCGGCTGCTGACTTCGGCGCAACGCGGCTCAGGTTCGTAAGGAACCCATCCGCCGATCGAGCAGTTCCCGATGGTCCGCCAGCACTCGGGCGGCAACTAGTGCGCAGGCAGGGGCTTCATTACTGGAGGCGCCACCGCGAGCCGCGACACGCCGAGGTCCGCGGCGAGCGGCTTCAACAGGATGCCGTACGAGTAGAGGACGGTCCCGATGACCACGAACTAGACGAAGAACGTCACTGCGACGATCCACCAGCCGTAAAACACGCGGCGCAGTCTACCCGGCGCCGTCGTCAGCGCGCCCGCAGCGGCGCTAGGTAGGTGCGCACGCCGAGGAGGAGCACCGCGAGCGAGATCGCTCCACAGGCCGCGCCCCAGAACCAAAACGGGAGGAAGAGCGCGGAGGCCATCTGGGCCACGTCGGACGGCATCGGGCCGGCGCCCGTCCGGGCCACGGACGTGAACAGGTAGTCGCTGCGAGAGAACACGCTGAGGGCCAGCTGGACCGCGAGGAACACGAGGGCAAAGCGCGGTACCCAGCCCTGGCCGCGGTAGACGATCGCCGACAGAGCCGCGGCGACGACGAGCACGAAAGCGATGCCGAAGAGGTTGCGCACGACGAGCAGTAGCGCGAGCAGGAGCAGCCCTGCGGTCACCGCCAGCGCGACCCGAGCGTGGCGCTGCGTGCGCGCCAGCAGGAACATGCCGCCCGCCGCGACCGCGGGTCCCACGAGACCGCCCGCCGCGACGACCGCCCGCGCGATGCGTCCGCCGCTGGTGGCGGTGGCCGCCACGCCGGACCCGTCCGCGTACACTACCAGACGATCGAAGTGCCCGCCGACGAGAAGCGCGGCGACCCCGTGCCCGAGCTCGTGCGCCAGCGTCGAGAGCAAACTCAGAGGCCACCACGCCCAGTGCACGATCGGCACGTGGGGCAGCGCAGCCGTGAGCACCACGCAGGTCACGAGCAGCGCGAGCGCGTTTCTCGGCGTCGGTTCGTTTGCCATGGCGCCTACCTGAACGGCCGAGCGGGCGAGCCGCTAGGAGAGTGACCCAAGATTCCCTTATTGGCTAACTTGGGAGCGTGGGGGAAGAGGTCATGTTCAAGGTGTATGTGCCGCAGCAGGGCGAGCTGCTACCGGCGCACGTGGGGGAGGCTCTGGATCCATCGGATCCGGCGCTGTTCATCGACGATTTGGTGGAGTCGCTGGATCTGCGGCGGTTCGAGAAGCGGTATCGCCGGCGTGGAGAGCGAGCCTTCCCGCCTCGGATGCTGTTGAAGCTGTGGCTTCTGGGGGCGGTCGTGGGCGTGTACAGCGGGCGGGAGCTTGCGCGACGGCTGCACTACGACCTGCGGTTTCGCTACCTCGCGGCTGGGCTACGACCGAACTTCCGGACGATCAACCGATTCCGGGACCGTCACCACAGGGACTTCCGAGAGGTGTTCTTGCAGACGCTGAAGGTGGCGCAGGCGATGGGGCTTGTGAAGCTCGGGCAGGTGGCGGTAGACGGCACGAAGATCCGGGCGAACACGTCGCGGTCCAAGGCGATGAGCCACGCGCGGATGCTGGAGGCGGAGGATCAGCTGAGCGACGAGATCGAGCAGATCGTGGCGCAGATGGACGAGCTCAACGCTGCGGAAGAGCAAGAGCACGGGGACGACGATGGCGGAGGTGGGCTTCCAGAAGAGCTACAGCTGCGCGAGCGACGACGGGAGCGGATCCGAGCGGCCCGGGAGCAGCTGGAGCGGGAGAAGGGGGAGAAGCTCGAAGCGAAGCACCAGAAGAGCTTCGCGGACCCCGAAGCGAACATGATGAAGACCGAGGGATCCTTGCAGTACTGCTACAACGCGCAGCTGGCGACGAGTGAGGACGGCCTGATCGTGGCGAACGAGCTGACAGAGAAGGCCAATGACTACGAGCAGTTGGAGCCCATGGTCGAGGCAATCGAGACGAACACGAGTCAGCGAGCGGAGATTCTGCTGGCCGACAACGGGTACCTGAGCGAGTCGAACCTGAAGGCGTTGGAACGGCGGGGACAACAGGCGTTGATCGCGGTCCGCGGGCGGAAGTCGTCCCGCTGGCCCAAGGGAGCCCGGGCGCAGCGGATGCACCGGATCTTACGACTGCCCTGGGCCCAGCAACGCTACGCGCAGCGGAAGACCCAGGCGGAGCGAATCGGATTGAAATCCCCGATCCGTGCTCCCGAGCATCCTTGAACATGCTTTAATCGGGCTGCCCCAGGGCACGTCTAGCCCCCAGAATGGGAAACGGAGGCCGATCGTGGAAGCGAGGCTGGGCTGGGGAGCACCAGAGTCCGGGACTGGACGCTCGGATACTGCGGTTCTCTATCTCTCGATGTTCGTGATGGGGGGCTGCGGCCTCGCGTACGAGTACACGTTGAGCAAAATTGCGTCCGACCTGCTGGGCAACTCCGCGCGTCAGTGGGCTGTGATCATCGGCGTGATGATGTTCTTCATGGGCGTGGGCGCAGATCTTCAGAAGTACTTCTCGAGTCATCGACTGATCGAGAAGCTGCTTCTGGTGCAGCTCCTGGTGGGCCTTGCGGGCGGCTTCGGGCCGATCGCCCTGCTCTACGTCTACGGCCAATGGCTCGAGGGTTACCTCCTGGTTCAATACGCTCTGATCAGCGGCATCGGCCTGCTCATCGGATTTGAGATTCCGCTGTTGACGCGGATCAATCAGCGCTCCGGGCAGGAACTCGGCGCCAACCTTGGCGGGATCCTGAAGATGGACTACGTTGGCGCGCTCTGTGGCGCGCTGGCCTGGGTCTTCATCCTGCCGCTCTTCTTCTCGATCACCGAGAGCGCATTCGTCTTGGGACTTCTGAACCTCTCCGCAGCGATCATCGCCTTGTTGTACTTCCGACGCCTGGTTAGTGCCCGTTGGTGGTTCGGAGGAACGCTCGCTGCCGGACTGTTTAGTCTGAGTCTGGGCCTCGCGGCCGCCGACGACTGGACCAGCTTCTCGGAGCAGAAGCTTTATCGCGACCGGATCTTGCTCAGCAAGACCACGCCCTTTCAGCACATCGTCTTGACGCAATCGCCCTCGGGCAGCATCGCGCTCTACATCAACGGCCACCTTCAGTTTCACAGCTTCGACGAGCACATCTACCATGAGCACCTGGTACACCCCGCCTTGAGCATCGCGCCGCGCCGGCAGAACGTACTCATTCTGGGAGGCGGCGACGGGTTGGCGCTCCGTGAAGTGCTCCGTTATCCCGATGTTGAGACGGTCACTCTGGTCGACATCGATCCCGCGATGACGGAGCTGGCATCGCAGCACCCCGCGCTAAGGGCCCTGAACGCGAACAGCCTTGCCTCCGAGCGGGTGCGCCTCATGCCGAGCGCGGCGGTCGTGGCCGGGGAGCCCATCTTGCTCCAGCTGCCGAACCACCGAGCTCGTCGCCCGTCCTCCGAGCCCGGCCCGACCATTCGCGTCATGAACATCGATGCAGTCCGCTTTCTCGAGCAGGTGCCCGGCCTGTTCGATGTGATCCTGATCGACTTTCCGGACCCCAATGCGCCGGAGCTGTCCAAGCTCTACAGCCTGCAGTTCTACGAACTACTGCGCACAAAGCTCGCGATCGACGGCGTCTTCGCGCAGCAATCGAGCTCACCGGTCCATGCGAGCGAGGCCTTCCTCTGCATTGGGCGGACCCTTCGAGCGGCGGGGCTGGCGACTGTGCCCTACCATGACAGCATTCCCTCGTTCGGCGAGTGGGGGTGGTGGATCGGGAGCCGCGACGACCGACGCAGCGAGGCTCAGCTCCGAGAGGCCATGCAGAGTCTCAAACCGTTCTCCGTTCCGACTCGCTACCTCACCCCGGAGCTCGTGGGAGCGTCGCTGATTTTCGGACGCGGCCAGTTAGAGACCAGCGAAACGTCCATAAACACCGTGACCCGAGACGCTGTCTATCGGTACTACCTGGAGGCGTGGCAACGGCTATGAAGACCCACAGAACTCATGCGAACTCCCAGACTGAGAGACTGGAGCATAAGAGACAGGAGCAACAGCACCCGGAGGCACTCGCATGACGGAGAACACGCTCAAGCTGGTTGGCGGGGCGCTGGTGTTGTTCTTGGGCTTCTCGCTCTGGAGCTCTTGCTCCTCGCCGGATCAGTACGACGTGAACGTGACCAGCGTCCAGATCCCGGCGGGCGCGAGAGAGGGCCTCGATCTTCGCGCAGTGGGCGAGCTCGTCAAGACCGCCAGCAACGCCGAAGACCTCGAGCGTCAGATCAACGACCCATCGCGCCGGCTCAATAATCTCGATCTCGATAGCGATGGTGAGGTGGACTACATCTCGGTCGAGGAGTTCGGTGGCGGCAATTCGCGCGGGTTCATGCTGATCGCCAAGCTGAAGGACGGTCAACAACAAGAGGTCGCAACGATCGACATCGAGAAGACTACGGAGTCGGAAGCCGCCCTCGAAATTCGGGGGAACGAGCGAGTCTACGGGGCCAATCACTACCATCACAGCTCGTTTGGCATCGGCGACTACTTGATGGTGCGGTGGCTTTTCAGCTCCCATTCCCTCTACCGCTCGCCGTACTACTACGGTCGCTATCCCGGCTACTATTCGCGCTACAGGGTCGCCGCACCTGTCAGCTACCGGACGCGGACCGCCCGCGCAACGCAGAATTCGAGGCTGGCATCGAGCACCAGCTCGCAGCTGTCCAGTCGTCACGCAAGCCAGGTACAGAGTCAGAAGACATCTCTTCGCAAGGCCACGACTTCTCGGCGCTCGTTCCAGACTCGGTCGGGCGGCCAATCCACTCGGAGCGGGGGGTTCGGCAGACCAACAACACAACGTTCGGCGCGATCATCGCGTTCGTCCGGCGGCTATCGCGGCGGAAAGTGAGGAAGCCATGAACGAGCTGGTGAGTAACGCGATCGACGTCAGCGAAGTCTGGGAACTCCTCGATCCCCATTCGATGATCTACCTGGTGACGATGCTCGGCATCTTCGTGCTTGGTAAATGGATCTACGACCTATTGACGCCCTACAAGCTGAACGAACAGCTGGTCGAGAAGGACAATCGCGCGATTGCGGTGTCCTTCGTCGGCTATCTCCTGGGGCTGGGGATCATCCTCGAGGGGGTCGTCTCTCAGGAGTCCTCGAGCCTGGCCACGGGATCCGCGCGCCGCGATCTCCTGCTGGACGTGGGCGACACCCTGCTCTGGGGTGTCATCGGAATCGTGCTGCTGCAGCTCGCGCGCTGGATCAACGACAAGTGGCTGCTCAGCTCCTTCTTGAATACGAAGGAGCTCGTGGAGGACCAGAACGTAGGCACCGGCGCTGTGGAGTTCGGATCTTTCGTCGGGTCCGCGCTGATCATCCGGGTCCTCCTCATGGGCGAGGGCGCTTCGATCCTCACCTCGATCGTCGAGACGGTCGCCTATTTTCTAGCGGCCCAAGTGATCTTCGTGCTGTTCGGGAAGGTCTATCAGCTGGCCACTCGGTACGACGTTCACCACGAGATCGAGCAGGACAATGCCGCGGCCGGCGTGTCGCTGGGCCTGAGCCTGATCGCGGTTTCTGTTCTGGTATCGAGCTATCTATCGCGTTACGACTCCTTGCTAGGCCTGGCGCTGTGGTTTGTGATGGGCACGGTGCTGCTGCTCGGCTGTCGCTACCTCGTCGACAAGTTCCTGCTCCCCGGGCGGTTGCTCGACGATGAGGTGAGTACGGACCGAAACTGGGGGGCGGCACTCATCGAAGGCGGCTCGGCCATCGCAGTTGCTGCGTTGATCGGGGCCAGCTTCTGACGAGGAACAGGTGAGCCGAAAGCCGAAGATCACTGACGAAACAAAGCAGCGCTTCGCGTCGATCTACGTGCTCGACCACATGATCAACACGCCGAAGACGTTCCCGCTCTTGCTGGAAAGAAACGACGCGGACCTCGAACCGATCCTCGAACACCTCCTGGTGAATGAGTGCATCGAGATCCACGACAAGGAGCGCTACGTGCCAACCGAGAAGGGTCGCGAAGCACTGCGGCTGTTCATGGCACGTTACAGTGAGTTCCTGCGTATTTTCGATATCTACTGCGGCGTGGATCTCGAAGCCGGAGAGTTCGCCTTTGCCCGCTACTTTGAGCTCGAAGACGAACAGGAGTGGAAGGCGTATCTGAGACAGGCGCGCTGGGACGATCTGCGCGTGGCCGCGGCGGAGTTCAAGAACATCGATCCGGTCGAGATCGTCTTCATGAGCTTCATCAATGAGGGCAGGTTCGGGCGAGACGAAACCGGCTGGCAGTTCGATCTCCTCCTGGGCAGTGTCTGGGATCAGATCGCGAAGATCGTCGAGACCGCGATTCACGTCGACGAGCTCGGCTACGGAAGCGGTCGGGACAAGGTGCCGGGCAAGGACGTGATTGGCGACGTGCTGACGCAAGGCGCCAAGCTCTTGACCGACCTGCTCGACGACGAGGAGCGCCGCTCCGGCGGTGGCTCAGAAGGCGGCGGCGGCCTCACGCCCGCCCAGGTCGACCCGGACGAGGAAGAGCACGTTGAGCATGTGTGGGTCGAGCAGTACCCGTCCGCGTACTACCAGCCATACTACGACCCGTTCTACGTCAGTCCGCTCTGGCTGGCGGTCTTCCTGTTTTGATGATCTCGTGGTGATCCAACTCGTCAGGTGGTTTCGGCGACGTCACCTGCTCGGCCAGAGCCTGCCGAGCGTGCTCGCAATCGTGTTCCTGATGAACCTCCTGTTCGGGGCGCTGTTCTATCTAGTCGAGCAAGAGGCCCAGCCTGGGCTCTCTTTGGCGGACGGTTTGTGGTGGGCAATGGTGACCATGACAACTGTGGGCTATGGCGACTACTATGCTCAGACGGCTGTGGGTCGTTTCTTGGTGTCGTATCCCTCGATGATCGTCGGGATCGGCTTGGTGGCGTACTTGGCCGGTACTGTTGCCGAGGCCGTGATCAATCGGCTCTCCAAGCGAAGAAAGGGGATTCTCGCCATGGACATGCAGGATCATATCGTCATTTGCAATTGTCCGAACACGAGCAAGGTGCTTCAGTTCGTCGGCGAACTGCGTCAGCATAGCGATCACGCGAACCGGGAAGTCGTGCTCGTGAGCGACCGTTTCGAGGAGCTCCCCGACGAGCTCGAGCAGCAGAGCATCCACTATGTCCGTGGCGACGCGACGCAGGAAGATGTGCTCGCCCGCGCGTGTGTACTGAAGGCCGCGGGAGTCTTCGTGTTTGCGATCGACCCGTCCGATCCCCGCAGCGACGCAGCGACGCTCGCGATCGGCCTGACACTCGAGACCTTGAGCCGCGAGAAGGGTGTAGAACTTCGTGTAATCGTTCAGCTCGTAAGCAAGAAGAACGAGAGGATGATGCACCGCGCCGGAGTCGACGGAATCGTATTCGACGAGGGCGTCTCCGATTGCCTCATGGCCCAGGAGTTCGTGAATCCGGGCGTCCACGCCGTCGTCCAGCAGGTGATCTCCAATCGGAGGGGAAGCCAGTTCTATATCCACGACACCACGCTCGGGGGGCGGCGGGTCAAGGAGCTGCAACTGGCGGTGCTCTCGCATCCGACGAACATCCAGCTGATCGGTATCATCAACGACGAGAAGATCGAGCTGAACCCCGACAAGAACCGGGTCATCCAAGAGGGCGATCGCTTGATCGTGCTCGCAGATGAGCCGCAAGACTTTCCAGCACTGCAAGCCTCGCTCGGTGAGCTGAGCCAGTCCGAAGCGCCGAGCGACCTGCCTCGAGGAGGATGAAATGAAACAGATACCGATCCGATCGACCAAGAAGGTCAACCTGCTCGAGTTCCTGGAGCTTCGAGAGTTCTTGGTCGAGGACCTGGGGGAGGGCATCTACAAGGTGACCCGAGACGATGAGCTGCCGGTATTCCTGCGTATTGGAGATGGCAACATCTTCTTCGAGGTGGACCTCGGCAACATCGATGCGATCGCGAGTCAG
Organism: Myxococcota bacterium; assembly: GCA_965226855.1. Taxonomy (GTDB): domain Bacteria; phylum Myxococcota_A; class UBA9160; order SZUA-336; family SZUA-336; genus JAUXJB01. Next base: position 127,771 of record CBDDEE010000020.1, on the reverse strand, counting down.
GATCTCTACTTCCAGCTGCTCGATCTCAACACCGTGATCCTCCCCGTGAGCCTGGGCATCGACAGCTCGAACCGCGACGATCCGCGCCTGGTACTCGTGGAGCGGAGAGAGACCAGCGACCTCTGTGACGAGGAGCTTTTGTGCGTGTTCGATTCGCTCGAACTCGCGGTGGACCGGGCAGCAGAAGTACTCCAGGGTGCCGTAAGCGCGGCCTGAACGGAGAGACGAACATGAGCATTCTTTCGAGACTCTTCAAGATCGGGCAGGCAGCGACGCACACCGCCGTGGACAAGCTCGAGCGGCCGGAGCTGATGCTGGATCAGGCCATTCGCGACAAAGAAAAGCAGATCCGCGAGGCGAAGAAGGCGGTTCAGGGCTGTATCGCGACCGAGCGTCAAACCAAGGCAATGATGGAGCGGGAGCGCGTGCAACAACATGACTGGGAGAGCAAGGCGGAGGCCGCGCTCAAAGCCGGACGCGACGATCTGGCAGTCAAGGCCCTGAGCCGAGCTACCGAGCACGAGCAAAAGGTCAGCTCGGTCGAAGCCAACTGGAAGGACCAGCGCAAGACGCTCGATAGCCTCAAGCAGGACATCACGAGTTTCGACGACCAGCTGGCAGAGTATCGGCGCAACAAGGACTTCATCATTGCCCAGAGCAAGGCCGCGGCCGTCAAGAAGTCCATCTACGAGGCGAAAGCGAAGATCTCGCAGACCGGCGATGTCGACAACCTGATGGAGCGGCTCAAGGCCAAGGCCGAGCGCGCCGGCTATGAAGCCGAAGCGGCTCAGGAACTCGCCGAGGCGCAGACGGGCGACCGGCTCGAGGCGGAGTTCGCGGGCCTCGAGACCAAGACGAGCAGCAGCGAGGTTCAGCAGAAGCTGGACGCACTCAAGGCCAAGCTTGCGAATGCCTAGCAGCCCGTTGAAAAGGTCACTCCCGTCACCAGAGCCTGCGGCCGTGTGCGCGTATAGCAACGAGGAACCGCGGTCTCTGTTGGGCCGGCACCTTACGCTCGAGGTCTACGACTGCCCGCGCAAGTACCTCGATGATCCAGGTGAGATACGCCAACTCCTGCTCGATGCGGCCCGGGGAGCCGGCGCCACCGTGATCGACGCGATGTTTCATCGCTTCAGTCCACAGGGCGTGAGCGGCGTCGTGATGATTGCCGAGAGCCATCTCACCATCCACACTTGGCCCGAATTGGGATGTGCGGCCCTCGACATGTTCAGCTGCTCGCCGCGGATCGATCTGGAGCAGATCGGCAAACATCTTGCGCGAGAGCTCCGCGCACGCCGCATCGACGCGAGGGTGGTCGAACGAGGCCGGATGCCGCGCGCGGCTCCCTGATTGTAGTGTCCGAGCGCCTCGAGGCCCTGGTGAAGTTCTGTGCCGAGCCCCTGGTCCTCGTGCGCACGGAGTTGCCATTCCGCAGCCACCACTCCAGGTTCGAGGTCGACTACGAGGCCAACATGGCGCTCTTCCTCGTTGCGAACTTCACCGCGGGCTCGTCCTCGGCGCAGCGAGGCCGCTTTTCCGGCGCACTGAGGGAGCGCCTGCAATGGAGCCGCATTTATCGCGATCTGCTCGACGATCGGCTGATGCGCCAACCTTCCTTCGACTTGGTGGACTTCAAGGCCGCGAGCCAGGAGCTTCAGCTGGGCCTCGCCGTCTACCGCGTGGCTCTGGCCACCGTGTTCGCTGCGGCCGAGCTTGCCGATGACGAGATCATCTTTCTCAAGAAGCTGCGGTCCACGCTCGTTCCGAGCGCAGACGAGGAGGACGCACGGGGGGTGGAGGACGAACTATGCCAGGCCGTCGCGCTCGCGCCGGATATCGCGGCGAATTTGAAGCAGCTCGAGGGGCCGCTGACCGTGCGGCGCGAGAGCGAGGCTCGGAGCCTCGAGGCGTGTCTCGAGGAGCTCGGTGGGCTGGTGGGATTAGAGCCGGTGAAGCAGGAGGTCAAGAAGCTCGTGAGCTTCTTGGAGGTGCAGAAGAAGCGTGAAGCGATGGATCTTCCCACGGCTGGGCTCACGAACCATCTGGTCTTCACCGGCAGTCCCGGCACCGGAAAGACCACAGTGGCGCGACTCGTGGCTCAGGTCTTCCGTGCGCTCGGGCTCCTCCGCAAGGGCCATCTGATCGAGACCGACCGCAGCGGGTTGGTCGGACAGTACGTTGGCCACACAGAAGTGAAGACCGCACAGATCGTAGAACAAGCGCTCGACGGCATCCTGTTCATCGACGAGGCGTACAGCCTTGCGAAGGGAGGCGAGAGCGACTTTGGCCAGCGCGCAATCGATACGCTGGTCAAACTCATGGAAGACCACCGCAGACGGCTGGTGGTCATCGTGGCGGGCTATTCGGAGCAGATGACTGAGTTCATCGATTCGAACCCTGGGCTCCGCTCCCGCTTCAACACGTATATCCACTTCGCGAACTACAATGAAGACGAGCTCGAACGCATCTTCGCGCAGCTGGCCGAGCGCGGCGGCTACCGGCTCGAGGAAAGCGCCCGAGTGGAGCTGAGAACCCTATTCGGAACACGGCTCGCGCTCGCCGATCACTCCTTCGGCAACGGCCGCTACGTCCGCAACACGTTCGAGGCCATTCTCAGGAACCAGGCGCTTCGCCTCGCTCACACGGAACAGGAGCCGACTCGTGAGGATCTCATGACACTGCTTCCTGCCGACATCGTCGTGGCTCCTGATGCGGCCGCCGGGAGTCGAGTCGCGTCCTTGAAGACCTAGCGAGCTCGGATAGGACATACAGCCACACTCTTCTTCGGTTGGCTGCGCCGGGAGTGGGACCATGGGCGATAGAAGCGGATTGGCATGGTCGGGATACCTACGATCGGGCTTCGCTTGGCGTATGTCTCGTAGGCTTGGCGAGCCTTGCACCGCTGCCGACACCATTCTTTCCGACACGCAGAAATAAAAGGGACTTATATACCAAAGTAACGAAACCCCTTGACGCGGCTAACCTCCTACAGTAGAGTAACGAAACAGGAGGTTGGAAGTGGCGAAAAGCGCACCGGGGAAGAGCCACCGCAAGGGAATCAGTCTCGTCGCGATTACTCAAATGTTCTCTAGCGACGACTCCGCCCGAGAGTGGTTCGAATCCATCCGCTGGCCCAGCGGCCCCTATTGCCCGCGATGTGGCTCCTACAACGTCCAGAAGGACATACCCCACCCTTCCATGACTCATCGCTGCCGCGATTGCCCCAAGCAGCCGATGTTCTCGCTGAAGACCGGAACCGTTATGCAAGGATCGAAGCTCGGCTACCGCACCTGGGGGCTCGCCATCTATCTGGCGACTACGAACCTCAAGGGCATTTCGAGTATGAAGCTCCATCGCGATCTCGAAATCGAGCAGAAGTCAGCTTGGCATCTCGCCCACCGACTGCGAAAGGCGTTTGAGACCAACCCCCGGCTCTTCTCCGGTCCCGTAGAGGTCGATGAGACCTTCGTCGGGGGCAAGGAAAAGAACAAGCACAGCCGCAAGAAGCTACGCGCTGGGCGGGGTTCTGTCGGCAAGACGGCCGTTGCCGGGGCGAAGGATCGGGAGACCGGAAAAGTCAGCGCAGAGGTCGTCGAGTCCAACGATAGCGCCACCCTCGTCCCGTTCGTCGCGAAACGAACCGCGCCGGGAGCTACCGTCTACACCGACGAGCACGCGGCTTACCGAAGTCTCCCCAACCACGCCGTCGTCAAGCACGGCGTCGGCGAGTACGTAGAGGGACTTGCCCATACGAACGGTATCGAATCGTTCTGGGCGATGCTGAAACGCGGCTACCACGGCACCTACCACCAGGTCAGCGCGAAGCACCTACAGCGGTACGTGGACGAATTCTCCGGTCGTCACAACGTGCGCAATCTCGACACGCTAGATCAGATGGCGATCGTCGCGAAGAGCATGGACGGAAAGCGGCTGCGTTATCAAGAGCTGATCGAGAAATAGGCGCTACGACTAAAGCTGCCCCGTCTCGTAAGCCTGCCAGCGGACCGAGGCGGAACCACCCTATCTGCTTGTTTCTTAGCAGAAAGGGCACCTTTATGTCTAGCGCTGATCGTCCGTCGAATGTGATTCCGTTGTTTCCAGGCGTCGCTCCAGAGCACGAACGAGATCTTCCAGAGTCGACTGAATCGACCGAAGCACCTCTACCGCCGCCGGACCTCCGAGACCGTGACCTTCCAATGCACCGAGCTCTAGCAAGACATTTCGGTCTCGATCCCCGATTTTCACTTGAAGCTCAAGGCATGGAGTCGATCCGGGTTGACGATCGATCCCCATGATCTTCGCCTTCGGCGGCTCTTCAGGATCGGGGTTGATGCTGTATTCGGTTTGAACGCGTGTCATCCTCAGACTCCTGTCGGTATATAATTTCCAGAACAAAGCCCTCCCTGGGCCACCACCGTCCGACTGATATTACTCAGTATGAAAGCCACACGCCGTGCTCTATCAAATCCTTGCTGTTTACCCAGACAGGGATGTGCTTGCTACGGTCGAGGGTGGCCATCTGCATGATGAGCGCCTTGTACCAGAGTTCCCCGTTGCTTCTATCGATGCCCCGCGTGCAAATGACTGCGCCACGGTCCACGCCCCGGCGTCTTTGACGTGCCGGTGATTCCACATGATGGTTTTATCGGCTCGCAGGATGTAGCACTCCCGAGCTTCCAGAGCGTCGCCGGGAACCAAGTTGTGCGTCCCAGCTAGAGCAGGCTGCGCCAGGATGGCGGCCAGGACCAGGGCGCAGATTCTCACGAGGATTTCCTCGCTTCGACTAGCTGCTCAAGAAGGTAGAGCTGGTATTCCGTCGCCCTTACGTAGTAGTACACCGGATAAATTCCGAGCGTGACGATGGATAGAACGAAAAAACGTGCCGAAGCCTATTCTTTCTCTGTACATGGGCCCTTCTCCTCATCGTGACGGTGGGCTGAAATCATGTCCCACTCTCCCTATGTCGGTGCTCGGCCCGGCGGGATGCCGGGCCGTTTGCAAACGATCACAGGGTTGAGTGAAGGTCCTGCGTATTCGCCTAGGCCGGGGAACTACCCCGAGCCGGGCTAGAGGCTCTTGTATTCAGACCAGTGTACTGGAACGTACAGGTAGGTTACTATAGCCTACTTGGAGTCCTGCACAGAGCAATGGGCGGTCCCCCCATGACTGGCGAAGTCTGGGCCGTGGTAGCAGTCGGCGTATCCGTGGTGACCACAGGCGTAGCGCTGTTAGTGGCGATCCTGATGCAGGGGTCCGCCCTGGGCGGCCGAATCGATGGACTGGGCGCGAGAATCGACAAGCAGGGCGAGCGCATCGACACGCTACGCTCCGATCTGAGTGGGAAAATCGACACGCTGCGCTCAGATCTAGGTGGGAAAATCGAAGCGCTAGGCGAGCGAGTTGCGAAACTGTTCTCCCACCTGCCATGGGCTAAGGAGGACCCGAAGCAATGAAGCAGCCCCGAGACGCCCGGCCCGAGAAGCGGAAGCGCAGGAGAAAGCGGATCAAGCGGACGAAGGTAGAGGTCCAGCCCTACAGCTATCAGCCTACTGTGGCGGAGAAGGAATCAGCGGTCGACCTGCCGTGTACGACCACCGAGCTTGCTCGCTCCGTCATGCGTGATGTCGAGGTTACGCACCCGAAGGTCTAATACGGTCCTCTGGGATCGTTACTTTGGTATATAATTCCCAAATAAAACGGGGCCCCGAGGAAGGACGACGAGACAAGCGACGGGGGGGGGCATAGGATAAACAGGCTGCGTTCTGGCGCGAGTTCCGAGTAGGGGTGTTATGTCAAGCCCCTACCGGGACCCCGCGGGCGGGGTCTAGCTCACGCGCGAACTCCTGGGGCACCTGTTGCGTGAGTCCGCTCGTCGGCTCCATGGTCCGGGCAGCCGCACTTGAACATGGCGAAGCCGGCTTGGAAGGGATCTCGGAGGCCGCACGTTAGCACCAGCGTCGTCGGCCGACCCGCCGCCCCCAGGCGGCACCTGCAGCGAGGGGGCTCGTTGGAAGCGACCCCAAAGAGTGTCGTTTCGAGAACATAGGCCTCAAGAGGTGAGGCGGAGGGGGTTTGGAGATGGCGCCCGCAGAGGCGGAAGGAAAGGTGCAACTGCGTCCACCCCGGGTGGACGAGGGAACATAAAGGAACACCCCACCCCCCAGGGACATGCGTCACGGGAGGTTATCCGCAGAGGAGTCATCCACGGAGAGCGGGTGGAGGCAGTGCGGCTGCGGCACGGGTGCCGGCAGTAGGGCCAGCGGTTTGACAGGATCCGCTCCGGGTCGGACTGCACAGGGCGAGCTAGCTGAGCTGGACGTCCGGAACGTTGAAGAAGACCCTCGCCTCGGCAAAGCCCCAGAGCGAGGCGAGCGCGTTAGCCCTCCCGATTCTCACGATCCGCGTCCAGGACCGGGTCCTGGTCTCCGGTCGGGGCCAGCTCCCTCAGGGCTCTTGCCGAACGGTTGAAAACCGTCAGCGCGGCCAGCGTGGCGACCACGACGAGGCCGGCGTCGGCCCACCACCATCGCGGGCTCAGTCCGATTCCCAGGAGCAGGGCCAGCAGCCCGAAGGCGAACGCCCGGTCGCTCTTCCCCATCGGACCGTCGTACCTGCGACTCGCGCCGATCTGGACGGCGACGACACCCGCCATCTCTGTGAGCACCGACAGGACGACTGCGGTCACCACGAGCCCCGCCGAGATTCCGGGGACGAGGGCAAACGGCAGGTAGAGCGCGGCGTCCGAGACGACGTCGCCCAGCTCGTTGAGGACGCCCCCCAGATCGCTCTTCATGTCGTGCTCTCGTGCGAGCATGCCGTCGATCGCGTTTAACGCCATGCGCACGAAGAGCGAGACGGGAATCAGGAGAGCCGCCCACCGCGAGGTGGGAAACAGCGCGAACAGCAGGCCCACGAGTACGGACATGAGCGCGGCCGCGATAGTGACCTGATTCGCCGTGGCACCGGCCTTCGCGAGCGAGTTGCAGAGAGGCCGGAGCAGATTCTGGAATGCGGGCTTCAGGTCGTAGATCGTCATGTGTCGAGCCTCCCCAGCTCAGCCACGCTCTCTTGGAGGTCGCGACAGATCTCCCCCACGGATTCAGAAGTCTTCGCTAGATGCGAGTAGGTCCGCGGCGTTCCGATGCGTAGACGGAGCCGATGCGGACGCGGGAAGGCCCTTCCCTTGGGCCAGGCCTTCAGCCCTCCCGCCAGGTGGCAGGGGAGGACGGGCAGATCGGTGCCGATGACGAGACGGCCGATCCCCGAGCGAAACCGACCCATCTCGCCCGTTGTAGTGCGGGTGCCTTCGGGAAAGATAACCAGAATGTTCCCTTCGTTGCCGAGCAGCTGCGAGCACACCGTCAGGCTCTCCGCACCTTTCACCGTACGCTCGAAGGGCAGCGCGTTGATCAGGATGGCCGAGACGGCCGTCCGCGGTAGGCTCGAAAAGAAGTAGTCCGCGGCCGCGGCGGGGAAGGTTCGGTGGATCTTGCGCAGTGGAACCGACGAGAGCAGGCAGAAGGTATCGAGGTGGCTGGTGTGGTTGCAGACGAGGACGAAGGAACCGCACTCAGGCAGGTTCTCGCGGCCCTCAATTCGAAGACGGTGGTAGAGCCGAAGCCAGCCGCGGAGCACCAGCGCGGCGACGGAACGAATTCCGTAGACCAACATGTCCGGCTGTCTCGGGAAGCTGCGAAGGATCTCGGTCATCGTCGCATCGATGTCGGGGGGCGGCTGGTATTCCCACTCGCTCATGGTGGCCCCGCGATCAGCTCAGTCCGTGGAACCATCGAACCATGTGAAAAAAGAGAGGCGAGACGAAGATCATGCTGTCCACGCGATCCAGGATCCCGCCATGCCCCGCGATCAGGGTTCCCATGTCCTTAATGCCGATGTCGCGCTTTATGAAGCTGATGGCGAGGTCGCCCAGCTGCCCCCCGATACCGACGATGAGTCCCGTCAGTACGAGATGAAGCGGTTCGAAGTGATCGAAAGAGAAGGACAGCATCCAGGGAACTGCGAGCGAGACGCCAATGGCACCGAGCGAGCCCGCCACGGTCTTGTTCGGACTGATCTCCTCTCGCAGCTTCCGGCCGCCAAGAAGCTTCCCGAAGGTGAACGCGGCGATGTCGTTGATCTCGACCGCGAAGATCAGGAAGAGCAGGTAGCCGTATGCATGACGAGAATTTGCCAGGAACCCCAGGTGACTGAACATCCATCCGAAGTAGACGAACCCAAGAATGGCCAGGGCGACTGTACGTAGCTGTCCCCTCGCTCGGTTTCGGAGGATGGGGATGAGAAGGATGGTCGCGACGACGTAGACCGGCAAGGCCATGAAGAGTCCATACCACCCGGGCTCTCCGGTCTGTGGATCGGACACGATCGACACCAGGCCCAAAGCGGCGAGCGCCAGGTAGACCGTGCCCGTCACCCACCAGTCGTCGTACAGGCCCGTTGCTCTGGCAAACTCTTTGAACCCGAAGATGGCCAGGGCCGTCACGCCGATGATGGTGGCGACCCTTCCGAGAAAGATCGTACCCATGACGATCGGGATCATGACGAGCCAGCTCCGATAGGTCTGGCGAATCGATGAGACATCCCTGCCGAACGCGCCGAGGATCACGAGGAGCAGACCTGCGAGCAACAGGATCCCGCCGATAATGGCGAGATAGGTGAGGAAGATCTGGCTGTGAATCGCTGCTCTGATCGACATCGGTCTACTTCCCCATCAGGTACATCCCCAGCACCAGGAGACCCATGCCGCCGACATTGACCGGCTTGATCTGCGTCCCATAGAAGACGAGACCGAGCAGCGCGGCCCAGATGAACGTGGTCGCGTAGACCGGGTACAAGACGCTGAGAGCCCCCCCCTCTTGAACGCCGCGACGAAGAGCACCATCACCGCGATGTAGCAGGCTGCACCCGTCAGCAGCCGCGGGTTGACCAAGCAGGCTGCACCCGTCAGCAGCCGCGGGTTGACCAGGTAGCTGGCGATGGAGCCACTCGCCGAGTCCGCGCCCGACTTGTACAGGTACTGGCCGAGTGCGCCCAGCAGGGACGCGATCAGGAAGAGGACGATTGAAATAGTGGGGGTTGGCATCGGGCCTCCAGTGTATGGGGAGGGTCGGACCTATTGGAGTCCTTCTATCACCCGCTAGCGCAGGCAAGCTGCCGGCTAGCGGGGGGTGGCCCACATAGAGGAACACCTGGGGCCGTGTTGGGCGAGCAGCCAAGCACCTCGGCGACCTCCCTGACCGGCCGGAGCTGGCCATGCGTCGAGAAGGCGTTCACACGCTCCGAGGCCCGTGCCCTCATCATCTCGGCTTCAGGGTTCGCGAAGACCGCTATCGTGGAATGCCGGACTGCGCTCGCGCAGAAGGTGATCGTTCTGGCAGATCTGCGCGAGATCGTGTCGCTGCTCGAAGGGGACCGGGACCTGAGGGCGTGGGTGCGGGAGAAAGCCCGGGTGGCGATGCTGGAGCGCGAACCGATGCGGGAGATCTAATGGGCGACGTGCTGGTCGAGAACGCGGCCATCTACGGAGACGGGGTCAACATCGCGGCCCGCCTCGAGCGTCTGGCCGAGGCCGGTGCCATCTGCGTGTCCGACCTCGTCTTTCAGCAGGTGCGGCGACGCCTCGACCTGCCGACGCGCGATCTCGGCGAGCAAGAGCTCAAGGGGATCGAGGGGTCAGTCCGCGCCTACCAGATCGATCTCCAGCCCTCCGAAGCGTCCGCCAGCACACCTGGACCCGTGCGGGAGCCGGACCGGCTAGGAGAGCCGCTCGCGCTCGAGCTGCCGGAGAAACCCTCGCTCGCGGTCCTGCCCTTCATCAACATGACCGGCGATCCGACCCAGGATCACTTCAGCGACGGGCTCACCGGGAACATCATGACCGAGCTGTCGAGGCTGCCTGACCTGTTCCTGATCGGCCGAGACTCCATGTTCACCTACAAGTCCACGGCCGCGAAGCCCCGCCGGGTCGCGCGCGAGCTCGGTGTGAAGCACGTGCTCGAGGGGACCGTGCGCAGGTCCCACGACCGCGTGCGCATCACCGTCCAGCTCATCGAGGCCGAGAGCGGCCGCCACGTGTGGGCAGAGCGGTACGATCGCATCCTGGAGGACCTGTTCGACGTCGAGGACGAGATCACCGAGCAGGTGGTGACTGAGCTCGATGTGGCCCTGGTCGGCGGCGAGGGCGCGCGCACGCTGCGCCAGCACCTGCGCAACCCGCAGGCGATCGGGCTGATCTACCGGGGGACCGACTTCATGCACCGCTTCACGCGCGAAGACATGGCCGAGGCGCGGCGCTGCTTCGAGGAGGTGATGCGGATGGAGCTCGACTGCCCGTTCGGGTACGTCGAAGCCGCGTGGACGCACTACTTCGAGGTGGAGCGTCGCTGGAGCGAGGACCCGCCGGCCTCGCTCGAGAAGATGACCGAGCTCGCGCAGCGGGCCATCGAGCTGGGCGACGTGTCGGGGTACCCCTCGATCATGCTCGCCCACATGCACCTGATGAAGCGCGAGTACGAGCAGGCCCTGGTCACCAGCAGCCGCGCGGTCGAGGAGCGGCCGAGTTGCCAGGCGGCCTTCAGCCTGAACGCGAACATCCTGAACTACCTCAGCAAGCCGAAGGAGGCCGTACCCCAGGCCAAGCAGGCCATCCGGCTGAGCCCGGTGGCACAGCCCTGGTTCCCCGAGGTGCTCGCCACCTCGTACTACCTGTCTGGCAGCTATGAGGACGCGATCGCGGCCGCGAACCAGGCGCTCGCGCTCGCCCCGGACAGCGTCGACGCGCGTATCGTCCTCGCCGCGGCGCTCGTTGAGACAGGGCGGCTCGATGCGGCCCGACACGCGGCGCCCGAGATCCTCTCGATCGATCCGGGCTTCACGCTGAAGCGCTTCTCGGACTCACAGCCCTACCGCGAGGCCGCCGTTCTCGAACACCTGCTCGACACGCTGCGCGAGGCTGGACTCGGCGACGGTAAGGAGGACCCGGAGGCGATCATCACGCACATCGCGCAACCCCGGGCAGCCTCCCGCCGCCGCGTCGCGCCCAGGCCGCGGCGCTACTAGAGCTCTGGCTCCAGGCGCGTCGTGGTCGCGCGGAGCGCTTTCTATCGCGTGGCTCTCCTGGCGGCGGGACACGCAGGTCCGAGGTGCTGGCGAGGAAGCGCGCGGCCGCGGCGGCGCGTTGGCGCACCGGGTAGTCCTCGAAGTGTGGACCCAGGAGAGCGACATCGAGTGACACCCAACAGAATCGGGCGTCAGTGGACTAGAAGTCCACTTGGTCGATCCCGATGACCATTTTCTGCTTGCCTGCCTAACCTTGTACGTGCAAGATGTGCCGGAGCCCGGCGGGCGTGGTCGATTTCTCGACTTCTTCCCGCCGGGTGACGACCGACAGAATCGGGCGTCAGTGGACTGTAAGCACTGGATTGTGATGCGCAGCAGAGGGTTACGTACGTTTCAGGAGTGCGCAGTTCAAGCAACCTCCCGTCCCAAGCCGAGGAGGTTGTGGGATGGAGACGTTCGCGGACATCGCGGCCGAGTGGCTCGAAGACGTGCGCCGCACGAGGCGACCGAAGACGCACGAGTCCTATTGCATAGCGATCGCCAAGCTGTACGAGGTGGTCCCAGAGGCGCGCGAGCGATACATCACGCGCCAGGATCTGATCAAGTTCCGGGACAAGCGGGCTGACGACACGTCGGTCTTGAGCGCCAACCGTGACATGAAGTCACTGAAGGCGTGCCTCAACTGGGCGTGGGTGAACGAGCTCCCCCACCCGCAGGTTCCCCTGAAGCGGCTCTTGCTGCCGCCTCCCCCTCGGAAGGACGAGACGCTGACGCCGGACCAGGTGGCTCTCGTGTTCGAGGCGGCGCAGTTCGATGTGCCGGCGCTCGTAGTGCTGAAGATCTGCCACGCGACCGGGATGAGGTTGGGCGAAGTGCTCAACCTGACCTGGTCGGATGTTGACGTCGCGGAGGGGTGCATCTCGGTCACGGCTAAGCCATGGTGGCAGCCGAAGACACAGGCCGCGCTGCGGACGGTGTACGCGCAGGAGCTCGTGCGGTGGCTGGACCAATACCGCAGCGAACTCCGGTTCAAGGGGCCGAAGGACCGCGTGTGCCAGATGGACACTCGACGGGGGAAGCCGTGGACGAAACGCGTTCACAGTCGGCTCAGGGCCGTCTATGATCGGGCCGAGATACGAGGCAAGAAGCCGAGCCACGCGCTGCGACACACAGTGGCCAGCGATCTTGTGCAGAGCGGTGCGCCGATCCATGTTGCTCAGAAACAACTCGGGCACGCTAGCGCCTCGGTGACCCTCGGCATCTACGCTCACGCTCAGCGGAAAGGGCTGGCCGAGGCGGGCAGGGCGCTGGAGGACTACCGCCGACGCGGCGGCGGCTAACAGCCCGGCGCGGGGTAGGGATTTAGGGCCTGGCTGCGGCCTGCATGCTCGCCAGATCACCCGAGGTGACGCTCTCCTTCCGATCGCCGTTCCGCCGCGGAGGAGCGGCGGGTCCGCCGACTGGCCACGCGACGGGTGCTGGGCCTCGACGGTCGTCAGCGCGTGTTCTGCACGCTCAGCGGAGCTCCGCTAAAGGACGCCTACGTTCGCGCCCTCCTGCCGCGTCTCGCACGCAAAGCTGGAGTCGAGAAGCGAGTCCACGCGCACGGCCTCCGGCATTCGCACGCGGCCGAACTCGCAGCTGAAGGGTTACCCATGAACCTCGTCCAAGCTCAGCTCGGCCACTCGAGCCTCGCTACCACCGATCGGTACCTCCGCCACATTGCACCGCAGCAGCTGATCGACGCGGTACGGAGATGAGCCTGGGACCTCTGAAGGTCCCGGCCGCCAGTGAGCGCTCTCACTGATTCTCGCCCTGCTACTGTCGGCTAGCCGATGACCTGGAGGTCACGAGTACCGTGCTCACCGTGTCGGGTTTGACCGATCGAGTACCTCCGCCGGGATCCGGAACGTGAAGCCGGAACCCTTCCCCGGCTCGTTCTCCACGGTGATCGTAACGCCCATCATCTCGCCGAAGAGCTTGCTGATGGCGAGGCCGAGACCCGCGCCGTAGTCGCGCGTCGTCGTGGCGTCTTCAGAATGGCTACGTGCTCATTGACGCTGACGGGTGCGCGTTTATCAACTATCTCTACACCCCTATTGGTCTCGAGACGGGCCTCGAAGAAGCGTTGGTGCTCCGGCACAAGACCGAGGTGGAGACGGCGCTGGTCAAGTTCGAGAACTCTCCTCTAGTGTGGAGCAAGTATAGGTGGGTAGCCCGGTACCATGATTTCTTCTGTCAGACCTGGCTCAGTGATCGAGCACCACAGCTATGCATATCGCAGCACGCAATCAAGGTCGGGCCCTCTCTCCTCTGTCCTAGCCCGGCTCAATAGCCCAACTCAATCGGGCCATAGGCTACGCACTTTGGTGACTGCAGCGAGGAGGGTCGTTGGCAGCGGCCCCCAAAGAGCGGTTTCGAGAACATAGGGCCTCAACACCGGCCCATTAGAGATCGGATGGCAAGACGGAGGCCTCGTGGGGGGGACCTGGGCCGCCGCTCGCTCTCGCGCAGGTATTCTTGCCGCCTCTCGGGGGGCTCCAACCCGTGTGCATCCCATAGCCCCGCGGGGGCGCCGCGCCCCCCCCCGAAGTGGGGGAATGCTCTCCTCGTAAAGCGGAGTCCGACTGAGCGCTGCGCCGCTACCGCACCACGCAGGCGCCACCCATCACCCGGCAAACCGGGTACATTACAGCGATGAGTACGAAGACACGCGCGGATTCTCTTCAAAGCGATGTCTGGCGCGTGATCGCTCAATTGGATCAGTTGCCGCCCGAACCGGAGACTGGACACGCGCTGGATGCCCTCTTGGTGTGCTTCCGTGCATTGTGCGAGACCAGTGAGCCAGCGCGGAGTGCGGCTGAGGACCAGATCTGGGCAATTTGGTGCGACCATCCAGAGGAGCAGCTCACGGCTCAGATGGCGCTTGGCATCCGCTTGCTTGCGGCCGGCGAGCTGGCTCGGGCTGAAGCTGTGTTCGATCAGCTCATCGAGCGAGACCTCAAATGGGCGGAGGCGTGGAATAAGCGCGCGACGGTCTATTTTCTTCAAGGCCGCGACTCGGCCAGCATCGGTGACATTTTTCACACACTTGAACTCGAACCACGCCACTTCGGCGGGCTCGGCGGCTTTGCACAGATCTGCATGCGCAACGGAGCACCCGACGGGGCGCGGGCTGCATTGGAGCGCTTGCTCGCCGTCAACCCCGGCGCACCTGGAATCGTTGAGGCGCTTGCAGCACTCGAGAAGCATCATCCCAAGATCATTCATTGAGAGTGATGACGGTCGGGTCATCACACACTGAGCCGAGCTGCGCGGCCGCGGCTCGCGCAACGGTCGTCTCACCCCCTGGCGGGCCTGGGGGACAATAGAAGCGCGGGCACGGTGAGGATGGTGTTGACCCTCTGGAGTCGAGCGCGCTCGACCTGCCCGTCGTTCTCGGCGGACCCGGGACCGGGGTCCTCCCATACGTTGCTGGTGAGCAGTGCGCAGAGCCAGTCAATTGTCGAGCTGAGACGCTCAATTGATCTGGGCGCTGGCGACGTCGTGCGATCGCTTCTCGGCCACGTACTGGCTCAATCCGGGGAACGCGATGAAGCCGAGAGGATCGCGGATGACCTAATTCGCGAACGGACGGAGCGTTATGTCTCGCCCACCTTCATCGCACAAGTCTTCGCCGGACTCAAGGATGCCGACCGAAGCTTTGAGTGGCTGTTTCGGGGCGTTGAGGAGCGAGATGTTCAATTGGGCGTGTGGTTCGTCGGCCATTGGTACGCCTGGGGAGAGTTGCCCTCAGATCCCCGCTGGAACGAGGTTCTGCTGCTTATCAATCATCCGGTAGCGCAGCGGGAGTAGCAGTTCGAGGGTAGCTACCAGTCCGTCTGGCTCTGGAAGGAATACGACCCAGCGCTACGGCCGCAAGTGGAGGCTGCGCAGGCACGGCTCGGGCGGACGACCGCGCAGCTGACTCGCCGGCATAGTGCTGAGGTGTGACGCATTTCACATCCGAACGCGGCACCCAGTTGGTAAGAAGAACCTCTCGAGGGCCCCAGACCCGTGACTTCCCTCCCCAGGGTCGAGCCCATGGACCTCACCCAACTCGCAGACGGTGACTCTTTCAAAGCAATTGCTACCGAGGACAGAGCAGAGAGCCGGGGGAGCTCTTAGCAGGCTGCGGAGAAAGTGACTGGGTTGGGCGGGACGCCTCTGACGGGAGGCGTGCCGAGCAGGGAGAGGGATCGCCGTTCCCGGTACGAACCGGTTCGGTGTCGCACGGGTAGATCTTGCGGGATCATGAGCTATGTCGCCTCCAACAGGTTGCGGATACGGACCAGGTTGTAGGCCGCAGCAGTGAAGGTGAAGACCCAGCCGACCCGATCCGTGCCCCGGTGCCGGGTCTTGCGCATCAAGCCCACCGTCTTCATCCAGCCAAACACCTCCTCCACCCCGTTTGCGGAAGCGCTGGCTCACCTCGTAGCCCGGGTGTCCTGTGGTCCTTCGATCGATCGCGCTTCGGCGGTTCGTCGTGTTCTGTGCCACGTGCGGGGTAACGCTCCAGGCCCGAAGCGCCTGCACAAAGCTCTTGGCGTCGTAGCCCTTGTCTCCAGCCAGGGTGATCCGGCGAGCGCCCCCCAGACCCAGCACCATCTCGAGAGCCGCTTCGCGCTCCGCATACCCCGACGCCTGAGTGAGCTTCGCCGCCACCACCAGGCCGTTGCGGTTCTCCGTCACGACGTGTCCCTGATACGCGAGCCGCGCGCCCTGGCCCCTCATCCCCGCCAGTCGGGCGTCCGGATCCGTCCTCGACGCATGCGTCTGGTTGCTCCGCTTCTCGCCCCGGAAGTTGACCGTCGGGTTGCCCGGGTCGTCATCGTCCCTGCGCTTCTCGTCCTTGCGCACGAAGCTCTTCTGGCTCGCCCACGCCTCGATCAGCGTCCCGTCCACCGTGAAGTGCTCCGATGACACCAACCCCTCCGACTCCGCCTGCGCCAGCACCGCCTCGAAGAAATACTGAGCGATCTCGCCCTTCAGCAGCCGTTCCCGATTCTTGGTGAACACCGTCGCGCTGAACACCTCATCGTCCAGCTCCAGGCCCACGAACCAGCGGTAGAGCAGGTTGTAGTCGATCTGCTCGATCAGCTGGCGCTCGCTCCGGATCGTGTACAGCACCTGCAACAGCAGCGCCCGCAACAGCTGCTCCGGCGGGACCGACGGTCGGCCGACCCCTTTGGCGTAGATACCATCGAAGCGTCGCGACAGCTGCTCCAGCGCCGCGTCCACCAGTCGCCGGATCGCTCGAAGCGGATGGTCCTCGGGAATCCGGGACTCCAGCGATACGTAGCTGAAGATCCCACCCTGGAGCGTCTGCGGTCCTCTCACATCTCCCCCTTGGGGCTTCCCTCAAAGGTGCCCTTCGATGAGGAGTTTTTCAGCAGCCTGTTAGGAGGAGACCTACGAGCTGTTCGAGAAGATGTCTGCTGCTTGATCTCTGCGGAACGCTTTCCACCGCGCTGCTCGCGTTCCTGCTCGGCGCGTGCGCCACCCCCGCGCCCCGACTGCCCGTGCCCGGTCCCGCGGTTGACGATCGGCTGTTTGCCAGCCACGACGTCTTCGGGCTTACGCTGGAATTCGATCAGGGCTCCGTGCTCGCTGAGCGGAAGGGCGAGAGCACCTACCAGCCGGCGGTGCTGACGTACACCGATGCGCCAGGCGAGCAGGTGAGACTCGAGATCGAAGTGAGGACGAGAGGAAGGTACCGGCGCGAGCGCGGCACCTGCTTCTTCCCGCCGCTGCGCCTGAACTTCGTGACCAGGCAGGCCAAGGGAACCGTCTTCGCGAAGCAGGACAAGCTCAAGCTCGTGACCCACTGCCGGAATTCCTACGAGCAGCTGGTGCTGAAGGAGCACCTGCTGTACCGCGCGTACAACCTGCTGACCGATCGCAGCTATCGTGTGCGGCTGGTCGAGATCACGTACGTCGACTCCGCACATAAGCGAGATCCTGTCACCCGCTACGCGTTCTTCCTCGAAGACAAGGAGACCATGGCAGAGCGCGATGGCTTCGTCGCCATGAAAGAGCCCAAGGTGGACTTCAACGACCTGGCCAAAGCCGACCTGAACCGCCTGGAGGTCTTCCAGTACATGGTGGGGAACACCGACTGGTCCACAATTCGCGGAGCCGCGGACGACGACTGCTGCCACAATACCACTCCCATGCGCGGCGACAACGGTGATGTCGTTTCGGTTCCCTTCGACTTCGACCTGGCGGGAGCTGTCGACGCCCCGTACGCGACTCCCAACCCGGACCTCCCCATCCGCAGCGTACGGCAGCGGTTGTACCGGGGGTACTGCGGACCAGAGGCGCAGCTCGAGAGCACGCTGCAGGCCTTTCGGGCGCGCAAGGAGGACATCTACGCGCTCTACCGCGCCGAGGAGCGCCTCGACTCCCGGCGCGTTGGCCAGATGGTGGACTACCTCGACGAGTTCTACGAGACCATCGAGGACCCGAGCCAGGTGGAGCGCAGGCTGATTCGCAGGTGCAGGAGGGCTCCGAGCTCGTAGCCAGGCGAACGCACGTTCACACCCACGCGTTGGAAGATGACTTCGGCGTACGCCGATGAAGCTCACGCGCCAGCCTCCTTCAGCAGGCGGGACAGATCATGAACCGGCGTTCACCCTTCCAGCCCTGCGGTGCGCAGACCGTTCACGTACCGGTCGCGGAGATCCGGATCGACGTAGAGGGGGAGAGGCACGAACGCCAGCTCTAGATCTGGCCACAGCTGCAGCGCCTCGTTCAGGGACTCTCGTGCCCGTGTAGTGCGGCCGAGGTGGGCGTAGCTCGCGGCGAGGATGAGATGAGCATCGGCGGACGTGTATTTGCCTGGCTCGTTGTCGAGTGCGCGTTCGGCCCAGTCGGTAGCTTGCTCGTACCGATCCGCGGCAAAGTGCGCCATTGCCATGGAGTAGTGCCATCTCGCGAGGCCGGGATCTGAAGGACTGAGATCCATCGCTCTCTCCAACTTTGCGATGGCCTCCGCAGGGCGTCCCTGGATGGCAAGCGCCCAGCCGACCCCAGCTTGGTCGTGCGGAATCTCAGCTGTCTCCGGATACCCGATGCGGCGCAGCAGGTCGTCGAAGCGCGGGTCGGAGCGAAGGGGGTCGAACTCCCCGCCCCACTTGAGCCAGATCAGAGTGATGGCGTGCTCGCGATAGGCGCGCTCCAGCCAGGCGAAGGCCTCGTCCAGGTCGCCGAGCTCCGTGTACCGCGCGGCGAGCGCGAAGTACAGCGTGCCGGCGCCACCGGACTCCTCCCTCCCGCTTGCGGTTTCGATCCAGGCGCGCAGAGATGCCTCCCTGCCGCCCTCGGCCCAGCCGCGCTCCAGAGCCTCACGCTGCCAATCGCAAGGGGCACCGCACTGCTCAAGAAGCGCGATGCGGGCGCGATGCGCCTCCCGATATCGGCCGAGCATCACGTATGCGTCACCCTCGTCGCTGTCATGGAAGCCGGGGAGCAGCTCCCGCAGCCGTTCACCCTCGTCGATAGCTCGCTCGTAATAGCGGGCCCAGTTCAGGTGCTTGATTCGGCTGCGGTCGCCACAGAAGCGAAAGCGGAGCCACGCGCTGTTGCTGCTCCGACACGCGGAGCCCCTCGTCGATCCTCCCGTACCAGAACAGAGAAGCGACGTACATCTCCAGGATACCGGGATCGTTGGGACTGAGTTGCACAGCCCGTTGGGAAGACCGGAACCCTCCGGCAAAGTCCCAGTCGTACCAGTACCGAATCGTGGCTAACGCGGAGTGGGCTTTCCCGAGGCGGTCGTCCAGCTCCAGGGCTCGTTCAATGGCCTCCCGGGCCTTCGTCTGTTGACCGAAAGACAAGAGCCTCAAGAGCCCCACCTGGACCCACGCCTCGGCGAAGTCCGGGTCCAGCTCCACCGCTCGCTCGAAGTGCGCCCGAGCTCGCGGGCCCCAGGCCGGGGATAGGCTCAGCGGTCCCATCTCCTGAAGTCCACGCAGGTAGGCGTCGTAGGCTCGTGGGTCGACGGAGCGGGACGCGATCAGCAGCGCTTGCTCTTCGGGGCTCAGCTCGAGCTGGACCTGTTCGGCAACCGCCTGCGCCACCTCGCTCTGCAACGCCAGGACATTGCGCAAATCGCGTTCGTAGCTCTGCGCCCAGATGTGGGCATCCGCGCGTGCGTCGATGAGCTGGAGCGTGATCCGGATGCGGTTGCCCTCCCGGAACGCACTTCCCTCGACCAGACCCCCCACATTCAGCTCGGCGGCGATCTCCGGCGCCGTCTTGCGCGTCCCCTTGTACTGCATCACGGAGGTTCGCGAGATCACCCGCAGGGAGCCGATCTTCGCGAGTTCCCCGATCAAGACCTCGGTCAGCCCGTCCGCGAAGTAATCCTGTTCCGGGTCGCCGGAGAGATTCGCCAGGGGAAGGACTGCAAGCGAGCGGATCGGACCGAGCGGCGGCAGGGGCCGGAGCATCCAGGCCGCGACGGCAGCCACCAGCACCAGTCCCACTACCAGCGCGGCGCGTCGTGGCAGCCCCACTCGGACGCGGGTTGCCTTCTCCGAGTCAGGCGGGGCCTCGAGTGGCGAGATCCCCTCGAACCCCGCCTCGCCGATCTCCACCGGCTCCTGGATCCCCTTGAGCCGATAGGATCCATGTGCGCGCCAGCGGATCTCGCGCTCGATGGCCTGTCCCCTGAGGCGCTGCTGCGCGGCGTCGAAAACCGGAGCCGACATCAAGATCTGTCCCGGCTGTGCAAGGGCCCCAATGCGCCCGGCCAGATCCACCGCGAGTCCCTCGATGAGGAGAGCCTTCGAAGCCTCGCTCGGAGCGCGCTGCTCGCTCACTTCGCCGAGGTGGACACCGATGCGCACGGCGGGAAGCTCGGGCTCGGCGTGCTGGATCTGCTGAAGTCGCAGCGCGAAGGTGACAGCGGCGCTCGGAGTCTCGAAGGTGAAGAAGAAGCCATCCCCTGGGCAATCGACTTCGCGACCTTTGGTCTCGATCACGAGCTGGCGCACGCGCTCCTGGTGGCGCCTAATCAGGACGCCGGCTTCCTGATCGCCAAGGCGAGTCTTGAGCGCGGTGGAGCCGCCCAGGTCCGTGAACACCAGAGTGAGTAGGCTCGACTTCACAGCCACGGCGTCGCCCCGAACCGACCCCGTTGCTGGGGAACGACTGCACTACGGTGCTGCTGGATCAGCCTGCCGATCGCCCCTCGGTAGGCGGTGGGGAGCTGAATCGTGCCCTGCTCGTCCTCGGCCATGAGGCGCGAGTACCCCTCGACATCTGCCGAGAGGATGGCGGCCAGCCTGCGCTCGGCGGCAGCGCTCATGGGTCGGGGCCCCCACCGCGAAGCTCATTCCGGGCTTCGTCTAGCTCGTAGTCCCCGAAGCGGACGCGCAGGGGCTGAGGCTCGTGCATCTCGCGGTCCCCGGACGTGGTTCACCATCCTACCCCCTGCGCCAACGCCCGGCACAGGTGCCGCATCGCCTCCTCGGCCGGCGTGGCCCTCCCCCCGCGGACCGGATCGCGAAGTAGATCGACTCTTTGTGGGCGTTCCAGCCCACTGTACGTGGTACGCTCGTTCATGAACGGGTCCTTCGTATGCGGCTCCGATACCAGCGCCAACCCGCGGGAAGGGGGTTGCTAAACCGGTGTTTTTACTGGAGCACCGAGGTTTCGACCGAGTCGGTCGCTGCATAGGGTCTGGAATCCGTTGCGCGACGGGGGCCCTGGCACTGTTCGGTCTTCTCGCGTTCGCCGGGCCGGCAACGGCTCAGGAGCAGGCGACCGAGCCAGCCACCGCCCCCGGGGCCGGGCAGGAGACCGAGGAGACTCGACCCGAAGGCCGCAGGCTGTCGGGTGAGATCGAGGAGATCGTCGTCACCTCCCGGAAGCGGGAGGAAAACCTGCTCGAGATCCCGGAGTCGGTAGCCGCTTTCTCCGAGGTCCAGATCGACCGGGCCAACATCAGCGGGCTCTCGGACATCTCTTTGCTTGTCCCGAACCTCTACATGGGTAGGCGAGCGGACGGGTTTCCCAACGTCTCGATCCGAGGCCTTGGGGCGTTCGGCAATACCCAGGGAGTCGGCTTCTACCTGGACGAGGTCCAGATCTTCGGAGATGCCTCTTCCCGGTTCGGTGACATCCAGCGAATCGAGGTGCTGAAGGGGCCGCAGGGCATCCTGTACGGCGGTGCCAATATCGGTGGCGCCATCAAGTGGGTCTTGAACAGGCCCGACCCGGCAGAATTCTCGGGCCGCGTCAGGCTGTCGGCCGGTGAAGACGACTTCTACGACGGAGAACTCGAGCTGAACGTTCCGCTCGCCGAAAGCTGGGCCGCGCGCCTCTTCTATTTTGGCGAGAGCGACGATTCGTACCTGGAAAATCCCAACTCCGTACGCCTCAATGGTGAGCGCAACAACAACGATCGCGACGTGGGCAAGATCCGCCGCTACGGTGCGCGTGCAAGCATCGCGGGCGATCTCACGGAGCGTCTCTCCTTGTATGCCAGCCTGCGCTACAACGAATCCAGCGGTCCCAACAACCACTGGAGCCGGGAGATAAACGGCAATCTTCGGTACCCCAATGAGATCGACACGAGCCGGAACAATGGGCTCGACCGGGAGACCTGGGGCTGGAGCGTGGAGCTCGACTATGACTTCGATGCCTTCATGCTCACCTCTATTACGTCGAATACGGATACGGATTTCGCGGCACAGACCGACCTTGATATCACCCAGGAGTACGTCTTAGATGTGGTTGGCGTCTTCGGGTTCGACGTGTTTACGCAGGAGCTGCGTCTGACGTCCTCGGGGTCAGGGCCGTTCCAATGGCAGCTCGGGGGGTACTATCAAGACTGGGACCGGGCCGTACATGGCGAAGTGCCCTTCTTCGGCGGTTTCGGACTACTGTTCGAGGACCCACCCAGGATTCCCACGCCCGAGGAGGAGAAGCTGGTCGTCTTCACGCAATTCTTCGCCTTCAAAGGGGAGCGAGAAACTGTCGCCGGCTTCGCGAATGGCAGCTATCGCTGGAACGCCCTGGAGTTCTCAGCTGGCGTCCGTGTCGACACATGGGAGGTCAAGGGGAAGGACCTTGAGAGTGGCGTATCCGGTGATCAGAAGGAGACGGAGACCCTGTTCCGAGGCTCCGTGTCGTGGTTCTTTGATGACGACCGTTCGATGCTGTACGCACTCTACTCCCAGGGGTTTCAGCCCGGCGACTTCAACCGGACTAGCTTCGAGGGCGAGGCTGTCCTGTTCGACTACGGGCGTGAGAAGGCGACGAACTACGAGCTCGGCTACAAGGGCCGCCTGTGGGACGAGAGGGTGGTGCTGACCGGAGCCGTCTTCAGGATCGACTACAAGGACCGGCAGATCGAGCTCCTGGTAGAGACGTCAGAGGGAGCGGTCGAGGCAACCATCAATGCGGGCGACTCCAGGAACTGGGGATGGGAGGCGGAGCTGCAGGTGCTGCTCCATCCCGACTGGACCTTCTCCGCGGGATTCGGCTACCTGGATGCGGAATGGAAGAGCGGCACGCGCTCGCCGTTCACGGGCCGCAGTATGTCCGGACGGACGCCGCTCAACGCCTCGGACTGGAGCGCCTTCTACGCGCTCGATTGGAACCACGAGTTCGACACCAACTTGAGGGGCTTCGGCAGGCTCCAGGTGCGGCAAAAGGGATCCGCCACCACCAACGCGATCTTCTTCGATACCGAGGGTGACGACTTCCCCATCTGGGAGAACGATCGCTTCACGGTCGTTGACCTCAATGTGGGTGTGGGTCGTTGACCTCAATGTGGGTGTGGAATGGCAGAACTGGGAATTCGGCTTGAGGCTCGAGAACGTGTTCGATGAGGAGTACTACATCGACGTCCAGGAGTTGCCGAACCTTGCCGGGCCGCTGGTCACGCCGCAGAGCTCCATCATCATTGGCACCCTGGAGCAGCCACGCCGCCTCATGGGCTGGGTGCAGTACCGGTTCTAACAGGCAACCTTCAACCGCCTCCCGAGCTCACCCGACTCGCTCTGTAGACGCCACCGCTCTATGATGTTCATGAGCTCATGACGGCCACGCCTGACTCACCGGTGCCGGTCACAGCGGGTCCCGAAAGATCGGTCCTCAAGACCCTGCTCCTGACGGATCTGGTGGGGAGCACGCGCCTGACCGAGCAGGTGGGAGACCGGCGGGCGAGCGAGATCTGGGCGCGCCACGACCACCGGGCGCGCGAGCTGCTCGCTCGCCACGGCGGACGCGAGATCGACAAATCCGATGGGTTTCTCCTGCTCTTCGACCGTCCGAGCGAGGCCGTGGCCTACGCCCTCGCCTACCACCGCGCGCTGGAGGCGCTGTCGCACGAGCTCGAGGTGGAGCTACGCGCCCGTGCCGGGATCCACCTGGGCGAGGTGATCGTGCGCGAGAACCCGGCGGATGAGGTCGCCCGTGGCGCGAAGCGCTTCGACGTCGAGGGCCTCGCGAAGCCGCTGGCCGCGCGAGTCATGGCGTTGGCTCAGGGAGGACAGACCCTGCTCACGCGCGGTGCCGTCGACCTGGCGCGGCGCGCCACTGTGGGGACGGACAGCGGAGACACGCTGCAGTGGCTGGCGCACGGGGCCTACCTGCTGGCCGGGATCGACGAGCCGGTCGAGCTGTTCGAGGTCGGCGTGCCAGGGCTCGCCCCGCTCTCGGCCCCTCCCGATAGCGAGAAGGGCAAGCGAGCCGTCTCTCCCGACCAGGAGCTCACGCTCGGCTGGCGTCCCGCCGCCGGGCTCACGATTCCGACCCGCCCGAACTGGGTGCTCGAGCGCGGCGTGGGCGAGGGGGGCTTTGGAGAGGTCTGGATCGCGTCCCACGCCAAGACCGGCGCAAGGCGCGTGTTCAAGTTCTGCTTCGAGTCGGAGCGACTGCGGGGCCTGCGGCGCGAGGTGGTGCTGTTCCGCCTGCTCAAGGAGGCACTCGGGGACCGCGACGACATCGCGCAGATCCTGGACTGGCAGTTCGATGAGCCTCCCTACTTCCTCGAGGGGGAGTACAGCGCGGGGGGTGATCTCTCCGCGTGGGCGGAGGATCACGGGGGGGCCGACGAAATCCCGCTGGACGAGCGGCTCGAGCTCGTGGCGCAGACCGCGGTGGCGCTGGACGCGGCCCACTCCGTGGGCGTGCTCCACAAGGACATCAAGCCCGCCAACATCCTGATTCACACCGATCCGGAGACGCAGCGCTCCCGGGCCCGACTCACGGACTTCGGGATCGGTCTGGTCACGGACCGCGAGGCTCTCTCCAAGCAGGGCATCACCGCGGAGGGTCTGACGCAGACCCTTCTCTCGGGCAGCGGGAGCACGGGCACACCGCTGTACATGGCTCCCGAGGTCCTCGCCGGCCAGCCTCCGACGACGCGCTCCGACGTCTATGCGCTCGGAGTCGTGCTGTACCAGAGCGTTGCGGGCGACTTCTCTGGCGTGCTGGCGCAAGGCTGGGAGCGGCATGTGGAGGACGAGCTGCTGCGCGAGGACATCGCCGGGTGCGTCGAAGGCGATCCCGAGCGACGCATCGCGAGCGCAGCCGAGCTCGCGCAGCGCTTGCGCGGGCTCGAGCGGCGGCGTGGGCAGCGTAGGGCAGAGGTACGCCAGCGCCGCCGGAGGCGTCGGCTGATGGTTGCGAGCATTGCAGCACTCGGTCTTACCGTCGCCGTGGCGGCCCTCGCCTGGCGCGAGAGCAGCCTGCGCGAGCGCGCCCAGGCCGCGAGCTACGTCTCCGACATCCAGCTGAGCTTCGCCCGCCTGGAGCAGGGCCGGCGGGGACTGGCGCAGGCGTCGCTCGAGCGCGCGGCCCCCCAGTACCGAGGCTGGGAGTGGGGCTACCTGGCGCGGGAAGCGGGGCTCGGCAACCCAGGTTCTGGTCGCGCTCCGGTCGAGCTCCAAACCGGGGAGACCGCTGCGGAGATCTGGAGGGATGCCGTGCCAACGGTCGTGGCGACCCTCCCTGGGGAGCGTGGGTCGGGCGGCGAGCTCCGCACGAGTGTCGAGCTACTCTTCAGCGCCGACGGACGGACGTTGATTTCCCGGACGCCGGGGAGACCCGGCTCAGTGGTCTGGGATGTTGAGTCTGGCGAGGCGATCGAGACGCTCCCTGAGACCGCCACGCCCGTTGCTCTGAGCCACGACGGCAGATTGCTCCTCACCTACGAAGGCGGAGCGGGAGACCTCGCCGTGCTCCGGAACTTCGGGACGTGGGCTCCGGTCCGGAGCCTCGAGGTCCCTGAGGGTTATTTCTTTTCGCCGACCTTCAGCCCTGACGACTCGACTCTTGTCATCTCTTCGATGGGGAGCACCGACGAAGACTGGAGGACTCACGGTCTCACCATCTGGGATGTGGCAACCGGCCGTCTGAGGGCGGAGATTGCGCTGCCGATCGTGAGCCCGAGCGCGCCCTACGTTGTTGGCTTCCCCTCCGAAGACCAGGTGATCGCTCCCTGGGGTCTGAACGAGCTCAGAACCTGGGACATGGCGACCGGAGAGCTGTTGGGCGCGAGCACGCTTCCCGTCGCTCCGGGCCGATGGCTCAGCGGGGTTGTGGGGAGTCCTGACGTCGGGTTCAACGCCATCGCCCGGGACGGGAGCGGAATCGGAGCTGTCTGGCATGTCTCCACCCGGAGGAAGATCTGGGACCGCGCAGACTCCAAGGGAATGAATCTTTCTGTTTCGACTGTGGACCGCACGGTTAGTGCGAGATTCCGCGACGGTACCGTCTTCTTCATCGAGCAAGACCCTTCGGATCCTGGGAGTCCCTTCACAACGGGACCGGAGCTGGCACGGTTCGTAATCAATGCGGCTGAGCAACGCGAGTCGGATGGTGGGTCCGCATTCAGTCGGGATGGGAGCAGGTTCGCATACTTCGATCCGGACGACGGTGCGATCCGTATCCTTGCGCCAGCGGCAGGAACTCCACGCGATTTCGCACGCCTCCGCGGACACGGCGACCTGGTCCTGCAGATCTGCTTCACGCCGGATGGATCCCGCCTCGTTGCGGGCTCCCTCGACCACACGCTGTCCGTGTGGGACATCGCGACGCGCGAGCGCACACATACCCTGAAGGGTCACGATGGTCCCGTCACTAGGGTGTTCTGCAGCCCAGATGGGCGCTCGGTCTTCTCCACGTCGTCGGATGGCACGGCGGCGCTGTGGGATATACGGACAGGCGAGCGTCGTTTCCGCCTCGACGGGGGTTATTCGAGCGAAGAGCTGACTCAGGCAGCTGCCTTCATTCGTGGCGGGGGGCGGGATTCTCACAAGTGGGGAGTGCTCAGGTCCGGTCGACAGGTCTTCAGTCCCGACGGACGACGTCTCGTCCATCACGCCGCTGGCCCCGATGCGTGGGTCGTCGACACCGCAACGGGGGAGATACCGATGACCCTCCCCGGGGTCGATCTCTGGGAGAGACTGATGTTCGGCGACGCAGTGGAGGTCGGCCCGGGAGGACGCAGGATTCTGAACAATCACCTGCTCTGGGATGCCGACAGCGGGGAGTTCATCCGCGAACTGGGCGGCTCTGGGCAAGCGTTCAGCCCAGACGGCCTACGCATTGCAGGATTTGTCGGGCCGGCGTTTGGTTCGAATCCCCCGAAGGACGGGGTTCTGCCCGGAAGTTCGTTGAGCGTGAAAGGGGGGGAAGTCGCAACCTGGGATGCCAGGACCGGGAACGGTGTAAGGGTATTTGGCGACAAGATTGTCGATCCGTCAGGCCTTCACTTCAGCCCAGACGGACGACGTCTCGCGGTGATCTTGGTCGATACTAGCCGGGTCAACGTGTGGGATACGCAAACCGGTGATCTCGTCACTACCCTCTGCTGTCCAGCTCGCCCGTACAGCGCCTGGTTCAGCCCGGACGGCCGGCGCGTCCTGACCCAGTCTCAGCAGGACGGCCTCGGCGTCTGGGACCTGGACGGGAACGAACTCGTCACTCTCACTCCGGCCGCGAAGCCATACACCGTTGCGTGGAGCCCCGACGGCAGCCTGATCGCCGCCGCCCTGCACGACGGCTCGGTCCAGCTCTGGGAGGCACTGCCTTAGCACGAGCCGTAACCCCAATCCTACGGCGGTATACTGCGAGGCGCGCGAGAGAGCGACGATGGGAGCGCTGGCCTCTTTGGGTCTGCAGGAAAGAAGCTCTAGAACTCGCGTCGCAGCTCGATGCCGTACATGAGCGGCGGCGAGTAGAAGCGGACTGCCGAGCCGACGGACCCGAAGTTGGAGGCATTCGAGAAGTAACGCCGATCGAGGCAGTTCGTGCAGAACAGAGCGACCTCCGTGAGCCGGTCGGCGAAGCGGAGGGCCATCCGGGCGTTCAGCAGGCCGTACTTGTCGGTCCTCGTCCAGTGCTGGTCGAGGACGTCCGCTCCTCGCGTGGTCTCCATGAACCAGCTCACGCGTGTCTGCAGGTCCCCGATGTCGAGCAGTGGGAACACGTACGAGGCTGCCACGTTCCACTGATACGCGGGAGTTCCGGGCACCTTGTTGTTCGAGAACGGCCCGCTACGAGGATCGTTCGGAACTCGCGACGCCGTGCAGCCGGCCGCGCCGGCGCAGGACTCGAACTTCGTATAGCGTGTGGACTGGATCCCGAGCGACGAGGTCAGCGTGAGCCCTGTGAACGGTTCAGCCTGCGTTTCGATCTCGAGGCCTAGCGAGCGCACCTGGCCTGCGTTCTCGATCAGGCCGATGAGATCCCCGTCCTCGTCGACAGTGACGAAGCCAAGCTGTGCATTCTCCCAGGTGTTGATGAAGCCCGCCACGTTGAACATCAGCCGATTGTCGAACAGCGTGGACTTGAGACCCGCCTCCCACGAGCTGACCGTCTCGGGCTCCACGGCGGCCACGGCGGGTTCCGTCGGATCGTGGTCGAAGCCGGGAGGGCACGCGGGCTCTCCGTCGGTGATGGACCTCCCGTCCCGGAAGCATCGGGTGGGGTTCAAGAAGTCCCGATCGTCGAAGATCCCGCTCTTGAAGCCCCTGCTCCAGCCGGCGTAGACCATCAGGTCGTCGGTCACCCGATAGGTCAGGTCGAACATCGGCGTCCACTTGTCAAAGCGCTCGCTGCGATCGAACTGCTCGGCGATGATGCAGTCGACGATGAACGCATCGCCAACCTCGCCTCCGAATCCGACGGGACATCGGTTTCCACCCCAGGCGTCCGCTCCTTCGTGGAGCCTCCGCCACACCCTGAACCGCTCGTGGATGTGGCGGACCCCCGCGGTCAGCGAGAGCTGCTCCGTGATGTCGAAGGTGGCCTGGCCGAAGAACCCCCGGTTCCAGTTGTTGACGTGGACGTGGTTGCGCGTCCTCAGCTCGTCCACCGGAATGAACGTCGGGAGCATCTGGTTCTCGCTGAGCCGGAATCCGTCCTTGAAGAAGTACGCACCGACCGTGAAGTTCAAGCGATCATCCAACATTCGGCCGTTGAGCGTCAGCTCCTGCGAGACCGTGTTGTGGTCTGACTTGGAGTGCGACTCTCGGACGTTCTGTACGACGGCGAACTCGGTCGCGTCGGCATCTACCGCCTCGCGGCGTCTGACGCCGTGCCAGGCCGTGATCGACTTGAGCGTGAAGTCCTCGCTGAGCTCCCAGGTGCTCGTCAAGTTGAAGGCGAAGGTGTGGATCGTGTCACGCTTGTAGGGGACGTCACTGCTGTACGACAGCTCATCGCGCACGAACTCGTCGTCCAGGCAGGACTGGCGGTAGGCCGGAAGATCCAGGAGAAGACCGCCGAAGAGGAACCCCTGGATGAAGGGGGCCGGCGGGTCCGCCGATTGGTCGCTCTGTCCCGTGGGGATCGGGTCATCGAGGAACGGGCCAGGAAGGCCCCCGAAGTCGGGATCGGGCCTTGTCGTGATCGGCCCGCCGATCCACTTGCACTTCCCGGCGGAGCGCTCGAGTCTCTGTGTTGTGGTGCTGGCCGTGAGCAGGAATTCCCAGTCCTCCGCAGGCTGCCAGAGGAAGGACGCTCGCCCACCCAGAAGACGGTCGTCGGATGCGACGTCCCCGCTGTGGAACTTGTTCTTCATGTAACCGTCGCTGGTCCTGGTGGCGAAGGTGAAGCGGGCAGCCAGCGTCTCATCGACGAGGGGAACGTTGATCGATGTCATCGTGTTGAAGGTGTCGTAGTTCCCGGCCGTGAGCTGGGTATAGCCGTGGAAACCGTCGAAGTCCGGCTTCTGGGTGATCATGTTCACCAGGCCGCCGATCGTGTTCTTGCCGTACAGCGTCCCCTGGGGCCCGCGCAAGACCTCGACGCGCTCGGGGTCGATCACGTTCATGATCTGGAAATCCCCATGGTACACGCCGTCGACGTAGACCCCGACGGCGGGGGTGAGGGCGCCGCTCCCCACCCCACGCATGTAGATGCGTGCCTCTCTACTCTGGAACCCGGCCGTGTCGATCATCAGGTTCGGCACGTTCTGCATGATCGTGTCGAGGCGATGCATCTGCTGCTCACGGAGATCCGTCTCGGAGAAGTTCGTGATGGCGACCGGGGTCTCCTGGAGGCTCTCCTCGCGCTTGCGCGCGGTGACCCTGATCTCTTCGATCGCGGTCGGCTGCGACCGCGCTTCCTGCACTGCCGGTCCCAGGGTAGGTGCATCGCCCGGCTCGTCCGCTGCTGCGTAGAAGCCAGGCAGGGCGAATGCCAGAGCCACCAGGAGCACCAGCCTAGCAGGCTGCGGAGAAAGTGACTGGGTTGGGCGGGACGCCTCTGACGGGAGGCGTGCCGAGCAGGGAGAGGGATCGCCGTTCCCGGTACGAACCGGTTCGGTGTCGCACGGGTAGATCTTGCGGGATCATGAGCTATGTCGCCTCCAACAGGTTGCGGATACGGACCAGGTTGTAGGCCGCAGCAGTGAAGGTGAAGACCCAGCCGACCCGATCCGTGCCCCGGTGCCGGGTCTTGCGCATCAAGCCCACCGTCTTCATCCAGCCAAACACCTCCTCCACCCGTTTGCGGAAGCGCTGGCTCACCTCGTAGCCCGGGTGTCCTGTGGTCCTTCGATCGATCGCGCTTCGGCGGTTCGCGTCGTGTTTCTGTGCCACGTGCGGGGTAACGCTCCAGGCCCGAAGCGCCTGCACAAAGCTCTTGGCGTCGTAGCCCTTGTCTCCAGCCAGGGTGATCCGGCGAGCGCCCCCCAGACCCAGCACCATCTCGAGAGCCGCTTCGCGCTCCGCATACCCCGACGCCTGAGTGAGCTTCGCCGCCACCACCAGGCCGTTGCGGTTCTCCGTCACGACGTGTCCCTGATACGCGAGCCGCGCGCCCTGGCCCCCTCATCCCCGCCAGTCGGGCGTCCGGATCCGTCCTCGACGCATGCGTCTGGTTGCTCCGCTTCTCGCCCCGGAAGTTGACCGTCGGGTTGCCCGGGTCGTCATCGTCCCTGCGCTTCTCGTCCTTGCGCACGAAGCTCTTCTGGCTCGCCCACGCCTCGATCAGCGTCCCGTCCACCGTGAAGTGCTCCGATGACACCAACCCCTCCGACTCCGCCTGCGCCAGCACCGCCTCGAAGAAATGCTGAGCGATCTCGCCCTTCAGCAGCCGTTCCCGATTCTTGGTGAACACCGTCGCGCTGAACACCTCATCGTCCAGCTCCAGGCCCACGAACCAGCGGTAGAGCAGGTTGTAGTCGATCTGCTCGATCAGCTGGCGCTCGCTCCGGATCGTGTACAGCACCTGCAACAGCAGCGCCCGCAACAGCTGCTCCGGCGGGACCGACGGTCGGCCGACCCCTTTGGCGTAGATACCATCGAAGCGTCGCGACAGCTGCTCCAGCGCCGCGTCCACCAGTCGCCGGATCGCTCGAAGCGGATGGTCCTCGGGAATCCGGGACTCCAGCGATACGTAGCTGAAGATCCCACCCTGAAGCGTCTGCGGTCCTCTCACATCTCCCCCTTGGGGCTTCCCTCAAAGGTACCCTTCGATGAGGAGTTTTTCAGCAGCCTGCTAGGCCTGACTGACAGTAAAGAGGCCGTCGTATCGCCCGCGTTCCTCATTGCAGAGTCAGATTCTAACCCGAAGGACCGACCTCTGATTCCTTTTGAGATGGTCGACTTCCTTGCCGATTGGCGGTAACGACGATCATCTGACCATCGGACTCAATACGCAGCTCTAGTGCACCTAGCGGCTGGGAGGAGTTCTCAAGCCGCCGCCAGCTTGGCGTTCCAGTCCCGGGGCAGGTCGATGCGCTTCGCGGTCGGAAAGCCGAGTCGGCCGTTGTGTGAAAACGCGTAGGCGTTGGTGCGGAGCGGGTCGCCGGTCACCGCGATCATGAAGTGGTTGGCGTCATTGACGATGGGCACGAGCCGCGCGGGGTCGGCGCTCTCGCCAAAGATCGGCGCGGCTTTTCCCGCTTGGGCCAGGTCGTAGAGTCTGCGGCGTCCGGGCACGAGGTTCGTGTAGTCGCCCATGTAGCGCTCGAACTTCTCGGCGGGCATGCGGGCGTGGTCGAACAGGTACTGCTTGACGTCGTCCTTCGAGAACCGGGAGCCATGCGAGGCCCTGCACACTCGATATCTGGGCACGGCGTGTCCTCCAGCGCCCCGCATCGGCGAGCGAACTCACTGTCATGAGCTGCGGTTCGTGGCGGCGCCGGCCCCGACCCCCTGCTCGCCCCAATCGCCGGTGCCTCTAGCGCACCGAGATGGCTTCGTTGGCACCAGGCCAAGGAGTGTCGTTTCGAGAACATAGGCCTCAAGACGTGCCCGTAGAGTGTCGCAAAGCAGCGACAACGACCCTCTAGAGGAGCCGCTGCCTATGCAAGATCCCCCCAGCCGAGCGCAGAAGACCGGAAACTCCCGACCCATCGAGATCCTGACCGCGGACGAGCTCCAGGCGCTGCTGCGGGCCTGCTCCCCCCAGGCCGCCACAGGCCTGCGCAACCGGGCGCTCGTGGTACTCGGCTGGCGCGCCGGCCTGCGCCTGGGGGAGGCCCTGGCGCTGCGGCCGCGCGACCTCGACCCGGTGGCCGGGACCATCAACGTTCGCCGCGGAAAGGGCGGCAAACAGCGGCTGGTGGGCCTCGACCCGGGCGCTTTCGCGATAATCGGGCACTGGCTCGAGCGGCGCGCAACGCTCGGCCTAAATGGCGCCCATCCCCTGCTCTGCACGCTCCGCGGACGCCCCCTTCTCGCGAGCTACGTCCGCCCGCTGATGCCGCGACTCGCGCGCAAGGCCGGGATCTTGAAGCGGGTGCACTTTCACGGCCTGCGCCACGCCCACGCGGCAGAGCTGGCGCGCGAGTGCGTCCCGATCAACCAGATCCAGCTGCAGCTCGGCCACGCCAACCTCGCCACCACAAACGCGTACCTGAGCCGTGTGTCCCCACGCGAGGTCATTGAGACAATGCGCGCCCGGGTCTGGGCGTTCTAGCTAGCTGCCGTGAATCGGCTGAGGAGCTGCGGCGGTAGCGGGCCAAGAGCGGATTCCTGGCCCTGGAGCCCTGCATCCCCTAAAGAGGCGACACGTGGCAGGGTTGGCCGCGACGGGGCCCTACACCGCCCAGTGGAACGCCCGATTTACGGCCCTGCAAGTTGCCGGTTGCCGACGCGCGCGCCCTCAGCGCCTGACCCCAGAGCTTAGCCAGGTTTCTCGCATTCAAAGCCTTCGTGCCAGCTGAGCAGCCGCCTCAGCTAGACCTAGCTACGATCCCGCGGCCCCGGAAATTCAACAGGATTCAACCCGTACCAGCGAGGGGTGGGTTTTCGACCATCCTGCCTTTTTTCCCGGCAGGTTCAGCCGTCGATCAGGACCAGGTGCGGAATCCCCAAAGCTGGACCGCCGCAGATGATACCCGTCTGCGACCGATGAAATGTTGATGGTGGCAGAACTCAGTGTGGTGTCACCAACAAAGAGCAATCCGTCGATCCCGCGCGTAGATACGAACCAAGCTGCGCAACACCACGAATCATGGACGACTCGCTTTGACCTATAACTATGTACGCGACGACGACTAACCGAAGCTAACGCGAGATTGTAGGAGGACCACTTGAGTGTACGCCGCATCGACGTAACACCGTACAGGGACGCATTCTACAGCCTGGTACCGCTCCACAAGTGGGACCACAAGGACGCCCGGGGCCGAGACCGGGGCAAGAGCCCGCGGGACCCCCTCTGGCTCCGCCGCGAATATCTAGATAAGTGGATCGACCGCGCAGTGGCCGAGGGCTTCAACATCGGGGTCCGCCTGATGGCCGGAGAGCTGGTCATCGACTACGACCCGCGGAACGATCCGGACACCTCGGGGATGGCGGCCCTGGTCGAGCTCGTGGGGAAGGACTTCCTCGAATCCTGCCCCTGCGTCATCACAGGCTCCGGCGGGCGCCACTGGTACTGCACGAAGCCACCGGAAATTCGACTCAAAAACGGCGTGCCCGAAATGCCCGGCGTGGAGTTCAAGAGCATCGGCAGGCAGGTCGTGGCGGCCGGGTCGAGGCACCCGAACGGCGAGTACTACGCGTGGGCCGAGGGCTCTCCACCACCCTGCGACGCCCACGCGGCCCCCGAGGCGCTCATCGAGCTCGTCCGCAAGCCCGACCGCGGCGAGGTCGGCGGCGCCCCGGGGGCCGGCGGCGGCGAGCTAGACACCGAGCAGCTGGAGGCCCTGCTGGCGCAGCTGGACCCGGAGGACTACCGAGACCACGACGCCTGGTTGGAGGTCGGCATGGCGTCCTACCACGCGACGGGCGGGCTGGGCCTGGTCGAGTTCACCGCTTGGAGCGTGTCGGACCCGCACTACGCGGGGCACGACGAAATCATCCGCGAGCGCTGGCCCACGTGGGCAGCGGAGCCCGGGGCCGAGGCCGTCACCGTGCGGACCCTGTACAAGCACGTCCGCGACGCGGGCGGGCTGGTGTGGGCGCACCGCTTCCCTGATGACGAAATCCAGCTGCCCCCGACCGCTGTGTTCAATAGACCTGTCGGGCGGATCGTGGAGCTGTCATGGGACGACATCTGCGAATACGAGGCTCCTGCCTATCTCGTGCAGGGACTCCTCGTAGCGGACGGAATGTCTGCCGTGATCGGTAAGCCGAAGACGGGCAAAACATACTGGACGCTCGCTCTCGCGCTATCGGTCGCTACGGGCAGGACGTTTTACGGCCGCGACGTGACGCAGGGCCGCGTGACCTACGTCTGCTCCGAGGGAGGTATCGCGCGCTTCCGACAGCGCGTTGCGGCTTGGTGTCGGCACCACGGCATCGACTCGAGGACGCTCAACGATCGATTTGGACTGGTGTCCTCCCGCGTCGACCTGCTCACGCCCGAGAACGTCAAAGAGCTGCTTGCCGCGCTAGGCGGCAGCCGGATGCTCGTCGTGCTCGACACACTCGCGCGCACGATGGGGGGCAACGAGAATGCGCAGGAGGACATGAACCACTACGTCGCCGCCTGTGACCGCATCCGAGAGGCGACGGAGGCGACAGTCGTCGTGGTCCACCACGTAGGGAAGGATGCCAAGCGTGGCTCGCGCGGTTCCAGTGTGCTGCCGGGAGCGATAGAGGCCGAGATCACGATTACGAAGACAGCCGTAGGCCATGTCATGTGTGTGACGGAGGATCGGCACGGGGCGAGCGACCAGCGCGAGGTCTATCGCTTTGAGGAGGTGCCCGAGCCGGGAGGGCGCGGTGGACCGGTGCCCGGGGTCCTGGTGCGGGAGCAAGACGAAGTCATGGAAGCCAAAGCTCGACGGGAGGAGGAACTCCACCGGATCCGCGACCACGCGCTAGACATGGACGGCGAGCCCTCGGCCCGTCTGGTCGACTGGGTGAAGAACCACATGGATAAGCCGAAGCGGACGGCGCAACGTTTGGTTGCGGAAGCGCTGTCGGAGGGCTCCGAAGCCGCCGTGGTGCACGACGGCTGCCTGGTGTGGCGCGAAAAGCCCGAGGCAGAATCCGGCAACAAGCCCGTGATCCGAGTCGACGAGGACGCGTGGCTGCGCTGAAGAGTCGCGGTGGCCCCCGGCCTGGCGCATGATGCGCCACCAGCATGCGCCACGTGGCGCATCAATGATTCCGCGAGGTTAGCCCCAGTGGTTGCCTGGGCGGCGCATGGGTTGCGCATGACGCGCCACCCCTCCCGGCCCCCTTGAAGGGGCCGGGGTGGCGCGCGCCTGGTTCATGGATTTACTCGTGGGTCTCAATTCGCGGCTTCGGGCCCATCGCCACTGCCACCGCGTACTTCGTGGTCTGACCGTTTCTAGACAGCGAGAACCGGTGCCATCCAGTGGGAAGGACGAACCCGTCGCAGGCCCGCCTAGACGGCCGAGAACGGGGCCGCGGTGGAGTACACCGCGTCGATGTGCCCGCGAGCGGTCCCTGCGAACCCCAGGGTTCGTTGCCCGCCCTCGGCAACCTCTAACTCACCAGTCTAGACGGACGTAAAAGGCCGAGTGTCGCCGGGTGCCATCCCCCCAGGGGGGGGCGGGCGCTGGACCAGCGGTACCGTGTGATGTTCGGACTCCCGCCGAGCTTCTTCCTGCTCAGGCTGTAGACGCCGCGGGACAAAGACTGGAGAGTTCCGAGCCTTGCCCGTGAGCGAACGTCTAGGGGAGTGGATCGAGCGGAACGTGAAACGCTCGCCCGCGGTTCTACAGGACGCCCCGCGTTAGCGCAGCACATTAGGGCGGCGCGACCTTTCAGGCCTTCAAGGCAGGCAGCGGGAGATGTACTGCGTGAGGACCGTCCAGCGCGCTCACCTTCGCCTCCATGCCCTGGGCGCACGTGTAGTCGAAGTCGATGGCGATCCGCTGGCTTGAGTTGAGCAGGCACTGCCGAAGGGCCGCCGTGTTGATCTGGTACTTCTTCGCGCGCTGGCTCTGCATCCGGTCCTCGACCAACCGCGATCGCGTCCTCGCGCGCCTCGCCCTTCAGCTCCGTCCACTCGCGGCAGCGGAGGGCGTGAGCGGGAAGCGCGGCCAAGAGGGTGATGGCCTCCTCGGAGTGAGCTCCAGCGGCCGTCGCGGATCGAGCCGCCCCAGGGGCATTCGTGCTAGGACTTGGGCTGCGATGGCCAAGGGAGACCTCAAGCTCGGCTCGGTTCGGGCCCGCTTTGGTAAGCAGCGTCGAGGCTGGGTGATCGACTTTGGTCGCCGCTGGGGACCTCGCTTCCTCTATTCCTTCCACGGTGTGCGGTTCGAGACGAAGGAGCTCGCCGAGGCGATCCTTTCCCATGTCCACATGGAGATCTCAAAGGGTCGCGAACTCGACGACGTGATGTCGGAGATCGCGCCGGAAGCTGCTTCTGTGTCGAGTGTTGACCTGCTGAAGCAAGAGTGGTTGGAAGGGTTTGCACGGAAGGTGCGGATTGGCGATCGAGCCCCCCGAACACTCCGGGAGTACAGACGCTGGGCGGCCGACGACGACACGGGGTACTTCCGCTGGTGGTCCGGACAGAGCATCTGGGAGATCGACGCAGCCAGCGTCGAGGTCTGGTCGGACTGGCTGGCCGAGCGGGGGCTCTCGTGCCTCCGCCGCGCGGAGTCCAGTGCAGAAGTCCAGTAGCGTCACCTCCGGGGTCCCAACCCCGCGATTTGCTGGTACAGTGACCAGCAACAGGTGCCGGAGCCCGGCGGAAATGGCCGATTTCTCAGCTTCCTTCCGCCGGGTCCCGCCCTGCAAAACAGGACGGGAGTGGACTGTAAGCCGGGTTCTGTCCAGGGACACGTTGCCGTGTTCCCCTGAAGGACCATTCGTCTAGGCCCGCCGTTACCGGCGGGCTCGAGCACTCTGACCCGGGCGCGCGCGCCCCGCCTCGCGTAGAGGCCGGGCGCATCGGACGGGCCGGCCGTTGCGCCCCTATTCGAGCTTGCTCCGGAAGGGGTTTACCTCGCCGCCGGTCACCCGGCTGTCGCGCGTGGGCCCTTACCCCACGTTTTCACCTTTGCCGCCCCGCCCTCTCAGGCGGGGGTAGGCCGTGTGTTTTCTGTGGCACTTTCCCTCGAGTCACCCCGGGTGGTCGTTAACCACCTTCCTGCCCTATGGAGCCCGGACTTTCCTCTCCCGTGCCGCGAACGGCGACGGCAGCGGTCCTCCATCCACCTCCAGCACGTACGAGTCTACGGTCTGCTCCTCGTGCAGCGCCACCCGGGAGCGGAATTTGCGTTGCGCCGCTTTTCGTGGGCTCGAAGCGCACGGCCTCCTCGAAGCCGGTCGTGGTGCTCCGACGTCCTGCTTCATCGATCAGGAGGGCCTCCGCGTTCTCGATGCTCTCGACTAGCGCCAGCGCCTCGGCCTCGTCGAGCACGAGCAGCGCTTTGGTCAGCGCCTCCGCCAGCTCGCCGGAGGGCGCGACTACGGTGGCGAGACGCCGCTCGCGCAGGGGTTGGCCGCTGCGTGGGTCGAGCACGTGGCCGTACCGCACGCCTTCGATCTCGACGAACTGAGCGAAGCTCGAGGAGACCGAGAGCGCCTGGTCGCGCAGCGTGGCGACTCCCGCGAAGCCGCCCGAGCCGTCTCGCACCAGTACCCGCCAGCCGTCCTCTCCCATAGGCGCGCCCAGCGCGTGCAGGCTGCTGCCGCCGAAGTCGATGAGCGCTGCGGCCACATCCGCCTCTTCTAGAAGCGAGGCAATCGCGTCAGTCGCGCTTCCCTTCGCAACGCCGCCCAGATCGACCGTCATTCCGGGCTCCAGGAGCTCTGCGGTCATGGCGGCTCGATCGACCCGGAGCTTGTCGGCACCCACCCGAGCGCGTGTTCGCGCGAGCACGTCTGGCGCGGGCCGAAGCCCCTTCTCGCCCGCTTCGGCCCAGAGTTCTGCCAGTGGTCCCACGGTCACGTCGAAGCTTCCGTGCGTGAGCTCGGTGTAGCCGACGCACGCGTCGAGCAGCCGCGCGACGTCGGCGTGCACCGGCTGGGGTCCCCCACCTGCCGCTGCGGAGAGGCGCGACACGTCGCTCTCGGGGCGGTAGCTCGAGACCCGGGACTCGAGCTCTTCGACACGAGCGAACAGGAGGTCGAGGAGCTCGCGGTCTCCGCCCAGCAGGTGGATCTCGAGAACCGTCCCCATCATGTAACGGCCGTCACTCTGAGCCTCGGGCGGGGGCGGCTCCGCGGGCGAGCACGCGAGCAGCGCCAGCACTCCCGCCACGCCGAGGAGCTTCACTCCAGGTCGGGGGACTCGCCGCTCACGTAGTCCTCGGTCGACCCCCGGAAGACCGACCACAGCGAGATCACGATCAGGGTAGCAAGGCTAGTTTGTAGCAGGAGGAAGCCCGCGATCTTCAGGTAGGCGAACAGCGGGCTCACGAAGCGCACGGCCCAGCCGGCGGCCTCGTCGAGGGCAGCAGAGAGAAACGGCACGACGATCAGGGTGACTTTGGCACGCGTCCCGATCGGAACGAAGAGCATCAGATGGGTCAGGACGAGCAGGAGCATGCCCATGGCAAAGAGGTGGAAGTGCGACACCTCGAGCAACCCCTGGTAGCTGCGCGCGGGCAGGAAGAGCTCCTCCGAGCCGAGGTAATACTGGACGACCGAGCCGTACGTGAGCCCCATCTTGGCGAAGTAGAGCAGGGCATTCGTGAGCCAGAGGCCGGCCACGTAGACCGCGTAGAGTACGACGATGATGTGCAGGAGCCGGTTGCGGCTCCACTCACCGGTCACCACGAAGCGCAAGCTCAGTCCCCCGTGACTCCGGGAGCCGGTTTCGCGATCAGGACCTCGTAGAACGCGAGCGCCCGGCGCACGCTGCTCGTGGCCGCCCGCGAGGAGAGCGTGGCTCCCGCGATCGCGTGGATGTCGCGCTTGAGCTGCAGACCCGGGCCGAGACGCTTCTCGTCGAACTGCGCAAGCCAGCGGTTCGAGGGCAGGTAGTCGACCGGCTCGTAGAACGCGAGGACGCGCACCGAGCGCACGGTTCCACCAGGCTCGAGAACGGTCATCAGTGCCTCTGGAAGGGTGCGCACCGTGTGCACCTCGATCACTGCGTACCCAAGTACCTCGTCATTGCGCCAGCCCACGTGAAAGGTGACGATGCGCGAGTCGAGAGGCGCGCGCGAGCGCTTCTGAATCGCCTCTGCCTGTGCGTCGGTCAGGATGAGGTTGCGCCGCTCGAGGCGGTCCGCCTCCGGGAACGCGAGCTCGAGCGCGTCGCGCTGGCTGTGGAAGACCTTGGCGCTCGCGCTGGCAGCAGGCCAAAGCAACACCAGCAATAGCACCGCGACCAGCTTAGAAGACCAATCCGAAGCCCACGCCGAGCTCATCCGCAGCACTCCCGTCCCAGTTGTCGATGATGCGGTAGTCGAGCTTGAGCACGACCTGCGGGATCGGCTTGAACTGCAAGCCAGGGATGAGCACGCGTCGGGGCTGCCGGCGATCCCGTGTGAAGCCACTCGGGATGTCCCGCTGCGTGTCGGTGTACTCGAAGCGGAAGAACGGCACGAGCTCCTTCTCCGAGCCGGGAGAAAGGAGAGGCATCAGGTCGTACGCGAGCTCCGCGTACCCGCCGACCATGCTGCTGGCCACGGGCTCGTTCGAGGGCAGCTCGAGGGCCGTGCTGAGCGCTCCCGCGTCGCTCACGTCCGCCTGTGTCCAGAGCGCACGGGCGAAGAGCGGCCCGCGTCGAAGCTCGCTGTGAACCTCCCAGATACGGGTGCGCACGTCCGGCAGACGCACGGTGGTGCTGCCGCTCTGGGTGTAGTCCTGGTCCTGGCCCGAGTCGCCCCGGTAATACGACCCACCGACCAGCCAGCCCGCCAGCGGCTCGAAGTCGACGCGTCCGACGAAGCCGAGGTCGTTGGCCTTCGCCCGGCTGCCCTTCTGCCGGCCGCCGCGCAGCCCTGTGCTCCTGAAGCCAGAGGCATCGAACCCGTTCACGGCGTAGGCCCGGTACTGCAGCCGGCCCTCGCCGAGCTCGCCGTAGACCCCGACCCCGTTCTCGCGCCAGGTGCTGGGGATGATCGCTCGCTCGGGAGCCGGTCGCTGCGTGCCCAGGAAGAACGGCGGCTCGTGCACCTCGTTCACGAAGCCCATGGGCACGAGTACGAGCCCGGCGCGGAAGTTCAGCGCCGGGTGGTACAGGTAGTCGAGCGCCGCGAACTCGACGGACGCGCTCCCCCCACCGCTCGTGCCCGCGTGCTCGAACTCGAGCTCGGTATTGAAGACGAGGTTGTCCGTGAACTTGTAGCCGGCGTAGAGGACCGTGCGCAGAATGTCCGCGGTGGCCTCTCCGTTCCCGTCGGCGTCGCCGACCTGGCTCGTGTACAGGGCCTCGGCGTAGCCGCCGAGCGAGAGCCCGCGCCCGATCCCATAGATCCTCGACGCGGCGGGACCCAGGCCGTGAACGCTCTCCAGCTCTGCATCCTCTTCGGGCACAGCCATCTGCGCTCGGAGTCGCGCAACCTCGTCCACGACGACCGAGAGCTGCTGCTGGAGCTCCGAAATCTGGTCCTGCTGTGCCAGCTCGCGTTGCGCGCGCTCGTCTGCGCGCACAGTGGCGACGCTCAGGGAGCACAGCAAGATCGCCCATACGGTGCAGTTCAGTCCTCGGATCCTGGCCATGCGAGTTCCCTCCGTGACGCGCGGCGATCGGTCGCGCGCTCTTGGGCTCGGGATCTCGTTGGCCCTCTGGCCGCGGAAACGAGGGGAGCGTCCGCAACGTCACGCTGACTTCCTCTGATAGACGATACTGATAATGAATATCAATATCGCAGCAGCCGGGTCAAGGGCCTCCGGCTCGCGGCGCTTGCACGGTTGCAGATCCGGCAAGTAGTCGGAGGCCGGGAACATCCCCCGGCGGACTGTGGTAGCGGTGCCTGAGCCGAGCAATTCCCCTGAGCACGCAAGGAGCGGAGTCCGCAGGGGGATGTTCCCGGCCGCCGACAGCGTGGGTCCGAGCGCAGAGGCCCGTCATCACCATCTGTTAGATTGCACGAGTGATCATCGCGTGTCTGGATCTGGAGGGGGTCCTCGTTCCGGAGATCTGGATCAACGTTGCAGAGCGGACGGGCATCGAAGCGCTGCGGCGCACCACGCGGGACGAGCCGGACTACGACGTACTCATGCGTGGACGTCTGCAAATCCTCGAGCAGCATAAGCTCGGTATCCGCGACATTCAGCGTGTGATCGCGGAGCTCGACCCGCTCGAGGGAGCGCGGGAGTTTCTAGATTGGCTACGCGAGCGCTTTCAGGTCGTCGTTCTCTCCGACACGTTCTATCAGTTCGCGGAGCCGCTGATGCGGAAGCTCGGGTTCCCGACCCTCTTCTGTCACGACCTCGAGATCGACGAGTCCGGTCGCATTACGGATTACCGCCTTCGCATGTCCGATCAGAAGCGGGAGTCGGTGACTCACCTGCGCGAGCTCAACTTTCGAACGATCGCCGCGGGTGATTCGTACAACGACACCAGCATGCTCGCCGTCGCGGATGCGGGCATCCTGTTTCGTCCTCCCGACAACGTCGTTGCGGAATTTCCGCAGTATCCCGTGACGCGGACATACGACGAGCTCCGTCGCGAGTTTGAACAGGCAGCACAGCGCGTGGAGCGAACGAGCGTTTGAGAAACGCTCAGCTTGCCGCTCCAAGGGTGCGCCACTATACTGCGCGCCGACTGAGGAGGACGAGCGTTGGCTGCCGAAGACCTAGTGCGCCTGCCCGGAACCGCCATCACACGTCGTCCCGATGGATCTCTCGAGGTCCCGAACGACCCGCTCATTGCGTTCATCGAGGGCGACGGAACCGGACCGGACATCTGGGCAGCCTCGGTGCGCGTGCTAGACGGTGCCGTCGAAAAAGCGTACGGCGGCAGCCGAACGATCGCCTGGTACGAAGTGCTCGCGGGGCAAAAAGCCTTCGATGTGACGGGTGAGTGGCTTCCGAACGACACTGTCGTGAAGTTTCGCGAGCTGCTCGTCGGCATCAAGGGTCCACTCACGACGCCCGTGGGAGGTGGCATCCGCAGCCTCAACGTCGCCCTGCGCCAGATTCTCGACCTGTACGTGTGCTTGCGACCGGTCCGCTGGCATGAGGGAGTCCCGAGTCCGGTCAAGCGTCCCGAAGACATCGACATGGTGATCTTCCGTGAGAACTCCGAAGACATCTACGCAGGTATCGAGTGGGAGGCCGGGAGTCCCGAGGTGAAGACGCTCATCGAGTTCCTGCGCGAGGAGCTCGGCGTAAATAACATCCGGTTTCCGGACACGAGTGGCATCGGCATAAAGCCCGTTTCCCGCGAGGGTACCGAGCGCCTGGTGCGTGCGGCGATCAACTACGCGATCGAGCACGACCGAAAGAGCGTCACCCTGGTGCACAAGGGAAACATCATGAAGTTTACCGAGGGTGCTTTCCGGGATTGGGGCTACGAGCTCACGCGGCGCGAGTTCAGCGGCAAGGCCATCGGCTGGGACGACTGCGACGGAAAGCCGCCGGCGGGTCAGATCCTGATCAAGGACACGATCGCCGACATCATGCTCCAGCAGGTGTTGACGCGTCCGCGGGAGTTCGACGTGGTCGCCACGCTGAACCTGAACGGCGACTACTTGTCCGACGCGCTGGCCGCTCAGGTAGGCGGGATCGGCATTGCGCCGGGGGCCAACATCAACTACGACACCGGGCACGGTATCTTCGAAGCCACGCACGGGACGGCCCCCAAGTACGCGGGGCAGGACAAGGTGAACCCGAGCTCGGTGATCCTGTCCGGGGTCATGATGCTCAATCACATGGGCTGGACCGAGGCGGGGGACCTGGTCGAGCAGGGAATCTCGAGGACGATCGCCCAGAAGCGCGTGACGTACGACTTCCATCGGCTGATGGAAGGCGCGACCCTGCTCAAGTGCTCGGAGTTCGGCGACGCCATCCTCGAGAACATGGAGTCTTGAGGTGGGCAGGCCGAAGATCTCGCTCGTCGGAGCCGGAAACATCGGTGGGGTCCAGGCGCAGCTGATCGCGGAGTCGAGGCTGGGCGACGTCGTCCTGCTCGACGTCATCGAGGGCGTGCCACAGGGCAAGGCGCTCGATATCGACCACGCGCTGGAGGCCTGGGGCAGTGCGTCGAGTGTCATCGGGACGAACGACTACGCGGACGCCGCGGGCTCTGATCTCTACATTGTTACGGCCGGGCTGGCACGTAAGCCGGGCATGAGCCGGGACGATTTACTGAACACGAACCTCGCGATCATCAAACAGGTGGCGGAGGGAATCCGCACCCACTCGCCCGATGCGATCGTCATCGTGGTATCCAACCCCCTCGATGCCATGGTCTGGGCGATGAAGGAGCTCACGGGCTTTCCCAAGCAGCGCGTCTTCGGCATGGCGGGCGTGCTCGACAGCGCCCGCTTCAAGTACTTCGTCAGTCAGGAGCTCGGCGTTGCTGTCCAGGACGTGGTCGCGATGGTGCTCGGAGGTCACGGCGACACCATGGTACCGCTGCCTCGCTACTGCAGCGTGAGCGGCATTCCGCTCGTCGACCTGCTCTCCCACGCCAAGATCGAGGAGATCGTGAAACGTGTCAAAGGAGCGGGTGGCGAGATCGTTGGGCTCCTCAAGACGGGCTCCGCGTTCGTCTCGCCCGCGGTTGCGTCGGTCGCTATGGCGGAGGCCGTGGTGCACGACCAGAAGCGCGTGTTTCCGTGCGCGGCCTATCTCGAAGGCGAGTACGGGACCTCGGGCATCTACATGGGGGTCCCGTGCAAGCTCGGAGCCGCGGGCGTCGAGCAGATCTACGAGCTCGAGCTTGACCCGGACGAACGCGCCCTGCTCGACGAGAGCATCGGGCACGTACAAACGCTGCTCGCGGGGATCAAGCTTTGAAGGGGGCGGGCAGATGAACGTCCACGAGTACCAGGCCAAGGCGCTGCTGCGAGAGTTCGGCATCGAGGTACCGCCGGGCAAGGTCGTGAGCTCGCCGGGCGCAGCCGAGGAAGCGGCCTCGGACATCGGCGGAGCGGTCGTCATCAAGGCGCAGGTCCACGTGGGGGGGCGCGGCAAGGGCGGCGGCATCCGCGTGGCCCGGTCGACTCGAGACGCGCGTCAGATCGCGGAGGACATGCTCGGAATGCAGCTCGTCACGCCGCAGACGGGCCCCGAAGGCAAGAACGTGCAGCGGGTGTACGTGGAGGCGGTCCGCGAGATCGACAACGAGCTCTACCTCGCGATTCTCGTCGACCGTGCGACGCACAACGTCGCCATCCTCGCCTCCACCGAGGGTGGTGTGGAGATCGAGCAGGTCGCGGCGGAGACCCCCGAGAAGATCCTGACAGTGCAGGTCGACCCCCTCGCGGGTATCTGCGACTACCAGGTCAGGAACCTCGGCCTCGATCTCGGCCTCTCGCCGGGTCATGTCGCAAGGTTCGTCGGCCTGCTCACAAAGCTGTATCGCCTCTTCGTCGAAAAAGACTGCTCACTCGCCGAGATCAACCCACTGATCCTCTCGGGCGAAGACGTGATTCCGCTCGACTGCAAGCTCAACTTCGACGACAACGCTCTTCGCCGTCACTCCGAAATCGCCGCGTTGCGTGATCCCGATGAGGAGGACGAGCGGGAGCGCCAGGCCGCTGAGCACGGTCTGTCATGGGTGTCGCTCTCCGGGAACATCGGCTGCATGGTCAACGGTGCCGGACTGGCGATGGCGACGATGGACATCATCAAGCACGCGGGTGGTGAGCCGGCGAACTTCCTCGACATCGGTGGCAGTGCCGATGTCGAGCGGGTCAGCGAGGCCTTTCGCCTGATCCTCTCCGACGAGAACGTGAAGGGAATCCTCGTCAACATCTTCGGAGGGATCGTGCTCTGCGATCTGGTTGCCGAGGGCATCATCCAGGCTGCAAAAAACCTCAACGTGT
The DNA here is from genome assembly GCA_965226855.1 of Myxococcota bacterium. Taxonomy (GTDB): domain Bacteria; phylum Myxococcota_A; class UBA9160; order SZUA-336; family SZUA-336; genus JAUXJB01. The sequence goes on along the minus strand of CBDDEE010000020.1, from coordinate 82,860 downwards.
CGGTCCCACTGGTCGTGCGGTTAGACGGGACAAACGCCGAGAAGGCTCGTGAGATGCTTGCGAACGCGGGGCTCGACATCACCCCGGCGGATGGCATGCGGGATGCTGCGGAGAAGATCATGGAGGCGGTGAGCCAGTGAGCATCCTGGTCGACTCGGACACGCGGGTTCTGATCCAGGGCATGGGTCGGGTGGGTCAGCAACACACGGAGCTGTCGCTCGAGTACGGCACCAAGGTCGTCGCGGGAGTGACTCCCGGCAGGGGTGGTCAGGAGCTCTGCGGCGTCCCCGTCTTCCACACCTGTCGGGATGCCGTGAGAGAGACTGGCGCCACGGCCTCGGCGCTCTTCGTGCCACCGGCGGGCGCCGCGGACGCGATCCTGGAAGCGATCGACGCGGGGATCCAGCTGATCTGTGCGATCACCGAGCACGTGCCGGTGCGCGACATGATGCGCGTGCGTGCCATCATGCGGGGCTCGGAAGCCCGTCTGATCGGACCGAACTGTCCCGGACTCCTGGACCCAGTGCACAGGGTTCGCATCGGGATCGCCCCCTACTCGATCTTCAAGCCCGGCAGCGTCGGTGTGGTATCGCGCTCCGGCACGCTCACGTACGAAGCCGTCGACCAGCTGACGCGCCTCGACATTGGTCAGACTACCTGCGTGGGGATCGGCGGGGATCCCATTCCAGGTATGAGCTTCGTCGACGCGCTCGCGCTGTTTCAGGCTGATGAGCAGACGAAAGCCGTGGTCATGATCGGAGAGATCGGCGGCACGGCCGAGGAGGAGGCCGCGGAGTTCGTACAGAGCGAAATGACGAAGCCGGTCGTCTGCTTTGTCGCGGGTACGAGCGCACCGCCCGGCAAGCGCATGGGGCACGCGGGAGCAATCATTTCCGGGGGCCGGGGAACGGCGGAGGAGAAGAAGCGCGTGCTCGAGAAGGCTGGCATCCCTATAGCGGAGTCTCCGGCCCAGATCGGAGAGACGCTGAGGCAGGCCGCACCGGGCGTGAGCTGAATGTCGAACGTCCTGGTCGTTGGTTCGGTAGCGCTCGACGACATCGAGGCGCCGACAGGAAGCGCGAAGTCGGTACTCGGTGGGGCGGCCTGCTACTTCGCCGTCGCCTCCAGCTTCTTTGCCCCCGTCCGCGCCGTCGGGGTGGCCGGAACGGACTTCCCGCAGGAGCACCTCGACTTCCTGAGTGCCAAGGGCATCGACATCCGTGGCATCGACCGGGCAGACGGGCCGACGTTCCGCTGGGGAGGCCGCTACCACGCGTCGATGAACCGGCGTGACACTCTCTTCACCGAGCTCGGCGTGTTCGAGAACTTCGAGCCGAAGCTGCCCGAAGCGTACCGGGACTCGGAGCTCGTCTTCCTGGCCAATATCCACCCCTCCTTGCAGCTGAACGTGCTCGAGCAGACGAGGTCTCCGCGCTTCGTCGCGATGGACACGATGAACTTCTGGATAGAGGGAACGTCGGCAGAGCTGCGCCAGACGCTGGCGCGCGTCGACGGGGTGGTCATCAACGACGAGGAGGCCCAGCAGCTGACGGGTGAGTCCAACCTGGTTCGGGCTGCAGAAAGGATCCGGGAGCTGGGCCCCGTCACCGTCATCATCAAGCGAGGCGAGCATGGCGCGCTGCTCTTCGACGCGGACGGCATCTTTGCGGCCCCGGCCTTCCCGCTGCGCGAGATCCGGGATCCCACCGGCGCGGGCGACAGCTTCGCGGGAGGCTTCATGGGCGCGCTCGCCGGGTCGGATCCCGCAGATCCGCGGTGTCTCCGCCGCGCGGTGATCTACGGCTCGGCACTCGCGTCCTTCTGCGTCGAACGTTTCAGCCTCGATCGGATGCGTGACCTAGAGCGCGGCGAGGTCGACGAGCGCTTCGAGGAGTTTCGCTCGCTGACGCGCTTCTGACACCCGTCTTGCGGGTCCCACGCAAGGGCTGCGGAACGCGGCGCGCGCAGCGAAGGCCGTAGGCCTGAGCAGAGGTGGGTGGCCGCGGCCGCCCGCGGCCGGGCCCCACAAGGACGCAGCTACATCGGCAAAGCCGCTCAAGTCCTCCCGGATCGTTCCGATACTCCCCATTGCGCGGCCCGAACTCCGGGGGGTCGCTACCGGGGGCCGCATGTTCAGAAGTGAGGATGGTCCGACGGCGTTGCGCGCCGACCTGTTGAGCGGGCTCTCGTTCTCCAGCCGCCCCGAGGACATCCAGATCGACGACCACTCCGGATCCGCGGTGGCCGGTGTCTCGAGCGTGTGGAACGGATCGCGCGGCTTCGTCGCCGTGCTGATCCGTTTCGTCGATCCGCCACACGTCGAGCGGTACATGTACTCCGAGCCGCTCACCGACGAGTCCATGCTCGTACTGGCTCAGGCGGAGGCCCTGCGCTTTGCGGGGTCCATGGGCTTCCGAATGGATGATCCCCGGTTTCAGGAGCTCGACGAAACAGCGCGCGCGAAGCGACTCCTCAACTGGAACCTGATCCGAAAAGTCCGTGCACCGTCGGCGCCCGAGAAGCCAGCCGGAGCGCTGGAGAACGATGCCTCCGCAGCCGTCGGCGCGGCGACCCCGGTAGAGGCGTCGAGCAACGAGGAGGCAATCTTACTCGAGGTCGTCGAGGTCTACGCCGACGGGGACAGCACCGAGCGCTTCGGAAGTCCGAGCCAGGCGGAGTCCCCGGTACTCGAGTCGGTCGAGGAGTCCGTGCTGCCGCCGGCGGAGGCTGAGCCTCTGGAAGAGGTTACGCTCGAATCGCTCTTCGAAGAACCAGTCGCTCCGACCCCCGCCCCCGCGGCTCCACCGACCGAGCTGGAGCCACCCGGCTTGGCCGCCGAAGAGCCGATGATGCTCGAGCCGATGAGGGCCGGCGCCTGGGACTCCGAGCCCGACGAGGGTGCCGTCGAGTCCGAACCGCTCGTGATCGAGCCCTTGGATTTCCCGGTCGAGACCGTGCAGCCTGCCGAGGCAGCCGCAGCGGCGGAAGAGATCCCGCTCGAGTCCGTCGTGCTCGAGTCGGTCGCCCCCGAGAACGACGATACGCCCGTTTCACTCGAGTTTGTGAACAACGTGCTGCCGGCCACCGAGGACGCGGGAGTCGCGTCTTCGCTCATGGAGCCCAACGTCTTCGAGTTCGAGGAGCGCACGGTCTCGGAGGTTGATGTAGAGCCCGCCGACGAGGACGGCGTGCAACAGCTGCACGGCGAGCCGATGCTCGAGTTCTCTGACGAAGAGACGATCGAGGCAGAGATCGAGGGGGAGGGTGGCTTTGTCTCCGCGAGACCCGGCACCGTGCTCGGGAAGGTCGAGCTCATTCGCAGGGAGGGGGGAGATCGACGCCAGCTCTCCTCACTCGGCCGCCTGCTTTCATTCTTCTGAGGAGATTCCGCATGAAACCCTGGCTCCGATTCACTTTCGTGTTCGGCGTTGCGTGTCTCGCGTTCTCTGGCTGCGCTACCCGTCGCCCGGACACATCGTTGAGAGCCGACATGCAGCGACGTCTCGGCGACATCAAGCTGTCGAAAGGCCAGTACGAGCTCGCGATTCGCGAGTACCGGCGCTCGCTGGAGCTGAACTCACAGGATCCCGAGACCTACTTCGGGCTGGCCGAGGCCTACCGGGTCAAGGGACTCTATGGCGACGCGGAGGCGCAGCTCCGCGAGGCGTTGCGGCTGGACCCCGGCCACCAGGAGGCGCGGCTCAACCTGGGCGTGGTGCTGCTCCACCAGGAGAACTGGGCGGAGGCCATCGTCGAGAACCAGAAGCTGATCGATGACGCGACCTTCATTCGCCCGTCTCGTGCGTTTGTCAATCTGGGCTGGGCTCGTTACAGGTCGGGGAACCTGCTCCTCGCAAAGGATGCCTTTGTAGAGGCCTTGGGCCAGGACGGTCTCAACCTCGAGGCCCATCTCGATCTGGGGATCGTGCTCTACGAGCTGGGGGACTTGGTCGAGGCCATCCGCCACTTCCAGCGTGCCGTGAAGATGGCCCAGGGGCGTGCGCCCACCATCGAGGTCGAGGCCCGCTTCCGCATGGCTCAGGCCCACGTCAAGCTCGGTCAGCTCTCCCGGGCGATCGAGCACCTGCGCGTCGCCGCAGACCGCGGCGGCAAGGGGGAGTGGGGGCGCAAGTCGAAGGAGTACCTGCAGGTGCTCGAGTAGTCGCGCCGGCGGCGCGTCTCTCCCTTCTAGACTTGTCGGCAGCGTCGACCTGAGCGAAATTCACGCTCCCGCGGCCAATCGCGGGCCCTGGATCCGGCAGAGCTCATGACCGATCGACGAGGCAGCGTGCTGCAGGTCAGCCTGCTCCGGCTCGTGCGCCGTGGTGCATGGGGACATGCAGGCCGCCTGCTCGAGAAGAGCCACCCGGCCGACATCGCCCGTGTCCTGGACCAGCTCACGAGCGCGGACCGGCGGGCCGTCTTCGATCTGATCCGCGGCAAGGAGATCCGCGCCGACGTGCTCGCCCTGCTCGAGGTTCCGGCGCGGGCCGAGCTGGTGGCGGAGCTCGACGCGGCCAGCGCGGCGGAGCTGGTAAAACCCATGCCGCCCGACGACGCGGCAGAGCTGCTCCGCGAGCTGCCCCGTGATCTGGCCGACGAGATCCTGGCCTGCCTTGGCGAGTTCTCGGAGGACATCGAGCTGCTCCTGGGGCACCCGGCCGATTCCGCCGGCTCGATCATGTCGCCGGAGTACTTCGCCCTGCCCGAGACGATCTCGGTCAAAGAGGCCATCGAGCGGCTGCAGCGGCACGGAGACCACGAGGCCAGCTTCTACGTCTACGTGGTCGACGACCGCGGCCAACTGGTCGGCGTGCTGTCGCTTCGCCAGCTGATCGTACAGCCGCCCGACAAGCAGCTCCGCGACCTGATGGTCGCCGAGCCGATCCGTGTCACCACCGAGACCGATCAGGAGGAGGTGGCGCAGGTCGTCGCCCGCTACGACCTGCTCGCGGTCCCGGTCGTCGATGCCGCGAACCAGCTCGTCGGCGTCGTGACGGTAGACGACGTCATCGACGTCATCCGCGACGAGGCCACCGAGGACATCCTCAAGCTCGCGGGGACTACGGCGGAGGAGATCCACTTTCCGGGCGTGCTGCGTGGCGCTTGGATCCGCTTTCCCTGGCTCGCCGCCGCCTTCATCGGGGGCTTCCTCGGCATTTACCTGCTCAACCGCTTCGAAGGCCTGCTCAGCCAGACGCTCCAGATCGCGTTCTTCCTGCCCATTGTGCTGGCGATGGGAGGCAACATCGGCAGTCAGTGCTCCATGGTAGTCGTGCGCGGCATCGCGACAGGGCACTTCGAGCTCCGCTCCGTCGGGCGCATTGCCGCGCAGGAGGTCGGGACCAGCCTCCTGCTCGCCCTTACCTTCGGTATGGGCCTCGCCGGCTTCGCCGCTCTTCTTGGATACGGGCCCGCGCGCTTCCCGGCAGTCGTCGGGCTCGGCATATTCGCCTCCATGGTCATCGCGGCGACGCTCGGGACCCTGCTGCCGCTGCTCCTGAGCCGCGCTGGAGCGGATCCGGCCGTGGCCTCCGGCCCCTTCGTTACGACCTCGATCGACGTCGCGGGCATCCTGAGCTTCTGCCTGATTGCCACCCTGCTGCTCTGAGCCTGGGGCGCGGGCGTTGCGGGCCAGGGGGCGACGCGCGACGATCTACAGGTGCCGCTGGAGTATCGCACCCGCGCCCTGGTCCTGCGGACCTTCGACCAGGGGGAGTCAGACCGCCTCGTTCACCTGTACACGGAGGAGCTCGGGCGCGTCTCCGCGATCGCCAAGGGCGCCCGGCGTTCGAAGCGGCGCTTTCCTGGCACGCTCGAGCTGTTCTGCGTGCTCGACGTGCGCGTCGTGGATCCGCCGCGCTCGTCCCTCATGCGCCTGGAGAGCGCGAAGCTGATCCACTCGTTCGAGGGCCTGGTGGACTCGCTCGCGCGCTACGCGATCGCCTGTCAGCTGGTCGAGCTGCTCGACCGGCTGACTGCGGAGCGTGAGCCGGCGCCTGACCTGCTGCGCTTCGGGATCGGCGCGCTCGACGTGATCTCGGAGTCGGAGCCCGACCGTCTGCTGGCCGTGCTCGTGCTTGCGAAGACCCTTGCCCACCTGGGGTACCGCCCGCAGCTGGAGCGCTGCGCACTGTGCGGGAGCGAGCTGCCTGACGGGGGCGAGGTGAGCTTCGGACCCCGGCAGGGCGGAGCGGTGTGTGCGGCCTGTCGCACGGACGAGGTGCTCCGGGCGCCGCCGCGCCTCCTCGCTGCGCTGGAGCGGGGGATCCGCACGCCGCTCAAGGAGCGCAGCGCGCTGGGGCTCGGCGAGGCCGACGTGCGCCGGGCAGAGCTGCTGATGCGGCGCTTCTTCCAGTTTCACATCGGCTTCGAGCTGCGCACGGGCCGCTTTCTGGCCCAGATCCTCGAGAACGCGACAGTTGACGCCGACACGAGCCCCGGAGATACTGCGCGCGCCCGTACCGGTTTCGCTTCGGAGGGGAGTGGAGGGTCGCACCAGAGTCCGGAGTGGGGCGGCCCGCAGCCGCAGGGGAGGTCGTAGGCTTGGCCAGACGCAAGAAGGCGACTCCCGGCCGCAAGAAAGGCTCTCGCAAGCGGCCGGCGCCCGCGCGACGAAAGGCCGTCAGACGCGTCTACTGCTTCGGCGACGGTCGCGCGGACGGGAGGGCGTCTCAGCGAGATCTGCTGGGAGGGAAGGGCGCCAACCTGGCCGAGATGACCCGGCTGGGCCTCCCCGTGCCCGCGGGCTTCACGATCGCGACCTCGGTCTCGCTGGGGTTCTTCCGCTCCGGCGGCAAGCTCCCCGCCTCTCTCAAGAAGGAAATCCTGGAGGGTCTGTCTCGGGTGGAGAAGGGAATGGGCGGCAGGTTCGGCGACGCCGAACACCCGCTGCTCGTGTCCGTTCGCTCCGGGGCTCGTGTCTCCATGCCCGGCATGATGGACACGGTGCTGAACCTCGGCCTGAACGACGAGACCGTGCAAGGCCTGGCGCGCGAGAGTGGGGATCGTCGCTTTGCTCTCGACAGCTACCGCCGCTTCATCCAGATGTACGGCAACGTGGTGCTCGGCGTCGGGCACGAGCTCTTCGAGAACGAGCTCGAAGCAATGAAGAAGGCCCGCGGAGCGGAGCTGGATACGGAGCTCGACGTCGCCGATCTCGAGCAGCTGATCGCGGCCTACAAACGGATCGTGCGGCGCGCGACCGGCGGCGATTTCCCCGCCGACCCGCTGAACCAGCTCTGGGGTGCGATCTCCGCCGTGTTCGACTCATGGCACAACCCGCGAGCGGTCACGTACCGCAAGCTCAATCGGATTCCGAGCGAGTGGGGAACCGCGGTCAACGTGCAGGCCATGGTGTTCGGCAACCTTGGAGAGGACTCTGCCACTGGCGTCGCCTTCACGCGCGACCCGTCGACGGGGGTGCGTCGCCTGTTCGGAGAGTACCTGCCTCGCGCACAGGGAGAGGACGTGGTGGCCGGCATCCGGACGCCGCATCCCATCACGAAGCGCGATCGCAAGCAGGGAGATCCACCTTCTCTTCAGGAGGCGATGGGGCGTTGCTTCCGGGAGTTCGGGCGCGTGGCAAAGCTTCTGGAACGCCACTACGCGGACATGCAGGACCTCGAGTTCACCATCCAGCACGGCAAGCTCTGGCTGCTGCAGACCCGCAGCGGCAAGCGCACCGCCCGCGCAGCGGTGAAGATCGCCGTCGACATGGTGCGCGAGGGTCTGATCGACAAGCGCACTGCGGTGAGCCGCGTGGACCCCGAGCAGCTCGAGCAGCTCCTTCACCCGACCCTTGATTCTAGGGGAGCCCCTCCTCCCATCGGCCGAGGATTGCCGGCCTCGCCCGGCGCGGCAAGCGGTCGCCTGGTGTTCAACGCCGACGACGCGAAGGACGCGGCGGAGAGCGGGGAGCACGTCATCCTGGTGCGTCGAGAGACCTCGCCCGAGGACATTCACGGCATGCACGCCGCGCGCGGCATCCTGACGGCTCTGGGCGGGATGACCTCGCACGCGGCAGTGGTCGCACGCGGCATGGGGAAGTCCTGCGTGAGCGGCTGCTCGGAGCTCTCGATCGATGTGGAGCGCGGGATCGCGATCCTGGGCGGCATCGAGCTGACCGAGACCGACGTGATCACCCTCGACGGGTCGACCGGCAACATCTTCAAGGGGGAGGTACCGACGCTCGAGGCGGAGCTGAGCCCCGAGTTTCAACGCCTGGTTCGCTGGGCGGATGGCATCCGGCGCCTGCAGGTGCGAGCCAATGCCGACACGCCGGCGGATGCGGAGGCGGCCGTGCGCTTCGGTGCTCAGGGGATCGGCCTGTGCCGGACCGAGCACATGTTCTTCCAGTCGGAGAGGATCCTGGCGATGCGGCGCATGATTCTCTCCCAGTCCGCCGAGGAGCGGGCCGCGGCGCTGACCGAGATCCTGCCGATGCAGCGCGACGACTTCTTCGGGATCTTCCGGGCCATGGCCGGCCGTCCCGTCACGATTCGCCTGCTCGATCCGCCGCTCCACGAGTTCCTGCCACAGACGACCGAAGAGATGTCGACGCTCGTGGCGGATCTCGGAAGCTCCGTCGCCGACCTGGAGCGCAAGGTTGCCGGATTGCGCGAGTTCAATCCGATGCTCGGTCACCGCGGGGCGCGGCTCGCCATTACCTATCCAGAGATCTACGAGATGCAGACGCAGGCGATCGTCGAGGCAGCCTGTGACTGCGCGGCAGAAGGAATCCGCACCCGGCCGGAGATCATGCTGCCGCTCATCTCCGCTGCCGCCGAGCTGGTCGTCCTGCGGGAGCTCGTCGATTCCACCGCGGCGACCGTGATGAAGCGGCGCGGGCGCCGCATCCGCTACAGCGTCGGCACCATGATCGAGGTGCCGCGCGCGGCGCTGGTCGCGGCTTCCATCGCCCGCTCGGCAGAGTTCTTCTCGTTCGGCACCAACGATCTCACGCAGATGACGCTGGGCATGTCCCGGGACGACTCCGGTCGCTTCCTCCCCCTCTACGTGGATCGCGCGCTCTTGCCGGACGATCCCTTCGTCACGCTCGACGTCGAGGGCGTCGGTGCGCTCGTCAAGTACGGCCTGGAGCAGGGTCGGGCGACGCGGCCGGACCTCAAGGTAGGAATCTGCGGCGAGCACGGCGGGGAGCCAAGGACGATCGAGTTCTGCGAGCGCGCTGGCTTTGACTACGTGAGCTGCTCTCCGTTTCGCGTTCCGATCGCGCGACTGGCGTCGGCTCAGGCCGTCATCGCGACGGAATGAGACGTTGAGACCCGCACGCGCTGGGCTGCTCCTCATCGCGCTGCTGCTCGGATGCTTCCGCGGCGGTAGTGCGCCGGTCTCCACTCCCGAGGTGGACGTGATGGATGTAGCCCGCTTCTCGGAGCGGATCGAGAGCTTCTACTCCGTGCTCGAGAACGTGCCCATCGACGCTGTCATGACCTTCGAGAACCCGGCGTTGCCGACGTTCTTTGCCTCCCAGAGCGCGTACATGGATTACTACTCGTCGCTGGCCAACCAGGTACGAGGCCAGAACATGCTCAACACCCGTCCGCGGAAGGTCATCGTGAGCGAGTTCCACTTCGAGGGTCCCGACGAGGCTCTGGTGGAGGTCACTCTGTCGGGCCCGTACCGGAGAACGCTCTGGCCTTGGGACGTCGAAGTCAGCCGGGTCGATACCTGGAAGCGCCTCGACGGCGTGTGGCTCCTCACCCCGGACAAGCTCTAGCACGGCCTCTGGGGGAGCCCCCTGTTCCCCAGAATGGGAACTCCTCTTCTCACGTCGCAGCGCGGGAGCCGAGCCGCACGAAAAGGCGTCCAAGAGTCGCGCACATAGACAGTGCGCTGCGAGTTTCTGCTGCCTCACCGCTGGCACGGTGATTGCTCCATCAGGGCGCGGGGTGCGTGCAGCGTGAACGAGAGCGATCGCAGGCTTGTGACGAGCATTCGCGAGGGCGAAGCGGGGGCCTTCGAGGAGCTCTACAGGAGCTACTACGGGCGCGTCCACCGTTTTGCGGCGCGGAGGCTGGGCGAGCCCGTCGAGGCAGAAGACGTGGCGCAGGAGGTCTTTGAGGCCGTATACAGGGGCGTTCATCGCTTCGAGGGACGTTCCGACCTGCGGGTCTGGATTTACGGGATCGCCCGCAACATCCTCAACAACCGGCTGCGCCGCCGTGCCCGTGCCCGGCTGGTCCCGCTCGAGCACCTCCCGCTCGAGGCAACGCCGATCGATCCGGGGCCGGGACCTCGGGCCGAAGCGCGAGAGGCGTTGCGCTACGTCCAGAGAGCGCTCGAGCGCCTGCCGGCCGATCAGCAGCGCATGCTCGAGCTGCGCCACGCTGAGCGGCTGCAGATCCGAAAGATCGCGTCGGCGATGAACCGCAGCGAAGACGCGGTGAAGTCAGGTCTGTACCGCGCACGTCGCACACTGGGCGTCGAGCCTGCCCGCGGAGCACGCCGCGCTCAGCTTCTGAGAGTCGGGGAGCGATGCTACCTTAGCAGGCTGCTGAAAAACTCCTCATCGAAGGGTACCTTTGAGGGAAGCCCCAAGGGGGAGATGTGAGAGGACCGCAGACGCTCCAGGGTGGGATCTTCAGCTACGTATCGCTGGAGTCCCGGATTCCCGAGGACCATCCGCTTCGAGCGATCCGGCGACTGGTGGACGCGGCGCTGGAGCAGCTGTCGCGACGCTTCGATGGTATCTACGCCAAAGGGGTCGGCCGACCGTCGGTCCCGCCGGAGCAGCTGTTGCGGGCGCTGCTGTTGCAGGTGCTGTACACGATCCGGAGCGAGCGCCAGCTGATCGAGCAGATCGACTACAACCTGCTCTACCGCTGGTTCTGTACCGCGCACGTCGCACACTGGCGTCGAGCCTGCCCGCGGAGCACGCCGCGCTCAGCTTCTGAGAGTCGGGGAGCGATGCTACCTTAGGCGAGGATGCGCGCGCTTCGAAAACGGCTCCAGCCACGGCTGCTCGTGGTATACGCGCTGGCGCTCGCCATGCTGTGGCTGGCCCAGCCGACGCCCCAGATGCTTCTGCTCGGAGCGGTTCCAATCGTGCTCGGAGAGGCGCTGCGGCTCTGGGCAACCGGCCACCTCCTGAAGAACGACGCGCTCACGGTGACCGGACCGTACGCGTACCTGCGTCACCCGCTCTACCTGGGCACGCTACTGATCGCTACGGGCTTCGCTGGGATGGCGGCCACCCCGGCTGCCACCTGGCTGCTGGGCGGGGTTCTGCTCGGCTACTTCGGCTACTACATGCCATACAAGGATCGCATCGAGGGCGCCCGTCTGGAATCGCTCTACGGGGACGCCTTCCGTCGCTACGCAGTGGCCGTTCCGCCCCTCTTGCCGCGCTTCCATGCGTACGTTCCTCTGGCCGCTGACCAGAGCGAGCAGGTGAGCTGGACCGCCGTTCGCTTTTCCAACAACCACGAGATCGGCACGGCGCTGGCCGTCGCTCTCGGTGTACTCGCGCTCGTCGCGCGCTGGGCGCTGTTCTGAACCGCCGCGATCTTTCGCGTCCGGGGGTCCGTATCCTCAACCGTGGCGGCTTTGGTAACCCCGATGTGTTGCTCGTCCCGCGCGAGGGGCAGCCGTCGGTCGTGGTCAAGGACTACGCGCCTCGCTCGGCCCTGATACGGAGGTGTGTCGCGCCTGTACTGCTCCGCCACGAGCTGGGGGTGCTCCACCGCGTGGCCGGTCTGCCGGGACTGCCTGCGTTCGCGATGCGGCTGGACCGCTGGGCTCTCGCCATGGAGTACATCGAGGGGTTCCCTCTCGACGGGCGGCATAGGCATGCACTCCCAGCCCCTTTCTTCACCGCTCTCGAGGAAATCCTCGACGAGCTGGCGCAGCGCGGTGTATTCCACCTGGATCTGCGCAGTCCCAGCAACATCCTCGCCACGCGCGCTCGTGCACCGGCCCTCGTCGATCTGGCCTCGGCTGTTGCTCTGCGCCTTCCACGGACGCTCATGCGGGCGTTCTATCGACGCGCGTTGCGCAAGCTACGCCTGCGCTTCGAGGGCGAGCTCGAAGTCACCGACGAGAGCAGACCATGGGAGCGCGGCAACCTGGAGCTTGGCGACACCCGCATCTTCTTCCGCGACCGCGGCTCGTTCTCCGATCTTGTTCCGGCCCTCTTCCTACACGATATCGGCCTCACCTCGCTCGCCTTCGAGGACGTCCTCGCGCTTGCTGAGCGCTTCGGGCGTCGCGGCATCGCGATCGATCTGCCGGGCTTCGGTGCCTCGCGCCGTCGAGTTCGCAGCCTGCGTGCTGCACGCCTGGCTGCTCAGCTGGAACGTTTTCTCGACGTCATGCGCCTGGAGTGCGTCGATCTCGTCGGCTTCGGCTGGGGCGGCTACCTGGCCCGCGCTCTCGCTGAGCGCTGCCCCGACCGCATCCGCACGGTACGCACGGCTGCGACGGGTTCCCACGAAACCTGCACCGAAGTAGGCAGAGACTCCGAACGCCTCCGCCGTCGCCTCAAAACCTCCCTCCCTTCGACACTGACTCAAGTCCAGCGCCGCGAGCTGCAGTATTTCCTCGACCTCGCCCCCGCCCGCAATCTCGCCCTGGCCTCGGAATCCATCCGCAGAGAAGAATCAATGCAGCACAGCTGGCCCACCCCACCCGGAGACCCCGACGAAATCTGGCAAGAGCTGCGTCGAGCTAGCTCGAGCTCGTTCCGGGAAGAGTGAGCTTCGCTCCGCATCTCACCGGGCACACGAGTCCGGTTCGTGTGAAGGAGGGTCTCCGGCAGGAATATGACTCTCCGGTCAGGAGCGCTGCCGAAGCGCCGCGCGCACGAGCTCGAGCCTATCGTTGCCGAAGTACATGTCGTCTTCGTTGACGAACATCGTCGGCGACCCGAACCCGCCCCGCCGCATCAGCTCGGCAGTATTCTCCCGCAGTCGGTCCTTCAACTCCTGCTGCGCGATTTGCTCAAAGAACTCCGTCTCGTCCAGCCCCACGCGACGCACGATGCGGCGCAGCACCTCATCCTGAGAGATGTCCTCGAGCGCTCCCCAGTACGCCTCGAACACCGCCCGCGCGTAGGCCGGTAGGCACGCCGCCTTTTCCGCTACGAAGCCCCCCCGCATGGCTTTCACGCTGTTCACCGGGAACACCGGAGGCTGGCCGATCGCGAGGCCGTAGTGGCGGGCCCAGTCGGCCAGATCCTTTGTGTAGTAGCGCGCTTTGATCGGTACGGGGCTGGCCCGTTGCTCGTACACGCTTGGGTTCACCTCGTTGAAGACCCCGCCGACCAGAATCGGGCGCCAGACAAGCTCAGCTCCCTCCTCGGTGCAGATCTCAAGGATGCGGTGGAACGCGAGGTAGGTCCACGGACTGGAAAAGTCGAAGAAAAACTCGAGTCTCGCCATGGCGCCCATTCTCGCATGCCCTGCCCACAGAATCGAGAATCGGGTAGCATGCAGCCGCAACCAGACAGGACGGCGAAGAGGGGGAAGGAGTCTCGGTGGAGGTGAGCCGCCACGACATCGTGCTGGTCGGTGGGGGCGCGGCCGGGCTGCGTGCGGCAATCGCGGCGGTGGAGGCTGCTCCGGGTCTCTCCGTCGCCATGGTCTCCAAGCTCTACCCCATGCGCAGCCATACGGTCTCAGCGGAGGGCGGCGCGGCCGCCGCCGTGGGGCCTGACGACAGCCTCGACCTCCACGCCTACGACACGCTGAAGGGCAGCGACTTCCTCGCCGACCAGGATGCAGTCGAGACGTTCGTCGAGGCCGCTCCGCGGGAGCTCGTGCAGCTCGAACACTGGGGCTGCCCCTGGAGCCGGTCCCCGGACGGTCGGGTGGACGTGCGGGACTTCGGCGGCATGAGCGTGCGACGGACCTGGTACGCCTCCGACAAGACCGGGTTCCACATGCTGCACGCCCTCTTTCAACACTCGATGCGGTACGAGCAGATCGTCCGCTACGACGAGTACTTCGCGACGCGACTCCTGGTCGATGGTGGTCGCATCGGCGGAGTTGCCGCGTTCGATATCCGCAGCGGAGAGATGCACGCGGTACTCGGCCGCGCGGTCATCCTCTGCACCGGTGGTGCCGGAAAGATATTCCCCTTTACGACCAACGCGGCGGTGAAGACCGGCGACGGCATGGCGCTCGCCTATCGCGCTGGCGTTGGGCTGAAAGACATGGAGTTCGTTCAGTACCACCCGACGGGACTGCCGGGCACGGGCATACTCATGACCGAGGCGTCGCGCGGCGAGGGAGGCTACCTCCGGAACGCCGCCAACGAGCGCTTCCTGGTCAAATACGACTACGGCGTGGGCAACCGAGCCGAGCTCGGACCGCGCGACATGGTGTCGCGCGCCATCATGAAGGAATTCGAGGCGGGTCGTGGCTTCAAGGGCCGCTACGGTGAGTACGTTCATCTCGACCTCCGCCACCTCGGCGAAGCGACGATCGACAAGAAGCTGCCCTTTGTGCGCGAGCTGGCGCGGAGCTACGTGGGGATCGATCCAGTCTGGGAGCCGATCCCGGTCCGTCCCGTCGTGCATTACATGATGGGCGGTGTCGATACCGACGTGAACGGCGCCACGGAGATTGCCGGTCTCTTCGCAGCGGGGGAGTGCGCAGCCGTGTCGATCAACGGTGCGAACCGGCTCGGCTCCAACTCGCTGACCGAGTGTCTGGTGTTCGGTGAGCGCTCCGGGAAAGCCGCGGTCGAGTTTGCCGGCGCGGAAGTCACGCTTGCCGAAGCTGCGCTCCTCGAGCAGGCGCGAGTAGAGGAGGGGCGCATGGACGCCCTGCGCACGAAGGCGGGTGGCGAGAAGATCGCGCAGCTGCGCCGTGAGCTGAACCTTACCATGGAGTCGGGTTGCGGCGTCTTCCGCGAGGAGGACTCCATGCGTGCGACGCTCGATACGGTTGTGCAGCTCAAGGGTCGGTATGCGGACCTCGGCCTGCAGGACGGGAGCAAGGTGTTCAACACGGAGCTGTTGCAGGCGCTCGAGCTCGGCAACATGATCGACGTGGCCGAGGCCGTCGCCGTCTCTGCGGTCCAGCGTAAGGAGTCGCGCGGCGCGCACACGCGCACGGACTTCCCGGCCCGAAACGACGCGGAGCTGCTGAAGCACAGCGTCGTAAAATTCTCGGCAGACGGACCCACTGTCGACTACAAGCCTGTCACTTTGACGCGTTGGGAGCCCGAGGAGCGCAAGTACTGATGTCCGATGTCACCTCGCTCAAGGTTCAGGTCCGGAGATACCAGCCCGAGAGAGACGACGGACCCGTCTGGGCGGAGTACCAAGTTCCGTGTCAGCCGGACTGGGTGGTTCTCGACGCGCTCAACTACATAAAGGACGAAATCGATCCGTCCCTGTCGCATCGCTGGTCGTGCCGTATGGGCGTGTGCGGGAGCTGCAGCATGCTCGTGGACGGCAGACCCATGCTGACGTGCGCGGCCTTCATTCGAGACTACAGCGGCTCGATTCGCGTCGAGCCACTCTCGAACTTCCCCGTCGTGCGTGATCTAGTCGTCGAGCTCGACAGCTTCATGGATAAGCTCAAGAGCGTAAAGCCCTGGATCATCCGCAAGGTGGAGAAGGAGCTGGAAGACGGCGAGTACCTGCAGACGCCCGAGCAGCTGGAAGAGTTCAAGCAGTTCAGCATGTGCATCAACTGCGCACTCTGTTACGCTGCTTGCCCCGTGCTCGCGCACGAGCCAGACTTCGTAGGGCCGGCCGCCGTCGCGCTCGGCTACCGCTACAACCGCGACTCCCGCGACGAGGGCGAGGCGGAGCGCTGGGAAGGCATGCACGGCGGGGAGCGCGGAGTCTGGTCGTGCTCCTACGCGAACGAGTGCTCCGAGGTCTGTCCCAAGCACGTCGACCCCGCCATGGCGATCCAGCAGACGAAGCTCACGGCCGCGCTCCAGTGGACGAAGCTCTTGCCGAAGCGAGGCGGCCGATGAGCGCCCCGGTCTCCAATACTCCTACCCTCGAGGCGCGCGCTCCTGACGGCTACCCCTTCGGCTTCTCCCACTACCGGAACTACGTGCTGTTCGCTGCGACCAGCCTATTCATGGCGCTCGCGTGCATCATCCTGCTCGTGGGGGTAAACGCCCTGGCTGGAGGCGAGGAGTCGTGGAACGCCTACCTGGCGGGCCTCGCCTCGCCCGTGATGCTCTTCGTGAACAGCATCGTGCTGATCTTCACGCTCTACTTCGCGCTGCGGTTTGGCTGGGTCGGTCGCAAGATCGCCGCCGGCGGAAAGGTCGGGCCCATCCCGCTGGCGCCGTGGGGGATCCCGATGCCGCTGCTCGGCCTTGCGCCGATCGGTGGCTTCGTCACGCTCTGGCTCGTGGTCCTGCTTGTCCTGGGTGGAGCTATCGGGTGAACCTCATACACAAGCTCGAGCCGCTCTTCTGGATGCTCTTTGGCGGGGGTGGTTTCATCGCAAGCTTCTTTCTGCCGGGGCTGCTGATTGGTGTCTGCCTGCTGGCGCCGCTGGGAGTCTTCGAGACCGGACTCCGCTACGAGCGCGCCTACGCCCTGGCGTCCAGCGGGGTCGGACGGATCTTCCTCGGGGTCGTGATCTCCCTGACCCTGTGGCACTGCGCTCACCACCTCCGGCATCTGGGACTCGATCTGGGCCTCGGCGTGGCGGTCCCCGCAATCGCGTCCTACAGCCTGGCCCTCATTGGCACCCTCGTCACGGTCGCCCTCATCACCGCCCTCTAACAGTCACCCCTGCCGCCACCCGACCGGAACTTGAGGACGGTCCTTAATCGGAACTAACTCCCGATCCGATCAAGGAAGTTCCGAGTAAGGACCGTCCCCAAGTTCCGAACTCCGCCGTGTCGGTAACCGTGCAAGCGCCGCGAAGTGTCGCGCGGCGCCCAAGAGCGGGTCCCCACTCAGAGCTCGCGGAGGAGGGCGGCTCGGTCACCGTCGAGATCGGGGACCGGGCCGCGGGTTTCCGGGTCCGGATGGCTCGAGAACTTGATCGGGTTCCCCGCCATCTCGAGCGTTCCGGCCTCGGGATCCTCGACCCGCACGAGCATGTTGCGGGCGCGGACCTGAGGATCCGACAGGACCTGCTCCACGTCGTTGATCGGGCCGCAAGGCACTCCGGCAGGCTGCAGGACTTCGAGCCACTCAGCAGCCGTACGCGAGCGCAGCGCCGACTCCAGCTCTTCGCGCAGCGCGGCCTCGTGTTGCGTGCGCAGGTCGTTCGTTGCGAAGCGCGGATCCTCAGCGAGCTCTTGGCGCTCGAGGCTGGTGCAGAGCGTCCGGAACAACGCGTCGTTTCCGGCGGCGATGATCACGTGCGTGTCCTTGGCCGCGAAGGCGGCGAAGGGCGTGATCGAGGGGTGACGCGTCCCCAGTGGACCCGGCACGGAGCCGGTCGCCGTGTAGCGCGCGATCGCGTTCTCGAGAATGGCGACCTGGGAATCGAGCATCGAGACGTCGATCTTGGTGCCCAAGCCGGAGCCCTCCCGGCTCGCTAGCGCCGCGTTGATGCCGATCGTGGTGAACAGGCCGGCCACGATGTCTCCGAGCGAGGTGCCGACACGCGCCGGCTCGCCGCCGGGCTGCCCGGTCAGGCTCATGATTCCGCCCATGCCTTGAACGACGATGTCGTACGCTGGACGGGGCGCGTAGGGTCCCGTGTGCCCGAAGCCAGACACAGCCGCATAGATCAAACGCGGGAAGCGGCGGCGCAGGTCCTCCCAGCCATAGCCGAGCTTCTCCATCGTGCCTGGCCGGAAGTTCTCGACGAGCACGTCGGCGCGCGCGAGCAGCTTCTCGAAGATCTCCCGATCCGGGGCGGCCTTCAGGTCGAGGGCGATGCTCTGCTTGCCCCGGTTCAACGAGCTGAAGTACGCGGACTTGCCCCCGACGAAGGGCCCGATCTGGCGCGCGTCGTCGCCACCGTCCGGCCGCTCGACCTTGATTACGCGCGCACCGAGATCCACCAGCTGCATGGTGCAGAACGGCCCCGCGAGCACCCTGGTCAGGTCGAGGACCACGATCCCCGCGAGCGGGCCGTCCGTCATCACTCGCTCCTCACCGGCGGATGGCAACGGATCTGGAGGGGCTGGCCCGCCGGAATCGCGAGCCTGTCATCGTGTTCGTTCTTGATTAGCTCGAGCATAGGCAAGAGGATACGGCCGAGAATCTTGACATCATCGAGCGCATCGTGCCGACGCAGGCCCGTCGTGTCCACGTCGAAGTGCTGCAGGAGCTTGCTCGTGCTCCAGCGCTCTTCGGGGGCGCCGAGCAGCGCCGTGGCGATCACGACGGAGTCCAGCACCGGAGGCAGCTCGGCGGGCAAACTGTGGCGCCGGAACTCCGCCTCGAGCAGGGGAACGTCGAACTCGAAGACGCTCTGTCCTATCCAGATGCCGTCGCTCCCGCTGGCGCGGAGGTGGCGGTCCCAGGCATCGGGAAACGCCGGCGCTCCGACGAGGGTCTCGTGAGTGATGCCGGTCAGGTCCTGAACGACTTTCGGGATCTCGACCTCGGGGTCGAGAGCAACGTACATGGTGAACGCCTCGTCGTCGATGATGCGCCCGTCTTCGATCGGTATGCCAGCGATCTGTGTGATGCGTTCGCGTGTCGTGTCCAAGCCCGTGGCCTCGAGATCGAACAGCCAGAAGCGTTGCTCTGACACGTTCTCGACGAGCAGGTCCGAGACCTCGTAGAACTCGTCCGAGACGGAGCGAATCTGGAGGATCGGATGTCTCACAGCTCTGCGCTCCGCTTCTCGAACTCCTGCACGAGCTTCGGTGGTCCGGCCACGAGTGGTGGCTCGAGCAGCAGCTTTTCCTGATTGTAGCGGCGCTCGCCTTTACCGAGGCTCACGAGCGTCCCCCCGGCCTCGCGCAGGATCAGGTCGCCTGCACAGACGTCCCACTCGTTCTTTGGCGCGGTGGAGAGCCAGAGGTCGCCCCGCCCGGAGGCCAAGCGCACCAGCTTGACCGCGGCGGAGCCGGTCGGAACGACCTGAGCGAACAGCTGAGCGTAGGGCTCGACCTGCCCCCGTTTCGTTTCGGTGCGGCTCGAGAGCAGCGTTGCGGCGGACAGGCGATCCACAGAAGACACGCTGATCCGCGTCCCGTCGAGATAGGCTCCCGCTCCCCTGGATGCCCAGCAGCACTCGCGAGTGAGCGGCTGATGGACACAGCCCACGACCGGCTCCCCGGCAACGGTGAGACCGATAGAAACGGCGAACTCGGGAATGCCCGCGATGAGCTCCTTGGTGCCGTCCAGCGGGTCGACGATCCAGAGCCGCTCGGTGCCCTCCCGCTGGCATCTGTCCACGGTCTCTTCCGACAGGATCTGGTCGTCCGGGAACGCCCCGCGCAGGCAGGCCTCGATGACAGCGTTCGCGTCGAGGTCCGCCTGGGTGACCGGGTTGTCGGCGGACTTGTCCCAATGCCGCACCGCGCCGTCGTCGCAGAAGCTCGAGATGATCTCGGCGGCGCGCTCAGCAGCTTCGCGTGCGACGTCGAGTTCGCGTTCGAAGATCACGCGCGAGGCCTACTGTCGGGCGCTGCTGTGGCTGCTGCCGCCGCGCGCATCGCCGCTCTGCCCACCGCCGCGCCGGCTGCGCCGCCTCCGGCGCCGCAGCTTGGGCTCGCAGACATCACAGTGTCCACAGGCCGTCGGCTCGCCGTCCTCGAAGTAGCGTCGAATGTGAATCATCCGGCACTCATCGGTGTCATCGGCGTATTTGATCATCCCGTCCAGCCGGCGCCGGTCTTGGGTCTTGCGCTCCTCGTTGTGCTTCGAGAGGAGCTTCACGGTCTCTGCGAGGTCTGGGCTTCCGACGAGGGTGAACTCGCCTTCCACCTCCTCCACGAGTCGAGCGTCGCGCAAGCCCTCGAGGATGGCGCGCGTGCGTGTGACGCCGACCTCCGTGGACATGGCGAGCACCGCGGCATCCACCGCCCTCTCATCCGCGGTCCAGGCCGACAGCCCGTCGATCACCTTCTTGATCTGCGAGCGGCTCGCAGGGCCATCCGACAGGAAATGGCGCTGGACGGCGATGTCCTCGGGGTACCACAGCAGGATGCAGCGGGCAGGCAGGCCGTCTCGGCCCGCTCGCCCGGCCTCCTGGACATAGGACTCGAGGGAGCCCGGGACCTGATAGTGGATGACGTAGCGGATGTCCGGTTTGTCTACGCCGAGGCCGAAGGCGCTCGTCGCGATCATGACGATTCGCTTGCCGGAAGACATGAAGCGCTTGTGCGCGTGGTCCCGCTCGGCTTTTGTCAGGCGGCCGTGGTAGATCTCTGCCGGAATGCGCGCGAGCCTGCACAGGGCGCCGAGCTCCTCGACGTCCTTCACGGTCGAGCAGTAGACGATTCCGGGGCGTCGCAGGCGTCGCATCAGCTGGATGAGCTGGCGCCGCTTCACGTCCACTGACTCGCAGGTCTTGACCTCGAAGCGCAGGTTCGGGCGCGCAACCGGACGCACCACGATCGTCGGATCTTCGAGGGACAGGCGCTTGACGATCTCTTCGCGGACGAGGGGGGGAGCGGTCGCGGTGAGCGCGAGGGTCGTCGGGTTGCCGAGGTCTTCGGCGAGAGCGCCGAGTGCCAGATAGGCGGGCCGGAAGTCGTGGCCCCATTCGGAGACGCAGTGTGCCTCGTCTACCACGAAGAGCGAGATCGCGCGCTCCTCCACGCGCTTCTTGAACACCGGCCCTGTGGCTCCCTCGGGCGTGATCAGCACGATCTTCTGCTGGCCCTCCTCGAGCAGGTCGAGCGCCTCCTTGCGCTGCGTGCCGGTGAGCGAGCTATCCAGGCGAACCGTCTCAATCCCGTGCGCCCGCAGCTTCTCGAACTGGTCACGGATCAACGCGATGAGCGGCGATACGACCACCGTGAGCCCCGGCAGCAGCAGGCTCGGTAGCTGATACGTTAGCGACTTGCCGCCGCCCGTCGGCATGACCGCGAGCGTGTCGCGACCCTCGAGTACCGATCGGATGACATCTTCCTGGCCGGGCCGAAAGTGACGCAGCCCGAATTCCCGCCGCAGGAGGTCGAGCATCTGCTGTTGTCGCTCGTCCCTCGGACCGCCGCGCCGTCTGCGTCTGCGTCTGCGAAAGCCGGGGCGGGCCTCTCGCTCCTCCCGAGCTTCGCCCTCGGCGTTGCCCTCGTTCAACGGCGCGGTGGCGCCGTTCGACTCCACGCAGCTCTCGGCCTGACCGCTTGATCCGTCTCCACAGCCCGAGCCGCGGCGTCGCCGGCGCCGGCGCGGTCGCCTTGGCCTGGTCGGTGTGGGTTGGTCTTCGCTGTCCGTAGTCAGGACGCACCTCCGGGTGCACGGTCACGCCTGGGTCGCTGTCCTAGCCCCCGGGAGGACCCCCCCAAGAACCGGGTCGCGGTTCGGAACCATTATATGGCTCTCTCGCGCCGGTTGCTCGTCCGATCGGCCTTGCGCTCGCATGTCGCGTACAGCATAGTGCTGTACGCGACATGCGAGGGGATCAGCCAAAACGCCGCGTGACCTTCCGGCTCGAGGAGAGTCTCGCCCAGGCCCTCCGTGCTCTTCCCAATCAGACCGCCTTCGTCGAGCGCAGCCTGCGTGAGGCGCTCGGCCACGTCTGCCCACTCTGCCATGGTTCCGGAGAGGTACCCGGCGTCCACATGACGGTCTCCGACCTCAAGGGTTTGCCGGGTCGGCGCCTCGATCGCGCTGCTGCCTCCCAGCTGAAGGCCCTGGTTCGCCTGGGACGAGCGCTGATGGCGACGGACCTCGAGCTAGAGGCCTCACGCGGAGGTGAGCAGCTCGGCTTCAGGCTCGCCCGCCAGGATGAGCTGCTCTTGACCGGGCTTATCCCGCGAGCGGCGCGGCGCAACACGCCGCGTGGGTCGGGGCGCGTGACCCTCGCGAACTAGTCCAAGCCACCTCTTCTACAGGAGTCCGTGATGTCGACCATGATCACCGAGGAGTGCATCAACTGCGGGGTCTGTGAGCCCGAGTGCCCGAACGAGGCCATCACCGAGGGAGAGGAGGTCTTCGTGATCAGTCCCTCGCTGTGCACGGAGTGCGTGGGCTTCCACGGCAAGGAGCAGTGTGCCGAGGTGTGTCCGGTCGACTGCTGCGTCCCCGACCCCAACAACGAGGAGAGCGAGGACTTGCTTTTCATGAGGGCGAAGGAGCTTCATCCCGACGAGGCCAATACGCTCGAGCTCACCGAAGACACCTCACGCTTTCGCGACTAGCGAGCGCAGTTTTCTGATGAAGGTGCCAGGGGTGACGACATGAAGCTCGATGGTCGGGTCACCGTGGCGACGCCGCTCGAGGAGGCCTGGGGCCGAATCAACGATCCGGGCGTGATCCAACGCTGCGCCCCCGGTCTCGAGACGCTCGAGCACAACGGGGAAAGCCACTACGACGCGGTCCTTCAGCTGAAGCTGTCCGCACTCGAGGGGCGCTTCAGCGGATCGCTGGACTTCCTCGAGCGACGGGCGCCCGACTTCCTGCACATACGCGTGCAGGGCAAGGGCGGCGAGGGCTTCGTCGACGCCGACCTGGAGCTGCGCCTGGCCGAGACGGACGAGGGAACCGAGTTCCGCTACGAGGCCGACGTGCTTCTGGGCGGGTCCGGCTGTGGGCTCGGGCAGCGCATGACCTCCGGACTCACACGGGAGCTGGCAGGCCAGTTCTTCGAGGCCTTCGAGCACTGGGAGCGCGACGCCAGCAAGAAGGCGGCCGATCCTCCAGCGCGCGCATTCCTGCGGCTGATCTGGAGAACCCTCCTCCGCGTCCTTGGCCTCTCGAGACGCACCTGAAACCGGCGCGCGTGGACGCTGTCGTCCTGGCCGCGGGACGCGGCAGCCGCATGGGTCGCCCCAAGCACCTGATCGAGATCGATGCCGTGCCGATGCTGGAACGCGTGCTGTGTGCACTGTCCGACTCGCGTGTCGTTCGTGTCAGCCTCGTGCTGCGAGGGGGCGACGCTGAGGGCGGTGCCCTGGCCGACCGTCTGGGCATCCGGTGGACCTCCGCGGAGACCTCCGAGCACGGCCGGGCGGGTTCGGTGCGCGCCGCGATGGGGAGCGTCAATGCTGCCGCCGCGGGCCTGCTCTTCGCGCTGGCGGATCAACCGTATCTCCAGGGAAGCGACTTCGACCTGCTACTCGACGCCTTTGCGCACGACAAGGGAATCGTGCGCGCCAGCTACGCTGGCGAGCCCGGCAGCCCGGTGCTCTTCGCGCGGCGCTTCTTTCCCGAGCTTGCAGCGCTAGCTCCAGGTGAGGGTGGCCGAGCGTTGCTCGCGCGTCATCCGGAAGCTGTGCGCCATGTGCCCCTGGACCCGGACCGAGGTCGAGATCTTGATCGGCCAGAAGATCTGTCTCCGGCCTGACGCTTGCTCAGGGCAGGCCGACGGCTAACCTCCGCCGTCCAATGGAACGAACGCTGGCGATCATCAAACCGGATGCGGTGAGGGCGAAGCGGACCGGCGCGATCCTCGAGGTCATCGAGGACTCGGGACTCCGCCCGATCGCGCTGCGGATGTTGCAACTCTCGAAGGAGCAGGCAGAGAGCTTCTACGCGTTGCACCGCGACAAGCCCTTCTTCGACAGCCTGGTCAAGTTCATGACATCCGGGCCCTGCGTCGTCAGCTGTCTGGAAGGCGAGGAAGCGATCGATGCCTACCGCGAGCTCATGGGCGCCACCGATCCGGCCCAAGCTGCCGAGGGCACGCTGCGCAAGCGCTTCGCGACGAATATCGAGCAGAACGCCTGCCATGGCTCCGACGCCCCCAAGACGGCCGCCGCCGAGGTCTCGTTCTTCTTCCGCGAGCTGGACCTGGTTACGCGCTAGCTAGGCTAGACGTACGCGACTGCGATCAGTGTCATCAGAGCCAGGTACGAGGCGAGCAGCAGCAGGTTCCTGCGCAGCGAGCTGGTCCCGCCGCTCGTGTCGTCCGCTGCCTCACTCATCGCGATTCGCCTCCTAGTCCTGTCTTCGGAAGATCCGCCAGGGAGTCTGAGTCGGACCTGGTGGATGGCTGGCTGCGATCCGCGGTGACGCGAGGGAACGCGCCGCCCCGCTCACTCCGGAGCCCCGAGCAGCATGTCCAGATGGTCGGCACCACGGGCTGCGGTCCACCAGAAGAACGGCGCCAGCTGGTAGTGACCCACAGGCAGGTGGATCCAGCGCGGCCTTCCCAGCGCTCGCCACAGCTCTTCCGTTCGGGCCGGCGGCATCACGCGATCGAAGCGGCCCGAGGCGAGTAGCACCATCCCCGGCTCGAGCAGCGGTGCGTACGTCAGTGGATCCACTTCGCGCGTTGTGTCGCGCAGACTCTCCACGAACGCGTCGCGTGTCTCCAGGCCCAGCTCAGCGCGGATGCGGTCGCGAAAGCTGCGGACTGGCTTCTCGGCCGAGTCCCACAGCAGCTCGGCAAGACCTCCGCCCACCATCACATAAAAGCCGCCTCGTACGCGTGAGTCCGTCTGGGCGAGGAGCAGCGCCTGGATGCCGCCGAGGCTGACGCCTGCGGAGGCGAAGCGCCGTGCATCGACACGCGGGTGCGTTGCCAGGAAGTCAAGCAGGCGACGGCCGTCGCTGACGGCGCCGCTGATCGCCCTCGAGAACTCCTGAGGGCCGACAGTCGGGTCGGCCAGGTCGACCGCCGGACGCTCGAGGCGCGCGACTGCGTAGCCATGCGAAATCAGAGCCTTGGCGAGGCCCTCGCTAACCACGTGTGAGCCGGCGAGGATCGGAAACACCACGACCACGGGATAGGGACCCTGGCCGTCGGGAAGCAGCAGGTGCGCGACCGCTTCGTCGCTCTCCGCGCCCGGGAAAACCAGACGCGACGAGGTGTAGTTCTTGGAATGAAACCAGCTGTAGAGATCGAGGACCCAGCTCGACTCGACGGTGCGCTCTTCCGGCTCTACCGACACGCTTGCCGGGTCGAGGGCCTCGTGCGAGCGAAGGAGCGACGCGCCGTCGTGTAACACCTGGGACCTGCGCTCCACGGTGTCTGGTGCCTGGGGGGTTACGGTGCAAGCCAGGCAGGCGAGGAGGGCGGCGACCCCATTCCCCGCCTGCCAACTGGCTAGCGGCCGGGCTTGCGAAACCGTGCTGACATGGTGTCTTCGTCTACCCCGAATCACGCGTCTTGCGGATGAAGGCCGGAACGTCGAACTCCTCGTCGAAGGGCGAGATGAACTCGTCCTCGGCGGCTTCATCAGTCTCCAGTGTGGACTCTGCAAGACTCTCCGGGCCGAGACCCGCAGCTTCTTCTTCCTCGCGGGTTGGCGGGTGAAGGGGTGTGACGTTGTCCAGCGCCTGCTCATGCAGCTCGCGCCGGCGCACCCTTGTCCGGTCGGAGAGGCCCGTGGCGATCACGGTGACTCGGATCTCTTCGTCCATGTCCTCGTTGATGACCGAGCCGAAGATGATGTTCGCCTCGTCGTGTGCCTGCTCCTGGATGAGCATGGCGGCCTGGTTGACCTCGTGCAGGGTCATGTTCGGGCCCCCGGTCACGTTCAGCAGCACACCCTTCGCCCCTTTGATCGAGAGGTCCTCGAGCAGGGGATTCGAGATCGCCTGCTGTGCGGCCATGACCGCCCGGTTGTCGCCCTTGGCGCGGCCGGTCCCCATGAGTGCCATGCCCATCTCGTTCATGGTGGTCCGTACGTCGGCGAAGTCCAGGTTGATCATGCCGTTCACGGTGATCAGGTCCGAGATGCCCTGGACCGCGTTCAACAGCACCTCGTCCGCGAGCCGGAACGCAGCCGTGATCGGGGTTTCCGCTCCCGCCATCTCGAGCAGGCGGGAGTTCGGGATGGTGATGAGCGTGTCCACCACGTCGTGGAGCGCGTCGATCCCGAGCTCCGCCTGACGTACGCGGACAGAGCCCTCGAAAAGGAAAGGCTTGGTCACCACCGCGACGGTGAGAGCGCCGATCTCCTTGGCGACGTCCGCCACGACCGGCGCCCCGCCTGTGCCGGTGCCGCCGCCGAGGCCTGCGGTGACGAAGACCATGTCGGCCGAGTCGAGCTGCTCGCGCAAGCGCTCGCGTGCCTCCTCTGCGCACTTCCGTCCCAGCTCCGGATCGGCGCCAGCACCGAGGCCCCGCTCGCCGAGCTGGAGCTTCGTCCCGGCCAGGTTCGCTCCGAGTGCCTGCGCGTCTGTGTTTGTCGCCACGAAGTCGACTCCGGCAAGGCCTGCACCGATCATCGTGTTGACCGCGTTGCCGCCGGCGCCGCCGACACCCACGACTTTGATTCGCGCCTGCAAGTTGTCTTCCTGCTCGAATGCAATCATCTCTCTCCCCCCATCGCTAAGTTAACTCAGTTCTCCGTAAAGCCACTCGCGCATGCGTGCACGAACCTTCCGAAGCGAGGAGCCGTCGTAGATCCGGAAGCGGGGACGCGCCCTTCGTTTGGAACCCCACATGGCGAGTCCAACGCCGGTCGCGAACTCCGGTCCTTGAACTCGATCCGCGAGACCCCCGATGCCGCGCGGGATGCCGCGTCGCACCGGTAGCTCGAATATCTCCTCTGCAAGCTCGGGCAGACCCTCGAGTGCGCTCGATCCTCCCGTGCAGACGATTCCCGAAGGAATGCGCCCGAGGTAACCGGCGCGGCCGAGTTGCTCGTGGACGAGGGTCAGGATCTCCTCGATGCGGGGCTCGAGGAACTCCGAGAGGGCTTTGCGACTGACCTGCCGTGGAGCCCGCCCTCCGACACCCGGTACGACCAGGAGCTCCTCTCTCGGCATGTAGCGGGCCGCGGCGCAGCCGAAGCGTCGCTTGAGCCGCTCTGCCTGATCGAACGGAGTGCGCAGCCCGACGGCGGCATCATTCGTGAGGTGATAGCCGCCCAGCGAGAGGACGGCGGAGTGCTTGATGGCGCCCGACTGGAAGACCGCGAGGTCCGTCGTGCCCCCACCCAGGTCCACGAGCGCCACGCCGAGCTCGGTCTCGTCGGGTGCGAGCACGGCCTCGCTCGAGGCGAGCGGCTCCAGCACGATGTCGATCACGTTGAGCCCCGCCTTGTTGCAGCACTTGATCACGTTCTGCGCCGAGGTCACCGCCGCCGTCACAATGTGCACCCGCGCGATCAGCCGCACGCCGGACATTCCGACGGGGCGCTTGATGCCGTCCTGCCCATCGATCTCGTACTCCTGCGGAATGACATGGATGACCTCGCGGTCGGCGGGAATGGCGATCGCCTGCGCCTGGTCGATCACGCGCTTCACGTCGCTCTGCTTCACCTCGCGGTTCTTGATGGCGACCATGCCGATCTCGTTGCGCGCGTCGATGTGGCCGCCAGCAATCCCCGCGTAGACAGCGTTGATCTCGCAGCCGGCCATCAGCTCCGCCTCGTCGACGGCCTTGCGAATCGAGTCGACGGTTGCGTCGATGTCGACCACCACGCCCTTCCGCAGGCCCTTCGACGGGTGGCTACCGATCCCGATGATGTCCACGCCCTCCCCGTTTGCCTCCGCAACGACCGCACAGATCTTCGTGGTCCCGATATCCAGCCCGACGATCAGCTCGTCATGACGCCCCATCCTCAACCCCCTTTGTCTCTCGCAGGTCTCGGAGCACCGCGCTTCCGGCAAACCGAAGATCGACTTCGCGCGCTCCGTACAGCTCGATCAGCCCGCTCTCTTGGAGACGGATCCAGCTCACGAGCGAGTCGCGTGCGTCGCGTCCGATGCGCACGTCGACTCCGTCTCGGGACCGAAAGCGCAGATCCCGTGGGTCGTGTGCACGGATGAATCGGATCCCTACGCCCAGCTCGCGTGCGGCGCGTAGCAATGGAAGGGCCGTGTGAAGGCTGCCGTCGATACGGGGCAGTGCGTCCGCCTCGCCCGCAACGAGTGGAAACGACGCTCCCCGGGCGTCGATGCCGTCGCCGGTCTTTGCATCTACGGCGGCAGGAACGCGCTCACGGACGCCGATCAGCAGCCGGTCCGGGGGGAGCCGCAGCACCGTACAGCTCTCGACCCGCGGGTGCTCCGCGAGACGAGCCGCAAGGTGTTTCCCGTCGACGTCGATCAGAGCTGTGCCACGAGCGAGCTTCGCGCCGCTCCAGAGCGCCTCCGCGTCGAGGCGTTCGAGGCCGACGAACTCTACCCTGCGGAGCTCGAAGGCTCGCAGCCTCTCGCGGAGCTCGGGCAGCTCCACGTTCGCCGCGCTTGCGGTGTAGGTCAGGCCGGCCCCGACGGTCGTGGCGACAAGGCCCGCCGCCGCCAGCAGCCATGGCCATCTTCTGCGCCATTGCTTGGTCATCCCTCTGCCCCGACTACGTGGACCTCGGTTTCGAGATCGATCTGGAACTTTGCTCGGACCGCATCCCGCGCACGCTCGATCAAGCGGACCACGTTGCTCGCGCTGGCCCCGCCGCGGTTCACGATGAAGTTCGCGTGCAGCGGCGATATCTCAGCCAGACCCTCCCGGGCGCCTTTGAGGCCCGCCGCCTCGATCAGCCGCCCGGCGTAGTCGCCCTCCGGGTTCTTGAACACGGATCCGCAGGACAGCTGGTCGACGGGCTGGGTGTCGCGACGGGAGCGCAGATAGCGGCGCATGGTCGCCTGGATCTCTTCCGGGTCGCCCGGATGAGTCTCGAAGTGAGCCGACAGGAGCACGCTCCCAGGCGCGAGCTCAAGCATCCGATAGGAGAAGTGCAGGCAAGCGAGCTCTCGTGTCTCGACGCGACCGCTGGCTGCGTCGAGCACGTCGACACTCCGCACCACGTCCTTCATCTCGCGGTCTGGAATTCCTGCGTTCATGACGAGCCAGCCTCCGACGCTGCCGGGAATGCCGACCGCGAACTCCAGCCCTGCAAGGCCGTGGTCCGTGCAGAAGCGCGAGACCGTAGAGTGTGTGACGCCCGCCTCGGCAGTGAGACCACCGCCCGACACGTTCTCGATCCTGCGGAGCCTCTGCAAGCGCGCGACCACGCCTCGCAGGCCGCCGTCCCGAACGAGCGTGTTGAAACCTCCGCCGAGCACGCTGAGCGGTACGGAGTTTGATCGACACAGATCCCACAGGTCGCGTAGCTCGTCCCGGTCGTTGACGTGGACCAGTGCGTCGGCGGGTCCTCCCACACGCAGAGAGGTGTACTTCGCCAACGGCTCGCTGAAGGCGACGCGCCTGCCGAACCGTCTGAGAAGCTCGCTCTGTAACGAGGCATCAATCGGCTTAGCCCTCCCCACCGCTTGCAAAGAGCTGCGCGACTCGGCCGATGTCTCCGGCGCCCATGAAGATCACCGCGTCGCCCGGCTCCAAGACCTCTCGCAGCGAGCGCAGGAGCTCTTCTCTCTCGGCCACGAATCGCACTCCCTGGTGGCCGAAGTCCTTGGCCGCTTCCGCGAGGGCGCTCGCGGACACGCCGGCGAGCTTCTCCTCGCCGGCCGCATAGATATCGGTCAGCAGGAGCTGGTCGGCATCGTGGAACGCGCGTGCGAGGTCGTCGAACAGGTCGCGGGTCCGCGTGTAGCGGTGCGGCTGGAAGACCGCGACCAGGCGCCGACCGAGCCCATGCCGGGCGGCGGCGAGCGTGGCGCGGATCTCCGCCGGGTGGTGCGCGTAGTCGTCGATGACGAGCACGCCGTCGTGCTCGCCCAGGAGCTCGAAGCGGCGACTGATCCCGCGGAACTCCTCGAGCGCGTTCTTGATGCGCTCGAAGGGAACGCCGAACTCCAGGCCGACGGCGATGGCCGCGAGCGCGTTCCTCACGTTGTGCTCTCCCGGCATCGCGAGCTGTAGCTCGGCCAGCGGCTCTCCACGCGCGCGCGGACGAAAGCGGGTCACGAGACCCTCCGGCACGATTCGCTCCGCACCGACGTCCGCCTGCGCCGAGAGTCCGTAGGTGGTTGTGCGTCGGGAGATCTCCGGCAGGAGACGCTGCACTCCCGGGTCGTCCAGACACAGCACGCTCACGCCGTAGAACGGCACGAGATTCGCGAAGTCTAGGAACGAGCGCTCCAGCGCCTCGTAGCTGCCGTAGTGCTCGAGATGCTCGTGGTCCACGTTCGTGATGACGACCACCGTCGGCATCAGGCGCAGGAACGACCCGTCGCTCTCGTCTGCCTCTGCAACCACGATGTCTCCGGCGCCGAGCTGCGAGTTTGCGCCAAGGCTCTTGACCATCCCGCCCACGATCGTCGTCGGGTCGAGCCCGCCAGCCTCGAGCACGGCTCCCACGAGCGAGGTGGTGGTCGTCTTGCCGTGCGAGCCCGCGATGGCCACGCCGTACTTCATGCGCATGACCTCGGCCAGCATCTCGGCGCGCCCGATCACCGAGATCCCCTGCTCGTGCGCGGCGACAAGCTCCGGGTTCGTGGCGCGGATCGCCGAGGAGTACACGACCACGTCGGCCTCTCCGATCGCCGCGGCCTCGTGGCCGATCGAGACGCGCACCCCGAGCCCCTGGAGACGCCGCGTGATCGCGCTCTCGCGCAGGTCAGAGCCCGAGACGGAGTAGCCGCTCACATACAGGATCTCCGCGAGACCGCACATCCCGACGCCGCCGATGCCCACGAAGTGCACGTGCTGCACACGGTGCCTCATCGCCCCGCCTCGTCGATGACCGTGCTGCACTCCGCCCAGATCCGCTCCGCCGCGTCGGGGTGTGAGCGCGTGGCCGCTGACTCCGCCATCTCGCGGCGCTGCTCTGGATTGCAGACCAGCGCGAGGATCTCGTCCGCCAGCCGCGCTCCCAGCTCCGAGTCGGGGATCAGGACGCAAGCTCCCGCACGTTCCAGGTCGCGGGCGTTCGCGGTCTGGTGGTCATTCGCAGCGAAGGGGTAGGGCACGAGAATGGAGGGTGTGTGGGTCATGCAGAGCTCCGCGCAGGTATTGGCGCCGGCGCGCGCGACGACCAGGTCGGCACTGGCGATGCGCGCCGGCAGATCCTCGAAGAACGCCGCAACCTCGGCCTCCACGCCCGCGGCCCGGTAGGCGTCCCGAACCTCGTCCACGTGTGCTGCGCCGGTCTGGTGCGTGATCCGGAGCTTGGCGCTGGATACTAGCGTGGAAAGCGCAGCGGCCATGGCGCGATTGAGAGAGCGTGCACCCTGGCTCCCGCCTGTGATGAGGAGGTGGCACTCCGCGGTTGTGCCGGAGTCCGCCTTCGGGGGGAGCTCGCGTACGGGCAGGCCTGTGAGCAGCCCCCGGCCCTGCGGAAGATCTTTCAGCGCCGCGTCGAACTGCACGAAGATGCGTCGGGCGAAGCGGGCCAGCAGACGGTTCGCCCGACCCGGCAGGGCGTCGGGCTCGAGCAGTACGATCGGAATACCGCGCAGGCGGGCGGCGATCACCGTCGGAACCGATGCATACCCTCCCACGCCGATCACGAGGGCGGGGCGAGTCTCGCGCAAGAGCGAGAGCGCCCGCACGATCCCGCACGCAGCGGCGAAGACGGCGGCGACGGCCCCTAGTGCGCCACGTCCCAGAACCTGTCTGCTCGGAACCAGGTCGATGGGAAAGCCGGCAGCCTGCACCTGAGTCAGCTCGAGTCCCCGCTCCGAACCGATGAAGCGCAGGCTAGCGTCGGGCTCACGTCGACGAATCGTCTGGGCAAGCGCCAGCGCCGGGAAGACGTGGCCGCCGGTGCCCCCGCCCGCAAACACCACCGTCAGCGCCATCCCTTCCTCCCGCGTCGACTGGGCCGCGCGACGTTCAGCAGCAGCCCTAACGCGGCCAGGCTCACGGCCAGGGAGGTGCCGCCGTAGGAGACGAATGGCAGCGTTGTTCCCTTGGTGGGGAGCAGGCCCATGGTGACGCCCGCGTTCAGCATTCCCTGAAGCCAGAGCAGCAGGCTTGCGCCTACCGCGACGAGCCGGGCGAACGGCGTGTTGGCGCGCGCGGCGATGCCGAGTGATGCGAGGCCGATCGTGGCGAGGCAGACAAGGACGCAGACTACGCCCAGCAAGCCGGTCTCCTCGCCGATCACGGACAGGATGAAGTCGGTATGGGCCTCGGGCAAGTAGCCGAGCTTCTGTTGACCGGCACCGAAGCCCGCGCCGAAGAGTCCGCCCGCTCCGAAGCCGAGCTGGGACTGAATGAGCTGGTAGCCGCCCCCCAACGGGTCTGCCCAGGGGTCGACGAAGCCTCGCAAACGGTGCAGGCGGTAGTCCGCAAGCAGCGCGACCGCGAAGATGGCGGGAAGAGCGAGCACACCGGTGACCCCCAGGTGGTCGAGGCGCGCGCCCGCCGCGTAGATCATGACCGCGGTGAAGAGCAGAATGAGCGAGGCGCCTCCGAAGTCCGGCTGCTGCAGCAGAACGAGTGCGGGTGCCAGCGCGAGCAGCCCTGGCACGAGGATGCTGACGCGAGCATCACGCATCTGCTCGCTGCGAGCCGATAGCCACTGGGCCAGGCCGAGCACAATGCCGAGCTTGGCGAGCTCGAGCGGCTGGAAGGTGATCCCCCCGAGCGTGAGCCAACGCCTGGCACCGTTCTCGGTCACGCCCCACGGTCCCAGCGTCGCGATCAAAGCGATGAGCGCGCCAGCGTATGCAACGTAGCCCAGCCGCCGCAACCACTCGAGCGGGATACTCGCCAGTGCCAGGGCCCCCACCGCGCCGAGCCCCAGCCCACCGAGCTGGCGCCCGACGTACACCCAGGAGCTGCCGAAGATGAGTTCCGAGCGCACGGCGCTGGCGCTGTAGATCATGACGAGGCCGCCGCCCAGCAGGAGCGCGGCCGCCACGATCAGCTGCTGCGTTTCGAGCCTGCTCAGCACGTCTCGGCTCCTGCGGCGCCGCTCTCGGGGAGCGCGCGTGCCAGCTCGGCAAAGCGCTCGCCGCGCTCCTCGTACGAGCCGAACTGGTCGTGGCTCGCGCAGGCTGGGGCGAGCAGCACGACGTCGCCCGGCAGTGCGCGGGCAGCGGCCTCGCGCACGGCGCTCTCGAGCTTACAGCTCGAGACCACATCCGTCGCGCTCGCGAAGGCCCGGGCGAGCTCCGGTGCGGACTCGCCGTAGACGACCACCGCACGTGCGCGTCCGGCGGCGGGGACAAGCGGCGAGAACTCGAGGCCCTTGTTGCGACCTCCGGCGATCCAGACGACGGGCGCTTCCTGCGCGGCGAGGCTTGCTACTGCTGCGGCGGGGTTCGTAGCCTTGGAATCGTCGACGTAGCGGACGCCGTTGCGGGTACAGACCTCCGAGACCCGGTGTGGCAGGCCCTGGAAGCTCGTCAGGACGGCGGACATGGCTTCCGGCTCCGCGTCCATCGCGACAGCTGCGGCGGAGGCCGCGAGGGCATTCGCGAGTGGCGCGCGTGCAGCGCTCGAGAGCGATGCGAGCGCTACCCGAAGCCGCACCTCGCCGTCGCGAACGACGACGAGTGCCGAAGCGTCGACGAACGCGCCGTGGTCGAGCGCGCGCCGCTCCGAGAAGCCGAACAACTGAGCGGTAGCCGAGCGCGCCACGCGTTCGGCCCAGGGGTCGTCCAGGTTCGCGACCACAGTGTCGTTCGGGCTCTGGAGCTCGGCGAGGCGTGCCTTCGCGGCTCCGTAAGCCTCGTAGCTGCCGTGACGGTCTAGGTGGTCCGGAGCAAGGTTTGTCAGCACGGCGACCCGGACGTGGAGCTTGCGCGCGTGTTCCAGCTGGAAGCTCGAGAGCTCCGCGACGAGACGCTCGAGCTCGGGCCGATCGATGAACTCGCAAAGTGGGGTCCCGAGGTTGCCTCCAACGCCCGTCTCGAAGCCGCTCTCGCGCAGCATTTCTCCGATCATCACGGTCACGGTGCTCTTGCCGTTCGTCCCGGTAACGCCGACGATCGGGACGTCCAAGAATTCCGCTGCGAGATCGATCTCGGGGATCAGCTCGGGGGCGGAAGAGAGCGCAAACCCCGGACTCGCGATCACGGCGTCGTAATCCGCGAACGCGGGCAGCTCGGCGCTCTCGATCCTGGTCACCGCCGGCGGAAGTTCGGCGAGTGCTGCCGGGTCCCGATCGTAGGCACTTACGCGCGCGCCCTTGCGCAACAGCAGCGCGAGGGCCGCCGCGCCCGAGAGGCCCATCCCCAGCACCAGAATGTGTCGGTTCGCGTAGCTCATCGCAGCTTCAACATCGAGACCGCAACGAGGCCCAGGATCACCGACACGATCCAGAAGCGGACGATGATCTGCGGCTCGGGCCAGCCCCGGAGCTCGTAGTGGTGGTGGAGGGGGGCCATGCGAAAGACGCGCTGCCGCCGCAGCTTGTACGAGCCCACCTGCACGATGACGGAGAACATCTCGAGCAGGAAGATCCCGCCGGCGATGGCGAGCACGACCTCCTGGCGGATGATGACGGCCACGGTGCTGAGGGCTCCGCCGAGGGCGAGAGCGCCCGTGTCTCCCATGATCAGGGAGGCGGGGTAGGTGTTGAACCACAGGAAGCCGAGTCCGGCACCGATCAGCGCGGTGCAGATGATCGCGAGGCTGCCGACGCCCGGGACGTACTTGAGTTCCAGGTAGTCGGCGATCACGCTGTTGCCGACGACGTAGGAGAAGAGCCCGATCACACCGGCTGTGATCATGGTCGGCCCGATGGCGAGACCGTCCAGGCCATCCGTCAGGTTGACGGCGTTGGAGAATCCCACGATGAAGACGACGGCGAGGGGTACGTAGACCCAGCCAATGTAGGGGTGGAAGCCTTTCACGAGCGGGACCGAGACCTGCGCGTCGAAGCCGGGTAGTCGGAATAGTACGATCGCGGCCACGCTGGCGATGGCGATCTGCCAGAGCAGTTTGGTGAGAGCGCGAATTCCGGCGGGCCGCTTGCGCACGGCTTTCGTGTAGTCGTCTGCGAACCCGAGCAAACCGCAGCCTAAGGTCACGCCCAGCACGATCCACACGTACGGGTTCGTCCACTCGGCCCAGAGCAGCGTGCTAGTCAGGACTGCGAGCAGGATCAGGACGCCTCCCATGGTGGGCGTGCCGGCCTTCTCCCGGTGCCGCTCCGGAGGATCGTCCCGGATCGTCTGCCCGACCTGTCGGTTCTCGAGCCAACGGATCAGGGTCGGACCAACGATGAATGCAATGAGCAGGGCCGTGAGCGCCGAGCCGACGGAGCGGAACGTGAGATAACGAAAGACGTTCAGCGCAGTGAACTCGCCCGCGAGCTGCTCGAAGAGCAGGTGGTAGAGCATCAGTCCGGATCCATGAGCGCGGCCACCACGCGCTCCATGCGCATGCCGCGCGAGCCCTTGACGAGCACGATGTCGCCGGGACGGAGTAGCTGGAGCACGCGCGCCGGCGCCTCGTCTTCGCCCAGCGCAATCGTCTCGCTCACACCTGCGGCTGCCGCCGCCTCCGCGGTGTGCGCAGAGAGTGGTCCCACCGCCACCAGCAGCTGGATGCCGCGCGCTGCGGCCTCCCGGCCGACGCTCGCGTGCAAGGCCGCCGAGTCGGGGCCGAGCTCGAGCATGTCGCCCAGCACCGCAACGGAGCGACCACGGCAGCTGTGCGCCGCGAGTGCGGCGAGCGCCGCCACCACCGACTCGGGGTTTGCGTTGTAGGTGTCATCGAACAGTGTTACGCCGCTGGGTGTGCTCCTCGGTGCCAGCCGTCCGTCGATGGCTTCGAACTGCTCCAGACCGCGGCGGATGGCTTCCAGCGGCTCGCTGGCAAGCAGGCCCGTGGCCGTGGCCGCGCTGGCGGCGCACAGGGCATCTTCGATCAGATGCGCGCCGAGAGCGTGCAGCTCGATACGGCACCGCCCGGCGTTGGTCTCCAGCGCGAAGCTCTCGCCCCTTCGTGTCGACACGATCTCCCGGGCGCGGAGGTCGGCTTCGGCCTTGCGACCAAAGTGCAGCTTGTGTCCGGCGAAGCGCTCGGACTGCTCGACGCAAAAGGGGTCGTCGGCGTTGATGACGGCCGTGCCGTCACGGCGGATCTCGTCGAAGAGCTCACCCTTCGCGCGGGCGATTGCCTCCAGCGAGCCGAGCAGCCCCAGGTGGGCGGGTGCGACGTTCGTGATCGCGCCCACGGTCGGAGAGGCGATGCGTGCTAGCCGTGCGATCTCGCCTTCGTGGTTCATGCCGAGCTCGACCACGAGCACGTCGTCGTCGAGCTCGAGACCCAGGAGCGAAAGGGGCAGCCCGATGTGGTTGTTCAGGTTCCCGGGACTGCGGCGAACGCGCAGCCCACTCGCCGCCAGGATCCCGGCGCACATCTCCTTGGTCGTCGTCTTGCCGTTCGAGCCTGTGATTGCCACGACCGGGCCTGCAAAGCGCGCGCGGTGCGCAGATGCCAACCCACCGAGCGCAAGCACGCAGTCGTCCACGCGAATCGTTGCGCCCGGGACTTCGACGGGGTGAGAGATCAGCACGCCCGCAGCGCCTCGGTCGAGCGCCTCCGACGCGTAGTCGTGGCCATCGAAGCTCTCGCCGCGAACGGCGACGAAGAGCTCACCCTCGGCGATGCTGCGTGAATCCGTGGACACCCCAGTCACGTTGGTCGTGGGATCGCCGTGCAGCACGCCGTCGCAGAAGCCCGCCAGCTCGCGAAGCGTCCAGCTCACGTCGCCTCCTCGCGCTCCGCCAGCGCGAGGCGCGCCTCGACGCGATCGTCGAATTCGACCTTCTCCCGGCCCAGGATCTGGTAGGCCTCGTGGCCCTTGCCGGCGATCACGACCACGTCGTCTGGCCTCGCGCGGCGGATGGCGCTACGGATGGCAGCCCGTCGGTCGACCTCGATCTCGTGAGTGCCCGAGAGCCCCTCGGCGATGTCGCTCAGGATCTTCTCTGGATCTTCCGTGCGCGGGTTATCGCTCGTGGCGATGCAGAGGTCGCTGTGCGCGCAGGCGGCACGCGCCATGGGGACCCGCTTGCTGCGATCTCGGTCCCCACCGCAGCCGAACACGGTGATAAGGCTGCCCGAGACGAGGGGTCTCAGGGACTCCAGCACGCGGTCGAGGGCGTCGGGAGTGTGCGCGTAGTCGACGAGCACGATCGGCTTGCCGTCGTGAACGCGCTCCAGCCGACCCGGGATCGCGGGGCAGCCCGCCAGCCCGGCCTCGATCGAGGCCCAATCGACGCCGAGCACGCGCGCCGTCGCCGCTGCGGCCAGCGCGTTGTCGATCTGGAAGTCGCCGGCGAGGGAGAGCTGCAGCGCGCGTTCTCCCTCCGAGCCCTGCACCCGAAGCCGCGAGCCTGCGAGCGCGATCTGCTCGGCCGTCGTGAACAGGTCCGCCGGCGTCTCTCGGCCGCGCGCGTAGGTGACGACCGGACGTCCCGCGGACTTTGCTCGCTCGATGAGTCGGGGAGTCAGGGGATCGCGCGCGTTCAGCACCCCCGTTCCTTCGAGGTACTCCGGCCCGAACAGCTCGGCCTTGGTTGCTGCGTACTCGTCCATGTCGCGGTGGAAGTCCAGGTGGTCCTGGCTCAAGTGGGTGTAGACGGAGGCGGCGAAGCGCAGTGTGCGGATCCTGCCCAGCGCGATGCTGTGCGAGGAGACTTCGAGCGCGACGACTCCGACGCCGGCATCGCGCATGCGCGCCAGCGTGCGCTGCAGGTCGACGGACTCGGGCGTCGTGAGGGACGCTGGCTCCTGGAACCCCGGGCCCCGGACGCAGATGGTTCCGATGTTTCCGACCCGCTGGCCCGCGCTCTGCAAGATCGACTCGATCATGTGTACCGTGCTCGTCTTGCCGTTCGTACCGGTGACGCCGACCAGGGTCATGGCCGCTGCAGGTCTGTCGAAGAAGCGCGCGGCTACCTCCGGCAGTGCGGCTCTGGTGTCGTGGACGTAGGCGGTGGCCAGCTCGGCCGGGAGTCCAGGGATGACTTGCTCCGCAAGGAGCGCCGCGGCCCCCTGCTCTGCGGCTCTCGCGGCGTAGCGATGCCCGTCGGTCGTTGCGCCTCGCAGCGCGACGAACAGGGCGCCGGGTGTCACCTGGCGCGAGTCGGTGCAGATCTCGGCAATCGGCGTATCGCCCGCGCCGTCGATGCGGGTCCCCAGGCCCCGAACGAGCTCTTCGAGCGACTTCACTCTGCGCCCTCCACCGGAACCGCGAGCTGTTCGACCGCGAAGCTCGCAACCTCGCGGAAGACCGGGGCGGCGACCGCGCCACCCGTGTAGCCATGGCGGGGCTCGTCTAGTACGACCGCCACGACGAGCCGAGGATTCAGCGCCGGGACGACTCCGACGAAGGACGCGACATGTCGGTCGCGGGAGTAGCTGCCGTCGACGACCTTCTGCGCGGTCCCTGTCTTCCCGGCGACCTCGTGGTTGGGGAGCCAGGCGGCCCGGCCAGTGCCGCGCGCGACGGCGTCCCGGAGCATCTTCATCACGGTGGCGGCGGTGCGCTCGGAGACTACGCGCTCGCCCAGCTGTTCGACCGCTTCGCCCTCGAAAAGGGCGAGCCGCGGCGTGATGCGACGTCCCCCGTTCGCCAGCACGGCGGCAGCGCTCGCCAGCTGCAGCGTGGTCACGCTCAGGCCCTGCCCGAACGCCAGGTTCGCGCGTTCAACGGCCTGGGCCTCGCCTACCTCCCGAAGCACGCCCGGCGCTTCGCCGGGGAACGCGCTGCCGGTGCGTGCCCCGAACCCGAAGCGTCGCAGGCCTGCGACGAGCCTCTCCGAGCCGAGCCTGTTGGCAATCTTCGCGGCCCCGATGTTGCTAGAGAGCCGCAGAATGTCGTGCACAGTCAGAATTCCGTGAGGCTTGAAGTCGCGAATCCGGCGGTCGAGCACTTGCCAGCTCCCGCCTTCGCAATCAAACTTCTCGCTAGGCTCGACGAGGCCCGCTTCGAGCGCGAGCGCGATCGTGAAGGGCTTGAGAGTGCTCC
Source organism: Myxococcota bacterium (assembly GCA_965226855.1). GTDB lineage: Bacteria > Myxococcota_A > UBA9160 > SZUA-336 > SZUA-336 > JAUXJB01. Next base: position 44,103 of record CBDDEE010000020.1, on the reverse strand, counting down.
CGGGCTCGAAGGTGTCGACGAAGGCGCGGGCTCGGAAGCGTGCCGGGTCTTCGAGCCAGAAGCGGTTAGGGTCGAAGCCCGGCACCTCGGCGACGGCTAGGAGGTCGCCGTTGCGCGGATCGAGCGCGACGAGCGTGCCTCGTCCCGCACCCGACCGCTCCAGCGCGCGCTCGAGCGCACGCTCCGCAAAGTGCTGGAGTCGCGCGTCGAGACTGAGCGTGACGGGACGACCGATACGAGCCTCGGTCCCGGAGTGCAGTGCGAGCAGCATGTTGCCGCTGGCGTCGCGCCGAGCGGGCAGGGCGGCCATGGTTCCGCGCAGCTCCCCTTCGAACACGAGCTCCAGACCGGAGAGGCCACGGCCATCGCGATCCGCAAAGCCGAGATATGCGGCAGCCAGCTTGCCGTTGGGGTAGAAGCGGCGCCGCTCCGGGTGGAGGTGGACGCCTGGCAGATCGAGCTCGCGGAGCCGCTCCGCCTCGCTCGGGGTGGCCCAGCGCTTGATCCAGACGAAGCCGCGGGAGCGATCCAGGCTCGCTCGCACGTCTGCGACTGGACGCCGCAGCACCCGCCCCAGAAGCTCTGCCGTCCGCTCGCGGTCCGTGATCGCCGGCGGAGACACGGCGATGGAGTCTACGCTGGCCGAGACGGCCAACACCATGCCGTTCCGGTCTCGAATCTCCGCCCGGAGCGATCCCAGCTTGAAGGTGGTCTCGGCCTGTCTGCGGGCGATCTCCGCCAGTCGGGCGCCGTCCAGCGCCTGCAGATGCGTGGCCCGAAGCGTCAGGCAGGCCAGGCCGGAGACCACCAGACCGCCGAGGATCAGCAGTCGGCGCTGCGCCATGAGCGTCCTGGACTTGCGTCGCCGACTCACCGCGCTTCTCCGCTACCGGGTCCGGACTGGGCGAGCGAGACGACCTGCCCGGAGTGCGGGTAGGTCATGCCCAGCTCGAGTGCGCGAGCTTCGAGGCGCTCGGGAGCGGTCAGCACGGCCGTCTCTACGCGGAGCTTCTCCACCTCGCGTCGAAGTTGGGACTCCTCGCTGCGCAGCCTCTGCAGCTGGTAGCGCAGCGACGTGATCTCCGTGCGCACGCCGACGAGGAAGCCGGCAGCGACGATGATACCGAGCACGCCCGCCAGCAGCGTTCGTAGGCTGTGCCCGCTTCGGCGCAGTCGGGCGTTCATATTCGCTCAGCGCCGCGCAGGCGCGCGCTGCGAGCCCGCGGGTTGGCCCTCACTTCCGTTTCGCTTGCCTGCTCGCCGCGGGCCAGGATCTTCAGCCGCGACGAGCGACCACAGCCGCACACCGGGAGATCGGGTGGGCAGATGCAGCCCTTGGCTTCGCGAGCCAGGAAGCCTTTGACATGTCGGTCCTCTCCCGAGTGGTAGCTCAGGACTGCGAGCCGGCCCCCGGGAGCGAGAAGGTCCAGCGCCGCCTCAAGGCCTGCGTCGAGCTCCGCAAGCTCGTCGTTGACGGCCATCCGCAACGCTTGGAAGACGAGCGTCGCAGGATGGTGTCGGCGCCGCGGCAGGCGGACGCCCGCAAGTGCCCCGAGCAGGTCGCTCGTTGTCGTGAGCGGTAGCGCGGCGCGGAGCGCGCGGCCGACCCGAACCGGCGCGGGAACTCCCCCCGCGCGCAGCACGTCCACCAGCTCGGGCTCGTCCCAGCGCTCCAGCAGCTGGCCGACGGTCTCGCCGGAGCGCCGGTCCATTCGCATGTCGAGCGGTGCGGGAGTGTCTCCTGTCCGGAAGCTGAAGCCGCGCTCGAGCTCGTCGAGCTGAAAGGACGACACGCCCAGGTCCATGAGCACGCCGTCTACCTGCTCGCGTCCGCTGCCCCGGACGACCTCCCGGAGGAAGGACAGACGTGCGTGCACGAGCTTCGCGAGGTCGCCGTAGCGCTTGAGACGGATGCCGGCCTGCTCCAGCACCTCGGCGTCGCGATCGAGCCCGATCAGCTGGCCGTCCTGCCCCAGCTGGTCGAGAATCCGCTCTGCGTGCCCGCCAGCCCCCAGCGTTGCGTCGACGATGACCTGGCCTGAGCGCGGACGGAGGAGGCGGACGACTTGCTCCAGCATCACGGGGATGTGGAGCATCCTCACACGGTCTCCGAGCGCGCCCGATCCATCTCGGTTCTCCACAGTGTGCGATCCCAGACCTCGATCAGCGTGCCGCGCCCGGCGAACACGATGTCCCTCTGCAGCCTGGCGTGCTTGCGAAGCGTCTGAGGTATGAGAATGCGACCCTGCGCGTCGAGCCTGCAACGGGCGGCGTTACCCAGGACGAGACGTTGCCGACGCACGATCTCCGCGTCGGGCAGTGCGTCCTCGGTGAGTCTGGCCCTGATCTCGTCGAACTGGGCGTGTGGATAGATTGCCAGGCAGTGGGCGCCGGCGGTGAGCCACGGGTCGGCCTTCTGGCCCTTCAGGATGTCCCTGAACTCCTTCGGGAGGCTCGTACGCCCTTTGTCGTCAAGTACGTGCTCGTGACTCCCGAAGAACACGCAACCCCGCCCCCACGCAAACCGGTGGGAAGGGGGCCCCACAGAGCCAGCGCTCCCCCCCAGTCAGCGCGTGAGCCCGGTGGGACCCATTCCCACTGCGCACCACTATCTCCCTTTTTGAGCCCACCGTCAATCAGAAAATCCAACGTTTTCAGCACTTTCTGCGTATTCCGGGAAGCCCTGATGAGGACCACTGGATATGGGGGTTCTTCGTGTCGGAGGCCCCAACATCTGGGGCGCATGGGTGTCCAGGCACGTTCATCCTGGGGCTGCTCCGGCCAAATCGTGCCACTGCTCCCCGTGAGCCTGCGCAAATCTCTGAACCAGTTGACGGCCAGCCGGGGATGGTGCGGGAAAGCTGTCTCGGGGAAGCTCGGGAGCGAGCAGGACTCCGGCCACCTGGGCGACGCTCGCACCCAGGGCTTCGAGGTCGTAGCCCCCCTCGAGCGCGATCACCAGGCGTCCTCCACACGTCTCCTCCGCGACGCCGCGCAGACGTGCAGCGAACAGCCCGAAGGTCGCGGTGCTCACGTTCATGGACCCGAGGGGATCGCGAGTGTGGGCGTCGAAGCCGGCCGAGACCAGGATCAGCTCCGGCTCGAACTCGAGCAGGATCGGAACGATCAGCTCGTCGAACAGCTGTCCGTACTCCGCATCGCCCGATCCGGCAGGAAGTGGCAGGTTCACGGTCGCCCCCGTGCCCTTCCCGTGCCCCCGCTCCTCGAGCGCCCCCGTTCCAGGATAGAAGGGATACTGGTGGGTCGAGACGTAGAGGACGTCTCTGTCTTCCTCGAAGAGCTGCTGCGTGCCGTTGCCGTGGTGCACGTCCCAGTCGACGATCGCGATCCGCTCGAGCCGCGCCTGCTCGCGCAGGGCCTCGGCGGCGATCGCGACGTGGTTGAGCAGGCAGAAGCCCATCGCGCGAGTCTGCTCCGCGTGATGGCCCGGTGGTCGCAGGGCTGCGAAGGCGCTCGGTGCCTCTCCCCGGGCGACGGCGAGCGCCGCGTCCGCCAGACTGCCGGCCGCGAGCCTGGCGACCTCGAGCGAACGGGGCGCGCTGTAGGTGTCGGGGTCGATGCGGGCGTCCCGCCCCTCGAGAGCGCGCAGCGCGTCGAGGAGCGAGCGGCTGTGGCTGCGCAGGATCTCCTCATCGGTCGCTGGACGAAGCTCGACCTCACGGAGCTCGCCCTGCAGTGGCTCCAAGGCGCGGTCGATGGCAATGAGTCGCTCTGGACACTCGGGGTGGGATCCACGGGCCGCGTGCTCCCGAAACCGCGGGTGCCGAACGAGTAGCGGTCGAGAGTCTGACATGGGTGCCTGCCCGGCGTGGATCCGTGAACCTCACACTAGCGATTGACACCACTCCGTGCCTGCCGCATATGTCGCTTGCGTGAGCTCAGGCCAGCAACCGAGGCGCGTAGCGATCACGGGGTTAGCGAGCTTTGTCGGCGGCCGTCTGGCGGAACGCCTGAGCGAGCTCGACCCGGCCACGGAGGTGGTCGCGCTCGACAAGCGCCTGCCAGCCCGACTCGAAGGGCGCGTGCGCTTCCACCGCGTGGACCTGACAGAGCCGACAGCGGACGGTGTCGTAGCGGAGATTCTCCAGAAGGAGCGCTGTGAGGTGGTGCTGCACTCCGCCTTCCTGACGCAGCCCTCCCATGACGTGGGGGAATCGCACGAGCTCGAGCTGATCGGGTCACTGCACGTGATGAATGCCTGCGCTGCAGCGGATGTGCACAAGCTCGTGGTCATGAGCAGCGCGGAGGTGTATGGAGCCCATCCGGACAACCTGAACTTTCTCGGCGAGGAGCAACGTCTGCGCGCCCATCCTGCATCGCACTCCGTTCGGGACCGGGCTGAGATGGAGGGCCTGCTGTGGATTTTTGCCAGGCGCCACCCGCAGCTCGTGGTCACGTCGCTGCGTCCGTGCTGGGTCGCCGGGCCGACGGTCGAAGGGGCGGTAACTCGGCACTTCTCCGGGCGGAGCGTGACGACTCTACTGGGCTACGACCCGCTGATGCAGTTCCTGCACGAAGATGATCTTCTGCGGGCGGTGGAGCTCGTGCTCGCGCGAGATGTGTCAGGTCCCTTCAACCTGGCAGGCACTGGCGTGCTGCCACTCTCCACACTCCTGCGGCTCGCTGGAAAGCGCTCGCTCCCCTGGCCTCACCCACTTCTCTACCGACTCGACTTCCTCAACTCGCTCTTGAGAACTGGTGACTCGCCGGCCGCATTCTACGACTACCTTCGCTTCCTTTGGGTCGTCGACACGGAGCGGGCGCGAAGCGTGCTGGGCTTCGAGCCGGAGTACACGACGAAAGAGGCGTGGATGAGCTTTGTCGTCAGTCGCAAGCTCAGAAAGTACCGATGAGCGAGGAGCCACAACCGGCGTCGAAGCTCGGCTCGTCGAGTCTGGAGCTGCTCGAGCTGCGCGCCTCCATCGCGGGGCTGCGCGCGCAGCTCGAGCAGGGCTTCGGATCCCAGAGTCAGCGCGCCGTGGAGGCCCCGAATCCGTCAGGCGGAGTCCTCACATGGCTCCGCCGCCGGTTCGAGGAGCTGAGCTTGGTGGAGCTCTACGACGGGCTGCGCGGGAGGGTCTTCACGACTGAGCGACCGTGCATCTCCGAGAGCATCGACGAGTTCGGACTTGAGCCCGAGCACGTGGAGCGCGCCCGCGTGCTGCTGGACTTCCTGTATGACACCTGGTGGCGCGTCCGGACCGTGGGAGCCAAGGACATCCCGGACCGGGGACCCGTGCTGTTCGTGGCGAACCGCTCGGGCGTGCTCCCGTACGACGGCCTCATGATTGCCCACGCCGTGGAGCGCGAGCACCCCTCGCGTCGACGCCCGCGCTTTCTCGTCGCCGACTGGCTGTCCACGCTGCCGTTTGCTCAGCCCCTCCTGGCCCGCCTCGGCGGAGTCCGCGCCTGTCGAGAGAACGCGGACCGCCTGCTCGCGAGCGGCCACTGGGTCGTGGCCTTTCCGGAGGGGCAACAGGGTGCCCTCAAGGCATACCACGAGCGCTACAAGCTGCAGCGCTTCGGTCGGGGTGGGTTCGTCTCGCTCGCCGTGCGTCGGCGAGCGGTGCTGGTCCCGGTCGCGGTGAAGGGCGCGGAAGAGGTCCACCCCGTACTCGCGGTCCCACCGCTCACACGGCAGCTGCTCGGCTTTCCCTTACCGCTCACCCCGACGTTCCCGCTGCTGGGCCCGCTCGGACTGATCCCCCTCCCCAGCCAGTGGCGCATCCGCTTCGGCGACCCCATCTTCTTCGACGACGTCGCCCTGGAGCGTCAGGACGATCCCCTCTTCGTAAACCGCGTCCGCGAACAGGTCCGGAGCACGATTCAATCCCTGCTGGAGAGCGACCGCCAGCTGGTGTAAGCCGGCTCGCCTACTCGTAACGCAGCGACGCGATCGGATCGAGCTGTGAGCCTGCACGGCGAGATGGAAGCCGAAGAATAGCTGACGAGACGCAACTAACTGCTGGCGTTGGCGAAGCCCTATTCTTGGGTGCGTCCGAGTACCTAGTTCTGCTCGGTGTTTTCGTCGTCGACGCCGATCCGCTTACCGCGCCGCGGCAGCTGCAGCGGACCTCGGCTAGCTGCCGTCCAAGCGCCCGTCGAAGGACTCGAGGGCGGCGGTGAGGCGCTCGAGGTTCTTGTTCAGGGCATCCAGGTCCGCCCGGGTAGGGAGGTCGATGACGCGCAGGACCCGTTCGACGGCTTCATGAACTGCGGTCGAGATCTCTGATACGTCCACGGTGGACTCGCCTTCGCCCGTATTCATCCAGCGCCGAACGTTGTCGCGCGCGTCGCTGATGTTCTCGTGCACGTCGTTCATCGAGCGACGGAACAGTGTGTAGAGGGCGTCGCCACTGCGCTGGATCAGCTCCGTCAGCAGCGTGCCCGGTAGCGCGTTGTTGTCCCGGTTCTGCTTCTGGTCGTCGACGAGAATCTGGGACAGGACGATGGGCGTGATCTCATCGCCCGACTCGTTGTCGATGACACGAATGTCCCTGCCCTCACGCACGAGTTCCGAGATGCCCTTGAGGGTGATGTAACGACTGGACTCGGTGTTGTAGAGCTTGCGATTCGCATAGCGTTTGATCAGTACCGCCATCGGCTTGCGAGTATCCACCCGCGGCCGCAGCCCGTCAAACCTTCAAGGAGTTCTGCGTCCACGGGCTTTGCACGTTGCGCTCGGGTCCGGCTCCAGCATCGTGAGCAGGGCCGCGATCACGTCGCGAACGCGTGCCGCGCTCGGATCGCGGTCGGCGCGGACGGCCCACCGCTGCAACTCCTGGCGCAGCCCGCTGCGAAGCGACGCGATCGCCGGCCCCTCTACCCGGTCGAGAGTGTGGGCGAGCAGCTCGGCCAGCCGACCCGGGGTGTCGGGCCCCTTGCCGCCTTCGGCCCGGCGGCGCAGGTCCGAGCTGGTCCGCGCAGCCGCCTGGAGCAGCTCGTCGACGGCTTGCGCCAGCTCGAGCAGCAGGGGGGAGCGCTCAGCCATCGCTTGCCTCGCTGAAGATTCTCTGCCCCATCCATCCCAGCGTATCGAGGGCGTGGACGTCCTCGGCGAAGAGCGGGATCAAGAGCACCTCTGCCCGCTGCGGCGCGAGCGTCTTGTCCAGTCCCTTCCGCACCGCGCCGTCTCGTCGAGCCAGTGCAGCCAGCCGCTCGGCGCTCGCGATCAGAGCCTTCGCCAGATCGGCGGAAACGGGCTCGCACCCTCGGTCCGCGAGCTCCTTCCGCACCCACTCGATTGCTCGCCATCGCTCCGCTTCCCCCAGGGGCGGGGGGGGCGCGCCCTCCGACCACACGTGAACGCGGTTCAAGACCACTCCGGCCAGTTGCAGCTGCTCGGCTTCGAGCCGCTGCCAGAACAACTGGGCTCTCCGTGCCTGCTCGGCATCCGGCCCCACCACCAGAACGAAGCCGCACGAGGGATCTCGCAGCAGACGTTCGACCTCGCGGCCCTGCTCCGTGAAGCCTTCGAGCATCGCCTCGAACGCCAGGAGGAACTCCGCAATCGCGGACAGGAATTCGATCCCCGTGATGCGCTCGAGCGCCCGTAGTACGAGCTCCGAGCCGAAGCGAAACAAGCGAAAGCCGGTCCGTCCGACGGCGGCGGCGGGGTGAAGCAGAACCCTCAGGAAACCACTGTCGAGAAAGCCGGCCAGTCGGCGCGGCGTGTCGAAGAAGTCGAGCGCGTGATTCGCCGGTGGCGTGTCGACCACGATTAGATCGTAGTCGGCGTCGCGATGAAGCTGGTGCAGCTTCGCCATGGCGGAGTACTCGCGGCTGCCCGCGAGAGCGTCGGTCAGATTGCGGTAGATCGGGTTGGCGAAGATCCGCTCCCGAGATTCCTCGTCAGGGGAGAAGCGCGTGACCAGCTCGTCGAAGGTCCGCTTGGTGTCGAGCATCATCGCGTCCAGCGCTCCGCCGGCTGCGCCCTCCCGCGCTCCACGCTGCAGATGAGGCACCCTCCGAGGCTCGTGGTCCAGCTCCTCGACGCCGAGGGCGTCTGCCAGGCGCCGGGCGGGGTCGATCGTCAGGACGAGAACGTGCTTGCCGCGGCGTGCGGCCTCGAGCCCGATCGCGGCGCTGACCGTCGTCTTGCCCACCCCGCCGGTGCCGACGGTCACAAGGATCCGCAGGTCGAGCCATGCCTCTGGCCTCACTGCTGGTCTCCCGCCCGCGCCAGCGCGGCTTCGAGCGCATCTGCCAGGAGCCCGACCCCGTCGGGACCCTGGATGCCCTCTACCAGGTAGGGAAGCTCGAGCGGCGTTGCGTTGCAGCCTGCCTGGAGCTTGCCGATGAACTCGCGTTGCATGCGTGCGCGACTGACCTGGTGGCGAAGCGACGCGCCGAGTGCGGCGGGCTCGGCCAGCGGCGCAGGCGAGCTGCTCCGCGGCATCTCGGCGATCAAGTCAAGCAGGGAGTCGGGGTCCGGGATCGGGGGCGGCGTTTCGATGCAGTTGACGATCGGCGTGCCTGCACGCAGTCCGAGCCCCCGAACCTTCGCGCACAGCTCGAGGGTCTCACGCACCGGGAGCTCTTCGGGCAGGGTGATCGGCAGGACCACGGTCTGATCGGGATTCCGCAGCAGCCTCCAGACCGCGTCGGTATGTCTGCGCAAGGGTCCGAGTCGCACGCTGTCCAGCACGACCCCGGGGACGGAGAGAAAGGACAGGCCGTGGCCGGTGGCGGGCGCATCGACCACGATCAGGTCGTACCGGGGTCTGTCGCCCTGCAGCTGGCGCTCGAGGTGCCAGATCTTTCCCAGCGTGATCAGCTCGCGCCAACCCGGCGCCGCAGCTAGAAAGCGCTGGAAGCCGACATTGCGGACGATCGCTCTCGCGAGCCGCGCCACGGGAAGCTGAAGCTCGAGGTATTCCTCCAGAGCCACCCTCGGGATCACGCGAAGCGTGGAGAGGTGCGGAGCCACCTCGAGGGGGCTCCGCGACTCCTCCGGAATCCGGGCATCTGGGGAGAGCAGTGCCGGGAGCGCAGCCTCGTGGGCGACCTCGATCACCGCCGTCTCGATGCCGTGCCGCGCAGCGAGAACACCCAGGGCAGCAGCGAGGCTGGTCTTCCCGGTGCCGCCTTTGCCCATGATGATCAGGAGCCGCCGCTGCGTGAGTTTGTGGAGAGCTGAGTTCATTCTGCGCCCTCAAGCGGCGGACTCTCGGGGCCGACGCGAAGGGTGGAGACGAGCGGTTCCGTTCCGGCTCGGAGGAAGATCCCGTCGATGGTCATCACGTGTGCTAGCTGCGAGACCCGCTTTCAAGTGGCCGACGGGCGGATTCCCGCTAAGGGCGCTTGGGTTCGCTGCTCTCGCTGCCATCACCGCTTCCTCGTCACGCCCTCCTCCGATGGGCCCCCGGCCGAACCAGGAGAGCAGGATAGCGCCCCGCCCCAGACGGATGAGCCGGGAGCGAGCACCGAGACTGACCTCGACAACCCCCAGTTCCTCTTCGATCGGGCGGAAGCCTCGTCCGGAGTCGATGACTCCGACGACGACGTCATGGAAATCTCGGGCAGCGAGACCCCCCTGCCCGGACAGGACTACGGGCAGACGGGCTGGCAGGATCCCGTGGATGAGCCGGACGAGAGCCCCTCACCTGTCGAGACCTCCCCAAGCGAGGCGGTCGCGGATAGCGCTGACCTGGACGAGCAGTCTTTCGCGGGGATCAGCGCTGACGATGCTGAGATAGGTCCAGAACCGACCACCGAGCTCGGCGACGAAGCCGCGTCACTTCCGGATCTGGACGATGACGGGGATTCGCTCGAGAGCTGGGACACGCTGGCTTCGGGGAAGGTGCCGGGACTGTCTCCGGTCGGAAGCGCGGACGCACCGGTCGGTGCCACCACCGACATCTCGAGCATCATTCCCAAACGCTCACGTGGTGCCTCCGCATACGGAGAGGTCACGCCGCGCGGTCCGGATCTCGAGAGCTTCACGCTGCGCGTGCTGGCGATCGTTGTAGCACTGACGCTGTCCGCCGGAGGTGTTCGCGCGGTGGCGCTTCACGGTATGGGCGAGGTGGGGGGGCCTGCGGCGGTAGACGCGAGCGGGTGGCAGGCTACCGAGTTCCAGGTTCACCGTTTGCACGACGCGGCGGGCCGGCCCGTCATCGTGATCCGCGGAAAGCTCTTCAGGAATGGGCGCGAGCCCGTGCCCGACGTCCAGGCCACGCTCCTCGATGGTTCCGGCAGAGGTCTGATCGAACCGACCTCTGCTCTCCTGGTCAGGCTGGAGGACGCGGAGCTCACCCCGGACTCTCTCAGCGATCAGCTGGCCGGCTACTCCCAGTGGACCCGAACCGAGGCCCGCTCCACCGTCCAGGGCTTCACCGTTCTCGTCCCCGACCCCCCTGAAAACGCGCGGAGATTCCGCCTCGAGCTCCTCGAGCGCCGTCCAAGTCTGAACTAACCTGGGGATCCGCCCTATTCCTAGCGGCGGTCCTCGGAGGGCTCTTCTTCCTTCGGCGGGGTGACGTCGATCTCGGGAGGGGCCTTCGTGGCGACGCGGAAGTTTCGGATGCCTTCGCCGAGGCCCTTGCCGATCATCGGGAGGCGTGTCGCCCCGAAGATCACCAGAACGATCACGAGGATTATGAGGAGCTCTCCCATGCCGAGTCCGAACATGCAGCCAGAATCGGACAGGACCGGGTTGAAGTCAACGCGAGCAGCGGGGACAGTGTGTCGCGATGCGGCCGGAGATCTTCAAGGCGTACGATGTCCGCGGCCTGGTTCCCGAGGAGCTCGACAGTGCCGGGGCCGGGTCGATCGGCCGCGCGATCGCTCGCTACCTCGGCTCTCGGGGCTCGGTCGTCGTCGGTCGCGACATGCGCGAGAGCGGCGTGGAGCTGCGCGCAGCCCTCGTTGGCGGGCTGCGCTCCGAAGGGATGGAGGTGATCGACATTGGCCGGGTGGCAACACCCATGCTCTACTTCGCCACCACGCTGACCGCATCGGCCGGCGGCGTCATGGTTACCGCCTCGCACAATCCGGCCGGATACAACGGGCTCAAGGTCTGCGCGGCGAACGCCGTTCCCGTCGGCCTCGAGTCCGGTTTGAACGAAATCCGCGACGTTGCCTTTGCGCTTGCCAGCGAGGAGCTGGGGCCTCCTCGGGCGGACGAGTCGCAGCAGGACCTGAGCCAGCGCTACTTCGATAGCCTGCTGACGCTCTTCCCCGCTTGCCCACCCGTCCACCTGGTCGTCGATGCGGGCAACGGCATCGCGGGGGAGGCCGTTTCCGGCTTGCTCGAGCGTCTTCCGCTGCGCACGACGAGGCTCTACTTCGAGCCCGACGGGACCTTTCCCAACCACGAGGCGGACCCGCTCAAGCCCGAGAATCTCCGCGATCTGCAGCGCGCCGTTCTCGGTGAGGGGGCTGACCTCGGCCTTGCCTTCGACGGCGATGGCGACCGCGCCGTGTTCGTCGACGAGCGGGGCGAGGCCATCCCGGCGGATCTGATGACCGCGCTCCTGGCCGACGTGGTGCTCGAGTATGGTCTGCTCGGATCTTCACCCGGAGCCAGGGTCGTCCACGACCTGCGCTCGAGCCACATCGTCGGCGAGACCGTTCGCGCGCGCGGAGCGGAGCCCGTGAGAAGCCGGGTGGGACACGCGTTCATGAAGCAGTCCATGCGCGAGGCGGGAGCATGCTTTGGCGGCGAGCTCTCGGGTCACTATTACTTCCGCTTTCCCGCCGGCTACATCGCGGACGATGCGACCGCCGCCCTGCTGTTGCTGCTGCAGACTCTCGAACTGCGCGGGCTTCCGCTCTCGCGCCTGTGGCAGCCGTATCGGAGCTACGTGCAGAGCGGCGAGATCAATCGGAGGGTCGCCGACGTCGAGACGACACTAAAGGCTGTACGTTGGGCATATCCCGACGCCGAAGTCGACGAGCTCGACGGGCTGACGATGACTTTCGCAAGCTGGTGGTTCAATCTGCGGCCGTCGAACACCGAGCCGTTGCTGCGTCTCAACCTGGAGGCCCCGACCAGGTCCGAGATGGTGGCGCGACGTGACCAGATCCTCGGGCTGATCGACGCCGCGGGCTGAGCGTGCCGAGGCCGCTCGGGTTCGTTGCAGGAGCGAAGACCTTCGGGCGTGCATTCTCGGTGCTGCGTTCGCACTCCGAGCTGTGGCGCTGGTGCTGGCTGCCCCTGGCGCTGAACATGGTCGCCTTCGGCCTCGCCGCCTGGATCTTCCTCGCCTATCTCGACGTGTTGAGCGGCTTGGTGCGCGAAGCGCTCACGCTGGCCGATCCGGCTCATTGGTACGAGTGGCTCTGGGTCGGGCCGTTGCGGCTGCTCGGCTGGCTGGGCAAGTGGATCATGCTCATGATCTTCGCGCTCGCGGTCTACGTCCTGTTCACATTGGTGGGAGGCGTGCTGTCCTCGCCGTTTCTGGACGTCCTCTCCGAGCGCCTCGAGTGGATCGTGACTGGCCGCGTCGAAGCTGGCCCGGGCGGACTGAGGGCGGTCCTCGGGTCGGCAGGGCGTGCCCTGCGTGAGGAAGCCAAGCGCGTGGGCTTCCTGCTGGCGATGCAGAGCCTGTTCCTGGCGCTCGCGCTGCTCCCCGGTCTGCAGCCGCTCGTCGTGGTGGCGAATCTGGTCTTTGCGGTGCTCTTCGTGTCGCTCGACTATACGGGTTACGTGCTGGACCGCCGCGGCATCCGCTTCCGCCAGCGCCGCAGCTGGATCTGGCAGCATCGCCGGGCCATGTTCGGCTTCGGAGCGACGGCTCTCGGCACCTTCCTGATCCCCGGCCTGAACTTCCTGTGCTTGCCTTGGCTCGTCTCCGCGGGCACGCTGCTGGCGCTGGAGGTGGGCCCGCCGGAGCGGGCTACAGCAGCCGTGCCCTGAGGAACTCTCCGACCTCGTCGAGCCGAGCGTCGGGAGAGAAAATCCGGACGTGTTCTCCTACCGGCACATCGGGTTGCGGATGCAGAGCGAGAGCGACGGCGCGCAGCCCAGCGGCTCCCCGGCAGAAGGGGAGGGCGAGCGTGGCTCCGGGTCCCGAGCCGAAGAATGCAACGCGCTCGTAACCGAGGAACGAGAACGTACGTCGCAGGTCTGACGCTACCTGCACCTCGAGATCCGCGCGGAGACCTCCGACGACAGAATTCTCCTGGTCCAGTTCAAACAGCGACAGCTTGTCGCTGCGACGCCCACCACACAGCGGGAGATCGATCGCCGCGACCGCGGACCACTTTGACCAGGAGGCCAGAGCCGCATCGACGCTCGCGCTCCGGGCGCAGCCGTCGGCCCCTGCGATCAGGATCAGCGGGTGAGAGCCAGGCGTGGAGGGCCGAGCGAGGCGCCCACGCACCCTGTCGCCGCGGGACAGCACCGTGAACCCGGCCCCCTCACCGTGGGAGCTGAGACTGGCTCCGAGCGGCTCGTCCTCGGCTTTCATACCGGACTCTCGAGCGCCCGGTGCGAGCTTGCGAGCAGGTGGGACACGTTCGTCAGGCTGCGCGACGACCCGGCATTGGGGTCGAGATCGAGAACCGGAACGCCGGTGAGGAGCGCGCGATAGCTCGTCGCGTCGCGCTCGATCTCGCCGATGTTCTCGAGCTCCAAGCCGAGCTGACGCTTCGCCGCGCTGGAAAGCTTGCGGAACAGGTCCGCGGCCACCTCGCGGCTCTCGGCCCCTACGACGACCGCGCCGATTCGCGCCGTGCCGAATGCGTTCGCACTGCCCCGCAGCCAGCGGAGTGCCTGGGTCAGCCCCCAGGGGGCCGCATCGATGGTGAACAGAAGCCCATTCAGGAGCTCCGGATCGAGGTCCGCAAGCAGCCGCGTCAGCTCGTCCGGGGAGGCGAGGATCAGCGCATTCGACCCTTCGGGCAGACCCGCTAGCGCCTTCGCGGCGCCGCCTGCCTCGTCGCAATGGAAGCTCGTCCAACTTGCGGCTGGCGCAGGGGGCGTGCTCGCTGCGGGGGGCGCCAGGACCTGCGTGTCCGTGCCGCTCTGCGACTGTGCGGCCGCCAGGTCGAGGGCGAGCGAGCAGCTGAGTGGCCGATCGGGCTGGGCAGCGAGAATCCAGCAGCGAGGTCCGGACCGTTGCGGGGTCTCGGCGGCGTGAGCCGCCGACTCACGCGCGGCATGCTGCTCCTCCTCGGAGATGAAGTGGTGGAGAACGTCTCCGAGGCCCCTGCGCTGCGCCAAACGCCGCCTCCCGCTCCGCGCCGAATGCGGCGTCCCGGTCAGCTGATGGTCAGCACCGAGTTTACACCGCCTGCGGGACCTTCGACGCGTCGCGGGTTGCTCGGGTCGGGCTGCCACTCCCCGTCCACGAAATAGCGGTATTGATAGACCCCCGGACCCAGGCGGACGATCTTCTCCCAGGTACCGTCCGGCGTCTGGCGGGTGTTGACGCCCTTGTCCGGCACCCAGTTGTTGAAGTCGCCAGCGAGCTGAACCTCTCCCGCAGCGGGATCCTTGAACGTGAACACCACGCCCTTCTCGCGTCCAGCGAGCGTCTCCGGCTCCTCCGGCTCGAGGGGGAGGGAGATCTCGATCTCCTCCTCGCGATCGAACAGGATCTCGAGCGCCAGCGACATGTAATCTACGAAGCCGTAAGAGCGTCGGTCGATCTCCGAGATGGGCTTGCCTCGCTGCGCCGCCTCACGCAGGCGCACGTTCTGGCGGATCACAGTGTCGAACACGAGGTCCTTGTAGGTCTCGCGGATCTCCGCGAGGGCTCGCTTCGCGAAGCGCGTGCGACCGTCGAACAGGGTAGGGAGGATCCGCACCGTCACCGAGTGGCCAATCCTGTCCTCCAGCAGGCCGATGGTCTCCAGCAGCTTGCCCACGCCGTGCATGGCGTAGTAGCTGGTCTCGAGCGGGACGATCACCTCCTGCGCGGCGCGCAAAGCGTTGAAGGTCAGGATGCCCACGGTGGGAGGGCAGTCGATGAGCGCAAAGTCGTAGCTCGTCTCGAGCGCATCGAGCGCGTTCGCCAGGCGCTCCGTTCGCCCGCGAGCGCCTTCGGCGGCCAGCTTCTGCTCGAGCGCCGAGAGGATCACTCCGCTCGGCGCGACGTCCAGATTCTTGCTGGCGGAGACCACGATCTCCTCCAGGCGGACCGCCGTGCCCTGCTCATCCGCCAGTACCTCGTAGAGATTCTCCTCGATCTCGTCGGGATCGATTCCGAGTCCCAGCGTGGCATGGGCCTGCGGATCCACGTCGATGACCAGCACACGATGGCCCTCGGCAGCCAGACAGCCCGCGAGGTTCACGACCGTAGTCGTCTTGCCGCAGCCGCCCTTCTGGTTCATGACCGCTATAGAGCGCATGGACCCTCCCTCCCCCAGACGGGATCACGTCGTCGCCAGGCGATCCCCGAGCTCGCCGCTGCGGATCTCTTGGCTAGAGTGAGTCGAAGGAATCGAGAGACGGGGAGCCCGGGAAGGTCGTCCCACGACGCCAGAACACTCGAATCCAGTCGAAAGACCCGGCTGGGCTCACGCCTACGGCGAGAGGATCCCACGGTTACCCCTCACCTTTGCCATTTCAGCGTAGCAGGACACGACAGGATTGGCCAGCAACGCCGCAGCAGACGCCCGGCGCGTCGCAGTCATCGATATCGGATCCAACACCGTGCTGTTATTGGTCCGCGACCAGCAGGGCCCGGTGCTGGAGGAGGCCAGGATCACGCGCCTGGGCCAGGGGGCCTTCGAGACCGGCCAGCTCGACGTCGAGGCGATCCGGCGCACGCGGGAAGCGGTGCGGGTCTTCGCGAGCCGCGCTCGCGCGGCCGGAGCTCGGCGGTCGTGGGGGTCGGCACCGAAGCGTTGCGAACGGCCCATGCTGGGCGCGAGTTCCTGACGGCCCTGTGCGAGGAGGGTGTGCTGGACCGTGCCCTGCTACTGACAGGGCAGGAGGAGGCGGAGCTCAGCGTGGAGACGAACCGCCGGCGAAGCGAAGCGCAGCTGATGGCGGTGATCGACGTGGGGGGAGGAAGCACCGAGCTCGCGTGGACCACCGACGACGGGGGCGTGGAGGGTCTGAGCGGACCGCTAGGCTCCGTCCGCTACACCGAAGCGTTTCTCTCCGAGCACCCGATCGCGGCCGAAGATCTCCGCGCCCTTCGGCAGCGGGTGCAGGAGCAGGCCGAGGTCTACCCGAGGCTCGCCGAGGGTACCGAAGTAACGGCGGTTGCGGGTACCGCAACCACACTCGCTGCACTGGAGCTCGCCCTCGATCCCTATGACCCCGCACGGGTCGAGGGCTACCAGCTAGGCGCAGCCTCCCTGGAACGCTGGATCGCCCGCCTCGCGGCGCTGAGCGTGCCTGAGCGCCGGCGCCTGCCCGGCCTCGAGTCGGGACGGGCGGACGTAATCGTTGCCGGCCTGGTGATCCTTGCCGGCGTCCTCGTGCGAGTCGGAGCCGCGGAGTTTCGTGTGAGCGGGCTCGGCCTGCGCCACGGCGTAGCGCTCAGGCTTCTCGATGCCACAGCGGTGGTTTGATAAGCTCGCGAATTCGTGGCCTCTTCAGCCTTGGTCGTGGTCGGTCCTGACGGACCCAGACCTTTCATGCGAGGGATTCTCGTACAGTCGCTGGTGTCGCGCGGTGTCCCCTTTGACGTGGCGCTCTCGACAGCGACCGAGATCCGGGACCGGATCGTGGACCGCGGCAGCGTGGAGCCCGGCGACCTCGCGAAGCTGATCGAGGAGCTGCTCTCCGACCGTTACGAGCTCGAAGTCGACGAACGGCCGCTTCGCGAGCCGCCGGTCGTCACCCTTCACAGGGGTCGAGGCCAACGCTTCTCCAAGGGCCTCCTCGCGGCCTCGCTGCAGGGCGCCGGTCTGGACCCGAGCGATGCTTTTGACGTCGCCCGCGAGCTCGAGACCCGGCTGTTGCGCGAGCACCTCGAGACAATCGATCGCGTGGAGCTGCGGGATCTGGTGCGCGAGACCATCGAGCGAACCCACGGCGAGCGGGCAGCGAGTCGCTACACGGTATGGCGCAACGCGCAGCAGGAGGAGCGGCCGATCTTCCTGCTGGTCGGCGGCTCGACCGGAGTCGGCAAGACCTCGATCGCGGTGGAGGTTGCGCGTCGCCTCGAGATCTCGAGTGTGATCGGCACCGACTCGATTCGGCAGATCATGCGGCTCATGTTCTCCGGTGACCTCATGCCGGAGATCCACTGCTCCACCTACGACGCTCACGAGATCCTGCCCCCCGAGAACACCGGGCTGCGCGATCCAGTCCTGACCGGCTTCCGGGAGCAGGCCCAGAAGATCGCGGTGGGGGTTCATGCCCTGCTCGATCGCGCTCTGGAAGAGAACACGAGCATGCTCATCGAGGGCGTGAACCTGTTACCCGGCATCCTGGATCTCGAGCGCTACCGCGATCGGGCACACGTCATCTTTCTGATCGCCGCGGCTCTGGACCCCGAGGAGTACCGCGCGCGCTTCGTCTCGAGGGCGACGCAGGTGCGGCAGCGCACCGCGGATCGCTACCTTCAGCACCTTAGGGAGATCCTGACCATCCAGGACTACATTCTCGCCGAGGCCGACCACTACGGCCTTCCGATCATTGACAACGTCCAGTTCGACGCCGCTGTTCTTTCGGTCATCCGCTCCGTGCTATCCACCCTGAAGAAGTCCGTGTCGGCGACTGTCCAATGAGGCGCGCAACCGTATCCCCCCGAGGGAACCACATGGCATTCAAACGATCTCGTCGCGGGCTGCTCCTACTGGCGCTCGGGTTCTCGATCGCGGGCTGCGGCACGCTGAGCGTGCAGCAGGAGAAGCAGATCGGACGCCAGGCGCAGCGCCAGATGCGAGCCGAGAACACGCTCGTGCGGGACCTGGTCACCGTCAACTACATCCGCGAACTCGGCGCCGAGCTGGTCGAGGCCGCCCGTCCCACGCCCTTCGACATCCGCTTCTACGTCGTCGAGGACGACGATCTCAATGCTGGCGCCTACCCTGCCGGAACCATCATCATTCACACGGGAATCATCTCCTCCGTGAGTGACGTGAGCGAGCTTGCAAGCGTGCTCGCCCACGAGGTTGGGCACGTCACGGAGCGGCACTTCGCGAAGCGCTACAAGAAGAGCCGGAACACGGGAGTGGCCGCACAGGCCGTCGGGGTGGCCGTTGCGGTGGTCACCGGAAACCCGTACTGGACGAACGCGGCCGACCTGGGAGCGGGCATCGTCGGGAAGGCTTACCTGGCGACGAACTCCCGCGAGGACGAGAGCGCGGCGGACACGTTGGCGATCGAGACCATGGTAAACGCCGACTTCGATCCCGACGGGATGGTCCACTTCTTCGAGTACCTGGAGCAGGAGCAGGGCAAGGGCGGAGGCCCGGGGTTCCTGATGACGCACCCCTCCGCAGCGGATCGGGCGGAGCGAACGATGGCGCTGGTGGCCGCGGCCAAGCTCGCGAATCCGGGCCGTAGGTTTCGGCGCACCGACGGGGGCAAGCTCGAGATCATCCAGCGACGCCTGGAGCTGATCGTTGGGATTGATTTTGACGTGGAGGACGAGGTCGACGAGGATCTCGTCGAGGGAGAGGTCGAGGTTCTTGAGGAGGAAGAGATTCTCGAGGAAGACGAGTAAGCTGCGCGGAGCCGGAAGTTGGCTGGGGAGAGGAGAGTGAGTCGAGCGAGGACCATTGGGGAGCTCGTGGAGTCCGGGTACCGATCGAGGCCGATACGCGCGGAGCTGCGCGAGAACACGATCGAGCGCATTCGCCGCAAGGAGCCGCTCTTTCCGACCATGATCGGCTACGACGAGACGGTCGTTCCGGCGATCGAGCATTCGCTTCTCGCCGGGCACGATATGATCTTTCTCGGCGAGCGCGGCCAGGGAAAGTCCCGGATGATTCGCATGCTCGTCGACCTGCTCGACCCCGAGCTGCCGATCGTTGCAGAGAGCGAGATCAACGACGACCCCTTTGCCCCGGTCAGCATCTGGGCGCGCGCGCGCGTGGCTGAGCTGGGCGACGACACCCCGATCGAGTGGATCGGACGGGAAGATCGCTACGGCGAGAAGTTGGCCACGCCCGATGTGAGCATTGCCGACCTGATCGGCGAGATCGATCCGATCCGCGTGGCGGAGGGCCGCTACCTCGCCGACGAAAGGACGATCCACTACGGCCTGATCCCGCGCACGAACCGGGGGATCTTCTGCATCAACGAGCTGCCCGACCTGCCAGAGCGCGTGCAGGTGGGCCTGTTCAACGTGCTCGAGGAGCGAGACTTCCAGGTCAAGGGCTTCAAAGTGCGCCTCCCTCTCGACGTCCTGGTCGTCGCCAGCGCCAACCCGGAGGACTACACACGACGGGGTCGCATCATCACGCCGCTCAAGGACCGCTATCAGGCACAGATCCGTTCGCACTACCCCAAGAGCCGGGAGCTCGAGATCGATGTTATCCAGCAGGAGCGGAGCCGCCCGCTGAGCGAGCCCGTCCCCGTGCACACGCCGTCGTTTATGCGCCAGATCGTCGCCGAGATGACGCTCCAGGCGCGCCAGAGCCCGGACATCAGCCAGGTCTCGGGTGTGTCGGTGCGGGCGTCGATCGCGAACTACGAGACCCTGCTCGCCTCGGCGGAGCGGCGTGCGCTGCGCCTCGGCGAGCGCGAAGCGGTGCCGCGTCTCACCGACCTGCCGGCGCTGGCCTGGGCGATGGGCGGGAAGATCGAGCTCGAGTACGCGGGCAGTGAGAAGAGCGAGGCGGAGATCGTCGAGAAGCTCACACAGCGGGCGGTCAAGCTCGTGTTCGACGAGCTATTCGAAATCGAGGACCTCGAGGGGGTGATCGCGGCGTTCGAGGACGGCTGGAAGGTCGAGGTCGGCGACATGCTCCCCTCGAGCGAGTACGCCGACGGGGTCGACAACATCGATGGTCTGCGCGCCGCTGTCGACAAGCTGGGAGAGACGGACAGTCCGGCTCGGCTCGCGTCCGCGATCGAGTTCGTCCTCGAAGGCCTTCACCTCTCCAACCGACTCAACAAGGAGATCCAGGAAGGCCGGATCCTCTACAGCTAGTCATGGTCCTCATCCGCTACAGCAGCTGGGACGGCACCCAGCAGGGCTTCTCCCTCGAGGCGGACGCCGCGCTCGACGAGCTCTCGAAGTTCCTGATGGAAGGTCTCGACGTCGAGGAGTCCCTGCAGTGGATGCGTTACCAGGGCTTCGAGCTGGCGGGTCTGGAGTTCCGAGTGATGGGCATGGAGGAGATGCTCGAGCAGCTCCGCCAGCAGGCCCGGGACCTCATGTCGCGCTTCAACATGGACCACACCTTTTCTGACAAGTGGTCCCGCCTGGAGGAGGCTTTGGAGCGCGAGGAGTCGACGGTGCGGGACAAGTCGGGCCTCGAGTCCGCCAACTGGAACGACTTCAAGCGACGCCAGGACAACCTGCCGCGTCGACTGTCCGACGCGCTGAAGCGCTTCGACGACTACCAGTGGTCGGACGCTCTTGCGGAGGCTGCCTACCGCGAGCTCTTGGAGTCGATGGGCGACGCCGAGGCGCTCGAGCATTTCTTTGCGCGAAACAAGAACTCGCTGCGCGGCGCGGAGGGTCTCGGCTTCGACGAGGCCCTGGAGCTCATGCGGCAGGTCGAGCAGCTCGGGCAGATGGCGAAGGACCTGCTCGAGGGGAACTTCGCGCAGCTCGACATGGACCAGCTTCGGGAGATGCTGGGCGACGAGGGCCTCCAATCCATCATGATCCTGCGCGACCTCGAAGGCGCGCTCGAGCGGGGTGGCTACCTGCGCGAGGGCGAGGGCGGACTCGAGCTCACGCCGCGCGCGGTCCGAAAGCTGGGAGAGCTCGCGCTAGAGGACATCTACGCCGCGCTTCGGCGCGGGGGTGCGGGCGCCCATCAGACCCAGTTTCGCGGCACCGGCGAGATCGTCACCGAGCGGAGCAAGCCCTACGAGTTCGGAACCACCGCGCACCTCGACGCGCTGGGGACGATCCGCAACGCGATCCGGCGCGCGCCCGGCTCGGCCACGGTCCCGGTACGGATCGAGCCCTCCGACCTCGAAGTCTACGACACGGATCAGACGACGGAGACCACGACTGTGCTCCTGCTCGACATGAGCTGGTCTATGTCCTGGTCCGGACGCTGGCCGGCCGCCAAGAAGGTGGCGATCGCGATGGACCAGCTGATCCGCACGCGCTACCCGCGCGATCGCTTCTTCACCGTCGGGTTCTACACTCGTGCGCGAGAGCTGCGGGTTCACGAGCTGCCCGAGCTGTCCTGGAACATGTCGGACCCGTTCACGAACCTGCAGGACGGGCTCCGCGTCGCCCAGCGCCTGATCGACCGGCACCCGAGCGACAACGCGCAGATCATCGTGATCAGCGACGGTCAGCCGACCGCGTACTTCGTCGGGAACGAGCTGCGCGTGGAGTGGCCCAACGGAGTTGGCGGCACCAGCCCCCGCGCCAACCGGGAGACGCTTCGTGAGGTGCGCCGCGTGACGCGCAAGGGCATCACCATCAACACCTTCATGCTCGACAACTCTCCGGAGCTGATGAGCTTCGTAGAAGCCATGACGCGCATCAACAAGGGCCGCGCGTTCTACACGACGCCGGGCCAGATCGGCGAGTACGTCATGGTCGACTATCTCGCTCGCAAGCGTCGCAAGATCGGTTGATGGAGAGCAGCTCGCTCTGGCGGGGCGCCCCTGCCCGACAGGCCGGCAGGGCGCTCGCGAACCTGGCCAGATTCGCGCGCGACGCCATGCTGACTCCCGTCGCACTACGCGTGCCTCGCGAGTGGATTGGGCTGCGCCTCGAGCACGGCGTGAGCGAGGCGTCCCGCCGCGGGGGGCTGCCGCTCTCGTCCACACCTCCGCTGCCCCGCCTGCTGCCGCACTTGCTCGAGACGCTGCGCGTTGCGGCGGAGGACCCGCGCGTTCGGGGGGTGTTCGTCAAGGTCGGGCAAGCTCCGATCGGGTGGGCGAAAACGAGCGCGCTGGCCCGTGCGTTCGCGCACGTGCGCGCGTCCGGCAAGCGGCTCGTCGTACACGCAGACGCCACGGGAAACGCGGGCGCGTGGTTGGGCGGGCTGGCAGACCAGTTCTGGATGGCGCCGGCGGGCAGGCTCGACCTGCTGGGCGTACGTTTCGAGGCGGTCTTCCTGCGCCGTGTTCTCGACAAGCTCCAGATTCGCCCGGAGGTGCTCTCCGTGGGGCGCTACAAGTCGGCGGGCGAGGCGCTCGAGAGGGAGTCGATGAGCGAGCCATCGCGCGAGGCGCTGGAGGCGCTTGCGGATGACCTGTATCGCGTCCTGGTCGAAGGCCTTGCGTCGGGCCGGGCGGGCGATGTCGAGCGCGCGCGCCGCTGGATCGATGGCGGCCCGTATCTAGCCTCCGAGGCTGTTTCCGAGGGCATCGTGGACGAGCTCGTGTACGGCGACGAGATCCCCGAGCGTCTCGCCCGCGCGGAGGGCTCCTCCCCGCGCGAAGGTGCGGAGCCTGACGAGGCGCGGGTTCTCTCGGACGCCGTCTACCGACGCCTCGCGCGCCCGCGCTTCGTCTGGCACCCGCTCGGCTCCGGGCCGGCGCAGATCGTCGTGGTTCCCCTGCTCGGACTGATTCGCTCCGGCGCTGGATCGCCCCGCGGCGTCGTGGGCATGTTACGACGCCTTTCGCTTGCCGACAGCGTCCGCGCCGTGGTACTGCGCGTGGACAGCCCCGGTGGGGACCCGCTGGCCTCGGATCTCATCTGGCGAGCAGTGAGAAAACTGGCCGAGCACAAGCCCGTAGTGGCGAGCCTTGGCGACAGGGCCGCCTCCGGTGGCTACTACGTCGCCATGGCTGCGAACGAGATCGTTGCAGAGGAGGCCACGCTGACCGGCTCGATCGGCGTAGTGTTGGCGGGGCTCGGCTTCGAGGGCCTGCTGTCTCACGTGGGCGTGGGTCTCGAGAGCGTTCAGCGCGGCAAGCACGCGGGGATCTACGCGCTCGGAGCGCCCCGCAGCGAGGAGGAGCGAGCGCTCCTCGAGCGCCAGGTCCGGGGCATCTACGATCGCTTCACCGGGAACGCGGCGCTCTCCCGGAAGATGCCGACCGAGGACCTCGAGGCGGTCGCGGAGGGCAGGGTCTGGAGCGGACGCCAGGCGCTCGAGAACAAGCTTGTAGACCATCTGGGCGGGCTCGACCTGGCGCTCTCGCGTGCCGAAGCGCTGGCGGGGCTCGGCCCGGGCCAGGGGGTTCCCGTGTACGCCCCGGCGCCGCGGGCGGCGCTGGGTCGGCTGCTGGGAACGGACCTAGCGGAAGGTGCCTCGTGGCGGGCGCAGCTCTGGTGTCCGATTCGCCCGAATCTGGGGTGACGCTGCCGGAGGATCCCCGCCTCGAGGCAGAGGTCCTCTGCGAGCGCGGAGTCGAGCACTGTCTGGGGGGGCTCCCGATCGTGCTCGAGCTCGGCTTCGGGCGGGCGGAGCTGATCCTGAGTCTGGCGCGGGAGCACCCGGGGCAGAGCTTTCTCGGCGTCGAGGTGTCCCGAAAACGCGTCACTAAGGCGGCGCGCCGCATCCAGCGCGGGAAGCTGCGCAACGTTCACATCGTGCACAGCTCGGCCGAGTACGTCGTCGAGCGCGTCCTTCCGGCGGGCTGCGTCGGGGAGTGCTGGATCAACTGCCCGGACCCCTGGCCGAAGAAGCGTCACTTTCGTCGCCGCCTGATCAAACCGGACTTCGTGCGGGCGCTGGCGGGCGTCCTCGTCCCGGAGGGGCTCGTCCACGTCTCGACCGATCACGCGGGCTACGCCGAGTGGATCGCGGAGGTGCTGGCGGTGCAGCCGGCGCTGGAGAACCTTCACGCCCCCGAGCCCTGGTCCGGCACGCGTCCCGACCGGGCCGAGACCGCCTACGAGGCCGAATGGCGCGAGGAGGGGAGAACTCTGCGCTACTTCGACTACCGTAAGTGCCGATGAAGTCCGTTCTCAATTTCACCCCCGAAGAGCTGCGCCGAAGTTTCGCCGCTTCGGGGATCGAGGGCTTCCATGCGGATCAGGTGCTGCGATGGGTCTGCGTGCGTGGCGTGCGCGAGTTCGGCGCGATGACGGATCTGAGCCTGGGACTTCGCAGCCAGCTGGCAGACGGCTGGCGGACTCGCTCGTTCGAGAGGGTGGCGACCCACCGGGCCACCGACGGGACCCGCAAGCTGGTGCTCGAGAGCGGCGATGGCGCCCGCATCGAGTCCGTACTGATTCCCGAGGAGCGTCGCCAAACAAT
This sequence comes from Myxococcota bacterium, assembly GCA_965226855.1. Classification (GTDB taxonomy): domain Bacteria; phylum Myxococcota_A; class UBA9160; order SZUA-336; family SZUA-336; genus JAUXJB01. The sequence continues at coordinate 19,872 of CBDDEE010000020.1, read as the reverse complement.
CTGCGTATCCTCCCAGGTGGGGTGCAGCCTGGACTGCTCCTTCTGTGCCACCGGACGTCTCGGCTTCGGGCGCAACCTGGAGCCGGGTGAGATGGTCGAGCAGGCCCTGCACGCACGAGAGCTGCTGGACGAAGGCGACGCGCACGCGGAGCTCACGAACGTGGTCTTCATGGGAATGGGCGAGCCGCTGCTCAACCTGCGGAACGTGATCCAGGCGATCCGGCTGTTGACCCATCCGGGGGGACTGGGGATCTCGCCGCGTCGCATCACCGTGTCGACCGCGGGTGTTGCTTCCAAGCTGGCGGAGCTGGGCGCCGCGGTGCCGGTGCGTCTGGCGGTGTCGCTGCACGCGACAACGGACGACGTGCGCGACATCCTCGTTCCGCTGAACAAGCGCTTTCCGATCGCCACCCTCGTGGACGCTTGCGCCCGCTATCCGGTCGCGCGGCGCGATCGGATCTCCTTCGAGTACGCGCTCATGCGCGACGTGAACGATTCGCTCGCGGATGCGCGGCGCCTGGCCGGGCTGGCGCGTGACGCCGGCGCCAAGGTGAACCTGATCCCCCTGAACGAGCACCCTGGAACCGAGCTCCGCTGCCCTGACGCGGAGCGCATCGAACTCTTCACGGAGACCGTCGCCGCGGCGGGTGTGACTGCGACCGTGCGCCGCCCGCGCGGCAGCGACATCTATGCAGCCTGCGGACAGCTCGGTACCATTGGAAACGCGCCGGAGAGTCCAAGCTCGCCGGATTCTGGCCGATAGAGCATAACGGCATGCTGTACGCGGTAGGCGATATCCACGGCCAGCGGGATCAGCTCGAAGAGCTCATCAAGACGCTGCCCCTCCAGCATCACGATCAGCTCGTGTTCGTGGGCGACTATGTCGATCGGGGGCCCGACGCCAAGGGGGTGGTGGACTACCTGATCGAGCTCGACCAGCGCTACCCGTGCACCTTTCTCATGGGCAACCACGAGGGGATGTTTCTCTCGTTCCTTGGCTGGGAAGGGCCGCCTACTTTGGAGCGGAGGCCTTTCTGCACAACGGTGGAGAGACCACGCTCGAGAGCTACGGCTACTTCGACGCCGGTGGGAAGTTTCAGCTGCCCCGCGCGCACGAGAAGTTCTATGCCTCCCTGCGTCTCTGGCACGTCGAGGGCGAGTACGCCTTCGTTCACGCGGGAATCTCGCGTGAGTCGCTGCAGCTCTCCGACGTCAAATACGCCCTCTCCAAGGAGAGCCCTCGGGACCTGCTCTGGCAGCGCAGCACCGTCGAGCTGCCACACAGCCTCGGTGTGACGATCATCTACGGCCATACGCCGATGCCCGACATGCAGGTGCGCTGGAACCTACCCTATTCGATTGGGATTGATACCGGCGCCGTCTACGGTGGCACGCTGACCGCGATTCGGCTGCCCGACGAGACCCTGTTCCAGGTCTGAGCCACGCTCGCCTGTCAAAGTTCTGCAACAGGAGGGGGGGGGCGCTTCCGGGAGGCGCCGAGCCCCCCTATCCTCGACGGATGATGCGTCTCTCCGAGGAGCACGAGCTGGTTCGCGACACCGTTCGACGGCTCGCGGAGGCGGAGCTCGCTCCGCTGGCGGCGGCCATCGATCGTGAGGACCGCTTTCCGCGCGACTTCTTTCGGCGCCTGGGCGAGATCGGCGCCCTCGGGGTGCTGGTCCCTGAGGAGTACGGCGGAAGTGGCGGCGACTATCTCGGTGCGGCGCTCGTGATGGAGGAGCTCGCACGGCACAGTGGCGCCGTGGCGCTCTCGTACGGGGCCCACGCGGTGCTCACCATCGGCGCTATTGTCCGCGACTGCAGCGACGAGCAGAAGCACCGCTTCCTGCCGCCGCTGTGTTCGGGTCAAGCCATCGGGTCCTGGGCGCTGACAGAGTCGGGTGCGGGCTCCGACGCGCTCGGCTTGCGGAGTCGAGCCGTGAGGAAGGGAGACGGCTACGTCCTCGATGGCTCCAAGACCTTCATCACGAACGGTTCGGAGGCACAGACGCTCGTGGTCTACGCCAGGACCGAGCCCGACCAGGGGGCGCAAGGGATCTCCGTATTCCTGGTCTCCAGCGAGAGTCCGGGCTTCTCCTGCGGCGGTACCCTCGACAAGATGGGCATGCGGGGCAGTCCGACGGCCGAGCTGCGCTTCGATGCTGTCGAGATCCCCGCCGAGAACCTGATCGGGACCGAGAACCGGGCGGTCCCGATGATGATGCGCGGCCTCGACGTAGAGCGCGCCACTCTGGCGGGGATCTCCGTTGGCCTCGCACAGGCGGCGCTCGATCACTCGCTGCGCTATGCGCAAGAGCGTGAGCAGTTCGGCAGACCCATCGCGGACTTTCAGATGATCCAGAAGATGCTGGCGGACATGTACACGGAGCTCGAGGCCGCGCGCCTGCTCGTGTACGAGGCTGCCAGGCGTTGCATCGAATCGACCGGGCCGGACTGCAGCGCTCTGGCTTCCGCGGCAAAGCTATTCGCCTCCGAGGCTGGTACGCGCGCAGGCATGAACGCCATCCAGATCTTCGGCGGTTACGGCTACACGCGCGAGTACCCCGTCGAGCGCATCGCACGGGACGCGAAGCTGATGGAGATCGGCGCGGGCACGTCCGAGATCCAGCGCCTGGTAATCGCTCGAAGCCTTCTCAGCCGCTAGTTGCGCTCGACGACTGGGATCTTCAGCGTGGCTCCCGGGCTCAGCTGCGTGAGGTTGGTTCCGGGGTTGTAGCGATGGATCAGCCAGATCGGAACCGTGTAGACATCGTGTGACAGGACCCAGAGGCTCTCCCCGCGGCGCAGGGTGTGATTCACCGTGCCCGCGACCGTGTAGCTCCCGAAGAAGTCCTCCTCGATCCCCTTGTGGAACTCGATGCGGCGCTGCAGGACGGCTTTCGGCGAGGCGGCCGAGAAGTCCAGCTGCAACCGTTGGCCCATGCGCAGCGGTCGCCGACCCGAGATGCCGTTCAGCCTGCGCAGCCGGCTCGTCTGAAGCTCGAGCCATTCAGCAAAGTGTCCGAGCGTCTCGCCGGCGTCGACGATGATCCACTCGCCGTCGAGCCTGCGCCAGGGAGAGTTGTCGTCGAGGGGCAGCGGTCGATCAGGTGCCGGCTGGATCTTCTCCACCGGAATCGGTGCGCTGCGCCGGGCCGCGTTGGCCGTCCGGACGAGCCGGGTCGAGCGGGCGGCCGTGCGCGTGCCATCCGGCAGCTGGAGCACCTGGCCCGGGTAGATGCGATGGCGACTCGGCAGGCTGTTGATCGCGACCAGGGTCGAGACCCTCGTTCGATGGTTCTCTGCAATCTTGCTCAGCGTGTCGCCGCGTCGCACCTGGTAGTAGTCGCTGCGCGTTTGCACCGCATGTCGCTTTGCTTCGGGAAGCGCGGCCAGCCAGGTCTCGGAGTCCGGCTCCACCGTTCCGGCGGGAAGCCGGAGCGTGTAGTGCTCGGGAATGCGCTTCACCCCACGAAATACCGGCGGTCGCAGCGATGGGTTGAAGGCCTTGAGCAGCGCCGGCGTCACGCCGAGGTACTCCTGCAGGTCCGCGACGTCGGTGTAGGACGGTAATGTCACGGTGTCGACGGCCTCGGGTTTATCGCGCTGTAGCGGACCAAAGTAGGAAGGATACGAGCGTACGATCTTCCGCGCGGCAAGGAACTGAGGGTAGAAGTTCCGTGAGGCGAAGCCGAAGGTCCGGCTGTGGTACCTGGCAATGATCACGGCGATGTCGTCGGTTCCGAGCCTCCGCTTGGCCCGTCTCATGCCTGCATCGCCATGGTTGTAGGCCGTGATGGCGAGGGGCCAGCTTCCCAGCGATTTGTAGTTGTCCCGCAGCAGCTCCGCGGCGGCGCGCGTCGCGCGAATCGGGTCCAGCCGCTCATCGATCGTGTAGCTGATGGTCATGTAGCGGCGACCGGTGGAGCGCATGAACTGCCAGACGCCGGCCGCGCCGTACTTTGAGTATGCGCGGAGATTGAACGAGGACTCGACGTGGGGCAGGTAGGCCAGGTCCACAGGGAGTCCCAGGTCGCGGAAGATGGCGCTCATCTCGTCCTCGTATGCCCCCGACGCGATCAGTCCCTGCCGGAACTTGTCGCGCTGGCCCAGCTGGAAGCGCACGCGCTGCGAGCCGGCCCGGAGCTCCTCGCGGGTGGGCTCATGTCCCAGCTCCAGCGTGAAGGCGCGCAGAATGGAGTGCTCGGTCTCGTCGCGGGGCTCTCGGCCTCTGCCCAGGCGACCTAGCGCCCCGCGCCACTGGCGCCTTCGTTCGTTCACCACGCGCTGGCGCGCACGCCTGCCCGTGATGCCCTGAAAGTCGACGGTCTCGTAGACGATCCCGGGGTGACGCGAGTCGTGCAGAAGCCCCGCGTCTCCGGTCACTTCGAGATAGATGCGCATCCAGAACGCAACCGTGGAGCGCAAGCTGTCTGCCTCGGGGAACTTCTCGGCAGCGTTTGACTCGCCGTCGACGCTGACCACGAGAACGAACAAGAGCGGCAGCAGGAAGGCTGTTCGCACGAGCTTCATAAAGTGTCGTCTCCCGCCCCTTCACTGTATCGCAGCCCGTTTGCGCGAGCTTGAGCAGAGCGAACAGTGTGTCACACGTTGAATCGAAAGTGCACTACGTCGCCTTCGCGGACGACGTAGTCCTTGCCTTCCAAGCGCAGCACGCCCTTCTTCTTGGCTTCGACTAGCAGTCCGGGCAGCGGCTCCAGCTCGTCGAAGCTCACGACCTCCGCGCGGATGAACCCACGCTCGATGTCCGAGTGGACCTTGCCTGCGGCCTGTCGGGCACGCGTTCCGCGAGCGATCGGCCACGCGCGACACTCGTCCTCTCCTACAGTGAAAAATGGGATGACGTCCGCCGACGCGAGGATCGCGCGAGTCACGGCGCCACTCGCGGGCTCCTGCACACCGTACTCCGCCAGGAACTCGACGCGCTCCTCGCTGGTGAGCTGCGCCATCTCGGCCTCGAGCGACGCGCAGAGCGAGAGCGCCGGAACCCCGAGCTCGGCGCCTCGCGCGACGAGCGCCACCGGAGCGGGCTTGTCGGCGTCGCTCTCGCCGACGTTGCAGACCGCGATCATCGAGCGGTCGGTCACGAGCGCGTAGGCGCGCAGCTCCCGTCGCGTGGTGTCGGCGAGCTCGGCGGCTCCGAGCGGTAGCTCGGCGTCGAGAGCGGCTCGCGCGACCTCGAGCGCGGAGATCGTCGTCGCGTCGGTTCTCTCCTTGCGCGCTCGCTCGAGTCGACGCTCGACAGCGGCGAGGTCTTCCAGGCACAGGTCGCCCACGAGTCGCTCCAGCTCCGCCACGATCGCGTCGGGCGATGAGTCCGCAAAAGCGGGCACGACCAGCAGCAACACGTCCATCCGCTTCATTGCCTCGAGCTCGGCGGTCGAGAATGATGGCTCGAGCGAGGGGCACAGATCGTGCGTTACGATCTCGATGGGTGTGGTCTTCAGCGGCTTGAAGAGCGCGGAGAGGCGAGCGAGTCGCACATCCGGTACGCGGACCACCCCGATCGCGGCCGGTCTTCGCTTGGCGCCCGCTGCCGGGGGAGCGCGGTGCGCGAGCAACGCACGGAAGACGGTGGTCCTTCCGGAGCCGGGGTGCCCGACGATGCCCGCTTCCATGGGGCGCAGGGTAACGCAGCGCCCTCGTCAGACCAGCGGAGCTTCGGCGCGCGCCACTCACGCGCTCGCGGTGGTATGCTGCGGGGAGAATCCGAGTCAGGGGGAGTCGGCGCATGGGACCACTCGCGGGTGTGAAAGTCATCGAGCTTGTTGGGATCGGACCCGGTCCATTCTGCGGGATGATGCTCGGAGACATGGGAGCAGAGGTGGTTCGGGTCGATCGACCGCCCGCGCGTCCCCCCGAAGATGCGTCCAGCCCGCCAATAGACCCGCTGGCGCGCGGCCGTCGCAGCGTTGCTATCGACCTGAAGAACCCCGCCGGCGTGGAGGCGCTGCTCGCGCTGGTGGAGCGTGCGGACGTGCTGATGGAGGGCTTCCGGCCTGGGGTCATGGAGCGGCTCGGCGTAGGCCCCGAAGTCTGTCTCGAGCGCAACCCTCGCCTCGTCTACGGACGCATGACGGGCTGGGGTCAGGAGGGTCCGCTGGCGCACGCGGCAGGACATGACATCAACTACATCGCCCTCGCGGGCGCGCTCGAGGGCATCGGTCGCCGGGGCGGTCCCCCCGTACCACCGCTGAACCTCGTCGGGGATTTCGGCGGGGGCGGGATGTTGCTCGCCTTCGGGATCGTGACAGCGCTCGTCGAGCGCGCGACCTCTGGCAAGGGCCAGGTGGTCGACGCGGCCATGGTCGACGGCGCGGCTGCCCTGATGGCCATGTTCTTTGGCATGCGCGCGGCGGGTGTTCTCAGCGAGGAGCGCGGCACGAACCTGCTGGATACCGGCGCGCACTTCTACGACGTCTACCTGACTGCCGATGACAAGTACATCTCGGTCGGCTCGATCGAGCCGCAGTTCTACGCGGAGCTGCTGCAGTACTCCGCACTCGAGAGCGACGATCTCCCCAGCCAGATGGTGCGCGCGCAGTGGCCCGATCTGAAGGAGCGGCTCGCGAGCATCTTCCGCTCGAAGACCCGCGACGAGTGGTGCGACATCATGGAGGGCACGGACGTGTGCTTCGCGCCGGTCCTGTCGCTCGCAGAGGCCCCCGAGCATCCTCATAACAAGCTGCGCAACACCTTCATAGAGGTGGCCGGAGTCGTGCAGCCTGCGCCTGCCCCGCGCTTCAGTCGTACGCCTTGCGCCGTGCCCGAGCCGCCCGCGCATCCCGGACAGCAGACAGCCGAGGTGCTTGCCGACTGGGGCTTCTCTGCCGAGAAGATCAGCGCGCTTCGCGAGGGCAAGGCCGTCATCTGAGCGCAGCGTGTCCGCCCCTCCGTTCCTGAGCCGAGCGGGCTACCTGGCGGGCTTGCAGTGCGAGCGCAGGCTCTGGCTCGCGACGCACGCGACCTCGCGCGCACAGCCTGGCTCGCCGAGCCTGGAGGAGACCCTCGCCGGAAGTCGGGAGTCCGCTCGGCTCGCGCGCCGGCTGTTTCCGGGTGGCCGAGCGGTGACGGAGCTCCCCTACGAGGAAGCTGTCCAGCGCACGCGCTCTCTGCTGGCAGACGCCGCCGTACCTGCAATCTTCGACGCAGCATTCTCTCACGAGTCCGTGCAGATCCGTGTCGACGTGCTCGAGCGTTCCGGCCCGCGGAGCTGGAAGCTCTGCACCGTGAAGGAGTCGGGGAACGTCCGCGAGGACGATCTCGACGAGACCGCTTTCGCACTGTTCGCGACCCGAGCGAATGGTCTCGCGGTTACAGCGCTCGAGGTCATTTATGTCGACGAGTCGTTCGTGCGACAGTCCGGGCCAATCGATTGGCAGGCCTACTTCTCCCGGCGCGACGTGACCGCTGAGGTGGAGTTCCTCCTCGACGACGTCGCCGACCAGGCCGAGCGCCTCACTGGCGTCCTCGAGTCCACCGAGCTACCCATGGCAGAGCCTTCGCCGCACTGCCGTCGTCCGTGGTCGTGCGAGTTCCGCGCTCATTGTCTGAAGCGGCACCCCGACGATTGGATCGACCTGCTACCGGGCCTGCGTAGCAGCGACTTTCACGCGCTGCGCGAAGCCGGGATCGAGCGCATCGCAGAGATCCCCGCGAGCTTTCCGCTTCGGGAGGCTCAAACGCGCGCGCGCAACGCGCATCTCGACGGTCGGCTTGCGCTGTCGGCAAGCCTGCCGGGCGCGCTTGTCACCCTCGGTACGGCTTCGAGCTACCTGGACTTCGAGGCCATCGCACCGGCAGTCCCGATCTTTGCTGGCACTCGACCCTTCCAGGTGATCCCCTTCGGCTGGTCGCTCCATCGTCGGGCTACGGCCGGCGCGCTCGATCACTTGGACTTCCTTGCCACGGGAAGGTGCGACCCCCGGCACGAGTTCGCCGAGACCCTGCTCGCTGCGCTAGCCGCCCGCGACGAGCCGGTTGTCGTCTACTCTCCCTTCGAGGACCGCGTTCTCGCTGACCTGGCCATCGCGCTCCCCGAGCTCGCAGCCCCGATCGAGCGAATCCGCGCCCGCCTGATTGACCTCCAGGCGATCATCAGAAACGATCTCTACCACGTCGACTTCCGCGGCTCCCTATCCCTGAAGCGCGTGGCCGCTGCGCTCTCCCCGGGCTTCACCTACGCAGACCTCGACCAGATCTCTGAAGGCGGCGCCGCCGCCCGAGCCCTCGAACAGATCGCCCGAGCCGAGCTCGACGAGCCAGAAGAGATCCGTACCCGCAATGCTCTACGCAGCTACTGCGCCCGCGACACGGAAGCCCTCGCGGTAATCCACAGAGCCCTGCAAAAACTGGTTGGAGAGTCCGCGTAGCCTCGAGGGCGTGCTCTGCCGCTCTCCAGCTCCTCTCCAGCGAATTGGCTTTGAAACAGGGGCCCGGAGGAGCCCGGAACCTCACCCGAAGATCCTCCCTCCCGTGGTACTCCGGTATTCGGCGAAGCTACCTGCGGTAACCTGGCTGGTAGCGGCGAGTGTTCGCGGTCAGGCGAGCGTGGCCGCGTAGGCGACTCGGCTGCGGGGGGAGGCAGCGGCTTCACAGAGGCCAGTTTCGGGGTGGCGGGCTACGGCGAGGACCCGGCCGTGATCCCAGGGGCCGCTGCGTTGCATGCGGTGGCCGAGCTGCGCGAGCTCGCGGATGGTTGCGTCCGGGATGCGTTCCTCCGCAATGGAGAGGCCGGGGCGGAAGAGGCGAGGGTAGAACGACTCGATCATGTGGCGCGTGTGCACGGTCGGGGCGTCGATAGCGGCTTGCAGGTCCCCCATGCTGAAGTCGACCGTGTTGAGGAAGAACTGCAGGGTCCACTGATCCTGCTGATCCCCACCGGGGGTTCCGAAGGCAACGCGGCGACCGTCGGCCAGCCGGGCCATGGAAGGTGTCAGCGTGGTGCGGGGGCGCTTGCCCGGAGCGAGTGAGTTCGGGTGGGTCGGATCCAGGCTGAACATCTGTCCGCGCGTGCCGACCGGGAAGCCGAGCTCGGGGATCACGGGCGAGGAGGGGATCCATCCACCGCTGGGGGTTGCGCTCACCAGGTTGCCCCAGCGGTCGGCGGCGTCGAGATGCGTGGTGTCGGCTCGGCCCGAGGCGACCCTCGAACGTTCCTGCTCCGCCGCCAGCGCCTGCGGCTCGAGGGACACCGCGTCTTCCCCCGCCACAATTGGCCAGCCTTGGGGAAGCTTGCCGAGTCCCGGCCGCAGCTCGAGCGACGCCCGCTTGGGGTCGATCTGGGCGCGTCGCGACTCCGCATAGCGCTCGGAGAGCAGCTTCGGGAGCGGTACGTCTGCGAAGAGGGGGTCGCCGTAGCACGCGTCTCGGTCCGCGTACGCGAGCTTGGCGCACTCGAGCAACGTGTGCAGCGCGAAAACGCTGTTGTGACCCATAGCAGCAAGATCGAAGCCCTCGAGCAGGGCGAGCTGCTGCAAGAAGACCGGACCCTGGGTCCACGGCGGGCACTTCCAGACCTCGCTTCCGCGGTACGACGCTGACACGGGGTCGTCGATCCGACCCGCGTATCGAGCCAGATCGTCGGCGCTGAGCAGACCCGGATGCGCTCTCCCGCTCCCGTCACGTATCGGTGTCGCGAGGAACTTCTCGATCTGCTCCGCGGGTCGACCGCGATAGAACGCGTCGCGCGCGGCCCGAATGCCCGCCTCGCGGCTCGCGGCAGTGCGCTCCACATCCACCAGCTCCTCCAGCAGCGCCGCATAGGCCGGGTTCGTCTGACGCTGGCCGATCTGCTTCACGGGGAGGTAGAGCTCGGCGCTCGACGGCCACTGCTCCCGGAAGCGCTGCTCGAGCATACCGAGGATGCCGTGTAGGAAGGGGTACATGGGGAAGCCGTCCCCCGCGAGCTTTCGGGCGGGAGCCACGACGTCAAGGAAGCGCAGGGTGCCGAAACGCTCCAAGAGCTGGCACCAAGCATCGAGTGCTGCCGGCACTGTTGCGGGCAGCAGCCCGTCGCCGGGGATCCGGTCGAGGCCCAGGCTCCTCATCCGCTCGATCGTCGCGGCGTCCGGCGCCGTCCCCTGTCCCGAGATCGCGAAGGTTCGGTCCTCGGCGGCCAGGTAGATCAGGATGGGGACCTCACCAGCGGGCCCGTTCATGTGAGGCTCGAGCACCTGTAGGGCGAAGCCCATAGCGCAGGCGGCGTCCGCGGCGTTTCCACCGTTGGCGAGTATCTGCGCGCCTGCCTGGGTCGCCAGGTAGTGTCCGGCGCTGACGGCGCCTCCGTAGCCCTGAAGCGTGGGACGCGTGGTGAAGCTCATGGCACGATTCTAACCGACTGGTCTCGCCGACCGATCTCCTGTAAACCTCGCGCCCTGATGCCACGCCCTCTGCTGCTCATCGCGACAACTGCGTTTCTGCTGATGCTGGGCCTAGGCGTCCTGTTCCCCGTGCTCCCGTACTTCACGCGTTCGCTCGCGCTGAGCGACGTCGAGGCGGGTCTGTTGATGAGCGCCTATCCCGCGGTCGGCGTGCTGTTGAGCCCCGCGTGGGGGCGCTTCTCCGAGCGCAGCGGCCGCAAGCTCGCCATCCTGATCGGGCTGCTGGGCTTTGCCGTGAGCTTTCTCCTGTTCGGGCTTGGAAGTAGCTTTGCTGAGCTGCTGGGCGCCCGGCTGCTCGGCGGCCTGTTCTCGGCCGCCGCCATGCCAGCGCTGTTCGCCTACGTCGCCGACGTGACCGAGCCTGAGGAACGCAGCCCGGCCATGGGGCTCCTGGGGGCGTCGATCGCGCTCGGAGTCAGCTTTGGTCCGCTGCTGGGTGGGGTGCTCGGGAGTGTCGACCTGCGCCTGCCGTACTTCACCTCCGCGGGTCTGGGTCTGGCGACCGCCGTTGCCGTGCTCCTGGTCCTGCCAGAAAGTCTCACGCCCGAGCTCCGGCGCGCGGCGGCAGAGCGGCGTGTCGAGCTGCGCCGGGACGGGCTCACGACGCGGCGTATCGCCGCCGGGCTCCTGCCCTTTCTGGGCTACAGTTTTCTGACCACGACCGGACGCCTCGGCGTTGACAGCACGCTCGGATTCCTCGTGGCCGACCGTCTGGGAGGTACCACCTACAGTGTAGGTTTCCTGATCTTCTCGATGGGCATGGTCGCGGTCATGGTACAGGGCGTGTTGATCCCTCGGCTCTCGCGTCACTATACGGATCACAAGCTGCTCCTGGTGGGAGCGGGCGTGATGGCGGTCGCCCTCGTCGGAATCGCCGTCGCGCAGAGCTGGACCAGCCTCGTCGGGGCTGGCTTGGTGCTGGCCGTCGGCTTCTCGGTGCTGGCGCCAACATTCACCGCGCAGCTGAGCCGCATGGCCGAAGGCGTGCAGGGAGAGGCCATGGGCCTCAACAACAGCGCCCAATCCCTGTCGCGCGTCGCCGGCCCCCTCGTCTTCCTTACCATGTACTCGTGGATCGGGACTGCGACACCGTACCTTGTTGCCAGCCTCCTCTGCCTGCTGGCGCTGGCGGTTGGCCTGGCTCGCCTCGACCCGTCGCGGGGGGTCGTGGAAGCGCTAACGCGCGAAGGGTCCGTCGGCTAAGATCGGATGACCGAATCGGAGGAGCCCTGGCTTGCCGGGAGGAGAAGCAGAAGCCCTCACCAACGGTGTGCGCGTGCACGTCGAGTCGCGCTACTACTCCGAGCGGTCCAATCCGCTCCGGGGTCAGTATTTTTTCCTCTATACGATCAGGATCACCAATGAGAGCGACGAGACCGTGCAGCTCCAGAGCCGCCACTGGATCATCACGGACGCCGCAGGACGCACCGAGCAGGTGGAAGGAACGGGGGTCGTCGGAAAGCAGCCGATCCTCGAGCCCGGAGGCTCCTTCGAGTACACGTCGGGTTGCCCGCTCGGCACGCCGTTCGGAGCCATGCGTGGCACCTACCAGATGCTGACTCGCGACGGCGACGTCTTCCGGGCCGAGATCCCCTCCTTCGAGCTCAGCCAGCCACACGGGGTCCACTAGTGCCGAGCTGCACAGCCCCGCTCCGGTAGTCCGGTGCAGCTCACCCCCGCTGCGGTGGAACGCCTGCTGGATTGTTGGCCCGTGGCCCGCCTCGCGACGCTCGGCGCCGATGGTGGGCCCGAGCTGGTGCCCATCGTTTTCGCCCGGTGCCGGGGACGGCTCTGGTCCGCGGTCGACGGCAAGCCTAAGGCCAGTTCGGCCCTGGCTCGTCTGGTGAACGTGCGCCGCGACCCGCGCGTCAGCCTTCTGCTCGATTCCTACGAGACGGATTGGAGTCGGCTGTGGTGGCTCCGCATCGCCGGTCACGCGAGCGTGATCACGCGCGCGAACGCCGACACGGAGGCCACAATCGAAGCGGCTGCACGGGCACTGCGAGACAAGTATGCTCAGTACCGGGAGACGCCGGTGTTTCGGGGAGAACCGACGCTGCTCTCTATCGAGATCCGGTCGCTCCAGAGCTGGTGCGCGTCGCGCGAGGCTCTTGCGCGGGCCGGCGGTGGTCCTGCTCCCCTAACTGGCGCGTAGCAGCGCAGAGGAGGTGTCCATGGCGGAACTCAACGGCGGTCAGATCACGGCAAAGCAGCTCGTGGCAGCCGGGATCGACACCATCTTCGGCGTGGTGGGAGGGCCGATGATCGAGGTCTTCGCGGGTGCCGTCGAGGAGGGCATCAAAGTAGTGGGCTGCCGCCACGAGGAGTCGGCCGCGTTCATGGCGTCTGCCTGGGGCTACGTCAAGCGCAAGCCGGGCGTCGTCATCGCCGCCTCGGGTCCCGGGATGACGAACACGCTGACCTCGATGTACGTGGCGACGGCCAGCGCCATGCCGCTCGTGGTCCTCGGCGGATCGAGCCACTCGGCAACGGTTGGGCTCGGCGGCTTCCAGGAAACGGATCAGCTGCGGGCCGCCGCGCCGAACTGCAAGTGGACCGCTCAGGTGGACCGCACCGAACGCATCCCCGAGCTCTTGTACCTTGCCCTGGGTCGTTCCGTGAGTGGTCGCCCGGGCGCGGTCTACCTCGACTATCCCGGACAGGTGACCTCGCGGCGCATCTCCGACGCGGAGGTCAGGCTCCGACGGGCGCAGCCCGACGTGACTGCGCCCTATCCTGACCCGAACGCCATCGAGCGCATCGCGGACCTGCTGGCCGGCGCGGAGCGGCCCCTGGTGCTGCTGGGCAAGGGCAGCGCGTGGGCAGACGCGGGCGCTCCCCTCGAGCGCCTGGTGAACCTGGGGATTCCGTACATCGCGTCGCCCATGGCTCGGGGCGTGATCCCCGACGACAACCCGTACTTCATGAACGCCGCTCGCTCCGTCGCTCTGAAGGGCGCCGATGCGATCGTGATGATCGGGGGGCGCTTCAACTGGATCTTCGGCTTTGGCCGAGCGCCGCGCTACGCCGAGGGAGTTCGCATCGCGCAGATCGACGTCGATGCGGAAGAGATGTACAGCTCCGCGGAGGTGGAGCTCGGCGTGGTCGCCGACGCGGCTGTCGCCGCGCAGCAGCTGGGGGAGGCCCTGCAGGGACGCGTGCTCCGCTGCGCCGCGACCCCGTGGCTAAAGGAGCTCGGGGAGCAGCGGCGACAGAACGAGCAGGCTCTGGCGTCGGCCATGGCGCTCGACTCTGTCCCCATCAATCCGTACCGGCTGGTTCGCGAGGTGCGCGATGCCGTGGGCCGGGACGCCACGATCTCCGTCGACGGCGAGACCATCATGGGCGTCTGCCGGGCGATCCTCCCGAGCTACAGCGCGCGCTCTCGTCTCAACGCTGGTACGACGGGCTGCATGGGGACTGGTGTGCCGTACGCGATCGGCGCGAAGCTCGCCGCCCCGGAGCGTCCGTCGGTTGCCGTTCTGGGCGACTACGCGTTCGGAGCCGCCGCTATGGAGGTGGAGACGGTCGCGCGCATCGGAGCTTCCGTCCTATTCGTGGTCTCGAACAACGAGGGCATCGCGGGGCACATGATCCAGGACGGGATGTTTCCCCCGGGCTCGCCGCGCATCGCGAGCCTGCTGCCCGCGCGCTACGAGAAGCTGGCGGAGATGGTGGACGGTCACGCGGAGCGCGTCGAGCAGCCCGAGGAGCTGCGGCCCGCCCTGGAGCGGGCGCTCGCCGCGCCAGGAGTGGCCCTCGTCCACGTCCAGGTCGACCCCAAGGCGAGGCGTCTCAGCGGAGGCAACTACCTGCAGTAAAGCGGGCTTGTTCTACCCACCCCCGACCACTTACATTGCCACAGGGGCAGAGGAGAGGAATCGCACATGGCCATGCCGCTCGACGGGATTCGAGTGCTCGACTGGACGATTTGGCAGCAGGGACCGGTCTCTACGGTGATGCTGGGAGACTTCGGCGCCGAGGTCATCAAGATCGAAGAGCGCGAGGCCGGTGATCCGGGCCGCAGCATCTTCAAGATGGGCGGGAGGGACCTCTCCGATCGCCCGAACTTCTACTTCGAGGCGAACAACCGCAACAAGAAGAGCATCACGCTCGACCTGAAACAGCAGGAGGCACGCGAGATCGTCTACCAGCTCGTTGCCAAGTCGGATGTGTTCGTTCAGAACTTCCGCAAGGGCGTGGCAAAGCGGCTGGGTCTCGATTACGCAACGCTGCGCGAGCACAACACCAAGCTGATCTATGCGAGCGCGACCGGCTACGGTCCCGAGGGTCCGGACAGCGCCGAACCCTCCTTCGACATGCTGGGGCTGGCCCGCTCGGGGATGATGCAGGCCGTGGGTGAGCCGGACATGCCGCCGCTCGGCATCGCCGGTGGAGTCGCCGACCAGATGGGCGCCATCATGCTGGCCTACGGGGTGATGGCTGCGCTCGTCGCGCGCGAGCGCCTGGGTATCGGCCAGCAGGTCGATGCGTCTCACCTGGGAAGCATGGCGATGCTGCAGGGACTGAGTCTCTCCGCGCGACTCATGCTGGGCTCTGCCTTCCGGCGCACGGCGCGAAAAAGCGCGGCGAATCCGCTCTGGAACCACTACTGCTGCGCGGATGGCAAGTGGCTCGCGCTAGCCATGCTCCAGGCGGACCGCTACTGGGGAGACGTGTGTCGGGGGATCGGTCGGCCCGAGCTCGAGACGGACGAGCGCTTCGCCGATCAGCGCGCGCGTGGCGCGAACGCCGAGGCCGCAGTCGCGATCTTCGACGAGGTGTTCGCTACCAAGCCTCGTGAAGAGTGGATGAAGCTCCTGCGCGAGGCCGGGGACCTGATCTTCACGCTGGTGAACAGCGTGGACGACCTACCGGATGATCCGCAGGTACTGGCGAACGATTACATCGTCGACTTCGAGCACCCGGCGTTCGGCAAGACCCAGGTCATGGGGATGCCCGTTCGCCTGAGCGAGACGCCCGGTAAGGTCCGGCTGCCCGCCCCCGAGTTCGGGCAGCACACGGAGGAGGTCCTGCTGGACCTGCTCGGGTACGAGTGGGAGCGCATCAGCGACCTGCGGGACCGCAAGGTCATCTAGGACTCCTAGTCCGGATCATGCTAGTCGCCGCGGTCCAGCAGGCTTCGCCTGCTGCTTCCGAAACTAGGATGCTCGCCAGATCACGGCGCCGTCGCGGATCGTCGCCGCGACGTGGTCGCCTGAGAGCTCACGCCTCGCGGCGGACCACGGTCGATCGAGCAGGCAGAGGTCCGCGGGGCTCCCCGCCTCCACGGCGCGCGATACCCCGCCTGGTGCGTCCAGCGACGAGGTGAAGAGCGCCAGCGCCTGCTCGGGGCTGAGCCGCTCCTCGGGACCAAGACACAACCCGGACTCGGTACGCCGCTCGACGGCGGCGCGCATCGCGGCCCACGGGTCCGGGTCTCCGAACGGGGCGTCGGTGCCGCCGCCTAGGGCGACCCCCGCTGCCAGGAAGCCCCGCCCGCGGTACAGCCAGGGCCGGTCCGGCTCGTCCACTTCGACCGCATACGCGTCGCCTCGTTCGCGCACGAAGTTTGGCTGGGTCACCACCGCAACAGGCAGGGCCGCCAGCAGCCGCATCGCGTCCGGGGGAGTGACGGACGCGTGCTCGATGCGGTCTCCGAGCAGGCAGCCCGCGGCGCCGAGCGCCGAGAGCGTGAGCACGAGCTGGACCCGCGTCACGCAGTGGACCGCGATCCTTCTGGCAGCTGCGTGCGCGGAGCGGATGCTCTCTTCGAGCTGCTCGAGCTCTGGGAGGTCATCGTCGCGCAGCAGCAGCTTGACCGGACCCAGGGTGACCCGGTCCGACTCGCAGAGCTCGGAGCTGCCCATTACGACGAGCTGCTGGGGCAGAGCCCCTTGCTCGATGGCCGCCTCGAAGGCGGCGAGCTCGTCGGGTCCGTTGCTGGGCGTGGTGTCCGTGAGACCGGTCAGCCCGAGCCGGGCTAGCCTCCTCCCCACCTCCGCCAGCTGCGGGGGGCGGGAGCGCTCGAGGTGCTCGCGAAGCCAGGCGTCCAGACCGAACAACCGTCCGGTGGCCCGGCCGTCGGTAGCCCGCTCGACCCCATCAGCCGCGACCCCGCCGTCGAGCCCCAGGCGGCTCACCGCGGCCGAGTTCAGCATCCAGAGTGCACCGCTGCGGTGTTGGATGCGCACCGGCCGCTCGGGGAGGAGCGCGTCGAGCTCGGAGCGGGTTAGCGTACCCGCGACCGACTCGTGGTAGCCGACGCCGCGGACCCATTCTCCAGCTCCGCTCCACGCCCGCAGCGCCTCGGCCAGCTCCTCCACACCGCGCACCTCGGGTGGACCGCAGCGCACCGAGGCCTCGGCCGCAGCGAGGGCGAAGAGGTGCAGGTGATGGTCATGAAGGCCGGGCAAGAGCGCGCCACCGTCGGCCTCTAGTACAGCTTCGCGGGGAGCTCGCGAGAGTCCTGCGCCGATCTCCGTGATCCTCCCAGCAGCGAGCCGCACGTCGAGTGGAGCGCACCCGCCGACCTCCGCGGCGCGGATCAGCACGGCGGCAAGCTCCTCATGCCCGGTCCTCCTGCCGCTGCGCTCCGCCCGCGGCCCGGAAGCGCGCGGCTCCTATCGGCGAGCGTGGAGCGAGCTGGTATCATGCGGTCACTGATATCATCTCTCTAGGAGGCAGCTTCGTCATGGCCGACCTGAAGACGGGATCCAGATTGCGCAGCGCTACGTGCACCACGGAGGCGATGGTCATCTCAGTTCCGGACGACGTGGTCGAGGTGAGCTGCGGCGGAGTCCCGATGATCGATGTCGCACAGACGCCGCCCGCGGGGCTCTCGGTCTCGCCCGATGCGGCTGAGGGGTCAAAGCTCGGCAAGCGCTATGTCAACGACGGGGGAGGCCTCGAGCTTCTCTGCACGAAGGCCGGAGACGGCTCGCTCGCCGCGAATGGGGTCTTGCTCAAGCTCAAGGAAGCAAAGAAGCTCCCGTCTTCGGACTGACCGATGAACCTGATGATGCTGCTAGAGATGGCCGCCGAGGGCTTCGGCGACCGCGTCGCCTTCCAGAGCGGCTCGACCAAGCTGACCTACCGGCAGCTTTTCGACGCGGCCGGAGCTGCCGCGTCGGACTTGCGGGCCTCCGGGGCGGAGCGCATGGCACTCCTGGACGTGAGCAGCCCGGCCGTCCCCATCGCGCTCTTCGCCAGCGCCTGGGCTGGGGTGCCCTTCGTGCCGCTCAACTACCGCTTGACGGCCGGCGAGCTCGACTCGCTCGTCGGCGAGATCGCTCCCTCCTATCTGATTGCGGACGCCGAGCGCGTTCCGCAGCTGCAGCGCCTCCCCGGGACTAGCCCCGTCGAGCGAGACGCCTTTCTTGCTCGGGTCGTTCCCGGTGGGAACCCAGCGCCCGAGTGGTCGATGGATCCTGACAAGATCGCCGTGCTGCTGTACACCAGCGGCACCACCGGGGCTCCGAAGGCTGCGGTGCTGCGCCACAAGCACCTGGTCTCCTACATCCTCGGCTCGGTCGACTTCGGGGGAGCGGGCGAGGAGGAAGCAACACTCGTCAGTGTCCCGCCGTACCACGTGGCCGGCATGGCGTCCATCTTGAGCTCCGTATACTCCGGCCGTCGCGTCGTGCAGCTCCCCGGCTTCACAGCCGAAAACTGGCTGGCGCTCGCGCGCTCCGAGGGTGTCACCCACGCCTTCGTTGTTCCCACCATGCTGGCACGAATCGTCGACGTCCTCGAGGACTCGGGAAGCGCCGACCTGCCGCACCTGCGGGCGCTCGCCTACGGGGGCGGCAAGATGCCTCTGCCCGTGATCGAGCGCGCGATGAAGCTCTTCCCGGACGCTGATTTCACCAACGCCTACGGTCTCACCGAGACGAGCTCGACCATCGCGGTGCTCGGACCCGACGATCATCGCGAGGCGGCCGCCAGCGCGGACCCCGCCGTGCAGCGCAGGCTTGTCTCTGTCGGTCGCGCGCTGCCGAGCCTCGAGGTCGAGATCCGCGACGAGGAGGGGAAGGAGCTGGGCCCTGGCCAGGTCGGAGAGATCCACGTGCGCGGAGAGCAGGTTTCGGGCGAGTACCTTGGCCGCGGTACCCGACTCGAGAGCGAAGGCTGGTTCCCGACCCGAGACAGCGGCTCGATGGACGCGGAGGGCTACTTGTTCGTGGAGGGCCGAATTGACGACGTGATCGTTCGCGGCGGCGAGAACCTGTCGCCGGGCGAGATCGAGGACGTACTTCTCCAGCACCAGGCGGTCGCGGACTGCGCCGTCGTGGGAATCCCTGACGTGCAATGGGGCGAGGCGGTCGCGGCGGTGGTGGTAACGCGGCAGGGAAGCTCGGTAGGCGTGTCCGAGCTGCAGGATTGGGTCAAGGGACGGCTGCGCTCCTCGCGCGTGCCGTCACGCATCGAGTTCTGCGACGAGCTCCCGTACAACGAGACGGGCAAGCTGCTGCGCCGCGTGGTGCGGGCCGACCTGGCAGGAGACTGAGTCGGGGCGTGCTGACGCTGGCACAGGCCATGGAGCGACTGCGGTCCCCGTACGGCCTGGAAGCCTTCTCCCCCGTCATGGGAGCCGCTCCGGCACTCGTGGTGGACCTGTCTTCGAGTGCGGCCCTGAACGCAGAGACCCTGGCCGCGACGCGCACGGCGCTCGCGCAGGCGCCCTGCGTATCCATCGCCGTGTGCGGCGACGCGCTGTCGCGGGCGGGAGCCGAGCTCATCGACCGCTTCGACGTCACGGTCTCGTCGCGGGACGACCTCGACCTGCTCATGGACCCCATCGGGCAAACGCCGCTGGCTGCGCTCGCGCTGGTCCAGCAGCTGCGCCACGGCGAGACCCTCGACGTGCACGAGGCGCTGGTGACGGAGTCCCTGGTCTACTCCACGCTGCAGAGCGGTCCCGAGTTCGCTGCCTGGCTGGCGCAGCGCAAGCCCCGACGGCGCCGCAAGGGAGATCCCGGTCCCGCCGTCCGCGTGGAGCGTTTTGATGGCAGTCTGCGTCTGATCTTGAACCGCCCGGGCAAGCGGAATGCCTTCTCCGCGGAGATGCGCGATGCCCTGTCAGAGGCGCTGCAGCTGGTACTGACCGATTCCGAGGTGCGGCAGGTCGTGCTCAGCGGTGCGGGCCCGTCGTTCTGCAGCGGAGGAGATCTGGACGAGTTCGGCACGCTCCCAGATCCCGCGACCGCGCACGCGATCCGGAGCACGCGCAACCCGGGCCGTCTGCTCGCGGCGTGTGCCGAGCGTGTCTGCGTCGAGGTTCACGGAGCATGCGTGGGCGCCGGTATCGAGCTCCCCGCGTTCGCGGGACGCGTAGTGGCGAGCGAGGACGCTTTCTTTCAGCTGCCCGAGGTGAGCATGGGCCTGGTCCCGGGAGCGGGCGGCACCGTGAGCATCCCGCGCCGGATCGGGCGACAGCGCACGGCGTACCTCGCCCTCTCGGGGACAC
>CBDDEE010000019.1:0-171466 GCA_965226855.1 Myxococcota bacterium | reverse complement strand
CGGGGGAAGCTCCTGGCGTTGATCACGCAGAATGTCGACGGCCTCCACCGGGAGGCCGGCATCTCACAATCGCTGATGATCGAGATCCACGGCACGATCCAAGACTTCATATGCATGAGCTGCGGCGAGCGGGGACCGATCGAGCGCGTGCTCGAGCGTGTTCGCGCCGGCGAAGATGATCCCGCGTGTCGTGACCTGCGGGGGCATCTTGAAATCCGCGACGATCTCGTTCGGGCAGAACCTGGTCCCGGAGGACTTGGCGCGCTCCGAGCGCGTGGCCGAGAGCTGCGACCTGCTGCTGGCGATCGGCTCGACCCTCTCCGTATACCCGATCGCGGAGGTCGTACCGATCGCGAAGCGCTCGGGCGCCAGGGTCGTGATCCTGAACGCCGAGCCGACGGAGAAGGACGACCTCGCCGACGCGGTGATTCGAGGCCCGATCGGCGCGATCCTGCCGCGTCTCACCGCGGCATAGCGCTTGGCCGCCCTAGTTCGTCGATCCTACCTGGCCCGCCCCCGTGATGAAGGCGACCTCCCCTCGAGTACGTTCATGCGGTTCCGTTCCGCCCGGGCGGTAGCACCGTCGCTCCGAGACACGGACGTCTCAGAGCCAGGGTGCGTATGCCTGCAGGAAGGCCGCGTGGCCCACCGCTCTCGATCGCGGCACCATGAGCCATCAGGATGCGGTCGAAGTCCCAGGCGGCGATCCTGCCCAACGACTCGCCGGACTAGCTCGGGATCGCGACCCAGGATCGAACGCATGATGCGCGACGGACCGAAGCGTCCGCTCGCATCCGCGAGCACCCCCCAGAGCAGCCTGTCCCACAGCCGGGGAAGATCGAGCAGGTTGAAGCCGAGATCCGTGAGCAGCAGAGTCCCACTCGCCCTGTGCAGAAAGGCGACCTCACAGAAGCCGCCAATCGGCCCGATCACTTGCTGGTCGAGCTCCTTCGACCAACCGCCTACCCGACCCTCTGTGAGCTCACCGGTGAAGCGGAGCTCCTGGCACTTCTCGGCGAGGCCCGGCGCTCCCCCAGAGCTCTGCTCCCGGGTAGGCAGCGACGAAGTCGGCCAGGAACAGGTAGTGGAAGGTGTTCGGCGCGACCACGAAGCGCACGGCTCCCAGCTCGTCGAGCGCACCGCGCAACCCCGACGTGAGCTGTAACGGCGACCATACGAACAGGCTGCGATCGCCGAGGGGCGCGATCACCATGCGCGCGGGAATGCGTCCGGCGGGCGCCACGCGCAGGATGCGTTCCTGGTGCCAGAGCCCGTCGCCGAACAGGCGCACCCGGACCTCTGCCGGACCGAGCAACGCGGTTCGGCTGAACGCGAGCAGCCGCTCCACCAGACCGGGACGGGGCTCCCCCATGCAGAGAGCATACTCCGCGGACGCCCGTCGCCACGACGAGGCTATGCCCCGCGGATGATCTCGATCAGCCGACCGCGGACCTGGTCGACCTCGGCCAGGCGCAGCGCGATGCCAGGGGGCTCCTGACTCAGCTTGACGACCGTACCCCTGCACTCGATCTGGCCGTGGGGAGGTGGGAGGATCACGGCGACCATGACCTCGCTGTCGACCTCGGGCTCCTCCCGCGTAGACACCAGGAGGGCCCCGTACTTGATATCCCGCTCGTAAACCTCCCCGAGACGCGCGGGGTCCGAGAGATCGACCCGCAGCCCGCCGTCCGTCTCCGCAGGGGCGGACGAGATGCTCTTTACGACCTCGCGAATGCCGACAAAGCGGAGCCCGACGATGGGCTTGAACATGGAGCGGGCGTGCGGCGGGTACACCTTGCGCCGCACGACCACGGCTTCCGCGTAAAAGCTCGTAGCGGGAAGAATGATCTCCAGGTGGAAGCGCTGGCCGAGCCGCAGGGTCTTGCTGGTCTCGATCAGTAGGCCCTTGTTGGACACGTTCGTGGTGAAGCCCCGGCCCTCGAGCTCGTCGTTCCAGAAGCGCACATCCAGGCGACGTCTATGTCGCTGACTGCGGCGACGTTCGTTTGCTGTGCGCGACATCCCACGGGCCTCGCCGTCCTCATCGTCCGGGATCGGCACCGACTTGACACGAAAGACACCGCTTCTTGGCGCCACTGGTGCCAGCCACGCCAGTCCATCAAGGGCAGACGGTCACCTTGACCGCGCCGGACTTCTTGTCCGAGGCGATCTCGAAGGCGCGTTCCACCTCGGTAAGCGGGAACTGGTGAGTGGTCAGGTGCGCCAGCGATTCGCGCTCGGTATCCACCAGCCCCGCGGCAAGCTCAAAGTCGGCCCGTCCGTTCCGGGCGCGGTGGTAGCAGTTCGACCAGCACAGGTCGAGCTCTTTCATCAGAGCCTGCATGGGGTCCAGCGACGGCACCTCCATGAACACGCCCAGCACGCTGACGACGCCGCCCGGTCGGGCCGCGGCGCAGGCGGACGCGAGGGTATCCGCATGGCCGCCGACAGTCTCGACCACGAGGTCGAATGCCGAGCTGCGACCCAAGCCCTGTAGCTGGCCCAGACTGGCCTCCTCCTCGGTCAGGACGCGCTTCGCGCCGAGCACTCTGGCCGCCTCCGCCTGCTGGGCGTAGCGCGCGGTCATCCACACCTCGCCGGCGCCGAGAGCTCGCGCGCACAGCAGCGTCATCTGCCCGATCGCCCCAGCGCCCAGCACCAGGACCCGTTGGCCGGGCTCGAAGCCGCCACGCGAAAGGCCGTGGATCGAAACCGCGACCGGCTCCGCAAGCGCTGCGATCTCCGGGCGGAGATCGGCCGCGACGGGGTAGACGCGGTGTTCCGGAACCGCAACGTAATCGGCGAGCCCGCCGTCCAGGTGCCAGCCGTACAGCTGCACGTCCGGGCAGATGGAGTCGCGACCCGACCGACAGTACTCGCACGCTCCGCAGCTTCGCAACGGCTCGACGACGACCTGCGTACCCGGCACGATCCCGCTGACCTCACCCCCGACCGCATCGATCACGCCCGCCATCTCGTGGCCAGGCGTGTGGTCACGGGGCATCTGCTCCGCGTGGTAGAGATGCAGATCGCTCCCGCAGATCCCACAGGCCTCGATCCGGACCCGCACCTGCTCCGGTGCGCATTCCGGCAGGGGGACGTCTCTCACCTCGAAGCGCCGTGGTCCCACCGCGCGTGCTGCCCGCATGCTTGCCCTCCTTGTCACCCGTTTCGTCGCGTCGGCCTCTCCACGCTCTCCGCGTGCGCCCGTCGTTCCGGAAACAGCAAGCGGATCGTGGTTCCGGAGGCAGGCGCACTCTCCACCTCGACCCCGCCGCGGTGCGCGCGCAGCACCCCGAGGACCGTGGCCAGCCCGAGGCCCCGGCCCTCGAGCTTGGTCGTAAAGAAGGGATCAAAGATCTTCTCGAGCATGGCCGCGTCCATGCCCCGACCGGTGTCCGCCACGCTCAGGGTGACGTAGCAGCCGGCCGCGAGCGGGTCGGTGGTGTAGAGCGAAGGTCCGACCTCCCCCGCGCGGACCTTCCGGGTGCCAGTGGAGAACGTGACGCGCCCGCCCTCGGGGCCGATGGCCTCGGCAGCGTTCAACAGCAGGTTCATCACCACCTGCTGCATCTGGCCCGGGTCCGCCGAGACGGAGGGCAGGTCGGGGGCCAGCTCCGAACGCAGCTCGATCGACCCGGAGATCGCTCCCTCGAACAGGTCGACGTTCTCCAGGATGAGATCGTTCAGGACCAGTTCCCCGTACTCGAAGGCCCCGAGGCCGGCGTAGACGAAGAGCTGTTGCGCGACGTCGGCGGCTCTTCTCGTGGCGGCCGCGGCGCGCTCCAGGTTCGGTCGGACCCGAGCCTTGGACTCCAGCTCGTCGAGGCCGATCGAGATCTGCCCCAGGATCACCCCGAGCAGGTTGCTGAAGTCGTGGGCTACGCCGGCCGCCATGATCCCGAGGCTCTCGACCTTGTCCACCCGTCGCGCCCGCTCCGTGCTCTCTGGCCCATGGCGGATAGCGACGATGGCGCCGGACACGCGCAGATCCGCGCGAACGGGTGCGACGACGTACTCCAGGGATTCGGGCACGCGGTCGGGCCCCGAGAGCTCGCAGCGACCGGAGCGCTGCAGCCCATCGCGCAGGGTCTGCTCGATTTGCGTGCCCGGGAGAAGGTCCTGGGCCGGACACCCGGCGAGCTCCTCCGCTTCGCGCCGGAGCAGGCGCGCGGCGGCAGGGTTTGCGAAGCGGATGGTGCCGTCTTCGGCGAGCCCGCAGATGCCCTCGTCGACGCAGTCGAGCACGAGGCGTAGCTGGCACCCGAGCTGCGCGAGCTCCACCTGAGATGCCTCGCGCTCGGCGATCTCCTTCTCGAGCCGCTCGATCGCACGCGAGAGCTCCGCAGAGCTCGCGGAGATGGTTCGCGAGAGTGCGTCTTCTCCCGTGAGCAGCAGCAGGCCTGCTCGGCGGAGCCGCAGCGACGCCTCGAGCAGGCCGCCTCGCACGCTTCGGGAAACCTGCCGCATTGCGCTCACGGAGAAGCCGCTCCCATGATGTCTCGGCCTAGCCTGGTCTCGCTCCGTACTCGAAGCGGTAAAACGCGAAGTCGGGAATCTGGTCGCTGCCGGGCGCCTCCGCGCCGGGACGGAACTTCGCGGAGAAGGAAACCAGGATCACGTCTCGCTCCCCGGAGTCCACCCGCTCGACGTAGCCCGGGTAGATCTTGCTTGCGATCTTGAGGCGCACGTTGCGGTTTTGGCGCACGTACTCCGGCCACTTCTTCGTCGACACGTTGAACGACGGTATGTACAGCCGCCCTTCGTGCGTGAAGCAGACCACCGTGACGGAGTGCGGGAAGCCCGGGCGCGTCTCGAGCGCGACGGTGGTCACCCCCGCTGTGAAGGCCCAGTCCGAGACGGGCTCGGTCACGACCTCTCCGTACAGCCGTCCGCCAGGGATGCGCCAGACCGGCTCACACGCGCTGAGCACGAACACGGAGACGAGACAGATGAGACGGGTGGTCACGCGTGCTCCCCCGGCCGGCTACAGCGGGCGCGGGATTCGACCCAGCTCGTCGAGCAGCGTTTGACTGTACGTGATGCGGCCCGTCAGCTCGGCAGGGTCCCCGCTGCAGAGCGCCAGGGCCGCCTCGGCCATGACCTCCGGTGCCTCGTGCAGCTCCACGGGGACACGTTCGTCCAGGTGGTGGTGCTTGGCGCCCGGGGTCACGACCAGCGAGGCCGGCGAAAGCGCGTTCACCGCAATGCCGGCGTCGTAGAGCTCTTCTGCTAGGCCGCTGCTGAACCGTTCGATCGCGGCCTTGCACATGCCGTACACGGTGCCGCCCTGGGCACCATGCACGAAGGGTCGCTCGGGATGGCGCGCAGCGCCCGACGAGATGTTGAGGATCCAGCCCGCCCCGCGCTCCCGCATTGCGGGAATCACGCGCTGCGCGAGATCGACTGGAGCCAGCACCTGCACCTCGAACATCAGGTCGATGCGGCGACGCGGAAAAGTCGCCATCTCCAGGAAGTAGGTCACCGCCGCGTTGTTGACGAGGATGTCGGGATCGCCTACCTGCTGGCGAACCTCGGCCAGCAGCCGCTCGCGATCCTCCGGCTTGTTCAGATCCGCTGCGATGGGGATGGCCTTGCCGCCCGCGTTCTCGATCACGGACGCGGTCTCGTGAATGGTCCCCTCGAACGGGCTCTGCCCGCTCTGCGTGGTTCGTGCGGTGAGCGCCACCGTCGCGCCTTCTGCAGCAAAGCGCCGCGCGATGTCGGCACCGATCCCTCGACTGGCACCCGTGACGACGGCGATCTTCCCATCCAGCAGACCCATAACGCCTCCCTCCGCGCGAACAGTCTACGGGATCGGCTCGGCGCGTGTCTCGCTGCGCTCGCTACGATTCGAAGCGCTTCGATCCGTCGGCCCAGGTCGGCGGCGGCGCGAAGTCGAGCCGATCGAGGACCGCGCGCTCGCTGAAGCTCAAGCTAATCGACGCGCGACTCGTGCCCTCGCCTCTTTCGTACTCTAGCGAGATGTCGTCCTCCATCACGACCCGATACGGCTGGCCGGTCGCCAGGTCCAGCCAGGCTTCTCCGTTCAGCTCACCCTCGACGCGATCCAGCTCCAGGCCGAGAGCCGTCGTATAGTCAGTCGCGTCGATCGACGCGCGCAGCTGGATCCTCGCGCATTGAACGCCACGGAGCTCCTCGTACGCGATCAAGCGCTGCTCCACGTCGAGGGCCACACCCAGCCTGCCGATTGGGCTCGCCGGAACGCGTCGCGCCTGCCAGGTCGCGCCCGGTGAGACCTCGCTGGGCGGAAAGGACGGCAGCGCGTAGCGCAGGGCGGGTTGCAACCTGATCAGCTTGACCAGAGATCGTGCCTCGCGACGTCCCCGGACATCGATCTTGACCGGATTCCCGAGCAGGTCGCTGAGCATGGTCGCGAACGGGCGACCCAGCAGCGAGCTGGGTCCGAGCTGTCCGCGGCGCTTGGTCCGCAGGTCCATAGGCGTCTCATCGTTGACCTGCACCCTCAGGCGATCGTCCGCGATCTCGATGATCCTCCTGTTCGGGCCTGCAGAGGTCTGATCCTCCTGCCTGAGTGCGGCCATCACCAGAATCGACGCGATCTCGTCCTCTGCGTTTGAGTCAGTTCTCCGCTGGCGATAGTGGAGCTCTAGCGAGAAAATCTCACTGACGCGCCTGGGATCGCTCACAGCGGCCCCGCCCACCACATACGTGTAGCCTGAGTACTCGAGCTGGAGGCGGTAGAGACTGCCCTTCCCCGCAGGTGCCCGGTAGCGGATCTCGATGGGTCCCTCGGGGGGAACGGCACGATGCGAGCGCGCGGAGCCGGCAGCGGAGCCGCGGTACCGGGAGGTGGACCCTCGGCGGAGCCGCCACAGCCCACGGCGAGAAGGAGAAGCATAAGCAGGAGTGACAGCGTGCGCCGCTCGAGATCATAGTCGGCGGTGTGAAGGGTCACGGGTCAGCGGCAGAATAGCGAAGCATTGGTCTAGGTGGTCGCCGGGGGGGGAGGTTCCGCTCGAAAGCGCACGACCGCGCTTCCCGGGGTGATGATCTGTCCCTGCGCATTGCAGATGCCGAGCTCCAGCCGCACCTCTCCGCTCGCCCGGTCGACGGCACGGACACGACCAGTCGACGTCAGGGTCTCGCCCACGTAGGCCGCCGTGCGGTTGCGGAACTCGAAGCTCACAAGCTCCGCCGCATCTCCGATCCACTCCATCACCGTCTGTGTCAACCAGTCGGCCTGTAGTGGCCCATCGACAACGATCGCCGGATAGCCCTCCACGCGGGTCGTATACTCCTGATCGAAATGAATCCGATGCGCGTTCCAGATCGCGGCGTTGAACAGGAACAGATCGACCGTGTCCGGCGAGTACGATCGCGCCGGAAGCGCATCCCCGACTCGGATGTTTGTCAGGTCGGCCATGTCTCAGCGTGCGATCCGCGTGGA
Source organism: Myxococcota bacterium (assembly GCA_965226855.1). GTDB lineage: Bacteria > Myxococcota_A > UBA9160 > SZUA-336 > SZUA-336 > JAUXJB01. The sequence goes on along the minus strand of CBDDEE010000019.1, from coordinate 164,034 downwards.
GCGCTCGATCAGCACGAGCTCTCCCGCTTCCGTCTCGACACGGGTCTCGATCACGACGAAGATCAGCGCTCCCTGCGAACCCGACTTCTCGTAGATTTCGACGATCCGGGGCGTGCCCACGAGCACATCACCCGGTCGGATCGACCGCACGTAGGTCGTCTCGGCGCCGCCCGCCATGACACGAGGTAGGGGCAGCGCAGGCGTCAGCGGATCGTGGCTGAGACCGTCTGGGCGCAACCACTCCAGCGGCTCGAGCTCGCGAAACAGCATGTAGTGAAACATCGGCGGCGCGCGATCGCCCTCTAGGTACGCGGCGAGACGCTGGCGCGTGGCGATCGCGTACTTCTGGAGCTCGCGGCGCGTCACCTCGACGCGTACGGGGGCTCCGGTCTTGCCGACCTCCGCGCGCAGCTCCGGGGTCAGCAGGCCCATCAGCCCCCTGCCCCCTTCTTGGCGGCTCTCGCCTTCATCCGCTGCATCTCCGCGTTGAGCGCGACCGGTCCGGTAGCGGTCTGGCTCGAGCGATCGTAGAGCCAGACGTCCTGCCCGTCGCGCATGATAGGGGCGCGCTTCTTCACCGGCGGCACCCGGGCGACTCGTCTCGGCTCGGTGGCGTACCAGTATGCGACGCTGCTCATCTCGTTGCACAGGTGGTTGCCGTGGCCGTGCTCGATCGTGGCCTTGATCTCGCGCTGAAAGCGGACCGGGTTCTCGACGTGGAAAACGTAGCTCGTCTGGTAGCCGCGAGTGTCGCGCTCGAAGATCGAGGTGCCGTTGCGCAAAAAGCCGTTGGGCTGCATGCCCCAAGCTTGACCCAGGTAGTCCTCGCTCCCCGTGCCGTGCAGGTCGGGCGGCCACTTGTAGCCGTCGACCCAGATCATGTCGTCTCCCTCGCCCCACCACGTGCCCTGAAAGTTCGTGACCGAGAGGTTGCAGCCGATGTAGTGTCCGCGCCCACGCGCCTCGAGGATCACGTAGTTGTTCTCCCAGGCGGTGCGACCCTTGTTCGCGATGTCGGCCTCGGGAGTGTTCACGCGAATCTCGTGCCCCCAGCCCCCGAACGGGTTCTGCCGCCGGAACTCGGCGTGCAAGTAGCCGAGATCATCGGGTGTTGCCTCCCAGCACTCGTAGTCGACATAGAAGTACTGGAGGTGGGGCTCCTCGCCCTGGTTCACGAGCTCGACTCGGGCGCCCGTCCGAAACGGCATGGGCAGGTGGCAGTTGAGCGCGCAGCCGACGTTGAAGCGGTTGTTCCAGCGGGTCGAGGCGCTGAAAAAACAGGCTCTGGTACGAGTTCACCAAACCGTGTCCGAGCCCGAAGAAGTCTCCCAGCGGGACCACGACGCTGGGCTGGCGCGCGCCGTCCCAGGTAAAGCGCAACAGGCACTCGCGGTAGTGGTTCGGCTGCGTCATCCAGATGTGGGTGATGCAGCCGGGCCCCTCGATCTCGGCCAAGACGCGCGTCTCGCCAGCCGGGATCATCCAGTAGTCGGCGTTGCGACCGCTCCGATCCCACGATGATGCGCGGGCCGTTCGCGCGTCCCGAACTCTGGCGATCTCGAACTCTGCTGCGATCAAGAGCTCCTCTCTCGCGCTCTGCCCAGCACTCCCGCGCCCCGCAGTCCGAGCATGCGGTGATCGGAACACTGGAGCCAGTCGGACAGGACCTGCTCCGTGTGCTGATCGAAGACGGGCGCAGGTCGGCGCGTGTCTGCATACGTTCCGTCCACACGCAGCGGCACGCGCAGGGACGAGATCGTTCCGGTCACGGGGTGCACCACCTCCTCCAGCCACGGCAGCATTCGCGGATCGTGGTGCGAGGCCTCGAAGTCGAGCACGATCTCGGCCCGTCCTCCCGCAGCGCGCAGCTGACGGATGAAGTCCACGCTCTTCCTCTCTCTCGACGAGGCTACGAGCTCGTCGCAGCCGCGCAGGCTCACGACTGCAACCCAGTCTCCGTCCGCGGTCGGGAAGACGCCCGAGGTGGCCACGCCCGGCTCTCTGTTGCCTAGCCGGCCGACGTCTCGACCCTGGCCCGAGGCCGCCACGATGGACTCACCGAAGAGCAGCCAGAGCGTCTCCTGCTGGGAGAGATCGATCTCTGCTCCGATGTCGTCGTGGTCGCGCGCGGCGAGCGCAGTCAGCACGGCCACGACCCCGTGAATCCCGGCGACGGGATCCGGATAGAACGTCTGACTCACTCGCGCTCCCTCCTCCTGCCAGCCGAAGCGAGAGGCGAAGCCGCCCATGCCCTCGATGATCGACCCATAGCCGGCCGCCGCTCGGTACGGCCCGCTGGCACCGAGCGCAGGCATGTTCAGCAGCACGACGCCCGGGTTCGCGCGCCGCAGCTCCGTGTAGTCCAGGCCGAGGGCGGGCAGCACGCGCTGCGTGAAGTTCACTACAACGACGTCGACCTGGGCGACCAGCTCCAGGCACAGCGCTCTGCCCTCCGGCGACTTCAGGTCGAGCGCCAGCGCGCGCTTGTTCCGGTTGAGCGAGTTGAAGTTCGGGGCGACGTTCAACGAGAGCTCCTCGGCAGCGTTGCGAGCCTCGCCGGGCGGCAACACGGAGCTTGGCGTGTGTGGCCCACGCCAACCATCGGGCCTGTCTCCGGCCTCTTCTTCACCACGTCCGCGCCCAGCGCGCCGAGGTAGCGGCCGACGAAGGGTCCTACCCAGGCGACCGTGAGCTCCAAGACTCTAAGTTGCTCGAGCGGTCGGCGTCGCGGTCGGGAGCGGACGGAGTCCTCGATACGCCAGTTTGGCGCATCCGCTCCGGTCTCCGCCACGTGCTGCGATTCGACTGGGAGTCCCGGGCCTCGCCATGGCCGCACAGGAGCGATGAAGTCCCCCCGGGCCGAGGCGATCTTCCCGAGGAAGCCCCGCTCCGAGAGATGGCGGTCCGCAAGGGTGTCGCTTCCCGTCATGATCATGCCGAGCGCCCACTGACGCGTGATCGCCCGGTCGAATATCTCGTGTCGCGAACGAGCTGCGTACCACGGGCCGATCTCTTCCCAGAGCGCGGCCACGTGCGAGGCCCGTGCCTCGCGACGACGAAAGCGTGGGTCCTGGAGGAGATCCTCGCGCCCGTAGATCTCGCATTGTGCGAGCCAGTCGTGGAGCCGAATCGTGCCGGGCACCACGTAGCCATCGGCGCAAGGCAGAGCACCGCTCGGATAGAGATGGGGCGGATGGGCACCGCCACGTGGGTCACTGCGGCGACGCTGGAGGTAACGGGAGTAGGAGGCCTCCACTCCGGTTGCGGTACACGCCAGCCAGGACAGGTCGACGTGCTGAGGGGCGTTCGCGCGTATCGCTCCAAGTGCCGCCGCCGCAACGTAAGCGCCGGTCAGATACTGCGACTGCCAGCCGGGGAACCGCAGCGGCGCTCCGTCCGGATCTCCCGTCACGCTCATCGCGCCCGCGACGGCCTGCACGAGCAGTTCGTCAGCGACGGTTCCCGGCTCATCGGCCTCGAAGCCCCACGCGGTGGCGGAGACCAGATGGGGCGCACCTGGCTGGGCGCGCAGGAGCGCCGGATCCAACGCTCCGCCAGACACTTGCACGCTAACCCTGCTGTCGATGACAACGTCAGCCCAATCGAGCGCGTGAGAGAGATCGAGGGCAGCCAGCGCACGGGATCCCCGGTTTCGGGCTCGACCTTGACCACGCTCGCGCCGAGCATGGCAAGCAGACGGCCGCCGTATGGCCCGGCAATTCCCGTCGCCAGCTCCAGCACGCGTAGGCCGTCGAGCGGCGGAGGGCGCGTCATGAACGATCGCTGCGAGGAGCCTTGCCGCCAGGAGCGCGGAACTCCCGATGGTTGTCCGTCAGCTTGTAGCTCCCGGCCTGGAGCTGCGCCCTCAGCATGTCGTACGGGGAGCCGAGCTCGAATTCTCGCCGAAGGTCATAGCGCGGAGTCCGAGCTTGAAGACCGGGAATCCACTCAGCCCCAGCAACCTGTACCGCATGGCGACGCCTCCGCAGTGGCTCGCTATCTTACTTGAAGGCGCCTACTCGAGCGGAGCGGGGCACCGGGTCGAGACACGTGGAGCGCACTGCGGAAGTAGGCACGCCCAAAGGGTCACGACGTTCCTGAGCCAGGCGCGTTTGGCGATCAGCCGATTCTAGCCTCTGCCGTCTCGTCGCGGTGCTTCTCAAGGTAGCGCATGAAGGGCGTTCCCCCGGTCCCAACGTCGGTGGGGTTCGAATCGCCCGCCAGGCTTTGCTTGTCGATGTAGCTTGAGGCGTAGTCCAGGTGCAGCGAGCGAAACGCCTCCAGCCAGCTCACGCACTGATCGTAGGCGGACCGGAGCTCGGCAGCCCCGCGCTCGCAGGATTGCGCGAAAAGACGAACCGACCCAGCCTCGTGGAGGGCGTCCAGGAATGCCCGATGCCCCGGCGGCATGTAGCCTCGCATCTCGACCAGGTAGCTTCGCAAGGGGTCGTCCGCGTGTGCGATGCCGAGGACAGCATCGAGCGCGGGAACGATGCCACTCTGGGCCCCCGTCTCCCCTCTGAATTGCTGTGGGTGCCCGCCGAAGAGCTCAACGCCTTGGTACACGACTCCCGACGGCAGCGCCGGATGGTCCTTCCAGCCGTGAATGTAGGGCCGCACGCGCCGAAAGTAGATGTACGGATCGCAGTGCTCTGGCAGCCGCGTCAGCGTGCCTACCATCGACTCGATGCTCGCGGAGATCGCGACGAGCGAGTCCACGAGCCCGTCGGTGTCCTGATTGGACGCCGCGCGCAGAGCCGGCCCCAGCTCGCAAAGAGCGCGGGAGGCCTTGAACTCGATGTCGACATGGACGCCGATGAACCAGTCCTCGTCCGCTCCGCCAAGGAAGTTCTGCAGCAGCATGATGTTGCCGAGCTCGACGGGACCATCGGCATCGATCCGGAGCCAGTTGTCGAGCGCATAAGACGCGTACGAGAGCACGGGGGGACGGCCGAGTCGCACCGCTACCTCGCACCAGGGGGCGGCGATGCTCGCGGGGACCCTCGCGGCGGGCGCGTCCCCCGACCAGACGTAGGCGTGACCGACGTAGGAGAGAAGAAGCATGGCGCGCCGCAGCTCGGCCTCGTTCTCCAAGGTGTCGACTGGCAGGGGCGGCAGGCTCTCGAGGATCTTCCGGATGTGCCCCGTGAGGAGGAGCCGCGGCAGGTCGCGTCCGACCTCTTCGAGGGCGTCGAACTCCTCCGGGAGCTCACGCAGGGGGTCCCCGAGTGGCAGAAAGCCGCGCTCGCGCGACAGCCCAAAGGACTTCAGGTCGTCCATGGGGAAGGACGAAGAGCGATGCTCCATGATCCGAGGATACGTCTCGCGCAGCACAGCCTCCAAGAAACAGGGCAGCAATGGGTGACAGGGACGCCCAGCAACGCTCTGCAACGCAGTGGCGAGCCAGTCTCGTGCGCGCCTGGCTTGTGGGACCCGGCCGCGGGCGGCCGGGGCCACCCACTCTTCGCTCAGGCCTTCGGCCCTCGCTGCGCGCGCCGCGTTCCGCGGCGTTTGCCTCAGCGGCTTCGGGCGAGGAGCCGCTCGGCGTCCTCGGAGGTGCCCCGAAAAGGTCCTGAGCGCTGCAACGCGAGCGCCGCGACTGCAGTGGCGAAGCGTGCCGCGCGCAGCGGATCCTCTCCCGCCAGACGGCGGTGCAAGTACGCAGCCATGAACGTGTCTCCGCAGCCAGTCGGGTCGACCGGCTCCGCTACCGGAACCGCGGGGAACGTGACGGAGCCGACCCTCGCAGCACAGGAGCGCGCCGCCGTCGCCGAGGGTGACGACCACCTCGCGCGGCCCGAGTCCGGCCAGACACCGTGCCGCCAGGTCGATGTCGCTCTCTCCGCTCAGCAGCAACGCTTCGCTCGCATCGACCTTGAGAACGCTGACGTGCGACAGGCTCTCCTCCGCGTGCGAACAGCGACGCGGCACTATGACTCCGCCCTCCACCTCTCTCACCAGGCCCTGTGCATCGAGAGACACCTCTCCCCTGGCGGCGACAGCCTTCACAAAGCCCTCGTCCATGTCGCGATTCGTGAGCGGGCCGAGATGAAAGACGCGTGCGCGCAGGGTGCCGAGATCCGGAGCTTCGAAAGGCGCCGCGACCGCGCTCACCCGTTGCGCGCGCCGCCCCGAATCTTCGCTGTCGTAGCGATTCTCGAGGAGCGTGGTTCGAGGGCTCGGCAACGCGATCACCGCCGCCCCCTGGTCTCTCAGCTCGCCCAGCAGCTCCGGCTCGTCCTGCGCGGCGAGCTTGGTGAGCACTGCGGCCGCTCGTCCGAGACAACGCAGCGTCAGCGTCAGGTAATAGGCGGCTCCGCCGGGCAGCCGTTCGATCCGCTCCCCGATCCTGATCGTGTCGCGGCTGACGTGACCGATCGCGCAGACGTCGAAACGCTCTCGCTCAGCCGGGCTCGCGCGGGTCTCCCGCCGTGGACGTTGTACTCCCGCCCTCGAAGAGTAAAATGCTGCCAGCAATGCTCACGGCCGCCATCGGGGGCTCCAGGGTGAAACGCTTCATCTCGCATCATGAGTTGGCACGGGATCGTCGGTTCAAGCGCGCGCAGGGGCGCAACATGCTGCTCGCCTCGCTGCCCGACGACGTGGATACCATCGTCCGGGTCTTCGAGGAAGTCGGTCCCAAGCTCCGGGCGCGCGTGGCCGGGACAGCTCTGGAGGAAGTCTACGACGAGCTTGGCCCGGCGTTCCAGATCCTCAGCCAGGCAGGGACGTTGCGTCGCGATGGCGACTTCAAGCTTCAGCTCAGGCCTCGGCTGCACGGGATCTTCGTCGGCGAGCTCCAGGCGCTGGAGGCCGCGGGACGTACCCTCTGGGACTTCCCGGAGGCGGAGTGGGAGTTCAAAATGAACATGGCGCGCCAGTGCTGGGACGAGGCGCGCCACGTGCAGATCTACGAGAAGCTGATCGATCATGCGGGCGGTGAGGTCGGTCAGTACCCCGAGACCACGTTCCTGTTCGAGACCGGCTGCGCCGACGACCCGGCCATGCGCGTCACCGGCGTGAACCGCTGCATCGAAGGTCTCGCCTGCGACGTCTTGCGCTCGCTCATCAACGACGCGAAGGAGCGGGGGACGACGTTATCGCGCAGGCTGTCGACTACGTGCTAGCCGACGAGCTCACGCACGTTCGCTTCGGCAGCAACTGGGTCAAGGAGTTCACCAAGGGCAGGCCCGAGAAGGCGCGCGCGGTGAAGGAGTTCCAGATGGAGACGGAGCGGGCCTTCTCTTTCGGCGGGCAGCAACCGCTCGCCCACCAGGACCGGATCGAGGCCGGCTTTACCGAGGAAGAGCTGCGCGAGATCGAGGACGCCATGAGCCGCGATCGCGTGGGGCCGCGCCGCGAGACGCTGCACAAGGCGGCGGAGATCCTGCGCGACCGACACCAGGCCAGGCGCCGCGGTGACTCCGTGCCCCCGCTCGAGGCTCTCACAGCCTAGTCGGCCCAGGTGAACGGAATCCACGATCTCGGGGGCATGCACGGCTTCGGCCGGGTGCCCGTTGAGGCGAGCACGCCATTTCACGCAGCGTGGGAGCTGCGGGTCGCGGCCATCATGCTTGGACTTCTGCGTCGCGGCCTCTACAACCTCGATTCGTTCCGACACGGGATCGAGACCATGGCACCGGCGCACTACCTGAGGGCGAGCTACTTCGAGCGCTGGCGCACGTCGGTCGAGCAGAACCTGATCCGGAGCGGGGCGCTCAGCCCGGCGGAGCTGGACGAGCGCCGTCGCGCACTCGAGCAGGGCACGGTGCCGTCGGCACCGAGGCAGAGCCCGCGCGTGGCGGAAGTGCCGGATTCTCTCGGCCAGCGACCCAGCTTCGTCCGGGAGCTCGAGGCCTCGCCTCGCTTTCGGAGCGGTGACCGGATCCGAACGCGCAACCTGAATCCCTCCGGTCACACGCGTCTTCCGGGCTACGCACGCGGCAAGCGCGGTCGCATCGATCGTGTGTATCCCGGCTTCGTGTTCCCGGACACGAATGCCCACGGGCAGGGTGAGAACCCACAGTACCTGTACAACGTCCGCTTCGAGGCGTCTGAGCTCTGGGGCGACGCGGCGGAGCCCGCTTCCTCTGTGGCCATAGACCTCTTCGAAAGCTACCTGGAAGCTGCTCAGGAGGAGAGCGAATGAGCGACGACCAGCAGTCTCTGCGCACCGAGGCTCTCGAGTCGCTGCTAAGAGAGAAGGGCCTGGTGGACTCGAGCGTGATCGACGGCTTGGTCGAGCGCTATGAGAACGATCTCGGCCCCATGAACGGGGCCCGCGTCGTAGCGCGCGCATGGCTCGACGCAGACTACAAGGCTCGCCTGCTCCAGAACGCTCCGGCCGCCCTCGCCGAGCTCGACATCGAGAGTGTCGAGGAGGCGCAGCTCGTCGTCGTGGAGAACACGCCGCAGGTCCACAACGTCGTGGTATGCACGCTGTGTTCCTGCTACCCCTGGTCCGTGCTCGGCCTGCCGCCTAGCTGGTATAAAGACCCCGCCTACCGTTCCCGGATCGTGCGCGAGCCGCGCGTGGTGCTCGGAGAGTTCGGCCTCACGCCTGGGGACGATGTCGAGGTGCGTGTCTGGGACAGCAGCGCGGAGGTCCGCTACATGGTCCTCCCACAGCTTCCCGCGGGCGCGCAAGGATTGAGCGAGCACGAGCTCGTGGAGCTCGCCACGCGGGACTCCATGATCGGCACCGCGCTCGCCAGGCCGCCAGCATGAGCGACGCGGAGGTTCGCCCACTGCCCCTCGATGGCCCCGGTGCACCGCCGCGCAAGAACGGGGAGCTCGTCTTCGATACACCCTGGGAGGGACGCGCCTTCGGCATCGTGCAAGCCCTGTGCGACCAAGAGCTGTTCGAGTGGGGCGAGTTCCGCCAGGCACTGATCGCAGAGATCGCCAGCTGGGAGCGCGCCCATCCGGATGGCGTCGGCTGGAGCTACTACGCTCGCTGGCTCGCCGCGCTCGAGATCCTGCTCGCTGACAAGAGCATCATGGCGCCCGCAGACCTCGACCGCCGGCAGCGGGAGCTCGCGGCCCGCCCCCAAGGCCACGATCACCAGCACTAGGTCGTCCCGTCGGCCACCAAACATCCTCTTCCGCTTCTGTTCTCCCTTGATCTTTGATCTCAGAGCCCGAGCCCGAGCCCGAGCCCGAGCCTCGGGCGCGAAGGCGTCCTACCCTCGCGAAGCGAGACTCCGGAGGCCTTTCTTGCCCAAGGGGTACAACTCGAGAGACTCAGATCTCTGCTCACAGCCCATACGATTGTCCCTTGCACGGCTGACGTCTCCGCCGAGGGCATCGCTCCCCCCCTTGCTAACCAAACGTCCTAGGCGTGGGCGAAGCCCAGGCTGAGGCCGGGGTCCAGTCCGGCGGCCTCGCGCAGCGCTGCCTCCGTGTAGAGTTCCACCATCTTGCCTCGCCAGGATGCCTGGAAATCCGTGTTGTCGAGAGGGGTCGCGACTCGGCGGGCCAGACGCGCGGCGGTCGCGATGCCCCCCTCGGTCAGGAGTTCGCCCTCCAGTGAACGTTCTGCATCGCTGGCCGAGACGGGCCGAGATGCGACCGCTCCAAGGAAAATCCTGGCTCGTTCCACGTTGCCCCCGCGATCGGTCCAGAGAGCTACAGCAACGGAGAGAACGGCAAAGTCGATGGCGCCCCGACGGCGCAGCTTCCAAAAGGCCGAGCAACACCGTGAGCTGTCGGCTTCGGTCGGCACGAGAATATCGCTGATGATCTCGTCAGGCCGCTTGCTCAGGTAGTCGATTCCATCGTCCCGGAACAGGTCTGTTACCGGGATGGTTCGCTCTCCCTCTGCTGAGATCAACCGCACGCGGGCGCCGAGAGCGCAGAGGATGGGGGCGGCATCACTCGCGGAGTGGGCCCAGCAGCGGGGCGAGCGAGGCGCGACCCAGCACACAGTGCCGTCCTCTTTCATGCAGTAGTCCACGGAACGGCGCCAGCTCTCGCTCTGGTTGTAGTAGGTGCAGCGCGTGTCGACGCAGAGGTTCCCACCGAGCGTGCCCATGTTGCGCAGCGGCGGCGAGGAGATGCTGGCCACCGCGCGCGCGAGCGCCGGGTAGTGGTCGGTCACGAGCGAGCTGTCGAGCACCTCGTTGAGTAACGAGGTCGCGCCCACACGCAGCTCCTCGTGGCCCGTGCCGTTCCGCACGCCGCGAAGCTCGGGAATCGCCATCAGGCTGACAACGCAGCGCGGTGGATGCAGGCCTCGCTTCAGGTTCGGCCAGAGATCCGTCCCGCCGGCCACCAGCAGCGTCTCGGGACCCTCGCCTCCGAGAATCTTCGCGGCCTCCACGGCACTGCCCGGCAGCCGCAGCTCAAACTCTGGCAGACGAAGCAAGCTTCCTCCTCGCCAGAGCCTCAGCTCGGCTGCTCATGGTCCCGTCTGTACGGAGGGCACCCACGCTGCGGGGATCGTCCAGGCTGCGTCCGTCTCCGCCCTCCTGCGGTGTTGGGATGAACAGCGGGGGACCCGCGTCGAACTCGGGGAACGCGATCGGGCCGAAGCGCGCCGGCTTGCCCAGCGCCTTTGCAGCGAGCGCCTTCGCAATCATGTGCGGGTGTATCGGTACCTGGTCGATGCGGACGCCGACCGCGTCGAAGATCGCGTTGGCGACGGCCGGCATGACGGGGAGCAACGGTCCCTGCCCCGCCTCCTTCGCGCCGTACGGCCCCTTGGGGTCCGGATCCTCGATGATGTAGCTCGTTACTCTAGGCATCTCGTGGAAGGTGGGGCTCTTGTACTCGAGCATCGTCGGATGCCGGTGCACGAGCGCGTTCGACAGGCGCGGCGTCAGGCGCCGAAAGACCTGCTCTTCCATCACGGCCTCTCCGAGTCCCATGTACACGCTGCCCTCGATCTGTCCCAGCACCAGCACGGGGTTGATGGCCGTGCCGACGTCGTGAGCGATCCAAACGTGGTCGACTCGGTATTGACCCGTGGCGGGTTCGACCTCGACCTCGATCACAGCAGCAGAGTACGAGTAGGTCGGTGAGGGCCCGACGCCGGAGCCGCGATAGCGTCCGGGCGCGCGAGGAGGCGTGTAGGAGCCCGGCGTTGCCAGCGTGCCGTAGCGCGTCTCCGCCTCGACGACCGCATCTGCGAAGCTCATGCTCCTCTCTGGGTCCGCGCTATCGAAGACACGCCCGGCAGCGAAGACCAGGCGCTGCGCAGGAACCTCCAGCTCCTCGGCGACGGCCAGGGCCAACTGCTCGCGTGCGCGCTCCGCGGCCTCGAGAACGGCGTTCCCCGCCATGAGCGTCACGCGCGACGAGTAGCTACCGAGGTCGACCGGCGTCAGCCCCGTGTCCGCGCCGAAGACCCGAACGTCTGCAAGCTCGACGCCCAGCACCTCGGCGGCGATCGCAGCCATCACGCTGTCGCTACCCTGCCCGATCTCGGTCTGTCCGCACAGAACGGCGACGCTCCCGCTGCGATCGAGCTGTACGACCGCCCCCGACTGCGGCATGTGGTTCCAGTTGATGGGAAGTCCCGCTCCTGTCAGATAGGAGCTGCAGGCCAGACCCAGGCCCCGTCCTTCCGGCAGCTTGGCGTAGCGCTCTCGCCAGCCGCTACCCGCCACGACTGCCTCGATGGCGCGGCCCAATCCGACCGTTCCAAGCTGCAGCCAGTTCGCCGTCACCGAGTCGGAGCTCACCAGGTTTTGCAGGCGTAGGTCCGCGGGATCGATGCCGAGCCGCTCCGCGGCCTTGTCGAGCTGAACCTCCAGCGCAAAGCGCGGCTGCGGAGTGCCGTGACCGCGCTTGGGACCGCACGGGGGCTTGTTTGTGAACACGCGAACCCCATCGAAACGGTAGCGCGGCAGCTCGTACGTTACCGTCTGCAACGCTCCGGTGTACAGCAGGCTGGCAGCGCCGTAGCTGCCGTAGGCTCCGCCATCAAGAGCGGACTCCAGATGCTGGCCCGTCATCGAGCCGTCGCCGCGAAAGCCCGTCTTGAGACGCATCTGGACCGGATGCCGTCCCCGATGGCAGTAGAAAACCTCTTCGCGGTTGAGCGCGCACTTGACCGGGCGACCCAGATCGAGCGCAAGCTTCGCGACGACGATCTCGTGCGCAAAGGGATCGGTCTTCCCTCCGAAGCCGCCGCCCGAGGGACAGGCGATCACGCGGATCCGCGCAGGTGGGAGGTCGAGCACCGCCGCCAGGGCGATGTGGACGTAGTGCGGAACCTGCGTAGAGGCGTAGACGGTGACGCGGTCGTCTCCGTCCGGCAGTGCGACGGCCGCGTGCTGCTCGAGGGGTAGGTGCGTGCTGCCGTCGTAAAAGAACAGATCTTCCAGGATCAGATCGGCCTCGTCGAAGCCCGCCTCCACGTCGCCAAAACAGAGCGAGGCGGAACGGTGAATGTTGCCCTCAACCCCGTACTCCTGGATGCGAGGCTCAGGAGTCGCGAGCGCCTCCTCCACGCTCGAGATCGTGGTGAGGGCCTCGTACTCGACGTCTACTGCAAGGGCTGCCGCCTGCGCCTGGTCTTCGATGAGCGCCGCCACCGCTGCCACGGGCTCGCCAACGTGGCGGACCCGATCGACTGCGAGTGCGGTCTCGTCTCGCGAGACGGGCATGATGCCGTAGCGATTGGGCAGGTCCTTTCCGGTGATCACCGTCAGTACGCCGGGCATGGCCTCGGCCCTCGCACAATCGACGGACAGGATCCGCGCGTGCGGCACCGTGCTTCGCGTCAGGCACGCATGCACCATGCGGGGAAAGATCAGGTCGTCGGCATAGCGGGTCTCGCCGGTGACCTTGGCGCGCGCGTCGATCCGGCGAAACGGGGTCCCGATTACGCTTCGGCCAGCGCCATCACGAGCGGTATCCGGGCGGTCAGCCATGCGGCCGCTCTGGAGGTGCAGGAGACCCGAAGAAGGCCTCCCTTGGCGGCTCCTTCGACTCACCCCGCAACCTCGCTCCCGCCCACTCCACTGCCTGAACGATCCGCCCGTAGCCCGTACAGCGACACAGATTTCCGCCAAGAGCTTCGCTGATCTCGGCCTCGGTCGGAGACGCGTTCGCATCGAGCAGGGCCTTTGCGGTCATCAATATCCCGGGCGTGCAGTAACCACACTGTGCGGCGCCGAGATCGGCGAACGCGGCTTGCAACGGATGCAGCTCGGCCCCGTTCTGGAGGCCCTCCACGGTCTCGACGGAGCGTCCGTCGAGCTCAGCCGTCAGCACGAGACAAGAGAACACGCTCTTTCCGTCCAGGAGCACCGCGCATGCGCCACACTCGCCAAGCTCGCAGCCGTGCTTGGTACCGGTCAGTCCGCACTCTTCGCGCAGCACCTCGAGCAACGTATGGTGGGTGGGGAACGCCAACGTTCGCTCCTCGCCGTTGATCCGCAACGTCGCGATCGTCTTGGCACCCAACCCAGTCGCCCTCCGCGGACGGAAACGCAGGCAGGGATGGTAGCACGGGCTCATCTGACCGCCCCGGGTGCGGGATGTCCGGACGACAGGTAGAATCGGCCCGCCGATGCGTTCGCTGATCCCAGCCGAGGAAGCACAGTACAACGCGGGCGCGGCGCTGCTGGAACGGGCTGCGGCTTCTGGCGCGAGCCGGCTCCTGCGCTGCGAAGCCCGCGACTGTAGCGGCGATGAACTGGTCGCCCGAGCGCTCGGAGTACAGCGAGGACTCGAAGCGGCCGGGCTGCTCGTGGGGGATCGTGTGCTGCTCTCGCTTCGCGATACGCCCGCGTTCCACGCGACGTTTCTCGGGGCGATGCGTGGCGGGTTCCTTCCGATCCCGGTCTCGACACTCCTGCCGCCGAAGGACCTGGCCTTCATCGCGGCCGACGCCGAGGTACGTGCTGTCGTGCTAGACGCAGCGCTGCCGGAGGCCGCACGCAAGGTCGACCTGTACCCGCGCGGTGTGGAGCTCTGGCGCGCCAACGGCTGGGAGATCGAGGGAATGGAGCCCGGGCACGCCGACCCGGCGCCCGCGGAGAGCCGGGCTGTGGACCCCGCGTTCTGGCTCTACACCTCGGGCACAACCGGCGAGCCCAAGGGCGTGATTCATCGCCACATCGACCTGCCCGTGACCGCGCAGGCCTTCGCAAGCGACGTTCTCGGGATCGGTTCGGCCGATCGGATCTTCTCCGCGCCAAAGCTGTTCTTCGCGTTCGGGCTCGGCAACGCGCTGACCTTCCCGCTCTTCCTCGGCGCGCAGACCGTGCTCGACCCGGAGCGCCCCACGCCGGAGTCCATCTTCGCGCTGCTCAAGAACGAACAGCCCACGGTGTTCTTCGGCGTACCCACACTGTTTGCCGCGTTACTCGCCCACCCGGCTCTGCCCGAGTCGTTCGGACCGCTGCGCCTGTGCGTCTCGGCTGGCGAAGCCCTCGCAGCACCCCTTTACGAGCGCTGGCTGGAACGCTTTGGTGTAGAGATCATCGACACGCTCGGGACCACGGAGATGCTCCACGGCTTCATCTCCAACCGACCGGGAGCGGTGCGGCCGGGCTCGAGCGGCATCGCTGTTCCGGGGATGGAGCTGCGGATCGTGGACGAAGCGGGCGCGGACGTCCCGCAGGGCGACGTCGGCACTCTGCTCGTCAACGGAGCGAGCGCGGCGCGCACCTACCACAATCGGCCCAAGGAGACGGCTCGTACCATGCTCCCCGGTGGCTGGCTTCGAACCGGGGACAGCTACCGGCAGGACGAGGACGGCTTCTACCACTACATGGGACGAGGCGACGACCTGCTCAAGGTCAGCGGTCAGTTCGTGTCGCCGATCGAGGTCGAGGCGACGCTCATCGCGCACCCCCGTGTGGTCGAGGCGGCCGTAGTCGGACAGGCTGACGAGTACGGCCTGCTCAAGCCGAAGGCCTACGTGGTGCTGAACGACGCCGCCGGGAGCGACGCCGTCGCCGCGGAGCTCCAGGCTTTCGTCAAGTCCCGCATCGCACCGCACAAGTATCCGCGCTGGATCGAGTTCGTCGACGCGCTCCCGAAGACGGCGACGGGAAAGATCCAGCGCTTCCTTTTGCGAAAGGATTCCACGTGACAGACCCTGGCGCCCCCGCCAGCTTCGACACATCGCCCGAGCGGTACCGCCACTGGCGACTGTCGGTCGACGGGCGCGTCGCTCGCCTGGCCCTCGCGGTGGACGAGGCAGGGGCCCTGATGGACGAGGCCCTCCTCAAGCTGAACAGCTACGACCTGGGCGTCGACGTCGAGCTCCGCGACGCCGTGCGTCGGCTGCGCTTCGAGCACCCCGAGGTGGCTTGCGTAGTCATCGAGAGCGCTCTCCCCGACATCTTCTGCGCTGGCGCGAACATCGCCACGCTGGCGGGCTTCTCGCACCCCCTGAAGGTCAACTTCTGCAAGCTGACGAACGAGACCCGTCTTGCGCTCGAAGACGCGACCGCGGCGGGCCAGACGTATCTCGCCGCGCTGCGCGGCACCGCGAGCGGTGGGGGCTACGAGCTCGCGCTCGCGTGCGAGCGCATCCTGCTCGTGGACGATCGTCGCTCGGCCGTGAGTTTTCCGGAGCTGCCCCTTCTCGGCGTGCTGCCCGGCACGGGGGGCCTCACCCGCCTGGTCGACAAACGGGGCGTGCGCCGTGACATCGCGGACCTGTTCTGCACGCTCGAGGAGGGTGTGCGCGCGCCGCGGGCGCTGGAGTGGAACCTGGTGGACGCGATCGCACCGCCGAGCGAGTTCGACGCGTTGCTCGCGGAGGAGATCTCGCGCGTCGTCACCGCGGCGGGCCCAGCACGCAGCGATGACGGCATCGCCCTGGAACCGATCGAGCCAGAGCTCGAGGAAGCCACACTCCGGTATACACACGTCAGCGTCGAACTCGACCTGGAGCGCCGTACAGCGCGGATCCGCGTCCGAGTGCCCGGAGCCACCGGCGGCCAAACGCTCGCGAGAGCCGTACGCCTCGCCCGCGAGCTCGACGACGCCTGTTTGCGCTTGCGCTTCCACCATCCCGAGCTCGGCATATGGCTGCTGTGTACGGAGGGCGACGCCACCGACGCACGGGCGCTCGACGCCGCCCTCATCGGGGACGACTGGCTCGCAGGCGAGACACGCGCGCTGCTGGCGCGAGTCCTGAAACGAGTCGAGAACTCGGCGCGCAGCGGCTTTGCGTTAATCGAGCCCGGCTCATGTTTCGTCGGGACCTTCTTCGAGCTCGCGCTGCTGGCCGATCGCAGCTACATGCTCGACGGCGACGGCGTGACGATCGAGCTCAGCCCGGCAAACAGAGGTGCGTATCCGATGGCGAACGGCAAGACACGCCTCGAGACTCGCTTCCACGGCGACCCGAAAGCCCGCGAAAGGGCCCTGGCCGCCACCGGATCGATCGACGCGGCCCGGGCGCTCGAGCTCGGGCTGGTGTCGGTGGCGCTGGACGACATCGACTACGCTGACGAGGTACGCGTGGCGATCGAGGAGCGCGCCAGCTTCTCTCCGGACGCGCTGACCGGCCTCGAGGCGAACCTACGTCTCCCCGGTCCGGAAACGCTGGAGACGAAGATCTTCGGACGTCTCTCGGCCTGGCAGAACTGGATCTTCCAGCGCCCCAACGCCACGGGTCCCGAGGGCGCCCTCGCGAGCTTCGGCCAGCCGCGACGACCCAAGTTCGACTGGAGGCGAACCTAGGGACGGAGCATGGGAGTGTCGCGGCGGCGCGCGCTATCTTGCGCTGGAGCTTCCGAAAGCAGTCCCGACAGTTATAGGAAGACGCCATGTCTGTTGACCTGCAGGCCCGAATCCCAAACAACGTGGACCTCGCGGAGGACCGGCGCCTGCGGCGCGCGCTGGAGAGCTGGCAGCCCGCGTTCCAGGATTGGTGGCGCGAGCGCGGTCCAGACGGCCTACAGGAACACGAGGTTTACCTGCGGACGGCCGTCGCGGTCGATCGGGAAGGCTGGGCCCACTACGACTACATCCGCATGCCGGAATACCGCTGGGGGATCTTTCTCAGCCCTCCGGAGCAGGATCGCGTCGTTGGCTTCGGGGACCGCCCGAATGAGCCGGTCTGGCAAGAGGTTCCGGGAGAGCTCCGTAGCCCCCTGCGGCGCCTCATCGTCACCCAGGGCGATACCGAGCCGGCCAGCGTCGAGCAGCAACGCCAGCTGGGAGCAACGGCGCCGTCCCTCTACGACCTCCGCAACCTGCTCCAGGTGAACGTGGAGGAGGCGCGACACCTGTGGGCGATGGTCTACTTGCTGTTCCGCCATTTCGGCCGCGATGGCCGCGACGAGGCCGAAGAGCTGCTGATGCGCCAGAGCGGGGCCGTCGACCACCCACGCATCCTCGGCGCGTTCAACCGGCCGATCTCTACCTGGCTCGACTTCTTCTGCTTCACGACCTTCACGGATCGCGACGGCAAGTATCAGCTCGCCGCGCTCGCCGAGTCGGGCTTCGATCCTCTCGCTCGCACCTGCCGCTTTATGCTCACCGAGGAGGCGCACCACATGTTCGTCGGCGAGACGGGCATCCGGCGCATCGTCGCCCGCACCGCGGAGCTGATGAGAGCAGACCCGAACGAGGATGCTCGCGCCCAGGGCGGTCTCGACCTGCCCCTGCTGCAGCGCTTCATCAACTTCTGGGTCAGCGAGAGCTACGACCTGTTCGGGAGTCCCAACTCGTCCAACGCGGCGACCTACTTCGCGGCAGGAGTCAAGGGTCGCTACCAGGAGTCCAAGGCCGGCACGTACACCGATCACGAGCTGCTGGACGGCACTCACCCGGTGGAGAAGCCGGCGGAAGCGGGCGGGATCGAGATCCAGGCGGTGCCGCTGCGGCGCGCGGCGAACGCGCTCCTCGTCGATTCCTACACACGCGAGTGTGAGAAGACGCTGGCGCGCTGGAACCAGACCCTGCAAAACGCGGAGCTAGATTACCGCCTGACCTTGCCAAGCCCGCGTTTCAATCGCAAGATCGGTCCCTTTCAGGGTACCCACTACTTGCCTGATGGCAGCCCCGCGCGGGACGCGGACGAGATCGCGGCGCACCTGCCGAGCGCAGACGACCGCTCCTACCTCGATTCGCTACGGACTGCAGCCGTCCTGGAACGCGGACAGCACGCGCAGTGGATCGCGCCGCCCACGCACTCGATCAACCGGCAGCCTCTCGACTTCGAGTACGTGCGCGCGTAGGAGCGAGCACCCTCCGCAGGGTCTCCGCGTCGATGTTCCCACCCGTCAAGATCATCGCCACGCGGGCGCCCTGAACCTGCTCCCGGAGCTTGTCGAGGGCGGCCAGGCCCGCCGCTCCAGCAGCCTCCGCCAGGTTGTGCGTGTAGCGCAAGAGCTCGCGAATCGCGCGGGCCAGCCCTTCCTCGCTGACCGTGACGAAGTCGTCGACCTCGCGCCAGATCAGCTCGAGCGTCATTTTCGCGGGGACGCGGGTGGCGAGGCCGTCTGCAATCGTGTCGGCTGAGTCGGTGGTGACGATGCGCTTCTGCTGCCACGAGAGGTAGACCGAGGCGGCGCGCTCCGCCTGGACGCCGATCACTCGGGTCTTGGGGCTCAGCTCCCCGCGTACCAGGCACGTACCGCAGATGCCGGAGCCGAGCCCGACGGGAACGATCACGGTATCGAGACCGGGGACGTCCTCGAAGAGCTCGAGCGCGCAGGTGCCGACCCCGGCGATCAGCAGCGGCTCGTTCGCGGAATGCACGTAGCGCAGGCCCTGCGTCCGGGCGAGCTCCTCCACGCGCTCACGGGCTTCATCGAAGTCCGCGCCGTGCTCGATCAGCTCCGCGCCCCAGGCGCGCATCGCCTCATTCTTCTCGGGATTGTTGCCGTGCGGAACCACGAGGACAGCCCGCGTATCGAACAGCCGCGCGGCATACGCGAGCGAAAGACCGTGGTTGCCGCGGGTCGCCGAGATGACGCCGCAGGCGCGTTCTTCCGGCGACAGCGACGCGAGCAGGTTGACGCCTCCGCGCACCTTGAACGCGCCCACCGGCTGGTGGTTCTCGTGCTTGATGAAGAGCTCGCACCCCAACCGTTCGGAAAGCGCGGGATACGAGAACACCGGCGTCCGCGGCAAGTAACGCGTCACGATCTCGCGCGCCCGCAGCACGTCGTCGTAGCTCGGTCCTTCCACGGCTACAGACCAGCGTACACACAATAGCGACCAAGGTCACCTGGCCGCTTCCAGTGGCCGGTGATACGATCCCGACCGGAGGCACCCATGCACTCGGACGTTCTGGTCGTGGGGGGAGGCGTCATCGGTGTTTGCACGGCGTACTCCCTTGCCGAGCGCGGGGTGAACGTCCGTCTCGTCGAGCGCGGCCAGATCTGCTCCGGCTGCTCGCACGGCAATGCGGGCTGGATCTTCCCGAGCCACAGTATGCCGCTGCCCGCGCCGGGCGTGATCGGCCACGCGCTCGATTGGCTCACGGATTCGGCGAGCCCCTTCTACATCAAGCCCCGGCCGAGCCTCGAGCTGGCGCGCTGGCTCTGGCGCTTCCGCGCGGCCTGCGACAGACGGACGATGCTCGAGACCACCCGGCTGCGCCGCGAGCTCAGCCTTGCGAGCCACGAGCGCTACGCAAAGCTCGCCTCGCTTCCCGGGCTCGCCTTCGGCTACCAGCAACGCGGGCTCCTGCTCGCCTTCCGCACGCGAGCGGGACTCCGCGAGGCCCAGCAGGAGCTCCCGATCCTCACGGACCTCGGTGGACGCGGCGAGAGCTTGACGCGCGAGGAGCTCGTGGAGCGACTGCCGCTGCTCAGCCCGAACCTGGCCGGCGGCATCTACTTGCCCGACGACGCCCACATCACTCCCGGAGACTTCGTTCGCGGGCTGGCCGGCGAGGCCAGCCGGCTCGGTGCTGCGATCCACACCGAGGCGGAGGTCCTGGAGATCGAGCCGCAACGCGGCGGTCCAACCCGCGTCTGGACCACGCGCGGCGAGTTTCGGTGTGACGAGCTGGTGCTCGCCGCGGGAGCCTGGAGCCCCACGCTGGCGCGCCCGCTGCGCCTGCACCTCCCGGTGCAGCCCGCGAAGGGCTACAGCATCAGCCTCCCGCGCCCCGCCGAGTTCGGAGAGCACCCCGTGATGCTCGGCGAGGCAAAGGTGGGGGTCACTCCGATGGGAGATCAGCTACGCCTCGCCGGCACGCTCGAGCTCGCGGGACTGGACCTGCGTGTGAACACTCGACGTGTGCGTGCCGTCGAGCAAGCTGCCCGGGTGTTCCTGCCCGGCCTGCCCCCTTCCGAGCCGATCGAAATCTGGCGCGGACTACGCCCGCTCACACCCGACGATCTACCGATCATCGGGCGACCGGCCGGGAGGACCGGGCTGGTCCTCGCCACAGGGCACGGCATGAAGGGCATGTCGCAGGGTCCGATCACGGGAGAGCTGGTCGCGCAGCTGCTCAGCGGCGAGCCGCCCGCCATCGACCTGCGCCCGTTCTCGCCCGATCGCTTCTCGTGAACCGCCCAGCACAGGGGGGAGCTCCATGTCGCTCGAGATCCTGATCGCGGGCATGCTGGCCGGCTGCGACGAGCTCGGGGCGACGCCGGTGGCCGCTCTGGTCGCCGGCGCGAGCCTGTCGGGCATCATCGCCGCAGAGGTTTACGACGCTCTAAAGCGGGAGATCCTCGAGGGGATCCGGGGAGCCGGAGCGGTCGACGCAATCGCACTCGCGCTTCACGGTGCCGGCCTGGTCGACGGCATCGACGACCTGGAGGGCGAGCTCGTCGGTCCAGAGGTTAAGGTTGTGGCAACCACTGCCCGACATCATCGCGGCCCGACGCACCGCGCCCGAGTCGACAGCTGCGGCCGCTGCGATCGCCTCGACCATGAGGCCTTCGGAGGCGCCCTGCCGCAGCTCGCCCCCGATGAGCCGCGTGAGGAACTCCCGCTCGGCCGCGCTGGCGCGCGAAAAGAGCTGCCCCAGCTGGCGCGCACGTTCGCGCGCCGAGCCCGTGCCCCGGATCTCCACCAGCTCGCCGAGCGCCTTCTGGACTGACCGCAGCTCGAGCGTTGGCACCGCCGCCGCGCCGGTCCGGGCTGCCTCCCGGAGCGCCGCCCGGCCTACGCCGAGCTTGCCCTGAGGCAGCGCTCCACATAGATAGACGACACCGGCGCCGAACTCGTGAGGGGCGAGCTGGCGCAGGCACTCCGCGAGCCGGCCGATCTTCTGCTTGCGCGAGCGGGTCCGGCGCAGCGCATCCGACGTCTCGACGATCGCGCTAAGACGCACGCGGCTCTTGTGGCGCCGTCGCCGCCTCCAAGAGCTCGCGCAGGTACGCGCGCTGAAAGGCGACGTAACCCGACTGCGTCACGCCGAGGCGATCGGCGAGCCGGGTGTGCAGGAGCGGGAGAGCGTGGAAGGGTACGCCCGGACACGCGTGATGCTCGGCGTGATAGGGCATGTTCCACATCAGAAAGCGCAGTGGGGCCGCGGTGAAGGTCGTTCGCGTGTTCTCTAGCATGTCGGGCACTTCCGGGCAGCCGCTGTGCTCCGCCAGGAGCACGAGTCGGAGCCACGGTTGACCTAGCAAGAGCGGCAGCCACCAGTAGATGAGCGTCGCTGTCCACCCCGTCGCGACCATGCCCCCTGCGATAGCCAGATAGGCCGCCGCGTGCCAGCGTGCCTCGCGCACGATGCGCGCGTGTTGGGCCTCGGGCACGTAGGGCGCCGACACCCTTCCGCTGGCGTGTCTCCAGAGCTCTCCCAGTCGCTGGGTCCAGTGGTCCCAGCCGCTGACGTGACGGAGATACCGTGGCAGGCTCGCGGAGCACGCGGCGACGAGCTCGGGATCATGCGCCGGATTGCCCGTGAAGCGGTGATGGGCCAGGTGGAAGAGTCGGAAGTGCCGGGCGGGGAGCAGGAGGAGAAAGCCGATCGTCGCGGCCACCCCATCGCTCAGGCGCCGGCTCCTGAACGCCGTTCGGTGTACGGACTCGTGCAAGCCCGCAAAGAGGGCCACCAGGACGATTCCGTGCACCAAGAGTGCCGGCGCGACCCAGCTGCTCCCGGTCGTCAGGCGAATGCCGAGCGCCGTGCCCAGCAGCAGTCCTGCGTGCGCCCCAAGACGCAGGAGCCCCGCGGCGTTCGAACGGCCCGTCAGCCCCTCGAGCTCTGGCAGCAAAGCGGCGGTCTCGCGCACACGGAGATTGTAAGCTCTTGCCTGCTCCGAGTGGGTAGCCTCGGCGGAACGCGACCGGTGTCGGCGTGCTCGGAGGCTTCGATCACGTATCGCGGCGGAGTGACGATCCAGACGTTCCGGTACTGCGGATCCGAGGGATCAGGCTGCTCGGCGATGTGAAGATCCGCGAAGGCACCGCGGGCAACACGCTGAAGCCTCCGCAAGCTGTTCGGCTAGCGCGGACCGCAGGCCGTTATACTGACCGGGATGGCGGATCTGCTGGCGCTCTCATCCCGCATCATCGACGCTGGCGTCTACGAAGGCCCAGGCTCGGTGAACAGGGTCACGACCGAGCTCTCCGAAGTGGTCGACGGGATCGCCGTCGTCGAGTCGTTCTCGCACGTCGTCGCCTTTCGCACCTCTGCGGGTCTCGCGCTGTTTGACGCAAGCCTCGAGGTGTTGGCCGACGGGATCCTGAAGTCGCTGCGCGCCTGGTCCGGGGCTCCGATCCACTCCCTCTCCTACACGCATGGGCACATCGACCACGTGGGAGGGGCGCACGCCCGCCTGATGGATCCCTCCCAGATCGCGGACGCACTGGTCCGGGTTATTACTACGGGCAAAACGGGCGAGGCTTGGGTCTGTCTGCTGGACCGGGACCACCAGGTCCACCACTTCGCCAGGATCGACGGCTTGGGCCAGGCCGGCTGACGCGGTCTGTCAGCGGGAGGCACTTCGCTCTCCCAGCGAGAGTCGCTGGTTCGCTGCGGACGCCTCCGGGTTGGAGTCCGCAAGAATCAGCTCTCGCATCGTTCTACCCTCGAGGCCCTGCGCGACGGCGCGTCCGATCGACGTCAGTACCTCGTCGACCCCGGAGGACGCCGGCAGGCGACGTGCGCCCGGTTGCGTACTGTCCCCGTCGCCCCGGACCGCGCCGAGAATCTCCTCGATCGTGATGAGCTCGGGCGCCCGACCTGGCACGTAGGAGAGCTCGGGACCTGCAGCGTTGAGTAGGAGCCCGCGTCGCTCGAGCGGCAGCAGGACGCCTTCGACCAAGTCGATCGCGATGCCGCTCCAGCGCGCCAGAGCCCGGAGCGTCTCCGGCGTAGCGCCGGCAAAGTGCGCTCGACCGATCCGGGTCATCAATAGCAGCGCCAGCCTCTCCCGGTCCTGGCCCGATAACAGCTGGGCTTCACCCTCTGGAGCGAGCTGCTCGGGATACTGCACGTAGAAGGCGAGACGCGCTCCGATCAACAGGATGAGCCAGCTCACGTAGAGCCAGAGGAGGAACAGGATCAGCACCGCGAAGCCGGAGTAGATCGCGGTGTAGCGCGTAGAAGACGCGACCACGGAGGCAAAACCGAAGCCGAGCGCTTCCCACAGAACTCCTGCCACCACACCGCCGGTCAGCGCCGCGCGAAACTGCACCTTCGCGTTCGGTACGAAAGCGTAGACGAACGTGAACGCCGCGATCACCAGCAGATATGGAACGAGCTGTCTCACCAGTTCGACGGCGGTGCCGACCGCCTCCACCTCGGTAAGGCGCTGGACGGCGGACGCACTGGCCAGCGAGGCCGTGATTCCGATCGCCGCGAACATCAGCAGGGGACCCACCATCACAACGGACAGGTAGTTGCTGAAGCGCTGGCCCAGGCTACGGCTCCGGCGCGTGTGCCAGGCGTAGTTGAACGCGCCCTCGATCTTCTGAATGAGGGAGACGACCGTATAAATCAGCATCGCGAGACCGAGCGACCCCAGAATGTCGACGCGCATGTTGTCGACGAAGCCGATCACGTTCTGGCTGAGCTCCGCGCCTCTCTCGCCGAGGGGCGCGAGAAAGCCCAGCAGGAACGGCTCGATCTGGTTGTGAACCCCGAAGCCCTTCAGCACCGAGAAGCTCAGTGCGAGAAGCGGAACCAGCGAGAGCAGGCTCGTGTACACGAGGCTCATGGCGTGGAGCGTCAGCTGTCCGTCACGAACGTCATTCACCAGGGCGTACAGCGTGCGCAACGTCCGCATCCCCAGGGCGCGCAGGGCGGGCAGCCCGGCGAGATCCTCGCCCCAGATCGCGCGCTCGACGACGTCTCCCAGGAGCTTCAAGCCAGTGCCTCCTTCCCCATACTACCCGGGCTTGACCGGCACCGGTGACAGGCGGCAGCGAGCACAGTGCCCCTTCTCGGGCAGCTGGCGAACGCAATAGGACGACGGACCTCTAGATCGTCCCCGCCCGAGCAAGCGCCGGGAGGGTGGCCGCATCGACCCCGAGCTCGTTGCAGTAGACCTCGTGGTTGTGCTCGCCCAGTAGCGGCGCCCGCCTTCGCACGCGCACCGGTGTGCCCACGAATCGGTAAGGCGCTGTCGGAACGCGTGCCGCGCCGTCGTAACCCTGCACCTCGAGCGCATCGAAGAAGCCTCGGTCTTCCCAGTGCGGGTCGTCGAGGTTCTCCTCGGGCTGCCGCACCAACCCCCACGGCAGGTGCAGCGCCTGCGCGCCACGGTACGCCTCTTCTGCGCTGATACGCGCAAGGAAGCGCTCGACCACGCTACCGAAGTGGGCCCGTTCCGCCGGGGAAGCCCGTGAGATCGCCGCGCGGTACGCCGGATCGCGGAGATCCTCCACGGCGTCGTGCTTGTCCATCCAGTCGAGCAGCCCGTTGAGCGTCCGGAGGTCGCGGGGCATGCCGCCGCCAATGATGTTCATGTAGCGTCCATCGGCGGTGGGAAACTGCCACGGCGAGGTCATCTCGGGAGACGAGTGTCGGCCGGTCTGGCGCTGGACGAGCTCTCGGCGGTACTCCCAGTTTGGAAAGGCTCCCTCGGTCGTGCAGCTGACCGCCTCGTGGATCGAGAGGTCGACCAGCTCAGGGCCTTCCACCCGTCCAGCTTCCAGGGCGATCCGCGCGGCCAGAATGCCGCAGACCGCATACTCACCCGCCATCCAGAGCGAGTGCTCGTGGCCCGGGCGGATCGGCGGCAGCTCGTGGTCATCGTAGCCGGTGCTCATCATCGGTCCGCCGAGCGCGAGGTGGACGAGGTCGTTTGCTGCCCAAGCTGCGCGCGGACCCACGCGGCCGAACGGAGTGATGGAGCACCAGACGCTGCGCCCGAGACCGTCGCCACCTGCCCAGCGCTCGAAACCCGCGCCGAGCGCGTCCAGCACGCCCATCCCTGCAGCATCGATCACGACGTCCGCCGACTGGACGAGGCGCTGCCAGAGCTCGCGACCTTCGGGAATCTCGAGGTCGAGCGTGACGCTTCGCTTGCTCGTATTGAAATAGACGTAGCGAAGCGAGCGATCGGGTCCCGGGCGATCGGCCACAAAGGGCCCGAGACGGCGCGTGGCCGAGCCGGAGGGTGGCTCGACGCGGATCACGTCCGCTCCAGCGTCGGCGAGCAGCTTTCCCGCAACCTCCCCGAGCTCGCCGATCTCCACGACGCGCAGCTCCTGTACGGGGCCCGAGCTCGTCCCCGAGCTCACAGCGCCTCTTCCTTGCGGAGCTGCGCAATCTCCGACTCGCGATAGCCCAGACGCCGGAGCACGTTCTCGGTGTGCTCTCCGAGCGCAGGGGCACCCTGACGCACGCTCCAGCCAAGTCGGCGCAGCTGGAACGGCAGCCCCTCGTAGCGGCGCGGTCCGAGCTCCGCGCTCGGTGCCACCGGGTAGAAGCCGCGCGCGGCCAGCTGCTCGTCGCGCTCCATCTTGTCCTGCGTCGTCTGCGCTACGCCCGCGGGAACTCCGCGTGCCTGGAGCGCGTACATCAGCTCGTGCGGCTCACGGCTCCGAGTGCGGGCTTCGATGGCCCCGTCGAGCGCGTCCTGATTCGCCACGCGCGCGGCGTTCGTGGCGAAGCGTGCGTCCGTGACGACGTCGGGAGCGTCCAACACGCGGCACAGTGCCCGCCATTGCGCGTCGGTCTCCGCGGCGATGGCGATCCAGCGATCGTCTCCTGCGCAGCGGTACGTGTTGTGCGGCGCCACCTCTGGGTAGCGGGAGCGATTGCCGACCCGATCCGACGACCTGCCGTTGATCTGACGGTCGAGCATCTGCACGCCGCACATCATCATCCCCGTCTCCACCTGGGAGAGATCGATGCGCTGGGCACCCACCCCGCGCGCACGCTGCCGGAGCGCCATCAGGAGCGCGATGGCGCCGTAGTGCCCGCGGAGTGGTCGAGGTAGGAGAAGCCCCAGCCGGCGGGCGGCTGGTCCGGAAGTCCGGAGAGGTGCGTCAGTCCGGAGACGGCCTGCGCAGTGGGTCCCCATGTCACGTAGGAGTGATCGCGGCCCTCGTGGCCGAAGCCCGAGAGCGAAAGGTAGATGAGCTCGGGGTTCAGGTGGCGCAGGCGCTGCCACGAGAACCCCATGCGCTCGAACGCGCCAGGGCTGTAGTTCTCCGCGACAACATCCGCCTCCGCGACGAGCCTTTCGGCCACCTCGCGACCGCCGGGATGATGCAGGTTCAGCGTGATCCCCAGCTTGTTACGGTTCAGGTTGTTGAAGAGTCCCGAGCGATTGACCGAGCGCGCGCCATCCTTGTCGGGGACCGCGAAGCGCAGCGAGTCGAGGTAGTCCTCGCTCTCGATCCGGATCACCTCGGCGCCGAGATCTGCGAGGATCCTTGTCGCCTGCGGACCGGCGACGATCCAGGTGAAGTCGACGACGCGCACCCCCTCGAGCGGTAGGGGGCGGCCGTCGCCCTGCGGCGGACCCGAGTCGCGAGTGTCCGAGATCTCCGCCATGCACGCTCCTCACCCTAATCGGCTCGCGTGAGCCTGCGTGCGCACCGGGCAGGCTGTCAAGCTCGGGTAGAATCGAGCGGAGCAGGAGGTTGCAAGCCATGGAGTCCAATCGCTAGATCGTGATCACAGAGCTGCCGCGCGGGCCGCTCCGGGAGACTCACTTCAGGCTTCGCAAGGCTGCGACCCCAGAGCCGGAGCAGGGAGAGGTCCTGTGCCAGACGCTCGCGCTCTCCATCGACGCGGGCTCGCGGGCCGGGCTACAGGGCAGCGCGAGCTACGCGGGAGCGTCTCGCGCCGACGTCGTCATGACGGGAACCGCCGTCTCGCGGGTGCTGCGCTCGAACGCGGCCACGCTCGCAGAGGGGAATCTCGTGACCTGTCCCGCGGGCTGGCAGGAGTACTCCGTTCACCCTGTCGCACGGGTGAGCCGGGTCGAGCCGACGGCCGCGCCGTCTCAATACCTCGGCGTTTTGGGCGGGACGGGACTGACCGCGTACTTCGGTCTGCTCGACATCTGCGATCCACAGCCGGGCGAGACGGTCGTCGTCTCCGCGGCCGCGGGCGCTGTCGGACACATCGCCGGTCAGATTGCGCGCCTGAAAGGCTGCCGCACCGTCGGAATCGCGGGGAGCGAGGAGAAGCGTCAGCTCCTGACAGACCGACTCGGCTTCGATGCCGCCCTCAACTACAAGGACGACGACTTTCGCGCCGCGCTCAAGCAAGCGTGTCCCGACGGGATAGACGTCTGCTTCGACAACACCGGCGGCGACATCCTGGGCATGGCGCTCTTTCGTATGAACGAGCGCGGGCGCATCTCGTGCTGCGGCGTCGTATCGCAGTACGACACAGCAAGCCCTGCGCCCGGACCCCGCGGCATTCCCGGCTTGCTCGTGAACAAGCGCCTGCGCATGGAGGGCTTCATCGTCTTCGACTACGAGAAGCGCTACCCGGAGGCACGGGCCGAAGCTCTCCAGCTGGCTCGAGAGCGGGGAGCTGATCGCGCTGGAGGACGCCTTCCAGGGACTCGAAGAGGCGCCGCGCGCGCTTGTCGACCTGCTCGGGGGCGGGAACATCGGAAAGCGTATCGTGCGCATCGCCGACTGAACGCGGTGTCGGAGCCACGCCAGGACATCGTGATCCGAGAGGCGGAGCCTGCCGAGTTCGCCGAGCTCGGGGCCTTGACGGTCGAGACCTACCTCGCGCTCGAGGGCATGCCGCCGAGAGAGGCCTTGCCTGGGTACTACGCAGAGCTCGAAGACGTCGAGGGTCGCTCGGCCCTGCCCGGCGTCACGATCCTGATCGCACGCAGCGCTTTGGGTGAGCTGCTCGGCGGCGTGACCTTTTTCCTCGACCTCGCGCACTACGGCGCGCAAGTCTCCAGCTATCCGGATGGGGCCGCGGGGTTCCGCATGCTGGCTGTCTCCCCGACGGCGCAGGGTCGGGGTGTGGGCCGCGCGCTCACGCTCGAGTGCCTGCGTCGAGCACGGGAGGGTCACAAGCGGCGTGTGCTGCTCCACACGACCGCGCTCATGCAGGCTGCGCAGCACATCTACACGAAGCTGGGCTTCCGGAGGTTCCCAGAAGTGGACTTCGACGCGCCAGGAATCGTGATCGAAGGCTTCCTCCTCGACCTGTAGGCCTTGATGTCAGCCAGAGTGCGTGGTCAGCAGAGCATGAGCGACAGCGGTCTCCCGCAACGCCTGGACGAACTCAGCTCTGAGTGGCTGACCGAGACGCTGCGTGCCGCTGGCGTAATCGAGCGCGCCAGAGTCACCCGACACTCGTGCGAGCTGCTCGGGAGCTCTGGTGCAGGACTCATTGCTACGGTCGCACGGCTTCGGCTCGAATACGACCGGCAAGAATCCGGTGCCCCGGCGACGGCGATCGTCAAGCTGCCGACCGTCCCGGGGAAGAACCGGGACATCGGCGAGCTCGGCGGCGATTACGAGCGCGAGGTGCGCTTCTACCAGGAGCTGGCCGCCTCGCTCGCCGTGCGTTGCCCGCGCTGCTACGTCGCCCACTTCGTCGAGGACCCGCACGCGCGCGCCAAGCGTCGGCTCCGCAGAGGTCGCGGTCAGCGCTTCATCCTGCTGCTGGAAGACATGGCCCCGGCGCTCGTGGGGGACGACCTCGCGGGTGCCAGCTTCGAGCAGGCGGCGGCGGCACTACGGAGACGGCCTGCCAGGCCGCGTGCGGGAGCTCCTCGACTGGCTTGCGGAGCACGGCGGCGAGCTGCGTGTGGTGCTGGGTCAGCTGCCACAGACCCTCCTCCACGTCGACTTCCGCCTCGACAACCTGTTCTTTTCCGACGACACGGCTGATGCCGAGGTAACGCTGTTCGACTGGCAAGCGACGGGCATCGGGGCGGGAGCAGCAGACGTCGCATCGTTTCTGACCAGCTCGCTGCCCGCCGAAGCGAGCTCCGAAGAGGAGCGAGAGCTGCTCCGCATCTACCACGCCGAGCTCGTCCAGAGCGGAGTCGATGGCTACCCCCTCGAGGCCCTTGGGAGACACTACGCCTGGTACGTGGCGGCAAGCTTCCTCACGTCGGTCGTCAACTTCGTCAGCGTCGACTGGGGAGACGAGGAAGGCGCCGTCCGCCGCGACCGCAGTCTGGCCCGGCGTATCGCCAGACTGGGCCGCCTACGTCTCTCGGATCTGCCGAGCTGAAGCGTCAAGGTCCTCCGACTGGATCGCCTCGGCCGTCCCCCGGGTATTATGGCGTAGACGGCTGCAAGGGAACGCACGAATGCCGGATACGAAGACCTACTCGGGCGGATGCCACTGCGGACAGGTCCGGTTCGAGGTCACAACGGACCTGAGCCAGGTCATGGAGTGCAACTGCTCCATTTGCGCGAAGACGGGCTGGCTTGTGACATTCGTCCCGCCCGCGCAATTCAAACTGCTAGCGGGAGGGGAGCAGCTGTCGGACTACCAGTTCGCCGGGAAGACTATCCATCATCTGTTCTGCCCGGTCTGTGGCGTTCGCTCCTTTGCCAGGGGCTCCACACCGGACAGCCAGGAGATGTACGCGGTCAACGTCCGTTGTCTTCCCGACGCGGAGCTCTCCGAGCTGAAGATCACGCCCTTCGACGGGAAGAGCTTGTAGCGAGACCGCGACCGAGCAGCGCGACCCACACGCGCAGCGCCGATGGGCTGACTACAGCTCGTCGCTCTCCCTAGCCGTGAGACCTGCCAGCTTCCGGGAGCGCGACGCCCTCCTCGGGGCGCGAGCGGGCGAAGAGCAGCGCAAAGCCGGAAACCATGGCGCAGACGACGACGCCCAGGACGGCGAGGGCTCCGCGCTCACCGATCGTGTCCGCCAGAACTCCGATAGGAAGCGCCATCAGGCCGAAGCCGCCAAAGGCCAGCATGGTGAGCGACATGACGCGTCCGAAGAAAAGAGGGTCCGTGCTGCGCACGATCACGGCGCCGTTCAGCGTCATGAATCCGCCGAAGCCGAGGCCGACAAAGAACACGACAAGCGCAGCGACCTCGTACGACGGGACGGTCGCGAGCGCGACGACGGCGATCCCGAAGAGCAGGCCCATGCCGCCGAACAGAACCGTTGCGCTCCCGTGGTCTGCGTAGCGTGCAACTCCCAGGCTCGCGGCTAGCGCCCCGGTCGCGGAGACGAGGGACAGGAACGCGAACGCCTCGGCCCCCTGTCCGAGCTCGTTCTCAAGCAGACCCGGCATCACAGTGACGTACGGAAAGCCCACCATGATCACGCTCACGTAGAGCAGCACAAGCAGTCGCAGACGGGGCCGGTGCAATACGTACCGGAGCCCCTCGATCACGTCCGTCAGCACTCGCGTCTGCCCGGCATCTGCGCGCATCCTCGAGCGGGGGAGTAGCAGGAGCAGCGCCGACGAGCAGACGTACAGGGCCGCCATCGTGCCATACGCGCCAGCGGCTCCCGAGAAGCTCCAGTAGAGAAGCAGGCCCGCGACGCCCGGTCCCAGCACCTGAGATACGGTGCTCGCTACCTGCGCAAGTGCAACCGCGTTGCCTCGGGCTCGAAGCGGAACCAGGTCCACGACCAGCGCATGCCTGGCGGGCCCCACAAAGGCGAAGCTCACTCCGATCAGGAACGACCCGCCCGCTACGAGAGTGATGTGGATGGTATTCGTCGCGAATGCGATCGCGAGCACCAGAAAGACGGCGGCCGGCAGCGTCTGTGCCAGCCCGACGACGAGCCGCTTGGGCCAGCGGTCCGCGAGGGCACCGCCCAGCGGACCCAGCGGGAACATGGCGATGCCCTGGGCGAAGAGGACGGTACCAACCGCTGTGTTGCTACCAGCGAGGTCGAACGCCACCACGCTCTGCACCACTGTCGACATGAAGAACGCGAAGTGCGCGAACATGGTTCCGAGCCAGAGAATCCGAAAGTTCCGGAGCCGGAGCGAAGCGAAGGTGGTGTCGAGCCAGGACAAGGCGGGCCAGGATACCCGCTCGAGAGTCCTCAGTCCTCTTGCAGGGCGCGAAGGGCCGTGCGCATCTCCTCCGGCGAGACGTCGCGCGTGTGTTCGTGGAAGCTCCAGAGATGTCCCTCTACGTCCCTGACTTCGTACCGACGATCTCCCCAGAATTGATCTGCTGGTTCGGAGATCACGTCGGCGCCGGCATCCACCGCGCGCCCGAAGTGGCGATCGACGTTGTCCACGTACACGATCAGGGCCTGAGTCGCGACGCCGACCCGCTTTGGGCTACCGATCCCGTGCGCGCCGGCGCACCCCACCATGATGAGACTGTCCACGACATCCATCTCGGTGAGCGCGATGGAGCCGTCCGGGTTCTCGATGCGCGCGTCCTTGCGCTCCACGAAGCCGAAGGCGCGCTTGAGGAACGTCAGTCCGCTGGCCACATCTTCATACGCGAGTCTCGCGACGATCCGCGGGGCCCCGTCCGGCGGGTTCTGTGCCATGCGCCTCTCAGGCCTCCAGCTCGTAGCGGATCGGCATACGCTTGACGCCACCCAGGAAGCTCGAACGGACGCGCTCCACCGGTCCTGCCAGCTCGACCGAACCGAGCCTCGGGACGAGCTGACGGAAGAGCTCGCGCAGTTCAAGCCGGGCGAGGTTCGCGCCGAGGCAGAAGTGCTCGCCGATGCCGAACCCCAGGTGGGGGTTCGGATCCCGGTCGACACGGAAGCGGTTCGGGTCCGCAAAGACCTGTTCGTCGCGGTTCGCCGACGGGTAGAACAGACACAGGTGCTCGCCAGCGCGGATCTTCTGACCGCGAATCTCGACGTCCTCGATCGGCGTGCGGCAGAACTGGATCACCGGGGATGTCCAGCGCACGATCTCCTCCACCGCGGAGTCGATTAGCCTGGGGTCGCGCCGGAGCTTCTCGAGCTCTCCGGGGTTCTCGATCAGCGCCAGCAGGCCGCCGCTCGCGGCGTTGCGCGTGGTCTCGTTCCCCGCGACCACGAGCAGCAGGAAGTAGGAGAGCAGCTCGAGCGGGGGAAGCGGCTCCCCCTCGACGCGGCCCCGGACGATCACGCTCACCATGTCGTCGCGCGGCTCGACGAGGCGCTGCTGCCCGAGCTCCGCGAAGTACTTGAACAGGGATTCCCGCGCGCGGCGTACCGTCTCGAACTGCGTCTCTCCCGCAACCTGGTAATCCGGGTCCGCGGAGCCGGCGATCTGGTTCGTCCAGCGGAACATCAGCTCCCAGTCCTCGCGCGGCACGCCCAGCAGGTCCGCCAGGACGGAGAGCGTCAGCGGAGCGGTGACCGCGTGCACGAAGTCGGCCTCGCCCTCCACCGCGGCAAGAGCATCGAGGAGCTCGCGCGTGATGCGTTCCACCTCGGCCTCCAGGCGCTGAATGGCACGTGGCGTGAACCAGCCGCTCGATACCTTGCGGTACCTGCCGTGCTCGGGCGGGTCCATGTTCAGGAGCTGCCGGATGAGACGGGGCTGGCCTGCGGGTACGGCGCCCTCCCCCGCGGCCTCCGCGGGGAGGCCTCCCGTCTGCTCAGGATCCCCGCCGATGAGCACCGCCAGCCGGGGTCCGTTCCGGAACAGCTTCGGCTGCTTCGAGATCCGCACCACGTCCTCGTGCCGGGTCACCGCGTAGAAGGGGTTCTGGACGCCCCTGTCCCAGTGGAAGATAGGAGCCTCTCGGCGTAGTAGCTCCCAGGCCGCGTGCGGGTAGCCGTTCTCCGCGTAGGTGTCGGGTCCGATGATGTCGATCGTATCCAGTGTCAGCTTCTGGTCCACGCCCGCGCCCCGATTGATGCGACACTAGTGTAGCGGGTAGAGCTCGCCTCACGGGGAGGTCATGCGCATGTTGAGTCCGTATCGGGTGCTGGACCTGGGCGACGAGCGGGGTGCCATCTGCGGCTGGATGCTCGGAGAGCTGGGCGCGGACGTCATTTGCATCGAGGAGCCCGGAGGCTCGAGCGCGCGCCGCCGTGGCCCCTTCGCCGACGAGGTTGCCAACCCCGAGCGCTCGCTCTTCTGGTGGGCGTACGCGCGCAACAAACGCAGCGTCACGCTCGACGTGGACTCGCCGGAGGACTGCGAAACCCTGCGCCGCCTGGCGGCGACGGCCGACGTGCTGGTCGAGTCGCGAGCCCCGGGTGAGATGGCACGCCGTGGCCTGGGCTACGCGCAGCTCGCGAAGCGAAACCCCGGCCTGATCTACGTATCGATCACACCCTTTGGTCAGGATGGTCCCAAGGCGGGCTGGGCGGGCACGGATCTGACCGTACTCGCGGCGGGCGGTCCGCTCTGGCTCTACGGCGATGACGACCGCGCGCCGGTCCGCGTCTCCGTGCCCCAGGCCTTCCACCATGCTGCCGCGGAGGGGGCGGCGGCAGCACTGGTGGCCCTCCACGAGCGACACCGCTCGGGGCTCGGCCAGCACGTCGACGTCTCGGCCCAGCAGGCGGTCACGATTGCGACACAGTCCGACATCGTCGCGGCCGCCGTTGGCGAGCCGCCTGCCTCTCGCTTTGCCGGCGGCGGCAAGCTCGGGCCGCTATCAATCCGGCTCGTCTTTCCGGCAAAGGACGGCCATGTGTCGATCACGTACGTATTTGGCTCCGCCATCGGACCGGCCACCAGCCGGCTGATGCGCTGCGTGCACGCCGACGGCTTTTGCGATGACGCGCTACGGGACAAGGACTGGATCGGCTTCACGGAGCTGCTCATGACGGGCGCCGAGACGCTCGACACCTTCGAGCGCGCGAAGGAGTGCGTCGCGGAGTGGACCGCTTCGAAGACGAAGGTGGAGCTGCTCAAGCTCGCGCTGGACCGAAACCTCTTGATCGCGCCGGTCTCGACCGCCCGCGACGTCGTGGAGAGCTCCCAGCTCGCGGCGCGCCGTTACTTCCAGCCGCTCGAGAGACCCGATGGCGCAGGGCAGACGACCCAGCTCGGACCCTTTGCCCGCTTCAGCAAGGTGCCGCCGCGCGCCCCGCGCAGAGCACCTCGCGTCGGCGAGCACACGGCCGAGGTGCTCGAAGAGCTCACTTCACGCTCGGTAGCGCCGACCTCGCCCGGCCCGGCAACGGATGAAGACCTGCCCCTCTCCGGTCTCAAGGTCCTGGATTTCATGTGGGCGATCGCCGGACCGATGGCCACGCGCATGCTGGCGGACTACGGTGCAACGGTCGTCCGCGTCGAGACTTCCGCGCGCGTCGACGCGTGCCGCACGATGCGTCCGTACGTCGGCGGCCAAGCCGGCAACGAGAACGCAGCCCTGTTCCACGGCTGCAACGCAAGCAAGCGTATGATCACGCTCGACCTGGCGAAGCCGGAGGCCCGCGACACAGTGCTCGACCTGGTGCGCTGGGCCGATGTGGTCTGCGAGGCGTTCACGCCCGGCACCATGAAGAAGCTCGGCTTCGACTACGAATCCCTCGAGGCGGTGAACCCCTCCATGATCATGCTGAGCACCTGCCTCATGGGTCAGACGGGTCCGCTCGCCACCTATGCCGGCTATGGCAACCTGGCCGCGGCGGTAACTGGCTTCTTCGAGCTCGCGGGCTGGCCGGATCGCGATCCGGCCGGACCATTCGGTGCGTACACGGACTACATCGTTCCGAAGTTCAACGCCTCGGCCATCCTCGCGGCCCTCGAGTACCGGCGACGCACGGGCAAGGGGCAGCACATCGACCTCTCCCAGGCGGAAACGGCGCTCCACTTCCTGGCGCCGGCTGTGCTCGACGTACTCGTGAACGACCGCGTGCCCACGCGGAACGGGAATCGAGACGACCTACTCGCGCCTCATGGCTGCTACCCCATCGCCGGCGACGATGCCTGGATCGCGATTGCGGTCGAGGACGACGCGGGCTGGAGGGCGCTGTGCGAGGAGCTGAATCGACCGGACCTTGCCCACGCTGCACGCTTTGCTGCTGCCGCGTCCCGCGTGGAGCACGCGGCCGCCCTAGATACGATCGTGACCGAGCTGGTCAGCGGGCGCGATGGCGCGGAGCTCGAGGCGGCGCTCCAGGCCCGCGGCATCGCAGCCCACGTGGTGCTCGACAGTACCGGCGCGGTGGCCGACCCGCAGCTCGTGGCGCGCGGCCACTTCGTGCCGCTCGAAGGTGACGGTCAGCGAACGGTCGTAGAAGGTACGCGCTCCCGACTGTCCCGGACCCCCGCGCGAGTGCGCTGGGGACCGCCAACGCTCGGGAGGGACAACCAGAAGGTGCTCACGGAGCTGCTCGGCTACGACGAGGAACGCATTACCGAGCTCGTCATCGCCGGCGCCCTGGACTGACAATCGAGGTTCTGGCCATGCCGATCAGCGGTGCTTGTCTCTGTGGTGCGATTCGTTTCGAGGCGAGCGGGCCCCCACGACGCGTCACGCACTGCCACTGCAGTATGTGCCGCAAGGCTCTCGGTGCCGTGGTGGCCACGTTCGCGACGTTCGAGAGTGACGCGGTGCGCTGGCTCCAACCACCCGCTCGCTACGACTCTAGCGACCGGGCCTGGCGCGGCTTCTGCCCGACCTGCGGCTCCAGCGTGTGCTTCGGCTTCAAGCCGCGCCCCGAGCGCATCTACGTCGCACTCGGGATCTTCGACGACCCGACCGCGTTCCCCGCTGGCTTTCACGACTACCGCCATGAGAAGGTGGGCTGGCTGCACGTGGACGAAGAGCTGCCTGACGCCAGCGCTGCGCGCGATCGAGCCGGCCGAGGTAAAGGCGCTGCATGAGGTCCGACGCGTTGGAGCCGGGCAGCTTGAGCGGCTTCATCCCCGCCCTGGCACTCTGAGCGTCCCAGACACGGGAACGGCGTGGCAGGGAAAGGCTATGGACCGGGTTCCTGCCATCGCCGCGAGAACAGCGCCGCGCCGAGGACCGCCCAGCCGAGCACCATGGCCCACTCGTACGGCCACACCAGTGCTGACGGGCTCCCGGGCAGATAGATGCAGAACAGCCCGCTGGACATGAGAAGCGCAATCCAGCCGACGAGCCGACCATTGCGCAGGCGAAACGGGCGCGGCATGTCGGGCTCGCGGTGGCGGAGCACCAGGAATGCCAGGGCCACCATGCCGTACGCGATCACGATCGCGAAGCTCCCCGCGTCGATCAGCCACACGAGAATCGTGCGCCCGAACAGTGGCGACAGACACGACAATCCTCCGATCAGCAACACCGCGACGTAGGGAGTGTGGTACCTGGGGTGCAGCCGTGCGAAGGCCTGCGGCAGCATGCCGGAGTGGGCGAGCGCATAGAGCACTCGGCTACCGCCGATGATGAAGGCATTCCAGCTGGAGAGGATGCCTCCGAGTCCCCCGACGACCAGCAGCTTTCCGGCCCACGCTCCGCCCCAGACCACCGCGGCGGCGTCCGCGGTGGCCATGCTGCTCCCGGCCAGGGCTGTCTGGTCGAGGGCGAGCGCGACCGCGATGCTGATCAGCACGTACCAAGCCACCGCCATGATGACGCTCGCTATCAGCAGCTTGCCGATTAGCTCGAACGGGAGGTCGATCTCCTCGGCAGACTGGGGGATCACGTCGAAGCCCACCATGAGCGCCGGCACCATGACGAGTACGCCCATTGCGCCGGTTGCCCCACCCACGAACCATGGCTCCATGTCGCTCGCCGTACCCTGCACGAGCGCGCCGGTGAGAAACATGAGACCGATCAGGGCGAAGAGCGCCGTGATCACCGTCTGCACGATCGCCGCCGTCCTGATGCCCACGTAGTTGATCGCGGTCATCACGACAGCGCTGACAACACCAGTCAGCACAAAGCTCAGGTAGACGTCCGAACCCTGGATCTTCCACAACAAGCCCAGCCGCACGTCGGGCAGGAGGTATTCCAGAGCGGTGGGAACCGCGACCGACTCAAAGACCGGCACCGTGATGTAGCCCATCACCAGCGCCCAGGTGCAGACGAAGGAGCCTGTACGCCCGAAAGCGCGCAAGGTATAGACGTGCTCGCCCCCGGCGCTCGGCATGGCCGAGGCCAGCTCCGCATAGGTGAGTCCGATGAAGATGACCGCGCTACCGCCAATCCCAAACGCGAGGACCGCCCCCAGCGTGCCCGCGGTCTGGAGCCACTCCCCCGTGAGAAGGACCCAGCTCCAGCCGATCATGGCGCCGAAGGCGAGCGTCAGGACTTCGCGACGGCGCAGCACGCGAGCGAAGCGGGCATCGGACATTTCGCCGAGGGATGGTATGCCAGAATGGGCTAGCGAATTCGCCTGACGTGCCGCCAGCCAGGACCGGCGGACAGTACGCGGGTCTGTACGAGATCCAGGCCGCAGCATACCGATGAGGAGGAATCTAGGGCCATGACCGAGACGACCGCCAACCCCGCTGCCAAAAACGCTCTTGCCGCCCGCGTGCTTCAAGACTGGGGCGGCGCGCACATCGTAGCCCTGGCATACATCGGTGATCGGCTGGGGATGTTTCGCGCGCTGGCGGATGCCGGACCGGTGACCTCACAAGGGCTCGCGGATCGCACGGGGCTCGATGAACGCTACATAAGGGAGTGGGCCGCCGCCCTCGCCGCAGGCCAGTACATCGAGTACGACCCGTCTGATCAGACGTTCTCAATGACAGCGGAGCAGGTCATGGTGCTGGCCGACGAGGGGGGAACCTCCTTCCTCGGCGGCGGGTTCCAGTACGCACAGGCCTGCGTCCAGCAGGTCCCTCAGCTGATGGACGCCTTCCGGAACGGAGGCGGGGTCAGTTTCTCCGCGTTCGGGCCTGAGATCAGCCAGGCCATCGAGCGGCTCTTCTCTCCCGGCTACCAGAGAGACGTGGCGAGTGAGTGGATCCCGATCCTGGGAGACGTGCACCGACGCGTCAAGTCGGGCGGCTGGGTGGCCGAGGTAGGTTGCGGAGGGGGTCAGGCCCTTGTACCCGTGGCCGAAGCCTACCCGGCGTCGCGCTTCGTGGGCTACGACGTGGACGAGACGTCGATCGTCCGGGCCCGCGAGAGGGCGTCAAAGGCGGGCGTGTCGGAGCGCGTGTCGTTCGAGCTCACTCCCGCGGAGCAGATTCCACTCGCCGAGCACTTCGATCTGGTCATGGCCTTCAACTGCATCCACGACATGGTGAACCCGCGCGGCGCTCTGGCCGGGATCTGTCGAGCCCTGAGGTCGGACGGCGCCTTGCTGTGGTCGGAGGCGAACGTGATCTCGGATCGGATCGAGGACAACCTGAATCCCCAGGGGAGACTGCTCTACGGCACGAGCGCGATGCACTGCATGACGGTGTCCCTGGCCCACGGGGGCGAGGGGCTCGGCAACGTCGTCGGAGAGGACACCGCCCGCGGCATGGCCCTGGAGGCGGGATTCGTGCACTTCGAGAAGCTCCCGGTCGAGAACGCGTTTCATCAGCTCTTCCTGGCAAGGAAGGAAGAGCCCGGGTAGCACTCACTCGTGGACTCAGCAACGTCTCGAGACAAGCCAGGAGCGACACGCGACGCGTGGCAGCGCGACGTCCATCACCTGCAGCGTTCCGACGTGGACCGCGAGTACCAGCTGTGGGTTGCCACCTCTCCCCGCTACGCCGTTGGAGACGCGAGCCATCCGCTTGTCCTCTGCCTGGACGCGCACTGGACGTGGGGCACGACCTTGGACGTGGCCCGCATCCTGGGGCTCGGAAGGGAGCTGCCCGACCTGATCGTGGCCGGTATCACCTACGCTACGGACGACTGGCGCCAGGTCGTGCAGCTCCGGGCCATGGATTCGACGGTCACCGCCGTCGACGCCCCGCCCGAGACGGGCGTCCGCCTGCCGGGGCACCAACTCGGTGGCGCGGAGCCCTTTCGCCGCTGGCTCGACAGCGCCGTGATCCCGCTTCTGCGCGAGCGCTACCGCGTCGCCGATCTGACGCTACTCGGTCACTCCTTCACCGCGCTCTTCGGCCTACACGTGCTGCTCACCACCCCCGAGGCGTACGGCCGCTACCTGCTGGCCAGCCCCTCGGTGTGGTGGGACGCCGGGGTCATGTTCTCGCGGATCGACGCGCTCGCCGAACGGCGAGGGGATCTTCCCGCGGACGTGTTCATATCGAGTGGCGGCCTCGAGACCGGACCCATGGGTCGTCACGAGGAACTCTCGAAGCACCTGGCAAGGAAGCGCTTCGCCGGTCTCCAGCAGACCTTCGTGCGCTTCCCGGACGAGCACCACAACTCGGTGATCAACGCGTCCATCTCGAGAGGCCTGCGCGTGCTTTTCGCGGGACACCAGCCGCCAGGAAGCTCGACCCGGCGCGAGACGAGCGGGGTCAGCCGCCCATGATGAACGCGACCAGCTTGTTACCGTCGAGATCGCGGAAGTAGCCGCCGTAGAAGCTCCCGTCACCGCGCGGCCCGGGGGCACCTTCGTCCGTGCCGCCGAGCTCCAGCGCCTTGGCGTGCAGCTTCGCCGCCTTCTCCTTGGAGCCGGCCGACAGGGCCACCATGGGCCCGTTCCCAACGACGGCCTTCTCGCCGTCCCAGGGCTTGCAGACAGCGAGCATAGGCGCGCCGGGCTGCGTCGCCCAGATGATCATCCGCTCGTTCTCCATGGCCCGCTTCGCGCCGAGCTCCCCGAGCAGCGCGTCGTAGAACGTCGCTGCACGCTCGAGGTCGTTCGTTCCGAGTGTCACATAGCCGATCATTTCGACTCCTTCCTGTCTTCAAGCCTACGGTCCATCGCGAGCCAATCTACCACGTTCGTCCCTGGCGTCTGGCTGGCGGGTGGTCGCAAGGGAGAGCAACGACCTGCTAGGGTGCGAGAGTGCCTACCGATCTCGAGATTGCGCGCACCGCGAACCCGCGTCCGATCATTGACGTGGCCCGTGAGCTGGGTCTCGGTCCTTCAGACATCCGCTGCTACGGACACGACATGGCGAAGATCGATCCGGCGGTGCTCCAGGGACCGCCGCGCCGCGAGGGCGAGGGAAACCTGATCCTGGTCTCGGCCATTACTCCGACACCTGCCGGTGAGGGCAAGACCACGACCAGTATCGGACTGGCTCAGGGGATCGCCCGGCTCGGCGAGTCCACCTGCCTTGCACTGCGCGAGCCCTCGCTCGGGCCCACGTTCGGGATGAAGGGCGGTGCCACGGGCGGAGGTCACAGCCAGGTCATCCCGACCGATCGCATCAACCTGCACTTCACGGGCGACTTCCATGCCATCACGACGGCGCACAACCTGCTCGCCGCCGTCATCGACAATCACATCTACTTCGGGAACCAGCTCGGAATCGACCCGCGGCAGATCCTGTGGCGGCGGGTGATGGACATGAACGACCGCGCGCTGCGCAATGTGATCGTAGGGCTCGGCGGCAGCACGCAGGGTGTCCCGCGCGAGACGGGCTTCGATATCACAGCCGCATCCGAGGTGATGGCGATCTTGTGTCTGGCCGAGGACGAGGACGACCTGCGTGCGCGGCTCAACCGGATCCTGATCGGGTTCACCTACGAGGGGGCGCCCGTCACGGCGGAGAAGCTCTCGGCCTCGGGGTCCATGCTGGCGCTCCTGCGCGACGCTCTGTGGCCGAACCTGGTGCAGACGCTGGAAGGCACGCCGGCAGTGATCCACGGTGGTCCTTTCGCCAACATCGCCCACGGCTGCAACAGCGTGATCGCCACACGTACAGCGACGCACCTGGCGGACTGGGCCATCACCGAGGCGGGCTTCGGCTTCGATCTCGGTGCTGAGAAGTTCTTCGACATCAAGTGCCGAAACTCCGGACTCGACACCGCGGCCGTAGTGCTGGTGGCCACGCTCCGGGCGCTCAAGCTACACGGTGGTCTGCGGCGCGTGGAGATCGACGATCCGAACCCAAAGGCCGCAGAACGCGGGCTTCCCAACCTGGAGAAGCACATCGAGAACATCAAGCACTTCGGCGAGGCGCCGGTCGTGGCCCTGAATCGCTTCGCGGCCGACACCGAGGAGGAGATCTCGATCGTCCGCCAGCGCTGCAGCTCGCTCGGCGTGCCCTTTGCCGTAACCGATCATCATGCGCGAGGGGGCGAGGGAGCCGAGGAACTCGCGCGTACCGTGATGGCCCACGCACAGCGCCACCGCCGCTTCACGCCCCTATACGCCACGGAGGAGCCGATCCCGGACAAGATCCTCGCCGTTGCGCAGAAAATGTACGGCGCCAAGAGCGTCTCCTTCACCAAGCAGGCCGAGCGCGAGATCAAACAGACCCAGCGGCTCGGCTACGCCGACCTGCCCGTCTGCATCGCGAAGACCCCGGCATCGCTCTCGGACGATCCGACCTTGCGAGGGCGTCCGGACGGCTTCGACGTCACGGTTCGCTCGGTCCAGATCAACGCGGGCGCCGGATTCCTGGTGGTCCTGACCGGCGACATCCTCCGCATGCCCGGCCTTCCCCGCCGGCCGCTTGCCGAGAGGATCGATCTGGTGGCCGGAGAGATCGTCGGGCTCAAGTGATGCAGCTGCCTGTCAGGAGTCGTGGATTAATCGTTTCGAGAGCATCCGGCAGAGCCGGTTCGGGAGCAAGAGAATGGAGAGGCAGGACACGAGCGTGGGGCTTCAGCTCCACTCCACCGTAAAGAAGGACGGCACCCTCGAGCTTTCGCTCGCGACCGTCGAAACCCCAGAACCCAAGGCGGACGAGGTCGTCGTCCGCGTCGAAGCCTCCCCGATCAACCCCTCCGACATGGGGCTCCTGTTCGGCATGGCCGACATGAGCACTACCAGGGCGTCCGGCACGACTGCCAACCCGGTAGTGACGGCCAGGATTCCGGAAGGACTGATGAGGCACGTGGCTGCGCGAGTCGACCAGGCCTTGCCGGCCGGCAACGAGGGAGCCGGTGTGGTCGTCAAGGCAGGCTCCTCGGAGTCGGCACAGGCCCTCATCGGAAAGACCGTGGCCATTCTCGGAGGAGCCATGTACTCGCAGTACCGGTGTATCGCGGCCGCCCAATGCCTGGTCCTGCCGGAGGGCACCACGCCGGCCGAGGGCGCCTCCTGCTTCGTCAACCCACTCACCGCTCTGGGCATGGTCGAGACGATGCGGCTGGAGGGCCATACCGCGCTAGTCCATACCGCGGCGGCCTCCAATCTTGGTCAGATGCTGACCAAGCTCTGCATCCAGGACAACGTCCCTCTGGTAAACGTCGTGCGGAAGCAGGAGCAAGCAGACCTCCTAACAGGCTGCGGAGAAAGTGACTGGGTTGGGCGGGACGCCTCTGACGGGAGGCGTGCCGAGCAGGGAGAGGGATCGCCGTTCCCGGTACGAACCGGTTCGGTGTCGCACGGGTAGATCTTGCGGGATCATGAGCTATGTCGCCTCCAACAGGTTGCGGATACGGACCAGGTTGTAGGCCGCAGCAGTGAAGGTGAAGACCCAGCCGACCCGATCCGTGCCCCGGTGCCGGGTCTTGCGCATCAAGCCCACCGTCTTCATCCAGCCAAACACCTCCTCCACCCGTTTGCGGAAGCGCTGGCTCACCTCGTAGCCCGGGTGTCCTGTGGTCCTTCGATCGATCGCGCTTCGGCGGTTCGTCGTGTTCTGTGCCACGTGCGGGGTAACGCTCCAGGCCCGAAGCGCCTGCACAAAGCTCTTGGCGTCGTAGCCCTTGTCTCCAGCCAGGGTGATCCGGCGAGCGCCCCCCAGACCCAGCACCATCTCGAGAGCCGCTTCGCGCTCCGCATACCCCGACGCCTGAGTGAGCTTCGCCGCCACCACCAGGCCGTTGCGGTTCTCCGTCACGACGTGTCCCTGATACGCGAGCCGCGCGCCCTGGCCCCTCATCCCCGCCAGTCGGGCGTCCGGATCCGTCCTCGACGCATGCGTCTGGTTGCTCCGCTTCTCGCCCCGGAAGTTGACCGTCGGGTTGCCCGGGTCGTCATCGTCCCTGCGCTTCTCGTCCTTGCGCACGAAGCTCTTCTGGCTCGC
Organism: Myxococcota bacterium; assembly: GCA_965226855.1. Classification (GTDB taxonomy): domain Bacteria; phylum Myxococcota_A; class UBA9160; order SZUA-336; family SZUA-336; genus JAUXJB01. The sequence continues at coordinate 120,858 of CBDDEE010000019.1, read as the reverse complement.
CCACGCCTCGATCAGCGTCCCGTCCACCGTGAAGTGCTCCGATGACACCAACCCCTCCGACTCCGCCTGCGCCAGCACCGCCTCGAAGAAATGCTGAGCGATCTCGCCCTTCAGCAGCCGTTCCCGATTCTTGGTGAACACCGTCGCGCTGAACACCTCATCGTCCAGCTCCAGGCCCACGAACCAGCGGTAGAGCAGGTTGTAGTCGATCTGCTCGATCAGCTGGCGCTCGCTCCGGATCGTGTACAGCACCTGCAACAGCAGCGCCCGCAACAGCTGCTCCGGCGGGACCGACGGTCGGCCGACCCCTTTGGCGTAGATACCATCGAAGCGTCGCGACAGCTGCTCCAGCGCCGCGTCCACCAGTCGCCGGATCGCTCGAAGCGGATGGTCCTCGGGAATCCGGGACTCCAGCGATACGTAGCTGAAGATCCCACCCTGGAGCGTCTGCGGTCCTCTCACATCTCCCCCTTGGGGCTTCCCTCAAAGGTACCCTTCGATGAGGAGTTTTTTTCAGCAGCCTGCTAAAGGCTATTGGTGCGACCTACGTGTGCGACTCCAGCACACCTACGTTCATGCAGGACCTGACCGAGGCGCTGGCGGCTAGCGGGGCCACCTTGGCGTTCGATGCAACCGGCGGCGGCAAGCTGGCCGGACAGATCCTGACTTGCATGGAGGCGGCGGCCCTTAGAGATGCCGTGGAGCTCAGTCGCTACGGGTCCACCGTATACAAGCAGGTCTACATCTATGGCGGCCTGGACCGAGGCCCGACCGAGTTCACCCGGAACTTCGGTTTGGCTTGGGGCATCGGCGGCTGGCTTCTCACTCCGTTTCTGCAGAAGATCGGGGCCGGCGGCGCTCAGAAGCTGAGAGAGCGGGTGGCGACAGAGATCAAGACGACGTTCGCCAGCCACTACACCAAAGAGGTGTCCCTGACCGAGGCGTTGCAGCTGGAGGCGGTGACGGCCTGTGGCAAGCAAGCCACGGGCGAGAAGTACCTGATCCTTCCGAACAAGGGACTCACAACAGGTCCCTGATCGTCCTCCGCGCAAGCTGCGACATGTGGACCTCGTCCGGGCCATCGGCGATCCGGCAGTAGCGGCTCGTCATGTAGATGTGCGCGATCGGCGTATCCTGCGTCACGCCCATCCCGCCGTGCGCCTGCAGCGCGCGGTCCGCCACGTTCTGACACATCTGGGGTGCAATGATCTTGACCATGGAGATGTAATCCCGGGCGCCCTTCGGGCCGAACTTGTCCATCCTGTCCGCCGCTGCGAGCACCAGCAAGCGACACTGCTCGATCTCGCAGCGCGAGCGCGCGATGTCGTGCTGGATGCTCGTCTTCTGCGATAGCTTCTCTCCGAACGCGACACGGCTCTCGACGCGCTTACACATGAGCTCGAGGCAGCGCTGGGCCATGCCGACGAACATCATCGCGTACTGGAAGCGCCCGGGTCCGAGACGTCCCTGTGCGATCTCGAAGCCGCGTCCCTCGCCCAGGATGAGGTTCTCGGCCGGCACACGGACATTGTCGTAGAGCACCTGCGCATGGCCGCCGGGCGAGTGCACCCCCCCGAAGGCGCGAAGGGGCCGCTCGAGCACCACGCCCGGCGTGTCCTTCGGAACCAGGACCATCGAGAACTGGTCGTGCTTGGGCGCGGTCGTGTCCGTCTTGCCCATCACCACGAACACCTTGCAGAGCGGGTTGAATGCGTTCGAGGTGAACCACTTGCGGCCGTTGATCACGTACTCGTCGCCGTCACGAACAATCGTAGCCTCCAGGTTCGCGGCGTCGGACGACGCGACGGCTGGCTCGGTCATCGAGAACGCCGAGCGGATCTCGCCCTCCATCAGGGGCACGAGCCACTTCTCCTGCTGGGCCTTGCTGCCGAAGCGCGCAAGCACCTCCATGTTGCCACGGTCGGGAGCGCTGCAGTTGAACACCTCCTGGGCCCAGGGCACCCGCGCCATCTTCTCCATGATCGGCGCGAACTCCAGATTGGTGAGGCCGGGGCTGAACTCCTCGTACTCCTTCGGCAGAAACCAGTTCCAGATCCCTGCTTTCTTGGCCTTCGCCTTCAGGTCCTCGAACCACGGGGGGTAGAGCCACTCGTTCTTGCCGTCGTCAACCCACTCCCAGTATTCGAGCTCGCGCGGGAAGATGTGCTCCTCCATGAACTCATCGACCTGGGACATCAGCCCAAGCACTTTGGCGCTGGGTTCAGAATCCATGCTCTCCTCCTCGGAGGTTCCCCTCGCCCGAGCGTACCACGGCGTCACGTGTGCGGACCAAACTGGAGCTCGAGCCCCTGCTGCCCGCCAGATCTCGGTCTCTGTGCGACACTACTCGCTCGAAGCCAGGTCTCGGCGGCCCTGCTCGCTCGCACGCGCGGCGTGGTTGAGGATGTTGCGCGCCATCGACGAGGTCTGGGCCTGGGAGTTCGCGCGGAAGACGACCGTGCGCACCTCGTGCACCTGGGGATCGTCGGGAGCCGCGTAGTAGGCGACCTCGATCAGGTGACACGCTAACGCGTGGCGCCCCTCCTCGGAGAGGGCGCGAGCGCGAGCAAGAATCGGCACCGTGCCGCCCGCGAGCGCGACCCACTCGGCGGCGTGGTCCGACCTGGGCGCGGGTAGCAGGTTGTCGTACTCGCCGTCCCACCAGCCGCCGTAGCGCCGCCAGACCATTCGGATCAGGAAGCGGGGATCGTCGTAGACTGGGCGCAGGTAGGGCCGCTCCATGAGCTCGGTCGGCAGCTTGACCGCGTGCATCACCTGGTCGAGGGTCCAGCCCTTGTTCATGAGTGCGACCGTCTGGTCCTCGATCGAGCGCAGCAGGGTCGCGGTCTCGGTGAGCGCCTGGTGCACGCGATCGGCTCCGAAGACGGGCAGGCCGTGGCCCGGCAGTAACGTCTCCGCTCCCAGCCCGGCCATCTGGTCGAGCGCGTCCGCCCAGTCGCTGACGTAGCGCTGCACCTTCTGGGGGTTTCCCGCATTGGGAACCGCGTAGATGAACAGGTCGCCCGACACGAGGATCTTGCGCTCCAGGATCCACACCCGGGTGATGGTCGAAGGCGGTGTCGAGCTCGCCCTGCCAGGCCTTCTCGGCCAGTTCCCGCAGATCTGTCATGCCTGGCTCCTCCTTGAAACGCCGTCGGTATGCTACAGGAGGCTGCCGCGGGCGGCCTTACCTTCCGTGTATGCTCAAGTGATCAGCCGCGAGGGCCAAGCCGTGCAGGAGAGAGATCCGAGCGCTTCCGACGCCGCAACCAGCGAGGGGGCCCAGAAATTCTCCCCCGGGTACGCGAACTACGTCCTCACGATCCTCTTCTTCGTTTACGTCTTCAACCTGCTCGACCGCAACATCCTGGCCATCCTGCTGGACCCGATCAAGGAAGAGCTCGGCGCCTCCGACACGGCAATGGGCTTCCTCACCGGCTTCGCGTTCGCGGTCTTCTACACGTTCGCCGGTATCCCGATCGCCCGCCTGGCTGATCGCGGTGTTCGCCGGTCGATCATCGCCGCGGGTCTCGCTGGCTGGAGTGTGATGACAGCCCTCTGCGGGGTCGTCCAGACCTTCGGCCAGCTGGCCCTGGCGCGGATCGGTGTCGGCGTCGGCGAGGCCGCGGGGACGCCCCCAGCCCACTCGCTGATCTCGGACTACTTCCCGCTCGAGCGCCGAGCGACCGCGATCTCGATCTACAATACGGGAATCTCCGTCGGGGTCATGCTCGGGCTCCTCGCGGGTGGCTGGGTCAACGAGTTCTTTGGTTGGCGCGTCGCGTTCTTCGTCGTGGGGGGCCCTGGTCTGCTCTTCGCGCTCGTGGTCCGCCTCACCATCAGGGAACCCCCGCGCGGCCTGTCGGAGACCGTACCAGTCGACGCGTCGAGCGACAGCTTGCGGGACGTTGCCCGCTTCCTGATCCGCCTGCGCAGCTTCGTGCTGTACTCGATCGGCATGGGCCTGGCCGCCTTCGCCTCCTACGGCTTTCTCACTTGGGTGCCTGCGTTCATGGGTCGCGTCCACGGTATGGGCAGCGGCGAGATAGGAACGTGGATTGGTATCGAAACGGGCGTGGCCGGTGCGATTGGCGCGGTGCTTGGCGGAGTGCTGGCCGATCGTCTGGGACGCCGCGACGTGCGCTGGTACCTCTGGATCCCGTCGCTGGGGCTGGCCTGCTACCTGCCATTCGTCGTTCCATTCCTGCTCGTCGACGACCCCACACTCGCCCTCATCTTCTACTTCCCCTCCGTCCTCGTCTCGTCCGTGACCCTGGGACCGATCATCGTTCTCACGCACTCGCTCGTGAAGGTGCGAATGCGGGCACTCGCTTCGGCCGTGCTGCTGTTCCTGCTGAACATCATCGGCATGGGCGCGGGCCCGCAGTTCGTGGGCATTTTGAACGACCTGCTGAGCCCGACGGTTGGGGCGGAGGCGGTGCGCTACTCGCTGCTGTCGGTGGCCGTCGCCAAGCTCCTCGCAATCGCGCTCTTCCTGCTCGCTGCCCGTACGCTGCACGAGGACATGAAGGCAAAAGACGAGCTCGCGGGACCTTCGGATTGACGACACGGTGCGGATCGGGAGGCGCCGCTCCGCGCGTGCTGCTGATGGAGTAAGATCCCATGTCAGCTCCCAGAGTTCCGCCCTCGACGACGGAATCGGTGCCTGCCGAGGCGAAGCCAGACGCTTCTTCGCGGGCTACGTTCGCTGGCGTAGGCGAGAAGCTGCCGCTCGGCACGAAGCTGGCCTATGGCATGCCCAACATTGCCGGCGCGGCGATGGTGATCCCTATAGGGATCCACATGAACATCTTCTACTCCGACGTCGTCGGAGTACCGCTCGGGATGATCGCCCTGGCCGTCGCGGTCTCGCGTGCGTTCGACGCGATTACCGACCCGCTGATGGGCTGGCTGACCGATCGCACGAACACGCGCTGGGGCCGCCGACTGCCGTGGATGTTTGTCGGCGCGCCACTCTGCGCCGTGTCATTCGTCTTGCTCTTCAGCCCACCCGAGACGCTGACCGGCGCGGACGCCGGCCTCTGGTTCGGCGCGACCTTCGCGCTCTACTTCTTGTTCCACACCATGTACGTCATTCCGCACTACGGCCTGGGTCCCGAGCTGACGCCGGACTACAAGGAGCGATCGAGCCTCTTCGCCTGGATGGAGGGATTCACGCTGGTCGGCACGATGGTCGCCGCGGCGCTCCCGGGGCTGGTGCTGATCCCGTACTTTGGCGAACGCCAAGCCTTCGTAATCTTTGCGCTCACGTTCGGGACCGTACTGACGCTGCTCTATTTCTGGCAGTGCTACAGGATCACCGAGCGACCCGAGAACTACCAGCGACGACCGAACCCGCTGGTTCCCGGGATGCGGCGCGTGATACGAAACCGCCCGGCCCGAATTCTGCTCGGGAGCTATGTCGTCGGATCCATCACTGGAGCAATCCCGGGCCTGATGACGCCCTACTTCGTGACCTATGTGCTCCAGCCCGAAGATTCCACCCGCTGGATCGGTTACTACCTGCTGGCGTACTTCGCCAGCGGCTTCCTGTCGCTGCCCATCTGGCTCCGAATCGTTCGCCGCGTGGGCAAAAAAGCCCGTCTACATCGTCGCTCGCCTCATGGGGATCTCGGGCGGGGCCATGCTCTTCTCGCTGGGGAAGGGCGACCTTGTCCTCAGTCTGGTGGTTCTGGTCTGGGCAGGCCTCTCGTTTGGCCCCGCGATCTTCCTGGGACCGTCGATCCAGGCCGACGTCATCGACTACGACGAGCTGTACACCGGCAAGCGTCGGGAGGCTCAATACGGCGCATTATGGGCCTTCATCACCAAGTTCACGGTGATCCCGAGCGCCGGGATCCCGCTCGCGATCCTGGCCAACCTGGGGTACGTGCCCAACGTCGAGCAGAGCGAGACCGTTCGGTTCGCAATCAGTGCCATCTACGGGCTAGCTCCGGCGTTGTTCGGAGTTCTCTCTCTGCTGATCTTCCTCCTCTTCCCCATCAATGAGAAGACTCACGCAATGGTTCTGGAGGGGATCGAGGCGCACAAGCGCGGCGAGTCGGCCGTGGACCCCCTCACCGGGAAGCTCGTCCAGCCGCCTCACGACCGCGCGGTGGACGAGGAGACAGGCTGGTTCCTCGACCACTTCGCGAGCAGTGAACTGCGTCGCGCGAGCCGCATGGGCCCCCGAGTGATCGTCCTCGGGGCCTCCCTCTGGGCGACCCTCTCGCTCGCCATCTCCGTCGTCTGTGTCCGCCTGGTGATCCAGACCCTGCACGAGATCTCGACGGCGCCCAAGTGGTGGACCGTCGTTCTCATCGCGGTCGCCGGCGTGGCCCTCGCGTTTTGCCTGTACCACGTGATCCGCGTGGTGGCCGCCCGACGCATGGAGAGGGCACCCATCGCCAACGACGTCGTCGCGTCCCACATCGAGCTCTCGCGCAGCGTCTCGCGAAGGGGAGCGAGCCAGGGCGTCTGACCCTAAGAGATGCACCCGGCCCGGATTACGAGCGCCTCGAGCCCGATTCCGGGGAGAAATCCCGATCGGCAGAAGGACCCAGCTCACCGGCGCGTCCTGGTGTTTTTCGGCGGCCGGCGTGCGCAGCGGTCTCCAAAGCGGGAGAATGGCGACGTGGAGCAGATGCCCGACGTGCTAGTCATCGGCGGGGGAAATGCCGCTCTCTGCGCTGCGATGACCGCCCGCCGCGCCGGCGCCCGCGTGCGGCTGCTCGAGAGCGCGTCCGAGGCCGAGCGAGGCGGGAACAGCCGCCACACGCGCAATATCCGCTACGCGCACGAGCGCGCGAGTACCCACCTGACCGGTCCGTATAGCGACGACGAGTTCTGGAGCGACCTCCAGCGCGTGACCGGCGGCGAGACCGACGAAGCGCTCGCGCGCCTCGCGATCCGCGAGTCCCGCGACCTCGGCACCTGGATGCCCGAGCAGCGCGTGCAGTGGCAGGCTCCACTGCGCGGCACGCTACACCTGTCGCGGACAAACGCGTTCTTTCTCGGGGGCGGGAAGGCGCTGATCAACGCCTACTACGACACGGCACAGAAGCTCGGCGTCAAGATCGAATACGGCGCGGAGGTGTGCGAGCTCGAGATTCACGATGGGCGCTTTCTCGCGGCTCGTGTCGCCGGCGAAGCGGGCGTCTGCGATATCCAGGCGCGCGCAGTCGTGGCCGCGTCGGGCGGCTTCGAGGCCAACTTGTCGTGGCTTCGGGAGTACTGGGGAGATGCGGCAGCGAACTTCGCGGTCCGCGGCACGCGCCACAACAAGGGGCGCGTGCTCCGTGCCCTGCTCGACCAGGGTGCGCGACCCGTCGGCAATCCGCGCGAGTTCCACGCTGTGGCCGTCGAAGCGCGCGGACCCCGCTTCGACGGCGGCATCGTGACCCGGCTCGACAGCATTCCCTTCGGCATCGTCGTCAACAAGCAGGCGCGGCGCTTCTACGACGAGGGGGAGGACCTCTGGCCGATGCGCTACGCGATCTGGGGTGGGCTGATCGCGCGGCAGCCCGACCAGCTCGCCTACTCGATCGTGGACGCCAAGCAGGCCACTCGCTTCTTGCCGTCGCTCTTCCCGCCGATCCGCGCCGACTCGCTCGGCGAGCTGGCCCGCGCGCTCGAGCTGCCGCCCGCTGCGCTGGAGCAGACGGTACGCGAGTTCAATCGCTGCGTCCGTCCGGGCACATTCGACCCCTCGCAGCTCGACGACTGTCGGACGGAGGGGCTCGACCCGCCGAAGAGCCACTGGGCGGTCCCGTTCGAGGCACCCCCCTTCTTCGCGTATCCTCTGCGACCGGGTGTCACGTTTACCTATCTGGGAGTCGCGGTGACCGAGCGAGCCCAGGTGGTGATGAACGACGGCCGCCCCGCACAGAACGTCTTCGCGGCGGGCGAGATCATGGCGGGCAACATCCTGGGGCGCGGCTACCTGGCGGGCTTCGGTATGACGATCGGCACCACGTTCGGCAGGATCGCCGGGAGGGAGGCGGCACGCGATGCAAGCGCGTGACCTGCTCGACGACGCGGATCGGCAGCTTCGCATCTGCAACGCCTGCCGCTACTGCGAGGGATACTGCGCCGTCTTTCCGGCGATGGAGCGGCGTAGGAGCTTCGCGGACGCCGACTTGATCTACCTGGCGAACCTTTGCTTCGAATGCCGGGCCTGCTACTACGCCTGCCCGTATTCGGCGCCCCACGAGTTCGACGTGAACGTGCCAAAGGTCATGGCGAAGCTGCGGCTCCAGACCTACGAACGCTACACGTGGCCCGGGCTGCGAAGCTGGGTTGGGCCAGGGGTCACGTGGGTCGCGGCGGCATCCGCCGTGGCAGTGCCGCTCCTCGTGCTCGCGTCTGCTGGGCCGACGACGCTGTTCTCTAAACACCTCGGAGAGGGTGCTTTCTACGCGGTCGTGCCGTACACCGCGATGGTCGCGCCCGCGCTTGCGATGCTGCTCTTCAGCGCGGCGTGCCTCGCCGTGGGGGCGCTCCGTTTCTGGCGCGACATCGGTGCCCGACCCGCCCAGCTGCTCGACTCTCGCGCACTCGTCCAGGCGACCCGCGACGCTCTGGGCCTGAAGTACCTGAAGGGGGCAGGAGACGGCTGCAGCTATCCGGACGCGCGCTTTTCGCACGCGCGGAGGCACCTCCACCACCTGGTGTTCTACGGCTTCGGCCTCGCCCTTACCGCCAGCGCGGTGGCGGCTGGCTTTCAGCACGTACTGGGTTGGGCCGCTCCCTATCCCTTATTGAGCTGGCCGGTCGCGCTCGGCACGCTGGGCGGCGTCGCGATGGTGGTGGGATCCACCGGGCTGCTCTACCTCAAGTGGCACAGCGACCCGGAGCCGGCCGAGCGGGAGATGATCTGGGTGGACGTCGCCTTTCTCGTGTTGCTCTTGTGGACCAATCTGACAGGCCTAGCCTTGCTGGCGTTGCGAGACACAGCCGCGATGGGGTCGCTACTCGCCGTACATCTCGGCGCAGTGGCGGGCCTGTTCCTGACGCTGCCTTACGGGAAGTTCGCCCACGTGGCGTATCGCTACGCGGCCCTCGTCCAAAACTCCATCGAGGAGTCGGGCGGCAGTGCGGAAAATGTGCGCGCGGACTGACGGGCCCGGTGCGCCGCTGTCGGATGAACCCCTGTCGAAAGGTCGCGGCAGACCGAGCTCGTGGGCAAAGTCTAGCCCCACATGTCGCGCAGGCGGGCGCCGACGTCCACGTGAATCTGGGAGTTCGCTCCCTCGCCCTGTGCTGGGTGCTCGCGGCCCCTCGTATCGCGCTGGAAACGGTCGAGGATCTCGTCGGGAAGGAACCGGCTCCGAGGGGCGAACACGTGCCCATCGCCGTACCGGGGCTGGTGGTGCCGGAAGAAGCGCAGCGGGTGGATCAGGTAAAGGTGGTCGCGCGCCCTGGTCATGGCCACGTAGAGCAGCCGGCGCTCCTCGTCGATCTGCTCCGCGCTCTCGGTCGCCATGTCGGAGGGGATGCATCCGTCCGTGGCATTGAGTACGTAGACGACGTCCCACTCGCGCCCCTTCGCGGAGTGGATCGTGGAGAGGACCAGGTAGTCCTCGTCGAGTAGCGGAGGACCAGCTTCGTCCCCCGTCGCATCGGGCGGGTCGAGCGCGAGCTCGGTCAGGAAGCGCTCCCGGGTCGGGTAGGCCGACGAGATCTGCTCGAGCTGCTCCAGGTCCGCCGCCCGCACGTGCGCCGCATCATGAAGCCGCTCAAGCTGGGGCTCGTACCAGCTGCGAACCATGCCGACCTGGCCGTGCCAGTCGGTGCTCGAGTCACGCAGCGAGAGCAGCAGGCTGCACAGCCCGGGCCAGTCCGCCGCTGCAGAGGGAGGCGGCCGCACGGCTTGCAGGACGCCCAGGTCGAATCCCGCTGCCTCGAGGCGATCGAGCGCGCGCCGGGCGAGGCGCGGACCGATCCCCGGCAGGAGCTGTAGCACCCGAAACGCGGCGACCGAGTCGCGCGGGTTCTCGGCCCAGCGCAGCAGGCAGAGCACGTCTTTCACGTGGGCCGCCTCGAGGAACTTGAGCCCGCCAAACTTTTTGAACGGGATGTCCCGCCGCGCGAGCTCCACTTCGAGGGCATCGCTGTGGTGGGAGCTGCGGATCAGGACGGCCTGCCTCTGCAGCTCGATGCCCGCCTCGCGATGCGAAAGAACCCGCTCGACCACGTAGTCGACCTGGCACGCCTCGTCCTCGGCGGTGCACAGGGTCGGCCGCTCCGCGGAGCGCCGGTTCGAGAACAGCTCCTTTCGAAAGCCGTCCGCGGCGTCCCCGATCACTGCGTTGCACGCGGCGAGGATGGGCTGAGTCGAACGGTAGTTCTGCTCCAGCGTCAGGACGCAGGCCGGAGGCTCGAACTGATGGGGGAAATCCAGGATGTTGCGGACGGTCGCCGCTCGGAACGAGTAGATCGACTGCGCATCGTCGCCGACGACGGTCATACCCGCGCCGCCCGGCTTCAGGCCGAGCAGGATTCTGGCCTGGAGCGCGTTGGTGTCCTGATACTCGTCGACCAGCACATGGTCGAAACGCTCCCCAACGCGCCGAGCCAGCTCCGGCTCTGCCATGAGGTGGTACCAGTAGAGAAGGAGGTCGTCGTAGTCGAGCACGTGGTGCGCCTGCTTGTCGTCGACGTACGCGCGAAACAGCGTTCGCAGCTCGCCAGTCCACTGGCCACACCACGGGAACGCGCGGCCGAGTACGTGGTCGAGGGGATCTCGGGAGTTCACCGCGTGAGAGTAGATGGCCAGGCAAGTCGCCTTGCGGGGAAAGCGCCGCGAGGTGCGCCCGAAGTCGAGCTCGTTCCGCAAGAGGTCAATGCGGTCCGCGGCGTCCGAGCGGTCGAGAATGGTGAAGCTCGGATCGAGACCGATCGAGTCCGCGTGGAGACGTAGCAGACGATTGGCGATGCCGTGGAACGTCCCCGACCACGGCAGGTCGACTGCGCCGTGCCCTCCCCCAATCTGGCGGCAGATCCGCCGCGCACGGCGGGTCATCTCTGCCGCCGCGCGCCGGGTGAAGGTGAGGAGCAGGATTCGCCGCGGATCCGCGTCGTTCAGAATCAGGTTGGCAACCCGATGCGCGAGCGTGTGGGTCTTTCCCGATCCCGCACCCGCGATGATCAGGAGCGGCGGTGTCGCGGCACTCCTTGCGCCCGGGTCGATCCCGTAGCGGACAGCGGCCGCTTGCCCCGGATTGAGCCGGTCGAAGATCGCCCTCGGATCCATCTCCCCCCCGCCGATCCGGGCCTCAATCCCCGGACCCGCATTTGTAGGGCGATCAGAAGACGAAAGCAAGGGGCCGAGGTCCAACGACCCAAACGCCGAGCTGGCCGAGCTCGAGGCCGACGTGCATCGGCACATCCACGAGGAGAACAACGTCCTGTTCCCGAGGACCCTCGCCGAGGAGTCACGGAAGCCCAAAAGTAGCGGGCCGGAGACGGCGGGAGTTGACGCCAGGACAGGTCCTAGATCAAATCGGCAATCTGCCTGACAGAGAAGGAGAGAATGACCTGGCTCGTGCTCGGAGTGGTCTTGTGGAGCGCAGTGCACCTGTTACCGAGCGCGGGGGCACCCCTGCGCGCGCGCGCGGTCGAACGACTCGGCCAGGCATACCAGGGCGTCTTCGCGCTCGCGATCCTCGCCTCGATCGGGCTGATGGTGCTCGGCTGGCGCTCGACTCTGCCAACGGCCGTCTACTCGCCACCCGCCTGGGGTCGCGCAGCGTCGAATGTGCTCATGTTCACCGCGCTTCTCCTGTTCGCCGCCTCGGCACTGACCACCAACATCAAGCGTGTAATCCGGCATCCCCAGCTGACTGGGCTGGCCACCTGGGGCGCGGCGCATCTGCTCTCGAACGGCGAGCTGCGCTCTCTCGTGCTGTTCGGCGGTCTCTGGCTGTGGGCCATCGCGGCGATTCTCTTCATCAACAGACGCGACGGCCCCTGGGAGAAACCCGAGGCGGCGCGGCTGATGGGCGAATGGAAGCCACTCACCGCTGCCATGGTGGGGTTCGCCGTCCTCTACCTGCTGCACCCCTACTTCGCAGGTGTCTCGGCAACGCCCGGCTTCTAGTACTGCAAGGCCAACCTTGAGAGGTCCACTCCGAAGCGTCGGGCGAGCACGAAGGCCCAACTACACGCTTATGGCCCGCAACCGGCGCGGTCGCACGACTGACGAGGTTTCAGAAGTCCACCGGGATCAGGAACATCGCGACCACACTGACCATGAGGCACGCGAGCGCAATCAGAAACGTGTAGCCGACGACGTCCCCGAAGCGCATACGGGTAACCGCGAGGATCGGGATCGCGAAGAACGGCTGGATCAGGTTCGTCGTCGAGTCGCCGTACGCGTAGGCGAGCAGGACGGTGACCGTCGAGACGTATAGCGCCTGACCGGCTGGGATCAGGAAGGGCGCCTCGATCAGCCACTTGGAGCCTGCAAACGGTACGAACAGGTTCATGAGTCCTGAGTACACGTGCACGACGAGCGGGTACGTGCGCTGGCCGGCAAACTCGGCGAAGAGGGTGGCGAGCCACGCGCCGAGCGCGGTGTTCTGCAGGAGTCAAAAAAGCCCGCGTAGAAAGGGAACTGCAGGATGATGCCCCACACGGCATCGACGCCGTCGCGACACGCACGCAGGAACGACAGCGGGCGCCAGTGGAGTACGAGCGCGAACGCCAGGAACACGACGTTGTAGCTGTTGATGCTCCAGCTCACGCCGAAGCCGCGCGTCAGGGTGCGGGCGTCGCGTCGCGGGTGCAGCGCCATCGACGCGACCAGCGCGACGGCGCCGATCACCAGCAAGTAGACCAGGTTGAAGGGGTTGAACAGGGTCTCCGTCACCGGGTAGCACGTCTGCGCGCGGATTGCGCTTGCACAGGAATGGCACGAACAGCGCGCAGGCGACGATGCAGAACGCCCACTTCAGGTAGCCCGTCACCAGCGACACGACGCCCGCCAGCGCCACCGCCTGCACCGGCTTCTGCGGGTCAGGAAGCCCGGCGAGGCGATCGAAGATGCGGTGGACGGGGCCCGAGGCGACGCACGCGTGAGCAGCAACCAGGGCGATGGTGAATTGCATCGCGAGCTCGAGCAGGTTCCAGACGCCCGCGCCCCACGCGAGCACCGTCTGCTCGAGCCCGGCGCCAGCCCCGAACAACGCCAACGCGAGCGCGAGCGTCGTCAGCATCATGCAGATCACCCAGGCGTCCGGTACCCAGCGCTCGGCGACCTCGGACAGCGCCGCGCCGAAGTCCCGCGGTACATCGAGCAATCCCATAGGGCGCGTACCCTAGCCGAGTTCTGCCTAATCGGAGCTGCGCGTGAAGGGCTGCTCGACCCCGAGCGCGGGGATCTCGAAGGCGTTCAGCGTCATCGACACTAGCGTGTAGTAGCCGATCACACCGATGATCTCGGCCAAGCCCTGCTCGCCGAACGTCTCGATGGCGCGGTCGTACAGCTGTCGTGGCAATCGGTGGTCGCGGTGCAGCGAGCTTGAGATCTCGTTGGCGAGCTGCTCGTCGATAGGAGCGGACCTTGGGTCCTGCTGCGCCATGATCGCATCGAGCGTCTCCTGGGCCACGCCGTGCTGGAGCGCTGCGCGAGCGTGGGCCACCCACTCGACGTTGCTCTCCCAGAAGCGCGCCGTCACGCAGATGGCCAGCTCGACGATGCGCCGCTCGAGCGACGTTCGCTCCCAGAGAAAGTTTCCCATACCGATGACGCGCCGCGCGAGCTCGGGGCTGCGCACCCACGGGTCGAACGGTCCCCCGAGCGTCCCGTCGGGCTGCGCGCTGCGAAAGCTGGCGATGCGGTCGAACTGCTCGCGCTGCGCGTCGTTGAGCTCGTCGCGCTTCTTGACCGTGAGTCGGCTCATGACAACTCCTGTGCTGCACCGCAGCCGTGGCGCTACCCACTCATGAACGGGTGGATCGGGCGATTCCTGGACGACGCCCTAGCCAGCTGCTGACGCTCCGCCTCGTGTGGGGGGAATCAGTGAGGGAGCCAGGCGATGGCGCGGATTTCGCCAAACTCTCGCTCGACTTTGTGCCAGGTCAGGCCGCCGTCCTCACTGACGTAGACGTAGCCGAACAGGCTGTTCGCCACGATGCGATCAGGGGCAGCGGGATGGGTTCCGAACCAGTACACCGTGGAGTTGGGCACCACCGAGAGCTCCGCCATCTTCCAGGTCCCCCCTCCGTCCGCGCTGCGCTGGATGGCGCCGATCTTCCCCGGCACGGAGTCGCCGTTGCCGACGAAGAACACGTCGGGATCGTCGGCCTTGACCGCCACGCCTCGGCAGTAGGAGATGCGGTTGCCTTCGAAGAAGCGGGGAAACGAATGCGGGGACCAGCTCTCCCCGTCGTCCCGGCTGATGATCGCACCCTCGGGAGTGCCGGCGACGATGCTCGCCTGCCCATTCTTGCCCACGCCGAGCGCCAGACTGTGTACGTCCTGGGAGAACGCCTCGTTGCCGAGCGGGGCGGTGCGTCGGAAGCTCTCGCCGCCGTCGCGGCTCACGAACACGCCGTCTATCTCGACACCGACCCAGATCGTGTCGGGATCACGCGGATCGAACACGATCGACGTAACCTTGGGCGCGCCGGCCAGACACTCCTTGGCAATATCGACCGAGAGCGCCTGCCAGTGTGCGCCCCCGTCGCGAGTGCGGAACAGGGCGGGTGGCTTCGTGCCCACCAGGATCACGTCGGCATCGTGCGGGTGGACCGCGACGGACCAGATCTGAAGCCCGTCCATGGGGGACGGGACGACCCGGAAGCGCGCACCGCGATCGTCGCTGCGCAGGAGCCCGACCTCGGAGCCGGCGTAGACGCCTTCGGGATCTCGCGGACTGGTCGCCAGCGCCCGGATCTGGATCTCGCCCGGTTCGGCTGCGAACGGAAGCGAAAGCCCGCTCCTCCGCCAGTTCTCGCCGCCGTTGGAGCTGTGCCAAACACCAGCCCCGATGGTCCCCACCAAGATCGTAAAGTCACCGGCCATCGGATTCCTCATCATACACTGTCTCAATCTGGATCAGGCGTGGGCGGCAAATTCCGTCAAGGGGTTCTCGGCAAGCCGGCCGTGGTACATGATCCGCGATTCCGGGCCCAGATTCTCGCCTTTCTTGGCCGGAATAGCTGAAAGCAGAAAAGCAACGGGTGGAGGCGGAATCGAATTCGCGTCCGGTTTCTGCAACACCTCGAACCTCAAGAGCCTTCATCGGCTGAGGGTGTCGTGCAGCCGTCGTGCTCCCGGCCGCTAGCGTTCCTCGTCGCGTTCGCCGGATCGCCCGCCCCTACCCAGGCCCAGACGCAGCACTTCCCCGCATGCTGATTGGCGCGCCGGACATACTGGTACGTCCTCGTGATCTCCTTGTGCCCCAGGAAATCCTGCAGGTGCTTCGGCTGAACGCCAGCACGGATGGCTTCCGTCGCAAAGGTGTGCTTCGTCGCCGCGTAGAGCGGGATTCCATAGCCGACAGCCTCGTCTCACGCCTTGTACCAAGTCTCGCGCAGACGGCTCTCGCTCCACGCCTTCTTCTCATTGGTCCGAAGGCGTGGTAGCCATTATGTTTCTTCTGGTCTTTGGCCCCAGAGGTTTTTCAGCGCGAGGTCCGTTCTCGATAGGTTGCTTACACGCAAGCGATCGGCATCGCTCAAGACTTCGCGCCGCAGCGGCCCACTCGCACCTGTTGCGGATCTCACGCCGCTGAATCCGATATGATTCCGCGTGCCATGGAAGATGCCCGGATCCTCGATCGGCGCCTTACCAAGAGGGAAGTCGACTTCCTCCTGAAGCGCTCGTCCCGGCTCCAGCGTCAAGAGACCCAGGCGGTCGTCGAGAGCCAGACCCCAGAGCTGGGCGACCTTACCCTTTCGGACCTCGAGGAGATCGCTGACGAGGTCGGAGTCGACCCGTACTACCTCCAGCTCGCGGCGACGGAACTCGATGCGAGCGGAGTCCCCCTCGACCTCGAGAGGGTGTTGGGCGGCCCCTTCTCGATCCGGGTCGAGCGAACTCTCCCACGGGAGCTTCAAGAAGCCGAGATGGAGGAAATGGTCTCCGAAATCGAGGCGGCTGCCGCCACGAGCGGAACGGCGACCCTCCGGTCTCGAAGCCTCTTGTGGCGATCGAAGGGGCCGCTCGGCTCCGATCCGCTGCTTCCTCTCCACGTCACCGTGCGATCGCGCCAAGGCCGTACACGAATCGGGATCGAGGAGCGCTACCACGCACTGACCGCAGTCCTCTACGGTGGGCTCGTGGGTGGAATCGGAGTCGGCGTCGGAGTGGGGGTCGGCGTGGGGATCGGGGCGCTCCACTCGCCCGCCTTTGCGCTGCTGTTTCCCGCCGCGTTCCTCGCGGGCTCCTGCTTCGTGGCTCGGCAGAGCTTTGCTCTGGTGACCCAGCAGCGCCGACGGGCGGTCTTTGACCTGCTCGAGCGCCTCTGCGAGAAGGTCACCGACGAGGACGAAAGCTCAGACGCTGACTGAGCGTGTTGGGTAGAGTGGGGATGCGCGGACGCTGGATGGAGACCTCTACGACATGCGGAAATGGTTAGTGGTGGAGGCGGCGGGAATCGAACCCGCGTCCGAATAGCGTCTTTCGCCTGCGTCTACGTGTGTAGCTCCGTGTTCTGGTTTAACTCCTGACCCTAGGCTCCGAAGCTCGCCTGGTCAGGAGCGAGCCGGGATCTTGTCTCGCACGCATCCACCCGACAAGAATGCGCGCCAGCCTGCTGGGTATGACACCCCCGCGGCTCAGCAGGCGTCGGCCGCGGGCATGCCCGCTGTCTTAGGGTTTAGCTAAGCAGCGAGAGCGAGGTTTTCGTCGGCAATTATAAGTTGCCTTGCCATGGGTTTAGCGAGGACACAGCACCTCGACACGCAACAGACGCTCTCGGCTACCCGTCGAAACCGATCGCCCCCGTGAGCCCTATTGTAACGGATGGGGTCGTGCCGTGCCTTTGCTAGACTCGACGCCTCCTCCATGGCCCGGCGTCTGAAACAGCTCGGCGCGCTCGCCGCAATCGCGGTCGGCGGGGTCGGCTTCTACTGGCTCCATTTCGGGAGCAGTGTCGTATGGACGCAGGTGGGCTTCCAGAGCTACGTCGCCGAGCTCGGCGCGCTCGGACCCGCCATTCTTGTCGGCGCGATGGCGATGCGCCCTTTCCTCGGGCTGCCATCCGGGTTGATTCTGCTTACGGCCGGGCTGCTGTTCGGAACGGCCGTGGGCACGTTCTACGGCGCGCTCGGCGGGACCCTGGGCGCCGCGATCGCCTTCGGCGTGGCGCGGGCGCTCGGACGCGATGCGGTTCAGCGTCGCATCGGCGGCCGCCTCGCGGCCTTCGACGACTACCTGACACGCCGCGGGCCGCCATGGCTTGCCGCGTACACGGCTATCCCGGTCTCGCTGCTGAGCCCGGTCTACTTCACTGCGGGCGTCACGCGGATGCGCGCCGCACCCTTCACCCTGGCCATCGCGATCGGCTTTGTGCCGCGGGCGGGCCTCTACACGTTTCTGGGGAACACGTTGCGCGAGCCGAGCGGCGCGAACCTCGCGCTCGCGTCGGGCCTGGTGCTGCTCGCGCTCGTCGCCGTCCTGCTGGCGCGCCGCTACCTGTTTCCGCCAGCTCTTCTGGATCAGTCCCGGCGCTGACTAGTGGCGGCGGGCCTGGCGCTTGGTAATGCGCTGGAGCTGCCGGTCCGACTCGCGCTTCGCAATCGCCTCCCGCTTATCGTGCCGCTTCTTTCCGCGCGCCAGGGCCAGCTCCACCTTCGCGCGGCCGTGCTCGAAGTAGAGCTCGAGGGGGATCAGCGTGCGACCGCGTTCGTGGACCTTGCCGCGCAGGCGATGGATCTCGCTCTTGTGCAGGAGTAGCTTGCGAGGACGCACCGGGTCGTGGTTCTCGCGATTCGCCTGCTCGTAGGGCGCGATGTGCGCCTTCATCAGGAATACCTCGCCGGCGCCGCTGATGCGCGCATAGCCGTCCACGAGATTCGCGCGGCCCTCGCGCAGCGACTTGACCTCGGAGCCGACCAGCACGATTCCGGCCTCGATCGTCTCTTCGATCAGGTAGTTGAACCGGGCGCGACGGTTCTTGCAGATCGTGTGACGCTTCGACTCCGTCACTTGCGCGGAGACGGCGTGGGCGGCGCCTCGGTCCCTTGCGAGGAGCTGTCGGCGATTCCGGCCGAGATGATCAGCTTGAACGCCTCCTCGACGGAGAGCCCGGTCTCGACGGCCTGGTCCACGGGAACCAGCAGGAAGTAGCCCGTGGTCGGGTTCGGTGTGCTCGACACGAAGACCTTGAGCAGCTTGTCCGGCAGACCCGGTGCCAGTCCGATCGACTGGCCCGTCACGAAGGCGTACGTGTAGATGCCCTTGCGCGGGTACTCAATCAGGACCACGCGGTCAAAGCTCGAGGTGGCGGTCCCATCACCGACGATTGCGGCCATGAACTGCTTCAGCACCGCGTACAGGCTGCGAGCGACCGGAATCCTCTCGACGATGCTCTCCCAGACGCCGAGAGCGCCCCGTCCAACGAAGCTCCGCGTGAGTGCCCCCGCGAGTAGGATGGCGACGAGAGTGACGGCTGCTCCCAGAAAGCGCGGCTGCTCGATCTCCAGGCCTAGCGCGCGGAAGATGTTCGGCAAGACCAGCTTGTCAAGCTGGTCGACGAGCCAGAGAACGCCCAGCAGGGTGAAACCGACCGGGACGAACACGAGCAGGCCGGCCAGGAAGTCGCGCCGCAGAGCGTTGACGACCCTACGCCAGAACCTGCGCCACACAGTGGAACCTCCCCCGCCGCAGATCCCACGGCGGTGCCCGTCAAACTAGCGGAGCCGGTTTTCCGAGTCGACGAAGCAGATGCGCGGCTGGTGGCTGCGGGCCTCTTCCGTCCCCAGCTGAGCGTAGCTCGCGATGATGACGCGATCCCCGGGCTTGACCAGGTGTGCCGCCGCCCCGTTGATCCCGATCTCGCCGCTGCCGGACTCGCCTCGGATCACATAGGTCGAGAGGCGCGCGCCGTTCGTGATGTCGTAGATGTCCACCTTCTCGTGCGGGAGCAGGTCTGCAGCGCGGAGCAGCTCGTCGTCGATCGTGATCGATCCCTCGTACTTGAGGTTCGCCCGGGTCACGGTGGCGCTGTGGATCTTGGACTTGAGAAGCGTGCGCAGCATCAGTCCTCGTCCAGCAGCGTGTTGTCGATCAGGCGCGTACCTTCGATGAAGACCGCCAGTGCCAGCACGGCGGGGCCCCGGATCTCGCCGAGCGGCTCGAGCGTCCGGGCGTCGCAGAGCTCCACGTACTGGATCTCCGCGGCGTCCTCCTTCTCGATGCGGCGCCGTGCCACGTCGACCAGGTAGGCCGCGTCTCGCTCACCATCACGGAAGAGACCTCTCGCTTCGAGCAGGGCGGCGTTCAGGCAGCGTGCCTGCACCCGCGCATCCTCGCCGAGATACGCGTTGCGCGAGCTCATGGCGAGGCCATCGGGCTCCCGCACCGTCGGTCCCGACACGATCTCGACGCCGAAGAGGAGGGCGTCGCTCATGGCGCGCACGACCTGCAGCTGCTGGTAGTCCTTCTGGCCGAAGACCGCGACATCGGGGCGCGCGGCATGGAACAGGCGCGCCACGACCGTCGACACGCCGCGGAAGTGTCCCGGCCGGCTCCTGCCGCAGAGCCCGCGCGTCAGCTGCTCGACATCTACCCAGGTCGGCGCGACACCACGCGGATGCATCTCCGCCACGCTGGGCGCAAAGACCACGTCGACGCCCAGCGTGGTGAGCTTGGAGAGATCCGCAGACAGGTCCCGGGGATACGCCTGCAGGTCTTCGCCCTCGCCAAACTGCGTGGGGTTCACAAAGATGCTGACCACGACCCGATCGGCGTGCTCGCGGGCCAGACGCACGAGCGAAAGGTGGCCCTCGTGGAGGGCACCCATCGTCGGCACGAGCCCGATGCGCCGGCCGCGGCAGCGCATCTCGTCGGACCAGCGCTGCAGCGCTCGCACTTCGGAGATGACAAGTGGCTCAGTAGGACTCATGGTCGCCGGGATACTTCTGGAGCCGCACGTCAGCCGCGTACATCTGCGCGGCGCTCCGCACGATCGCGCTCAGGTCCACGTACTGGCGCACGAACTTGGGCGGCGAGCCCGACTCGAGGCCAAGCATGTCGTGCATCACGAGCACCTGGCCATCGCAGCCGAGGCCGGCCCCGATGCCGATCGTCGGGATCTCGAGCGACTTCGTGACCTCGGCACCGAGCTCCTGCGGCACGCACTCCAGCACCACCGCAAAGGCACCCGCCTCCTGCACGGCCAGCGCCTCGCGCAGCACCCGCTCGTGTCCGGCCTCGCCCTTCCCCTGGACCCGGTAGCCTCCCACGGCGTGGACGGACTGCGGTGTCAGCCCGACGTGGCCCATCACCGGGATGTCCATGCGCACGATCGCGGCGATGCGATCCGCGACGCGCGCCCCCCCCTCGAGCTTCACGGCCTGCGCGCCGCCCTCTTTGATGAAGCGCACCGCTGTGTCGAGGGCCTGCGGCTCACTCGTCTGGTAGCTGCCAAAAGGCATGTCCCCGATGACGAGAGCACGGCGTGCTGCACGCGAGACCAAGCGGCAGTGGTAGAGCGACTCCTCGAGCGTGACGGGCAGAGTCGTCTCGTGTCCCTGCACGACACATCCCAGCGTGTCGCCCACAAGGAGGATGTCGATGCCGACCTGATCGAAGATTTGCGCAAACGGGAAGTCGTAGGCGGTGAGCATCACGATCTTCTCGCCGCGGCGCTTCATGCGCGACAGCGAGGGCACAGTGACCCGAGACTCGTTCATAGCTGAGTTCCTTCTTCGCGCCCGCCAAACGACAGAGCGCCTCCGACGGTTCGGAAGGCGCTTCACGGTCTGACGGAGCGAACGGCTCAGCCGTTCGAGTCGAAGCGGCCTTCGGTCTCGGTCGCGGAATCCAAGCGTCTGGCTCTATCGAAGCGGGCTATGTGGGAGGGAGACTAGAGGTGAGGCGGTGGAACTGTCAACCGCACCCGAGAGTGTCCTCACCCGACTCGTGTGCGGCCACGATGGCGTTCGCCAGCGCGACGAACTCGCTCCCCGCCAGGGTCTCACCTCGTCGCATGGGATCGATGTCCGAGGCCTGGAACGCCACCCCGTCGCCATCGACGAGGCCGCGCAGCGCTCGCCGCAGGGTCTTCCTGCGGTACTGGAACGCTCCGCGCACCACCTTGCGGAGCGTCGGGAGGTCCCGGATCTCGGGCAGCTGCGGCGCCGGATCGAAGACAAGAAAGGTCGAACGGACCCGAGGCCTCGGCACGAATTCCTCCGGACCTAGCTCCAGCGCGCGCTGCGCACGGCTGAAGAGCCCCGCCCAGACCGACAGGGTGCCGTAGGCGCTCTCGCCCGGCCCAGCCAGCACGCGGTCCGCGACCTCACCCTGGAGCATGAACGCCCAGCGCCGGAACGGGTTCCGGGGGCCGAGCAGGGCTCCAAGCAGTCGCCCCGAGATCCGGTACGGCAGATTCCCCAACAAGACGCAGGGCTGGCCCAGCTCCCGGCTTATCCCGCCAAGGTCCGCCCGCAGGGCGTCTTCGTGGCGCACCTCCACGCTCTCGGGCAGGCGCGCCTCGCCGAGCGCCCGCACCAGACCGCTGTCGATCTCGAGTGCCACCGTGCGGCGAGCCACTGCCGCGATCGGCCAGGTGAGCTCACCGAGCCCCGGTCCGATCTCGATGGCGGCATCCGCCGCGGTGAGTCCAGAAAGCTCCACGAGCCGCCGGGCCGTGGCCCTGGAGCGCAGGAAGTTCTGGCCGCGCGCCCGGGACGGCGCCAGGTGGAAGCGGTCCAGGGTATCCCGTATCGAGGCTATGCCCTGCCCTCCTCGGGGTCGAGCCGGACGCGCGAGAAGGCTTCCAGGTCGAGACCCGCGCTGCGTCCCTCGGACAGAAGTCTGTCGGCCACGGCCGCGATCATGGCCGCGTTGTCGGTGCAGAGCGGAACCGGGGGGAATGCCAGCTCGAGCCCGAGCTCCTGCTCCAGTTCGGCCATGCGCTCGCGTAACCGGCTGTTGGCCGCCAGGCCTCCGACAACGGCAAGACGGGGCAATTCCGTCGCGTTGACCACGCGGCGGGTCTTCTCGATCAGCACGTCCAGGGCGGCCTCCTGAAACGAGGCCGCCAGGTCGTCGACCACCCGGTCGGGGAGCACGCCTCCCGCGCTCTCCTCCTCCCGCCCGATCTCGAGGGCGACGGCTGTCTTGAGGCCGGAGAAGCTCATGTCAAAGCCCGGATCTCGAAGCATCGGGCGGGGGAAGGCGTAGGCGTCGGAACGACCCCGGCGTGCCCGTAGATCGATCTCACGTCCCCCGGGGTAGCCGAGCCCAACCCGCTTGGCCACCTTGTCAAAGGCCTCCCCTGCGGCATCGTCACGGGTCTGGCCTACCAGGCGGATCTTCGCCAGGTCGCGGACCTCGTAGAGCGCAGTGTGCCCTCCCGACACCACGAGCCCAATGAACGGCGGGAGCAGTGGCGTCGGAGCCAGCAACGCGGACGCGAGATGGCCTTCGATGTGGTGGACCCCGAGCAGCGGCTTCCGCGCCTGGTACGCCAGCGCCTTGGCGAAGCAGAGCCCCACCAGGAGCGACCCGATCAGACCCGGTCCACAGGTAGCGCCGATGCCGTCCAGCTCCCGGACGGACACACCAGCCCGAGCCAGTGCCTCGCCCACAATCGCGTGCACGTGGCGCACGTGATCGCGGCTCGCGAGCTCCGGCACGACCCCGCCGTACGGGGCGTGCACGTCGTCCTGCCCGCGCACCACCGACGAGAGCACCTCGTTCCCGCCGCGCACTACAGCTGCAGCGAGGTCGTCACACGAGGATTCGATACCGAGAATGAGGGACACGGTCGGCTAGACTTCGCGTTTCTCCTGCTCGCTCTTGCAGTCGATGCAGAGGTCGGCGACGGGACGAGCCTTCAGGCGCTGCATTCCGATGTCCTCGCCGCAAGAGATACAGGTTCCGAAGGTGCCCGCATCGATCTTCGCCAGCGAGGCCTCGATCTTCTCGAGCAGTGCGCGCTCGCGCTCGCGGAGGCGTCCCACGAAGGCCACACCGCTCTCCGAGGACGCGCTGTCAATCTCGTCCGCAAAGTCGTCGGGGTCGAGGTGGACGTCCCCGGTCATCGCCTTTCTGGCGTTCGCGACGAGCATTTCCTTGGTCTCGTTCAAGGATTTGATGAACTTTCTCTGATCGCTCTTTCTCACGGCCCTAGTCTCTCCAACTCCCTCTGTGCCTCGCGCACGCGGTCCGAATCGGGATGCTCCGCGACAATCCGCTGGAAGACCTGGCGAGCCGCAGGCCTGTAGGCTGCGGCCTGCTGGCTTCTGGCGCCGATCTCCAGCAGGGCCCGTCCCTGTCGGTAGAGCGCGTCAGGGACTTTGTTGCCGTTTGGATAGCGCTTGACGACATCTTCGAAGACCAGCACGGCGCGCTCATGATCCCCGAGCTTGAAATGGCACTCTCCCAGCCAGAAGAGCGCGTTGTCTGCATAGTCAGAGGACGCGTGAGTTTGGAGAAAGCTCTCGAACTGGTCAATAGCTCTTCGATAGTCCCCTGCCCGGTAGAGCCGGAAAGCATCCTCGTAGTCGCGGATCTCGCTGCTCGCGCCTCCTGAATCAGCAGTCAAGGCCGGGCTGGAGAGGGGCGTCGCCCCGCCGCCAGCCTCGGAAATCTCCGGCGATCCTCCGAGCGGGCTCGCCCCCGTGTCACGCGGCGCAACCGCGGCGACCTCGGGTCGGCGCGCGGTGCGCCGACGCTCCTGCTCCGCGGTGTGGCGCACGGCCTCGAGTTCACCGCGCAGCGACCCGAGCTCGGAACGCAACTGGGAGACCTCTTCTCCCAGATCGGCGAGCCGCTCGCTCACTCGCGCGGTCTCGCCGGGAGGCGACGCCTCGAGCTTGAGCTCGTTAACGTCGCGCTCGAGCGCCTGAAAGCGCGGGAGAATGCACCCCGACAGGACCAGGACAGCCGCCCAGGCTACGACATGGGGAGGACCGCTCCGCCTCACCGTATGACGAAGTCGTCGCGCCGGTTCTTGGCCCAGGCCACCTCGTTGTTGCCGCGCACCGCGGGACGTTCCTCCCCGAAGCTTACGGTGGTGATGCGCGAGGCGTTGATCCCCAGATCCCTGAGGTAGCGCCTGGCGGATTCCGCTCGCCGGCTCCCGAGGGCTAGGTTGTACTCGTTGCTCCCGCGGTTGTCGCAGTTGCCCTGGACCTCGACGCGAGTGTCAGGGTGCTGCTTTAGCCCCTCCGCGCTCGCTCGGAGCGTGGCCTTGGCATCGGGGCGCAGGGTCGAGACGTCGAACTCGAAGTAGATTGTCTCGAACTCGGCCGTTGCCGCCCCTGGCGCCGGAGTGGCACGCCGCACGGGCTCGGTTTCGCCCTCCTGCCCGAACCCGCCGCGGCTCGGCTCGGGCTCGGGCTCGGTACTGCGCGAGGCGCAGCCGACGACCGCCACAGATAGGATTGCTATGCCCAGGACCCCCAGAAGTTTCTTCACCACCCCGAGTCCTCCTCTGCTGTGTGAAGTCGCGTAAGCGCTCGATTTCTAGCGGGATCTGACGGAAGTTGCAAACCTATTTTCGTAGTCTCGCGCTCACCTGGGCCAGCTCGACCAGGCTGGATTCGTACAATCGCCAAAGGCCTCTGTCAGCCGCACGAGGTTACGCCCGTCAACGTCAATCCGGTAGAGGTCATAGCGACCCCGGCGGGTGGAGGTGAAAACCAGCTTGCGTCCGTCGGGGGCCCAGGCGGGATCCTCGTCATTGCGCGGGTGCAGCACCAGGGGCGTGGTGTAGCCACTCTCCGGATCGATCAGATACAGATCGAAGCTGGTGCCCGTCCTGGCCATGTAGACGATCCACTCGCCCGTAGGCGACCAGGCAGGGCTGGCGTTGTAGCTGCCCTGGTAGGTCAGGCGTCGGTCCCGTCCGCTGCCCAGGTCCTTAATGTAGATCTGCGGCGAGCCCGAGCGATCGGAAACAAAGGCGAGCTGCTTGCCATCGGGCGACCAAGACGGCGAGGTTTCGATCGACCGCCCGTTCGTAAGTCGCTCGAGCACTTTCCCTTCCGAATCGACACTGTAGATGTCGGTGTTCCCCGCGAGGTTCATCACCACTGCGAGCGCGCGCTCCTTTGGCGCCCAGACACCTCGGTACTTGTCGTAGGGCTGGTCCAACAGCTTCGTCCCCTTCCGGGGCCCCCGAAAAATCAGCCAGAGGTCCGGTCGCCCCCCTTTGAAGGAGGTGTAGACGAGCGAGTTCGTGTCAGGCGACCAGCCGGGAAACAGGTTGATCGCACCGTTTCCCGTGACGCGACGCTTGTTCGCCCCGACCGCCTCCATCACGAAGACCTCTTTGTTCCCCTCGGTATTTGACACGAAGGCGATCTGCGTCGAGGACACGCCGCGCCGCCCGGTAAAGCGCTCCACGATGTCATCGGCCAGCGCACGCGCCAGCAGAGAGACCTGCACGGGGTCCCCGTCCTTCCGAGCCTGCTTGCCCTGCACGCGACACCGTATGGTGTCCCATATCTTTAGATGGGCGCGCAGCCGACCGCGCACGAGCTCGAGGCGCCCCTGCACTAGGGCGTCAGCACCGATGCCACGCCAGTTGTCACAATTCAGCGTTCTGCTCGTGAAGTTCGGCGTCTCTTCCGACTCGAGAAAGGCCTCCTCGGGCACGACCTTGAGCAGGCCCGAGTAGTTCAGGGCCCTGATGAGGGCCTCGTGGAACTCGTCGCGCAGGACGGCGGCGTCCCCCTCCCCCGCGAAACGCTGGACCGCTACCTGGTAGTCGCGGCCTGCCGAGCCGCGAATGTCGATGTGAATCTGCTCCTGGGCCTGCAGCGGGAGCGCGAACACCAGAGCGGTGAGAGCGAGACCAAGCGCGCGCATCACACGGACTCCCTGGGATCGAACGTCAGCGTCATTGTAAGAGCGCCGCGGGGTGGCGCTGGAAAGGGCTCGACCTTCCAGATGACGCGCTCCGCGGACTCGTCGAAGTGCACGTTCCCGGACGTCTTCACCAGGTCGAGGGAGCGCACGCCTCCACTCGCGTCCACCTCGACCCGAAAGTGCACGATGAGCCGACCCTGGCTAGAGAACACCCGCGCACCGGCCCAGTTCGTATAGAGCAGCGCCCTGATGCGCTTGCGGTACACGGCCATCTCCGGGTCGAAGCGGCCCGCTCTGGCGTCGGTCGTAGCGGCGGGCGTAGGCGTCGTCGGCCCCAGCTTGTCGCGCAGCTGCGCGACGATCTGTTCCGCGCTCAGTGCCGGCTGCGACTTCCTCGCGGGGGCCTTTCGCGTCGATCGGGGCCGCTCGGGGATCACGATTTCTTCCACGACCTGACGCGGCGGACGCCTGGCCACCGGCGGCGACTCCACCTGCGCCACCACCTCGATGAAGATCGGAAGCGGATCAAGGGGGCGCGCATCCGAGCGGGGCGACCAGAGCAAGGCACCGCCAACAGCCATGTGCGCCGCGGCACTCCACACCAGCATGCGCCGGAACGCGGCGCTCTCCAGCAGACTCGCGCGGGGAGAGTACGAGTGCGTCACACCTCGGGCTCAGTCACCATGCCGATCCGAGTGGCTCCGGCGCGGCGCAGGATCGCGAGCGCCTTTGCCACCGTGCCGTAGTCGACCTTCTTGTCGGCGCGCAAGAAGACTTCTCTGTCCCCGCGGGCCGCGAAGATACTGTCGAGCTTCTCCTCGAGCTCCTGCATCGGCACCTCCGAGCTTTGGACGAAGATCTGTCCGTCTCGCTTCACGCTAACCACGAGTGGCTCGCCGCTGCTCGAGAGACCCTCGGTCTGGGTCTTCGGCAGCTCGACGTCGATGCCCTGCTGGATCAGGGGGGCGGTGATCATGAAGATCACGAGCAGGACCAGCATGACGTCGACGAAGGGCGTCACGTTGATCTCCGACATCGCCCGACGCCGGCGTTTGGCACGGCCCGGCTCGAAGGGCGCGCTCATGCGGCCCGCGCCGCCCGCTCTCGCAGCACCTCACCGAATTCGGCCCGGAACGCATCCAGTCGATCGCCGAGGCGCCCGACACGGGCACTCGAGTAGTTGTAGGCGATCACGGCGGGGATCGCCGCGAACAGCCCTACCGCCGTGGCGACAAGAGCCTCGGCGATGCCGGGCGCGACCACGGCCAGGCTCGCCGAGCCTGTCGCGCCGATGTTCGCGAAGGAGTTCATGATTCCGACCACGGTCCCGAACAGCCCGACGAAGGGCGCGGCACTGCCGGTGGTCGCGAGGAACGAGAGGCCCCGCTCGAGCCGATGGGTCTCATCCGTTAGCACCCAGTCGAGGCGGCGGATTACGCCGTCGACCCGGCTCGCAGGCGAGAGGTCGTCGCTCCTGGCAAGCGCTTCGAAGCCCGCGCGGAAGACGGTAGCGAGCGGACTGCTCGGATGTTCTCTGGCGACGTCGTAAGCCGCCTCGAGCCGGCCACTGAGATAGGCTTCGAGGAAGGTTTCCGTGTCCCGATCCGCGCGCGACAGCTCGCGATATTTCAGCACGATCACGGCCCAGGACGAGATCGACGCCACAACGAGGGCAACCAGCACGACCCTGACGACCAGACTGGCGCCTACGATCAGCTCGAACATTGGTCTCACTCCGGGGAGGAGTCGGCGGGCCTCGTTCCGAAGCCTGACGAAGCCGCGGAAGGCTAGTCGGCGGCCGTTCTGCCGTCAACGGAGTCAAAACTCGGCTAAGATCGGACGCTCCTGGCCACTGGTGACGGAAGAATGGGGGACGGATGCAGCTCTCAGTTCGGCGCACAGACCCAACGACCGTCGAGTGTGACGCCCTCGTCGTTCCGCTGCTCAAGACCGAGCGGGTACCGCGCAGCCTGCGGACGCTCGACGCGGCGACGGCGGGCCTGATCGGCAGCTACCTAAAGTCGGGCGACCTGACCGGCAAGGAGGGCGAGGTGCAGAGCCTCCCTACGGAGGGCGTAGCGGGTGGTCGCCTGATCTTCGTCGGCTTGGGCTCGGATCGAGAGCTCGATCCGGAGGGCCTCCGCCGCGCTGGCGGGCGCGCGCTCCGCGCCCTCGGACGGGCAAAGGCAAAGCGGGCCGCAGTCCTGGTCCCCTCACTGCGGCGCATGGGAGCCGACGCGGTCGGGCAGGCGCTCGCAGAAGGACTCATTCTGGGGGCGTATCGCTTCGACAAGTACAAGACGCTCGACGAGCCACCGCCGGTCCTCGAGAGCTGTGAGCTGATCCCTGCCGACGAGCGCCAAAGCGCGCCAATGCGAAGGGGAGCGCGAATCGGGGAGATCGTCGCTACGTCGACGAACTTCGCGCGGGAGCTGTCCAACGAGCCGGGGAGCGTGCACACACCGGCCTGGATGGCAGAGCAGGCGCGCAAGCTGGCAGAGGAGACGGATCTCCGGGTCAGCGTGCTGGCAGAGGCCGAGCTCAAGAAGGAGAAGATGGGAGCGATCCTCGCGGTGGGACGCGGCAGCGCGCACCCTCCCCGGCTGATCGTTCTGGAGTACGGGCCCCGGCGACCCTCCAAGCGACGCCCCACCATCGCCCTCGTCGGCAAGGGGATCACGTTTGACACTGGCGGGATCTCCATCAAGCCGGCTGCTTCGATGGACGAGATGAAGCACGACATGTCCGGCGGCGCGGCAGTGCTCGGCGCGATGCGCGCGATCGCCATTCTGAAGCTGCCCCTGCGCGTCGTCGGGATCGTGGCTGCCGCACAGAACATGCCCGACGGCGAGGCATACCTGCCCGGGGACATCATCACCAGTGCCAGCGGTAAGACGATCGAGGTGCTCAACACCGATGCCGAAGGTCGGGTGGTGCTGGCCGACGCCCTCCATTACGCCGCGCGCTACGAGCCAAACGCCGTGGTCGATCTGGCGACCTTGACCGGAGCCTGCGTGGTCGCATTGGGCAGCGCCTGCTGTGGACTGATGGGGAACGACGACAAGCTGATCGCCAAGGTGAGAGCGGCAGGAGAACGCAGCCACGAGCGCGCCTGGCCGCTGCCCCTCTGGGAGGAGCACAAGAAGCAGGTCAAGGGGGTAGTCGGTGACGTCAAGAACACCGCGGGGCGCGAGGCGGGCTCGATCACCGCGGGTGCCTTCCTGTCACACTTTGTCGAGGACCTACCCTGGGTCCACCTCGACATCGCGGGCACGGCCTGGACGAATAAGGACGAGCCCTACTGCGTCAGAGGGGCCACGGGCTTCGGCGTGCGCTTGCTGGTGGAGCTGCTGCAGACCTGGAAGTGATCTCGACGCGCAACCGGGCTTTTGACAGCTCAGGGGTCGGCATCTACCTTCCCGCCGCGTTTTCCGTAGGAGGCCCTGTGAACTTGCTCCCAGGAGGAATCGGCATGCGCGTGCTTCTCAGCCTGACTTTCCTGATCGCGATCGTCGCACTCCCACCCCTGGCTCACGCGCAGGCCGATCTGGAGCAAGGCAAGCAGCCTTACTCTCTCTACTGTGTCACCTGCCACGGGGAGCTCGGCGACGGTCAGGGCATTGTGGGCAAGACACTGGACCCGCCACCCCGCGATTTCACCACCGGCGACTTCAAGTTTGGCGGAACGGACGAGGAGATCTTCCAGATCATCTCCAACGGCGCGGCCTCCAAGGGAGGTTCGCCGCTGATGGCGCCCTGGGGGGCGGTGATTCCGGAAGAGGTTCGCTGGAGCATCGTCAAGTACATCCGCAGCTTGAAGAAGTAGTCGCTCCGCCCGCAACCGCAGGCGCTATCCTCTGGGCGTGAAGAAGTCCTCTGACGAGCCGCTGGCCGAGGGGCCCGGGGCAGAGGAGTCTCCCACCGAGCCGCTGGCTGGATCTAGCTCGACGGAATCCGATACGACCGAGCTGGTCCAGCAGGACGCCCTCGGCCGCTACTTCGCCGAGGTGGGTAAGCACTCGCTCCTGACCGGCGAGGAGGAGCGTGAGCTCGCCATCCTGGTACACGACCACAAGGATCCAGAGGCCGCGGAGAAGCTGGTGCTCTCCAACCTGCGTCTCGTGGTCAAGATCGCGATGGAGTACAGGCGGGTCTGGGTGAGCCTCCTAGATCTGATCCAGGAGGGTAACGTCGGACTGCTCCAGGGCGTGAGGCGCTTCGATCCCTACCGCGGGGTGAAGCTCTCGTCGTACGCCTCGTACTGGATCCGCGCCTACATCCTGAAGTACCTGATCGACAACATCCGCCTGGTGCGCGTCGGCTCGAGCCGGGCGGAACGAAAGCTCTTCTTCCGCCTGAACAAGGCGAGGCGCGAGCTCGAGCGAGCGGGCTTCGAGCCGGAACCGCGGCTCCTGGCCGAGAAGATCGGCGTGAAGGCTCACGAAGTCGTCGACATGGAGCACCGCCTCTCTCATGGAGACCTGTCGCTGGACGCGCCGAAGCGCCGGGATGAAGGGGACTCGGCTGCGATGGGCGACTTCATTCCGTCCCAGGGCCCGGCGACCGATGACCTCGTTGGCGACGCCGAGATGCGCGAGGCGTTTCACGGGCAGGTGGACCGCTTCGAGGACGGCCTCGACGAGCGCGAGAGCCGGATCTTACGCGAGCGCATTCTGGCTGAGGATCCGAAGACCCTGCAGGAGCTGGGGGACGAGTTCGAGCTCACACGCGAGCGCGTGCGTCAGATCGAGAAGAAGATCGTCAACCGGCTCTCCGACTACCTCCACGAGAACCTGCCCGACTTCGAGCTATATGCGCCGGACTCCCGCTGACGAGAAAAAGCGTGCTTCGAACAGATAACCCGCTCGTAGGTGTGAGGGGATCGCGCGGGAAGCGGGCACGGACGGCCTCGCGCAGCGTAACCTGGAGTGCCTCGAGGTCCCAGCCGGTCTCGCGGCGCAGCGCTCGCTCCCATTGCTCTCCGCTGCGGCAGCGTCGCAGCCAGCGGGCAATGGCTCCAGGGTGTCTCGTCTCGATGAGCTCGACGGCGGCGTGCGACTCGAGGTAGGCGAGCAGGGCGCGCTTCCCGCCGAGACCGCTGAAGCCCTGCACGATGGAGGCGAGCGGGATCCAGTCCCCCGACCGATCGGCGTCGAGAAGGCGGCGCCACTCGCCGCGTGACAGCCGCTCGCGACCTCTTGCGGCGGCCTCCACGCGCTCGGCGATTCCCTCGTTCAGGAAGAAGGGCTGGTAACCGCCGAAGACGTCGCTGAACAGCGCGTGCGCATACTCATGCATGACCAGGGCGTAGAGCTCTTCGCGGGGGTGCCGGGCGGAGACCACGTGGATCGCCCCGTCGTAGAAGCCGACCGTCGAGAAACCGAAGCGGTGCTCGTAGGCCTGGAGATAGTGTGCCCGCGTGTAGAGCCGGACCTCGAGCGGCTCGGCGAGCTCGTGCGCGAGGTCGCGAGACAGCTCGTTGCGGGCCCGCTCCAGCAGGCTCGCCACCGTCGCGCCGTACTCGCGGCCCGCGAACTGGTGGTCGTACGTGATGCGGAAGTGGCGCGTGTCCAGCGTGTTCGTCGTCCACAGCTCGCTCTTCTCGCGCCACAGCGCGAGCTCATCGTCGATCTCCACCAAGAGTTGGCTCGCCGTCTCGCGCCAGTCAGCCGGAAGCTCAGCGGCTATGGCCAGCACAGTCTCGAGAGCCTGGCGGGCAGGCTCGAGTCGACCCCGCTTCCGCTCGACCAGCGCGAGCAGGTAAGCAGCCTCCGGGCGCTGGGGGTGACTGACGAAGAGCCGACGCAGGACCCTCAACCCACGCTGCACCTCTCCCCGCTGCACGTCGTCTCGAGCGCCGAACACCGCGCGCAGGTAGCGATCCCGCTCGCTACTGGTGCTGGTGCCGCCCTCGAGCGGCTCCCCACGAACGCGGCTTCCCCACTGCAGCCGAAGCTCCGCCGGGGCAACGCGACGCGCGGTCGCCGACGGGGGGACGCCGCCATCGGTGAGGTACGTGTGTCCTTCCTCGTCGACCCAGACCTCGACTGTGCCTGGGAGCAGGAGGGCTGCCATAAGCATGCCCAACAAAAGGCCCAGGACGCGGCGTCCACCAGCGTTCACGCGCTCTCTCTTCGGCAAACGACCCTTGGCCGCTTAGCGCCGCAGCTGCCCCACGACGTGAGCGATCTCGGGGAGAATCAGGCGGTCCATGGCCAGTCGCACGGCGGCCGAGGAGCCGGGCATCACGTAGACGACGGTGCGGGCGCGCGACAGGACCGCCGCCGCCCCGATTCCGCCGTTCCTGCCAGGGCGCGCGACAGGACCGCCGCCGCCCCGATCTCCTCGAAGGAGAGCATCCGGAACAGCTCGCCAAAGCCTGTCAGCACCTTCTGCAGCAACGGCTCGATCGTATCCGGAGTCACGTCCCTCGGGGACACCCCCGTGCCACCGGTGACGATGATGGCATCGAGATCGGGGTTGCCGATAGCGCCGAGCACGGCCCCGCGGATAGCGGCCGGATCGTCCTTCAGAATCACTCGGTCCGAAACGGCGTGGCCAGACGCCTCGAGGCGTTCCTGGATCAGTTGTCCCGAGGAGTCGGTCGCCAGGGTCCTGCTGTCGCTGACCGTGAATACCGCAGAGCGGACAGACTTCGGCGCGTAGGCCCGATGCTCTGCCGGGGCATCCGCGTGCCGGTGAGCGTGTGGCTTGTCGCTCACGGCGTGTCCTCGACCCAGTAGGCACCGCCGTCCGCGAACTCCTTCTTCCAGATGGGAACGGACTGTTTCAGCGTGTCGATCGCGAAGCGACACGCCTCGAAGGCCTCGGCCCGGTGCGGAGCCGCCGCAGCGACCATGACGGCGGCGTCGCCGATCTCGAGCCGACCGACTCGATGGCGGAGCGCGAGGCGTGCGTCTGGCCAGCGTTCGCGAACCTGCGCCAGGATCTTCTCGAGCTCCTTCTCGGCCATCGGCCCGTACGCTTCGTACTCGAGGTGGTCGATCGCCTGGTCGCGAGCCCGATTGCGAACCACCCCGGTGAAGGTCACGACGCCCCCGCAGTCCGGACCGAGCACGAGCTCGAGCAGCACATCCATCGAGAGGGGCGCCGACTGCACGAGCGGCGGCTCTGCACCACCGCTCACAGGCGGCAGCAATGCCACCTCGTCCCCATCGGAGAGCAGCGTCCCGAGCGGAGTCCGCTCGGCATTCACCGAAATCAACAACCGGCCGCGGTAGCGCACCAGGGGCGCGTACGACTGCTCTAGCTGCCCCACCAGCTCGCCGAGCGAGCTGCCCTCCGGCAGCTCGACTTCCAGCTCCTTCTCCCCAACCGTCTCGCGTAGCCCGGCAAACAACAGCACTCGCAGCCTCATCCCCCGAAGCTACGAGAACCTCTCTAGGAGTTCAACGCGCCTCTAAGGGCTGACTTCAGCGTCCTTGCCGTTGGCCTTTTTGTTCGCTTCCAGCTGCGGCCTGGGAAGCTCGACCTCGCTCTGCTTCGAGACCGCGGCATCCACGCCGTTCATCTTCACCTGTCCGTTGAAGAGCGCGCCCTCCTCGATCAGGAGTCGGGCCGTCTCGATGTTCCCACTCACCCGGGCGGTCTTGTGCAACGTCACCTGTCCGGGAGCGCTGATGTCGCCGCGCAGCTCGCCGGAAACGATGACGACCTGCGACTGGATCGTTGCCTGCACCCTACCGCTCTCTCCAACGATCAGAGTGTTCTCGCTGGCGATCTCTCCTTCGAAACGACCATCGATCCGCACCGTGTCCTTGAACGACAGCTTTCCGGAGAACTCCGACCCCTGATCGATGAAGGCAGTGAGTGCGCCGACTCCTCCCGCCGCAGGTACCTCGGCCGTGCGATTGCCCTTCCGCAAGTCATTGAATGCCATTGCTCTCCTCGCATGTCTTACGCTGGCTTAGTGGGGAAACTGCACCCGAACTGCGTATCGGCGAAGTAGCGGGTCGACTTGAGCGCTCGCTCTCCATCCGGTGCGGTGGTTGATACTCTCCCGCTGATGACTACCGGCAGCGCAGAGGCGGCGCGAAGAGAGCTCCGGCTCTCGCGAGCGCGAGACAAGGTTCACGGGGCTTATCTGTTCGAGGGCAGCTCAGACACGCGCGCCAGCGAGCTGGCGATCTGGTTCGCCCGGCTCCTGTTGTGCCGGGCCGGCGAGGAGGATCCCTGCAAGACCTGTCGGGACTGTCGCCTCGCCCACGCATCGGCCGCCGAGAACACAGACCGACCGGCGCACCCCGACCTCAACTGGGTCGAGCCGGAGGGGGCCTACGTCAAGGTCGACCAGGTGCGTGCCCTGCAGCGCAACCTGAGCCTCGTCGCGAACGAGGGTGGTCGTCGCATTGGCCTCATCATCGGAGCGGAGAAGCTCACCGATGAGGCCTCGAACGCCCTGCTGAAGACGTTAGAGGAGCCTCCCCGCGGCACGACGCTGCTCCTGGTAACCGACCGGGCGCAGGCACTGCTGCCGACCCTGCGCTCCCGGACCACGCATATGCGTGTTGCCGGGACGTCCGAGCACGAGCTCCTGCTTGCGCTCACGAGCGAAGGCTTCGACCCCGACGACGCCTGGCTCGCGAGCGCCCTGGGAGGAGGCAGCCTGAGCGGAGCTCGCAGCTGGGCGGACCAGCACCTGGACCGAGCCCGGGAGATGCACGAGCTCCTCGCAGGTCTCGCGAGTCGCGGTGCCGGCGAGATCCTCGACTTCGCCGAGTCGTTCCGCGGAGGCGAAGCTGCACGCCAACGCGCCGAGCTCCTGCTCGACATCACGGGCGCTTTCGCACGCCGCGAGGTCGCCGCACGCTCGGAGGGCGACGACCCCAGCGGGGTCAAGCGCTGGCTCACCTGCTACGAGTCGGCAACCCAGTCCCGCCTGGAACTCCGCAAGCGCAACCTGAACCCCCAGCTCGTAGTCGAAGGCCTCCTCCTAAACCTCCGCGCCACCCTGACCTAACCCCCCCCCGCCCAAAAAAAAACAAAGTCGCAGGTGGAAGCCGCGAGCCCCCGCCTCCGCCCCCCCCGGAACCGAGCCGCACACAACGCGCCGCATACAGCAACGAGTCGGCGGGCGGGATCGTCCCCCGGCGGACTGTGGTAGCGGTGCCCGAGGCGAGCAAGATCACTGAGCACGCAAGGAGCGGAGTCCGCCGGGGGACGATCCCGCCCGCCGACGCTCCCGCGTCAATACCCGCCTTACCCGAGCGCCGAACCAGCTCCACTCCTGACTCCATCAGGCGTTCCGCTACATTCCTCGCCCCATGTCCACACCCTTCTACGTCACGACGCCCATCTACTATCCGAACGGCGTCCCGCACATCGGGAGCACGTACACGACGATCTGCGCCGACACGTTCATGCGCTACCACAGGGCGGCGGGCGAGGAGACAACGTTACTGACCGGGATGGACGAGTACGGCGAGAAGATCTCCGAGGTCGCGCGCGAGCAAGGCGTCGAGCCCAGGGAGCACGTGGACCGGATGGCGGCGCGCTACCGAGCGACCTGGGACGAGCTCGGCATCCAGTACGACCGCTTCATCCGGACAACGGACGACGACCACCACGAGACGGTCGCCCACTTCTGGCAGACCATCTACGACCGAGGCGAGATCGAGTTCCGCGAGTACACCGGTCTCTATTGCGTGGGCTGCGAGCGCTACCTGACGCAGCGTGACCTGGCCGACGGGAAGTGCCCGCAGCACGGGACCGAGCCGCAGCCGCGCAGCGAGTCGAACTACTTCTTCAAGATGTCGGCACACTTCGACTGGTGGATCTCCCAGCTCGAGAGCAACCCGCAGCTCGTGTCGCCCGATCGCTACCGCAACGAAGTACTCTCCCTCCTCAGGAGCGGCGCGCTCGAGGACCTCTGCATCTCGCGCCCGCGGGAGCGCCTCGCCTGGGGCATCCCGATCCCCTGGGACGACGGCTACGTGACCTACGTCTGGACCGACGCCCTTGTGAACTACCTGACCGGCGCCGGCTACCCGAACGTTCCGGGCTGGGAGAAGCGCTGGTCTGGAGTCCACCATCTGATCGGCAAGGACATCTTGAAGCCGCACGCCATCTTCTGGCCAACCATGCTCCACGCCGCCGGCATTCCGACCTTTCAGGCCCTGCGCGTGCACGGCTACTGGAACATGGACAACGTTAAGATCTCGAAGACCCTGGGCAACATGGTCGACCCGCTGATCATGAAGGAGAAGTACGGCTTCGAGGCGTTCCGCTACTATCTGCTGCGCGAGATGTCCTTCGGCCTGGACACGGACTTCTCCGAGGAGGGGCTGATCCAGCGGGTAAATGCCGACCTGGCGAACGACCTCGGGAACCTGCTGAACCGCGCCGTCGCCATGCTCGGCAGGTACTTCGAAGGGACTGTACCGGCGCACCACGGCGAGAGCCCCCTGCGCGCGGAGGCAGAGCGCGTGGCCGCCGAGGTGGATCGGCACGTGCGTGCCTTCAGCACGCAGCGCGCCCTCGCATCGCTGTGGGAGCTCGTGTCCGCGGCAAACAAGTACATCGACGCCGAGGCACCCTGGCAGCTCGCGAAGGACGCGGAGAAGAAGGATCGGCTCGCCACCGTGATGGTCGAAGTGCTCGAGTGTGTCCGCGTGATCGCCGTACTGCTCGAGTCCTTCCTACCGGAGGCGAGCAGCAAGATCCTCCAAAGCCTCGGCGACCCGCCGAATGCCGGGAGTCTTGCCGAGCGACTGCGATGGGGTCAGCTCGCGCCCGCTACCGAGACGCGAAAGATCGACGCGCTCTTCCCGCGGATCGAAGTATCTTGAGGCTGGTCGACAGCCATGCACACATCGGGGCGCCGGAGCTGCTCCGCGAGGCCCCCGACCTCGTGCAGAGAGCGCGGCAAGCCGGGGTCGAGGGCATCATCGCGGTCGGCGCGGGCTATGGTGTCGGAAACAATGCTGGCGCCGTCGCGCTGGCGTGCGAGCAGCGAGGTGTCTGGGCGACGACCGGCGTCCACCCGCACGACGCCTTGCAGTGGAACGAGCTCGCCCTGCAGGCCCTGGACGGCTGGTCCGCGCACGAGCGGGTCGTGGCCGTCGGCGAGTGTGGGCTCGACTACTGGTACGAGCACTCGCCGCGCGAGGCGCAACGGGAGTGCCTGCGCGGACAGATCGCGCTCGCACGGCGCACCGGCTTGCCCCTCGTGATCCACGTGCGCCCCACCCGCGGCTCGCGCGACGCCTTCGAGGAGCTACTCGGGATCTTCGACGAGGAGGGCGCGGATCGGGCGGGGGGTATTATCCACTGCTTCACAGGAGATCTCCCCTTCGCACACGACTGCCTGGCACGCGGCTTCGACATCTCGTTCTCGGGCATCCTGACCTTCAAGGCCGCTGCGGAGCTCCGCGAGGTCGGAGCGGCTCTGCCCCTGGAGCGCCTGCTGATCGAGACTGACAGCCCGCTGCTGGCGCCTGTGCCTCACCGCGGGAGCCGCAACGAGCCGGCCTTCGTGGCGAAGGTGGCGGAGTGTCTGGCGGCGCTGCACGGCCGCAGCGTCGAAGAGATCGGCGAGCGAACGGCCGAGCGCGCGTATCATGCCTTCCGCATCGAGGCCGAGCGCTAGCTCCTCATCCCTTCAGACTTGGAAGAAAGGGTATGATTTTGGGGTTGATCCGCGCCTTGCGAGACGCAGCGTAAGGACTGGCAAACTTCAGACTCAGGATACTGGGTTCTAGCCCGCGAACTCGTCTACTCCGCAACGAAACGGTTCTGGAAGGCCGCCTGTCCGAGCGGAAGATCCTCGCCGAGCTGGCTTGCGACGCGCCAGATCCGCTCGCTCTGCGAGGAACGAGCGCTCAGACTCTCCCCGAGGATCTCGCCCAGCTCGAGCCAGCCCAGCACCTCGCCATCCGCATCGAAAGCCGACACGCGCAGGGTGGGCGGATCCAGACCAAAGTCCAACGGCGAGGCGTCGGTCCGCTCGATCTCGGTCGCGTCGAGCGAGCGGACCGCGAAGAGCAGGTCCTCGATGGCGAACGGCTCGAGCTCTGGCGCGTCTCCCTCGGGAGCCCACTCGCTGTCGCTCCGTCCGTAGCTCTGCACCACGTCTGCTCTCGGGAAGCGGAGCTCGATGCGCCTCACGTCCGCCTGTTCGAGCTCGAGGACCCGCTTGTACCGATACGCGAAGAACGTGCGCGGGATCCCAGAGAGCAGCCTTTCAGGCACGGCGTAAAGGACGTCGCCCCCGTCGACGCGCACGTAGCCCGTGCCATCGGAGCTTCCAAGCTCGAAGCTGGTCGGGCCCCCGCTCTCGCGAGCCAGAGAGACCTGAAGCTCGGGGAGTGCGAGACCGTAGCGCGCGAGATCCTGCGGAGAGTCGATGAACTCCATTGCACGCGCCAGCACGAGATCTTCGAGCAGACGCCTGATCCGGCGCGAATCCGCAGCTTCCTTGCTCGGCGCGGCCAGCTTCCAGGTGTCCTCCGTGCGCACCGCGGTCACGATCAGACTGCCCTGGACGCGCACTTGCAGCTCGGAGACCTCCTCCACGACCAGCGTAGTCATGCGCTTGTCGCGCAGTCCGAACAGGGACGAGGACAGTGGCTCCAGCGCGGCGCGCTCCGCCGTGTGCACGCGGGACTCCTCACCAGCCACCGCGAAGTAACGCGCGCTGCCGATCGGGGTATCCCCCCCGAGGTAGAGCTCCAGCGTCGCGCCGGAAGTCCGGGCCGAGACCACTTCGCGCTCCTGCTCCGAGAGGCCAAACACCGCCAGGTCCTCTGCGGGCTCCTCGATGGTGAGTCCCACCTCGAGCGCTTCGAGAGCCCCCAGAGCGCGCTCGACGGCCCGCGGGTCCGCCGGAAACTCGAGCGGGGCCGTGAGCCGCCAGCCATCGCGGCGCACGAGCGTGGCGCTTCCACCGTCCTCGAGCGGCAGCCCGAGGGCGGTGATCTCGTCGGCGGCAACGTCGAAGACCCGTCGCGCGGCCTCATCTGCCAGCGCGCGCTCGGCAGGGGCGCGGACCTCGAGCAGCCAGACGAAGAGCCCAAGACCCAGCGCGACGGCGGCGAGCAGGAACGTTCCGCGCAGGCGCATCTAGAGCGACCGGATCACGTGCGGCGGCGCCACCAGCCCAGGATCCCGGCCACCAGGATCGCCTCTGGAAGCAGGAACAGCAATGCGAAGCGGAGGTTGGCAAAGGCCTCTCGCGTCATGCTCACGCTGGACGCGCGCGGCAGCTTGCGGTCGATCGTGATGAAGTTCTCCTCTCCGACGAGCCAGTTGATGGTGTTGAGGAAGAAGTCCGCGTTGAAGAACTCCGCCACGTAGCGGTTGCGCGCGAAGTCCGCGTCTCCGATGACTACGAGCCGGCCCTCTGCTACCTCACCCTCCACGTCGAATGTGCGCGCCGCCGCCAGGGCGATCGGACCCGAGCGGTCAACGTCAGCGTCGAGATGTACCTCGCGTCTGTCGACGAAGGCGTCGATGTCGGTCTCGGCCCAGCTGGTGGCGCCCGTAGTGGCCAGCTCGACGACGCCGTCCGACTCGTCGGCGGAGCGTACCGAGCGTGCCAGGGTGAAGATCGTCGGCTCGCTCCCGAGCTCGTCCGTGATCGGGTGCGAGCCGTACCTCGTCACGACTGGTTGGACCCCAAGCTGTGGGCCCGCAAAGAGCTGGAGCTGCTCCTCGACGACGATGTCGTCCCCCAGCTCGACGCCCCAGCTGCTGAGCGTCTCCTCGAGGTTGCTCTGCACCAGGGGGTCCGCCAGGACGAGCAGCCGGCCGCCACCCAGGAGATACGTGTCGAGCAGACTAAGCTCGCGTTCGAAGAGGGAGTGAGTCGGACCCGCGATGACGACGGCGTCCGCGTCCGTGGGCACCTCGGGCTCGTTCGCGAGCAGGACCTCGAGCGCCTCGATGTTCTCGTCCTCCAGGCTCACGCGAATGCGCGAGAAGCCGTCGACCTCCTCATCGAAGGGACTGGCCTCCCCATGTCCCGTGACAAAGTAGACCTTCTTCTTGCTGGAGATGGCGCCGCGGATGGCCCGGGTGATCTGCTCTTCGGAGACCTCGCTGATGCGGACCGTCCCGGTCGCGGTCTCGCACGCTCCGCTGCAGACGATCACCACGCCATCGGACCGGATGTCGAAGCGCGCCGCGAGATCCGGACGCCGGTTCGGATCGAAGAAGTGCAGCGATACGCGCTCGCTGGCATAGGCGTACTGATCGAGCTGCGGCTTTGCAGCCTCCTCGCCTCCACTGGTGAAGAACGCGTAGATCGTCACGCCGCCCTCGGGGATCTGGTCCAGCACCGTTCGCGTGCCGCGGGTGAGTGTGTGCACCTGCGCCTCGGTCAGGTCCCAGTGAAGGGGATGGCGAACGGACAGGAAAGCGAGCAGACCCGCGCTCGTGCACAAGAGCAGGGTCTGGACCATGACGTTCAGGCCAGCGCGCCGCGGCTCGCTACCCAGGATCTCTGGCAGCGCGGACCAGCTCCGCAGCGCGGCCAGGCCGAGCAGCACGACCCCCGCGCCAACGTGCAGATAGACGACCAGCGGCGAGGCAGCGATGAAGACGGCGAACAGCCCGAAGATCAGGACGACGCAGCCGACGCTCCCCAGCAAGACGCCCATGCTTCGACCTTAGCGCCAGCGCAGCGAGTCGACCGCCGCGCGTCCGAGCGAGAGAAAGATCACGATCATCGCCCCGAAATAGGCGAGATCCTCGGTACGCAGCTCGCCCCGCAGCCCCTGCTCGTAGTGCGAAGACGTGCCGAGGTAGCGCAAGAGCGCGCTCACGGCCTCGTTCCCTGCTCCTTCGGCTGCCGCGGGAAGCACGAGCAGCACCAGCCCCGCCACGATGCCAACTGAGCCCGCGATGATCTGATTGCGCGTCAACGCAGACACGAAGCAACCGAGCGCCGCCAGTCCCGCGCCGTAGCAGAAGAGCGCGAGCAAGCCGACGAGCGTCTGCCACAGCTCCGGGTTCCCGTACAGGAAGAGCAGCCCGGGATAGAGCGCCGTCACCGCCACGAGCAGCGCGACCATCGCGAGCACCGCGAGGTACTTGCCGATCACGATTTCCCAGATGCTCACTGGGCTCGTGAGGATCAGCTCGATCGTCCCCGTCGAGCGCTCCTCCGAGAACGCGCGCATGGTGAGCAGCGGTATGAGCACCAGCAACACGATCGCGAATGTGAAGAAGGCGGGGGCGATGACGACGTCATTCAGGTTCCACTGCTCGAGCAGGTGCAGCATGCCGAGCGCCTGGATCTGCTGTAGCTGGGTCAGGAACAGGCCGAGGCTCGCGAAGAAGATGAACCCGGCAAATACCGCGTAAGTGGCGAAGATGACGATGGCCACGGGGGTGGTAAAGATCGAACGCAGTTCGCGGCCGGCGATGGCGGGGATGTGCCTCACGCCTCGGCCTCTCCTTGCTCGGCCAGAGCAGCTCCGGCGGCTTCGACCTCGCGCAGGAACACCTGCTCGAGCGAGCCTTGCTCGCGCACAAACTCGAGACTGGCGTCCAGGCGCATGCGGCCGTAAACGATGATCATGACGCGCTGACAGATGGCCTCGACCTCTGCCAGGTGGTGCGTCGACAGGATGATGGTTCGTCCCTTCTCCTGACTCAGCGAACGGATCAGGTCCCGGATCTCCGTGATCTGCACCGGGTCGAGGCCCGACGTGGGCTCGTCGAACACGAGCACATCGGGGTCGTGGACGATAGCCTGCGCCAGGCCCACGCGCTGACGGAATCCCTTGGAGAGCGTCCCGATCACGCGCCCGGGCACCTCCGCGAGCCCGCAGGCCTCGAGCGCGTGCTCTACCTTCGCGCCCCTTTCGCGCCGCGGCACGTCGTTGAGCGTGGCGACGTAGCGAACGTAATCCTCCACGCGCATCTCCGGGTAGAGCGGCGGCGTTTCAGGCAAGTACCCCACCGCCCGCCGAGCGGCCATCGGCTCCGAGCCCAGGGAGTGGCCCGCGATCGTGACGCGGCCGGCGCTCGGCGGCATGTAGCCGGTGAGCACGCGCATGGTCGTGGTCTTGCCTGCCCCGTTCGGACCGAGGAAGCCGACGATCTCTCCCTGCTCGATGCGGAACGAGACGTCCTGCAGCGCAATGAGCGTGCCGTAGCGCTTGGTGAGCCCCTCTACCTCGATCACCCCTCACCCACTCCGTTCAGAAAGAGGTCTACCACGACACGGCTGCCTTCCTCCTCGAAGCCGTCGGGTGGCCGGAACAGCCCGAGCGCCTGGCACTGCAGAACGAGCTGGAGCCCGCCGAGGAAGAGCAACATCAGCAAGGAAGGGTGCACGCGCTGCGAGAGCTGGCCCTCGTGCTGGCCCTGCTCGATGATCCCGGTCACGATCGCGAAGGCGCCGGCGATCTGGTCGACGTGAATGGGCTCCAGGAACTTCGACATGCGCGAGAACTCGAGCAACAAGAGCTCCACCACCTGGGGGCGCGTGCGGTACGACTCGATGAACACGCCCGCTGCCCGTTCGAGTCGGTCGCGCGCGTCGCGCCCCCCCTTGGAGGCCTCCTCCAGGCGCTCGGTCACCTGGGCCCAGCGCTGC
Source organism: Myxococcota bacterium (assembly GCA_965226855.1). Taxonomy (GTDB): domain Bacteria; phylum Myxococcota_A; class UBA9160; order SZUA-336; family SZUA-336; genus JAUXJB01. The sequence goes on along the minus strand of CBDDEE010000019.1, from coordinate 78,298 downwards.
TCGAAGATGGTGTTGAGGATCTCTTCCTTGTTCTTGAAGTAGTGGTAGACGAGCCCGTATGCAATCCCGGCTTCCGTCGCGATGTCGGCGATGCGGGTCGCGTAGACACCCCTGTGGCTGAACACCTCGAGTGCTGCGTCGAGAATCTGTTCCCGCTTGGCGGATCGCTCGTGCTTTGGCGCGGTCATGTGGGTGGAGTAGCGGGAGGTGGGACGAATCTAACCATGCGCCCAGACGCGGGCAACCCGCAGGTCCGAGATCAGCCGAGTCCGCTACCCTAGCCAGATGCGGGTCGCGGTCGTGATCGAGCGTTTCGGGGCGGAGACCGGCGGGGTCGAGTCCGCGGCACGGCACCTGGTAAGCGAGCTGGCAGCACGCGACGTCGACGTGACGGTCCTCTGCCGCGAGGCCTCCGGTCCAGCGCCGGATGGCGTGGCTCTCGAGATCCTTCCCGTGTCGACGAGCTGGCAGCCTTTGCGCCTGAGACGGTTCTCGGCCGGAGCTGCAGAGGCAACGCGCGGGCGCTTCGACGTCGTGCACGGCCTGTCGCGCACGCGCAAGCAGCACATCTACCGGGTCGGGGGAGGCTGCCACGCCGCCTACATGGAACGGGCCTACCGGACCCCCAGACTGCTGCGCGCGCTCTCCCCGCGCCATCGGACGATCCTCTCGATCGAAGAGGCCGTGTTTCGCGACGAGGCCCAGCTCATCCAGTGCAACGCACGGTGGGTCGTGGACGAGCTCCGCCGTCGCTACGGCGTCGCCCCCGAGCGACTCGTCATGATCTACAACGGCGTCAACGCGCAGCGCTTCCACCCACGCCAGCGCCTGGCGCACGCCGCCAGGATCCGCTGCGAGCTCGGCGTCACGCGGCCGCTAGCGCTCTTCGTAGGTACGGGCTTCGTGCGCAAGGGGCTGGACCTCGCCATTCGCGGACTCGCCGCGAGTGGCGTGGATGCAGAGCTTGCGGTCGCCGGCGCCGGAGATCCCGCCCCGTTCCGGCGGCTGGCCGCGGAGCTCGGCGTCGCCGAGCGCGTACACTTCCTCGGCCCCCGATCCGACGTCGAGGCCCTCTACGCAGCGGCGAACCTGTTCGTGCTGCCGACGCGCTACGACGCCTTCTCGAATGCCTGTCTGGAAGCCATGGCTTCGGGGCTACCGGTCGCGACCACGACAACGAACGGCGCCTCGGAGCTGATCGAGGCCGGGACGAACGGTCTGCTTTGCGACTCTGACTTCGCGCCGGCTTTTCGCGCGCTCACAGACCCGGAGGGTCTAGAAAAGCTTGGCCTCGAGGCCCGGCGACGCGCCGAGGCGCTCACGTGGGAGGCGCACACAGACCGGGTCCTCGAGCTCTACGCGAGGGTCATCCAGTGAGCGACGAGCTCTCCGAGCTGGCACTGAAGCTGCGCACCGGAAAAGCGCCGGACGGGGTCCTCGTGCTCAAGCAGAGCCCGGTGCGAATCGTCGTACGCTCCGGAGACCGCCTGCTCAAGCTGTGGCTGCGCCCTTCTAAGGCGCCGAGACGCGAGGCTCGGGCCCTCCGTCTCGCGGCCGCGAGAGGCATCCCCGTGCCGGAGCTCCTCGGTGGGGGAGACGACTGGATCGCGACGCGCTGGCTCAACGGTCGCCCCGCGGAGCGCGCCGACCTCGACCGGATCCTCCCCGTCGTGGAGCACATGCACGAACGCGGTGGGCTGCACGGCGATCTTCACCTCGGAAACATCCTCATCTGCGACGGCGAGGTGCGCCTGCTCGACCTGCAACGAACGCGCTTCCTCCCCAGCACCCCGGGAGTTCTACGCCGACGCGAGCTCGGCTACCTGGCCTACTCCCTCGGTGAGCCACTGCCGGCGGTCCTGGCGACGACGCGCTTCTGGCGGGACAGGCGCGCACATACCCACTGGCGGAGCCGCACGAAGCGGGCGCTCAAGGAGAGCTCGGCCTTCACCCCGTTCGAGCGCGCTGGCGTGCGCGGCTTCCGACGCCGGGAGATCCACGAGGACAGCCTCCGTGCCGCGCTCGCGAACCCGGACAGAGGCGAGCTCCTCAAAGACGACGGCCGGACGCGGCTGGTTCGTCACGAGCACTGGATCCTCAAGCAGCACCCGTCGGAGCGCCAGGCTCGCTCCGCCTGGGTCGCGGCGCAGGGCCTCGAGTCGCGCGGGATCCGAACGGCGCGAGCGCTGGCCTGGTCTGGTCGCTGGCTGGTCATGGAAGACGCCGGTCCGACGCTGTCGGACTGGATCGACGCCGAGTTCGTGGGGGCCTGCGGGCGCATGCACGACGAGCTGGCCCGCACGCTGGGCGAGCTGCTCGGTGCCCTTCACCGACGTGGGATCTACCATGCGGACCTCAAGGCGAACAACGTCGTCTGGTCTCCGGGCGCGCCTGCGCGCCTGCTCGACTACGGCTGCGTGCTGTTCCGGAAGAGGCTCCCGCACGCCAAGAAGACCAGGAACCTCGCGCAGCTCAACGCCGCGCTTCCGGATGTCGTGCCCGGCACGATCCGGGAAGCCGCGCTCGCGCACTACATCCGGAGCAGTGGCTTCGAGGGCGACACCCTCGAGCTGCGGCGCCAAGTGATCGCGCTGAGCTTGCGCCGTCAGCACCGCTGGAGTGGCTGCTAGAGAGAACAGCCGACACACATCGAGGTGGCATGAGAGTTCGGTCGATCGAGATAATGGAGGATCGCACGGCCCAAAGTCGCTGCGACGAGGGGTTCATCACGGTCACGCGCCTGGTGCTCCAGAACGTATATACAGACGGATCGAAGTCAGAGCCGTACCCATGCGACATCGCTTCCAGGCCGGGCAGCGACGCCGTCGTCGCCATCCTTTACGAGGTGGGCGCTACCGGCGAGATCCGCGTCATCCTGCGTGAGGGTCCGCGCGCCCCGATCTACCTGCGAAACCGCAAGCGCTTCGAGCAGCCCGACACCCGCGAGTACCTCTCCATCGTCGAGGTGGTGGCCGGGCTGCTCGAGCCCGGCGACGGCTCCGACCTGGACGGCCTGCGCCGGCGCGCCTCGATCGAGGCGCGCGAGGAAGCGGGAGTCGACAGCTCCCCCGAGGGCTTCACTCCCATCGGCGGGGAAAGCTTCGCGAGCCCGGGAACCAGCGACGAGAAGGTCTTTTTCTGCGCGTGCCAGGTCCACGGGAATGCCGCGGACGCTCCCCGGGGGGACGGCTCCGTGATGGAGGAAGCGTCGCAGCTCGTGCGCTACGAGCTCGGTGAGGCCATCGAGCTGTGTCGCGCGGGGCGGATTCCGGATCTGAAGACAGAAGTGGCACTGCTGCGACTCGCGGACCACCTGGGCTACATCCCTCAGCTGGGTTGCTTCCGTCACGAGCTGCCGCCGCGCTTGCAGCAGCGTTACCGACGACTCGGTGTGGCCCTGCCCGCCGGAGCAGTGGAAGAGCGTTGAGTGGACCTGCGGTCGGCCTGATCGGAGCTCGGCGCCTGCGCCAGGGTCTCGGTCCTTTCGTCGCGCGCGAGCTCCACGCCGCGGGGGCAACGATCGCAGCTCTGGTGGGCACGCGCGCCGAGACCGCCGAGGCCGCGCGCCGTCAGCTCCGGGAAGAGCATCGCATCGACGTGCGCAGCTATGTGGACGTCGATCAGATGCTGAGCAACGAGCGTCTCGAGGCGCTCGCGATCCTCTCCCCCAACGAGACGCACGAGCTCTACCTGGAGCGAGCGCTCTCCGCCGGGCTCCACGTACTCTGCGAGAAGCCCCTGGTGTGGGGTGTTGCTGACCTCGCGAAGCGGGCCAGGTCGCTCGTCGATCGCTTCGCAGAGCGCGGCCTGCTCCTCTGGGAGAACTGCCAGTGGCCCTACACGCTGCCGGCTTTTCGGGAGCTGCACCCCGAACTCGGACAGGACCCGCCCGAGCACTTCTCGATGGAGCTGTCCCCGATATCGTCCGGGAGCCGCATGCTTGCAGACGCCCTGCCCCATCCGCTCAGCATGCTCCAGGCGCTCGTTCCGGGGACGCCGGCAGAGATCATCTCCCCCCGCTTCGATGTGGGTCCCTCGCGCACCCTCGTGAGCTTCGAGTACCGGGCCGGGCAAACGCACACCGCGGTAGAGGTAACGCTCACCCCCTCGGCCGCGACAGTGCGTCCTGCCGCGTACGCCATCGACGGGCGCGAGGCACGGCGCCGGGTACGCCTGCCAGATTACGAGCAGAGCTTCTCGTCGGGGGATCGGAGCGTGGCCGTACCGGACCCGCTGCGAGCTCTGATCCGCGCCTTTTTGACAGAGCTCGAGGAGCGCCGTTGGGGCGCCTCGGCGCCACGGAGCGGCCCGATCGCGGATCGCATGGCGCTGCTCCAAGCCCTGGTGACGGCCTTCGAGACCGCCAGCGCTCGGGGCAAGCCACCCCCTGGCTGGTAAGATCCCGGAATTGGTCTACGTTGACCCGTCGGGGCCGCCAGCGAGGGGCGCGGAAGCGCCGCAACGGGCTCCATTTGAGGGGTGACGGTGGCGCAGGCGATCCACGATTTCACGGCAAAGCTCAGACAGCCGGCCCTGGTGCCGCACGTGGAGGCCTACGTGCGCTGGCGCCGGGCGGTGCTGGCCGCGCGCGAGCGGGGCGAGCCCGAACCGAGCGCGCCCGAGCTCGCACCGATCTCCATCAACCTGGACCTCACGACCGCTTGCAACTATGCGTGCACGCACTGCATCGACTGGGACATCTTGAATACGCGGCACAAATACAAGGAGGCAGAGCTGCGCGACTCGATGAGGCTCATGACGAAGCGAGGCATGCGCTCCGTCATCCTGATCGGGGGTGGCGAGCCGACCCTCTACCCGCGCTTCGCCGAGTTCGTGCGCTACTTGAAGGAGCTCGACCTGCAGGTCTCGATCGTCTCGAACGGCAGCCGCTGCGATCGCCTGGCAGCAGCCGTGGTCCATCTGGACGAACGCGACTGGATCCGCCTCTCGCTCGATTCGGGGAGCAACGAGCTTTTCGTGAAGATGCACAATCCCGCAAACAAGAAGCTCGACCTCGACACCATTTGCGAGGGCGTGGCCGACATCAAGCGCGCCAACCCCCGCGTCCCCCTCGGCTTCTCGTACATCATCGTATGGAGTGGTGCGTCTCGCGATGACGAAGAAATCTGTGAGAACATCCACGAGATCGTCCAGGCGACGGAGCGCGCAAAGCGTTACGGCTTCGATTACATCTCGCTCAAGCCGATCCTGGAGCGCGAGGCGGACGGCGCGGAGGTGATGGACCCCGCGAAGGCCAGGAGCCAGATCGCGGCCGTCGTGAAGCGCATTCGCGGCGAGGTCGACCGCGCCAAGCTGCTGGCCGACAGCACCTTCAGTGTCTACGAGAGCATCAACCTGCGCGTGCTCGAGCAGGGCAACTGGAAGGAGTTCACGCGCCAGCCGCGCACCTGCCATATGCAGGCGCTGCGCCAGGTGCTGACCCCAACGGGGCTCTACAACTGTCCCGCCCATCGCGGTGTGCCAAAGGCGAATCTCGCGGGGCCCACGGCCTACAAGAGCGAGCAGGACGCCACGGCCACGGGCGCGGGTCTCGCAAGGATCCTCGACGACTTCGACGCCAGCCACGAGTGCCGGAACGTCACCTGCATTTACAACGGCGTGAACTGGTGGTTAGAGAAGCTCGTCGAAGACCCCCGCGAAGACGTCCGGATCGGGGTCGGCGAGGAGCGCGCAGACTTCTTCTTGTAGGGGCCGTGGGTCGACAGCGGTGCCAAGCACACCCCGAAAAATCCTGGTGCGCGCTCCGAGCTGGGTGGGCGACCTCGTGATGTCCTCTCCCGCCCTGCGGGCGCTACGTGCCGCCCACCCTGCGGCCGAGATCGTGCTCGAAGGTCTTCCGCGCCACGCCGAGCTGGGATCCCACCTGCCGGGTGTGAATGCCTTCCTGCCGGACCGCCAGCGCGGCGTGGGCGCCTGGCTCGCTCGCACGCAGCGCCTGCGGCAACGCGGCTTCGACTGGGCCGTGCTCCTGCCCGACTCGGTGCGGTCCGCGCTCGCTCCCGCGCTCGCACGCATCCCGGTGCGCGCCGGCTACGCGCGCGATCCCGCCCGCCGCAGCCTGCTCACCGTATGGCTCGACCCTCCGCGGGAAGGGGGCCGACGTCTCGCGATCTCGATGATCGAGCGCTACCTGCGGATCACGAGGGCCCTTGGCTGTGATGACTGCGGCGAGGCGCTCGAGCTGGCCGTACCAGACCAGGCGCGCGAAGAGCTGGACAACCGACTGTGGGCGGCGGGCGTCGAGCGGAGCGAGGGTCTGCTCGTCGTGACCCCAGGAGCGAGCTTTGGCTCGAGCAAGCTCTGGCCTAGCCAGTACTTTGCGCAGGCTTGTGACGAGCTCGTGCGGCGCCGCGGCCTGCGAGCGGTCCTGGCCCCGGGACCAGGCGAAGAACGCATCGCCCGCGACATCGCGGCCGCAATGCAGACCCGGCCGCTCGAACTGTGCGATCCACCGGTCTCGCTCGGCGAGCTCGTCGCACTGATCGAACGTGCGCGGCTGGTGCTCACCAACGACACAGGCCCCCGACACATTGCGGTGGCACGCGAGCGCCCGGTCGTGGTGTTGATGGGTCCGACGGATACTCGCCACACCGAGCATCTGCTCGAGCGACAGCGGGTCCTGCGCGAAGACGTAGAGTGCAGCCCCTGCCACAAGAAGACCTGTCCCATCGATCACCGCTGCATGACCCGCCTCTTGCCCGCGCGCGTGGTCAACGCGGCCGAGGAGCTCCTCGCGTGACTGGAAAGATCGTCCCAGACTACCGCGACCTGGCGGAGCTCCTGGCCGACGAGCGCGCCAGGGGGCGCAGCGTGGCGCTGACGAATGGCTGCTTCGACCTGATTCACGTGGGCCACACGAGACTCATTGCCGACGCGCGCCAGCTCGCCGACGTTCTGGTCGTCGCCACGAACAGCGATGCGAGCGTGCGCCGCAACAAGGGGGAGGGCCGGCCCTACGTCCCGCTCGCCGAGCGGATGGAGGTGCTGGCTGCGCTGGACGGAGTCGATCTCGTGACCAGCTTTCCGGAGCCCACGGCGGCGGCGCTCCTCGACGCGCTACGGCCAGAGGTACACGTGAAAGGGTCGGACTGGACCCCGGATACGGTACCCGAGCGCGACGTCGTGCTCGGCTACGGCGGACGTATCGCCATCTGTGGCGACCCGAAGGAGCACGCCTCGAGCGAGCTCATCAGTCGGCTCGAGGGTTCGTGATCAGGACACCTTCGTGGTCTTGATGCTGATCCAGAGGTAGTAGGAGCTCCCCAGCGAGCCCCTCTTCCCCTCCTCGAGCTCGAAGTCCGGTGCAGTCGGGCCGCTCGCCAGGATCTCTTGGAACTGTGCGACCTTCTTCGGCAGGTCCGCCTGGTTGGGACTGTGGAAAATCACGTCGACCCGCGGTTTGCACGCGATCACGTTCAAGATCAACGTGGCCAGCGTGAACAGCTTGTGCGGACCCTCGATGCTCTCCACGGAGAAGCAGGGGGTCGCTACGGTGTCCAGGCCAAAGTTGTACTCGATGCGCATAGCGCCTTGCTCCTCAAAGGGGGGCCAGATGACAGGCAGAAAGATGACCGGCTCCGACCTCGCGGAGCTCGGGAGTCTCGTTCGCGCAGCGTTCCACCGCCCGCGCACAACGCGGGTGGAACGGGCAGCCGGATGGCGGGTCGAGCGGGCTCGGGACGTCGCCCTGCAGGAGGATGCGCTCGCGGACCACGCCGGGCTCCGTCACGGGCACGGCCGACAGGAGCGCCTCCGTGTACGGGTGCTGCACGTTCCGGTAGAGCTCTTCCGCAGGCGCCAGCTCGACGATTCGACCCAGATACATGACCGCAACGCGATCGGAGAGGTGCCGCACTACGCGCAGGTCGTGCGAGATGAACAGATAGGCGATGCCGAAGCGCGCCTGCAGATCCAGGAGCAGGTTCAGAATCTGCGCCTGGATCGAGACGTCGAGCGACGAGACGGGCTCGTCGGCGACGATCAGCTTGGGCTCCAGGGCCAGTGCGCGCGCAATACTAATCCGCTGCCGCTGGCCGCCGCTGAACTCGTGCGGAAATCTGGTGGCGTGTGCGGGCCGCAGTCCGACGATTTCGAGCAGCTCGGCCACCCGAGTCTCGCGCTCCCTGCGATTCGCCAGCCCGTGGATCTGCAAGCCTTCTCCAATCGTGTCGCCCGCGGTCATCCGCGGGTTCAGCGAGGCGTAGGGATCCTGAAAGATGATCTGCATGTCGCGGCGCAGCTCACGCAGCGCTGCTTTGGGAAGGCGTCGGATCTCCTGGTCCTCGAACCAGATCTCGCCCGCATCCGCCTCGAGTAACCGCAGCACGAGTCGCGCCAGCGTGGACTTCCCGCAGCCTGACTCGCCGACCAGACCCAGGGTCTCTCCCGCTTCGAGCTCGAGATCGACGCGGTCGACCGCGCGCAGCGCGCGGCCTCGGCCGAGCAGGCCACCTCCAACGTGAAAGCTCTTGCTCGTGCCCTTCAGCCTGAGAAGCGCCCCGCTCATACGCTCGCGTCTCTCGGCTCCGGGTTGTGGCAGGCAACGGCGTGACCGCTCGTGACTACGCCGAGCTCCGGGGCACTCCTCGCGCAGAGGGAGATCGCCCGCTCGCAGCGATCGCGGAACGAGCATCCGATGGGTCGGTCGATCAGGTCCGGGACCACACCGGGGATCACGTGCAGCGGCTGCCGCGGCTTGCTCCTGGGTCCGGGCATGGAGCGCATGAGTCCCCGGGTGTAGGGGTGCCTCGGAGAGTGGAAAATCTCCGTGACGCTCCCGGTCTCGACCACGCGGCCGGCGTACAGGACGGCCACGCGCTGCGCGACCTCGGCGACCACACCGAGGTCGTGCGTGATCAGCATCACCGCCATGTTAAAGCGTTGCTTGAGTGATTCGAGCAACTCGAGGATCTGGGCTTGGATCGTCATGTCGAGCGCCGTGGTGGGCTCGTCCGCTATCAGCACTTCGGGATCGCAGGCCAGGGCCATGGCGATCATCACCCTCTGTCGCAGACCGCCCGACAGCTGGTGCGGGTAGTCACGCCGCCTCGCCTCGGGCGCCGGAACGCCGACCAGTTTGAGCAGCTCGATGACCCGCTTGCGGCGCGCGCCGCGGTCCAGGTCGGTGTGGACCGTGAGCACCTCCTCGATCTGGTCCCCCATCCGGAATACCGGATTGAGCGACGTCATCGGCTCCTGGAAGATCATCGCGATGCGTCGTCCCCGGATCTGGCGCAGCTCCTCCGGGCTCGAATGCACGAGATCCCGACCGTCGAAGAGGATCTCGCCCCCCTCGATGCTGCCGGGGGGCTCCGGAATCAGCCGCAGGATCGAGAGCGCTGTGACAGTCTTCCCGCAGCCCGACTCCCCCACGATGCCAAGCGTCTCCCCGGCATACAGGTCGAGATCCACGCCGTCTACAGCAGGCAGCCTTCCGTGCTCGGTTCGAAAGCTGGTTCGCAGCCCGCGCACGCTGAGCACGGGCTGGCTCAACGCCCCGACCTCTCGGGGATGCGGAACAGCCCGCGGTCAAGCTCGGCGTTGAGCTCGACGCTCTTGAGACGTAGGTCCGCGAAGAGCTCGGCGCGTGGGAAGTGGAGCACCATACGATCGGGGTATCTTCCGCCGGAGACGCCCTTCCAGCCCTGGTACTCGACACTCCACCGCACGTCGCCCTGGAGGTCCAGCGACGTGTAGCGCAGCAAGTCCCCGTTTGGCCCGATGCGCAGGCGCTCGAACTCCGTCCAGACCTCGCGCTCGAGGCCACGCGCGAAGACCGCATGCGGGGTGCCGCGCAGCGTCGTGGGCGCGCCGAGCAAAGCATCGACCGCCTCGGCGATACCCAGATCGAGACCGAGCGTGTCGAGCAGCAGGAAGGGCGATACTTCACCCCCGGCGAGCTGCTCGCCGTCGTAATAGCTGTAGCGCTCACCATCCGTCACCAGGAGCGTCTGCGTCTGGCCGAGCAGGTTCTGGCTCTCAAGCCGCAGCCACGCTGGCCGCTCGGCCAGGATGATCTGGCGCACGCGCCCCGAAGCCGCTCGAGACTCGAGCTTCATGCTGCCGTCGGCGCGGACGCTGCGGCGCGCCTCCCCCAACGCGTGGATGCGGCGCAGGCGTTCGGCGATCTGGTCGGGCTCGAAGTCGACGCGCGCGAAGTCCTCGCGCGGCGCCAGGGTGGCGCAGGCCCCGAGCAGCAGGCCCATCAGCGCCAGGGCTCCGGCAGCAGCCCGGCTCAATTCGCCGCCTCGGGGGCTCCCTGCAGCTCGAGCTCGAGCAGCTGCAGCTCTCGGCGGATCTCTTGGGCATCCGACTCCTGGGGTTCGAGATCGAGTGCTCGACGATAGGCGGATACGGCCTCGTCGAAGCGCGAGACGGAGCGGTAGGCGTCTCCGAGGTGCCAGGTGATCACGGGGTCGTCGCGCTCGAGCAGCTCTAGGGCGAGCTCGAGCTGCTCGATCGCTTCGAAGAACGAGCGGCGTGCTTCCAATGCTCTGCCCTCGCCCAGCATTTTCAGGCCGCGCTGATAGTGGACCCAGCCAAGGCTGTCGGTGATGAAGCCGTCGTCCGGCCGTAGCTCGATCGCCCGGCGAATCAGCTGCTCGGCCTCGTCGAGGCGCTCCCCCTGATCCGCCCAGGTGTAGCCCACAAAATTCAGCGCGCTGGAGTGATCGCTCTCGAGCTCGAGCACCCGGTTCATCAGCTCCAGCGCGCGGTCGTCGCGACCCGACTCGCTGTAGATGACGCCTAGATCGTAGTAGAGGTCGGGATCGTCGGGGCGCGCGGCGATCAGCGACTCCATCGCGCTGATCGACTCGTCGTAGTGTCCGCTCCGTCCCAGGACGCCGGCCATGTACACGGCTAGCGCAGAATTTTCGGGATCCGCCGCGATGGCGCGGCGAATGTCCGCGAGCGCCTCATCGTTCTCACCCAGACCCTCGTTGATGCGCGCCATCATGGCTCGGGAGTCGGCGAAGCGCTCCGAGCTCGGCGGGACCATCTCCAGGACCTCGAGGGCCGCGCCATCGTCGTGGGCCTCGTGGTGGATGAGTCCGAGGAAGTAGCGGACCTCGTCGACGTAACGGAGACCTGCTCCCGTACCCGCGTTCGCACTCACGACCTCGAAGCTCGTGATGGCGTCGTCGAGCCGCCCAGCCTGGTAGTAGAGGAAGCCGAGACGGAACTGCGCTCCGAGGTAGCTCGGGTGATACCCCACGAGCTCCTCGAGCGTCTCGATGGCGAGATCCCGCTCGCCGGCCTCCTCCAGGATCTGCGCCATCCGCGTCAGCGCGACAGGATCCCCCGGCACGATTTCGAGCTTGCGGCGCCACACCGCAAGCTCGCCGCGCTCGTCGCCGGCCGCGCGGCGGGTGCGTGCGATCGCGTCGTAGAGTCCGCTCTGCTCCGGGTCCAACTCGAGCCCGCGCAGATACACCTCCTCTGCTCGTCCGAACTGTTGGTAGCTTTCGAGGCCGGCACCGAGCGCCAAGTACGCGCGCGGATCCTCCGGATCGGCGGCGATCAGCTCCTCACCGACGCGCATGGCCGCCGAGAGGCGCCCCAGGCGCAGATAGAGATCAAACAGCGTGAAGAGCCCGGCCTCCTCCAGCTCGCCCGCCATGAGGGGTGGCTCGAGCAGCGCGACGGCAGCCTCCCATCGTCGCAGGTTCACGTAGAGCGAGGCCAGGTTCGCGCGCATGCGATCGTCGTCCGGGTCGAGCTCGAACGCGCGTTCGGCGTAGCCCACCGCTCGCTCGGGCTCGCCCACCCGCACCCAGACACCAGCCAGATGGCCCTGCAGAAACGCCGAGTCGGGATCGAGACGAACCGCCTGCTCGTAGGCCTCGGCCGCCTCGAGCAGGCGCCCGTCGAGCTCCAGTTGACGTGCGCGCAGAAACGCCGTCGAGGCCTCGACCTCACTCGGGTACTCGACCACGGCTGACGCCCGGACCTCGGGCTCGGGAGGGGGCGCGGGAGTCGCACAAGCGGCCAGCCAGGTGGCCCCCAGAAGGGCGCACAACGGAGCTCGGATACGCGGCTCAGACATGCTGCTGGATCGTCCAACCGGGGCGGGCAAGAGAGAGAAACCCAAGTAAGTTCGGCATGCTAGCAGTGGCGGTGGGGAGCGGCAATCCGCCGTCCTCGCAAGCTGTATCGGTTGGTTCGTGCCTTGCTGGAGCGGTCCCTCGCCAGCCGCCGCCGCAGAGCGGCCTGTCAGCGCGTGATGCGCGCACGGCGAAGATGCGTCAGGACTTGCTCGATGCACGTCTCGAGGCTCACCTCTGCCGTACGGAGCACGATGTCGGGACGTGTGGGCCGCTCGTAGGGGGCACTGATGCCCGTGAAGTCGGGGAGATCGCCCGCACGGGCCTTTGCGTAGAGTCCCTTCACGTCGCGACGCTCGCATTCCTCGAGCGGACAGTCGACGAGCACCTCGATGAAGCCGCCGGGAGGCAGCATCTCCCTCACCCGCTCACGGTCCTTCTCGTACGGGGAGATGAAGGCAGTCAACACGATGACTCCCGCCTCGTTGAACAGGCGCGCGACCTCTCCGATGCGACGGATGTTCTCGCTGCGATCGTCGGCCGAGAAGCCCAGGTCGAAGTTCAAGCCCGAGCGAAGGTTGTCTCCGTCGAGCGTGTAGGCACAGACGCCCCGCTCGATGAGCGCTCTCTCGACCGCCCGCGCGCAGGTCGACTTGCCGGAGCCCGACAGGCCCGTGAACCAGACGGTCGCGGCGTCGTGCCCCAGGAGCTCGACGCGATCCTCGCGCGACACCTGGCTCTGGCTCGGCGTGACGTTCTCCGACTCGCGGGTCATCGGTCCCGCTTCACCTGCTGCCAGACCGGCGAGAGTACACGCAGGCGCCGTACCTGCTCGATCAGCAGCTCTGCGGCGGCATCAACCTCCTCCTGCGTGGTCGAGCGCCCGAGGCCGAAGCGCAGCGAGCTGAGCGCCCGTTGCTCGTCGAGCCCCAGAGCGCGCAGCACGTGGGACGGCTCGCGCGTCGCCGACGTACAGGCGGATCCCGAGGACACGGCCAGATCGGGGAGCGCCGCCAGCAGCGCCTCGCCCTCGACGCCCAGGAAGCTCACGTTCAGGTTGCCCGGAAGCCGGGGCAGCGCAGCGCCGTTCAGCTGCACCGCTCCAAGCTCGCTCGACAGGCGCTTCCAAAGGCTCTCGGCCAGGCGGGCCAGACGAAGCGCCTCGTCCTGCTGCAGCTCGCGCGCGAGCTCGCAGGCCCGGCCGAAGCCGACACAGAGAGGAACCGGCAGGGTCCCGCTTCGCAGGCCCCGCTCGTGGCCACCGCCGTGCAGGATCGGCTCAAGCCGCAGCCCCGCGCCGCGTCGCAGCCACAGCGCGCCGACCCCGTTTGGTCCGTACAGCTTGTGGGCGGAGAGGGACAGAGCGTCGACGCCGAGCTCGCGAACGTCGAGCGCGAGCTTCCCGGCGGACTGCGCCGCATCGCTGTGGAGCGGGACCCCCCGCGAGCGCGCAATCGCGGCGATCTCCTCGAGCGGCTGGATGAAGCCGATCTCGTTATTCGCGTGCATCACGGAGAGCAGGATCGCCTCGCTGTCGAGCGACTTTGCGAGCCCATCGAGGTCGACGAGCCCGCCTCGATCGACGGGCAGATAGGTGACCCGAAAGCCCTCCTTCTCGAGCGCGCGACAGGGATCAAGCACTGCGCGATGCTCGGTCTGTACCGTTACGACGTGCCGCCCCCGCTCCCGACGCGCGCGCGCGAGCCCGAGGATCGCGAGGTTGTTCGACTCGGTGGCGCCAGAGGTGAAGACGAGCTCGCGGGGGTCCGCACCGATCAGGTCCGCGACCCGCTGGCGAGCGCCCTCGACTGCTTCGGCGGCCCTCCAGCCAAAAGCGTGGGTCTTGCTCGCAGCGTTCCCGAACTCGTCGGTCCACCAGGGATGCATGGCCTCGACGACTCGCGGATCACACGGCGTCGTCGCGTGGTGGTCCAGATAGATCGGAAAACGAACGGACATCGCGGCGCCTACGCGCCGAAGCTCTCCCCGCAGCCGCAGGTGGAACTGGCGTTCGGGTTCTCGATCTTGAAGCCGCTCCCGTTCAGGTCGTCAACGTAGTCGACACTGGCGCCTGCAAGGTAGACCGCGCTCTTCGAGTCCACGAAGACGGGGACTCCGAACTGCTCGGACTCCTGGTCCCAATCCACGGAGACGTTGTCGAACATGAGCTGGTACTGGAGTCCTGCACAGCCGCCGCCCACGACCTTGATGCGCAGGCCGTAGCCATCGCGACCGTCCCGGTCGATGAGCTGCTTTACCTTCGTGGCGGCTGCCTCTGTGAGACTGATGACCGACATGCGCTGCCTCCGTTACGATGCCCTTAGTTTAAGCGGATTCCACGGCCTCGCAAGTATCAACATCCCCTGATCGGGCGCTGCGAGCGAGATCTGTAGGCTGAAAGCCGGCGGAGCAACAGGAAACGCTCGCGGTTGCCCTTGGGGCCGGCTAGGACGCTCTCCGCCTCGTTGAGACAGAGGAGCCCCATGGCCTCCGCCGCCTCGCGTACACGGCGGCTCGCAAGGAGACGCTTTGCCGTCTCCCGGACCACTCCACCCCGTCCCACCTCGGAGCGTTCGAGCTCGAACTGAGGCTTCACGAGCACGAGTAGGCGGCCCCCGGCGCTCGTGAGCGCGGCGAGCTGTGGCAATACCCTGCGAAGCGAGATGAATGAGAGGTCGGCGGTCACGAGCTCGAAGCGTGGCTCGGCGGGATCGAGCTCGAACTTGCGAATGTTCGTACGCTCGCGCACACGCACACGGGGATCCTCGCGCAGGCGCAGCGCCAGCTGCCCGTATCCCACGTCGAGGGCGAAGACGGAGGCGGCGCCGCGCTGCAGCAGACAGTCCGTGAAGCCCCCGGTCGACGCGCCGATATCCGCGCAGCGGAGCCCAGCCGGATCGAGAGCGAACCCATCGAGCGCGCCGGCGAGCTTCTCGCCTCCGCGCGAGACGTACGGGCTGCGCGCTCGAAGCGTGAGTACAGAGTCCGCCGGCACGACGCTGCCCGGCTTGTCGAGGACCCGGTCCCCCAGGCGCACCTCGCCGGCCCGGATGCGCGCCTGGGCGCGACTCCGAGTCTCTTCGAGACCCAGCTCCATGACACGAGTATCGACCCGGACGCGTTCGCGCGTCACCGTCGGCCGATCAGCTCCCGCACCGCCCGCTCGATGCCTGCCGCGTCGAGCCCGAGCTCGGCTCGCCACTCGGCCTGAGAGCCGTGCTCGATCAGCTCGTCGCGCACGCCGAGCGCGCGCAGCGGAACCTGGACGTTCTGCGCCGCCAGCGAGGCCGCGACTGCGTCACCGAAGCCACCCATGCTGCTGTGCTCCTCGATCACGAACAGCACGTCGCAACGGCGCCCGAGCGTGGCGAGCCAGCGGGCGTCCAGCGGCTTGACGAAGCGGGCGTTCAGCACGGCGGTCGAGATGCCGGCCGCCTCGAGCTCCTCGGCAGCCAGGCTGGCCTCGTGCACACTCACTCCGATCGCGATCAGCGCGGCGTCCCGACCATCGCAGAGCAGCTCCGCCTCTCCGATCGCGAGCGTCTTGATGTCGGAGTCCAGCGGAACGCCGAGCCCTGGTCCGCGCGGGAACCGGACAGCCGCCGGCCCGGGGTACTCGATGGCCGTCTTCAGCAGCTGGCGTAGCTCGTTCTCGTCCTTCGGCGCCATCACGATCATGTTCGGCAGGGTCCGCAAGTAGGCGAGGTCGAACAGGCCCTGGTGCGTCGCGCCGTCGGCGCCCACGAGCCCCGCGCGGTCGAGCACGAAGGTGACGTCGAGGTTCTGCACACAAACGTCGTGGACGATCTGATCGTAGGCCCGCTGGAGGAAGGTCGAGTAGATCGCGCAGACCGGCTTCAGTCCCTCGGTGGCGAGACCGGCGGCGAAGGTCACCGCGTGCTGCTCCGCGATGCCCACGTCGTAGAAGCGATCGGGGAAGACTCGCTCGAAGCGATCGAGTCCCGTTCCTCCCGCCATCGCCGCGGTGATGCCGACGATGCGCTCGTCGTCCCCCGCAAGCGCGATCAGTGCGTCGGCGAAGACCTCCGTCCAAGAGGGGGGCCCGCCGCTCGACTTCTTCATCGTGCCAGAGGACGCCTCGAACTGCGAGACCCCGTGATACTTGATCGGGTCTGACTGCGAAGGCGCGTAGCCGTATCCCTTTTCCGTACGGCAATGGACGAGCACGGGATGCTCGTTGTCTTCGATGTCCCGCACGTTCTTGAAGGTCTCGATCAGCTCGTGGAGGTCGTGCCCGTCGATCGGACCGATGTAGTTGAAGCCGAGCCCTTCGAAGAGCTGGGCGGGCGAGATGAAGGTCTTGAAGCTCTGCTCCGCGCGCCGCGCGAGCTCGACCAACTCATCGCTGGCAAACGGCACGGACTCGAGAAACGCCTTGACCGCATGCTTTAGCCGCCTCGTCTGCGGCGCCGACCAGCGTCGCGCGAGGAAACTCGTGAGCGCGCCCACATTCTTCGAGATCGACATCTCGTTGTCGTTGAGAACGACGAGCAGGTTCCGTAGCTTGAGATAGCCGGCGTTGTTGAGGCCCTCGTAGGCCATCCCAGCGGTCAGCGCACCATCGCCGATGACCGCGATCGTTCTGTGGCTCTCACCGCGGCGGCGCAGCGCCTCGGCAACCCCCGTCGCGGCCGAGATCGAGGTGCCCGCGTGACCCGCGCCGAACACGTCGTAGGGGGACTCGTGGCGGCGCAGGAACTTTCCCATGCCGCCCTTCTTGCCGATCGACGCGAACAGCTCGCGGCGACCCGTCAGCATCTTGTGCGGATAGCCCTGGTGGCCGACGTCCCAGATCAGGCGGTCCCTCGGCGTGTCGAACACGTAGTGAATTGCGGTCGCGAGCTCGACCGCCCCCAGACCCGCCGCGAGGTGCCCGCCGGTCTTCGAGATCGACTCGATGATGGCGCTGCGAACGGCGGCGGCCACCTCGGTCAGACGCTCCTGGGGAAGGCTCCGCAGATCCTGCGGCGAGGAAATCTGGTCCAGGATCGAACTCATAGGGACCTACGATAACCGCTGCGTCAGGTTCTCGGCCAGCCCTCGCAGTGCCCAGCTCATCGGCCCGAGCGGCTCCAGCGCCGCGAGGGCGAGCCCGATCTGGGACTGGGCGAGTCGCCTTGCGTTCGCGGCACCCGTCACGGACAGGATCGAGCACTCGTCCGTGCCCGCGTCGAACAGGTCATCCACCAGCTGGTACGCCAGGCCGAACGCATGGCCATAGGCGCTGAGACGCTCGAGGTCGGGGTCCTCGAGCCCGCCGAGCAGTCCGCCCGACCAGGCGGAGAACTCGAACAGAGCGGCCGTCTTGCGAGCGTGGATACGCGTGACGGACGCGAGGTCGGCCGCGCCCGCGTCGAACGCGAGATCGTCGACCTGTCCGCCCAGCAGGCCACGGGAGCCGGCCACCTGCGCCAGACGTGACACCAGCGCCCCAGGGATGCCAGCCTTAGCCAGCTGTCTGAAGGCCTCAGCAAAGAGCGCGTTCCCGGCCAGGATCGCAGTCGCCTCGTCCCAAACCACGTGCACCGTGCGGCGTCCGCGCCGCTCGTCGTCGTCGTCCATCGCCGGCAGGTCGTCATGCACGAGCGAGAACGTATGGACAAGCTCGACGGCTGCGGCGGCCGGCAGGGCGCAATCGGGATCCGCCCCGGCGGCCAGCGCGCCTGCGAAGGCCATCGCCGGACGCAGCCGCTTGCCGCCGGAGAAGAGCGCGTATCGCATCGCCTCGTGTATCGAGGCTGGTGGCTCGTCCAACGGGGGCAGGCAACCGTCCAGCTGCTTGTCGATCCGCTCGCGGCTCTGCGCGAGGAACGCGTCGACCGAGTCGGGGGGGCTCACAGCGACGTTCCGAACTCAGGAACCGTCCGGCAGCTGGAGCTTGGAGAAGACGGTCCAGCTCTTGAGCAGATCCACGGCGCGACTGAGCGGGCGATCGAAAGGGAGTCTGCGGACGAACCTCTCCTCCTTGGTGAGGTTGGACTCCTCCTCGCTCGACCCAGCTGCGCTCTCCGTGGTCTCTCCGGTCTCTGCGATGAAGTGTCCGGCGAGATCTTCCTCGCCAAAGCTCTTCCGCTCGCTTGCCTCCCGCAGCACGGCGACTTCGCTCTCGGTGTACGGATCTTCGGTGATGTCGGGCTGGATGCGGGTCTCCTGGATACTGCGGCCGCTGGGCAGGTAGTAGAGCGCCGTAGTCAGGCGCAGGCCAGAGCCGTCGTCGAACGGAATGATGGTCTGCACCGAGCCCTTGCCGAAGGTCTCCCTTCCGAGCACGACCGCGCGCCCGTGATCCTGTAACGCTCCGGCCACGATCTCCGACGCCGAGGCGCTGCCGCCATTGACGAGCACCACCATCGGGTAGGCGGGCTGGGTACCCTCCTGCTTGGCGCTCCACTCCATGCGGTTGCCGCCCCCGCGGCCTTCCGAGAAGACGATCAGGCCGTCAGCGAGGAACAGGTCGGCGACCTCGACAGCCTGCTGGAGCAGACCGCCCGGATTGTCGCGCAGGTCGAGCACGAGCCCGCGAAAGTGGGGCACCGGCCCGGAGGCTTCCTCGAGCGCTTCTCGCAGCTCGCGAGCCGTGCGCTCCTGGAACTGGCTCACGCGCACGTAAGGGATGTCGGAGTCGATGATGTGCCACGTGACGCTCGTGAGCCGGATCGATGCCCGCTTGATGATGAAGGGCTTCGGCGCTTCCCAGCCTTCGCGGACGACCTCGATCATGATCTTGGTGCCGCGGGGGCCGCGCATGAGCTTTACTGCCTCGATCAGGTTCATGTCCTGCGTCGACCGGCAGCTCTCCTCCGTCGTGTCGGGGCAGACGCGGACGATCTGATCGCGCGCACGGATTCCCGCCTGTTGCGCGGGTGTCCCGTCGATCGGCGCGACGACCGTCACAAACCCGTCGCGCTGCGTGATCTCGATGCCGAGACCTTCGAACTCTCCCTTCGTGTCGCGCTGGACCTCCTCGTAGAGCTCCGGAGAGAGATAGGTCGAGTGTGGATCGAGGACGTCGAGCATCCCCTTGACCGCCCCCTCGACCAGCTCACGCTCATCCACGTCCTTTACGTAGTGAGACTTCACCAGGTGGATCACGGTGGGAAGGAGATCGAGGTCCCCGTAGTTCGCGGCAAAGCTCGGACGCAGGGTGCCCACGCCGCTGAGCAAGAGCAGTCCCAGAGCCAGCGCCAGCGCCGTGGTTCCGAAGAGTCGAAGCTTTCTCATGCCGTTCCTTCTCTAGCGTGGTGCCAGCCAGTCGAGCGGGTCCACGGGCTTGTTCAGCTGACGGATCTCGAAGTAAAGCCCGGGTCCAAAGATAGATCCAGTCTCACCCACCCTACCAATGGTCTGGTTTTCGTTCACCCAGTCCCCCGCCGCAGTCTCCAGCTCGTCGAGGTAACCCGACACCGTTACGCTGCCCTTGCCGTGGTCCAGGATCGCCAGCTGCCCGAAACCACGAAACCAACCCGCAAAGAGTACCCTGCCGCGCGCGACAGCGCGGACCGGCTCGCCGAGCTCGGCCTCGATTTCGATGCCTGTACGGAGTGTTTCGGTCCCGAATTCAGGATCCTGTTGACGTCCGAACGGCAGTCGGACTGGCCCCTCCACGGGCCAGGCGAGCGCGCCCGCTTGGAGCCCCGCACCCGAGAAACCCGCTCTCGAGCGCGGCATTCTCTCGATGGCCCGCTCGAGCCGCTCCGCGGCCTCCCGCAGCCCCCGGGCGGCACGCAATTCGTCCCGCGAGCGGGAGCGGAGCAAGGCGATGGCGTTGCGCCGCTCGACCATGGTCTGGCGCATCCGGTCCTCGCGGCGGGCCAGCTCCTGACCCGTACCCGCAAGCTCCTCCAGCAGCTCTAGGCCGAGGTCCCGCTGGCGCTCCCAGGCGCTCTGCGCCTCCCGAAAGCCCGCAAAGAGCCGGCGGTCCTGCTCCAGGATCCGAGTCAACCCCTGCCGTCCGCGCGCGAAGGACTGGAAGTCTCGGGCCGAGTAGAGCGCCCGCACGCCGCCGAGGGACGAGAACTTGTAGAGCGAGACCAGGCGTGCCTCCAGCCGCGCCCGACTCGTGTCCATCCGCTTCGCGGCTGCCGCGGTGCGGACCCGCGCCTCGGCCAGATCCTGCTCCGCAATCCGCGCGTGGTCCCGCAGCCATCGCATGCTCCGGCGCAGCTCGTTCCGCTCTCGATCGATGCCGTCGAGCTCCTCGAGGAGGCCATCTGCCTCTTCGCGGTAGTCGGCGGCGCGTGCCTCGCGCTGCTCGATCTCGCGTCGGACGCTCTCGAGACGCGATCGCTGGTCAGCCTGCGAGCTGGCCGGCACTACCAGGAGAAGCGCCGCAAGCAGGCCCAGGCGACTCAGGGTCCATCCCCGAGCCGTAGCAGCGAGACGACGGCGCCGCCACAGCCGAGCCCTACACCGAACAGTAACAGCACGAGAACCTGCACGAGCCCGAAGAACTCCGGCGTCGCTGAGCCGCTCAGGAACTCTAGGGGCTCTCCGATGATCGGGAGACCGATCGCCCAGAGCGCGTAGAGCAGGAGCAGCGCCACCGCGGCCGCGATCCCTCCTTGTAACGCCCCTTCGAGGCAGAAAGGGAGCCGCACAAAGAGCGCACTAGCACCCACCAGTCGCTGGATCTGGATCTCGTCCGCGCGCGCGTGCACGGTCAGCCGAACCGTTCCTGCCACGATCGCTCCCAGCACCAGCGCGAGGAAGATACCGAGTCCGAGCCCCAACCACTCCGCCACGCGGACTACCCGCGCGTAGCTCGTGACCCAGTCCTCGCCGTAGTGTACCTCCGCGATGCCGGCAAAGGTCCGCACGCGTTCCGCGAGCGCCTCCAGCGCAGCGGGCGAGCGCATGCTCGTCTCGAGCTCGAGCTCGTAGGATGCCGGCAGGGGATTGCGTTCCAGGCCATCGAGGATCGCGGCATCCCCTCCGAGTTGGGCTCGCAGTCGTTCCAGCCCCTCGCCGGGCGAGACGAAGCGCACCCCTGACACGCCTGAGAGCGCAACGAGCTCGCGCGCCAGCTCCGCAGCCATTTCCACGCTGGGCGCATTCCCCTCTGGAGCGAAGGCCACAATGCGCAGGTCGCGGCCGAACTCCTCGAGCACTGCGCGCATGTTTCCCACGATCAGGAGGTACGCGCCCAGCACAAGCAGTCCCGCCGCCATGGTTCCGACCGAGACCGCAGCGACCAGTGGTGCGGCGAGAAAGCCGCGCAGACCGTTGCGCCACGCGAGCGTGAGCCGACGCGCTATCCCACCCCGCATCAGCGCCTTCCCGCGACCTCACGAGCCCGCATGCGCCCTCGCGACCGCTCGTCTGCGACCAGGCGCCCCCCGGAGAGATCGAGGCGGCGATGGGGGTAGCGATCCAGGAGCGTGGGATCGTGGGTCGCGACCATGACAGTAGTGCCCCGCGCGTTCGCGTCGGCAATGATGTCCATGATGTCCATGGCGAGCTCGGGATCGAGGTTCCCCGTCGGCTCGTCGGCCAACAGGAGGGGTGGGTCCGTGACCAGCGCTCGGGCGATCGCGACCCGCTGCTGCTCACCCCCGGAGAGCGCGCGCGGCCGGTGCTCCAGCCGGTGTCCCAGACCCAGGCGCTTGAGCGTGCTCCAGACGCGGGTCCGCGTCTCGCGTCGCGAAGCTCCGGCGATCTCGAGCGCGATCGCCACGTTCTCGTGGACCGTGCGGTCTTGCAGGAGCTTGAAGTCCTGGAAGATCACGCCGATCTGGCGGCGCAGACGCGGGATCTCGGATCCCCGGATGCGGCTGATGTTACGGCCCGCGACCAGGATCTGTCCGGACGTCGGGCGCTCTGCACCGAAGAGCAGACGCAGCAGCGAGGTCTTGCCGGCGCCGCTCGCCCCGGTGAGGAACACGAACTCGCCGCGTCCTACGTCGAGAGAGACGTCCCGCAGCGCCCGGACTCCGCCGTCATAACGGAGCTCGATGTGGTAGAGCTGGATCAATGTGAGTGCCGGGGGGGGCTATCGCGGGGAGATGTGCTCGAGAATGAGCTCGTCGAGCGGCCGGTCGCCGATCACGCCTGCGCCGAATGCCTCCGCGGGCTGTCTGCCTGCCAGGCTGTCGTCGTCTGTCGTTACCGATCCGATCTTACTGTCGAGCGATCCGTCCTTGAGCGCCTCGACCATCACACGGTGCTGCTCCTCCATGAGCTGGCGGACCCTCTCCTCGAGCTCGCAGTTGCCGTCTTCCGCATCGAGCTCGTAGCTCGACTTGGTCGAGTAGAGGATCGCGCCTCCCTCGTACAAGAGCGTGATGATTTGAGGACTCTCACACCCGCCGTCCTCGGTCTGCACGTGAAAGGTGCGCCCGAGGTAGTGGACGTTCGTGTTGGATCCCCCGACCATGGCCTCTCAACCCCTCCCCGCCGAATTGTGCGCTACCGACAGCCTTGTCGCCATTATCGGCTGGTTTCTTGTGAGTCATGCGGGTCATGTGGGACCCGCGCGCGGGTGGCGCGCGACCGCTCGCGCGCCGGGTCCCGCGAGGAGAAGCCGGGTCCCCGAAGGGAGAAGTCAGGGGCGGAGTTCGCTACTTGGAGTCAGGGATGACCGTAGAGGCCCAGGAAGTCTTCAGCGTGAGCCAGTGGCTTGCTTCGAAGCGGACGGGGGTGTTGAGGTTCTTTCGGGACTCGACCAACCTGGGGTTGGTTCTGCTGGCAGTGGTGGTGGGACTGCTGGGTGGGGCCGGGGCCATCGTATTCCGGCTTCTCATCGCTTGGGCGCACGAGCTCTTCTTCGAAGGGAGCCAGCGGGCGCTGCCCTTTCTCGGGGACGCGCGACTGATCCTGCTGCCCGCGGTAGGGCTTCTGATCGTCTCGGCGATCGTGCGACGCTGGGCTCCCGAAGCCAGGGGGCACGGAGTGCCGGAGGTCCAGTACGCCGTGCGCCGGGGCGGCGGGAGGATCCGGCCGCGCGTCGCCGCGATCAAGGCGCTGGCAAGCGCGATCTGCATCGGGAGCGGCGGCTCCGTCGGGCGCGAGGGGCCGATCGTCCAGATCGGCAGCACGCTCGGGAGCTCGGTCGGCGGCTTACTCGGGCTTCGTGAGGACGGCGTCAAGCTGCTGGTCGCCTGCGGTGCCGCCGCAGGCATCGGGGGCACCTTCAACGCACCCATCGCGGGGGTATTGTTCGCGATGGAGGTCATCCTGGGGACCTTCACGGCGCGGAGTTTCGGCGTCGTGGTACTCGCCTCGGTCGCCTCGACCGCGCTCGTACAGTCGGTGGTCGGACGCGAGCCTGCCTTCGCCCTGCAGCAGGTGTTCTCGCTGGTGAGCCCCCTCGAGCTTCCGCTGTATCTTGCACTCGGAGTGGTGGCGGGCGTGCTCGCGGTGGTCTACACGCGCGCGGTCTACAGCTTTGAGCACGCCTTCAGCCGCGCGCCCGGGGGTCCCTATCTCAAGGCGCTCGCCGGGGGGCTGGGCGTGGGGCTGATCGGCTACGCCAGCGTTCGCTACCTGGGAGGTCCACACCTGTTCGGCGTCGGCTACGAGACGATCGAGCAGGCACTGAGCCTGGGCAAGCTGTCCGAAGCCGGACCAGGCCAGCTGACTTTTGCCGTGCTGGCCCTCCTGGCCGGACTCAAGATCATCGCGACCTCGCTCACCCTCGCTGCGGGCGGCTCGGGCGGGGTGTTCGCGCCCGCACTGTTCATCGGCGCGATGACGGGCGGCGCGTTCGGGATGGCTGTCGGAGGACTGGCGCCGATGGTGACCGCACCCCCTGGGGCGTACGCGCTCGTCGGTATGGGTGCGCTGTTTGCGGGCGCCGCCCACGCACCGATCAGTTCGATCCTGATCCTCTTCGAGATGACGGACGACTACCAGATCATCCTGCCCCTGATGCTGGCCGTGGTGGTCAGCCACCTTGTCGCGTCCTGGCTCCGCGCGGATTCCATCTACACCACAAAGCTCCGCCATCTCGGCGGCACCTCGCCCTTGCAGGCGGCACGCGGGAGCGTGCTCGATCTCGTGCTCGTCGTCGATGCCATGAGCAGGGACGTCCATTCTGTCAGGCCCGAGGTCCCGGTCATCGACCTGACGAACGAGTTCCGCGATGAGACTCTCCGCAGCCTGCCCGTGGTCGATCACGCCGGCTCGTTCGTTGGCCTGGTGACCGCAACTGACGTTCAGACCGCGCTCATCGGGGGACGTGGCGACGGTCAGACCGCGGCCGACATCATGACGACCAGCGTGATCAGCTGTCGTCCGGACGAGAGCCTGCGCACAGTATTGCAACGCATCAGCGATCGGGATGTGGCCCAGGTGCCCGTCGTGGACAAGAACGATCCGTCGCGCCTGCTGGGCCTGCTCCGTCGCGAGCAGATCCTGTGGGCCATCGGAGAGATGACCAGCGAGCACGGGCGCCTGCTGGACCGGGTCGGCCTCGCTCAGTCTGCAGGGGAAGAGTCGGTCCAGATCTCCCTTGAGGTGCGCGCGGCGCATCGCGAGCTCTGCTTCAAGCGGCTGCGCGAGCTCGAGCTTCCCGAGCAGTGCCTGGTCACCATCCTCCGCCGCGGCGATCACGCCCGCGTCCCGAATGGCGAGACCGTGATCGAGCCAGGAGACGTTCTCGCCCTGGTGACCACGCAGAGCCACGAGCCCCGCCTGCGCAAATGGATCGCCCTGCTCGACAAGACCTGAAGAGGCGCCCCGGCTCACGCCGGGGCGCCCGGAGTGGCAGCCCAGACCATGGGCTGCCGGGGGGTTCAATGTCCTGCGGGCTCGGCCAACCTTGCAAGCGCCGCGAATGCGGCGCGCGCAGCAAAGGCCGTAGGACTGAGCAGAGGTGGGTGGCCGTCAGCGGCCCGCGGGTCGCTGACCCGCGGGAGGACCGCTCGCGCGCCGGGTCCCACAAGACCGGCCGTCGCCTCATCGCTGCGGCCCGGAGTCAAGAGAGGTGAGCCGTGAGTAGGCGCCACCGCTCCAGGCGTCGAGATGCGCGACGAGCTCGTCCGTGCGGATCGTGAGCTCGGCGCGCTCCGCCGTTGCACCCGCGTCGAGCGCAGCAAGGCGGTGAATCAGGCGCCGGCGCTCGAAGTAAATTCGGTTCACGCGCTCCAGCACCTGGTCCCGCAGCTCCACCAGCTGACGCCGCTCGCGCGAGATGTCGAGCGCCTGATCGGGCTCAGCGTTGCGCGCGAGCTTCCACACGAATGTGACGTCGAGGCCCACGCTGTTTTCCCGCTCGGACACCGTGTCGAACAGATTGCGTACGCTGCCCGACGAGAACACCTCGTCGTGGTCGCTGTCGCGCGTCCTCTCCCGGTCGAGAGACAGCGTCGCCCGCACCTCCGGAATCCAGGCCGAGTTCCGGGCGCGCTCCTCGATAGCCGCGATGTGACGCGGCGAGATGTCTAGGTACGAGAGGACAGCGCGTTGCAGGCTGCGGATATCGGAGCGCTCGGCCAGACCCGTGAGCGCCAGCACCGGCGCCGGTGCTGCAGTCAGTTCCAACGAAGCGACACCGCGGCGTGTAGCAACGACAAGGCGGTCACCCGAGCGCACGAGGGCGACGGCGTCGGCATGAACGGCCGGCTGCGGAACCCCGCGTTCCAGCGCGGACAGCGCGATCGGGTAGGCGCCTCGCTCCGAGGCCACCCAGAGTGTGGAGCCTGCGCGAACGATGCCGCGCAGCTCGCCAACCCCGAGCTCCAGCCGCCGCGCCCCCGCCGCGTCTATCCTCCACAGTCCGCGCGGTACGCACAGGAGGGAGTCCTCACCGACGTCGACGGCACCCCGGAGCTCCCACCAGCCTGCTTCGAGACCGCGCAGCACGCGCTCAAAGACCTGCCCCCGGCCTCGCCGCCAGATGGCCCCTTGCATGGCCACCCACACTCCCGCCGGGGACGTGCGGACCGACGCAACGATCCCGGTGGGCAGGGACCTCTCACGACGAAAGCTCGCCGCACCGCGGACTCGCGTGTACAGTCCCGACTCCGCGGCCACCCACTCGGTGTCGAGCCGGTCACTCGCCACGGCACGAATCCTCGCCCCCGCTCCTAGCGAGATCTTCGCGGGCCGGTCTGCCCCGCTTCGCCAGTGGTAGAGCCCGGCACCGGTCGCAATCAACAGGTTCCCGTTGGCGCTCGCCAAGTCTCGGACTCCCCCGCGCGTGAGGATCAGCGCCCAGCCGTCGGTCCCGTTCTGGTACAGGCCGCGCTCCGTGCCCAGTAAGAGCCGCTCGTCGTGGATCGCGACGCTGGTAGGTGCGGCGGGTGATGGCGCCGCCAGCCAGACAGGGAGAAGCAACAGGTGAAGGGCCGCGAGCATGCCAGGGGTCAAGAGCAAACGCCGTGCCGCGTCCCGAGCCCCAAAAAAAACCGCCTGTTTCAACCACCTGCAAGAGAGATGTGAACGACCACTACCGTACTCGTGAACTCCGCGCGGGGCATTTCGGCGAGCGCGCGCCGCGTGCTTGACAGCTTCCTCGCCACGTCTAGAATCCGCCGCAGGCGCGCGGACTTCGGGCGCATGCAAAGCTGGAGGCGGCGACGATTCTCGTACCCAGGCTCATGCCGCGCCTCGTGCTGGCTCTCGCGCTGGGAGGTGTAACCGGCTGCTCGACTCCAGACGAGCCCGCCACGGGGCTCTATCAGTGGGTCGACGACGCTGGGGTCGTGCGCTACACGACGAGTCGCGCGCTCGTACCGGAACGGTTCGAGTCGAGCATGCGTCTCTTGAGCTCCGAGCGCGGCAGTCGCCAGGCTGCGCTGGCCGCTCAGCGCCGGCCTGCTCGAACGGTGAACGAGGCGCCGGCGGCGGTGCAGAGCCCGCCGCCGGCGCCCCGTCCCCGTCTCAGTGAGACGGACTTGCGCGCCATCGCCGAGCTCGAGGACGCCATCGAACGGGACCGCGAGACCCTCAAGGACCTGATCAGCGAAAGTGACTGGGAGGGTCCCGAGCTGACCACGAATGCGGAGCTGCGTGAGCTCGCCGAACGCCTGGCACGGCAGGAGTCGGAGCTCGCGGCGTTGCATAGAAAAACCGAGCGCTCCGCCCCGTGAGTCGGCCTGTCGTCGCGCTTGCAGGTGGAGTGGGTGCCGCCCGCTTTCTCGAAGGACTGGTCCAGGTGGTTCCCCCAGACCAGGTCACCGCGATCGTGAACACGGGCGATGACCGGGACTTCTTCGGACTTCGGGTCTGTCCCGACCTCGACATCGTGACCTATACGCTAGCCGGGCTCGTGAATCGGGAGACGGGCTGGGGCTTCGAGGGAGAGACCTTTCACTGTCTCGAAGCACTCGGGCGGCTACGCGACGACACCTGGTTCGCGCTTGGCGACCGAGATCTGGCCACGCACGTGCAGCGGAGCGCGCGCCTGCGCGAGGGCGCGTCGCTGACACAGGTTTGTGCCGAGCTCGCCATTGCTTTTGGGGTGGAGGTCGAGATCCTGCCGATGACCCACGATGCCGCCCCCACGCGCATCGTCGCCGCCGATGGCAGCGTCAGTGACTTTCAGGAGTACCTGGTCCGCGACGGCGCGCCAGGGGACCTGCGGGAGGTGGATCTTCGCGCAGCCGCGGCTGCGCGCCCGACACCTCAAGTGCTCGAGGCGCTCGATGGCGCAGAGACCCTGCTCATCTGTCCCAGCAACCCCGTGGTCTCCATCGGCACCATCCTCGCGTTACCCGGCGTGCGCGAACGGCTCCAGACCCGACCCCGCGCCGTAGGCATCAGCCCGATCATCGGCGGTCGTCCGGTCAAGGGCCCAGCCGACCGCCTGCTGCCGGCCGTCGGCGCGGAGGTCTCCGCACTGGGCGTGGCGAAGCTGTACCGCGACCTCGCCAGCGGCTTCGTGATCGACCGCGCGGACGCCTCGCTCGCGCCGGAGATCGAGGCGCTCGGGCTCTCGGTGCGGGTGGAGGACACGCTCATGACGGACGCGAAGATCGCGGCCAACCTGGCCGCGTCCGCACTCGAGCTCGTGGAATCCAGCGCTTGAAGGTCGCCGCCGTCGTGCCGTTCAAGTGCTTCACGCGCGCCAAGGGTCGCCTGCGCACAGCCTACTCGGACGCCGAGGTGGAGCAGATCCTGCACGCCCTGCTCGCTGACGTACTCCACGCGCTGCGCTCCGCCAGGACGGTCGACTACGTCGGCGTTCTGACCGACGACGAGGCAGTGGCCGCCGTCGCGAGCGCAGCGGGGGCCGACGTCCGCGTACGCACCCCCGACCCCGGGCTAAACGAGGCAATCGAGCAGGCCGCGGACGAGCTCGAGGCCGCGGGCTTCGAGGCCCTTCTGGTCGCCCTAGGCGACCTTCCGCTCTTGCAGGCCGCCGACGTCGACAAGGTGATCGAGGCAGGGCTCGAGCACCCGGTCGTCCTCGTGCCCTCGGTTGATGCCGGTACCGCGCTCTTGTTGCGCCGACCTCCGCGCAGAATTCCGGCGCGCTTCGGTCCCGACAGCGCCGCCCGTCATGCTGAGGCGGCCCGCGAGGCGGGGCTGCACGCCTTCGAGCTCGATTCACTCGACGAGCTGTCGCGCGTCGATCTGGACACTCCCGAGGACGCGGCCCGCGTGCTCGCCTCCGGCATCCCGTGTCAGACGCGCGAGGTCCTGCAGAGCTTCGTGCGATGAGCATGCGCCTTAAGGCGATCGAAGGCCTCCCGGAGATCTCTCCCGGAACCGACCTCGCGACGCTCCTCGCGGAACGCGTTCCCCCAGGCCCGGGTGTACTGGTGGTCGCCCAGAAGATCGTCTCCAAGGCGGAGGGCCGTCTGGTGCGACTGGGCGAGGTAGAACCCTCCCCTCGCGCGCGCGAGCTCGCCGCCAAGGTGGACAAGGACCCGAGACAGGTCGAGCTCGTCCTGCGCGAGTCTCGCCGGATCCTCCGCGCCGTGCCCGGTGTCCTGATCTGCGAGACGCATCACGGCCTGACCTGCGCGAACGCCGGCGTCGACCTCTCCAACGCGCCAGACGACGACGTGGCAATCCTGCTCCCGGAGCATCCCGATGCCTCCGCAGAAGGTATTCGGCGTGCGCTCGGGCCCGGCCGCGGCGTGATCATCTCCGACACGTTCGGGCGGCCCTGGCGGGAGGGGCTCGTGGACGTCGCAATCGGCCTGGCCGGGCTCGCACCCCTGCGAGACTTCACGGGCCAGACCGACCGCCGCGGCCGCGAGCTCGTCGTGACCGTGATGGCCTACGCAGACCAGCTCACTGCGGCAGCCGGCATCCTGATGGAGAAGGAGGCGGGCCTGCCCGCAGTCTGGATCGAGGGCGTTCCTGTCGAGGGCGACGGAAGCCTCGTCGACCTCCTCCGCGACCCCGAACGCGACCTCTTCCGCTAACCGGAACTTGGTCGGAACTTGGGACCATGTCCAGTTCCGACCAAGTTCGGTTAGGCGAGGAGGGGGGTGCCGTCGGGGCGGCGGAGCTCCAGCTGAGTCCAATCGCGCACCCAGACGCCCACGCGGGCCAGACCGGCACCGGATTTCCCCGAGACAGCGGCGACGTACTCGCTCGGGAGACCCGTCTGCTCCGCGACCTGGCCCAGGACTCGCGCGACCTGCCCGCGCTTGAGCTTGTCGATCTTCGTCAGGATTACGCGCGCGTCGATCTTCTCCGCAGCAAGCCAGTCGAGCAGGTCCAGCTCCTCCGACTGCAGCCCGCGCCGTGGGTCGACGAGCAAGAGCGCGCCGCGCAGGGACGGTCGCGCGCCCCGCAGGTACGTCTCGACCTGGTTGCGCCAGGCGCGGCGCTCCGACCGGGCCACCGCCGCGTAGCCGTAGCCCGGGAGGTCGACCAGGTAGGCCGAGGAATCGAGTCGGTAAAAGTGAATCCGCCGCGTCTTGCCGGGACGCCGGCTAGTGCGGGCCAGTCGGCGACGCCCGACGAGCGTGTTCAGGAAGGTCGACTTGCCCACGTTGGAGCGGCCGAGGATTGCCACCTCCGCCAAACCATCGCGCGGGAATTGCTTCGGCCCGTCCGCATCGTGTGCCAGCTCAACGTTCACCCGTCCGGGCTCCTTGCTGCTCCAGACCCCGAAAGGTAGCCTCCCGGCGATGAACAAGGGCCTGCAGATCGCGCTCGCGAGCCTAGCCGCGTTCGCCGGCTTGATCTGGGTAATCGCGAGCGGCACCGCGCAGGACGGGACCTTCCGCTACTACAAGAGCGTCGGCGACTACATGGTGCACCCGCCCAACGCGAATCGCGGCGATCGGCAACTGCGGGTCCACGGCTTTGTCGTGGGCGGCTCGATCGCGAAGAACCTGCGGGCGGGCCACGTTGATTTCGCGATCGCCGACGCCGAGCCCGCAGAAACTCTGCAGGTCCGTCTGCTCGGGATCGACGTGCCCGATCTCTTTCGCGACGGCGCGGAGGTCGTGGTCGAGGGACGCTTCGAGGGTCAGACCTTCCTGGCGGAGCGCGTGATGGCGAAGTGCCCATCCAAGTACGAGGCCAAAACGGGAACCGAAGCCTGAGGAGCAGGGGGGTGCCCCGAGCTTCCCGGCTAGTGTGGGGGACGACGCGTTGCTCGTGACGCTGGGTGAGTACTCGCTGTTCCTGGCGATCTTCTTCGCTGCCTACGCGGCAACAGCCGCCCTGATCAGCGTCGCCAGGGACGCTCCCGAGTGGCTTCGCAGCGCCGAACGCAGCGTCGTTGCGCTCTTCGCCCTGCTCTCGATCTCGATGCTCGGGCTCGAGGCCGCGCTCATCGGAGACCGCTTCGACCTCGCCTTCGTGGCGCAGATCTCCACCCGAGAGCAGCCCTGGCCCTTCAAGCTGGCACTCTGGGGAGGACACGACGGCTCGCTCCTGCTCTGGTCCTGGATGCTGGGCCTGATGAGCTTCCTCGTCGTGCGCCAGAACCGCAACCGCAACCGGAGGCTCATGCCCTGGGTAATCGTCTCAATGATGGCGAACGTCCTCTTCTTCGTCGGCGTGGTCGCCTTCATCTCGAACCCCTTCGAGCCGCTCCCACCCGGGCAAGCGTACTCGAACGGCGCGGGCATGAACCCGCTGCTCCAGCACCCGGTCATGCTCATCCACCCGCCCATTCTGTACACGGGCTTCATCGCGTTCGCTGTGCCCTTCTCCTTCGCGGTCGGCGCCCTCGTCACGGGCGAGCTGGGACAGAACTGGTTCCGCGCCACCCGGCGCTGGACGCTGACCGGCTGGTTCTTTCTCGGAATCGGCATCATGCTCGGCGGCCGCTGGGCCTACGAGGTGCTGGGGTGGGGGGGCTACTGGGCCTGGGACCCCGTGGAGAACGCGTCGCTCATGCCCTTCCTGGCGGCCACGGCGTTCCTCCACTCCGTGATGATCCAGGAGAAGCGGGGGATGTTGAAGATCTGGAACATCGCGCTAATCGGGCTGACCTACTCGCTCTGCGTGTTCGCCACTTTCCTTACACGCAGCGGTGTGGTGCAGTCGGTGCACAGCTTTGCGAACGCGGGCTGGTTCGGTGCGCTGTTCCTCGGCTATGTCGCGGTGCTCGTCTTCGGCTTCACCGCGCTCGTGCTCTGGCGGCTTCCCCTGCTGCGCAGCGAGAACAAGCTCAACTCGGTGATCTCGCGCGAGGCGAGCTTTCTCCTCAACAACTATGCCTTCATGGCGCTCCTCTCGATCGTCTTCTTCGGCACGCTCTATCCCGTGTTTTCGGAGGCGCTGACCGGCGTGCGCGTCCAGATCGGCCCGCCCTTCTTCCGCCGCTTCGCGGGACCACTCGCGCTCTTCCTGCTGTTCCTGACGGGCGTCGGACCGCTCATCGCGTGGCGTCGCGCAACCTGGATCAACCTGCGCAAGAGCTTTGTCTGGCCCTCGCTGATCGCCGTCGCAGTAGCCGCCGTGAGCTGGGGGCTTGGCGTAAGGCGCTTCTGGCCGTTGGCGTTCTGGGCGCTCTGCGCGTTCTCCGCTGCGACCGTCGGCGAGGAGTACCAGCGCGGCATCCGAGCGAGGATGCGCCGGGGCGAGAACGTGGGCCGCGCGTTCCTCGAGCTCATGCGCCGCAACCAGCGCCGCTACGGCGGCTACATCGTTCACCTGGCGGTCGTCCTGATGTTTGTGGGCTTTGCAGGAGCCGCCTTCAACCTGGAGGAGACCAAGCTCCTGCGTCCCGGTGAGGTCTGGAGCCTCAACGGATACGACCTCGAGTATCGACAGACCCGACCCGTCACGCATCCCCACTACGCCGGAGCCGTGGCGCGCCTCGCGCTCAGCGAGCGGGGGCACCCCGTCGGCATCCTCCTGCCCGAGAAGCGCATGTACTTCCAGCAAGAGCAGCCGACCACCATCCCCGCAGTCTCGAGCACGCTGCGCGAGGACTTCTACGTGATCCTCGTGGGCGTGGAGCCGGATCGCTCGGTCGCGGTCAAGGTCTATATCAACCCGCTGGTGAACTGGATCTGGATCGGCGGCTTCGTCTTCGTGTTCGGCAACACGCTCCTATTGTGGCCGCTTCCGAAGCGCCTCGCCGGCCGGACGGAGAGTTGAGGGGCGCCCGAGGCAGAGCCCTCCTCCTTGCGGCACTGCTTCCGTTCGCCGCGGCCCTTCCGGGGATGACAGGTGCAGTGGAGATTCGCGGCAGGGTGATCCATCCGAGCCGACCGGACGCCGTCTCCGACCTCGAGGTGCGGGTGCTGGGTCTGACCGATAAGGACGAGCCGATTCGCAGCAGCGTGCGCACCGACGCCGATGGGAGCTTCCACTTCGTCGATCTGCCGGAGCACGCCGCCTATCTCGTAGCGGCCTCCTACGACGGGATCTCGTTCCCCGGCGGAACCGTGTCGTTCCGACAGGGACAGGATCCGAGCAAGGCTCCACTCGTCTTTCACATCTACGATCGAACGGCGGAGACCGCGGCCCTCAGCACGCCCACCCTGCGCTGGATCATCGAGCGCGAGGCCGGTGTCTATCAGGTGAGCCAGAGCCTCTCCATCAAGAACGCGGACTCGCGGGTCGTCGTCGTCGAGGCTGGCGAGCCGCCGCTCCTGCGCATGCCTCTGGCACCGGGACACGGACAGGTCCGCGCTGCCCTGGGCCGTCTCGCTGAGGGAGTGTCGGTCGTCGACGGCAGCGCCGAGCTGCGCGGACCCTTCCTGCCGGGAGAGAGTGAAATTCGTCTGCGCTACGAGCTTCCCCGGGATGGGACGCTGGAGACGGAGATCGGGGCGTTGCAGCCGACCGCGGCGTCAGGGGGCTGGCCCGACGGCGCACCCCGCATCGAACGCCTCGAGCTCTACTTGAAGGACTTCGGGATTGCCGTCGACGCCGGAACCCTCTACCCCGCCCGACCGGCGCGCACCGGCGACGTCATCTACCTCGCCTTCCTCGGCTTCGAGCTCGAGCCGGGGACGCGCTACCCGGTCCGGATCTCACCCCTCTCCCCCTCCCCGGCCCCGCCTCTCTGGTCGACCGTCCTGCTCGTGTCCTTGCTCGCGGGCGTGAGCCTCTACCTGGTGGGACGTCCCGTCGCGATGGCCGCCACAGAGCAGCCGGTCGACGCCCTGGCCCCGGGGGAGCTGGAGAAGCGTGCGTTGCAAGACTCGCTCGCGGACCTCGACTTCGACTTCGAGATGGGCAAGCTCTCTGTCGAAGATCGGGACCGCATGCGCAAAGAGCTCACCGGAGACGCCGTCCGCTCGCTGGCACGCAGGCGTGGCTTGACCCAAGGCAAGGCTCCCCGGGCCGAGGAGCCCGGTTGCTCGTGCGGGCACCGGCCCCAGGCCGGCGACAAGTTCTGTGCTGCCTGCGGCCGACCGCTGTGATCCAGGTCGACGAACTCGAGAAACACTACGGGAGGGTCGCCGCCCTTCGCGGCATCTCCCTCGAGATCCAACCCGGCACGGTGACCCTCGTCACCGGTCCGAACGGCGCGGGGAAGAGCACCTTGCTGCGAATCCTGGCCGGCCTGACACGACCCACGCGCGGGCGTGTCGTGATCCACGGCCAGGATCCGTTCGGCCGTGGAGCGGCGGCGTCTCGAGGACGCGTCGGCTTCGTCGGCCAGGAACTGGCGCTCTACGGAGAGCTCACCGTCGAGGAGAACCTGCGCTTCATGGCACGTCTCCACGGCATTGCTGGCGATGACGCCGCCGACGGCTTCGATCCTCTGCGCGAGCTCGACTTGGAAGCGGTTGCCAAGCAGCGGGTTCGCACGCTGTCGCAGGGCTACGGGCGCCGCACCTCGATCGCCCGCGCGCTCTTGACCCGGCCGGAGGTGCTGCTGCTCGACGAGCCGTGGAACGGCCTCGACACGGAGGCAGCCCGCCGCCTCGCGGCCCTGCTTGGCGCGGAACGCGAGCGCGGCCATACGGTGGTGGCGGCACAGCACGGAGCCGGGGAGCACGCGGGCCTCTTCGATCGCACGATCGAGCTCGCAGCGGGCCGACTCGCACCCCGCAGTGCCTTGACCCCATGAGCCCGGCCGGCCCGCGCGTCGCGGCAGCCGTGCTCGGCAAAGATCTGCGGCTCGACCTGCCCACCCGCGACCGGCTCGGTCACATGGCGGTGTTCGCGGCACTGATCGTGGTGCTGCTGGGCCTCACCCTGCCCACCTCCCGTGCGGCGCGCGCCGACTGGATTCCCGCGTTGCTCTGGATCGCGTTCCTGTTCACATCGCTGCTCGGACTCTCACGCTCGTTCCAGGCAGAGACCGACGAAGGGGCGGTGAGCCTGCTCATGCAGGCCCCGTGCGACCGGGGCTGGGTCTTTCTGGGCAAGGCCGTCGCGAATCTGATCGCGCTCTTCGGCATTCAAGTCTGGACCGCGCTCTTGTTCGGCGTCTTCCTCGACGTCGAGTGGGGACCCGCGTTGCCGGCCGCGCTCGGCGTCGCCCTCCTGGGCGCTACGGGGCTGAGTGCGCTGGGCTCCCTCCTCTCGGCCATGTCGATGTTCGTCCGGTTCCGCGACTTCCTGTTCCCGATCCTGCTCTTTCCACTGGTGCTCCCCCTGCTGGTGATGGCCTCGCGCATGACGGAGACCGCGCTCGAGGGCGGCACCATATCGGGGGTGTCCTGGTTCGTGCTCGTTCTCTACGACTGGATCTTCGTCTGGATTGGTTATTTTGTTTTCGACTACGTCTTGGAGGACTGACTGGTGGAGACCGAACTCCTCCCCCTGCTGAGGAACGTGGTGGTCGGAATCGTGGTCGTCGGCCTGATCACCTGGTTCGCCAGCGATGAGGAGCGCGCCATCGATTCCACGCGGATCACCGGGCCGATGGCCCTGGTGCTCGGCGTCGTGTGGTTAGGAATGGTCGGGTTCTACGCGCCGATCGAGAAGGTCCAGGGAGTGGTGCAGAAGATCTTCTACGTCCACGTGCCCTGCGTCCCCGCGGCCTACCTCGGCTTCATCCTCACCGCAGTCGGGGGCGTCGGCTACCTCCGGACGCACAAGGAGAGCTGGGATCGCTTCGCGCTGTGCTCTGCTGAGGTGGGCGTCCTGTTCTGTAGCCTGATCCTGCTATCTGGTCCGATCTGGGCGAAGCCGATCTGGGGCCACTGGTGGGTCTGGGACCTGCGACTGACCTCCATCCTGGTGCTCTGGTTCGTGTACGTGGCCTACCTGTTCCTCCGGGGTCTGGCCTTTGGCAGCGACAGCGCCCGCACCTTTGCCTCGATCTACGGCATCGTCGGCACAGCCGGGATTCCGTTCGTCTACTACGCGGTCGACATCGCGCAGGGGAGCACCCTGCACCCCGAGAATCCAGCACGCGCCGGGTTCCCGACCGAGATGGCGTGGACAATCGCCGTGGGCATGCTGACCTTCCTCGTCTTCTACTTCTACCTGACCGCTCAGAGGCTCGAAATCGCACGCGTCGAGGAGCGTGTCCGTACTCGCGCCACGGCGCTTACGGGGCAAATGTGATGGGTTACGTGATCGCTGCGTACGCCGTCGTGCTGGTCCCGCTGATCGCCTACACCATCCACCTGAGGGTGCGGCGCCGCGCGCTGCTTCAGGAGCTGGAGGGTGGGGAGAGCTAGGTGGGGGTCGTGGGAGATCACGTGGTCTCGAGAGCGGACGTACTTAAGCACAGGTTTTCCACTCGCTCGGCTTGACAAGACCGGCACGTTCGAGATAAACCCGCAGGGGTTGTCGCGGCTTCGTCCCGGCGCATTCCCTCCATTCAGGCCAGGCCCCCCAGTCTCTCAACACGCTGAACTCTGGCAGGGCACGACCTCGACGGAGGCGTCGAGGCGAGGTGGGGGATTGGCCGCCACTTCGCGGTGGGCCGCGACTCACCCGGTACGGGGCCGCGGGTGTCAGAAACGTGCAACAAGGCGGCAGGCGGTAGTCCCAAGAGGGCCAAGCAAGGCCGTGTCGGGGCGGTGCAGGCCCCACTGGCACGGATGTTGGATGTTCTCCTGACAACCGCGATCGCACCGGAGGCCAACGAGGGTGAGAGGGCGTGAGGCTGCTCGATCTCGTCAAGTTTGGATGGCGAGGATTGACGGGGTCGACCCCGAAGCCTGTCCCCTTCGCCCGCCGGAGTCTCCGACACGGACGTAGGACGATCGAGGGAGCGGGACGGAAGTCCGCTGGGAGGTCGAGCGAGATGGCGAGAATGAAGCGCGGAGTCGGCTACTGCGAGAACACCGACTGTGAGGACTATGCCAAGGGCGTGTTCCTCCTCAACCACGGTGACACCTTCTACTGCCCGCGCTGCCGGCAGCTCGGCA
Organism: Myxococcota bacterium; assembly: GCA_965226855.1. Classification (GTDB taxonomy): domain Bacteria; phylum Myxococcota_A; class UBA9160; order SZUA-336; family SZUA-336; genus JAUXJB01. The sequence continues at coordinate 41,565 of CBDDEE010000019.1, read as the reverse complement.
AGGTCGAGAAGGAGCGGGGCTTCTACACCGGGAACTCGGACATCTTCAAAGAGGTCCGCGTCGAGTACAACTTCGACCCGATCCACGGCATCTACCGTGAGATCGCGATCGTCCGCGACGAGAGCCTGTGGGGCCGCAACAACGTCTACACGCTGCAGAGCCCGCTGATCAAGACGGAGAAGCGAGCCCTCAAGGTGGCCGAAGCAATCCTCGCGAATCTGAACCGTTACCGGGGACTGCTCTCCGGTGACGACATCCCGCGCACAACCGAGATCATCCTCTCTTTCGATGACGACTTCGACGAGTTCAGCCGGAGGCTCAAGCAACTGTCGAAGGAGTGGGAAGCTAGCGGGCTGCGCGAGATCGGTAGGTAGCTCGGTAGCTCAGTACGGGAGGACGTCGGAGGCAGGGAGCCTCCCCCCGGCGGACTCCGCTCCTTGCGTGCTCAGAGGGGGGCGCTCGCCTCGGGTACCGCTACCACAGTCCGCCGGGGGGAGGCTCCCTGCCTCCGACTCCTGCCCCGACGTGGCCTGGGGGGATTCTCAGTAGATGATTTTGTTTATTGGGAACTCGACGATGCCGCTCGCGCCGGCGTCGAAGAGGTCGGGGATGAGCTCGCGGACAACGGCTTCTTCGATGATGGTGTTGATTGCTACCATCTTGCCGTCTGCCAGGGAGGAGATGGTCGGCGAAGCGAGTGAGGGGAGGAGCTCGACAACTTTCGAGAGCCGCTCCTTGGGGCAGTTGAGCATCAGGCCTACCTTGCCGCCAGCGTTGATTGCCCCGTTCAGCATGAGGGCGAGGCGGTCGAGCTTTCGCTTCTTCCATGGGTCCTTGCAGGCGGCTTTGTTCGCGATCAGCCGGGGCGTGCTCTCCATCACAGTCGCCACGATCCGCAGCTTGTTCGCACGCAACGAGGCGCCCGTCTCGGTGACCTCGACGATGGCATCCGCGAGCAGCGGCGGTTTGACCTCTGTCGCGCCCCAGGAGAACTCCACTCGGGCCTTCACGCCCTGCTTCTTAAGCCAGGCACGGACGAGGCCCACGCCTTCGGTCGCGATGCGTTGGCCCTCGATGTCGGCGACCTTTTGAATCTTCGAGTCCTCGGGAACGGCGAGCACCCAGCGCGTCGGTCGAAAGCTACGCTTCGAGTACTCGAGGTCGGCCAGCTCGATCACCTTGGCGCGATTCTCGACGATCCAGTCGTAGCCTGTGATTCCGGCGTCCAGCGCTCCGGCCTCGACATACCGCGCGATCTCTTGCGCGCGAAGCAGCACGCACTCGAGCTCGGGGTCGTCGATGCTCGGGAACAGCGAGCGGTCCGGAAAGGAGACGCGATAGCCGGCACGCTCGAACAGACTGGCCGTGTTGTCCTGCAGCGATCCCTTGGGAAAGCCGAAGCGCAGCACTTGCGTGCCATCTCTTGAGCGGCGCGCACCGAGAGCCATGGGGCTCCGAGGTTAAGGAGTCTGGAGGGCTTGTGCCAACCGCAGCTGGCGCTGGGACAGCTCGTCCCAGCGCTCTCCGGGCCGGAACTTCGCCTCGCTCCGAGTCGGCGAGCCTTCGCAGGCCAAGACGGAGTCCTGAACGAGCAGAGTGAGGGCGTTGCCCGCCGTCACCGGCGAGATGGCCTCCGGGAAGCGGGCCTCCCCGAGCGCGTGGTGCTCCGCCTGGATCAACTCGGCCGCGGAGAGCAGCGCGCCGCCCCGCCCCGCACCGCCCGCGGCATCGACGGCCTCGAAGAGCGCCACGTAACAGCCGAGCAGAGGGCAGAGCTGCGCGCGCAGGAACTCGATCCAGATCGCACCCTCTCGGCTCGGCTCGAGGCAGCCGTCCTCCCGCTCGCGGACCCAGGACCGTTCGCTCAGATGATCGATGATCTGGTCCAGACGCTGTCTCCGCCGCTCCCCTTCGTAGGGAAAAAACTCGAGGCGCAGCAGCTCGAGCCAACCCGACGCGGCCTCGACGAGCGCTTGGCGCGGACACGGGTCGCGCAGCGCAAGCGCCACAGCCGCGGGCCAGGCCAGCGACGAGAGGATGGTGGAGCGATAGTAGTCGAGCGACGGGCGAGCCCCCTCGCGGATGGTGAGCACCGTACCGGCACGCGAGCGCCTGCGCGAGACAAGGCCGCTCTGGAGCAGGAGCTCCACCGTCGCCTCGGGCTGCCCCCGGGTCATGCACTGCTCGAAGGGAAGCGTGCGGGGCACATCAAGCAGGCGAAGCAACGCGTCGATCTCGCGCACGCGCTCCGTGAAATCCGCCTCGCGTACGGCCTGAGCCGGACTCCCGAGCAGTGCAACCGAGGCCACGGAAGTCCGGCTCGCGGTGATCAGCTCGTTGATGCGACGAGAGATCTCGATCCCGAGGCGTTCCGTGGCTACACGCAGCTCGGCCGCCCTGTCGTCCGAAGAGTCGGCCTCGTAGCGGGAGATGTACTCCGACGCCGGGAGCGGCTCACCAAAGCGGACGATCACGCTGCCGAAGCGGTTGCGCAGCACGCTCCGGGCCTTGAACAGCTGCAGCAGGTTCTCGGCGCGCTTCGATTTGCCGCCCCGCTCCTCGGTCATGCTCCGCTCTTCGACGAGGCGTTCGTACGTAAAGCCGACCGGCACCAGGTAGAGCTCGCGGCGAGCGCCTCGCGCGTACGCCTCGAGCATCATCCCCAGCATGCCGAGCCTCGGCTGCAGCGTCTTGCCCGTGCGCGAGCGCGTACCCTCGATGAAGAATTCCTGACTCGCCCCATCCTTGATCAGGAGCTGCACGTAGCTGCGAAACACGGCGGCGTAGAGCTGGTTGCCCTCGAAGCTTCTGCGCAGGAAGAAGGCGCCCGCGCGCCGGAAGATCGGGCCGAGCGGAAAGAAGGCCAGGTTGGTACCCGCCGCCACGTGTGGCGGCACCAGATGGTGCTGGTAGAAGAGCCACGAGAGGATCATGTAGTCGAAGTGACTGCGGTGGCTCGGAACGACAACGAGAGGGTGAAGCTTGGCGGCTTCGACGATGCGCTCGATGTCGTGCACCACGAAGCGCCCGAACACGCGCCGGAAGATCGCCCCCACCACCACACTCAGCACCGCGAGCATCGTCGGGCTCTGGTTGGCAGCGATCTCGCGCAGGTAGCGTCGAGCGCGCGTCTGGGCGCCGAGCACGCCGCCGGTGCCTGCCGCATCCGCCTCCGCGACCGCGCGGCACACGGCGGGATCCCCCATGATCGCGTCGTGGATACGCTGGAAGCTGCGCAGCGCGGCTCCGATGATCGGCTTTTCCTCGCGACGCAGAAAGATCAAGAGCGAGCGCCGTACCTGCACGATGATGCGGTCGCGTCCCACCGCTCGGTGCTCGTCGACGAACGCTCCCAGGTCGATCGCGGAGCCGACGCGCACGGCCAGGTTGCGGTAGTTCCAGAGAAACGAGATCAGCTTGCCCACGTCGGTCGGCCGCTCGGGCCCGCCGTAGAAGAGGTTCAGGAACGGTCGCTGGGGGCGCGCCCCCTTGCGCCAGAACAGCGCTAGCGGAACCAGCGAGATGGAGCCGGGGTGAGCGAAACGCGTGTCGATGATCTCGCGCAGGTAGTCCAGCTCAGAGCGCCCGGCCACGACAGCCTTGGCGCGGCGGCGCAGCCTCGAGCCGATCTTGTCGCTGCGCAGGAACAGGAACGCCTTCTCGCCCTCGCGCAGCAGTCGCCGCAGGTGTACGAGCTCGGCGTTGCGTCGGCCGCGCTTCCCGAGGCGCAGCCGCTCGCTGATGCTCCGGAACAGGAACGGGACCGCCTCAGAGAGCGGCCGGTAGTAGAAAAAGCGGATTCCGTTCGCAAAGGCGGAGAGCTCGAGCCCGGCAGCGATAAAGAGCCAGTTGAACAGGAAGTAGTCGAGACGCGAGCTGTAGCGCATGACGTAGACCACGCTGCCTTGCTCGCCGAGCTCTCGAAGCCGCTCCGCGTCAGCGCTGGGAAAACGGAAGCCGGCAAAGAAGCGCCGGGCAAACAGGTTCGCGAGCCACCCGAATTGCGGCGTCATCGCCGCCAGACCATCGGCCGGCCGAGGCCCGCCCACCTCCGGCACACGCTCTTCGACGGCCGTCAGAACCTCAGCCTCAGCCACGCGGACAGTGAAGCAGGGATTACCGCCCTTGGCCAGCTCTCTCGACCGCTAAAGGGCAGAACCACACCGTCTGAGGTCAGGAACGTCTCCCCACGGCTCGCCGGATGGGCCACCTTGCAAGCGCCGCAAAGCGGCGCGCGCAGCAAAGGCCGTTGGCCTGAGCGGGGGTGGGTGGCCGCGGACGCCCGCGGCCGGGTCCCACAAGTCTAGACCATCCGAAAATCTTCGTCGGGGAGGAAGATGGTGGCCTCGTTGGAGGCGATGTCCTGGGGTGTCATGCCGGACTCGGACGTGAAGCCCTCGGAGCCGACGACCTTGAGCTCGGCGACGCGGTTGCCCGCCGCGAACAGGAACTTCCCCGTCTTGTCCTTCGACAAGTCGCTCACCATGTAGAGCACGGCCGGCGAGATCCGTGCGGGATCAAAGCGCTGCGCTGCCTGTTCGCTGTCCATGCCGGGCAGGTCGCTCGTCATGCGGGTGACGGCCATGGGGACCAGACCCCAGACACGGATGTTGTACTTCTTGCCCTCGATCGCCAGGCAGCGCGTGAAGCCGGCGATCCCCGCCTTGGCGGCGCCGTAGTTGCACTGGCCAAAGTTTCCGATCAGGCCGGACGTGGACGAGGTGTTCACGATGACGCCGCCTTCCCCCCGCTCTTTCATGTTGGCGTAGACCGGGCGAGTCACGCAGTACGTGCCCTTGAGGTGGACGTCGATCACTACGTCCCAGGTCTGTTCGTCGATGTTGGCTAGCGTCTTGTCGCGCAGGATCCCGGCGTTGTTGATCAGAATGTCGATCCGACCGAAGGCGTCGAGCGCGGTCCGGAGAATGTTCTCCCCACCCTCGACCGTCGAGACCGAAGCGTAGCTGGCTGCGGCTTCGCCGCCGGCGGCGCGAATCTCCTCGACAACGCTGTCCGCCATCGCCGCGCCAGAGCCAGCCCCGTCACGCGTCCCGCCAAGATCGTTGACCACGACCGAGGCCCCCTCGCTCGCGAGCAGCAGCGCGTGCTCGCGGCCGAGGCCGCCGCCTGCGCCCGTGACGATCGCCACCTTTCCATCTACGAGTCCCATCCTACCTCTCCTCGTGCAGCCTCCTGCAGGAGCGTCGCTCCAGTCAGTCGAGAGTGACGAGCACCTCGCCCTCTTCCACGCTCTGGCCTTCCTCGACGCGAATCTCTGCGACCTTGCCGCCCGACGGCGCTTCGACGGGCAGCTCCATCTTCATCGACTCGATCACTACCAGCACGTCGCCCGCACTGATCTCTGCACCCACCTCTATCTCGATGCTGAAGACCGTCCCGGTGATGTGTGCCTCGACATTCGTGGGCAATATTCGACCTCCGCTCGTGCCCGGACCCGAGGGGTCAGGCGCGGCACACTCTCACACACGCGCCTGCCGACTGGCAATCGCCCCGCCAGGGAGCAGCGAGCTGCTGTGCTAGCTTGCGAGCACATGCTCGAGACGCTCACAAAGGGATTCCGCAACGCCCGCGAGAGGTTTCAGGGCATCACCCGGCTGAGCGAGGAGAACATCGCGGAGGCTCTGCGCGAGGTACGGATGTCCTTGCTCGAGGCGGACGTCGACCTCGGCATCGTTCGCGACTTCCTGGACAAGGTGAGCGAGCGCTGCCTCGGTGAGAGCGTCAGGCTGCGGGCGGGCAAGCGTAGCCACCAAGCGCACGTCACCCCGGGAGAGCACTTCACCAAGGCCTGCTACGAAGAGCTCGTCGCGCTGATGGGCGCCGAAGATGCCATCGAGCCGGCCCTCGCGCGCACCCGGGTCCTGATGATGGTCGGGCTGCAGGGAACCGGTAAGACTACCACCTGCGCCAAGCTGGCCCTTCACCTGAAGAACGTGGGAGAGGAGCCGCTGCTGGTCGGGGCGGATGTGCGAAGACCGGCCGCCCGTGAGCAGCTCAGCGTGCTCGCAGAGCAGGTGGGCGTGGAGGTATTCGCTCCCGAGGGCGACGACGCGGCCGAGATCTGTGCCCAGGCGGTCGCGCACGCGCGGGAGAAGCGCAAGAACACCGTGATCCTCGACACGGCAGGTCGGCTCCAGATCGACGACGAGCTGATGCAGGAGCTGACGCGGATCCACGATCGCACGTCGCCAGAGCTCACGACCCTCGTGTGCGACTCGATGATGGGGCGCGAGGCCGTGAACGTGGCCAAGGGCTTCGCGGAGCGGCTCGACCTGAACGGCCTGATCCTGACCAAGCTGGATGGCGACTCCCGGGGCGGTGCGGCGCTCGCGATTCGCGCGGCCACCGGCATCCCGATCCGCTGCGTGACGATGGGAGAGGGCAACGACCGACTCGAGACCTTCCGGCCTGAGGGGCTGGCCTCTCGCATCCTCGGCATGGGCGACGTCGTGGGTCTGATTCAGGACTTCGAGGAGGTGGTGGACGCCGAGGAGGCAGAGAAAGAAGCCGAGCGCATGCTGCGCGGCAACTTCAGCCTCGAGAGCTTCCTCAGTCAGCTCCGCATGCTGCAGAAGATGGGCCCGCTCAAGGAGCTCGTGGAGAAGATCCCGGGCATGAGCGACATGCTCCCTGAAGGGGCCAGCCTCGAGTCCGGCCAGCTGACGAAGATCGAGGCAATGATCCTGTCGATGACCCCGCAGGAGCGACTGCAGCCCGAGATCCTCGATGCCTCGCGCCAGGAGCGCATCGCGCGCGGCTCCGGCACGCAACGTCGCGACCTGGGCGACATGCTCGAGCGCTTTGGCGCAATGCGCAAACTCATGGGACAGATCGGCCAGTCGGGTCCCGGCATCCTCGGCAAGCTGCCCGGACTCGGCAAGATGTTCGGCGGTGGGATGCCCGGGATTCCCGGTGGACTCGATCCCGCTCAGCTGGGGATGCCGGGCGCCCCCAATCGCCGCACGGCGCGGGCGCAGAAGGCTGACGACCGGCGTCAGAAGCGCAGGCAGATGCGCAAGCACAAGCGCCGAGGCAAGGGCAAGAAGCGGAAGTAGGCCTGTTCCTTGTGGGACCCGGCCGCGAGCGGCCGCGGCCACCCACCTTCGCTCAGGCCTATGGCCTTCGCTGCGCGCGCCGCATTCGCGGCGCTTGCACTCTCCCTAGGCCGCGCTTGCGAGCCGCCCGCTCTGGTGCGCGCGGTTTGCCGCGCTGAGCACCGCCTCGAGCGAGGCCCGAACGATGTTTGCGTGGCGACCGACCCCGAAGAACGTCGAGCCCGACCTGGTGGCGATCTCAACGTAGGCCACGGCGTGCGCGTCTGCGCCCGTTCCCAGCGAGTGCTCGCTGTAATCCGCAACGCGCAGATCAACCCCCAGCTCGCTCCGCAATCCGTTGATGAAGGCGTCGATCGGCCCGTTGCCTACCCCACGCAAGCTAAGGGGCCGACCGTGGACCACGATCCGCGCCTCGAGGCCAATCCGCTCCGAGCTGTCTGGATCGGGCATCGCGTGGTGCTCCACGTAGGAGTAGGGTTCCCGCGCGGCCAGATACTCGCTCTCGAAGGCATGCCAGAGCTGCTCCGGCGCGACCTCCGTCCCGGTCTTCTCCGCGAGCTTCTGGATCTGCTGGCTGAACTCGATCTGCAGGCGCCGCGGCAGGCGCAGCCCGTGGTCCTCCTCCATAACGTAGGCAACCCCGCCCTTGCCCGACTGGCTGTTGATGCGCACCAGGGCGTCGTAGCTGCGACCGACGTCGGCCGGATCAACCGGCAGGTACGGCATCTCCCAGCGCTCGGAGCTGCTCCGACCCCGCGCATCGAAGCCCTTCTTGATCGCGTCCTGGTGCGACCCGGAGAACGCGGTGAACACGAGCTCTCCTGCGTAGGGATGACGAGGATGCAGGGGCAGACGGGTGCAGTGCTCGGCGACCCTTCGCAGGCCGTTCAGGTCGCTCAGATCGAGCCCCGGGTCGACGCCCTGCGTATGCAGGTTCATGGCCAGCGTGATCACATCAACGTTGCCGGTGCGCTCGCCGTTGCCGAACAGGGTCCCCTCCACGCGCTCCGCCCCGGCCATCTGGGCCAGCTCGGCTGCGGCCACGGCCGTACCCCGGTCGTTGTGCGGGTGGACGCTGAGGATGATGGTCTCTCGCCCGGCGACGCGCCGAGCAAAGGTCTCGATCTGATCCGCGTAGACGTTGGGTGTCGACATCTCGACGGTGGCCGGCAGGTTGACGATCATGCGGCTCTCCGGCGTGGGACCCCACACCTGCATGACCGCCTCGCAGATCTCCACCGCGAAGGGGAGCTCGGTTCCGGTGAAGCTCTCCGGCGAGTACTCGAAGACGACCTCCGTGTCTGGCAGCTCGTCGGCGAGCTTGCGAACGAGCTGAGCGCCGCTCACCGCGATGCCGACGATTCCCGCTGGATCGAGGCCGAACACGACGCGGCGCTGGAGCTCGGACGTGGAGTTGTAGAGGTGGACGATCACGCGACGCGCACCGCGGATCGACTGCAAGGTGCGATGGATCAGCTCGTCGCGCACCTGTGTGAGCACTTGGATTGTGACGTCTTCGGGGATCCGGTCCTTCTCGATCAGCTCGCGGACGAAGTCGAACTCCGTCTGTGAGGCGCTCGGAAAGCCGACCTCGATTTCCTTGAACCCGACGCCGACGAGCGCGTCGAACAGACGGCGCTTGCGCTCCACGCTCATCGGCTCGATCAGCGCCTGGTTTCCGTCGCGCAGGTCCACACTGCACCAGGTCGGCGCGCGCTCGATCACACGACCTGGCCAGCACCGATCCGGCAGCCGGATCGGCGGAAAGGGCTGGTACTTGTGGTTGGGCATTGCGGTCATCTTCGTTCCTCGCGGTCGATCGACCCGGCGGCCACTGACCTGTCTCGGTGAAAGGTCGGAAAGCTCGTGCGGTTGCAGCGCGGATTACGGCCGCCGGCCGGCCACATCTGGCCGACGACCGCCACTAAGGCCGAGGCCGAGAGAAGGGAAGCGTCGGGAGACATGGAAGACGCTCATGGTGTGCGAACCTTTCAGAGACAGACAGAGTTCGGAAGAGGAAGGGATATCCCGGCGCCCCTCAGGACACCGGGCCGCTAAGCTTCTCCGCGAGAATCTGTCGGTCGGTTCGCGACATCGAGGCGGGACTGTACACACCGTGCCCCGGACGGTCAAGCAATACTGCGCGGTATCGGCTGCGGCTCGGCCGGATCTGGCGAACTACGCGTCACAGAGTGTGCTCGCGAGCGTCTCCCGGGGCCGCCAAGCAGGCATGGCGCTTGCTCTCGTTCTCCGGTGTTGGGAGGCGAGAGGTGAGCGATCGGATACTCATCGTCTCCGATTCGTCGGAGTCGGGGATGGACGGATCTCTGTGCGTGGCCGCAGACCGGGAGGAGGCGGCAACTGCCCTGGCAGAAGGTGGGGTTCGAGCGATCTGCCTGGATCGACGGACTCTCGAGGACGCGCTCGCAGACGCGCGCTGGCTACGGCGGCGACGCAACCGCCTCCCCGTGCTCGCGCTGGTCGAGACCACGGAGCTCCCGGAGGCTTCCGAGCTGTTCGGGTTGGGCGTCGAGGAGCTCATCGTACGAAACGCATCGGCCCGCGCCAACTTGATAGCGCGAGTGGACAGCCTACAGCCGCGCGCTCACGGCAACCGGCGCCCGAGAGGCGTCGAAGGCATCGTCGCTCGGAGTCCAGCGATGCGGGCGGTTCTGCAGCTCGTCGAGAAGGCGCAGCGGAGTCGAGCCACCGTCTTGATTCAAGGAGAGACTGGCACGGGCAAGGAGGTGATCGCCCGCGCGCTCCACGAGGGGGGTCGCGACCGCCGGGCGCCATTCGTCGCCCTCAACTGTGCCGCCTTTCCGGAGACGCTGCTCGAGAGCGAGCTGTTCGGCTCTGAACGGGGCGCATTCACGGGGGCGACACGCTCGCGAGCCGGCCACTTCGAGCAGGCAAACAGGGGCACGCTGTTCCTGGATGAGATCGGCGAGACCTCGCTAGGCTTTCAGGTCAAGCTGCTGCGTGCCCTCCAGGAGGGTGTCATCCGCCGGCTTGGGGGCACCCGCGAGGTGCACGTGGACGTGCGAATCGTGGCGGCAACAAACCGCGAGCTAGAGCCCGCGGTGGAGCTCGGAGAGTTCCGGCGCGATCTCTATTACCGGCTTAATGTCTTCCCGATTTTCGTGCCACCGCTGCGCGCGCGCTGCGAGGACATCGTTCCACTGACACGTCAGTTTCTCGAGTCCAGTCCCGACAACGACTCGCTTCGGGACGTCTCCGAAGATGCCGCCCGTCTGCTCGAGACGTACACATGGCCGGGCAACGTCCGCGAGCTGGAGAACGAGGTCGCGCGCATTGTCGCCCACGCCGCGGGCGAAGCAGAGCTGACCGCGCGGATGCTCTCAGCCCAGATTCGCGACGTCTCGCCAGCGCTGCCCGCGACGGCTCTTCGGAGAGCCTGCGCGAGACGATGGCCCGCTTCGAAGCGTGGGTGCTACGCCGCGCACTGGAGCGCCACGGTCAGCGCCGCATTGTCACCGCGCGAAGCCTGGGCATCACGCGCGAGTGTCTCTACAAGAAGCTCAAGCGGTACGGAATGCAGTGAGGCGGAGCCGAGACCGGTCGATCGAGTCGGCTGCGGAAGCCCGGCGCGTCGCAGGCTCGCGATCCGGGCGGGAATCTCATCCCTCGGGCTGAGGCTGTGCGTTGTCAGCCTCCGGCCCACCTGAGCTGGTGGAGGTGCTCGCCAGGTTTCCGGCGGGTGCCACGACTCGCGAGAGACGTCTAGAATCGTAGGCGCCACGAGAAGGAGGCCTGAAGATGCCACCCGAGACACTGGTCCCTGAGGTGTTCGGCGCCCTGCGGGGCGTGCGAATCCTATCGACGGGATCGATTATTGCCCAGCCGTTCGCGGCCTCCCTGGCAGCCCAGATGGGAGCGGAGGTGATCCAGATAGAGCGCCCGGGCGTCGGCGACGCCGTCTGGCGCGAGGTGGGGCTCCGCATCCCCACCGTGGACGGCGAAGGCCCGCCGGTCAGCACGAGCTGGCTGGCGGAGCGACGCAACGCGTTTCACGTCACGCTTGACATGAGCGTCCCCGCGGGTCACGAGATCTTTCTGGAGCTCGCCGAGCGGGCGGAGATCTGGATGGAGAGCTCCCGGCCGGGTACCTACTCGAAGTGGGACCTGACCGACAAGGTCGTGCTCGACCGGAACCCGGAACTCGTCATCTGCCACGTCTCTGGGTACGGTCAGACCGGGGACCCGGCCTACCTGGGGCGGGCGAGCTACGACATGATCGGGCAGGCCTTCGGGGGCATGATGTACCAGACCGGGTTCTCCGATCCCGAACCCCCCGTGCGTGCCACCCCGTGGACCGCCGACTACATCACGGCGCTCTTCTGTCTGAGCTCGTCGCTCGCCGCGCTGGTCCACGCCCGCGAGACCGGTGAGGGTCAGTCGATCGACCTCTCGCAGTTCGAGGCGATTCACGCGGTCCTGGCGGGCACGATGGTGGAGTACTTCCAGCTCGACAGCGTTCGCGAGCGTAGCGGCAACAAGGCGCCGGCGTTCCAGCCCTACGACGTGTTCCGCGCCGCGGACGGCTGGGTCGTGATCGCCGCGGTCGGTACGCTCTTCGACAAAGTCTGCAGGCTGATCGGCCTTGACCCGACCGACGAGAAGTGGGCGGCTTCACACATCGAGGTCGAAGAGGTACACGGGATCGAGTTCGACACGCTACTGCGCGCTTGGGTCGCGGACCGCGCGGTGAGCGAGGTCGTGCAGCTGATGAACGAGGCCGGTGTCGCCTGCTCCCCGGTGCTGAACGCGCGCGACGCAGCCAACGATCCGCACTACAAGGCGCGCGGTCTTCACATCGAGTGGGAGGACGAGCAGGTCGGCCGACTGAAAGGCGTCGGAACCGTGCCGAAGTTCTCGAAAACGCCGCAGAAGATCTGGCGCGGTTCCGCGGCTCTCGGGGCCGACAACGAGCGCATCTACAATAAGCTGCTCGGACGCAACTCAGAGCAAATGGCCCGGCTCCGTGCCGACGGGGTGATCTAGCGCTCCGTTGACTCGTCCGGGAGATCCGCGCCTGATCGCAGCCTGCCGCCTGCACTGAACCCCGTGACCTGCGGAGACTCTCGCGCGCAAGCGTCAAGTGCGCGTGCGCGCCGGGCACGACTCTTGCGCTCTCCCAGCCTGCTACGGACCGGAGGATCGACGCATGACACAGGAACGCGACAGCAGGATCTCTCTGACACTTGCGGCCATGATCGGGAGCGTGGCCTTCCTACTGGGGCTGCTCGCCGCGGATGCGCTCTCTGATGACACGGAACCGGGCGAGCTAGCAGGGCACCCTCGGGCAGGCCTTGCTGCCGAGCTTCCGCGCGAGTGGGTCTGGCAACGCGAGGCCATCACGTTCGACCACATGTTCCGGAGCACACAGGCATCTAAGAGACGCGAGTCGCTCCCTTGAGGCGCGCGATTCGCTCGTCAAGCGACGGGTGCGTCGAGAACAGTCGGCGCAGTCCCCCGGCGCGCCCGCCAGAGATCCCGAACGCGGCCAGCTGATCGGGCAGCGGCTCAGTCCCCGCCTTCAGGCGCTCCAGCGCGCCGACCATCTTGCCCGTCCCCGCGAGGCGGGCACCCCCCGCATCCGCTCGAAACTCGCGCTGACGTGAGAACCACATGACGATCACGCTGGCCAGGATCGCGAGCACGAGCTGCGCGACGATCGAGGTCACGTAATACGCGACGCCGTGACCACGCTGCGTCTTGAAGACGACGCGGTCCACGTAGTGGCCAATGATGCGCGAGAAGAAGATCACGAAGGTGTTCACCACGCCCTGGATCAGCGCCAGCGTCACCATGTCGCCGTTCGCGATGTGGCTCACCTCGTGCCCCAGCACGGCGTCCACCTCGTCGCGATTCATGCGCTGGAGCAGGCCCGTACTCACGGCCACGAGCGCGCTGTTGCGGCGAGCTCCAGTGGCGAACGCATTGGGAGTGGAGGACTCGAAGATCGCGACCTGGGGAGAACCGATTCCCGCGGCCTCCGCGTGCTGGTGCACCCTCTGCACCAGCCAGCTCTCTGTCTCGCCGCGGGGCTGTGCGATCACCTGCGCGCCCGTCATGCGCTTCGCGATCCACTTGGACAGCGCGAGCGAGATGAACGAGCCGCTCATGCCGATCACGAGCGCCATCACGAACAGGTTGCCCAGGTTCAGATCGACGCCCCGCTCGTCGAGCACGCCCTCCAGGCCCAGCAGCTGGAAGACCGTCCCCAGCACCATGAGGATGGCGAGATTCGTGAGGAGAAACAGTAGGATCCGCTTCATGCCGTGCTCCAGATCGATCGCACGGACTCTATCGAATCGGGATGTGCCCGCCTCTCCGCGGCCCATATCCACTGCAGGTGCGAGCTAGCACCTGAAGCTCCGAGGCTGCACCAGGACCCCGAAAAGACGCCAGCCGTGCTCGCGGCCGGACGGCATGGCCTTTGCTCTATCCGCGGGCATGAACGCCTCACGTCACTGGGACGGCGAAGTCAAGCGGGGATTCGAACGAAGGGCCGAGCGCCACGACCGAGCCTACCGGCGGGCGCAGGTCTACGCGGCTCGCAGGACGGCCTTCTGGGAGGAGTTCGTCCGTTATCTCGGCGTCACCATGCTCTTGCTCTGGATCGTGCGACCGGTGGGAGCCATCGTCGCGATCTGTTGGGGGCTCAAGCTCTGGAGCCGGTACTCGCGCCTCCACGTCGCACCCAAGCTGAGGGAGCACTGGACCAAGCGCGAGCTCGAACGGCAGGCGCAGCGGGTACGGCGGCGCCACGCTCGGCACCGCAGCGGGGGCGCGAGTGAGCTCTCCGAGGCTCGTGAGCTGCTCGAGCGCGTGGGCGACGACCCGGACTCGTCCGGCAACCTGCAGCTCGCCCAAGATGCCCTCGCCGATGCAGAAGGCTTCAGCGGCGCAGACAGCAGCTCCCCGGAAGCTCCCGCAGCGGCAAGCGCCACCTTCAACGTTGCCGACGTCCTCGAGCAAACCCTCGCGCAGCAGCGCGAGCGGCTCGAGCGGGCAGGCATCGCGCTGTCCGTGGAGTTCGACAGCGTGGGCCGCATCCGGGCAGACGCACGCCAGCTGGCGACCGCCTTTCGCGAGGTGCTGGAGTCGGCAATCGACTCGCTCGAGGCGTGCCAGACCCGGCAGCCGCGCATCGAAGTGGCGATGGGAGAGAACCTGGCCCGCACGCAGGTCTGGGTGAGGATCCGTCACAACGGAGCTGGCCCGGGCTCGCGCGACGACAAGGAACTCATTCTTTCAAAGAACAGGGAGGAACAGGCATGACGATCGAACGACCGCGCGGCTTCTTCGGGCGCGTGAAGAGTCTCATCCAGGGAGCGTTCGGAAGCTGGATCCGGGACCGCGAGCACGAGAACCCGAGAGCCGTATATGAGAGCGCCATCCAGGCGCGCATGAGCCACTACGCGCAGCTCAAGCAGGCAGTGGCCGGGATCCTGTACATGCGCAACAAGCTGCAGGCGGAGATCCGCGAACGCCGCAGCGAGGTCATCCGCGTGCGCGAGGACATCGACCGTGCCGTGAAGCGCGGCGACGACGAGGTCGCACTCGCGCTCATCTCGCACAGGGACTCCTTGCAGGGGGACCTCGAGCGCTCCGAGGGAGAGCTCGACGACGTTCGGCGCGAGGTCGACAGCGCGCGCAAGAACCTGGTCACATTCCGCAGCGAGATACAGGCGCTCGAGCGCGAGAAGGTACGGATGCTCGCATCGCTGGCCAGCTCTCGCGCCAGGCGCCGCATCCAGGACGCCCTGGAGGGCCTGTCCGTAGAGGGCGACATGCGCGCCCTCGAGTCCGTCCGCGAGCACATCGGCCATCTGGAAGCAGAAGGCCGTGTGGAGCTCGAGGTGGAGGACGGGGGACTGCAGAAGCGCATGAAGCAGATCCGAGCCGAGGCGCGTCTGGAGGGTGCACGCCGCGAGCTCGAGGAGATGAAGCGCTCACTCCGACTCGAGAGCCTGCCGCAGCCCGAGGCGGAGAAGAGCAGAGTGATCAGCGTCTCTCCGAACTGAGCACATTCATCACCCAAGGATAGCCCCCGGAGCCGCCGCTTCGGGGGCTTTCTCTGTGTCGGCACCCACAAGTGCAAGTGCCGCGGAGCCATACGCAAAGCGAAGACTGTAGGCCTGAGGGTCCCGCAAGGCCTACTCTCCGCGCATGGGACCCGTCATTGGCATGCCGACCTGCCTCGACGATCGAGGCAGGTGGCGCAGCGGTCGCACGTATCACTACGTCGATGCGAGCTACGCGAGCGCGCTCGGCGCCGCCGGCGCGCTGCCGCTTTACCTGCCGCCCTCGAGCAATCCCGACGCGTTCGTCCGCAAGATCGACGCTCTGCTGCTGCCGGGCGGCGACGACATCCCTCCGCCCGTCCCCTACCCCGCGCACGTGCGCTTCGATCCGACGCCGGAGCATCAGCTGGCCTTCGATCGCGCGCTGCTCGACGCGGCCTGCAGGCGGAATCTGCCCGTGCTCGGCATCTGCTACGGCGCCCAGCTCCTGGTCCTTCGCGAGGGGGGCGCGCTTTACTACGACATCGCGAGTGACGTGCCCGACGCCGCTCCGCACAAGCTCGAGCTTTCCGATCGGCACGCCATCTCCGTCGAGCCAGGCACCCGACTCGCCTCCGTCCTGGGCGAGGCCCCAGATCCCGTGAACAGCCTGCACCACCAGGGCATCGCGGACGCCGGGCCGAGCCTACGCGTCGCTGCGCGTGCACCGGACGGAACGATCGAGGCAGTCGAGACATGCGGCGCCGCATTCACCCTCGGCGTGCAGTGGCATCCGGAGAAGCTGGCGGCAACGCATCGCGAGTCGCTGTTCCGCGCGTTCGTCTCCGCAGCCGAGCTGTACCGGCAAGGAGCGCCTTGATGCAGACATTGCGGAGGCGGTGTTTGTACAGCTCGGGTCAGCTGTGCCAGGTCTGCGCCAGTCGCGTTCCGGATCTCGAGGGGTATTCGGGCTTTCCGCCGCGAGGATGCTCGACCCCGCGCAGGCGCGCTACCTTCGCGCGCCACGAATGCTGCGCGAATCGTACAGCCCGTGAATACACTCTGGATCTTCGGCTACGGCTCGCTCGTCTGGCGTCCCGCCTTCCCCCACAGCGAGCGTCGGCCGGCCTTCATCGAAGGGTGGGAGCGACGCTTCTGGCAAGGCTCGACCGACCACCGAGGGGTCCCGGGGGCACCGGGACGGGTCGTGACTCTGGTCCCTTGCGAGGGCAAGACATGCTGGGGCATGGCCTACCGCGTAGAGGGCGGGGACATCGGCGCCACCCTCGATCGGCTCGACCACCGCGAACGCGGGGGCTACGCCCGGCGGGACGTGACGCTAGAGTTCCGGGACGGCGAGCGCACCGACGGGCTGATCTACATCGCTACGCCTTCGAACCATAACTTCTTGGGACCCGCGGATCTGACGGAGATCGCCGCGCAGGTCAGGGATGCCTCCGGACCGAGCGGCGCGAACCAGGAGTACGTACTGCGTCTAGCCCAGGCGCTGCGCGAGATCGAAGCAGAAGACCCCCACGTCTTCGCCCTCGAAGCACTCCTGCGCTAGAGGCCGCCCTCCAACTGGTTCCGATTAAGGACCGTCCCCAAGTTCCGATCCGCCCCACGAAGCAGCTCCCTGCAAGCGCCGCGGCCGCCCGCGGCAGGGTCCCGCAAGACTCAGTCCTCGTCGCGGACGGGTCGGCGGCCGCGCTTCAATGTCGAGCGCATGCGCTTCTCGCGCAGCCGACCCTCCACTGCCCCGCGCCCCGGCCGGGTCGGCTTGCGCGGGCGGGGAGGTCGAGCCACCTCCTCGATCATGCTCCGGAGCTTCTCGAGACAATCGCCGACGTTTCGACCCTGGTCGCGAAAGCGCTGACTCATCAGCACGAGATCACCATCGCGAGAGACGCGTCGGCTGTACCGCGCGACGAAGCGGCGGCGTACGCCCTCGGGCAGGCTCGGACTCCGCTCCACGTTCCAGTGCAGGGTCACCTTGGTGTTGAGCTTGTTCACGTTCTGGCCGCCTGGACCCGAGCTGCGCGAGAAGCCGAAGCGAAGCTCGCGCAGTGGGATCTCGATCTTGCCGACATGCAGCATCTCGGGGAGTCTAGTGTGCTCACGGCCCGGTCGCCTTGACCGGCGCGCGCGCTCAGGAAAGAATCGCGCGGTGGCCGAACTCGCTGTAGCGCCATCCCCCGGCGTACCCTACTCGACGCTTCGCTACCGCGTGCCGTTCTACGACACCGACGGCATGCGCATCGTGCACCACGCGAACTTCGTCCGCTACCTGGAGCTCGCCCGCATCCGTTTTCTCGACGAGCACGACGTGCCGTACAAGCAGTACGTGGATCGCGGCCTGCACTTCGCGGTGACCGACGTAGAGCTCGAGTACAAACGTGCGGCCTCTTTCGACGACATCCTCGAGGTCACGTGCTGGGCGCGTGCGGTCCGCGGTGCATCGCTGCGGATCGGCTACTGCATCCGCAGAGGAGACGATCTGATCGCCATGGCTGAGACGGGCCACGCGATGGTAACCGACACCGGGCGACCCACCCGTATCCCGCCCGAGCGTCGCAAGCACTTGCAGAGCCTGCTCGGCTAGGACACTAGGTGCTTGCGGCTTGTGCCAGGGCGTCGTTCCAGTTCGGGCGGTCGGCGAGCATTCGTCGGTACGCGATGACGTCTCTGGGGCGGTTGAAGGCGAGCACGCCGGAGAGCCGGCCGGCGCGACCGTACAGCACGGTGAACTTGCGCTCGTGTACGGAACCAGCAATCAGCTCAATTTTGTCGTCAGCGCGGATCTGGCCCGCAACCTGGATCTTGATGCCGTACTGATCGGACCAGACGAAGGGAACGGGTGCAAACGGCTCGGCCGCCGCTGGTCCGGCGAGCAGGGTCTCCGCGGCCGCCACGCCCTGCTCCACGGCATTGGTCCAGTGCTCCGCCCGCATCTGCTCTTCGAAGAGGGGGTTGTACCAGCGCGCGACGTCTCCCGCCGCAACAACGCCCGGTGCCCGCGTGGCACAGGTCGCGTCACAGACGACGCCGTCGGCAAGCTCGAGCCCCGAGGAGACCAGCCAGTCCGTGACCGGAGCCACGCCGATGCCTACCACGACGAGATCGGCCCGGACCTCGCTGCCGTCGCTCAAGCGCAGTGACTCCACGCGTCCAGAGCCCGCAAAGCCCTCGACGCCCACGCCGCAGCGCAGGTCCACGCCCTCGTCGCGATGCATCTCTGCGCAGACCGCGCCCATCTCGGCTCCGAGCCCGCGCAGGAGAGGAACCTCGAGCGCCTCGATCAGAGTCACCTCGAGGCCGCGAGCCCTACACGAGGACGCGACCTCTGCACCGATGAAGCCTGCCCCGACGATCGCCACCCTCGGACCGCTGGTCAGCGCAGCGCGAATCGCGAGCGCATCGTCGAGCGTGCGCAGCAGGTGGATCCCCTCGAGCGGCGGCGTGCCCGGGAGCTCGCGGGGCGCCGAGCCCGTAGCAATGATCAGGCCGTCGTACGCGACGGAGGCCGCGTCGTCGAGCTGCAGCCGCTGCTCGGCGACGTCAAGGGCGACCGCCCGGCGCCCCAGCCGCAGGTCGAGCTCTAGGTCGGCGTAGTCCTCCCGGCGGAGGGGAAGCCGATCCACGTCCCAGCTGCCGGTGAGGAGCTCCTTGGAGAGCGGAGGCCGGTCGTAAGGCATGTGCGACTCCGCACCAATCAGCGTGATGGTCCCGTCGTAGCCCTTCCGGCGCAGCGTCTCGACGGCGCGCAGACCTGCCAGCGAGGCACCGACGACGGCAATAGCACGCAGCGTCGCCATGCTTCAGCGGATCGCGATGGGGTTGATCACCATCTGGACTGCGCCCTCGAACCTCGGCTGTCCCAGCACGAACAGAAACTCCCAGGCCTCGTCGGCGACGAGCTGATCAGTCCTGACGTTCTCCAGGATGTAGACACCGTTCTTCGCGAGCAGCAGCTGGTGCACGGGATAGACCTGAGCCTCGTCTTCGGAGGGAAGAACCTCGAGGGCCCAGCCGTCCGCTCCCACCGCGACGACGCCGAGGCCGGCCAGATACTCCGCACCCCCCACGCCGAGACCGGGCTCGCCCGCGAGGAACTGCTCTGGATCGCTCTCTGCCAGCGCCTGCCAGCCCGTATTCAAGATGACCACGTCGCCGTGACGCAGTGCGACACCCTGGCGCCGGGCGGCCGCATCGATCTCCTGGCGGTTGATCGCAGTCCCTGCGGCGAGTCTGTCGACGGCGTTCAGCCCCGCGATGTCCAGCAGCACGCCGCGTGTCACGATCGGCGGCAGGGTGTGCGTTCCGAACTCGAGCAGCCCGTCCGGCCTCAGGAACTCGGACACCGGCGTGCCGTTGTAGTAGCGGTGGCCGATGCCGAGGTGGCCCAGCCCGTCGAGCTGCGTTCCGATGCCGAGCCAGGTCACAAGCAGGTCGTCGTTGTAGGTCATCAGGTTCGGCCCCTGTCCGGGCGCCGACGCATCACCCCCGTTCATGGTGAGGATCTGGAAGCTCCGCGGGCCGAACGCCGGTGTCTCGCGGCCGGTCACCACGCCAAGCGCGTAGGTCTTCCCGGTGCGAACCAGCTGCACCGCTTCGAGAACCTTCGCTGGCGAGAGATTGTTGATCGCTCCAAGCCTGTCGTCGGCCCCGTACTTCGATGGGTACCAGTCATCCGCCGCGCGGAGCGGGCTGGCAAGCGCAAGGGCAAGGGCAAAGAGACAGATGCTGACTGTGGCACGCATGGACGGCTCCTCTTCCGGCTGCGCCCGTATTCAATCAGTTGCAGGCGACGCGCTCAACACGTGCTCGCCGCGCCAGGCACGCCCCTCCGATACACTCTGCTCTGTGACTGTCCCTGCGCCGCGCGTCGGTCTCCTGCTCTTGAACCTCGGGACACCCGCCTCACCCCGAACTCCGGACGTCCGGCGCTACCTGCGGCAGTTCCTGAGCGATCCGCGCGTGATCGACGCATCGGTCTCGGCGAGGGCCATCGCGGTCGCCGCAGCCACGCTGTTTCGCGCTCCGAAGACTGCCGCCGCATACGCCAAGATCTGGACCGCGAGTGGCTCGCCGCTCCTTACCCACGGTCACAGCCTGCGCAGCGCAGTGGCGGGGCGCCTGGGAGAGCGGGCCGTAGTGGAGCTCGCGATGCGATACGGAGAGCCCTCGGTGTCTGGAGCCCTCGTACGCCTGCTGGCGGCGGCGGTAGAACGCATCGTCGTGTTGCCGCTGTTTCCGCAGTACGCGTCGTCCTCGTCCGGATCGGGCCTGGAGCTCGTGCTGCGGAGCGCCGCGAAGCTGTGGAACGTGCCGTGCCTCGAGACGCTCCCGGAGTTCTACGACGACGCGGACTTCATCGCTTCGCTGGCAGAGGTCGCTCGTCCCCGCCTCGCGGATGCAGGAGGAGCACACTTGCTCCTGAGCTACCACGGCCTCCCGGAACGCCAGGTGCGAAAGAGCGACGAGAGCGGCGGACACTGCCTAATTTCCCCGGACTGTTGCGACCTCATCCGCACGGCAAACCGGCGCTGCTATCGAGCGCAATGCGCGGCGACGTCGCGCGCGCTCGCCAGCTCGCTCGAGCTGGACGAGAATGCGTGGTCGATGTCGTTCCAGTCTCGGCTCGGTCGCATTCCCTGGATCCGCCCGAACACCACGGATGTACTGCCCGAGCTCGCCGGCCGCGGCGTCAAGCGGCTGGCCGTCATGTGTCCCTCGTTCGTCGCCGACTGCCTCGAGACGCTCGAAGAGATCGGCATCCGAGGGCGCGAGCAGTGGCGAGCGCTCGGGGGAGAGTCGCTCGAGCTGATCCCATGCTTGAACGCCCACCCGCGTTGGGTCGACACCATCGTGAGCTGGGTGCGACTCCCGGACACGGGAGACTCGGAGTGAAGCGCGCGGAGAAGGCCGAGCGGATCCAGAAGATCCTCGACGAGCTCTTTCCGACGCGACTCGTCCCCCTGGATCACGTGGACCCCTACACGCTGCTGATCGCGGTGCTGCTCTCCGCCCAGTGCACGGACGCGCGAGTGAACCAGGTGACGCCGATCCTGTTTGCAAAGGCCTCCGCGCCGGAGGAGATGGCGGCGCTCTCCGTGTCCCGCATTCGCAGCATCATCCGAACCTGCGGCCTGGCCCCTGCAAAGGCCAAGAACATCCGCACGCTGTCGAAGATCATCGTCGAGAAGCACGGCGGGCAGGTCCCCGAGAGCTTCGAGGACCTCGAAGCTCTCCCCGGTGTCGGACACAAGACGGCCAGCGTCGTCATGGCGCAGGCGTTCGGGGTGCCCGCTTTCGCCGTCGACACTCACATCCACCGGCTCGCCGCGCGCTGGGGCCTGTCGAGCGGGAAGAACGTCTCCCAGACGGAGCGCGACCTGAAGGTGGTCTTCCCGCGCGAGGACTGGGGCAGGGTCCACCTAGAGATCATTCACTTCGGCAGGCAGTACTGTCCCGCACGTCGCCACGACCTGTCGGCCTGCCCGATCTGCTCCTGGGCCGCTTCCAGGCGCCGCATTGCGGAAGAGGCGCGACGGGGCTAGCGGGGCTGGCTCGGACCAGGGAGAGCTTCGACGCGCCGCGCGTCCAGCGCTGCGCGGATCTCCGCATGCTCCGCCTCGTTGAGGCGGAAGCGCGAGAAGATGGCCGCCCCGAGCAGGAAGCAGACCAGGGGGTACAGCGCGTACAGCGCCAGGATCGCGGTCTTCACCGTCTCGGTCTGCTCGGCGTTCGGAACGTAGCCGGAGAACTGGAGCACGAAACCGGTGAAGAAGAGTGTGACGCCGAACGAGAGCTTGAAGGTGAAGTTCCAGGCAGAGAAGTACGCGCCCTCCTTGCGCTCGCCCGTCATGTACTCGTCGTAGTCGATGACGTCGGTCTGGATCGAAGGGCTGACAACGCCACCGCAGCCCGCGGCCAGACCCGCGGTGGCCGCGAGAAAGCTGATCAGACCGATGCTGCCCTGCTCGAGAAAGAACATTCCACCGAAGGAAAACGCGGTCAGGACCATCGAGAACATCCACAGGTTCTTCTTGCCGAACCTGCGGGACAGCGGAATCCAGAGCGGGACCGAGGCGAAGGACGGGATCATGTAGCAGAGGATGATGAGCGGAGCGAGCTGCGGCGTACCCACAACGTACTGGGCCACATACAGCGTGAGGATGCCGATGGTCGCCGCGCCTAGGTTCTCGATCAGGGTCACGATCAAGAGCAGGCGCGCGTGCGGATTGGCCCAGACGTCCGCAAAGGCCTTGAAGGGCCGCTGGGCTCCGCGTCCCTGGTACTCGGAACGCTCGCGGAGACGCACCGACGCGACGATGATCATGGCACCTGTCGCGACCGACGCGACGAGCGCCAGCTGCTGTGCCATCTGCCGCGAGCTGGCTGCCCCGCCTGCCTCGGCCCCGATTAGCAGGGACATGCCCGCGAGCGACAGTATGGAGCCGATCGTCCAGACCGCGTGCCGGACACCGAAGATCCGGCTCCGGTCGTGGTAGTCGGTGGTGAGCTCGGCGCCGAGTGACATGTGTGGAACGATGAAGATGGTCATGGCGGAGTAGAAGAGGAACACCCCGATCGCCATCCAGCCGACGAGCGCGGCACCCTGGAGGGCATCCGGGGGCGCAAAGACCATCACGTAGGCGAGGCCGATCGGGACGGAGCTGAGGAAGATCCAGGGGCGGCGCCGCCCCGCACGGTGGCTGGTGCGGTCGCTCAGGTAGCCGGCGATGGGATCGGAGACGGCGTCCCACACGCGCGACAGTCCGAAGATCACGCTCATCGCGGCCGGCGCGATGAGCAACACGTCGGTCGCAAACTTCATCAGGTAGAGGCCGACCAGGAGGAACATGTAGCCGGCGCCTACCGTCGGGAGCGAGTACATGAGAATTGTTCCGAAGCTGAGGCGCTCCTCTCGTGTGTCAGCCGACGTCGCCTCGAGCGTTTGAACCTGGTCGGTCACGGGCGCAGCCTAGCACTCCAGCGGGGGACGGCGCCCCGGTCGAGTTGGTGGGGGGGGAGCTCGGGAACCGACTTGTCGCTACGTACCGATGCGGGTCACCTGGAGGAGGCGGACGCCCGGTTGGAGCTCGTCGGGGAGATCGACTTCGGCTTGCAGGTGCCAGAGGCGGTCGTCGACGGGGTCAAGCAGGGTTTGGGTGGCCCTCCAGCGGTTCGGACCGGATGACTCGATCTGGGTGTATTCGGCCAGGCGGGCGCGGGGGGTGAAATCGATGCTCTCGTACTCTTCCAGATACGGGGCCAGGGCTCGCTCGAAGCGCAGCGCGTCCCACGGGTCTCCTCGGTCCTGGCGGACGCAGAGAGCGGCTTCTTCATAATCTGCTGCGGCAAGGGCTGCGACCACTCGGTGCAGCTCTGCGCGGATGCGCGCCCGCAAGGCGCGCGGATCCGCGGCGAGATCGACTGCAGCGTCTGCCTCCGGCACGTCGCCAGTATCTGCCGTCTCCGCCGACAGCATGCCCTCCCACTGAGTGAGAAGGCTCGAGTCGGCGCGCTCGATCAGCAGACGAAAGAAGGCGAGCACGTCGCGGACCTCCTCGGTCTTCGCCGCATCGGACGTACCCTGCAGGAGCGAGCTGTAGACCTGGCCGAGGTAGCGCAGCAGGAGTCCCTCCATGCGCTGCAGGCCCCAGTGCCGAATGTAATGCTCGAAGCTGTAGTACCCCTCGAACATCTCGCGCGCGATCGACTTGGGGCGCACGTCGTCGCGGTGCACCCAGGGGTGCTGTTCGGCAAACAGCGCGAAGGTCTGCTGGATGAACTCGGCGTTGGGTTGCGGCGGCTCGACCTCGTCGAGCAGCCGCACGCGTTCCTCGTAGGGAACGCGCTCTGCCTTGAGCTGCGCCAGCAGGTCGCGCTTGAGCCGGTCCAGCCGCGCCCGCAAGAGTGCAGTCGGGTCTTCCAGAATGGTCTCGACGAGGCTCAACAGGTCGAGGGCGTAGTCCGGCTCGTTTACGTCGAGGGAGCCGCTGGCTTCCACCAGGTACAGGGAGAGCGCGTGGTGGAGCGAGAAGTCCCACTGCAGGTCGTCCCGTACGCGTAGGCGCCGGCGGTCCGAGTCCGCCTCGCGCGCCAGCTCGACGACGCCGGAGTGACGCAGCCCTCGAACCAGCTTCGCCGCGTCGCGGCGCAGCCGCCGCTTGCGAGCCGCGCTCTCGTGGCTGCTGTCGATCAACTCAACCAAGGCGCGGTAGGGCCGCGATGGATCAGGGGACGTCTCCTCGCGTCGAAGCACGTTGACGACGGCTCCATGCGTCACCCGAAAGCACGAGACCAGGGGCTCGGGGGGACGCTCTATCAGGCGCTGGAACGTGGTGCTGTCCCAGGACACGAAGCCGGCAGGCCGCTTGCGCCGGCCCTTCCTCTTGCCCCCGCGACCGCGCGGGCGCTTGCTCTCGATCACGTGCTCGGGCGCCTGACAGACTACGCTCCCCCGCTCGTCGAAGCCCTTGCGACCCGCGCGTCCCGAGATCTGCTTGAACTCGCGCACGCGTAGAACACCGAGCCTCTGCCCATCGAACTTCACGAGCCGCGTGAAGAGCACGGTACGGATCGGGATATTGACGCCGACGCCCAGCGTGTCGGTCCCGGAGATCACCTGGAGCAGTCCGCGCTGCGAGAGCTGCTCGACCAGCAACCGATACTTCGGCAGGAGCCCCGCGTGGTGCACGCCTACCCCCGCGTGGATGAAGCGGCTGAGGTCCCGCCCGTACGGCGTGTCGAAGCGGAAGTCCCCGAGCGCCGTCGTGATTGCGCGGCGTTCCTCCGCGCTCACGAGCTTGAGGCTCGTCAGGCTCTGCGCGAGATCCGCGCACTCGCGCTGGCTGAAGTTCACCACGTACATCGGCCCCTTGTCCGCCTCGAGCAGTTCCGAGACGGTCTGGCTGAGCGGCGTCTCCCGGTACTCGAAGTCGAGCGGGACCGGACGCTCGTCGGACTCGACGAGGATGACCTCGGTCCCGGTGCGGCTGGCGAGGTCCTCGCGGATGTCACGCGTGTCGCCGAGCGTGGCCGACATCAAGAGGAAGATCGTGTCCGGCAGCAGCAGCAGGGGGAGCTGCCAGGCAACGCCGCGAACCCGGTCCGCGTAGTAGTGGAACTCGTCCATGATCACGTAGTCCACCGGTAGCGCGCTCCCCTGACGCAACGCCATGTTCGCCAGCACCTCGGCCGTGCAGCAGATGATTGGAGCAGCAGCATTGATGCTCGCGTCCCCGGTCAACATTCCCACGTTCTCCGGACCGAAGTCGCCGCACAGCGCGAAGAACTTCTCGCTGGCGAGAGCCTTGATTGGCGTGGTGTAGAAGGAACGCCGCCCCTCGCACAGCGCCTTCCAGTGGAGCGCTGTGGCGGCGAGCGACTTGCCCGAGCCCGTCGGAGTGTTCAGCACGACGTGCCGACCTGCCATGAGCTCGAGCCACGCCTCCTCCTGCGCCGGATAGGGCTCCAGACCCTGGGCCGCAATCCAGTTCAGGAAGCGCTCCAGGATCTCGCCCGCGTCGAGCTTCCCGATCCGCTCGAGGCGGTCAACCAACACGGCGGATGACCACGAGGCGTCCCAGCAGGTCCGGTCGCGGTGCGACCGCGTCGTGGAGGTCGACACGCCGTCCTACGACCTGGACCAGGCGGGGCCCTTCAGAGGTCTCGACGTAGCCCTTGGCACGCAGTGCATCCAGGGCTTCCAGCCGCGCCACCAGGCTGGCCGGCTCGATGCCGCACGGCACCAAGAGCTCCTCTGACGCGAACTCCTCGTGGGCGTGGGGCTTCGGGGCGGCCGCGCCCTCGCGGCGCGCTGCACGCTGTCCGTCCGGATCGGGCAAGAACAGCAGTACAGGATCCACCGCGGCCTGGGTCGCTCGCACAACCGGCGCGTCGGGCTCCAGCTCGCGCAGGAGCTCGACCAGGTGCTCGACCTCTGCTGCCGGAACGAGATCAACCTTGTTCAACAGCAGCAAGTCCGCCGAGGTCACCTGATCCTCGAACGTCCCCTCGAGATCGCGCCCAGCCAGGAGCTGCTCCGCGTTTACAACGACGATCGCGAGGTCGTCACCGATCCAGCGCGAGACCGGCTCCCGGTACAGGTTGAGCTGGGTGTCGTACGGGAGCGCCACTCCGGAGGTCTCGATCACGACGCGGTCCGGCCGTACGCGCTCGCGCAGCATCTGGAGCGTGTCGATGAGCTCATCGCTGAGCTGGCAGCAGACGCAGCCCCCCCCGAGCTCCACGTAGGCCTCGGCACCCTCTCCGATCAAGGTCTGGTCGATCGCCAGCTCGCCGAATTCATTGGAGATCACGGCCACGCGCTCGCCGCGCCTCCGGGCATCCTCGAGCAGGTGACGCACGAGCGTCGTCTTGCCGGAGCCGAGGAAGCCCGACACGACCAGCACCGACACTGCCTTTGGCGCACGCTCGCTGTCCGCTGGAACGCCCACGGCCCCACGGTAGCGTCGAGCCACGGTCCCCGCCGGTCACGTGGGACCCGGCGCGCGGGCGGCCGTCCCGCGGGTCAGCGACGCGCGGGGCCGTCCCGCGGGTCAGCGACGCGCGGGCCGCTGACGGCCACCCACCTCCGCTCAGGGCTTCGCCCTTCGTTGCGCGCGCCGCTAGGGCGGCGCTTGCAGGGAGGTGCATCGCACGTTGTGCACCGGAGCTTGGCAGAACTTGGGGACGGTCCTTAGTCAGAACTTGTTGAGAGCCGGGCTTGCTCAGTAAGAGGCCGCGAGATAGAGCCCCGGCTCCACCTCGCGCAGGCGGCCTTGTCGCTGCAAGCGTTCGATGTGGAGCGCCATACTTCTCATCTCGACATCGAAGCCATTCGGGACGTTGTCGCCAGGCCGGTAGACGAAGCGCGTGCTGGCGATCTCGTCGAGAGTGTGGGGCTTTCTGAGGAACGCGAGCAGGCGACGCTCCCGCGTGTCGATCATGCTCGCGAAGCGCCCGAGCCGCTCCAGAAAGGCCTCGCGTCCATCCAGCACGCCGATGTGGTGGAAGGTCGCGTAGTGCGGCACGTCGATCCCACGCACGAGCTCGAGCGTCCGCTCGAAGTCCTCGAGATCCGACCAGGCATCGCCGTAGAAGGGGCCGAAGCTCGAGAGGTCGATGTCGCCAAGGAACAGAATGCCCTCGGGCTCCACGAGGAACACGCAGTGACCCCGCGTGTGTCCCGGAGCGTGGATCGCGCGCACCCTCGTGCCGCCAAGCTCGAAGACATCCCCATCGGAGAAGCTCACCGCGTTCTCGCGCGCACGGAAGTGAAAGTCGTCGCGAATCCGCCTTCGCCAGCGCTGTGTCGTCTCCGGCGAGTAGCCGTAGATCTCCATCATCGCGTCAAGCGAGCGGATACCTGGAAGGTCGAGCTCGTGCAGGTGCCAGGTCGCCTCCGGGAACAGGTGGTTTCCGGCGATGTGGTCCTCGTGGCAGTGGCTGCTCACAACGAGATCGACGTGCGGCAGGTGCGCACTCCGCGGCAGCAGACCCAGCGACGGATCGATGATCAGGCTGCGCTCGCGTCCTTCCACGTAGAGCGAGTTCCCGTCCGGATACTTGCCCAGCTCCGGCCCAAAGAGAACGGTCGCCCTCCCGATCCGCCGCTCCCCGAGCTCTTCCACTGCAGCCACCGCGCCAGCGTACCACCCGGACCGAGGAAGCTCGGCTCTCAAGGAAGAGTTCCGATGAAGGACCGTCCCTAAGTTCCGATGCACCCGACGCTGATGCACAACGTACGACACACCTCCTTGCAAGCGCCGCGACAGCGGCGCGCGCAGCGAAGGCGAAGCCCTGAGCGGAGGTGGGTGGCCGTCAGCGGCCCGCGCGTCGCTGACCCGCGGAAGGGCCGCCCGCACGCCGGGTCCCACAAGACTCGTTGACGTTTTCCAGAAAGAGCGCGATATAGCCTGCGTAGTTTCAGGCGAGGGGGCTATGAGCGACCCGACGGCCGAGATCCCGGCCCACGTCGACGTGATCAGTGTGAGGTTGACCTTCGGGGATCGGAAGGTCTTCGACGGCCTCTCCTGCCGCTTTCCACAGGGGCGAATCTCCGTGATCCTCGGTGCGAGCGGGATCGGAAAGAGCTGCCTGCTCAAGCTGATCGCGTGCCTAATGCGGCCGCAGTACGGCGACATCTGGATTGGCGACGATGAGATCACATGCATGCACGAGCGCGAGGCCCGCCGCTTGCGTCACAAGCTCGGCATGATGTTCCAGGGCGGCGCGCTCCTCGACTCGATGACAGTGTTTGACAACGTCGCCTTGCAGCTTCGCGAGCACAGGGTCTGCCCGGAGTCCGAGATCGCCGACCGCGTCGCACACCAGTTCGACGCCGTGGGGCTCAAGAACGTGAATCTCATGCTTCCGGGCGAGCTCTCGGGCGGGATGAAGAAGCGCGTGGCCCTCGCGCGCGCGATGATCACGGAGCCAGAAATCTTGCTCGTTGACGAGCCCTTCTCTGGCCTCGACCCGCCCACGGTCCGGCTGATCGAGCGGTTGCTCGCGGAGGTCAACAACCGCACCGGCGTCACGATGATCATGACCAACCACCACATCGGCTCGACCTTTCGCATTGCCGACGAGATCGCCTTTCTGGTGGACGGCGCCTCGATCTGCGGCACCCCGGACCAGCTCCAGAAGAGCATCGACCCAAGGATCCGGAACTTCCTCGATGCAGCTGCATCCGCCGAGCCACAGCTGGAGACAGATTGAACGGGATCCAGCGCATCGGCCTACGCAGCCTGGCCGTCGTCCAAACCTTTGGACAGATGGGCGTGTTTGCCGCGAGCCTGATCTCGGCGGCGTTGACCCCTCCGTTCCGCCTGCGGCGCCTGATCGACGAGATCTTCAACGCGGGTGTGCTCTCACTTCCCATCGTCTGCACCTGCGGGGCCGCGGTAGGGCTGGCGCTCGGGCTGCAGGGCTACAACACGCTCACCCGCTTCGGCGCCGAGGAGTCACTCGGGGCGCTGGTCGGGCTGAGCCTCGTCCGCGAGCTCGGCCCCGTGCTGACGGCACTACTCGTGACCGGGCGCGCTGGCTCGGCGATCGCCTCGGAGATCGGCTCCATGGTCGCGACGGAGCAGCTCGACGGCTTGCGGATGATGTCGGTCAATCCCGTGGACTTCGTCGCCGCGCCAAAGGCCGCAGCGATGGTCTTCGTCATGCCGCTGCTCTCCGCCCTCTTCATCGTCTTCGGACTGTTCGGAGGCTGGCTGATCGGTGTCCAGGTCCTGGGCATCGATCACGGAGCCTTCATCGGCGGGCTCGAGTCGGCGATCGACTTCTCCGATGATATATTGGGAAGCCTGGTCAAGGCCCTCGTGTTCGGGATAATCATCGGTCTGGTCTCGACGTACAGAGGCTATACGTCAGCCCCGAACGTGAAGGGGGTGAGCCGCGCGACCACCGGGGCGGTGGTTCATGCCTCCGTAGGCACATTGATCTTCGACTACTTCATCACAGCACTCTGGGGGGTCTAGATTGCCCACCTCGCCGATCCGTGACCTGCTGGTGGGGGCCTTCGTGCTAGCCGGTATCGCGGCCATTGCGTATCTGTCTGTCCAGCTCGGCGCGCGAGCGTACAAAGGCGACGGAGGGCTCATCCTGACCGCCGCGTTCGACGAGATTGGGGGTTTGTCACCGCGTGCGCCCGTCGTCATCGGGGGCGTCACCGTGGGGCAAGTCCGCGACATCCGCCTGGATCCGGAGCAGTTCCGGGCGATCGTCGAGATCGACATCGACGCGCAGCTCAAGATCCCGGATGACAGCGCGGCCTCGATCCTCACGCAAGGGGTGCTGGGCGACCAGTACATCGCCCTCGAGCCAGGAGGCTCGCCAGATCTGCTCGAGAGCGGAAGCGAGATCGCGTATACGCAGAGCGCGGTGGTGCTGGAACGGTTGATCGGGAAGGTGCTCCAGAGCTTCGGAGGCGGGAATTGACGAGGCGAACCAGGGCAGCAGCCGCTGCCAGGACCGCACTCGCCTTGCTACTGCTCTGCATGCCAGCGCCTACGGCCCTTGCGGCCGAAGGGGATCCCTGGGAAGGCTTCAACCGGGGGGTATGGTGGGTCGACGACAAGTTCGACCGCTACCTGTTCGAGCCGATCGCCGTCGGTTGGAGGTTCGTCACCCCGAGCATCGTCCGGACCCGCCTCCGGAACGTCTTTCAGAACCTCGGCTTCCCCCTGCGCTTCGTGAATGACCTGCTTCAGGGCGACGTCAAACAGGCCGGGCGGGAGACGGGCCGATTTCTGATGAACACGACCGTGGGAGTTGCGGGGATTTTCGATCCCGCCAGCCGTTACGGCCTGGAGATGCGCGAGGAGGACTTCGGGCAGACGCTGGGAGTCTGGGGCGTGCCTCCGGGCGCCTACGTGGTGCTCCCCTTCTTTGGTCCTTCCGGTGTTCGTGACGCGACCATGCTCCCGCTCGACATCCTCGCGGGTGCCTGGCCCGCACTGATCTCGCCGACGGCGAACACCGTCATCAGTGCCACGAGCCTGGTCAACACGCGCGCTCTCGCAATCGAGGACATTCGCGAGCTGCGCGCTGCCTCGCTCGACTACTACGTGGCCGTGCGTGACATCTACCGACAGAGGCGCGCGGCCCTGATACAGAACGGGGAGCTTCCCGACGGAGGGGTCAGCGATGACTTCTATGAGCTCGACGAGGAAGACGATGACTAAGCTGACGCTCTCCCTGACGCTGGCCCCGCTGCTGCTCGCCGGGGCCGTTGCGGCCGCGCCCGTCGCGAATCCCGAGCAGGCGACGGCGGCCGCCAGGAACGCCCTCTCCGAGACGGTCGACGAGGTGCTCGAGGCGCTACGGAACCCCGAAACCGACACCGACACCGACACCGACGCGAGGCTGCTCCGTCTCGAGGAGATCACCAACCGGCGCTTCGACTTCTCGCGGATGACAAAGCTCGTGCTCGGCCGCAACCGCAAGAAGCTGTCCGAGGAGCAGCAGGTCGAGTTCCAGCACGAGTTCAAGCGGCACCTGACGATCACCTACGGTCGCCGCATCGAGGGCTTCGCGGAAGAGCAGATCGAGATCGGCGCGGCCCGCCTCGAGCGGAACGGAGACGTGACGGTCAAGACGAAGATCGTCGGTGGCTCGGCCGACGGCTTGCTCGTCGATTACAGGCTGCGTGAGAGCGACGGCAGCTGGGGGATCATCGACGTCGTCATCGAGGGCGTGAGCCTGGTGCAGAACTTTCGCGCGCAGATCCAGGACATCGTGAGCTCGAAGGGCGCCGACCAGCTCATCGCCGAGCTGCGCGCTAAGAACGAGAGCAGCACGAGCGGTAGCGGCTCTGACTGATGGCCCGCCCCGGAGCGTTTGCACGAGCTGCCTCGCGGCGGGCTACGGCTCCTCCAGCTCCTTGAACGCATCGACGACCTGGGTCTCGACCTCCCGGAGCTTGCGGTCGAGCTCTTTGAGCAGCGTGGCCCCCAGCTTGACGTCTTCGGCCAGCTCGTCGATCGGCGTGCGCGAGTCGTCCAGGCGCTCCAGGATCCTCTCCAGCTGCTCGACCTTTTCCTCGTAGGTCTGCTTATTTTCAGCCATTCTGTCCCTCCAAGATCTTCTTGACGACGCTCTCGACGTCTCCGTCGGAGAGGCGGGTGAGGGTGGACTGACCGGTCACCAGATCGCCCACCGAGCGCACGAGCGCGCCCTCCGCGTTGTAGACGAGCGAGAACCCGCGAGCCAGGGCAGCCGCCGGATCCGCCGCTCGAAGAGCGCGCAGAGCCTGTGCCAGCGCCTGACCCTCCCGCTCGAGCCTCCGCAGCACGAGCGAGGGTCGAAAGCGACGTGCGAGCACGTCGCGCAGCTGGAGGCGCAGCTGGGCGACGCGTGCCTCTGCCCTGGTCCGCAGCGCCGCGCGGGTGCCGGCGAGGCGCGCCTGCTGATCGGAAAGTCGTTTCGCAAGGCTCCCGCGCAGCTGGTTGGCGTCCGCACGCAGGCTTGCGGAGCGGACCTCTAGCAGCTTCCGGGTCCCCTGGCGCAGACCCGTGCCGGCGTGCTCCAAGAGCTGCCGCTCGTGATCCTGGCGCACGCGCCAGAGCGAGCGAAGCTGTCTGCCCGCACCCCGTACGAGTGCCTCCACGCCACTGAAGCGGGCAACGAGCTCTTCCGCGACTCCGGTGGGCGTCTTGAAGGCGCGGGCTGCGACGGCATCGAGCACGCCGTGGTCCACCTCGTGCCCGATGCCCGTCCAGACGGGCACGGGCATCGCGGCGATCCGACGCGCAATGGCGTCATTGTCCAGCCAGGCCAGGTCCGTTCGCGTTCCCCCTCCGCGCACGATCACGACCAGGTCGACGTCGAGTCGAGCGGAGCGGTCCAGGGCCTCGAGGATCCGCGCCTCTGCCTCGACACCCTGGACCGCCACGTCCGCCAGGAAGATCCGGAAGCCGAAGTCACTCCCGGTGAGCGTCTCGACGAAGTCCCCACACGCGGCGCTGGCTGCGCTCGTTACCAGCGCGATGCGGTTCGGCAGCAGCGGAGGCTCGAGCCGGGCGTTGCTCTCCAGCAAGCCTTCGCGGGTGAGGGCCTCGAGAAGGCGACGTCGCCGGAGCTCGAGCTCTCCGAGCGCGACGGCGGGATCCATCTCGATGCCGGCGAGCGATAGCCCGTAGCGTGCGTGGAACTGAACGCGGCAGCGCAGGCCGACCACGGAGCCATCAGCCAGCTCGAGTGCGAGTCCTGCCGCCGCGAACTTCGCGCGCATCCTTGAGAGCTCGAGCGGCCAGATCGTGCAGCGCATCTGCGCGCGCACCCGGCCCTGCGGATCGCTCTCCACCAGGTCGCAGTAGAACGCGCCGCCGCGCTCAGCTGCAGAGCTGATCTCCGCCTTCACCCAGAACGTGGCAGACAGCGCGGGCTCCAAGAGCTCCGTGAGGCAGCGCGTCACCGCGGACAAGGAGAAGAATTTCGGCGGCATGCCGCTCCAAGGTACCGGATCTCACGCGGGAGCAGCAGCTACAATCTGCCCATACCCACGCGCCTCCGCCGTGGGAGTGGGGGTGCGGAGCAGTTGATCTCGCTCGACGAAGACGCGCGGACGCTTCGACTCTCGATCGACGATCTCGTCGCGCCGGGATCGCCACGCAATCGAGTGCCGAGCGCTGGCCGGGACCAGCTCGAGGCGGAGGCCCGCGCTCGCTATCTCGCACAGCGCACGGGCGAGCGGATTCGCGAGGGAGTGGAGCTCTCGTCGGAGTTCGACTGGCGGAGCTACCGCGTGCAGCTGCACGGGCGAGCAGACGTGCTTTACGAACGCGACGGACAAGTGGTCGTGGAGCTGCAGCGCTTCGTTCCCGCCGAGTCGCCGGCGCGGATCGAAGATGCTGTTGCGCGGGTGGGACTGCTGTGCCTTCTCGCGCACGAGAGCGGCACGTCGGTGCGCAAGGGGCTCGTGGTCGATCTCTCGCTCGTGGACGAGGCAGCGCACTCGCTCGACGTGGCCTTCTCGGTCAGGTCCTACGAGCGCGTGCTCAACGGGCGCCTCGAGGTCGTGCACCGGGCCTGGGTCGAGGAGCAGCGCCTGGCGCGAGCCAGGGCGGAGCAGGCCGAGCGGTTGGCCTTTCCGTTTCCAGAGGTCCGAGCGGGACAGGACTCGATGCTGCGCGAGGTGGAGGGAGCCGCCCATTCGGGCCTGATGCTGCTCTGCTCGGCGCCCACCGGGATCGGCAAGACTGCAGCGGCCCTGCATCCGCTGCTGAAGTGCGCCCTGAAAGAGGGCCGAACGCTGTTCTTCGTGACCGCCCGCGTCTCCCAGCAGGAGCTAGCGCTCGAGACGCTGCGCCGTCAGCTGCCTGCCGGGCAGCCAGGCGTCGCCGTTCAGATCAGCGCGAAGGACCGCGTGTGCCCCATGGAGCGGCTGGGCTGCCTGGAGCGCGGCTGCCCGCTTCTGCGGGGCTTCCGCGAACGGCTCGCGGCCTCCCGGCTGCTCGAGAGCCTGACGCAGCTCGGCGTCGTGGACAGCGCGGAGCTCACCGCGCGCGCCCTGGCCGCGGAGCTTTGCCCCTTTGAAGTATCACTCGAGCTTTCCCTCGCTGCGACTGTTGTCGTGGCGGATTTCAACTACGTGTTCGACCCCAACGTCTACCTCAGACGCTTCTTCGACGCAGACCACCATGACCACCTGCTGATCGTGGACGAGGCCCACCAGCTGCCCGAACGGACCCGCGAGTGCTTCTCTGCCGAGCTCGTGCCGAGCGCGCTCGCTGCACTTGCGGAGGACTGCGACCTGATGACGCCGCCCGCCTACGGCGAGGCGGCGACGCTGCTGCGCGACGTCGGCGATCACTGCGAGGAGCTGGCCCGTCGCCTCTCAGAAGAGCGCGGCGTGCCCGCTCCCTGGGTAGAGGAACCGGACCGCCGCTTCTGGGAGCAGATCGGGGTCCGGGTCGAAGGAGCCCTGCTCCGTTACGCCCTCTGCCGGGCCCTCGAGCCCGAGCGCCCCGCCGTGTTCGCTCCACGCCGACCGTCGGGGAGTGGCCTCTTGCAGGATCCCCTGCTCGCCGCGCTCTACGCGATCCGCGACTACAGCCGCGCCAGCCAGCACGACCCGGAGTGCTTCGCCGCGCTCTGGAGCGAAGACCGCGCCAAGCTGCTCTGCCTCGACCCGGCCTCGCTCTTCGGAGCTCGCATCCGCGGCTTCCACACCGTGGTGTGTATGAGCGCAACTCTTACGCCCTTCGACTTCTTCGCTGGTCTGCTCGGCGTCGAGGGACCGCGCGCGATCGAGCTAGATCTCGACTCACCTTTTCCGCGCGAGAACCGGCTGGTGCTCACGGTCCCCGATGTCGATACGAGCTACCGTCGACGGTCGCTTTATGCGCAGCGCATCGGCGCGATCATCACCGGCTGTCTACGGGCGCGGCGGGGCAACTACCTCGCCTTCTTCGGCAGCTTCGCGTTTCGCGACGAGGTCCTGGCCACGATGGAGCCGGGCCCGTACCGGGTCCTGCTGCAGACGCCAGCTATGCGCACGGAGGGCTTTCTAGAGCAGCTGCGAACCAACCGCTCGGAGACACTCCTGTTGTGCGGCGTCCTTGGCGGTGTCTTCGCGGAGGGCGTCGACTATCCCGGCGAGACGGCCATCGGCGTATTCATCGTCGGACCCGGTCTGCCGGCGGTGCGCGCCGAGCGGGAGCTGATCCGCGCCTACCACGAGCAGCAGCGCGGCTCGGGCTTTGAGTACGCTTACGTCTATCCCGGGTTGAACCGCGTCATCCAGGCCGGTGGCCGCGCGCTCCGCACGCCCTCAGATCGCGCCGCCATCGTGCTGCTCGGGCGCCGCTTCTCCGAGCCGCTCTACCGCGATCCCCTGCCCTCGTGGTGGCGGCAGGAGCTGGAGCAGGCGCACGATCCGGCCGCGCGACTCGAGGAGTTCTGGAAGCGATCGGATCCGCTGATACCCTAGCCCGCCGATGCTGATTCCGATTCCGGAGCTCACGCACGCGCGGCGCATGCTGTGCGTGCAGCCTCACTACGACGACAACGACATCGCCGCCGGCGGCACAATCGCCGCGCTGAGCTCGGCAGGAGCCGAGGTCTTCTACCTGACAGTGACCGACGACCTGGTCGGGGTGATCGATGCGCAGCTCTCCAACGAGGCCGCGACGGCGGAGCTGCGAGCCGATCAGGCTCGCGCCGCGCAGGAGATCGGCGTCAGCGCTCACTACTGGCTCGGGCATCCTGATGCTGGAGACTACGACTACTTCGAGCTGCGCAGGGGCATCATCCGCCACATACGCATGCTGCGTCCGGACTGGGTGATGACGACGGATCCCTGGCTCCCGAACGAGGCGCACCGCGACCACCTGGTGACCGGGCGGGCCGTAGCCGAGGCATGCCTCTTGTACAGACACGTGCGCCTGGGCTGCGGAGATTCGGCAGTCGACGCCGCGTACTCCCCACACGCGCTCAATGGCGTGGCGTTTTACTTCACCGCCCGACCCAATACGGTGTTGGACATCGAAAAGACCAGAGAACGCAAGCACCGAGCCATCGACGCATACCGAACGCAGCTGGGCCCCGAGGCCCTGGAGCTGCTGCATCGCGGGCTCGAGCTCAAGGAGCGCCGCTGGGCGGAGCGAGAGAAGTTCTCTCACGGCGAGGCGCTCAAGGTGCGTCACCCCGCGCACCTCCACTGCAACCCGGACGCAGAGGACATGGACTGACTTGGCGTACCGGAGCCCGCTGAATCGATCCGTCCCCGCCGCACGGCCGGGGGAGTTTCGAGCTCTCCAGCTCGGCCCCTTTCGCGTCTGGCCGCCGGTGGTGCTGGCGCCGATGGCGGGTGTGACGAACGCGCCGTTCCGCCGACTGTGCCGTAGCTACGGTGCCGGCCTGTACGTGAGCGAGATGATCACCGCGCGAGCCCTCGTCGAAGGCCACGCGAAGACGCGGAAGCTCTCCGGCTTTAGTCCGGATGAGAGCCTGCGCAGCCTGCAACTCTACGGCGTGGACCCGCACTACGTGGGCGAGGCCGTCGCCTGGCTGGTTGGCGAAGACAAGGTCGACCACATCGACCTCAACTTCGGCTGCCCCGTCCGCAAGGTGACGAGGCGTGGCGGCGGGGCCGCGCTGCCACTCAAGACCCGCCTGCTGCGCGCTATCGTGCGCGAGGCGGTGCGCCGGGCCCGCCACGTTCCGGTGTCGATCAAGTTTCGGGTCGGCATCGACGAGCGCTACCAGACCTTCCTCGATACCGGCAGGATTGCGGAGGAGGAAGGCTGCGCCGCGATCACGCTCCACGCCCGGACCGCCGCCGAGCTCTACACGGGAGAGGCGCGCTGGGAGAAGATCGCGGAGCTCAAGAGTGCGGTCCGTTCGATCCCTGTACTGGGCAACGGCGACATCTGGGAGGCACACGACGCCTTGCGAATGATGCGCACGACGGGCTGCGACGGCATCGTCGTGGGACGGGGCTGCCTGGGCAGACCCTGGCTCTTTCGCGAGCTTGCCGACGTCTTCGATGGCCGCGAGCTCTCCGCTCCGCCCGACCTCGGGGCGGTGGCCGCGATCATGCTGGAGCACGCTCGGCTGCTGGTCGACTGGCTCGATGAGAGCTCTGCCATGCATGGGTTCCGGAAGCACTCGACCTGGTACACGAAGGGCTTCCGGCACAGCAAGGAGCTGCGGCGCTTGCTGACCGGCGTCTCGACCCTGGCGGAGCTCGAAGCCGCCCTGGCGAACGTGGACGCGGACGAGCCCTTCCCGACGAGCGCCCTGCGGGTCACACGAGGCAAGAAGAGCGGAACGCAGCGGGTGGTGCTGCCGGAGGGATATCTCGACGACCTCGAGGACGCGTCCCCGCCGCCGCTGGAGGCAGCTGTCGCCGTTTCGGGCGGTTGAGCCCCGGCAACGCCATCTAAAGTCCAGCGCCGCATCAACCGATTTTCGGGGGAGACGGATATGGGGGTGGCAGTTCCCCCTGTCGGCGGTCTGCAACTCCCCCGGAAACCCCCCAGGTTCCCTCAGGCGTTCGCGGCAGCCGAAGCGGGGCCAGGCCCGAGCGGGCGCACCTGCCAACCCAATAGGGGCGGGAATGAACGCAGGGACTGGACTCTCGCCGGGAACGGTGCTCGCGGGACGCTACGAGATTCTCTGCGAGATCGGCCGAGGAGAGCGCTCCATCGTCTTCGAAGCGCTCGATACGGAGCGCGATCGCCGCGTTGCCGTCAAGCTGCTGTCGCCCCTGGCAGAAATCGCCCACCTCACACGGGGGCAGCTGCGGCGTTACTCCGACGCGCTCGCCGGCGTGGAGCACCCCGGTATCCTGAAGCCGATCGAGCTGATCGAGGCGGGCCTCGATACGCTGATCGTGATGGAGCGAGTGGAAGGGAGCGACCTCGGGAGTCGGGTCGATGCGCAGGGTCCGCTGAGCCCGCACGAGGTCGCCGAGATCGGGCGCTGCGTGACGGAGGCGCTGGCGGCCGCACACGCCCAGGGTCTGCTACACCGAGGTGTGAAGCCGCAGAACGTGTTGCTGCCTCCTGCGGGCGTGCCGCTGTTGACGGACTTCGGCTGTTCGAACCTCGACGGCCAGGAGGTGCCCCTGGCGGACCAGAGACCGGCGAGCACGATCGGGTACCTGTCGTCCGAGCTGCTGGAGGGAAGCTACACCGACGCGCGCTCAGACATTTACGCGCTCGGGATGACTCTGTACCACGCCCTCGTCGGCGAGCTCCCCGAGGAACTGCAGGACGCCGAGAGGCCGGTACATCTGTCTGACGGGTTCCATCCCGCCCACGTTCGTCCCGACGTTCCCCCGTGGCTCGACCAGATCATCGCGCGCGCAACCTGCGCCGAGCCGTGGTGCCGAATCGAGACGGCGGAGCGGCTGGCGCGCGCGCTCGACGAGCAGGGTCTTCCAGCTGGGGTCGGCAGCTCGCGCGAGGCTTACCTGGCGGATTGTTGCATCTTGTGTCGCGAGCCGGGCACGCTCGGGCGCGCGATCTGCCCGCACTGCGAGGACGCGAAGACCGAGCACGCGAACACGTTGGTGAAGCTCGTCGCGCCGAACGGGCAGTCGGCGGACGACGAGGAGCGTGTCCGAAAGCTCCGCGGGCTCACGGGCTCTCCGTCGGACGAGCGCGCCGTGCGCAGGGTCGCGCGAGGCAAGCAGCCCCTGATCAAGCTGTCGCGTTCGCAAGCCCAGCGGGTCTCTCAACGCCTCTCCGCGTACGGCTTCGAGACTCGTCTCGTCCCCGTGGACTCTACCTGGGCCGAGCTGCCGGACTGGCTCGTCACGCTGGCCCTGATCCCGATCGGCCTGGGCTTTGCCCTGGCGCTCAGAGGTGATGCGGTGCTCTTCGGCGCCGGTCTGGCGGGCGGCCTCGTCCTGCTGCCCCTGGGTCACAGCCTGATGCAGCATCCGCCGCTGATTCCGGATCCCTCCGGCCCGCGACCCGCACCCACGCTCGCGCAGAAGGTGGCAGAGGTGATGCCGGAGATCCAGGGAGGCGAAGCGCGCAAGCTGCTCGCGGAGATCCTCCGCCTCAGTCGAGACGTCTCACTCAGACTCGACAGCTGCACGGACAACGCAGAGACCCGGGAGACCCTCGTCGGCGTAACGCTTTCCGCCTGCGATGCGGCTCGCGAGCTGGCGTCGCTGGACCCGATCCTCGATGCCATGCTGCTGCACGGGGAGCATCGCTTCGAGCCGCCACCCGGCCTGCTCGAGAGCCGCGCCCGACTCGGAACCGCGAGAAGCTGTCTGGCTCAGTGCCTGCTCGAGGCGACGGCGACACTGAGCGCGGTGCGCAGCCTCGAGATCCTCGATGCCGCCGAGAACCGTG
The DNA here is from genome assembly GCA_965226855.1 of Myxococcota bacterium. Taxonomy (GTDB): domain Bacteria; phylum Myxococcota_A; class UBA9160; order SZUA-336; family SZUA-336; genus JAUXJB01. The sequence continues at coordinate 2,115 of CBDDEE010000019.1, read as the reverse complement.
CTGAGCTCGAAGCCATCCAGGCACGCCTCAACGAGGAGATCGAGGGCCAGCGGGTCGCATTGAAGCAGGCCTTCAGCCTCTTCCCGCTACGCTCGACTCCTGACGAGGAGAGTTGACGGCGCGCCGACTCCGCCAGCGGAGCCGGCGCGCTGAATAGCCGGTTCGTCCCTTAGCAGGCTGCGGAGAAAGTGACTGGGTTGGGCGGGACGCCTCTGACGGGAGGCGTGCCGAGCAGGGAGAGGGATCGCCGTTCCCGGTACGAACCGGTTCGGTGTCGCACGGGTAGATCTTGCGGGATCATGAGCTATGTCGCCTCCAACAGGTTGCGGATACGGACCAGGTTGTAGGCCGCAGCAGTGAAGGTGAAGACCCAGCCGACCCGATCCGTGCCCCGGTGCCGGGTCTTGCGCATCAAGCCCACCGTCTTCATCCAGCCAAACACCTCCTCCACCCGTTTGCGGAAGCGCTGGCTCACCTCGTAGCCCGGGTGTCCTGTGGTCCTTCGATCGATCGCGCTTCGGCGGTTCGTCGTGTTCTGTGCCACGTGCGGGGTAACGCTCCAGGCCCGAAGCGCCTGCACAAAGCTCTTGGCGTCGTAGCCCTTGTCTCCAGCCAGGGTGATCCGGCGAGCGCCCCCCAGACCCAGCACCATCTCGAGAGCCGCTTCGCGCTCCGCATACCCCGACGCCTGAGTGAGCTTCGCCGCCACCACCAGGCCGTTGCGGTTCTCCGTCACGACGTGTCCCTGATACGCGAGCCGCGCGCCCTGGCCCCTCATCCCCGCCAGTCGGGCGTCCGGATCCGTCCTCGACGCATGCGTCTGGTTGCTCCGCTTCTCGCCCCGGAAGTTGACCGTCGGGTTGCCCGGGTCGTCATCGTCCCTGCGCTTCTCGTCCTTGCGCACGAAGCTCTTCTGGCTCGCCCACGCCTCGATCAGCGTCCCGTCCACCGTGAAGTGCTCCGATGACACCAACCCCTCCGACTCCGCCTGCGCCAGCACCGCCTCGAAGAAATGCTGAGCGATCTCGCCCTTCAGCAGCCGTTCCCGATTCTTGGTGAACACCGTCGCGCTGAACACCTCATCGTCCAGCTCCAGGCCCACGAACCAGCGGTAGAGCAGGTTGTAGTCGATCTGCTCGATCAGCTGGCGCTCGCTCCGGATCGTGTACAGCACCTGCAACAGCAGCGCCCGCAACAGCTGCTCCGGCGGGACCGACGGTCGGCCGACCCCTTTGGCGTAGATACCATCGAAGCGTCGCGACAGCTGCTCCAGCGCCGCGTCCACCAGTCGCCGGATCGCTCGAAGCGGATGGTCCTCGGGAATCCGGGACTCCAGCGATACGTAGCTGAAGATCCCACCCTGGAGCGTCTGCGGTCCTCTCACATCTCCCCCTTGGGGCTTCCCTCAAAGGTACCCTTCGATGAGGAGTTTTTCAGCAGCCTGTTAGGCGCTCGCCGGCTTCTGTGCGTTAGCGCTCGGGCTCGCCTGGCGACCGGGCAGATCCCTCGCCGGGATACGCCACTGCTTCCCGATCCGAACGGCTTCCAGCTGCCCCGACTCGATCAGGCGATACACCGTGCGTGCAGAGATGCGCAGGAAGCCCGCTGCTTCCCGAACCGTGATCAGATTCTCATCCATTGTGACCCCCCCCTCACTTTGTGTCTCTTCGGGGCACCAGAACGTCATCCCCGTTGATTGCAACGCGCTCTGGATCAGACCGTGCCAGCAGCGCCCAATACGTACCGTTTCGTCAACTTCGCCAGCTCCTTGATGAATAGAACGGTTCATTCCTTTCTGATTGAATACATCCAGTTGTCCGGTCCGCCCCGAACGCCGGAACCTCCGAGAAATGCTGAGGTTGCGGGAAACCTCCAACCGCGCGGCGCGTCTGACAGGCAGCCGGAAACCGACGAGAGGCAGCACAGACGATGGCGGAGCACGCGTCCCCTGACCCGGAAAACCCGCCGTCCGCAATCAGATCCGCACTCTGGCGCGGGCTGCTCGCGGTCCTCGCGATCGGCGCGCTCGTGCAACTCGGCCGACAGGGCGGCGCCTCTATCGAGGACTTCGCAATCTGGATCGACGCGCTCGGGGTCTGGGGTCCGCTCGCCTTC
>CBDDEE010000018.1:0-125952 GCA_965226855.1 Myxococcota bacterium | reverse complement strand
ACACAACGTAGCTCACGCGCAACGCGGCCAGATGAGGGGGTGTCCACAGGTGCGGGGGGGGAGCAGTTCCCGCAGGCCGGATGGGCGGGGTGTTGGATCTCCTCCGCCCGCGAAAGCGCCCCGCCTCCCAGAGAACACGGGTTTGGATGTGCGTCTCCCTTCGACGCCCCGCGGCCGCACGCTGATACGGAGACTCCGAGCCAGGAGGCCGGCCGCGGTGAACTACCGGAGCCGCTCGTCCGGATACAAGACGACATCTACCTCGCCGCGATCGACTGCCTGGACCACCCGCGTTACCACGATCCACGCCTCAGTCTGGCGCTCGACACCTGCAACGCCGAGCCCGACTATCGGCTCGCGAATCGCCACTGCTAAGGGCTTGTTACGACGCGGGAGTTTGGCGAGGGCGGCTGATGGAAATCGTCCTTCCAGCTGCGCGGATCCCCGCGCTTCCACTTGGACCGGGTTTTGGGCTCCGTCCTCCGCGAGGAGTAAACTCTACGCGCGATGACGCACACTGCTCTCATCGCAGCCGTTCTGCTCTTCACCGCGAGTGCCGAGGCACCTCCCCCACCGCGCCCCAGCGGCATCGAGGAGTGCTGGATGTTCGACGAGAACAACGTTCCAGTGGGGCAGCGTTACGACTTTTTCATGCGCTGCTGTCAGCGCCTCCGATACGGGGGGGTCCGAGTGCGTCCGCCTGTGGGTCGAGCGGAAGCCTCAAGGAGTGGCATCGACGGGTCGCCTCCCGGGCGGAGCGGACCTTCAGATCCACGCGGAGGAGATTCTGTGCTAGCCGTGTGTCACATGACAAGTCAGTAGGGATGCCAATCTCGTCGAGGACCGCATCGGAACCGAGTCTCAATCGGATTTGACAGAGCAGATCAGTCGAACCCAAGATCGGTCACAATGAGACAAGCTCAGAAGGAGGCACGGATGCCCCGGACTTCGATACTTGACGCAGTCATCATTCAAGCTCGAGCCCTCGTCCCCGTTGTGAAGGCGCTTGAGTCGGAGCTTGGAAAGACTCGTATGCGGAGTTCGCCGCGAGTCGCACATCCGAGAGGAACGCTCATCCCGGCGACGGCGTCAGCGGGGCGTTCGAGTATCCCACAGAGTCCGAGGTCGTGGAGCGGACCGACACGACCTACGCCGTGAACATGACGGGATGCGCCTTTGCCGAGTACTTCCACAAGATCGGAGAGCCAGAAGTCGGCGCACTCTTGACATGCGGTGTCGACTTCGCCGTCGAGACGAAGACCCGGCCGAACTGGGAGTTCTCTCGAACGCAGACCCTGATGCAAGGCGCCCCCCACTGCGACTTCCGCTGGCGGCTACGCCCATCTGACTCCTGACCCGGAGGCCTAGCTCTACGATTCCGGCCTCGATCGTCTCCTCGATCAAGTAGTTGAACGGGGCGCGACGGTTCTTGCAGATCGTGTGACGCTTCGCCTCCGTCACGTGCGCGGAGACGGTCTGCGCTTCGTCTCGGTCCCTTCCGCGGAGCTGTCGGCGATTCCGGCCGAGATGATCAGCTTGAACGCCTCCTCGACGGAGAGCCCCGTCTCGACGGCCTGGTCCTCGGGAACGAGCAGGAAGTAGCCCGTGGTCGGGTTCGGCGTGCTCGATACGAAGACCTTGAGCAGCTTGTCCGGCAGCTCCGGTGCCAGTCCGCTCGAACGGCCCGTCACGAAGGCGTACATGAAGATGCCCTTGCGCGGGTACTCGATCAGGACGACGCGGTCAAAGCTCGAGGTGGTGCTCCCGTCACCGACGATCGCGGCCATGAACTGCTTCAGCACCGCGTACAGGCTGCGAGCGACCGGGATCCTCTCGACGATGGCCTCCCAGGCGCCGAGGGCGCCCCGTCCGACGAAGCTCCGCGTGAGTGCCCCCGCGAGCAGGATGGCGACGAGAGTGACGGCTGCGCCCAGGAAGCGCGGCTGCTCGAGCTCCAAGCCTAGCGCGCGGAAGATGTTTGGCAGGACGAGCTTGTCGAGCTGGTCGACGAGCCAGAGAACGCCCAGCAGGGTGAAGCCGACCGGGACGAATACGAGCAGGCCGGCCAGGAAGTCGCGCCGAAGAGCGTTGATGACCCTACGCCAGAACCTGCGCCACACAGCGGACCTCCACCGCCGCCGCTCCCACGGCGGTGCTCGTCAAATTAGCGGAGTCGATTTTCCGAGTCGACGAAGCAGATGCGCGGTTGGTGGCTGCGGGCCTCCTGCGTCCCCAGCTGAGCGTAGCTCGCGATGATGACGCGATCCCCGGGCTTGACGAGGTGCGCCGCCGCCCCGTTGATCCCGATCACCCCACTGCCGGCCTGGTGGCCGAGATATTCGTCACGAGCTTTGGCGTGCTGTTCGCCGTGGGGATTACCTGTTTCGCGTTCGGGGCGTATATACTGTTCCGCGTGCCCGAGATATTTGACCTCACGGCTACCATCCCGTTGTTCGTCGGACTGCTGCTCGTCCTCGTGCTGCTCTACCAATCCGTCTGGATCCTGCAGGAGTACGAGCGCGGGGTCGTGTTCCGCCTGGGACGCTTCCAGGGTGTGAAGGAGGCCGGACTGCGGCTCGTCATCCCCTTCGTCGACCGGCTGCTCAAGGTGAGCTTGCGTGAGATCGTCATGGACGTGCCGCCCCAGGACGTCATCACGCGCGACAACGTGTCGGTGAAGGTGAACGCCGTTGTGTACTTTCGTGTGCTCCATCCGGAGGACGCACTGATCAAAGTCGAGAACTTCCACTACGGGACCTCGCAGCTGGCGCAGACCACCCTGCGCAGCATCTGTGGCCAGAGCGAGCTGGACCGGATTCTCTCCGAGCGCGAGGCGATCAACCGGCAGCTCCAGGAGGAGCTCGACCGCGGCACCGATCCCTGGGGAGTCAAGGTGCGGGCCGTCGAGATCAAGCACATCGATCTCCCCCAGGAGATGCAGCGCGCCATGGCGAAGCAAGCGGAAGCGGAGCGGGAGCGTCGCGCCAAAGTGATTAACGCGGAGGGAGAGTTCCAGGCCTCGGAGCGCCTGCGCGAGGCGTCCGAGGTCATGAAGCAGTCGCCCTTCACGCTGCAGCTGCGCTACCTGCAGACCCTCCAAGAGGTCGCGAGCGAGCAGAACTCGACCATCCTGTTCCCCATTCCGCTCGATCTCATCTCGCCGATCCTCGACGCGCGCAAGGCGCTCGAGAGCGGCGACGCGGATAGCGATTGAAGCTCGCCGGCCGCTATGCGGCGCTGCTGATCGTGCTGGAAGCGATCGGCATCTATCTGTCTCTCGGTGTGTACGAGGTGGCTCCGGATGAGGCCGTGGCCCAACAGGCACCTCGTGCGCACCAAGTGCTGTTGTTGACGTTGCTGGGGATCTTCCGAAGTTCCAGGAGTTCTTCACGCGCGTTGATGCCATCGGCAAGAAGTACAACAGCACTGGTACTGGCCGAGTCTGGTTGACCACGCTCGCAGGCCCCAACACGAACACCGTTATCGTGATCACGGAGTACCTGAACCTGGTCTCGATGGCCCAATCGACCACGAAGGTCGTTCAGTCCGCGGAGTGGCAACAGTTCATCGCTGAATTCGCGGCCGCTGGTATGTGCGTGACCTCGAACTCGGTGTCGGTCGAGGTCACGCCCTAAACAGCCTCGCCGCCGTGCTTGCACGGCTCTGGTGTGGGCGGAGAAGATCGGTCCACCGCCCCTCTCAGAGAGGTACGTGAAGGGCCTCACCTGTAGGGAGGTCCTCACTACCTCTTATAGCGGGTTGGTGACCCGAACTTGTAGAACAGCTCGTGCACCGCGTCCAAGCCGAGCCCCACGCCTCGGCCGCCCGCAGCCATCACTTTTGAGCCCAGCATAGCTCGTCACAAAGGCCCTCTAGAGGTCCGGCCGAAAATAGCCGCTTGGGGACGACGAGGCTGTAGGGGTTCGGTAGATCGAGCGTGGGGGTGATTCATGCTCGGTCGGCGAGAACCGCAGGGCAAGTTGTTCCGTCCGGATCACGCTTTTGCGCGACCACGTGGGCGCGGATTCGTTCCACGGGTTGTTGGCTCGGTACGGGGCGGAGTGGTTCCGGGACGAGGACTTTGCGTGCTTGTAGCGGGAGGACTTCGGTCGACCTAAAAAGGGACAAAGTTCACACCCACGTCGCGCACATACAGTGGGCAGATCGGCGTAAGGCCGCGACGACCTGCCCACTACACGCGCGCGAGATCGATCGCGACAAAACCAGCCTAGAAGCTGGGCTGACTGAATAGGCGCGAGTAAATTCTGCCCACGCCCTGAAAGTGCTGTCCACCAGATCGCCGAGAGCGCCGACGGCGTCGGGCTCACCGAACGAACGGATCGCTTCCTCATCGCCGGGAAGTGGATCGAGCTCCCGGTGATGGGCGCCTTCGAGCTGCGCGACGGAAAGATCTGCGCCTGGCGCGACTACTTCGACATGGCTCAGTTCCAGCGCCAGATGGCGCCGGACGAGGGCGCGGCCTAGCGCCCCGTCGCCCGCGCTCGGCGCGCCCCGTCATCGGCACAAAGCGCACCTTGAACAGGCGCTCGCTGCGGATGCCCTGCTCTTGGCGCTCGTACATGCGCAGCCACTGCTGGCGTTTGCCCACCGGGATCACGAGCCGCCCCCCCGGGGCAAGCTGATCGAGGAGAGGCTACGGCACCTCGGCGGGCGCGGCGGTAACCAGGATGCCGTCGAACGGCGCCTCGTCGGGGAGTCCCCGATAGCCGTCTCCCGTCACGACGACGACGTTGTCGAAGCCGAGGCTGTGGAGCGTACCGCGCGCCCGCTCGGCCAGGGGAGCGAGGATCTCGATCGTGAAGACGCGCTGCGCAAGACGCGAGAGCACGGGACACATCCTGGTGGGTGGGTGAAGACAGTAGTGGGGGTGAAGACGGTGGCCGCTGGTGGAGGTGATCAGGCGACCGCCCCGCGCGCTGACGCCGCGAAGGAACCTGAGTCTTGCAGCCGATCAAAGTAGTCAACGCTGCACCATCGTCCCGTTACTTGGCACCTACCTGTATGCGGTGCTCGGAGATGCGGAGCAGATGTTTGAGTGCTTGGAGCTTCTGGGTCCCTCCTCCATCGCCACGGCTGGAACAGGAATGAAACACCACCCATTGTACCCCTACCGCGACGACCCACGCTTGCACGGGCTGCTGCGCAAGTGGAACCTGGAGGACGCGCCGTTCACCAGGGAGGAGCTGTGAATGCTTTGGGCTCACACATCTGTGTCGGCTTTAGAATGAGCGTGTGAACTGCCCGAGCTGCGGCCACGAGAACCGGGATAGCGCCAGCTTCTGTGAGGAGTGCGCCAACCCGCTGACGAGGACCTGCGGCAACTGTGGCACTGAGCTACGTCCGTCGGCGAAGTTCTGCGACGGCTGTGCGAGTCCCGTGGGCTCATCCCCTGCCACCCAGCCCGAACGCGACCCCCGCGACTACACCCCCAAGCATCTCGCCGACAAGATCCTCCAGTCCAATTCCGCCCGGCGGTCGCCTGATCACCTCCACCAGCGGCCACCGTCTTCACCCCCACTACTGTCTTCACCCACCAGTGGCCTTCCCCGTCGCGACCCCTTCCAGGTGTGCCCCCCACCAGGATGTGTGACCCCTTCCAGGTTTTGCCCCCCCACCCGCTGTTTCCAACGAGTGGGGGTATACCACCATGTTCACGATCACCGATCTAGCTGTTCACGGTCCGATCTAGCTGTTCACGATGGCCGATCCGGGTGTTTACGATCCCGATCTAGCTGTTCCCGTTCAACCGATCTGGGTGTTCACGATGCTCCGTAACGCGCACCTACCCGAATACAGGCACGGTCACCCTCGCGCGACCTAAAGTCCCTGGAAGCCTGAGAAATGTAACCCAGGGCCGAGACTCGCATCTGAAGGGGACCTGTCATGGAAGAACCCCGATACGACCGTGGTAGCGCGCCGCGAGAAACCGCAGAGGTGATCGTGACCACACTTCTCGATCTGGTCGCAGCCGTCTCAGATTCAACGTCTGACGATCGCGAGGCTGTCACAGTGATTGGCGCTCTGCTCCGATCCGGTCGCGTTCACCTCATCGGCCAGTTCCGCGCGGTGGATCTCAACGAGACCCGCGTGGCCTGATCTTGAAAGGGAGGCAACATCATGATTGATCTGTACACCGCCGGGACACCGAACGGCTACAAGGCGTCGATCGCCCTCGAAGAACTCGAACTGCCCTACAGGGTCCATCCGATCGACTTGAGCAAGTTGGAGCAGAAGCAGGAGGGGTTCCTCAAGCTCAACCCCAACGACGACCACGTGGTTTTCGAGTCGGGCGCGATCCTCCTGTATCTCGCTGAGAGGACTGGACGCCTCATGCCCAAAGACCCAGGAGCGCGCTCCCGGGTGGTCCAATGGCTCATGTTCCAGATGGGTGGCATCGGTCCGATGCAGGGACAGGCGACCGTCTTCCACCGCTACGCCCCCGAGCCGATTCCCTACGCGATCGAGCGCTACCAGAAGGAAACCCGTCGCCTGTACGAAGTTCTGGATCACCGTCTCGGCGGTCGGGATTACCTAGTGGACGACTACTCGATCGCGGACATCGCGTCGTTCACATGGGTGCGGGTCCACGACTGGTCCGGCGTGAGTCTCGACGGGCTGGACCGCGTGGAGAGGTGGCTGGCGCGCATCGAAGCGCGGCCCGGTGTCCAACGCGGCCTCGCCATCCCCGAGCCCCGCGAGCACCGGAGCCAGGAACAGGTCAAGCAAGCCGTGGACTACGCCCGAGGGATGTTGGTCTAGGGAGAAGTCCAAAACGCGTGCGAAGGAGATCTAATAATGCGTGCTTTCCTCAGATTCAATCAGGGGTTGTTTTCGATGCCGCCCCTTTGGCAGGCCCTTTGGCAGCCGCCGACTGATGCCTTCGGACTGCGTGGCTGCTCGCGCTCGTTAGCGCGAACCTCATCGCCCCACTGTTCTTCCTTGGGCGGCTGGAAGCTCAGGTGGTGATAGCGGCGTTGGTGCTGAGCATGGTCTTCATGACCATTCTCACTGGTCGGTTCGGCTTCAGCCGGATTCTTGGTCTCGGCCACATCTGGTGGGTGCCCCTCTTGGGCTTCTTGTGGAGCCGACTCGCCGATGTGCCGCCGACTGATGCCTTCGGACTGTGGCTGAGGGCCGTCATGGCGCTGAACGTCACGTCGCTGATCATCGATACAGTTGATGTGGTGCGGTTTCTCGCGGGCGAGCGCGCCGAGACTGTAGACGGCCTAAGCGGATCGTAGGCCACCTCTCCCTGCAGGCCCTCTTGCGCCCGCCCCCTTGGCGCAAAGGGTTAACCTTTCACCCGAGTGCAGGCCCTACGTTTCAGGTAACCGACGCCGTCGCTGCGGCGTACAGCTAGAACTGCGCTTCAGCCCCCCGGTAGAAGCCGCCGTGGAGGTTGTTGATGTCAGAGAAGTGGATCGAAGTGTTCAGTGCGGGCTGCCCCCTGTGCGCGGATGCGATTGACCTGGTGGGGCGGCTCAGTGGCGACTCCGATCACGTCGTCGTCCACGACATGGCCAGTCCACAAGTCGTATCCGAGGCGTATCGGTTGGGCATCGGATCGGTCCCCGCAGTTTTGATTGACGGGCGCATAGTGGGTCGTGTGGGCGGGATCGACGAGGCGGATCTTCGGGCCGCACTGGGGCTGCCGCTCGAGTAGCAGCCAGCCTTCACACCAGCTGGCTCACCCTCTACGTCCGCTGCCTACTCAGTGGCCGTGGCTGCGGCTTGTGACGTCCATGTCGTGGAGCACAGCGCCGAGCAGGAAGAGCTCTTCGTCGAGCTTCCAGCCGCGCTGCTCCGCCAGGAGGGAGCCGAAGGCGTAGGTACGCAGCACGTGGTTGAACAGGGACTCGGGCGAGGCGTCGCGGGCGAGGCTAACAGCACTGCCGCGGGATCACCCGGCGGAGCCAGTCGAGCTTCGCCGCAGCGTTCCCGGACGGTGTACTCGACATGGCGGGGAACGTGTTTGAGTGGTCGGATTCACCGTTCCCGGATGGACGGATCACTCTCAGGGGTTGCTCCTGGGACGACGCACCTGGGACGTGTCGTTGCTCGTTCCGACATGGCCGGCCGCCCGACTCCCGTCACGTACTCATCGGCTTTCGCTGCGCGACCAGTCGCCAGCCGACGCGGCCGCCGAACTGATCTCTCGCCCATCATCAACCCCTCCCGGCGAGAGGCGAAGCCCCGATGGTTCGGGGCCGAAGTAGGACGTTCCTCGCGAGACGCGCTTCGGCTTCCTCCAGTGCAGAGGGGCTTTCCGCTGCCAGCAAAGTAACCTCCGGGCGGCAGTGGTCGTATGCCCGAAACGAGACAGAGATCTGACGCAGAGGAGCAGTGGCGCAGATGGATGACAGCAGCTCAGGAAGGAGACGAGGAAGCCTACGAGAGCCTGCTGAGGGCAATCCTGCCGCTACTCCGCACGATCACAGCGCGGCAGCTCGGGGATCTCTCGAGCGTTGAAGACGTCGTGCAGACCGTCCTCCTCTCCATTCATCGTAGTCGTCACACCTACGACCCTGCCCGGCCGTTCGGACCCTGGCTTCGCGCCATCGCCCGGAATGCGGCGATAGACGCCTTGCGCACTCGAACACGTCGCATACGCCGCGAAGTCGCTCTCGAGGAGCCGGACCAGCTCATAGCGCCCGGAGCGCCGGACAACGAGCTGCCCCTGTCGCCGGAGCTCTCGGACGCGCTCGACGCACTGCCCGCGAAGCAACGCGAGGCCGTGGAGCTGCTCCACATCGAGCAGCTCTCGGTCATCGAAGCCGCGGAACGCGCTGGAACCTCTCCTGGCGCCCTGAAGGTCCGCGCCCACAGGGGATACACCGCCCTGCGCAAGCTGCTGAGAAAACTTCGCGGATGACCGACCAGACGCAGGAACTCGTCGCGAGACTCGCGAGCAGGCTGGAGCCCGTGAGGCGTTTGCCTCGGCTTCGCGCGGTGGGCGGAACGATCGCCCTGCTCTCGCTCGCGATTGCCGTGGGAGCGACGGCCCTTCGGGCTCGATCGGGCGTACCGCCGCTGCTCGAGATGACCCCGCTGCGGGCCGCCATCACGATCGCTCTCCTCACCGTGTTCGCCGGGGGACTCGCCTACGGGCTCGCCTCGAGCGTTCCGGGACGCGAGACCCTGGCGCGAAGCGCGCGCGCGGTAGTGATCGGGGGTATGAGCTTGGGATTGATGTCGGTCGTGGGAATGCTGCTGGCCGGAAGATCCGTCGGACCTCTCGACCTCGCCTGGGTCCGTCCGGCGTTCGTGTGTCTGAGCTCCGGCTCGTTCTTCGCGCTCGTTCCTGCAGTGGGGATCATGGCGTTCGTCCTCGGCGCCGCCTCGTTTCGCCCTCCAATCTCGATGGCGATCGGTGTGGGCGGCACGGTCGGGTTGGGTGCTGCCCTCGTACACGTGAACTGCGCGGGGCACGATGTCTTGCACGTTCTCGTCTCACACGTGGGAGCGCCGCTGTTGCTGGGTGCCCTGGTGTGGCTCGCCGCCCTCGCGGCGGGGTACTTCCTCCGACGTCGCCAGGCCCCCGACCAGACCTGAGATCTCTTGCGAGCGACGCGCAAACGCGACGAGGGGCGACCGCGAGCTGTAGGCCGAGACTGCCGCAACCTGCCAACGTAACCAGCTCCCCTCCCTCCGCGTAAGGAGATGCGAGAGCTGGCCAGTCACTCCAAGAAGCCAGAGGGCTGCTGGTCGAAACACTGCAGCGAGTAGAACGCGGCCTGATCGAGGCCGAGCGTATGCGCAATGGCTAGGGCGCTATACATTTCCGTCCCCACGGGGCTGCCTGGAGGCCTGGAAGGAAGAGCTGATGCAAATTCGCGCTGGGTTGGTTGCATGCTTGCTGGGCTTTTCGCTCGTCGCATGTCAATCGCTCGATAGCAACACGAAGAAGGGCGCGGTGCTGGGCACGCTCGCGGGTGCCGTGGCCGGTGCCGCGATCGGCGGTCACGACCATCGGGCGGGCGGTGCCTTGATCGGCGCCGCGACCGGAGCGATCGCAGGTGGTCTCATCGGCAATTACCTGGACAAGCAGGCTGCGGAGCTCGATGCCATTCCCGGTGCTGAGGTCGAGAAGCGCGACGATTCGATCCTCGTGAATTTCCAGAGTCAGCTGCTCTTCGACTCCGGCTCTTCGAGCCTGAACCCCGGCGCGTACGACGGACTGCGCTCGCTCGCGCGCACGCTGAACAACTATCCCAAGAGTCACGTGATCATCAAAGGTCACACGGACAACAGTGAGGGAAGCGAGAGCTTCAACCAGCAGCTGTCCGAGCAACGCGCCGACCGTGTGAGGAACTTCCTCATCTCCGAAAGAGTCGCACCCTCGCGAATCACCTCGCTCGGTTTCGGCGAGTCCCTGCCCGTCGCCACGAACGTAACCCGGGATGGTAAGGCTCAGAATCGCCGCGTCGAGATCGAGATCCGTCCAGACGACGAGGTCATGCGCGGCGGCAACGCTGGGTAGCCGCTCGCCGGCTCGGTCCACCCTGATGCCCCGAGATCCGACCCGTAGAGCAGTCCCAGTGTATTCGCTCTTGAGGAGAGTAGTATGAAATCGCCAATCAGGAGAGGTCTGGCGTGCATCGGACTCGGGGTCATCCTCGCAGCCTGCGGGACCCTGAGTGTCAACGAGGAGAAGCAGCTCGGTCGCCAGGCCCAACGGCAGGTCCGGCAGGACGTGACGCTCCTCCGCGACCTCGTGGTGGTGAACTACGTGCGGAACCTGGGCGAGCGTCTCGTGGCCGAGGCCCGGCCTTCGCCCTTCGAGTTCCGGTTCTACGTAGTAGAGGACGAGAGTTTGAACGCCTTCGCAGTTCCAGGTGGAGCGATCTATGTGCACACAGGACTGATCCTTGCCTCGAAGAGCGCCAGCGAACTGGCGGGTGTGATCGCCCACGAGATCGGCCATGTGACGGCGCGCCACGTAGCGCAGCAATACCGCCGCTCGCGCAACACTGGCGTCGGCGTTCAGGCAGCCACCATCCTGATCGGCGCCGCGACCGGCAGCAACGGCGCCGCCCGCGGCGGTCAGGTTCTGACCGGCATCGCGGGCCAGGCATACCTGAGCGGGTTCACCCGGGAGGCGGAACGGGAGGCGGACGCCCTCGCAGTCGAAACCATGGTTCGTACGGGGATTCACCCCGAGGGACTCATCACGATGTTCGAGACCTTGCAGGGGGAGGGGCGCGGGTCCAGAGCACCGCAGTTCCTGATCAGTCACCCGGCGACGAAGGAACGCATCCAGAACGTGAGGGGCCAGATCGCACAGCAATTTCTGCCCGACAACCTGAGACACGACGACCTCGGCCGCCTTCCCATCATCCAGGAACGCATCCGTCTGCTCAGCGGGACCGATACGGATGTCGCACTCGAGTCGTTGGAAGACTCGTCGGAGGTTCCTGTGGAGCCGCTTCGCGCAGACGCCCGGGTTACCCGAGATCGTTGAGGCGCCAGTCGCAGTCGAAGTACTCGACCTCCACTTCATCCGAGTTTTGGGGCCAGCCACGGATCTTGGAGCACGCAGCGGCAGGCAGGAGGTCGAGGCGCAGACGATCGCCGCGTAAATTCGCGGGTCTCCCAGAGGATGCAGGATAGGATCTCATTTCAGCGTGTAGGGCCGACCGCCGGTCGCGCCCGCCTTGCGCTCCCATACGCGGAAGAAGAAAGATCCCATTCTCGAGCAGGAAGCGGTGCGCCCAGTCCGTGCCCTCCACCTCGAAGCGCTGCGGACCGTGGCCGCGGCTTGTGAGGTCCAGGTCGTGGAGCACGGCACCGAAGCAGGAAGAGCTCTTCGTCGAGCTTCCAGCCGCGTATGACAGCTCCGAAGACGCGCCGGACCCTGTGGACCAGAGACCCGACGTACTCGAGGCTTACCGGCACTGCCGCGGGATCACCCGGCGGAGCCAGCCGAGCTTCGCCGCAGCGTTCTGGATGTTCCCCCGTACGGAACGGCGGGCGCTCCACGCGATCTATTCGTTCTGCCGCCTGGCCGACGACATCGCCGATGATCCGTCGCTTCGGGGTGATCGCGCTACGCGTGCCGAGGAAAGCGCTGGCTCGGGATCGGCCATCTCGCTCGCTCCGTCCTGACGGCTGCGGTAGGTCCCGAGGTGTCCCTCCAACGTTTCGATCATGTCGTCTGAGTAGAAGCCGAGAACTCTTACTCTGGCGAGCGCCCTTTCGGCGATACTGCGCCAGCGTTGCAGCTCGCCTGGCGAGCTCGTGACAAACTCGATCCCTTGATCCTTGAGGGCTAGCTTGGCACTCGCATCGCTCACACGGTTCATCTCGTCCAGCCGGTGCGCGGTTCGCCCGATGGTACTGGCGACAATCGCCTGATCGACCCGGCTGAGCTTTGCGAATGCTCTTGCGTCAACGGCCAGCACGCCCGCCAGGTACACCAGCGGGACGTCCGTCAGGTATCGCACCTTGGTGTGCCACTGGAAGGCGATTGACGCACTCGGCGAGGCGGCGACCGTGTCTATGAGCCCGGTCTGCAAAGCCGTGTATACGCTTGCGAGCGGGAGTGGCACGGGCGATACGCCCGCCATCTCCAGTGCGAGCTGGCTGAGCCGATCGTTTTCGGCCACCCAGATCCGAGCTCCCGGCAGATCGTCGAGGCTTCGCAGAGGCCTGTTTGAGAGGATGTAGGCAAACCCTCCTTCACTTATGGCGAGGGCGACCAGGCCCGCTTCCTTCAGGCCCTCGCGGATCCGGTCGTCCATGCGCGCGCGAACGTAATCCACCTCGTCATAGGACTGGAACAGGAACGGCAGGCCATAGATCTCTACGTCGCGATGGAGGTCCCCCAGACTGCCGATCGTGAACGCGCCTCCATGCAGCTGGCCCACCCGGATCTTCCGCATCACGCTCTTCTCCGTTCCCATGACGCCGCCCGGATAGAACTTGAGCTTGACCCGGCTCTCGGTCTCCGCCTCGATCTGGCGGGCGGCGCCGCGCATCTCTCTCATCCACGATGTTCCTTCGGGAAGGACTGTCGCGATCTTCAGGGTGGTCGCGGCTTGACTGGACCACGAAGCGAGCAGGAAAAAGACTAGGGCAGCGAACAGATGGGGAGTGCGAAGAGTCATGGATCCGTCCTGGAGGTTCTTCAGCCGTTCTGCGGCTCGTACAAAAGGGGGCGTACCAATTCCGGCCGAGCACAGAGCATCGATCTCGACGCCGAGCTCAAGATGCATACGCGTCGCCCTAAGACTCGGTTACAAACAGCGTCCTGCGAAGTGCCGGCTGCACCTCCACGCCGATTGCAAACTCGTCGCCTTCATTTCCAGTCGTTGGGGTTCGTGCTGTTTCGGGAGATCCTCAACTCTCCCCGAACTCCTCGCCCACGGTCGGCCACCATTACGCGAAGGACACCGCAATCATAGTTTCGGAACGCGAGACTGTTTTCGAAGCTCTCCTCTCGGAGCGAGTGACTCCAGGATAACCGCTGTACCCTGAGCCGACAGCCGTACTCCGGAGCGCGCTCCGTCATTGGTATAGGCAAACGGATCGAGAGTGATCTCCAGATTCACCACCGCGTTGGCACATAAGACCCGCGCCGTGTTGCGGAGCTTTTCGAGAAGCTCGAGCAGGGCCTTTAGCCACGCAGATCGCCTTCCAGGTTCCTTGTCGTCCACAAAGATCTCCGCGGAGATCGGTCCGAAATGGGACTTCGTGCGTGTACCCGTTACCCACGGCTCCTGGTACAGCTCGATATCGGCGGGCTCTGCGGGTTTCTTCAAGTGTCGCATAGGGAGTTCGTCTCGTTCGCTTCGCGAAAGGGTAAGAGAATGCCTTGAAACGCATAGGGCCAGGCTTAGACGTTCGCGGACATCATCTAAATTCGATTCCATGTTACCTACGGTCACACCACGAGGAGTCACACTTAAGGAACAGCGGAAGTCCGTAGCCTATCCTGCATGCAATGGAGGGAATCGGACCCAACTCGAGTACAGCTGCGCCGCGCGGCATAGAACGCTTGGTTCAGACCGGCCTGAAACCCAGACTCAACTCCGGCATCCGACCGTACAGCGAGTCTCAACGCGTGGCGGCTACGAAGCGTCATCGCGCTTCTCTCACAATCTCGCAAAGTCCGAGAGAGGATCAACTCGAAGCATCAATGGCGCGATGTCGGAGAGTGCGTATGGCAGGCTCAGAAAGTACAACTGGAGCAACGCGCCGGTGTGCATTCGGGTCGATGTTGTTCGGGATACTCGTCTTGGTAGCGTGCGCAAAGGGCCCGCCGAGTTCGTCGGAGGCGATCCGCGTAAATAGCTCGAGGCTTCAGAGCGATCGCCATCTGCTGGCCGGCACGATTGCGACCATACCCGGCTATTTGGTCTCTGCACGAATGATTGGCGACAACGTCTGCTTCAAGGTGTTAGTGGACGAAACGCTGAGATTCGCTCCTGAGCTATTGATTGAGAACTCTGGCCACGCGACAGACCCAACTCCAGACTTGATTGACACGTACCAGCGAGTAGACCCACGGTTGCGCACAATAGGAGCACTCGGCGCGTCGCGCCGCGAGGTGGACATACGACTCGAATCTGACGCGGCAGCGAGCGACCCGGCCGCCCGGGCAGCGGAGTTAGGAGAGGCAAGTCCGTCATCGAGGTTGCACCAGACAGGCAAGGCGACCCTCGATCGCCAAAGGGATCTACAGCGGGAGCTCACCATCGCGGACGCCCATGGGGCCAGATTCGCTCACGCCGCGACTCCCCGCCGCGCTACGGTGATCCAGGCGTGCAGACGACCTCCCACAAAAGCCAACGAGAAAGCCATTCGACACGCTCTGGAGTGGCTCGATCCGCTCAAGAAACCGGAACGCATCGAGAACGCGCCCAATATTGAATCTCTGCGCAAAGAGCTCCAGCTCTTTTATCTCGAACGCTCGCGCCGCTACGGATGGGCGCGTCTGCCGTGGGACGAGATCTTGCTCACGGGAGTGTTCCTGGGCGAGGGCGGGGCTTTCGAAGACGAGATCGTGGGTGGAATCGACTTCGAACCTTTCCTCGTCGGGATCCACGACCCCCAGCGTGGGCGCTGGCTGGTCCTCGACCTCACCTTCAACGACGGCGTCGCCAAGGGGCTAATGCTCGAAGTGTTCGGCAAGCAAGTCCCGGGTCTGGTCGGACGCGCCGGCAAGTCCGCAGTGAGCTTCTAGGAAGACTCTGGGTCGCGACCGATCTCTCGCGCGCGTGTAGTGGGCAGGTCGTCGCGGCCTTACGCCGATCTGCCCACTGTATGTGCGCGACGTGGGTGTGAACTTTGTCCCTTTTTAGGTCGACCGAAGTCCTCCCGCTACAAGCACGCAAAGTCCTCGTCCCGGAACCACTCCGCCCCGTACCGAGCCAACAACCCGTGGAACGAATCCGCGCCCACGTGGTCGCGCAAAAGCGTGATCCGGACGGAACAACTTGCCCTGCGGTTCTCGCCGACCGAGCATGAATCACCCCCACGCTCGATCTACCGAACCCCTACAGCCTCGTCGTCCCCAAGCGGCTATTTTCGGCCGGACCTCTAGAGGGCCTTTGTGACGAGCTATGCTGGGCTCAAAAGTGATGGCTGCGGGCGGCCGAGGCGTGGGGCTCGGCTTGGACGCGGTGCACGAGCTGTTCTACAAGTTCGGGTCACCAACCCGCTATAAGAGGTAGTGAGGACCTCCCTACAGGTGAGGCCCTTCACGTACCTCTCTGAGAGGGGCGGTGGACCGATCTTCTCCGCCCACACCAGAGCCGTGCAAGCACGGCGGCGAGGCTGTTTAGGGCGTGACCTCGACCGACACCGAGTTCGAGGTCACGCACATACCAGCGGCCGCGAATTCAGCGATGAACTGTTGCCACTCCGCGGACTGAACGACCTTCGTGGTCGATTGGGCCATCGAGACCAGGTTCAGGTACTCCGTGATCACGATAACGGTGTTCGTGTTGGGGCCTGCGAGCGTGGTCAACCAGACTCGGCCAGTACCAGTGCTGTTGTACTTCTTGCCGATGGCATCAACGCGCGTGAAGAACTCCTGGAACTTCGGAAGATCCCCAGCAACGTCAACAACAGCACTTGGTGCGCACGAGGTGCCTGTTGGGCCACGGCCTCATCCGGAGCCACCTCGTACACACCGAGAGACAGATAGATGCCGATCGCTTCCAGCACGATCAGCAGCGCCGCATAGCGGCCGGCGAGCTTCAATCGCTATCCGCGTCGCCGCTCTCGAGCGCCTTGCGCGCGTCGAGGATCGGCGAGATGAGATCGAGCGGAATGGGGAACAGGATGGTCGAGTTCTGCTCGCTCGCGACCTCTTGGAGGGTCTGCAGGTAGCGCAGCTGCAGCGTGAAGGGCGACTGCTTCATGACCTCGGACGCCTCGCGCAGGCGCTCCGAGGCCTGGAACTCTCCCTCCGCGTTAATCACTTTGGCGCGACGCTCCCGCTCCGCTTCCGCTTGCTTCGCCATGGCGCGCTGCATCTCCTGGGGGAGATCGATGTGCTTGATCTCGACGGCCCGCACCTTGACTCCCCAGGGATCGGTGCCGCGGTCGAGCTCCTCCTGGAGCTGCCGGTTGATCGCCTCGCGCTCGGAGAGAATCCGGTCCAGCTCGCTCTGGCCACAGATGCTGCGCAGGGTGGTCTGCGCCAGCTGCGAGGTCCCGTAGTGGAAGTTCTCGACTTTGATCAGTGCGTCCTCCGGATGGAGCACACGAAAGTACACAACGGCGTTCACCTTCACCGACACGTTGTCGCGCGTGATGACGTCCTGGGGCGGCACGTCCATGACGATCTCACGCAAGCTCACCTTGAGCAGCCGGTCGACGAAGGGGATGACGAGCCGCAGTCCGGCCTCCTTCACACCCTGGAAGCGTCCCAGGCGGAACACGACCCCGCGCTCGTACTCCTGCAGGATCCAGACGGATTGGTAGAGCAGCACGAGGACGAGCAGCAGTCCGACGAACAACGGGATGGTAGCCGTGAGGTCAAATATCTCGGGCACGCGGAACAGTATATACGCCCCGAACGCGAAACAGGTAATCCCCACGGCGAACAGCACGCCAAAGCTCGTGACGAATATCTCGGCCACCAGGCCGGCAGTGGGGTGATCGGGATCAACGGGGCGGCGGCGCACCTCGTCAAGCCCGGGGATCGCGTCATCATCGCGAGCTACGCTCAGCTGGGGACGCAGGAGGCCCGCAGCCACCAACCGCGCATCTGCTTCGTCGACTCGGAAAATCGACTCCGCTAATTTGACGAGCACCGCCGTGGGAGCGGCGGCGGTGGAGGTCCGCTGTGTGGCGCAGGTTCTGGCGTAGGGTCATCAACGCTCTTCGGCGCGACTTCCTGGCCGGCCTGCTCGTATTCGTCCCGGTCGGCTTCACCCTGCTGGGCGTTCTCTGGCTCGTCGACCAGCTCGACAAGCTCGTCCTGCCAAACATCTTCCGCGCGCTAGGCTTGGAGCTCGAGCAGCCGCGCTTCCTGGGCGCAGCCGTCACTCTCGTCGCCATCCTGCTCGCGGGGGCACTCACGCGGAGCTTCGTCGGACGGGGCGCCCTCGGCGCCTGGGAGGCCATCGTCGAGAGGATCCCGGTCGCTCGCAGCCTGTACGCGGTGCTGAAGCAGTTCATGGCCGCGATCGTCGGTGACGGGAGCACCACCTCGAGCTTTGACCGCGTCGTCCTGATCGAGTACCCGCGCAAGGGCATCTTCATGTACGCCTTCGTGACGGGCCGTTCGAGCGGACTGGCACCGGAGCTGCCGGACAAGCTGCTCAAGGTCTTCGTATCGAGCACGCCGAACCCGACCACGGGCTACTTCCTGCTCGTTCCCGAGGACCAGGCCGTCGAGACGGGGCTCTCCGTCGAGGAGGCGTTCAAGCTGATCATCTCGGCCGGAATCGCCGACAGCTCCGCGGAAGGGACCGAGACGAAGCGTTACACGATCTGCAAGAACCGTCGCGCCCCGTTCAACTACTTGATCGAGGAGACGATCGAGGCCGGAATCGTAGAGCTAGGCCTCCGGGTCAGGAGTCAGATGGGCGTAGCCGCCAGCGGAAGTCGCAGTGGGGGGCGCCTTGCATCAGGGTCTGCGTTCGAGAGAACTCCCAGTTCGGCCGGGTCTTCGTCTCGACGGCGAAGTCGACACCGCATGTCAAGAGTGCGCCGACTTCTGGCTCTCCGATCTTGTGGAAGTACTCGGCAAAGGCGCATCCCGTCATGTTCACGGCGTAGGTCGTGTCGGTCCGCTCCACGACCTCGGACTCTGTGGGATACTCGAACGCCCCGCTGACGCCGTCGCCGGGATGAGCGTTCCTCTCGGATGTGCGACTCGCGGCGAACTCCGCATACGAGTCTTTCCAAGCTCCGACTCAAGCGCCTTCACAACGGGGACGAGGGCTCGAGCTTGAATGATGACTGCGTCAAGTATCGAAGTCCGGGGCATCCGTGCCTCCTTCTGAGCTTGTCTCATTGTGACCGATCTTGGGTTCGACTGATCTGCTCTGTCAAATCCGATTGAGACTCGGTTCCGATGCGGTCCTCGACGAGATTGGCATCCCTACTGACTTGTCATGTGACACACGGCTAGCACAGAATCTCCTCCGCGTGGATCTGAAGGTCCGCTCCGCCCGGGAGGCGACCCGTCGATGCCACTCCTTGAGGCTTCCGCTCGACCCACAGGCGGACGCACTCGGACCCCCCCGTATCGGAGGCGCTGACAGCAGCGCATGAAAAAGTCGTAACGCTGCCCCACTGGAACGTTGTTCTCGTCGAACATCCAGCACTCCTCGATGCCGCTGGGGCGCGGTGGGGGAGGTGCCTCGGCACTCGCGGTGAAGAGCAGAACGGCTGCGATGAGAGCAGTGTGCGTCATCGCGCGTAGAGTTTACTCCTCGCGGAGGACGGAGCCCAAAACCCGGTCCAAGTGGAAGCGCGGGGATCCGCGCAGCTGGAAGGACGATTTCCATCAGCCGCCCTCGCCAAACTCCCGCGTCGTAACAAGCCCTTAGCAGTGGCGATTCGCGAGCCGATAGTCGGGCTCGGCGTTGCAGGTGTCGAGCGCCAGACTGAGGCGTGGATCGTGGTAACGCGGGTGGTCCAGGCAGTCGATCGCGGCGAGGTAGATGTCGTCTTGTATCCGGACGAGCGGCTCCGGTAGTTCACCGCGGCCGGCCTCCTGGCTCGGAGTCTCCGTATCAGCGTGCGGCCGCGGGGCGTCGAAGGGAGACGCACATCCAAACCCGTGTTCTCTGGGAGGCGGGGCGCTTTCGCGGGCGGAGGAGATCCAACACCCCGCCCATCCGGCCTGCGGGAACTGCTCCCCCCCCGCACCTGTGGACACCCCCTCATCTGGCCGCGTTGCGCGTGAGCTACGTTGTGTGGTCACGCGAACGGAGGAGTGAAGACCATGCCGATGCTGAGACTCGCCGACTTCCTTCAGGAGGACCTTGTACTGTGGGACCTTCCCTCCCTGGACAAGCCGTCCTTCATGAAGGCCTTCGTCGCCCGTGTGGCCTCCCGGCTGCCCTCGGTAGACGAGCGGGATCTGCTCGATCGGCTCTCAGAGAGGGAGGCGGAACAGTCCACGGGAATCGGCGGCGGACTGGCCCTCCCCCACGCCATGGTGCACGGCCTGGAGGCGACCGTATTGGTCGTCGGCCGCGCCCGCGAGGGTCTGGATTTCGCTGCACTGGACTCCGAGCCGGTCGACCTGCTCTTCCTGCTGCTCAGCCCACCGGAGGCCCAGGCGCTGCACCTGCGTCTGCTGGCCCGACTGGCGAGGGTCTTCGCCGCCGCGGAGATGGTAGAGAAGCTTCGGGGCGCGACGGGGCCAAAGGAACTTTTCCAAATGCTGCTCGACGAGGACGCCCGGCATGTCTAGTAGCGGCCGGCAACTTCTGGTCGCGGTGGTCAAGGGCCACCGCCGTCTGGAACTTGTGATGGAGGGCTTCCTGGAACTCGAACTGCCCGGTGCCACAGTGCTCGACGCCAAGGGAATGGGACAGATAGTGAGCACCGAGCTTCCGATCTTCGCCGGCTTCCGCTCGATGTTTCCGGGCGGCGGAGAGGAGAGCTATCTGATCCTGTCGGTCCTCACGGCGGAACAAGTTGACGAGGCGATCGGTCTGCTCCGCGATGTCTGCGGGGACTTTACCGACAAGGGAACCGGGATCATCTTCACGCTCCCTGTGACGGGATTCGTCGGCTTCGAAAACGGCTAGCACGAGCCTCGCCCACCGCGTTGAGCGCGAACTTGAACGTAACGGGGCCGATGATCTGATTGAGCGAGATGATCGCCACGATCGTGGTGGCCAGGGCAGCCCCCCATTCCGGGAAGCGGCGCATGACGATGCCGGCCAGCCCCAGGCTGACCCCGGCCTGGGTGATGAAGCTCAATCCGCTCATCCGCCGGAAGCCGAGTGGATCACCACTCAAGGAGCTACCCAGGTACGCTCCCACCCAAATCAGCAGGAATCGGACTGAACCGCCCCGGATTTCCCGGAGGCTCCATTCCTTGAGAGGATGGAGTCATGGCACGAGCAAGCAGGTTTTCCCAGGAGGTTCGGGAGCGATCGGTGCGGATGGTCTTCGAGCACCGGGACGAGTACGGGTCCCGGTGGGAGGCGATCTGCTCGATCGCCGAGAAGATCGGATGTTCCCCGGAGACGCTCCGGAAGTGGGTGCGGCAGACCGAGGTCGACTCGGGTCGCCGGGGTGGCGTGACGAGCGAGGAGAAGGCTCGGATCAAGGAACTCGAGCGCGAGGTCCGCGAGCTTCGCCGAGCCAATGAGATCCTTCGCAAAGCGTCGGCGTATTTCGCCCAGGCGGAGCTCGACCGCCGACCGAGGTGATGGTGTCGTTCATCGACGAGCATCGCGAGGAGCACGGGGTCGAGCCGATCTGCAGAAAGCTTCCGATCGCCCCGTCGACCTACTACGAGCAGAAGGCCCGCGAGGCGGACCCCTCTCGGCTTTCGGCTAGGTCGGTTCGCGACGTCGAGTTCCGCGAGGAGATCGAGCGGGTCTGGAAGGAGCACTTCGGCGTCTACGGTGCGCGCAAAGTCTGGCGTCAGCTTGGCCGAGAAGGGGTCGAAGTCGCCCGATGTACGGTAGAGCGGCTGATGCGTGAGATGGGCCTCCAGGGCGTCGTACGCGGCCGACCGTTCAAGACCACGGTCACCGATCATGCGGCCTTTCGACCGCCGGATCTCGTTCAACGGGACTTCTCCGCCGATCGTCCGAATCAGCTTTGGGTGGCGGATCTCACCTACGTCGCCACGTGGGCGGGCTTCGTCTACGTGGCCTTCATCACCGACGTCTTCTCGCGAAGGATCGTGGGCTGGCGTGTGTCGAGCTCGCTTCGAAGCGATCTTGCGTTGGATGCTCTCGAGCAGGCGCTCCATGCACGACCGGATCTCGACCAGCTCGTTCATCACAGCGACCGCGGCGTGCAGTACGTTTCGATCCGTTACACCGACCGACTGGCCGATGCCGGGATCGAGCCCTCTGTGGGAAGCGTGGGCGACTCATACGACAACGCCCTGGCCGAGACGATCTTCGGCCTCTACAAGACCGAGGTCATTCGCCGGAGAAGGCCGTGGCGAAACCTCGAAGAGGTCGAGTACGCCACGCTGGAATGGGTCGACTGGTTCAATCATCGACGATTGTTCGAACCGATCGGGAATATCCCCCCGGTGGAGTTCGAACAGCTCTACTATCAATGCCAAGAAGGTCCGGTCATGGAGGCCGGACTCAACTAACGGGGTCTCCGAAGAACCCGGGGCGGTTCAGTCTTCACCCAGGTGTGCCGCCCCCCCCAGGATGTGTCGTTATGTGCCGGTCATGTGCCTTGGTCCACCCGCCGGGGGTAGACGTGGACGAGCGAGCTGGCAGGCTGGTCCACCTCGACCGGCCCCCAGGGTCACGGTCCCCCCTGACCCGCGCGGCGTGGCGGCGATCGCACCTCCACCACCGCCCCCTAGGTCCTGGCGAGGATCAGGATGATGGGTCCGTTCGCGGCGTCAGCGCGCGGGGCGGTCGGCCTCCACCAGCGGCCACCGTCTTCACCTTCACCCCCACTACTGTCTTCACCCACCAGTGGCCTTCCTAGTGGCCTTCCCCGGGTCCCGCGACCCCTCCCCACTCCTTTAGTTGTTGTGTGCCAAGAAGCGATCCATGTCGAAGGCCCGCCGCGCCCCGGCCCTCAGACCAATCTATCGGACGGGAAGGGCCATTGTCAGAACCCGAAACCCCTCTTAAACTCCCTATCCCCCTAGCCGAGATTTACGATTACGTTCTTGGTCTGGGTGTAGAGCTCCAGGGCGTGGCGTCCCATCTCGCGACCATAGCCGCTCTGCTTGTAGCCGCCGAAGGGCGCCGCTGCGTCGAAGACATTGTGGCAGTTTATCCAGACAGTACCCGCGCGCAGGCCGGCGGCGACTTTGTGGGCCTTGTTGAGGTCGCGGGTCCACACGCTCGCGGCCAGTCCGTAGGGCGTGTCATTGCCTCGCGCAATGGCCTCGTCGATGTCGTCGAAGGACTGGACGCACACCACCGGTCCAAAGATCTCTTCTCGCACCACGCGCATGTCGTCTTTCACGTCTGCGAGGACCGTGGGGCGGACGAAGTGACCGGTTTTGAGACCCTCGGGGCGCTCGGCGCCACCATGCAGGATCTGCGCTCCCTGCTCGGTCCCGGAGTGAATGTAGCCAGTGACGCGTTCGTACTGCTCGCGCGAAACCAGAGGGCCCATTTCGGTCTCGGGGTCGAAGCCGTCGCCCAGCCGCGTGTTGCGGGCGATGTCGGTCACCCGCTCGACCAGCTCGTCGTAGATCCGCGGACCCGCGAACAGGCGCGAGCCCGCGCAGCAGCACTGACCGTGGTTGAAGAAGATGGCGCCCGCGACACCCTGGGCGGCGAGCTCGAGATCCGCGTCGTCGAAGACCACCGACGGGCTCTTCCCACCGAGCTCCAGGGAGACCTTCTTCAGGTTTCCGGCCGAGGCGCGCACGATCTCGTGACCGACCTCGGTACTGCCGGTGAACGCAACCTTGTCAACGCCTGCATGGGAAGCGAGCGCCGCGCCCGCATCGCCAAAGCCCGTCACGACGTTCACCACACCCTCCGGGAAGCCCACCTCGCAGATCAGCTCGGCCAGCCGTAGCGCCGTAAGGGGAGTCTGCTCGGCGGGCTTGAGCACAACGGTGTTTCCACAGGCGAGTGCCGCGCCGAGTTTCCAGGCGGCCATGAGCAACGGGAAATTCCATGGAATGATCTGGCCGACCACGCCGACGGGTTCGCGCAGGGTGTAGTCGAGGTAGCTATTTCCGTCGGGCGAGTTGATCGGAATCGTCTCGCCCTCGATTTTCGTTGCCCAGCCCGCGTAGTAGCGGAAGTGGTCCACCGTCAGCCCCACGTCGGCAGCGCGCGCCACGGTGAGCGGCTTCCCATTGTCCAGGCTCTCGAGCTGAGCGAACTCCTCCGCATGCTCCTCGATGGCGTCCGCGAGCTTCCAGAGCAGCTTGCCGCGCTCAGTCGGATTCATCTTGCGCCAGGGGCCGTCCTCGAATGCTTGCCGGGCGGCTCGCACGGCCCGGTTCACGTCCTCTGCACCACCACGCGCGACCCGGGCGATCACACTCTCACTCGCCGGGTTCTCAACCTCAAAGGTCTCGCCGCTCGCCGCGTGGACCCAGCTCCCATCCAATAGGATCTTCTGATCCTGGCGCAGGAAAGACGATACGGACTCCAGGACTTCGGCGTTTGCCGTCATAATCGCGCCTCCTGATCAGCGACGCACGAACGCGTCGCAAGTGGATGAGCCCATTCTACTTCGCGTCCAGGCTCGCCACCAGAGGACCAAGGGGTCGGTCCCCGCTCTGCGCCTCGACAGCGCTGAACTACGTCTCCAGTGCGTTCATGGCTGGCTAGTAGCAACTAGCAGGCCGCAGCCTGATCCAGCGCGTTGGCCATGAGGTGTAGGGCCGCCTCCGTGAACTTCCACATGTTGGCTTCGCGGTCGGCGTCCCTGGTTTTTCACCGTTCTCACCAGCGCGACCGGGCCGGCTACGGCCACGACGCTGGTTCCTGGCTCGTGTCCGTACGGCGAGCCCGTGGGGCCCACAATGCCTGGCGCGGATCAGGATGATGGGTTCCTTCGCGGCGTCAGCGCGCGGACGGTCGCCTGATCACCTCCACCAGCGGCCACCGTCTTCACCCCCACTACTGTCTTCATCCACCAGTGGCCTTCCCCTCCGTGACCCCTTCCAGGTGTGCCGCCCCCCCCAGGATGTGTCCGGCTCCCAGGGTCCCGGCCCCCCTCACCCCTGCGGCGTGCGGCGATCGCACCTCCACCACCGTCCCCCAGGGATGGGGCTCCTCGCTAGTCAGGGCAGCGTGGCGGCCGTCGCCTATCACCTCCACCAGCGTCTCCGCGTCTCGCTCTCAGGCCGGCCGTTTCCCTAGACGCTACATCATCCAGCGCAAGCAGGTGACGGTGCCGTTTGCAGACATCCACCGGCTCCTAGCAGGCTGCGGAGAAAGTGACTGGGTTGGGCGGGACGCCTCTGACGGGAGGCGTGCCGAGCAGGGAGAGGGATCGCCGTTCCCGGTACGAACCGGTTCGGTGTCGCACGGGTAGATCTTGCGGGATCATGAGCTATGTCGCCTCCAACAGGTTGCGGATACGGACCAGGTTGTAGGCCGCAGCAGTGAAGGTGAAGACCCAGCCGACCCGATCCGTGCCCCGGTGCCGGGTCTTGCGCATCAAGCCCACCGTCTTCATCCAGCCAAACACCTCCTCCACCCGTTTGCGGAAGCGCTGGCTCACCTCGTAGCCCGGGTGTCCTGTGGTCCTTCGATCGATCGCGCTTCGGCGGTTCGTCGTGTTCTGTGCCACGTGCGGGGTAACGCTCCAGGCCCGAAGCGCCTGCACAAAGCTCTTGGCGTCGTAGCCCTTGTCTCCAGCCAGGGTGATCCGGCGAGCGCCCCCCAGACCCAGCACCATCTCGAGAGCCGCTTCGCGCTCCGCATACCCCGACGCCTGAGTGAGCTTCGCCGCCACCACCAGGCCGTTGCGGTTCTCCGTCACGACGTGTCCCTGATACGCGAGCCGCGCGCCCTGGCCCCTCATCCCCGCCAGTCGGGCGTCCGGATCCGTCCTCGACGCATGCGTCTGGTTGCTCCGCTTCTCGCCCCGGAAGTTGACCGTCGGGTTGCCCGGGTCGTCATCGTCCCTGCGCTTCTCGTCCTTGCGCACGAAGCTCTTCTGGCTCGCCCACGCCTCGATCAGCGTCCCGTCCACCGTGAAGTGCTCCGATGACACCAACCCCTCCGACTCCGCCTGCGCCAGCACCGCCTCGAAGAAATGCTGAGCGATCTCGCCCTTCAGCAGCCGTTCCCGATTCTTGGTGAACACCGTCGCGCTGAACACCTCATCGTCCAGCTCCAGGCCCACGAACCAGCGGTAGAGCAGGTTGTAGTCGATCTGCTCGATCAGCTGGCGCTCGCTCCGGATCGTGTACAGCACCTGCAACAGCAGCGCCCGCAACAGCTGCTCCGGCGGGACCGACGGTCGGCCGACCCCTTTGGCGTAGATACCATCGAAGCGTCGCGACAGCTGCTCCAGCGCCGCGTCCACCAGTCGCCGGATCGCTCGAAGCGGATGGTCCTCGGGAATCCGGGACTCCAGCGATACGTAGCTGAAGATCCCACCCTGGAGCGTCTGCGGTCCTCTCACATCTCCCCCTTGGGGCTTCCCTCAAAGGTACCCTTCGATGAGGAGTTTTTTTCAGCAGCCTGCTAGGCCGTCAATGACAGTCGAGTGCTCTCAGATCCTTCCTGCGCCTCGTGCTACGGAGCCGTAGCGTCGCGAGCATGACAAGGGCCAAGAGCGCAAGTCCTGCGGCACCCGGCTCCGGCACTGTAATCGCGAGTGACGAATCGTTCCCAGCCGCGATCGCGCTCGCGCTGCCCGTGCTCCCGTCAACCGATCCGGGCGGGCTCGCCTGACCAAGGGAATTGTCCCCCCAGCAGACGACCGCGCCCGTCCCTGACTGGATCGCGCAGCTGTGGTCGGAAATCGAGTGCACAATGGGGAACCTCAACGAAAAGCCAGCCGCGATCGCGCTCGCGCTGCCCGTGGTCCCGTTGACCGATCCGGGCGGGGTCGTCTGACCGACAGAATTGTTCCCCCAGCAGACCACAGCGCTGGTCCCCGCCTGGATCGCGCAGCTGTGGGCGCCCCCAACCGAGATCGCGCTCGCGCTGCCCGTGCTCCCGTTGACCGATCCGGGCGGACTCGCCTGACCGAAGAAATTCCACCCCCAGCAGACCACCGCGCCGCTCCCCGCCTGGATCGCGCAGCTGTGGAAAGCCCCACCGGCGATCGCGCTCGCACTGCCCGTAATTTGCGTTAATCACCAAGTCCGCGATGAACCCATTTCTGGTGCGCTGCGGTGCGCGCAAGTGCGGTGCGCTGCGGACTCTTCGTCAACTCAGCAGAATGGTGGCTCCACGACACTCTCTGAGGCCAGGCGGAACGCGGAGCGAAAGATCAAGTTCGTTCAGCACTTTGTGACCTATTTCTTCGTCTGCTTCTTACGCTGCCGGCGTGGGCAAGAGCCGGCTCTGCTACGAGTTCGCGGAGCGCTGCCGCGGCCGCAAGCCCGTGGTAGCGGGCTCCGGGTTGAGAGTCTAGGCGACCATCGTATCGCCTTGGGGAGCGTCGAGGGCGCAGCGGCGAAGACCGGTTTATCTCCACTTGAGTGGACGGAGTCGCCTGGTGCTCCAGCCCCCTTCGGTCGACTCGACCTCGGATTGCGATCCCGGCTTCGTCCACAATCTTCGCTGCAGAGGGGGGCGGTGTGAGCGGCTCACGGCCGATTGTCCAGAGCGACTACAAGCCCGTTCTCGAAGAACACCCAGCTGTTGCGGAAATCCCGCCCCGGCCGACGCGGGAAACCCCACCGCCGGGGGTAGACGAGGACGAGCGAGCTGGCAGGCGGGTCCACCTCCACCGGCTCCCAGGGTCACGCCCCCCGGACCCGCGCGGCGTGGCGGCCTTTCGCGGCGTCAGCACGGGGCGCCGGCCACCGTCTTCACCTCCACCGGGGCGCCGGCCACCGTCTTCACCTCCACCGGGGCGCCGGCCACCGTCTTCACCTCCACCACGGTCTTACCAGTGGACCCGGTCTTCACCTCTTCACTCCCCAGGGTCCCGCTCACTCACTCACCAGGTCCTAACTCACCAGGGGACCGGGACCAGGGTCCCGGGCGGGCGCCGAGGCTCAGCGATTGCGTCGACGAGTGGATGCGTTCCCAGCGCATCCGCAGCAAGCCGACGACCGTGAAATCCGCACGCCTCCGCAGCGCGCGAGTGCTCAAGGGCATTGGCGACGTTGAGGTACCGAGGCTGACCCCCGCCCACGTTGACCGTTTCATCGCCAACAGACGCCGGCAGGGTGCCAAGGCATCGACCATCAATTGCGACCTACGCATCCTGCGCGCCCTTCTCCGGCACGCGGTTGACGGCGGAGTCATCGAGAAACTGCCGTGCAAGATCAAGATGCTGCGCGCACCGAACCGCAGGACTATCGAGCCCTTCACACCAGAGGAGATCAACCGCGTCCTCGCAGTCGCCGAGGACCGCGTGCGCGTGCTGCTCGTCATCGCGGGGAGCGCTGGCCTTCGGCTTGACGAGTGCCTGCACCTACAGTGGCGCGATATCAATTTCAAGCGCTGTGTCATCCACGTGCGAGAGAAGCGATACTGCTTCCGCGATCGCCGTGGGCAAGTGGTCGACAGACATTGGTCTCCCAAAAGCCACCAAGCACGGAGCGTCTTCATCACGGCTGAAGCCGCCGACGAGCTGCGCCGGTTCAGGATGGCGCAGCAATGGAGCGCCGCCGAGGACTGGGTGTTTCAGAGCCGGCGCCCCCGACAGCGATGGACCGCCCCCCACAAGGCCATCCGGCGTGCATTTGAGGAAGCCGGCCTCTATGAACCCGGCAAGGGAACGCATGCATTGCGGCACACGGTCGCGACACGGATGCTGCAGAACGGCATCGACTTGGAGACCGTGCGCGACGTGCTCGGGCATAAGGATATCTCTACGACAGCCCTCTACCTCCACGCAGTGGACGAGCGCAAGCGCGCCGCGGCGGACGCTGTGGGCTTGATTGGCGGGCGGTAGCAGAACGACAGGAGGCGATCTGGGGATCTCATCAGCCCAGTCCAACTCAGCCTGTGGGATGAGGAGAATCGCCCTCCGAGACCCTGGAGCAGGGGCGACCCAGCCGCCCTCGCAGGAGGAAGGAAGCATCGGAATCGACGAGGTGGACCTCTTGACCACTTACGGGCTCCAGCGGGGCGCTGGGCTGCGCCGGGCACAGGGCAGCAGCAACCATCGGCGGGGCCGGGACCTTGCCGCTCCAGAGGCTAATGGGCCGGGTTCCGCGGGCTGCCCGGTTGGCCGAGGAACCAAGGTGGACGCGGGTTCGATTCCCGCCGCTAGAAGCCGTAAGTATCCGGCATTTCTCAGGGTGCTGCGGCACACGGCGTGTATCCAACGTGTATCCAGTGCCGGTGTGCATCCGCAGGCGACGGTGCCCCCCTCGAACGCGGGGGGTTTGTATCCCCGAGCGTGCACGTGCACCCGCGCACACCGTCGTAGGGGTGCCCGCGATCTCCCAACTCCTGGCTGCCTGCGGCTCCCTGGATTCTTGCCTCAGCCTGCTCTTCTCATCAGCTCTCAGGTCGGGCGGACTTTGAGGCTCTTGAGAACCCGGTGCGGGGCGCTGGGCGCGTGACGAAAAATCGTTGTCGTCAGCCGTCCGCGCTATCTGCCGCTTCTCCACTGGACGAGGTCCCGCGTCAGGTCCACGACCCGGCGGGTCCCGATAAGAGCCAGGGCCCGCGCGACCCCTTCGCGCAGGTGGTTCAAGACATGGTCGACGCCGCGCTCGCCGCCGGCGGCAAGACCGTAGAGGT
This sequence comes from Myxococcota bacterium, assembly GCA_965226855.1. Taxonomy (GTDB): domain Bacteria; phylum Myxococcota_A; class UBA9160; order SZUA-336; family SZUA-336; genus JAUXJB01. The sequence continues at coordinate 96,943 of CBDDEE010000018.1, read as the reverse complement.
AGGCGCGTCCAGCCATGCAGGCACGAGCGCCGAGAGCGACCGCTTTCACGATATCGCTTCCGCGGCGGATACCACCGTCGCACAGGATCTCGACGCGGTTGCCGACTGCGTCCGCAACGGGGGCGACGAGCTCGAGCGGGGGCGGGGCACCGTCGAGCTGCCGCCCGCCATGGTTGGAGAGGGCAATCGCCTGCACGCCGACCTTCGCGGCCAGCTGAGCGTCCTCCACGGTCTGCACGCCCTTGAGGATGATCGGTCCGCTCCACCGGTTCTGGAACCACTCGACGTCCTTCCACGAAAGACCGGGATCGAACTGGCTGTTGATGTAGTCGGAGAGGGCAACGGGGTCGGTGCCGTCCCCAACGGAACGGCCCACGACGTTTGCGACCTCGTACGCGATGGGCTCGGCGCGGACGAAGTCCCAGGTCCAACCCGGATGCAGCGCCCCGGAGACGATCGTGTCGAGGCTGATCTTCGGCGGCAGCGTGAAGCCCCTCCGGATGTCGCGCTCCCGTCGCCCGAGGACGGCCGTATCGACGGTGATCATGATGGCCTCGTAACCGCTCTGGGCGGCTCGCTCGAGCATCTCCTTGACGAGTCCGCGGTCGCGCCAGACGTAGACCTGGAACCACTTGCGCCCGCCCGACACCGCCGCGACCTCTTCGATGGAGCGGTTGCTTAGGGTCGAGAGGGTGTAGGGGAGATTCGCTCGCTCGGCGGCACGGGCCACCGCGAGTTCTCCCTGCGGATCGACCATACGCGTAAAGCCCGTTGGGGCCAGCACCAGCGGGAAAGCCAGGGGCTGGCCCAGGACCGTCGTCGAGGTATCGACGTTGGCGACGTCCACAAGGATCCGGGGCCGGAACTCCACTTGCTGGAACGCGGCGACGTTGCGTTGCAGGGTGCGCTCGTCTTCGGCGGCGCCGTCGATGTAGTCGAAAACACCTCCCGGCAGGCGATGCCGGGCGATGCGCCGCAGGTCGGCCACGTTGGCTGCGCGAGACAGCCGACGAAGCACCGGGTCGGTTTCGAATCTGCGAAACCGCAGGACCGAGCGCAGTGTGCGGAGCATCGACAAGATTGCCTTCTTTCTGGGCGTTGGCTGAGTCTACCTCGCCCGCGCCGCACTCAACTTGACCGCGACACTTACATTATATTTTGACCGGACGGGGTGAACGCCAGCATGCGGTCAGAGCAGACTGTGGTCAGAAGACGCTCGCAGAAGGAGCGTCGTGAAGCGGAGCAGATCGCGATCTTTGCTCGCAAGGATTCGAGGTCGTGTATCAGGAGATCCGCCCGGCGCCTGACGAGATCGTCAGCTCCGCCGAACAGGAAGGCGTCACCTGATCGGACTCTCGATCCTGTCGGGATCTCACGTGACCCTCGTTCCAGAAGTTGCACGGCGGGTCGATGTGCCGATCGTCGTGGGCGGGATCATCCCCGAGGCAGACGCGCGCGCGTTGCTCGAGAACGGCGTGGTCGCCGTGTACACGCCCCGCGACTTCGATGTGCATCGGATCATCGCGGAGATGGTCGAGCTCAGTGCGGGGCCCACGACCTTGGCTGACGAGCTCCATGCGCTGGTTCAGGCCTGCGGGTCCGGGCCCCGCTCCCCCCCGTGATCGACGAACTCATGCCAGATCTCGCACCCTCGCGCGGCCGCGTAGGCGTTGCCGCCGCGCCTACGTTATCGCGGCGCGGCCCCGCTCGGCTCCAGCCGTTTGTACGGTTAGGTAACGGTGCAGGCGCTCGCGTGCGGTTGCTGCAGAGCAGGTACGCCGACCACTGTCATCTGAGGCACCGAGGATCGGATCGTGCCGTTCTCGGACCGAGAGCCGCTCGAGCACGCGGTTCCGGGCTCCGCGATCATGCCCGTCGAGGGCGCGGACCACTCCGTCACGTACGCGCAGGCGAAGGTGGTGAGCAGCCTGATGCTACGGGCACTCACCTCGCGCGACGCCTCGGCCGAGCCATGATGGAACAGGTCCTGCCACTCACCGCGCGGCCGCAAACCGGCCGGACCTCGGAGACGAGGACCCAACCGAGGTTCATCGATGTTAGCATGTGGAAGAACTGTTGCTCGCTGGTTCAACAGGCCCGGACAGATGCCGCCCTTCACGGGAGATCTCAGTGCATCCCCAGGGCAGAGGAGAGGCGGGATGGGCGCAGCGACTGTGATTCACCGGTTCATCACGGACGTCAACCCGATCAACGTCGAGTGGATCGTCGTCCGGACGGACGCGCAGCAAGACAAACCCGACGGCTCGATCGACAGCCACCTCATCAACCCGTTGTGCGGCGTGGTTCTGCCCGCGAACCAGGATCGAGCGGGTGCACCTAGCAAGGCAAGTCTCAAGCTCCAGCCGGGCTCCCAGGAGCTCCAGCTCTGTGACGTTGAGAAAGGTCAGGACCTTCTGCTGCTGTTGATCGGATTCGGGAGCGTCGACTACCGTGACAAGTTCCGGGCCGAGGGGACCGGCGGAACTTCTAGGTCGGGACCGAGATGGGTGACGTGACCTCGCAAAGCGCCTCGCAACCCGAGGCTGTCAGCGCCACGACCGAGGATCTGGAGCGTCTCGACTACTTCCGCGATCTGCAGGATCGCTATCTGGAATTCGCGGGCCTGGAAGCGCGCTGGCTGCCGAAGGCTACGCAGCCGTCGTTGCTCGACCGCGAGTCGCACTTGAAGCTCCACTACCTGATGTCGCTGACGCGCGCGGTCGAGGAGATGATCGACCGCGCATTCCGCGCCGGGCACGTTCCCGGGACGGCGTTCTTCGGGCGTGGCAACGAGGCGTCCAGTGTGGGCGGGGCCGTCTGTCTTCGCGAAGACGAGTGGCTCGTGCCGATGCACCGCAACTGCGGAGCACATCTGGCGAAGGGACACCCACCGCAGAGCATCATGGCCCACTACTTTGGGCGCGAGGGCGGCCCCGCTCGGGGCCGAGAAGGGAACTTACACGTCGGCTATCGCCCCGCCAAGATCACTCAGCTGATCAGCCACATCGGGACCATGGTCCCGATCGCCGCGGGCCTGGCCTGGGCTGAGAAAACGCGGGGGCGAAGTGCTGCCGTGTTGACCTACATCGGCGACGGGGGAACGAGCACGGGGGACTTCCACGAGGGAATAAACCTGGCTGCTGTCCATGAGCTCCCGCTCGTCATCGTCATCGACAACAACCAGTACGCCTACAAGACTGCGCTGTCGGATCAGTTTGCGTGCGCCACGCTCGCCCAGAAGGCGCCCGGCTACGGCATGCGGGGCTACTTGATCGACGGCACGGACGTCTGCCTCGTGCACCGGGTCTGCTCCGAAGCGCTCGACCTGGCGCGCGCCGGTGGCGGCCCCACGCTGATCGAGAGCGTGACGATGCGGCTCTCTGGCCACTCGGTCTACGATAGAGTCTCGGACTATGTGGACCTGGAGGATCACGCTCGGTGGGAGGCCGCTCGCGATCCGGTGCCTATCTACGACCAGTTCCTGATCGACTCCGGAATCGCCACAGCGCAGGAGATCGCCGCCTCGCACGCACGCGCGCGCTTGGAGGCGGAAGCCGCGCGCGACGAGGCCCTGAAGAGCCCCTTCCCCCGACCTGAGACGGTCACCGACGATGTCTACTCCGACTGAGACCATGACTCCCCCGACCTACCGAGAAGCGATCAGCGCCGCGCTGTGGGAGGAGATGGAGGCGGATCCAGAGGTATTCCTCATCGGCGAGGACATTGGTCGAGGTGGCGGTGCGTTCTACGTCACGAAGGGGTTCCAAAAGCACTTCGGTCGCCAGCGCGTCGTGGATGCGCCGCTCTCCGAGGCCGGGTTCACTGGCTTGGCGGTCGGGGCCGCGCTAGACGGCATGCGGCCGGTCGTTGAATATCAGTTCGCCGACTTTGTGACCGACGCCTTCAAGATGATCGTCGACTTCGCGGCGGGGAACCACTACCGGCAGATGGGCCCGGTACCCGTCGTGTTCAGACTTCCCTCGGCCGCCGTCGCGAGCGCTGGTCCGTTTCACAGCGTGAACCCGGAGCCGTGGTTCTTCGGAACGCCGGGCCTGAAGATCGTCGCACCGACGACGGCCTACGACGCGAAGGGAATGCTCAAGGCGGCGATACGGGACGACAACCCCGTCATCTACATCGAATACAAGAAGCTCTACAACTACCCGGTCGACGAGCTGCCCGAAGCCCTGCGCCCCGAGGTGCCTGAGGAGGACTACGTGGTCGAGTTTGGACGCGCGCGGGTGCTCCGAAGCGGGCGCGACGTCTCGCTGGTGACGTTCGGAACGACCGTGCTCCAGGCCCTCGAGGCGGCCGACGCGCTGGCCGAAGAAGGGATCGACGTCGAGGTGATCGACATGCGCTCGCTCGTTCCGTATGACGAGCGGACGCTGCTCGAGACCGTCCGGAAGACGGGTCGCCTGCTGCTCCTGCACGAGGCCCACAGGCACGGCGGGATCGCCGCTGAGTTCGCCACCCTCGTCGCGGAGGAGGCGTTTGAGTACCTGGACGCCCCGCCTAGCAGGCTGCGGAGAAAGTGACTGGGTTGGGCGGGACGCCTCTGACGGGAGGCGTGCCGAGCAGGGAGAGGGATCGCCGTTCCCGGTACGAACCGGTTCGGTGTCGCACGGGTCCCGATCTTGCGGGATCATGAGCTATGTCGCCTCCAACAGGTTGCGGATACGGACCAGGTTGTAGGCCGCAGCAGTGAAGGTGAAGACCCAGCCGACCCGATCCGTGCCCCGGTGCCGGGTCTTGCGCATCAAGCCCACCGTCTTCATCCAGCCAAACACCTCCTCCACCCGTTTGCGGAAGCGCTGGCTCACCTCGTAGCCCGGGTGTCCTGTGGTCCTTCGATCGATCGCGCTTCGGCGGTTCGTCGTGTTCTGTGCCACGTGCGGGGTAACGCTCCAGGCCCGAAGCGCCTGCACAAAGCTCTTGGCGTCGTAGCCCTTGTCTCCAGCCAGGGTGATCCGGCGAGCGCCCCCCAGACCCAGCACCATCTCGAGAGCCGCTTCGCGCTCCGCATACCCCGACGCCTGAGTGAGCTTCGCCGCCACCACCAGGCCGTTGCGGTTCTCCGTCACGACGTGTCCCTGATACGCGAGCCGCGCGCCCTGGCCCCTCATCCCCGCCAGTCGGGCGTCCGGATCCGTCCTCGACGCATGCGTCTGGTTGCTCCGCTTCTCGCCCCGGAAGTTGACCGTCGGGTTGCCCGGGTCGTCATCGTCCCTGCGCTTCTCGTCCTTGCGCACGAAGCTCTTCTGGCTCGCCCACGCCTCGATCAGCGTCCCGTCCACCGTGAAGTGCTCCGATGACACCAACCCCTCCGACTCCGCCTGCGCCAGCACCGCCTCGAAGAAATGCTGAGCGATCTCGCCCTTCAGCAGCCGTTCCCCGATTCTTGGTGAACACCGTCGCGCTGAACACCTCATCGTCCAGCTCCAGGCCCACGAACCAGCGGTAGAGCAGGTTGTAGTCGATCTGCTCGATCAGCTGGCGCTCGCTCCGGATCGTGTACAGCACCTGCAACAGCAGCGCCCGCAACAGCTGCTCCGGCGGGACCGACGGTCGGCCGACCCCTTTGGCGTAGATACCATCGAAGCGTCGCGACAGCTGCTCCAGCGCCGCGTCCACCAGTCGCCGGATCGCTCGAAGCGGATGGTCCTCGGGAATCCGGGACTCCAGCGATACCGTAGCTGAAGATCCCACCCTGGAGCGTCTGCGGTCCTCTCACATCTCCCCCTTGGGCTTCCCTCAAAGGTACCCTTCGATGAGGAGTTTTTCAGCAGCCTGCTAGGCGTGTTACCGCACTCGACACGCCCGTGCCGCTCAGCCCGCCCCTCGAGAAGGCCTACCTTCCGAGCACCGAGCAGGTCGTGCGCGCCGCAAGCGAACTCTGCGCCTTCTAGGAGAGGGGCTCGTGCAGCTGGCCCAGATCCGGATGCCCCGCATGGGGAGCGGCGTGCACGCGGGTACGGTGCTCGAGTGGAAGAAGTCCCCAGGCCAGTCGGTGGTCAAGGGCGAGGTCCTGTTGGACGCCGAGAGCGACAAGGTGGACTTCGAGCTCGAGAGCCCCGCAGATGGTGTCCTGCGCGAAATCCTGGTCGAGGACGGGAGGGAGGTTCCCGTCGGTGAGGTGCTCGCCCTCCTCGAGACGGAGGCGGCCCTACCCGACGAGGTTCCCGACCTGGCGGTCGATGCGCCGGCCGCGGTCTCGGAGTCACGAACCCGCGGACCGGGGCTGGATGAGTGGGTCGCTCCCATCGCGCCGCCTCTGCGGCCGGATCGGGCGGGCCTCGCCTCGCGGGAACTGGAACCCGCGCCGAGCGCGCGAGGAGCGGGGCGTCGCAACTGGCTCTCTCCGCGTGTTCAACGCCTGGCGCGCGAGCACGGCCTGCCGCTCGAGCGTGTCGCCGCGCTCCGCGGATCGGGCGCGGGCGGCCGCGTCACCGGCCGGGACGTCGAGGCCTTCCTGAGCGGCGCGACCCCGTCGGAGTCCGCGTCGGTCGAGACACCCGAGGTGCCGCTGCCGCCAATGCCCCTGATGTTCGAGCCCCTCGCCGCCAGTGCTGATGCCCGCGAGATCCGCGAGCTGCACAGCCGGACTCGCCTGCGAATCGCTGAGCGTCTCACCCACTCGGCGCGGGACATTCCCCAGGTAACGAACCTCCTCGACGTGGACATGTCACGGATCCACGACTGGAGGTCGGAACACAAGGGAGCGTTCCGCGCCCGGCACGGCCTGCCGCTCACCTACACGCCGTTTTTCGCCCTGGCGATCATTGCGGCGCTCCGCGACCCGGCGAACGCCCGCTTCAACGCTACGTACGATGACGACGCGGTGCTCGTCCGACGCTATGTGGACCTCGGCATCGCGGTGGAGACGGACAGGGGACTCCTTGTTCCGGTGCTTCGCGACGCGGACCGGGTCGACTTCGTGGGTCTCGTGCGGGGAATCGAGGATCTGGCCGCGCGCGCACGTTCGGGGGATCTCGCGCCACGGGAGGTCCAGGACGGGACCATCACCCTCACTAACTTCGGTGTCACCGGTGCCCTGTCTGCGAATCCGCTGATCAAGCCGCCGCAGGTCGCGATCGTGGGGACGGGAGCCGTCGCTCCACGCGTCGCGGCGCTTCCCCGGGGTGCGATCGGTGTCCGGCCCGTCATGACACTCGGAGTGACCTTCGATCACCGTGCCAATGACGGGGTAGCGGCCGGTCGCTTCCTCGCTGCCATCGGAACGGCCCTGGAGCGGATGGACCTGGCCAGCCTGCACTACTGAGCAGAGTCTTCAGGCCGGCGGCGGTCGAGGTGCAAAGCCACCGGTAGTGTCTCCGCCAATGAGGGGTTCTCCGTATGACGGGCCTAGCGATCCGCCACCACCTCGTAGAAGTGCGTCTCGTTAGTCTCGAAGAAGCGCTCGATGGACGCGGGGACCTGTCCTCCGGGATCGGGCGGCCCATGGTTGCGATGCAGCTGAGCGACGTGGCTCTCCAGCGCCTCGCGGTCCTCCCACTGCTCGTACACGACGAAGTCCCTCGGGTTGTCGACGTCTCGAAAGTACGCATAAGCGATACACCCCTTGTCCTCGACGTGCGTCGCGTGGGTGATGCGCCTCGCGAGTTCTGCGTACTCGTCGTCCATTCCCGGCTTGATGCGAAGCCTCACCACGATGGTTAGCATGGGGTCCCCTCCTCTAAGGCGGCAGCCGTCGGCCGCCCACCAGCGAATTGTCGCACTCCCGCCAGACACGCAGCTCCTCCAGGCAGTCCTCCGGAGAGACCGAGTCCCAGCCGAGCTCGCGCGCGGCCCGCGTGTCGGCTCCGAGTCCGGGCGCGGGCCTTTGCGGCTGAGGGTCCGTGTCGACTAGGTGGATGGGCGAGCCGACCTGGCGGATACGACCCAGCTTTGGGTGGTCGATGTCCCAAAGCAGGTCGAGCTCTTGTAGGAGTGGGTTGGCCAGCGCCTGCGGAAGATCGTTGGATCAGTGCGCACGGGACGCGGCCGCGCAGTTGCTCCACCCACTCCGCGGTGGTCCTGCGGCGCAACAGCCCCGGAAGCGAAGCGGGGTAGCCCGTAGGACGAACTCAGATGCCCAGAGCGGCGAGGGCCCTGCGCGCCGCCTCGGGCGAAATGTTGTGCGCCTCCAGATTCGGCGCGACCTCTTCAAGGATCGCCTCGATGTCCGCGATCCTACGGAACTTCCTGATCTTGTCCTCGTGGTGGAAGCCGAGCGCCTCGGCGACGATCTCGTAGACACTCTTGACTTCGACCGGCGCACGGAATTCATGCGCCCCGAGCTCGCGCTGACACGAGTGATAGATCACCGCTACGATATCGCAGTTCTCATCGGCTGCCGCTCCGAATAGTTCGCCCATGATCTCCTCGTAGCGTTCTTCAGTGATATCGGTGCTAGCGCGGTGGGTGCACAACGCACCCAGCTCCTCGAACGCCGGTAGCTCGACGAGTTCGACCCCGGGGATAGCCCGAAGGATGTCGGCGCACATCTGACCGTGGAGGTCCTGATGGTGCGAGTCCCCGAAGTGGTTGTGCAGGCCTATCCGCTTCTCGAACGATTCCTCGAACCTCAGTTTCCCCAAATGTGTGTGCAGGAACTCGTAGAACTGCACCATCTCGAACGGCGCATTCTGGGTCTTGGCGACGACGGTCTCGTAGGTGTAGTTGCAGTTGGGGCAGATCGTGACCACGTTGTTCGGCCTAAAACGCGCGATCTTGTCGGTGGCCGACTCGGACACCTTCTCGGCCGCCTCGTAGTCACCGTGCAACGTGTGCACGATGCTGCAGCAGTTCGCGGGCCCGCCCAGGGTGACGAAATCGATGCGCATGGCGCGCAGGACGTCGATCGCGGCCAGCACCAGGTGCGGCGTCCTGACGGCGTTGCAGCCGAGGTAGAGGACCGTGTCGCGGTGCTCAGGATTCCTGGGCACGCGGCTCAGCCACGGGATCTCGTCGGGCATCAGCTGAAGAGCGGCCAGGACATTGATGCCGCCGAAGTAATCCGTATACGAGAACTCCGGATGGCCGTAGAGTCTCCGGTACCCCGACCAGGCCGGGCCGGCATAGGCATTCCGGCGCAGGTCTAGCGCGTCACCCTCGTCCGAAGCCGTTTCAGGCTTGCGTTGCTCGGTCATGCTGGTTACTGGACGAGCTGCCGACTGTCAGATCCGCCGCCTGAGGGGTAGCTCTCTACTCGACGAGCTCCCCCATCGTCTTCCTGATCACGTAGCGATCGACCTCCCATGTCGTCCGCTCCACGTGCGAGAAGCGCCCCGGTCGGAGGAAACGGGACTTCATGCCGCGCTGCGTGAGCCGCGCCCCGACCATGTCCTGATTGTTCGTGACGCAGAAGCCCTCCATCGCGTCGTTCACGTGCTTGTCGAAGTCGGGCATCTTGAACGTGCTCTCGGGATAGTAGAGGTTGATCTCGACGTTGGTTCGATCCGGGCCTTCGGGATAGGCCCAAATCGAGAGCGCCCCATCCGGGAGTGGAGCCACCAGTGTGCTCGGGTAGATCAGGAGCATGTTGAAACTCTGCATCTCGAAGGCGCTCAAGCCCTCGAGAGCAGGGAAGGGGGACTTGGCCATGTTGGTCCCGGTCACGTACGGGTAGGGCGCCTCCGCCTCGGTGAAAGAGGTCGTCCACACACCGTTCGGGTCTTCCTCACCGAAGGTCTCAGCCATGGACGACGGGAAGACGGAGATCGCGCTCTGGGGCAAGAACCTTCTCCGTCAGCCGGATCGCGGCGGCCTACCACCTCTGTCAGCCTGATCACTTCCAGCCCGCGGAGCACCTCCCCAGGTCCCAGGTCACCTGGAGCTGCCCCGTTTCGGTGGACTGCTGAGCGCTGAGGTTACCCCTCGAGCGCTTGCGCGGTGCAGAAGCTCCTCAGACACGCCGACCCCAGGACCACCGAGCGCTACGCCAGGATCGCGAACGATGCTCTGGTCTGAATCCTGAGACCTCGAAGCGCTGGCTGAACGGCAGAACCCTCCCCCAACCCTCCCCCGGGAGCCGATTGAGCTTAAAACCGTTTCCGGGGCAGGGGGTTATGGTGGAGGCGGCGGGAATCGAACCCGCGTCCATCCCAACAAAATAAACAGCTTACGGCTGAAATCGCGGCCGGGAAACGGCCGGAAAGACGATCCAAGGCGCGCGGAGACGAACCGGGTCAGCCTCTCGCTTCGTGCGAAAAGAGCCGGCAAGGCCATGGGGATGGCTCTCGCCACGTAGCGGCCGAGCGCCCTTCGCAACGCTCGCCCGACTCCATACCTTCGCTCCCGAAGATCGTCGATTCTGAGAGCCAGAAACGCTCTGCAGATGCTTCTGCCGTAAAGAGCGAACCAAGTCGGCGATCCAGACCGAGGCCCGCTGAGTGGGAACCGTTCCGCCATGCCCCCGAGAGGGTGCGGAGACGATTTCGAAAGCAGCTCGATCGCGCCCATCAGCAGCCCATGATTGCCATCAAGCTCTTCTGCATCGAGTGCATGGGCTACAGCGAGAGCGAGCCGCAACGCTGCGCCGCCATGACCTGTCCTCTCTACTCCTGGAACCGTTGGATCTTCGCGCGGTCGGAAGAATCAGGAGTGGAGTCGACGTGAGTGCAGATGCGGAAGGCCAGGTGTCTAGGACTCGAAGAGCAGCTGAAGCGCGTCGAAGGCAGCGCACATCGTGTCGCCGTCCCATCGTTATGAACGAGGTCGAGTTCCTGGAGGCGCTGGGTCGGCGGCTCGCAACCCTTCGGCGCCAGGCGGGCCTCACGCAGCGGGCGCTGGGTTTCCGAGCCGCGCTTTCAGAGTCGCAGATCTACCGCATCGGGGGACCCCATCTTCCACACTCACGCGCGCGCGCGTAGTGGGCAGGTCCTCGCGGCCTTACGCCGATCCGCCCACTGTGTGCGCGCGTGGGTGTGAACTTTGACCATGTACGGATCAGTCGCCCCGTCGTCCACCTACTTCCGGGGCACCCTCGAGGCGGTGCGCAGCGTCGACCCGAACGCGCGGCAGGTAGTCATCATGCATGTCAGAACTGGATTCGGCGCCGATGTAGCAGAAGGCGCCGCGGAGGACGCCGCTCGGCTCCACTTCAGGGCAACGACGATCGGTTTCTCGAGCGGGGGGGCCGTGCGCACTGCCTCCGGACTTCCTGACGCGGACGTGCTACTCGTCGTGGGCGGCTTCGACGACGAGCTCGCAGCCGCCCCGGCCCTGCTGGGACGTGAGTGGCGTGCCGTGGGATTCGTCGGGGCTGGAGTGGACGAAGTCCTCGCACCCCTCGGCCAGGCCCGCGAGGGTCTTCTCGGCCCGGCACAATGGGTCGCGGCTGCCGCGTCCGAGTCCGACGAAGGTCCCGATGTGCAGTGGTTCCTGACTCGTTACCGGTCAGCTGTCGGAAACGATCCTCCCTACCCTGCCACGCAGTCGCCGCCGGCGTTCTCGCCGCCCGCTGCCTCAGGGACGCCGGGGCAGTGGAAGACGCAGCCCTACTGGCCGCCGCTCGGAGCCTCAATTGCCGGACGCTCTACGGAGACTTCCGCCTCGACCCGGCGACCGGGCTCCAGGTCGGGCACGAGGTACTTACCGTGCAATGGCAAGGCGGCGCGCGGCGCATCGTGTGGCCTCCGAAGTTCGCCGACCGGTCGCATCGCGCGAGAAGCAGGCGGTCGTCGCTGCCTTCACGTCAAGGGAGAGAAAACTAGATGACCACCACCGAAGAACGACTCAAAGACCACCAGGTCGCGCTCGAACGTTTGACGACGGTCGTGCAGGATGCCCTAGACCTCATCAACATGAACCGCGCCGACAGCGACCAACGAGGTCCCCAGGCGCGGGGTTACGACGAGAAGATGGCAGATGCCCAGGACACGATTGAGCTGGTGCAGAAACTACTCATCGGTCAAAAGTGACCAGGTCCTGCGCCTATCGGCGCTGTAGGCCGTACCGAGCGGCCTGAAGAATCCCGCTCCCGCTCCCATGGCGGGAACGCACTCACAGTCCGACCTATCCGAATCCCGAAGTCTGTTCCCGGGCACGCTCGCATCGAGGACACGGTCTGTCGGGTGTGCGGCCGCCCCCTTCGGCTCGTGAGCCGGAGCATCATCCCGCGCCTTCCGACACGAAGATATCGTCAATGGAATGCGCGACCTGGAGGAACTCAACGAGAAATCCCCCATTGGCCTGCTCTCGCTCACACGTCCGCTTCTGGACGAGTCGCCCGACGACGCGGCCGAAGGTCTTGGATCAGGCTCGTAATGAACTGCGAGCCGCGAAGATTCCGGCGGGCAAGGGTCTCCGATCTCTTCGAGAGTTTGCTGAGGATCTCTTCTCGCTTCTCGGGCGATGGCGCTATGGCGCGAATGATTTCTACGAGAATCCCGCGGTTCGCGATCTCGAGAGCGCGTAACGCGGAATCGGCATTCCGGGTCATGCTACGAAGCTCTTTTTCGACTCTTATGAGCCTCTGCTTGTCGGTGAGTGGTGTCGTTGCCATTGGCTTCCTTCCTTCTGTCAAGTGCCGGTTGATTGAAGGGACGGACGGGGCCGGAGTGCGATCACGGCGCGCGCCAGGCGCGGGAGTGCGCGGCCGATGGCGGCCGCCGCCTCGTCGGAGAGCTCGTGCAGATAGGCCGCGCGCTCCTTCGGAATCACGAGCGTGTGGCCGTGCGAGAGGGGGTTGAGGTCGAGAAACGCGAGCACGTGCTCATCCTCGTACACCCGGTGGCACGGAATCTCGCCGGCCAGAATCTTGTCGAAGATCGTCTCTTGGGGTGCTGCCATTCCGTCAGTCTAGCCGGGCCGCGGTTCTGATAGAATCCGCGCTCGGATTCCCAGACGAGAGGAGTATCCGCCATGGCGATCCAGGTTGGGGACAAGGTCCCGGACATCGAGCTTCAGCTCGCCAAGCCCGAAGGCCCCGAGGCCGTGCGGACGGGGGAGCTGTTCGCGGGCAAGAAGACCGTGCTCTTCGCGGTGCCCGGCGCCTTCACACCGGTGTGCTCGGCCCAGCACCTGCCTGGCTTCATCGACAAGGCCGCCGAGATCCGCGCCAAGGGCGTCGATCAGATCGCGTGCGTGTCTGTAAACGATGCCTTCGTGATGGACGCCTGGGCGCTCGAAAAGGGGGCCCGCAACAAGGTGATCATGCTCGCCGACGGCAGCGCGGCATTCACCCGGGCGCTCGGTCTCGAGCTCGACGCCTCGAGCTTCGGGATGGGCACGCGCTCACAGCGCTTCGCCGCTGTCATCGAGGACGGGATGGTGACCGCGCTCCACGTCGAGGCGTCGCCGGTGAAGGTCGATGCGTCGAGCGCCGAGGCGATTCTCGCCGCCCTCTAGCACATGGCAGAGCTGGTCGTGCGCCGGGACGAGGACGGGATCGCGATTCTCTCGCTGAATCGCCCCGAGGTGTTGAACGCCCTTTCGGTGGACCTGTTCGTCGAGCTGCGTGAGCACGTCGACCGCATCGGGCAGCAGCCCGACCAGATCGGCTGCGTGATCCTGCGTGGAGAGGGGCGTTCGTTCAGCGCCGGCAACGACCTGAAGGCGCTCGCCGCGCGTCCGCCGAGCCCGCACTTCCAGGCGGAGACGATCGAGAAGCTCGAGGCGCTTCCGCAGCCCGTGGTGGGCTCGGTGCGCGGTCACTGCTACACGGGGGCGCTCGAGCTCGCCCTGGGCTGCGACCTAATCGTGTGCGGCGAGGGCGCCCGCTTCTGCGACACGCACGGCAAGTGGGCCATGACGCCCACCTGGGGCATGACCCAGCGCCTGCCGCGCCGCATCGGCATGACCCGAGCGAAGGAGCTGATGTGGACGGGCCGCGTCGTCTCGGGCCCCGAAGCGGTGGCCATCGGCCTCGCCAACCTGTGCGTGCCCGATGACGAGCTGGACGCGAAAACGTTCGAGTTTGCGCGCAGCCTCACGCAGAACTCGTGGTTCACCCTGCAGGCCGAGAAGAAGCTGACAAACGCCGGGGCCGGACTCCCCCGTTCCGAGGCTCTGGCCTATGAACGCGACCACAGCCCGGGCCGCGGTCCCGACATGGAGGAGCGCCTGAAGAGCTTCGCAAGGAGGGACTCCCGATGAGGATTCGACTGGCTGTCTTCGTGGCAGCGGCTGCCCTGCTCGCCGCGGCCTGCATCGACCCCTCGGATCAGCGGCCGGGCCTGTGGTTGTCTGGCGAGGTTGTCGAGGACGATGTGGGCGACTGGTCGTTCAGCGACGCGCACCCCGAGGTGTTCCTGGAGACGCGGACCCGGTACGGAGTCCGTCACTCCGTCACGGTCGTGTGCGCCGCGAGCGGGGAGCGGCTGTACGTGCTATCCCTCTACCGCGACGGCGGCTCCTTTCCCGAAGCGCGCCTATGGAATCGCAACGTCGTGCGCGATCCACGCGTGCGCATCCGGATCGGCGAGCAGATCTACGAGCGCCGCGCCGTGCACGTGACCGACGAGGGCGAGCGCGCCCGGGCGCTGGCCGCCTTTGCGGGCAAGTATCCGTTCTGGGCCGACCTCGCCAGCCAGCCCGAGACCGAGCGTCCGGCGATGGCTTTCGTGCGCCTGGACCCGCCTCAGGGCTAGCGTTCGCCCATGTATATCCGCCAAGGGTCTCGACCCACTCTCGGCGTTGTTCCCCTCGGGCCGGGGAATCTCCGGTGTGGCTGCGGACTGGCCGATAGGCGCGGACCTCCGTCGGCAACGAGCGCGGGGCAAGCCCCACCCGAAGCGTGCGCCCTTATTCCAGGATCTAGTTCCCCTTGCACTGCCCTTGCTTGCAGTTGCCGGAGCAGCAGTCCGCGTCGGACGAGCCGGGCCTTTCGAGGTGGACCAGCCTGTCCGTATCTGCCTCGACCTCGTCAGGTCGCTCGTCCACGTCGACCCCGGGCCGGTCCTCACGGGACCAGTACCCCGAAGCCCAGCTGCCTCGGCCTCTCGATCGTCAGGCACCTGGTCGAGCAGATGGGGGGCTCGGTCTCCGTCGAGAGCGAGGTCGAGGCGGGGTCGACCTTCCTGGTCCCCCTGCCGAGAGTCGCGCGCTAGCGCAGCGCCGCTTTACGCGCGCGCCACTCGGCCTTCACGGCCTCCCAGTCCTCCATGAACTGCGTGAGGTCGATCGGCTTCTGTGGCCAGTTCACGTAGGTCGTGTGCGTGATCAGATCCCGGCCGTCGAAGAAGTGAAGCTGGCAGGCGGGCGGCTCCAGGATGAAGTGGGGTTTGTTCTCGGGAACCAGATCCAGGTGGACCTGGTGGGCCGTGGACGGGGCGATGGACACCAGTGTCCCGCCCCAGCCGACCTGGATCGGTCGATGGATGTGTCCACAGACGATCCGCGCGACCTGTGGATGACGAGCAATCACCTCCCGAGGGTGATCGCACCCGCCTGTTCACCGGCCTTGGGGTCAGCGGCGATGGACTCGCTGGGGCTCCGAGCGCGTCTGTAGACGTAGCCCTTGCGAGACGGGATCGATCGGGACCCTGTCGAGCTGAAGGACACGGAGCTCGAGCTCGCCCACCAGCTCGTCGCCAAGCTCTCGGGGCAGCGCTTCGATCCGAGCCGCTACGAGGACGGCTATCGCAGCGCCGTGCTCGCAGCGGTCGAGACCAAGCTGGAGGGGCAGGAGGTCGCCCCCCGCTGTGCGCAGCCCGAGGAGCCGATCCTCGACAAACACGCGCCTGCGAACGGCGCCCGCCCATGCGCAACCCCCCGCAACCAGCAGGGCCTGGTCGCACTATGATGCTTATCCGTCCAATAGATTCGGAGTAGAGTGGTGCTTGAGGAGGAGGATATGACCCTCGATCACACGATTTGCGTCGGCACCGTCGGCAGCGGTGTCTGGTACAGCTCCGACAGCGGCGCCCACTGGCGCCAGGCGCGGATGGACGTCCCCTTCCAAGCGCAACCCGGAGAGATCCAAATCCGCGCCCTGGCCGCCGCGCCCTCCAATCCGTCGCTGCTCTTTGCCGGGTCGGAAGCCGGCGTCTACCGCAGCGAGGACGCCGGCGCGCACTGGGCCCACGTCGACTCGCCCGTCGACGGCGCGCAGGTGTGGTCGATCGGCGTACACCCCGAGAACCCCGACATCGTGCTGGTCGGCGCCAAACCGCCCGCGCTCTACCGGACCCGCGACGGGGGCAAGCACTGGGAGGAGCTGCCGCTGGACGCGTCGCCCCAATGCCTCGCTGGGCCCCCCAAGATCACCAGCATCGTATTTGACCCGCGCAACACCGAGACGATCTGGCTGAGCGTCGAAATCGACGGCGTCTACCGAAGCCAAGACGGCGGTGACACCTGGGAGCAGCTCCCCGCGCGCGGCAGCAACGAGATCAACGAAGACGTGCACTGCCTGGCGCTCTCGCTCGCGGAGCATGCAAAGGTTCTGACGGCGACCCCGGATGGAATTTGGACCAGCGAGGACGAGGGCCAGACCTGGTCGCTCCACGAGTTTCCGCGGTTCTTTGAGAACCGCGGCATTTCCTACTGCCGCGGCGTCGGCCTAAAAGCCGACGACGCCAACGTAATCTTTGTCGCAAACGGCAACATGGTGCCTGGGCGCACCGGGGCGATCCAGCGCTCGACCGACGGCGGGGCGAGCTGGAAAGCAGCACAGCTTTCCCACGAACCCAACTCGACGATGTACTGGTTTGCGACCCACTCCGCCGACCCCGACTTCATCGTTGCGAACAGCCTCTTTGGCTACGTGTACATCAGCCGCGACGCCGGGGAGACCTGGGAGAAGGTCGACCGAGAGTTCGGCGAAGTGCGCGCGCTTGCGTGGGTGCCTACGCCGGAAGCCGCGTAGCGCCTCAGGCACATAACCGCACACCAGGGGGGGACCGCCGCGCAGCCCCGGACCTGGTGACGCGCCGTCCCAACCTGTTACAGCACCTCGACGAAGAGCGCGCAGTGGGCAAGTAACCGGCAGGCTCATCCACACGTGTGGAGAGCAGGATCTCCAGGCGGCTCGACCGAACGGCTCATGCCTCCTCCTCGGCGGCCTCCTTGGCCTTCCGCCTCTCGCGCTTCCACTCGGCCAGCCCCACCACGGCGCCCTCCAGGCTCTTCATCTCGCGGCGGCCAACTGCGATGGTGTCGTCGACCTCGTCATGGCGCGCGACATGTTCTTTCGGCAGGCCAGCACCGACCTCGGCCATCTTCACCAGGAGGTGCCCGAGCGCGATCACCTCGCGGAACTCCAGGCGCTTGGTCTTGTCCTCCTGCGTGGCCTCTTTCCAGCGGTCTACCTGGCCCAGGAACAGCTCGCGCAGGGGCTCGCGCTCCTGCAGGATGGCGATCCTCATCGCCGCGTGGTCGATGGTGGTCCTCTCTTCCACCACCCGGGAGACCGCGGCGCTGAACTTGCTCTCCGTGGTGATCGCCAGCGGGGACGCCACGAACTTGGAGGTGGGGGTGAGGAGTGCGAGGTCGCGGTCGTCGTCAACGACCACTCCGGAAACCCCAGCGGTCTCACCGGCCGAGTTGCGCAACACGATCTTGGACTTCTCGCAGTTCTTCACGACATGCCCCGCCGTGATGACCTTCCCGCTCCTGTGACCGAAGGCCGTCGCCCCCGAGCCCAGATCAACGCAGACGACGCGGTAGACGGAGTTCATGGCGCCGACTGCGCCGCGTCCGGCGTACTCGCCCTGCCCCGAGGAGATGTCGGTGACGCTGAGTACCAGAACGAGGGCGAGGACTGGCGGCAGAATGGTCTTCATCGAGGACTGCGCGCGCGCCGGCTTCTCCGGCACTCCTCGCGCCGCCCCAGAGCCTTCAGGTCCAAGCCCTCGCGCCGCGCGGCCTGCCGGATCAAGCCCAACCGGACTCCGTACTCGCGGTAGCAGCCAGCGACAGCGCGTGCAGTAGCGGACCTCGACACGATTTCTCACGGGCTCGAATCCCGCGCGACCCGGGGTTGCCGACTGCGCAGGCGGCCCAGCAGGACGAGGTGGGTGAAGATGATGAGCGGGACGACGAAGCTCGGGAGCAGTCCGAGCGGGAACTCCCGGAGTGGGGCCATGGCACTTGGATCGGCTTGCGCCGAGCGAATCCCCGTGGCGAGGACGAAGAGGATGTCCAGGAGCCCGAGCACGTTCCACAGCTGCCAGATGCCGAGCGGGACTCGCTGCCTCGCGTGAATCAACAGAAGCCCCGCAGCGGCGGCCGCCACAGCGATATCGCCCCAGCCCCCGATGACCGCGAAGTCGTAGGGCAGCCGTCCCTGCTCATGGAGTGCGAGAAAGTAGAAACCGACGAAGCGGGTCAAGTGGAAGGCTACGAGCCACTCGAACCGCAGGGCCCCGAGCGCTGATCGAAAGCGGGCGCTGCTCGCGTACAAAGCGAGCAGCGCGGCAATCAGAGGACCCGCGATGAGCGGGGGAAAGACCCACTGAAAGCCACCCGCGCTGGTGAAAACCAGAGCCAGCACGAACCAGGCCGCGAGGACGTAAAGCATGGCACCCGCGCACTCAGGAGTGAGCGACCAGCCGCGGTCGCGCCGCAGCACGGGCGAAGGATACACCCTTCTGCTGGGTGGCGGCTTCGAGGGCTGCGCCCATGGCCTTGACGAACCCGGCGCCCGGCTGGCGCCCCGTTGCCGCGGCCCTCGGGAACAGCGGGTTCAGCGATTTGACGAGGTCGGGTCCGGGACGACCTTGGACGGTGCCGGAGGGGTCGGCAGGATGATGCGCTTACCGAGCAGCCTGTGCGCAGACACGACGGGAGGACGAGCATGACGAAGAGGTTCGCCGCGGTCACCCCGGGCACGCCCGATGATAGAGTCGGGCACGGGTCCGCAAGGCCGCGTCCGGCGAAGGAGCGAAGCGATGGAGAATCTGACGATCGGAGTGCACATAGCGGCAGCGGGCACCGTCGAGCTGGTGGACCGCGTCGTCGAGGCCGAGCAGGTGGGCGTGGAGGTCGCCTGGCTCACGGTGGGGGGCCTCGCCCCGGATCCGTTCGCCGTGTTCGCCGCAGCGGCGGTGCGCACACAGCGGATAGAGTTCGGGACCTCGATCGTGCCGACCTTCCCGCGCCATCCCCTGGCCATGGCGCAGGGGGCGATGTCCGTGGATCAGCTCGCGCCGGGAAGGCTTCGGCTCGGCGTCGGTCCCAGCCACAAGCCCTTCGTGGAGCCGACCTGGGGCATTCCCTTCGAGAGGCCACAGGCCCATCTCCGCGAGTACCTCACCATCCTCAAGGCGGTGCTCAACGAGGGCAGTGTCTCGTTCCACGGCGAGCTCCTGCACGCCCAGGCGCGCATCGCGGGGCCCACCCAGGTGCGTGTGATGGCCTCGGCGCTCCGGAAGAAGGGGTTCCACCTGTGCGGCGAGCTGGCCGAGGGCGCCATCTCCTGGATGTGCCCGCTGCCCTACATTCGCGACGTCGCCGCACCAGCCCTGCAGGCCGGCGCCGACGCTGCCGGGCGTCCGAAACCGAAGATGATCGTGCACACGCCGGTCGTCGTGTGCGAGGACGCCGAGGCGATCCACGCGGCAGCGCGCAGTCAGTTCGGTTTCTACCAGCGCATGCCGTACTACTCGAACATGCTGCAGGACGCCGGCTATCCCGAGGCGGCGGACCAGGAGTTCACGGACCGCATGGCGGATGCGCTGATCCTCTCGGGCTCCGAGAAAGAGGTGGCAGACAAGATTCGCGCGATGCCCCGGTTCGGAGCCGACGAGATGCTGGCCGCGATCGTGATGCTGCCCGACGACCCCGCTCCGGCAGCGCGTCGCACGCTCGGCCTGCTGGGCGAACTCGCCCAGGAGTAGCGGGCTAGGAGAGCGACTCAAGAGTCGCTCTCCGCGCGGCAAGGCGCGCTGTGCGCGCCGATAGGCCGCTAAGACGGCTAGGAGTCGACCCGAATCGGTAGGGCTGCGGGCAACGTTATCCGGGTCAATTCGCGGAACCCAGCAGCGCTTCCCTTCGCAGCCCTTCAAGGAATTCAACGTTCTCGCTGCTGAGCTGGCTCAGAACAAAATCGCCAGTGAACTGCTGGTCGTAGCCCAGCCCCTTCCTGAGATCGAACCATGCGTAGTAGTCGCCGTTGCTGACAACTACATAACGCGCGCCAGTCTCTTGCGCGTATCTGTACGCCTGTTCCACGACCGCCTTGTCGTGGCGCGACAGACTCCAATCTCGTTTGACTTCCGCCACCGCTAGAGTTGAGCCGTCCACTTCGAGACGAACATCGACGCGGCCTTCCCGAAACCGAATCTCCACGAACCGCTCGAACCCGAGCATCTGGAACAGGGATTCCACCAAGGCCTCATGCGCTCTCTCCAGATGCTTCGAATCACGCCGAAGCGCTTCGATCTCTTGAATCAAGGGGCGCAGCCAGTCCGGCCGAAGGGAAGCTGAGGGAACCTCAGGTTTCGTCGGGAAAGCGGGCCCGTCCAGCATGGCCGCTGCAAGAAGCTGATCAATCGAGCCGTGCTTCTTGAGAGCTGCCTCCAACAGCTCAGGTCGGACGAATCGGGCTCGTTGAACAGCGTCGTTCCGCCAGCCCTGATAGCCCAGCTCGAATAAGAGGCGTTGCTTGGGTATCGCGACTCTGGCGACGTTGTCCAGGAAGTAGATCAGGGTCCACGGCTTCCGGGGCGTAAACGTCCAGAGACGCTCTCCCAGCTCCGGATGGCGTACTTTGTGAAGGACTGCACCTCGGTAGTGGAACTGTCCGGTGCCCTTCGGCGTCAAGAGAACTGTCCGGTGCCCTTCGGCGTCAAGAGAACCAAGTCGCCGGATCGCATGCGGGCAAAGTTCTTCTCTAGTGTTGACGTCATCGTCCAGCAGCACACGGTGTTCGTGGATAGGGCGCCGCGGAGCGACTGGAAGTCGTCTTCGGACAGCAACTCCCCAACAAGATCCATGGATCGGATCGAGTAGGGTCTCGGAGCTCCGCAGGGAAGCGGGTGGGTATACTCTGTCGCTCTTTTCGGGGTTGGACCCATAGGAGTCTTGAGCAATGAGTGACCCGATCATCGAAGCCAGCAAGAGCGGTTGGATCGCACAGCACCGCAAGCTCTACCTCGAGGATGGCGAAGCCGCACACCTCTGGGATTCGACGGTCGGGGGCGGCCCAGGCCCTCTGCCGACGCTTCTGCTTTTCACGACCGGGCGCAAGTCGGGCAAGGAGAGCATCATGCCCCTGCTCTACGGCAAGGTGGAAGGCGGCTACGCAATCATCGCGTCAAAGGGTGGCCATCCCAAGCATCCAGGCTGGTTTCACAACCTGAAGGCCAAAGGC
Organism: Myxococcota bacterium; assembly: GCA_965226855.1. Taxonomy (GTDB): domain Bacteria; phylum Myxococcota_A; class UBA9160; order SZUA-336; family SZUA-336; genus JAUXJB01. The sequence goes on along the minus strand of CBDDEE010000018.1, from coordinate 75,684 downwards.
GACGTGAAGATCAAGGTCGCGAACGATGAGTTCGAAGCCGCGGCGCGGGTAACGACCGGGGCCGAGCGGGAGCGAGTCTGGGCGCAGATGGCGGAGATGTATCCGCCGTACGTCGACTATCAGAAAGCCGCTGGCGCCCGCGAGATCCCGGTCGTGGTCTTGGAGCCCAAGGACTGAGCCCGATCGACAGTCGCGAGCGACGTGCGCGAGAGCCCAAGGTGTGGAAGTAGGAGAGTCCACCCTTCGACCCACCCATCACAGGGATAGGGCAAGACTTGGCCCAAGCAAGGAACGCCCGGAATCACCCGCGGTGCAGTCCGTTGACGAGCTGAGACCTGGCCGCATCGTCGTGCCCACGGACACCCGGACGAGCTGAGACCGTGCAGGGACCCGGCGAGCGCCGAGGCAGACACTGACATGCTGGTCCACCTCGAAAGGCCCCCAGGCCAGGATGATGGCGCAGCCGAGCCGGACGACCTGACGAGCGAGTGGGCTTCGCGGTGACCTCCCGGATCGACCGGCCGGAGCTGGCCATGCGTCGAGCTATTGCAGCCCGAGCACAGCGTGGACGAAAGACCTGGACGACATGCTTGCCAGGAAGCCCGGTTGAACAGTCTATCCGGGTAGAAAACCGGCAACTCAGTCTACCCGACACAACCCGACACACGGGGGCGGGGCCATCGACACCGAGCGCGCCTACCAGATCGACAAGTGGGGCGACGGCGTGACGGAGCCCGAGCACAGCGTAGACGAGTTCGCGCTCTACATCGCCCCCCCTGGTGAGTTGTTGATCGCATACATACGTCAGGATGAACGTGACAGCGCGTCGAAAAACGTTCTCCAAACGGGGCTCGAGCTGTCTTTCTGACGAACCGGAGAGCTTCTCCGGCGATCTCTTCGCTGCCTCTCTACTTCTTACTTCGACTTATGCAGCCGATCTGGCGAAGCACGTTGATCCCGAGGACAAGAAGGCGTCCGAGGTGCGCAAGTGGATGTTCGACGCTGTTGAGGGGCACACCGACGACGTGAACCAGAAGGGATCGTGCATCCGAGTTCGCTATGCAGACGGATACCACGTTGACCTTGTCACATACGCGACGCAGAAGGACGCCGCTAACCAGGAGATCTTCCACCTGGCCAGCAAGTCGATTGGGTGGCGACCAGCAGACCCGCCAGGTCTGGACGACTACATCCAGAACGCCAGGAAGCCATATGAGGATACGGAAGACGGCAGAACGAGCACCTTGACGTTTCCGGCCTTGTTCCGAAGGCCCAGTCCAACCGCATCTCGCAGGTCGCCGGTGGAAGCTTCTATACAACGGATGATGGGGGGTACGTCTGGGCGATCTCCATCGGCTCGGAGGGCGCAGACGGCATTCGTGTCCACTTCAGGAACTTCTCGCTTCCCCAAACGCGGAGATGTATTTCTTCAATCTGGAAGGCGAAGCCCATGGTCCCCATCAAGCTCAAGGTCGCAACGGAAACGGTGACTTCTGGAAGACATGCTGGTCCACCTCGCTGCGAGCCGGACGACCTGACGAGCGAGAGGGTGTGGCGGTCCTTCCCGTCGAGGCGGGCACCACCGAGCGAGAGGGTGCGGCGGTCCTTCTCGTTGAGGCTTGAGGCAGACCCTCCCCTGGTGTGCGCGGTCCTTCCCGTCGAGGCGGACACCACCGAGCGAGAGGGTGCGGCGGTCCTTCCCGGCACCGATTCGCTAGGAGAGGACGAGCTCGCAGACCTCGTGACGCGCGACGCCATGATTGGCGTGGCCGAGGTGGCCGGCGTTGGCTGATCTACCCGGACGGCGGCCCTCGACACCGGCGGACCCACCGCTCCGCCACGGCTCAACAGCGAACGGATACTGCTTGATGAGGCGCGTCCCGGCATGTACCGACGCAGCATTGACGTGGTGCTGCCCCTAGCCGCGTGACCCCCTGCGGGCTCTGGACTACTCGCGCGTGAGCCCACGCCGGCGGGAACGATACTCGTCCAGCTCTCCCGGTCCGTCGGGTTTTTTGAGTTCTGACATGGATGAGTCCGGACGGAACGCTGGAAGCACTCAAGCCACAGGCGTGGGAGCCAGAAGTCGCCCATACGGGTACGCCGCGAAGCGTCAGATGCTGGCGCCGCGTCAGCTTCCCCATCCCCGCACCTCCCCGAAACCCCGGCTCAGGCGCCGCGCGGCCAGCCCTTGAGGGTCGGGCCTACTTCGTCGACAAAGAGCATCATGTTCTGCGCCACCACGTCGAAGGGCAGGCTCTGGTAGCTGAAGACCCCGTTGACCTCGAAGTCGCCGATGAGCTCCCGCCGCTTCTCGAGCCGGTCGCGGATCTGAGCGGGATCGCCCCACAGATTCGCCTCGAGGAAGCCGTCGATCATCGCGTCGTGTCCCATCTCCTCTAGCATCTTCGCGCTGTCGGCGTAGTGCTGATACGAGCGGCCCGTCTTCTCAAAATGCTTGGCGTCGAGCATCTCGTAGTGGTCGAGGACGCTCGCCAGGTACCCGACGATGTGCTTTCTCGCGATCTCCTCGGCCTTGGACCGCTCCGGGAAGCACGCGACGAAGTCCGCGCAATTGATGGCAGGCGGCTCCTCGGCGTGCTTCGCCCGGTAGTCCTGGCGGTAGTGGTCGATGCGGTCCTTGAGCTGCTCGTACGGGAACTGCGAGAACATCATCACGCCCATCCCGAGCTCTGCCGCGACTTCGAAGGAATCCGGCGACATGCACACCATGTAACGTCGGTCGCGGAAGCTCCCGATCGGCCGGGGGCGGACCTCGATGCGCGGCTGCTGGTAGTACTTCCCGTTGGCCTCGACGAAGCCCTCTTCCAGCCCGCGCAGGATGATCTCGGCGCCCTCGTTAAAGCGCTCGCGCGCCTCGTCCATGTCCTGCCGCATGCCGCGGTACTCGCGGCGGGCGAGTCCGCGTCCCAGGCCGAGGATCGCGCGCCCGTCCGACAGGTGGTCCAGCAGGACCATCTTCTCGACGACGCGCATCGGGTCGTTCCAGGGCACGATGATGGCCCCCGTCGCCAGACCGAGCCGCGTGGTCCTGCCGGCCACATAGCTCAGAAACTGCATGTTGTCGGGACACATGGAGTAGTCCGTGAAGTGGTGCTCCACGGGCCACACGGTGTCGAAGCTCATCGCCTCGGCTTCGACCGTGAGCTCGACCTCGTGGCGGTACATCTCGCGATCGTTGAAATCGTCGTGCTTCTGGAACACGAGCTGCATCCCCATATTCATGGCGATCCCCTCAGGTCTGGTGGTAAGCGTTCTCGGGCGAAAAGACTGGGCGGCCGATCCCCGCGGGCATGGTACACGCCCTAGCGGTCCCACGGGAGTAGACTCTCCCCCTGGCGACGGACACCTCCGGGCACCGTCTGCGCTCGAGACCTTGCCGCGTGGCGGGACAAAGAGGACCCGGAACAGGAGGAGGCCCATGAGCCGCTTCGAGGATAAGGTCGCGCTCGTCACAGGCGGAGCATCGGGAATCGGGCTCGCGACCGCCGAGCGGTTCGTGAAAGAGGGAGCCAAGGTCACGATCGCGGACATCAGCCCCAAAGGGGCGGAGACCGCTGCGGGACTCGGCGCCGACTACGTCCAGCTCGACGTCTCGAACGCCGCGGCCTGGGGCGAGGCCGTCGACGGGATCACCGCCCGCCACGGCGGCTTGGACCTGGCGTACCTGAACGCGGGCATCATGACTCTCCCGGCTACAGAGCGCGGCATCGAGCGCGTCGACGTCGCGGCGCTCCCCCTGGAGGACTACCGTCGCGTCATGGCCGTGAATGTGGATGGGGTTGTCTTCGGGATTCGCGCGGTCCTGCCGGCACTGCAGGCGCGCGGAGGCGGCGCGATCGAATAAGGTTTCTCGGTAGAAGCGGCGGGATAGGACTCGGGGGTCGTACTGGTTCATCAGGACGATGAGCCTACCGCAGATGAGGCTTCTGGCGGCACCTACGCCGCGGTACTCTATTGCCACAAAGTGGGTACTTGACCGCACCTGGAGCGCAGTGGAACTCGAGTCCATTCGACAACAGTTCGCTGAGGAGATCCGGCGCGTCGTCGGTGTCCGCTCGGATGCGCTGATCCGCGCATTTGGGGCTGTGCCCAGGGAGCGGTTCGTGGGGCTCGGTCCCTGGTTGGTCGGCCAAGGCGTATACCGGGTCACACCAGACGACCACCCGGCACATCTCTATGCGGATGTTCGCGTGGCGATTGACCCAGACCGCGAGCTCAACAACGGCAGGCCCTACGTCCACGCTCGCTGGATCGACGAGCTCGCACCCGTTGCCGGCGAGCACATCGTCCACGTCGGCGCGGGCACGGGCTACTACTCCGCGATTCTCGCGCAAATCGTGGGACCAAGGGGTCGCATCATCGCGATCGAAGCCGACGCCAACTTGGCCACGCAGCTGCGCGTGAACCTTGCTGATCTTCCCCAGGTGAAGGTCATCGAGGCAAGCGGTGTCGGGGTCGACTTCGGTCGCATGGACGGGCTCTACGTCAACGTTGGGCTCACTAGCCCCCCGACGAAGTGGCTTGATCGTCTCCGCATCGCTGGTCGAATGATCCTTCCACTCACGGATATGGGACCGGACAGATTCGGGGCCGTCCTTTGGGTTCGAAGGCTACGCGCCGGCCTCGAGGCGCGATTCCTTGACTCAGAGCCGCATCTCCGGATCTACCCATGTCGAGATGGACGGAGCGAAGAAGAAGAGGCTCGCCTCGCTGTGGCTTTCGCCACAGGCGGTCACCAAGATGTTCGGTGGTTGCGGCGCGATGAGCACGCCCCGGAGGACGCCTGTTGGCTTCACAGCGAAAACTACTGCCTATCGTGGAAGCAGCCAGGCGAGGTCACCTAGCAAGGCGGCGCAGGTTGGCGCTCAGCAGGAGACGGCGTGAACACGATCCCTTCCACCACGTCGTCACCGACGAGCCAATCGCGCTCGTCCGGTTGGCCAGCGACGAGGGCGCGGTCCTGCACCTGGTCCGCTGCCAGCATGAGCCTGACGCTCCTGATGGGCTGCTCCTCGATTGCCGCACCCTTTGCCGCCGGTGGGCTCGAGAGCATGTGGTCCAGATCCTGAGCGAAGAGAGTGCGCCGGAGAACTGGGTTCTGCCGGGAGTGCCAGAGCTGGAGGAGCTTGACCAAAACCACGAACGGCGTCAGGCTCCTGCCGTCACGTCAGCCTACTTCTCGCTCCCGAGGTTCCCGCAAGAAGAGGACGTGACCCCCGTGGAGTCCTAACAGGCTGCTGAAAAACTCCTCATCGAAGGGTACCTTTGAGGGAAGCCCCAAGGGGGAGATGTGAGAGGACCGCAGACGCTCCAGGGTGGGATCTTCAGCTACGTATCGCTGGAGTCCCGGATTCCCGAGGACCATCCGCTTCGAGCGATCCGGCGACTGGTGGACGCGGCGCTGGAGCAGCTGTCGCGACGCTTCGATGGTATCTACGCCAAAGGGGTCGGCCGACCGTCGGTCCCGCCGGAGCAGCTGTTGCGGGCGCTGCTGTTGCAGGTGCTGTACACGATCCGGAGCGAGCGCCAGCTGATCGAGCAGATCGACTACAACCTGCTCTACCGCTGGTTCGTGGGCCTGGAGCTGGACGATGAGGTGTTCAGCGCGACGGTGTTCACCAAGAATCGGGAACGGCTGCTGAAGGGCGAGATCGCTCAGCATTTCTTCGAGGCGGTGCTGGCGCAGGCGGAGTCGGAGGGGTTGGTGTCATCGGAGCACTTCACGGTGGACGGGACGCTGATCGAGGCGTGGGCGAGCCAGAAGAGCTTCGTGCGCAAGGACGAGAAGCGCAGGGACGATGACGACCCGGGCAACCCGACGGTCAACTTCCGGGGCGAGAAGCGGAGCAACCAGACGCATGCGTCGAGGACGGATCCGGACGCCCGACTGGCGGGGATGAGGGGCCAGGGCGCGCGGCTCGCGTATCAGGGACACGTCGTGACGGAGAACCGCAACGGCCTGGTGGTGGCGGCGAAGCTCACTCAGGCGTCGGGGTATGCGGAGCGCGAAGCGGCTCTCGAGATGGTGCTGGGTCTGGGGGGCGCTCGCCGGATCACCCTGGCTGGAGACAAGGGCTACGACGCCAAGAGCTTTGTGCAGGCGCTTCGGGCCTGGAGCGTTACCCCGCACGTGGCACAGAACACGACGAACCGCCGAAGCGCGATCGATCGAAGGACCACAGGACACCCGGGCTACGAGGTGAGCCAGCGCTTCCGCAAACGGGTGGAGGAGGTGTTTGGCTGGATGAAGACGGTGGGCTTGATGCGCAAGACCCGGCACCGGGGCACGGATCGGGTCGGCTGGGTCTTCACCTTCACTGCTGCGGCCTACAACCTGGTCCGTATCCGCAACCTGTTGGAGGCGACATAGCTCATGATCCCGCAAGATCTACCCGTGCGACACCGAACCGGTTCGTACCGGGAACGGCGATCCCTCTCCCTGCTCGGCACGCCTCCCGTCAGAGGCGTCCCGCCCAACCCAGTCACTTTCTCCGCAGCCTGCTAAGAGTGAAAGCCGCAAAGCTAATCGCGATCTTGTTCCTGGTCTACGCAGGAATCGTCATCGGGTTTGAGTCGTTGCTCGGGTATTTCCAACCCGCGGGGCAAACTACGCTCGTCATTACCACCACCGCTGAAGACGGAACCCCGAACGATAGAGTCTTGTCTCGCCTCGAGAGCAATGGCCAGCTCTACGTGTCTGCCAACCACTGGCCTAGAGCCTGGTACAATCGAGCGCTGGAGAATCCGAATGTGCAAGTCACCTCGGATGGCGAGAAGAGAAACTATCTCGCAGTTCCTGTCACCGAGGAAGAGCATGATCGCGTCAACGGCGAGAACAGCCATAGCATCACGTTTCGAATTCTGACCGGATTTCCGCCAAGGTACTTTGTCCGCCTAGATCCCCGCTAGCCACGCCACCTTGACGTGATCCTGTGGCGGCGAGCGTGGAGGGCGAGCAGGCTGGTGTGAGGGCTGGCTGCTACTCGAGCGGCAGCCCCAGTGCGGCCCGAAGATCCGCCTCGTCGATCCCGCCCACGCGGCCCGCTATGCGCCCGTCAATCAAGATCGTGGGGACCGATCGGATGCCCAGCCGATACGCCTCGGACACGACTTGTGGACTGGTCATATCGTGGACGACGAGGTGATCGGAGTCGCCTCTGAGCCGCTCCACCAGGTCAATCGCATCCGCACATAGGGGGCAGCTTGTACTGAACACTTGAATCCGTCTCTGCTGTGGCATCAACAACCTCCGCCCAGCCGCTTCTAACAGCGAGTCAGGCGCCTTCCCGGACCGTCAGCTCGCCGCCAGTAGTCCGGATTCTTGCTACCGCTTGCGGCTGGCTTCGATCTGGTTCACTCGGCCTTCGACACAGCGGCGAACGAACTCGGACAAGGACAAGTCCATTCCCTTCGCACAGCGCTTAGCACTAGCAAGCAAGGAAGCGGGCACCTTCGTGGTCAGCGTCTTAGTCGGTTTTCTCGCCATCTCTCTAGATCTCGTCGGAGGGGGGCAGCGACCCATAGAACTCTCGCTCGAGGGGCCACTCGGCGAACGCTAGGAAGAGGACAAGCAGCACATTCACCATCGGGACGACCACGGCGATACCGTACCAACCCGGGAAACCAGCCTTAGCACAGATCCGCCAGAAGGCAACAACAGCAACTATGCCGACAATCAGGCACATCACGATCATAATGGGGGAACCCATCATCATGTCATCTCGCATGCTGTACTCCCAGGTGTCTCCATCGGTGGTGGGCGTTCGAGGGAGATCCTATTCCTTGCCCCAGGGTAGCGTCCTGCTTGCTCCCGCGTCGACGAGCTGGCGGTGGTAGTTGAGGTAGGCCTCGGAGTGGACGAACGACCGCACCGACGCGTGATCCTTTAGGTCGTCAGCGGGCAAGACCTGGAGCTCCAGGAGCTTGGACTCGTCGGTCTTTACTGTGTCGATATTGTTTGGCATGGGATTGTCTCCTCCTGTGGGCCTGTTGTGGGTCACCTAGATGGCGGTGGCCTCCCCCGCGTCCGTCGTCGTGGGGCCTGCATCGCGGACACCTCCCGCACCATCGTGCGCATCATCGTCCTGCTAGATAGCGCGGGCTAAGTGTGCCGAGTTATGGCGAGGTCCATGAGGCACCAGCTCCTCGGGAGTGCCCAGTCTGCTCGACGCAGAGGGTGAGGAGCGCAACCGGTATCGGGCCTGCTCGTGTTGCGTATAGACTGGGTGACGCGGGGGTGGGATCAAGAGGTAGAGAGCATGGCTGCAGTCTCAGTCATCACGTTTCGCCCTTTCACGGGTCGTGTCCCCGAGCTCCTCGGCAGCCTTTCCGAGGCGAAGAGAATCCACGAACGTCTGGGGGCACGGATCAGGGTGCTCCAAGCTGCGGCCGGTCCGAGACCCGGGACGATCACCTACATCCTCGAGTTCGACGACATGGTCAAGTTGGGAGAGTTCGCGGAGAAATCGAACGCCGACCAGGAGTATCAGGCGTTCATAGCCAAGGCGGGGGCCAATCCACCATTCGAGATCGTTGAGTGGGGCCAGGCAAGCGACCTGACACTGCCCTGAGTAGGTAGGGTAGGGCCAGAAAGGAGCGGGCTGAGCCGAGCGCCTGGCCGCTCGACAATTCCCGCACCGCAGCAGCAGCCTTCGAGTGCCGTAGGTAGCCTCAGCGACGATGCTACACTTGAGTCCTCCTCTGGCGGCTCACGCTCGTACCTCTGCCCCGCCCGTAGACAGACCCGGCTCCGGTCTCCGAATGCCCTCGGCTCCCGGATTCGACGAGGGAACACCATGAATCGACTGGAGCGACGCCTCCAGGAGCGGAGGACGCAGATCGGCAGGCGACTGAGGGACGCCCGCGAGGCCATGAGGCTCACTCAGGGAAAGCTCAGTCGGCTTGTGGGGTGCAGTAAATCGCACGTGAGCCAGATCGAGAGCGCTACGGGCACCTACAGCCTCAAGATATTCCTGGCGCTGTGCGACGCCCTCGAGGAGGACCCCTCGTTTGTGTTCTGCGGAGTCCCGGCCCTCGACCTGGACCTTCTGTACCTCAAGTTCGAGAAGACGATCTCTAAGTTTGGCGACGAGGCCGTAGATTTCCTCCTGTCCCTGGACCCTGACGAGGTCCAGCTTCTCTACGCCGCTCGGCATGAGTCCTCTGACCTTCGACCGCTACCTCCGCGTCGACGAGCCTTTGGTGATAGTCGATGAGCTTGAACAGCGGGCGCTGGAGCTCTGCTGGGGACTCGAAGCCATCGCTAAGCGTGATCGCCCGAGACACTCTGATTGAGCCGATTAGAGTGCCCGCAGTGGACGACACGAGGGGCTCATCTCCGCTGTCTCCCTCCCTCACCAGCCCGGGCCGTCCGAGGCCCGCCTTGGTGCATCTAAGCGAGTCCGCGAGCGGGCCGCCCGTCTTCGGGCGCTTCGACCTAGTGTCTGCCACGGTGGCGAGATCTGCGCACTGCACGCAAACTCAGCGACCTAGACCCTTAGTGATTACGGTGACTTACACCCAAAGCGCACAGGTTCGAGTCCTGCACGCTTTGGGGATATGGGTAGGGGGGGCAGAGCTCCCCGGTAAAACGGTGTGTCAACGCGCGCTGGACTGCCAGGTCTTCTATGCGTGGCGCCTTCGGCGCTGCGTCATCAGCTGGGCAGCCTCCCTGAGGGACTCCTCGCGGGCGTGCGCGTATCGCAGCGTGGTCGTCGCGTCCTTGTGGCCGTGGTGCTCCATGACGACGTTGATCGGGACTCCCGATTCGAGCATGTCGGTGACCGAGGAGTGTCTGAGCGCGTGGGTCTTGCCCTTCTTCGGGTCGATGCCCCCCTCGTTGAAGACTTTGCGTACTACTTTGAAGATGTGCTCCGTCCAGGGCTTTCTAGGGGTCATCTGGAAGAGAGGATCGTCATCCTCATTGTGATCCAGACTTGCTTTGTACTCTGCAAGCCATGGCAGGATGTCGGGAGGCAGGAAGAAGGTCCGCGTCGTCCGAGTCTTGGTACTCCAGTCCTCGGTCTCGCGGATCTCGACGCGGCCTGTTTCGAGGTCTAGCCAACCCCACAGGATGTGCATGAGCTCGCCGACTCGAACGCCACTGTGATACTGGAAGCGCAGGAGCGGGCCGGCACGCGGGTCCACCCGGTCGGCCGCCTCGAAAAGTGCCTGAATCTCCTTCCCCGTCATGTAGCGGTTCCTCTTGGTAACCTTTTGAAGGAAACCGCGGAAGATGATTTCGGGGTCGCTCATCAGCTTCTCCCGGATCCCGAACCGGACGATGGCCCGGGCGTTCCGCAGAGCGGAGTTGATCGTGCTCGGGGAGACTCCGTCGCGCTTCCGGATCTGAACGAACCTTCTCAAATCCGCCGGTCCGAGAGGTCGTTTCTTGATTGCCGGGACCGCCTTCACGAGCGCTGCCACGGAGTCACGGACGCTCTTCAGGCTCTTGGCTTTTTCAGTGCGAAGTTGCAGATCAGCTGCGTATAGCCCCGCTAGCCGTTCGAAGCTCGGGCCCGATGACGTTTCACGATGGATAGGAACGACCTTGTCCGATTCTCTGGGCACACCGTTGGTGGCCAGATCTGCCACGGCCTCAAGGCCGCTCTGGAGCACCGAGAGGCGCTCCAAGGCCTCGGCAAGATTCTGTGTCCGCAGCGTGCGCCGAACACGCTCGCCCCGGAAGTAGAAATCGGCCCAGTATGTCTGGCCGCGGAGCGTCAAACCTGACGGCAGCGTTGGCATCGGGATCTCCTGCGGATGTGCCGGTTGTGACTGGCACACGCCCTCAGGAGGAATCGGCTAAGCGGTTGTGTTTCCTAAGAAACTCCGCCAACCGGTTTGTTACGAATCAGCTGCTCTACCAGCTGAGCTACGTCGGCTTGAAGGAAATCGTATAGCAAACCCGGGTAGTTAGCGAAAACGCCCTTCGCTACCCGATCTGCAGTTCCGGCCTGTTCCGGTTCTTGGGTGCCAGCGCGTCCTCGAAGCCATTCATTTCGCGGGGAAGGAAGTGGCCGTAGGTGTCCAGGAGTAGCTTTGCGCTGGTCCATCCGCCCTGTGTCTGGATCCACTTGAGCGGTGTCCCGGCGGCCAGGTGGAGACTAGCCCAGGTGTGCCGCAGCCCGTGAACGGTGAAACGGCGACCGTCTTGGAAGGTCTCTTCGACGATTGGGCTCCAGACTCGGTTTCGGAAGTTGAAGTAGTGGATCGGGGCTCCTCTAGGGGAGCGGAAGGCGGGGGCGTTCTTCGGGGCGATGTCGGGCAGGGTTTGGCGGAGGGTCTCGCGGAGCCGTAACGAGAGAGTCCCGTCTTCTGCCGGCGGAGAGTCGCGCTTCCGGCATCGAGGTCCACGTCTACCCAGCGGAGGTCGATGGCCTCTGAGATCCGGCACCCGGTCTCGGCCAAAAACAGGACGAATGGGTAGTAGTGGGGGGCGACGCGCTTGGCGGTTCTGAGGAATTCCTCCCGCTCCTCTGAGTCCATGACGTTCCCAGCACTGACACCTTTTGTCTTCGCGCGGCCGATGGGGCGTCCCGCCTTCCACTGGTCGACCGGGTTCGCTAGAAGAATCTCCTTCGCTACAGCGCTCCCGAGGATTCGCCTCAGAGTGCCGAGAGCGATCTCTCGCGACCGCCTTGAGCGTGGCTTGCCGGTCTCGATGAAGCGGTCCCAGAGCCCGTCTACGAGGGCGACATTGAGCTTGCGAACGTCATGGGAGCCGAGGAAGGGGATCAGATAAAGCCGGATCTGTTGCTCGTGCGAACGAGCCGAGCTCAGAGAGAGGCTCTCCTCTTCCTCGCGTTCGATCGGCAACTCCACGCGAACACGGAGCCATCTCTTGGCGAACTCGTCGAATGGAATTGGAGGTGGCGGGCGACGCGAAAGCTCTGACGCGCCTTTCCGGACTTCGGCGCCGTCGAAGCGACCAGCACAACGGCCGCGATGGTGCGCCGCCCACGGTACTCGAACCACCGGACACGCTGGTTGCCCGCAGGTCGAAACGGCACCCATCTCCCTGTTGAACACGCGACGGATTGGCGGGACCGCGACTCAGGTGACGCTGCGGGACGGCGTCACGCCCGACCCCGGGGAGACCGACCTCCCCACCGACCTACTGGGTGCGGCCAAGCTGACCGGAAGCCTCGGAAAGCTGCGCTACGGGATCCTGGGCTCGGTCGAAGACGATGTTGACTGGCGCGGCACCGACGCGTTCGGAAGGAGCGTCGACATCAAGGACTCGGGCCGCAACTTCGGGGTGTTCCGTCTGCTCTACGAGAGCGTGGGCGCCAACCGAAAGTCCATAGGCTACATCGGCACCCTCGTGGACGGTCCCCTCTACGACGCGGTGGTTCACGGCGTGGACGGGCACTTCTCGAGCGCCAGCGGCAGGTGGATCTCGGACGTGCAGCTCGTGTCCAGCGACGTGGACGATCGCTCGGGCTACGGCGCGCTCTTCGACCTGCGCTACTCCCAGAGCCGCAAGATCCAGCACAAGCTCGAGCTCGACTACTTCGACGAGGACGTCGACCTCAACGACCTGGGCTTTCTACGCCGGAGCGACTACGTCGGTGGCCAGTACGTGTTCTCGTACGCCGAGCCCGCCGGCATCGGTCGGTTCAAAGACGTCCGGGGGGCCGTCGTCCTCCGCCAGGAGTACAACCTGAGCGAGGGGCAGGTCGTCGACAGCGGCATCTTCTGGCGGAACGCAACCGAGCTCGCGGGCCGGAACACCCTCCGAACCGTGCTCGCGTACCTGCCCAAACGCTGGGAGGATATCGACAGCCGCGGGAACGGCGCCTACCGGACCGACGATCGCTGGTGGACGGACATCCAGCTCACGACCGATGCCGGCAAGAAGCTGAGCTACTCCGCCAGCGTCGGTGCGCAGCAGGAGAATCTCGGCGACTGGACCTACGCTCTCGCCGCGGGCGTTACCTACCGCCCGAGCGACTGGTTCTCACTCGACCTGGACCTCCGCTACAAGATTCGCGACGGATGGGTCGTGTATCAGGGCGGCCGCAACTTTGGCACCTACCACGCGCGGGAGTGGCAGCCGAGCCTCAACATGGACTGGTTCATCGCCCCCAAGCACCAGATGCGGCTCTCGCTGCAGTGGGTGGGGGTGCGGGCCGAGGAGCAGGGCTTCTGGGCGGTGCCGCCCGGCGACGGCAAGCTGGTGCCGGCCCCCCGGACCCAGCCCGATTACGACTTCACCGTGAGCATGCTCACCGCACAGCTGCGCTACCGCTGGGAGATCGCGCCGCTGACCGACCTCTACCTGGTGTACAACCTGGGCAACGACCTGCCGCAGTCGGTCGGGTCCGACTTCTTCGACCTCTTCAGGGACAGTTTCCGCGATCCGATCGTCGAGAGTTTCGTGATCAAGCGGAGGTATCGTTTCGGCAACTAGACCCGGTTCGCGGAGGGACTTCGACGGTGTGACGTCGACGCTGTCCCCAGTGCGACTCCCCTAACTCCGCAGGCCAGAGGTTCTGCGACTCGTGCGGAAATGAGCCCGATAGCGATTCGATAGCGATCTTCGGTCACTCAACGTCTCGTTACCTCCTCCCAGAACTGTCCGGCTCCGCGCGGCGAGTTTTCGCATCTGGGCACGCTAGTGCTCTGCATGTCTCTCCTCATGGTTGCGGTCTCTGTCAGCCGGGCCAAAAGGTCGGCGGGTACATCTCCTTGGGGCAGCACCGGACTGGGCCGATCCTCGTCTGGTCGAAGCTGTGGAAGAGGTTGGGTCCGGCCCGCTCGCCGAGGCCCTCGTGGATCAGGTAGGTGGCGGGCTGACCGAGGTCATCGAGCCCACCGGCAACTGGACCTGGACCGCCAGGTCCGATGATGCCGTCGCGGATGACTTGCGCATCTGCCGGCTAGGCCAGCCACAGTGCGGCTGTCAGGATCGGCAAGTATCGGCAGATGGCCCTCATCACATCTATTGTACTCCCGCCCAGTACACGCGCTGGTTTCGCGGATGGGATCATTTGGCCGGGCGACCGCCGTAGGAACTCGGGTACGATCGGGGCATGCAACCCCAAGCCATCCACGAGATTCCAGAAGACATCACCCAGGTCACCGAAGCTCAGCTCCGAGACGACCTCACCACTTTCAATGATCGCGTTGCGTTCGCGGAGGACGAGCTCGTGGTCACTCGAGGTGGGCAGCCGGTTGCGGCCGTCATCAGCATGGAAGGGTGGAGGGCTCCTCGGCGTGTGGCGGAGGGGGTTGTGGAGAAGCTTCTTGGGGAGGAGCGGTTGAGGGCGTTGGTGGGGGAGTAACTCTCGACCTCTAGCCTTCTGCTAACCCCTAGTCGTCTTCCTCCTCACAGCCCGGTGGTAAGGGGAGGTCGTCGTCCTCGTCCTCTTCCAAGCTAGCGACAGGAACCCCGAACGGGGAGTTGTCGATCACGTCTAGGGCATTGCTATCGACTCCTGCGTTGAAGAAGGGTGGCCCAAGAGGTCCATCCCCGTTCTGATCGTCGTCGTCGTCGTCCTCATCGTCGCCACAGACACGACCCCAGAAGTTTCCAACAGGATTCCCTAGGCCATCATCACCAGCAATATCAACGGGTAAAGGTCCTAAGAGAGTTCGAACAAAGTTCTGACCGTACACGCTATCGAGACTAACGAGCGGGGTGCCAGCATTGTTGACTATGTCGTTGCGCATGAACTTGTATTCGCAGCTTGGGCAGCGGTGAGCCAAAAGGATTCCGCCAAGAACGTTCTCGGTGATGAGATTGTGGGAAACGACGTTATTGGTTCCAGCATTATCAAATTCAATACCCGCCCCGGGAAAGTTTCGGATCGTGTTCCCAGTAACGGTATTGTTATCCATAAACCCATCACCGAATGCATTGTTGAACTCTATTTGAGCCCTAGCAGCGGTAAGCAAAATGCCGCTGTCGCACAAAGGGTCTCCATCACAAAAAAAATATTTCCAGTCCCGTTCTCAATGATGTTGCCTTCCACGACATTATCATTGGAGGGTCCTAGTTGATCAAAGAACGCGACTCTTATGCCGGCTGATTCGTGTATGTAATTACGGGTAATAGTATTGGAGGAACCAGCTACGAAGATGGCAAAAATCCCCTGACCGGTAATATCATTGTCTGTTATTTCGGCGAAATCTCCTCCATCAACACCGATACCAAAAAGGCCAGTGTCAACAGTGTTTTCAGAGATACTATTACCATTGCCGCGTATAACAGAAATAGGTATGACCGAGTTTAGAATAGTGTTTGTCAGAATTTGATTGTCTGATCCGCTGAAGACGGCTATGCCCCTTTCGAAAGCTGCTTTTGGCACGCCGCTGCCATCAACAACATTACCTCTTACGGTAATATTGGATCCAGAGGAAATAAGGACTCCAAATGAAAAGTGTCTCCTAACTATGTTCTGCCCAATAAGGAAGTCACCATTACCATTGCTACGTCGTAGCAAGATCCCGGTTCCGGCGTCGGTGATACTGTCAGTAACAAAGATGCCGGTTCTTGAGTTCCCGATCGTGTTTCGTGTGATGCTGCTCGGTCCTACATTGTCCAATAGGCTAACGCCATTCCGGATGTCGCGGATGGTATTCTGGTTGATTAGGTTATCGCCTGCACTGTCGCGAAGGACGATCCCACTCCGGAGATCGTGAAAGAAATTCTGAGTGAAGATATTCGCTTGACTCGTGGCGCGGATCGCGTTGCGAAACAAGGAGACTTCGCACCTCGTCACGGTGATGTTGTCTACCGAGATGTTGACGCCGTGATACCCAAGATCGGTACTGCCATCTCCCGTGATCATATGGCCATCGCAGTCGAGGGTAATGCCTAGACCGGCGATTGCGAGGCCGTTAGCGGGAGGAGCCGCAGTCGCAATATCCTGCGTCAGAGTACAAGTCCGTGTTGCGGCGTCCCAATTGCCCACCGCAGTGCAGTCGCCACCCGTTGCATCGTCTGTGAAGGTAAGGGCAAGAGCCGTGGACCAGGACCACAACACAAGGATTGCTGCCAGTACGGTTGTTTGCATCCGTTTCATTGGTTCCTCCGAACACACTGTGGGTCGATCTAGAATCTCGGTTGAATCGCCTACATCGCTCCGGCCGCAGCATGGGAGACACCGGGGCGGGCCTATACACGACGCAGAGACGAGGGAATATCACCACGAGTATATGCCGGGGAGGTACACGTGAGGTGAACTATCTGGGAACGGACTCCTGCGGTTGGGGTCGCTCTAAGTGGCGGTGCTAACTATGGACGCGCGGGCAGGGGAGATATGTGGAGCCAGTAGATCTGCTTGGGTGAGGACTGAGGGAGCGCTAGGGAGCCTCCGACTCAGCGGGACACCTCAAACAGTTACACGCACAAGCCCGTACCTTCCGGCAGGTGGAGCTCGCTCTGATACAGCTGTCCCCACACACCTTTCCCGTCGAGCAGATCTTGCAGCACTCCGGGCCAGGAACCCACTGACTCTGGGCTAGTGGTTCCGACGTTGAGCTGGTTCGAGGTGGAGTCGTTTCGGCTTCATCTGACTCCTCTCCACTCCACAGGCCATGTCCAGCAGCTCGCGCTTCTCGCTGTGCCTCTCGGAACTCCTCCATCTTGGAGAAGGGGAATCGGGTGTATGCGTGTCCGTAGCCCTGCGAAATGATCTCCCTATTGAGGAGAGTGCCGTCCGCGAAGTAGACGTATGCGAGGGTGCGGCCATACCGATCCTTACTGGAAGAGCCCCGCTCGTACTCGAGGTAGACCTCCTGTCCCTCGACCATCCGCTTGGTGAAGGCAATGGCCTCATGGCCGAAGTACTCGACAGGACGAGAGCGCGGACGGTCTCGGGGGTCCCTACGGCAATCAGGCGAACCTCTCACCACCGTCCAGGACCACGGTATCTCCGTCGATCACGCGGGTGACCCTCAGGGCGGATCTCAGGTAATCAATACGAGCGCGAAGATATGGACTCGATAAGGTGGGAGATTCGAGATTGCAAGCTCTCGTCAGGGTTGACGAACCGGAGGCAGATTCGGTCAGCAGCGACGTCGACGGCTTCAGCGTTGATCCCCTCGAGACGGAGATCATTGATTATCAAGGTCAGCGAGAACTGTGAACCTCTACGGGGCCGGAGGAGTGTGAGCTGCGGAGAGATCCCGACGCCACCAGACGACAGAGTTAGAAGATCGCACCAACCTTCGGTCCGATCAGAACTCCAGAATACCTGGCAGGAAATGTTGATACGAGAGTGCTGTCTGATGTTTTCTACTGCCTGCATTGGCGGCTCCTGGCTCATCGTGTAGACGCTCGGGTCTCCGGTATCGAATCTTGAACATACTGCCGTCTTCTTTCTCAACGCCCTGCCGAACACGACGGGATGACTGGCGATAGGTGAGTTCAAGCCAATGTCGCCGAGTTTTGAGGCTGCCACCTGCGAGGACAAGGAATCAGCGCCGCTTGTCGAACAGCTCCCCCCGCCCCTCAGCCTGCGAGTAGTCAGGGTTCTTCACCTTCACCCACAGCGGCTTCCCACCCAGCTCCCGGTACGGGCTCTGCTTCGGCTTGGCCACCACGCCCTCCAGGTCCAGCTTGCACGCCATCTCGAACAGCTCGATGCCCTTTCCATTGATGTGGTCTAGGTACAGCACACTCGAGGGTGTGCGCGGGATGAGCTTGCGGAGCTTCGCCTTGCGCTCCACAAGGGGCAGGTCCCGAAGGTCGACACCATCCACATAGAGCAGATCGAACGCGTAGAAGTAGGGCTCCCCGCGGTGGAACATGAGATCGTAGAACCGGGAGCGGCCCTGGTCGTCAAGGCACACGATCTCGCCGTCGAGGATGGCGTTGGTAGTCTTCAGATCGGTCGCAATCCCTTGAGCGAGGTCCTGGAACCGCTTGTACGTGTGCCCCTTTCGAGAGACCAGCTCGCAGTGCCCGTCCTCGACGTCGGCCAGGGCTCTGAAGCCGTCGAACTTCACCTCGTAGAGGAAGTCCGGGTCATCGAAGGGGGCGGGGATCTGGATGAGGGCCATGGGGGAGAGTTTGAGGAGGGAAGTCATGGGTCTGGGGCCTCTCCATTACTAGCCTGCCGCTGCCCTGGCTGTGAAGGAGCCCACACATCACCTCCTCCTTGTTCTGCTCTCAGAGAACCGGGGTATTGAGTCCGGTAAGGAGCGATTCCGTCACATCCCCGAGGGAGGAGCCCCGACGGCGAGCCGATGCAACTCGTTGCTGTGGGCATACTCACCACCGGGGATCGGGTCAGCATCGGGGTCCAGCAATGGATTCACGCCGGAAGGGTAAACCGCCCCCTCGATACTCACAGTTGCTGTTTGAAGCTTCTCGTCGAACGTTATGACATATGTCGCCGCGCCCACTCCGGCGAACGTACCACCTTCCGGTCGGAAATCGAGGTCGACAGCCTTGGCAGTAATCTCTCGTTCTCCGGTCTCTTTCCAGGAACCCAAGATATTGCTGAACCGCAGGCCCGCGGCCCCGCCGCTGAACTGGATCGAAAGGATCATGCTCAGGTTGCCGTCTTCACTGATCTGCAGAATCTGTGCAGCATCCTTCTGGACTCCTAAGTATGTTCCCGCAATGTTCTTGTTGATGCCGGCTTCGTTGTCAGCCGCCGGGTTCACCTGGCGCCGGCAAGCGGCCAGGGAAAGGAGCCCCAGAACCGCCATGGTTATGAAAACCCTACGAGACGCCAGCTCATGCATTGATGATCCTCCTTGCCTGTAGATGCCGAGAAACAATCGCAGAGTTCTGGGCTAGCGCGGCTGCTCGATCACTTCGTTACCGTGAGAGAGGGAGCTCCGTCTGACACTCTGCTCAAGCATACGATTACGAGCCGAGTATCTCTTGCAGCCGCGCAGTGGAAGCAAACGCATCGCGAAGAATTGCAATGGCCCCATGGCCAAGTTCTTCTTGGGCCGTCCATACACAATCTTCAAGGATAAGAGTTTTGAATTGATGAATCGAAGCACTTTTCGCAGTTGCCAACACACAGGCATGTGTCTCGACTCCGACGATGGCAACGGTCTGTACCTTCCACCTTTGCAAGAATTGCAACAGGTCCGTGTGGAAAAATCCATCGAAGGTGTGTTTTTTCGATCACTTTCTCACTAGAGTCGCCCTGCTTTGCATCGACTAACTGGGAGATGGGTTCGATGAAGGTTGCACCCCAGCTATTCGGTTTACAGGGGTAATGCTCACGATCAGATTCTTGCGTTAGAAAGGGAGGTTGGACATCGAAATCGCGGCTGTAGACCGCCTTCAGATAAGCGATGGGCCTTTGCTTCGCCCTCGCGTGTTTGATGACTGTACAGACGTTGGTTGCGATGCGTGAGAGAGACGTGGCTCGGTATCTGAGTTCCCCAGTGGGAGACACACTTGGTTGGCTCAATAGGCGGTTACTGGCCTCTACCGTCAATTTCCCTTGGCCAACTTGCTTGGCTAAGTCACTCCGTCGGGCGTAGTATCCTCCCGCTGCCAGGAAGTCATTCTGCATATCCATGACAACCAGACCCCATTCGTCGAGTTCCCTCACGCCAGCGTGCTCTACCACGTGATCATCTCGCTTACCATCGACCCGCAGGGAGGGCCGCTAGGAGCAGAGTGGCGTACACCGGGATTCGACTCAATCACCGATGCCCACGCATCGCTTGGTCCCTTCTACTCGGCCAGCTCGATGTGAAAGGGCTCCATGACCGGGATCGAATACGGCAGGACGCCAGTGAACTCAGTGGCCGACATCCTCTCCTCGATGTCGGTATTCAACGAGAAACAGCCGTTAGCCCGCAGCCTGGATAGGACCGTAAACGTTTCGACCACGATCTCGGTTCCTACAACGTAGTAGGGCGGAGAATTGAATGGCACGCCCTCACCCATGGCCTCGTCCTGATCCTGTGGAAACCGTCCGATGAGATGACCTGCAAGGCTATTCCCAAAACCGACGCCGGGTCCGCCTGTGGCATCTGAAACAGATCCTGGCCCTTCGCAAAAGGACATGCCAAACAGAACAACCGCGGCAGGTTCGCCGAGTAGAACGGTTTTGGTCAGAACAAGTCCAAGATCCTCGTTGAAGACAGCGAAGCTGGTATCCGAGTTTGAAGCCAGAGGGGTGCCGAGGTCGATGCCGTCCCCAGCGATGGCACGTAGGGGAGCCCTCGCCGGTTCCGGCTCCACGCTAGGGCAGGTGCAATCCGCCTGACACTGGCCTGGGCAGGAGAAGTCATCGTCGATGTCGCACTGCTCGCTCCCCGCTCGGACGCCGTCCCCGCACATCGGTTTGACCGCGTGAGCCCGGTCGGGCATTACAAGGCCCCGACAAGGACCCACAGAAACGCGAATAACGGCAGGGCTTTCGATGCGGTGCGGGGTCTCGGGGTGAGCAGTGCTGCGAGGGGAGCGAGCAAGTGCATGGAGGGCTCCTTCCACCCTCTCAGCCCCCTTTGCGTTCAGTCTACGCTAACCCCCGCGAGTGAGGTCAGGCTTTTTACCGGCCCGCAGTCCACCCCTCCGGCACGCCTTGGTGAAGCCGCTGCCGCACTCGCCGGGCTCGGCTGAGGAGCACCTTCGTGTCTCCCTGGCCCCGGGCAGCCATGCGCTCGAGCTCGCGGGCGACGCTCTCCAGGGTGTCGCGGAGCCAGAGGTTCTCGCGGTAGTGGCGGCGGGATAGGGTGCGGGGGTCGTAGTCGTTCGTCACGAGGAACAGCCTACCCGAGCCCCGGACAACTGATGATTCCTGCGAGGTCTCGTATCAGATCGTGACGCGGCGGCGAGCGAAGAGTGCGAGGGTGAGGAGAACAGAGATCTGCAGAATGTTAATCGAGGGTTCCGGCACAAAAGAGACATCGTCGAAGTAAGACACGAAGGTTGAGGAGTCATCTACGTTGAAGTTCTGGACAAAGACTTGGGCACTCTGCGTCCCGGAGGGTGCTATGTAGACTTGCGTAAGGTTTTCCCAGACGTCGAAGAGCGAGCTTATCTCCTCCAGAACGTCGGTAAGGGTGAAACTCCCCGTACAGTCGGGTGCGTCATTCCAAGCTGATACACCAGTCCTCCCGTCCCCAGAAACGAGCTGGCCCGAAGGCACCAGGACCCAAGCGCTGAGTGTGTACGTACCAGGCGGTACATTGACGCACTGAACGGCGGAATAGAAGCCGAATCCAGTGTTGTCGAATCGGAGTGAGCCTGAGTCTGCCTGGCCGTCCACGTCCTGCGTGCCGTCCCAAGTGCCGTTCTGGTCCCACCCGGTCTTCTGCGATTCCTCCGAGAAGTCTCCGTTTACGATCAGTTTGAACCGCCCCGGGTTCTTCGGAGACCCCGTTAGTTGAGTCCGGCCTCCATGACCGGACCTTCTTGGCATTGATAGTAGAGCTGTTCGAACTCCACCGGGGGGATATTCCCGATCGGTTCGAACAATCGTCGATGATTGAACCAGTCGACCCATTCCAGCGTGGCGTACTCGACCTCTTCGAGGTTTCGCCACGGCCTTCTCCGGCGAATGACCTCGGTCTTGTAGAGGCCGAAGATCGTCTCGGCCAGGGCGTTGTCGTATGAGTCGCCCACGCTTCCCACAGAGGGCTCGATCCCGGCATCGGCCAGTCGGTCGGTGTAACGGATCGAAACGTACTGCACGCCGCGGTCGCTGTGATGAACGAGCTGGTCGAGATCCGGTCGTGCATGGAGCGCCTGCTCGAGAGCATCCAACGCAAGATCGCTTCGAAGCGAGCTCGACACACGCCAGCCCACGATCCTTCGCGAGAAGACGTCGGTGATGAAGGCCACGTAGACGAAGCCCGCCCACGTGGCGACGTAGGTGAGATCCGCCACCCAAAGCTGATTCGGACGATCGGCGGAGAAGTCCCGTTGAACGAGATCCGGCGGTCGAAAGGCCGCATGATCGGTGACCGTGGTCTTGAACGGTCGGCCGCGTACGACGCCCTGGAGGCCCATCTCACGCATCAGCCGCTCTACCGTACATCGGGCGACTTCGACCCCTTCTCGGCCAAGCTGACGCCAGACTTTGCGCGCACCGTAGACGCCGAAGTGCTCCTTCCAGACCCGCTCGATCTCCTCGCGGAACTCGACGTCGCGAACCGACCTAGCCGAAAGCCGAGAGGGGTCCGCCTCGCGGGCCTTCTGCTCGTAGTAGGTCGACGGGGCGATCGGAAGCTTTCTGCAGATCGGCTCGACCCCGTGCTCCTCGCGATGCTCGTCGATGAACGACACCATCACCTCGGTCGGCGGTCGAGCTCCGCCTGGGCGAAATACGCCGACGCTTTGCGAAGGATCTCATTGGCTCGGCGAAGCTCGCGGACCTCGCGCTCGAGTTCCTTGATCCGAGCCTTCTCCTCGCTCGTCACGCCACCCCGGCGACCCGAGTCGACCTCGGTCTGCCGCACCCACTTCCGGAGCGTCTCCGGGGAACATCCGATCTTCTCGGCGATCGAGCAGATCGCCTCCCACCGGGACCCGTACTCGTCCCGGTGCTCGAAGACCATCCGCACCGATCGCTCCCGAACCTCCTGGGAAAACCTGCTTGCTCGTGCCATGACTCCATCCTCTCAAGGAATGGAGCCTCCGGGAAATCCGGGGCGGTTCAGTTCTTGTGCGATCGCCGGGGTAGGAGGGAACACAGCCCAACAGCAAAGAACCAGTGCGGCGGCAACCACAATTCTCATGCGGGGCATCCAGGATGCTCGCAGCTGGGACACCAGTCAATCAGAAAAGAACAGCCCCCGACATGGTCTTCATGGGTCCACGCAGCGCAATGTAGATCGCATGGGTCGAACGACCATCTAGTTCCTCATCCCCGACAGCTCCCTCACCACAGCCGGCAGCAGCGTCC
Organism: Myxococcota bacterium; assembly: GCA_965226855.1. Classification (GTDB taxonomy): domain Bacteria; phylum Myxococcota_A; class UBA9160; order SZUA-336; family SZUA-336; genus JAUXJB01. Next base: position 52,822 of record CBDDEE010000018.1, on the reverse strand, counting down.
GCGTGGCGAAGTGGGCCACCCATTGCGGACGATCACGAGGTCCAGGATTAGCTCGAGCTCGTCGGGGGTCGTGCGCTCGACGCAGAGGGTGAAGAGCCTGGTGAGCTCTGGGGCTTGCTCCTACCGGTTGAACTCGGCAGGCAGTCGACCGTGGGCGTCCTCGACTGGGCTCCGCTCCTCGGCTGCCCATGAGGAGTACAGCCACTGCCGACGCCGTCTGCCTTGTTAAGCATTCAATAGACAGGCCGCCTTCAGTCAAAGACAGCGGAAACAGTACCCAGCCGATCGAATGTCGCCTTAAAGGACGAGCCTGGAGCGACCTCCTCAGCTCGGCTAAGGCCGCCGGACATAACGAATTCTCCTTTTCTAAGCACAATTCCGTATTCCGACATTTTATTTGCAAGCCACGCCACTGGCTCTGCCGGGTTCCCGAGCGCAGCGGCCCCCGTGGCTGTGGATACGATGTTTCCATCTTTTTCGAAAACCATACCGGTTAAGCGAAGATCGATTTCAGGGGTCAGTGGTGTTAGTTTGCCGCCGAGAATGACGATTCCACTGGTGGCATTGTCCGCAATCGCGTCGAAAATGGTCGGTTTTAGAGTTCTAATTCGGGAATCCTTCACTTCGAACAACGGCATGACGCCCTCGGTTGCAGCCAGGACATCGATAGCCGTGACGCCGGGGCCTCTAAGATCGTATTTTAGTAAGAAGCCAATTTCAGCTTCTATCCGCGGTACAATCATCGTCTTTGTGGAAATCGTCTGGCCTTCTCCAAATACCTTACGGTCAACGATTATTCCAAAATCCGGTTCATCGAGACCGATAAGTTCCTGCATTGCTTTGCTCGTTAGGCCGATTTTTCGGCCAACGACAACTGCGCCCTCTTTTTCCCTCAGCCTTATTGTCTCGAACTGGATTCTATAAGCATCGTCATAGGTCATATCCGGATACTGATCGTTGATCGGATCAATCGGCTCGCATTTTTTATCGGCCTCAATCAACCGTAAGGCAAGTTTCTCAATGGTTCCGTCGCTAAGAGACATGCATCCTCCATCCCCATGCTTTTTCCGAGGTTGCGGGTCGCTCCGCTACCTCCTCGCCGCGCTCCTTTCGAAGCGGTCAAGTCGTGGTACTGGAAAAGGATACATGCACCCACGCGCACGCCGTGAACCTCCCAATGTGGCTAAAGCAAGAGCATCAAGGGCCAGCCAGAGGTCGTCGACCTCGATCACGCGTCTACGTTCTGTTCCTTCATGAGCTAGGTCGACGTTCGCGCGGGCACTCGGGAGGATAGGGGATTCAACAGGTTCTTTACGGGTTCTGACAATGGCCTCCGCGTCCTACCAGTCCTTCGGGGCCCGGACGATGGTGTCCATGAGCTCCGGGTTGAGCGGCGAGATGTCTTGCGGAAGGGCCATGATTGTCTCCTATTTTCCAGAAAGCGAGCACCTGCCCGCCCTCTGGAAGTCTATACTCTCAGGCGGATCTATTCACAAGCACCAGCCAGGGAAAGGAGAGACCCGTTGGGTGAGATCAAAATTGAGCAACCGAATGCGGAGGAGCGCAAGCAATTCGAGGAGTTCCGACTCGAGCACAAGGACGACAAGATCGGCCCGATCGCGAGCAACGTTCTATACGAGGACGACCGGGTGAAGGTCTGGGACATGTCCCTAGAGCCCGGAGAGAGCTGCGATCTGCACACGCACGAGAACGACTACTACCTGGTCATGCTCCAGGGAGACAAGGTGGCCGGCATCTCGAAGGATGGCACCAACGACCTCGTCTTCAATCTCACTCCCGGCTCCCACACCTTCCGTATCGACAAGGGCGCGACGGAGTGGGCGGTGAACCTCGGTAAGGAGCACTTCTACGAGATCCTGGTAGAGATCAAGGAGTAGTAGCGGTACATCTGCACGCGCGCGTCGAGATTCGTGGCGGTGGCGTTACCGGGAGCGCACTAACTCACCGTCAGATCGAACAGCGGAGACAGCGGACCCGATCTGACAGCTGCATGCTCGCGAGCCAAGCTGAATGCAAATTCTTACTTCGAGGCGGTCCCCGACGCGACGATTACCTCAATCTCGGTTTCCCATCCGGCGTCGTTCTCGAACTGCTTCAGGTATTCCCCGACTTCTGACCATGCCGCCTTTCGCATCTCAGCAGTCAATTCGGCTACTACAGCTCGGTACACGCCGAATGCGCCCTTCATCATCTCAAGTGCCTCATTCGCTGACTCGAGCCTCAATCTCACCGGTAATACCTTGGCTTCGACGTTCGAGTAGCCGCTCTCGACCAACTTCTTCTCTAGCAACTTCGGAGCGCCCAGCGCGAAGATCCCCGGCCTTCCCGGAGGCGGTGGTTCTTTCGCGGCGTGACGAAACAGGATCTGTATCGGCTTCGACATGAACGGATTGCGCGAGGGCGTCGTGAATACCAGAGGCGCAAATCTCGCCCCCGCTTTGAGCGCTCTCGCAACGGCGGCAGCTGCTTTAGCTGGGTCTGGGAACAGCATGAGCCCGAGCCTGCATATCGCAGCGTCAAACCCATCCGACGTTGCCGCAAGGTCTTCTGCGGCGCATTCGAGAGTTGCGACGTTCCGGACTCCAAGCCGCGTTGCCTCATCGCGAACGTGGCTCAGCATCGTGGCGGAGATGTCGCTCGCGACAACGCTTCCTTTCGATCCCACTCGTTCGGCCGCCTGAAAGCTCTGGCTACCGGCACCACACGCTAGATCGAGCACTCTCATCCCGGGCCGAACGTCCGCCATGTCGAGCATCGTGTCCGTTGCATCGCGAAAGCCGGAAGCGAGCACATGTTCCCATCGTGCCCAGCCATGGGCTGCTGACTCCCACGTGTTTCGAGCTTCAGTGGTTGTCAGGTTCGCCATGGTCGGGTGTCCTCGGCTGGAATACCATTAGGTCGTAGTGTATCGCTTGAGCGGGTTGGCGGCGGAGCCGGGTCTGGCTCACCCGTTCTACTACTTCTCCTTGGCGCGGCTCAATCCACGCAGGCGCGACCTTTACGCTCAGCTCGGAGATCGCGCCGCCGCCGACGAAGTGCAGGGCCACGAGCAACCGCATACTCCAGTATGCCGATCCCGGCGGAGGACTGGTTCGCGGCGAGGAGCAGGTCGACAGTCTGCCGCTTGCAAGAGCATGCACCGTGACGCCCTCTGTTTAGTGCGGCCTGTCTAGCAATAGAGTCCGCCCTCAAGGCGGCGGTGGGGGTGCGCCAGATGCCCTTGGGCCTGCTCAAATTCGTGAGTGCGCAGCCGCAGGCGTGGACACCGCGAGCACAGGGCTCTGCATCGGCAACGGAGCTCCCCTCACCTTCTCCCCTCCCACGCCAGGCTCCGCAGCAGCGTCCGCGTGGCGAGCCTAGCTAGACCGGGTAGTAATTGGATGTGAGAAGGTCACCTACTCCTATCCCGGCCCCGAAAACTCAGTCTGGTCTTCACGCGATCGTATGCTTCCTTGCCGAGGACCGCGATGGACGCCAAGAACAGGACTTCCGCCGAAACGATCAACCCGGTTGCGATCGCCGCGCCCATTCCAACGGAGACGCCAAGACGGGGAATCGCAAACAGCAGCAGCCAAGGCACCGCGGAAAGGACCAGGAGCGTCGACCCCACCACCGTTCTGTATTCAGACCACCATTGTGGAAGTCTCAGTTTCATGCGGCGCCAGTCACCTCCGCTTCCCCTTATCAGCCCGGGCCGTCCCAGGCCCGCCTCATGCATCTAAGCGAGTCCGCGAGCGGGCCGCCCGTCTTCGGGCGCTTCGAACATGTGTCGGCCACGGCGGCGAGATCTGCGCACTGCACGCAAGCTGCACGCAAACTCAGTGGCGTAGACCCTTAACGATTACGATGACTTACGCTCAAAGCGCACAGGTTCGAGTCCTGGAGTTCCGCGACGAGGCGCTCGACCAAGCGCGCGCGAAGGCGAGCGCGCAGGGATCGAGCAACGTGCGCTTCGCGAGCGTCGACATCTCGAAGCTGAACGAGCCAGCAGCGTACGACCTAGTGACAGCCTTCGATGTGATCCACGATCAGGCGCATCCGCGGACCGTCTTGAAGAACGTCGCGACAGCGCTCCGGCCCGGCGGGACGTTCCTGATGCAGGACATCAAGGCATCGAGCCACGTCCACGAGAATCTCGAGCATCCGATGGCGCCGTTCCTGTACGCGATCTCCACCATGCACTGCATGACGGTCTCGCTCGCGCTCGACGGCGAGGGTGAACCGCCCCGGATTTCCCGGAGGCTCCATTCCTTGAGAGGATGGAGTCATGGCACGAGCAAGCAGGTTTTCCCAGGAGGTTCGGGAGCGATCGGTGCGGATGGTCTTCGAGCACCGGGACGAGTACGGGTCCCGGTGGGAGGCGATCTGCTCGATCGCCGAGAAGATCGGATGTTCCCCGGAGACGCTCCGGAAGTGGGTGCGGCAGACCGAGGTCGACTCGGGTCGCCGGGGTGGCGTGACGAGCGAGGAGAAGGCTCGGATCAAGGAACTCGAGCGCGAGGTCCGCGAGCTTCGCCGAGCCAATGAGATCCTTCGCAAAGCGTCGGCGTATTTCGCCCAGGCGGAGCTCGACCGCCGACCGAGGTGATGGTGTCGTTCATCGACGAGCATCGCGAGGAGCACGGGGTCGAGCCGATCTGCAGAAAGCTTCCGATCGCCCCGTCGACCTACTACGAGCAGAAGGCCCGCGAGGCGGACCCCTCTCGGCTTTCGGCTAGGTCGGTTCGCGACGTCGAGTTCCGCGAGGAGATCGAGCGGGTCTGGAAGGAGCACTTCGGCGTCTACGGTGCGCGCAAAGTCTGGCGTCAGCTTGGCCGAGAAGGGGTCGAAGTCGCCCGATGTACGGTAGAGCGGCTGATGCGTGAGATGGGCCTCCAGGGCGTCGTACGCGGCCGACCGTTCAAGACCACGGTCACCGATCATGCGGCCTTTCGACCGCCGGATCTCGTTCAACGGGACTTCTCCGCCGATCGTCCGAATCAGCTTTGGGTGGCGGATCTCACCTACGTCGCCACGTGGGCGGGCTTCGTCTACGTGGCCTTCATCACCGACGTCTTCTCGCGAAGGATCGTGGGCTGGCGTGTGTCGAGCTCGCTTCGAAGCGATCTTGCGTTGGATGCTCTCGAGCAGGCGCTCCATGCACGACCGGATCTCGACCAGCTCGTTCATCACAGCGACCGCGGCGTGCAGTACGTTTCGATCCGTTACACCGACCGACTGGCCGATGCCGGGATCGAGCCCTCTGTGGGAAGCGTGGGCGACTCATACGACAACGCCCTGGCCGAGACGATCTTCGGCCTCTACAAGACCGAGGTCATTCGCCGGAGAAGGCCGTGGCGAAACCTCGAAGAGGTCGAGTACGCCACGCTGGAATGGGTCGACTGGTTCAATCATCGACGATTGTTCGAACCGATCGGGAATATCCCCCCGGTGGAGTTCGAACAGCTCTACTATCAATGCCAAGAAGGTCCGTAGGCAGGCTGCGGAGAAAGTGACTGGGTTGGGCGGGACGCCTCTGACGGGAGGCGTGCCGAGCAGGGAGAGGGATCGCCGTTCCCGGTACGAACCGGTTCGGTGTCGCACGGGTAGATCTTGCGGGATCATGAGCTATGTCGCCTCCAACAGGTTGCGGATACGGACCAGGTTGTAGGCCGCAGCAGTGAAGGTGAAGACCCAGCCGACCCGATCCGTGCCCCGGTGCCGGGTCTTGCGCATCAAGCCCACCGTCTTCATCCAGCCAAACACCTCCTCCACCCGTTTGCGGAAGCGCTGGCTCACCTCGTAGCCCGGGTGTCCTGTGGTCCTTCGATCGATCGCGCTTCGGCGGTTCGTCGTGTTCTGTGCCACGTGCGGGGTAACGCTCCAGGCCCGAAGCGCCTGCACAAAGCTCTTGGCGTCGTAGCCCTTGTCTCCAGCCAGGGTGATCCGGCGAGCGCCCCCCAGACCCAGCACCATCTCGAGAGCCGCTTCGCGCTCCGCATACCCCGACGCCTGAGTGAGCTTCGCCGCCACCACCAGGCCGTTGCGGTTCTCCGTCACGACGTGTCCCTGATACGCGAGCCGCGCGCCCTGGCCCCTCATCCCCGCCAGTCGGGCGTCCGGATCCGTCCTCGACGCATGCGTCTGGTTGCTCCGCTTCTCGCCCCGGAAGTTGACCGTCGGGTTGCCCGGGTCGTCATCGTCCCTGCGCTTCTCGTCCTTGCGCACGAAGCTCTTCTGGCTCGCCCACGCCTCGATCAGCGTCCCGTCCACCGTGAAGTGCTCCGATGACACCAACCCCTCCGACTCCGCCTGCGCCAGCACCGCCTCGAAGAAATGCTGAGCGATCTCGCCCTTCAGCAGCCGTTCCCGATTCTTGGTGAACACCGTCGCGCTGAACACCTCATCGTCCAGCTCCAGGCCCACGAACCAGCGGTAGAGCAGGTTGTAGTCGATCTGCTCGATCAGCTGGCGCTCGCTCCGGATCGTGTACAGCACCTGCAACAGCAGCGCCCGCAACAGTTGCTCCGGCGGGACCGACGGTCGGCCGACCCCTTTGGCGTAGATACCATCGAAGCGTCGCGACAGCTGCTCCAGCGCCGCGTCCACCAGTCGCCGGATCGCTCGAAGCGGATGGTCCTCGGGAATCCGGGACTCCAGCGATACGTAGCTGAAGATCCCACCCTGGAGCGTCTGCGGTCCTCTCACATCTCCCCCTTGGGGCTTCCCTCAAAGGTACCCTTCGATGAGGAGTTTTTCAGCAGCCTGCTAGGCGATCCGCCGCCCCGGGTGCGCTACGCCTCCCCGGTGAGCGGGGTTGTGACGGACCGCCACGTGGTCGTGGGTGATGACGTGGAGCCCTCTCGGCACCTGTTCGAGGTGGCGGATCTCAGCGAGGTGCTGGCCATCGGCCGCGTCTTCGAGGGCCAGATCGGGCAGGTCTCGGTCGGTCAGGGCGTGCGGGTGCGCGTCCCGAGCTACCCGCACGACGTGTTCGAGGGTGTGGTCGAGCGGCTCGGGGGCAAGCTCGAGCCCCGGAGTCGCTCGCTCGCAGTCTACATCCGCGTGCCCAACAGAGACGGGCGCCTGCGCCCCCACATGCGCGCCACCCTGAGCCTCATCACTGGCGGCGCCGACCTCGCGTTGGCAATTCCGAAGACCGCGGTGCTGGGAGAGGCCGGCAACCTCTACGCATTCGTCCAGGATGAGGACCGTGCGGAGCGCTTCGAGCGCCGGCCGCTGGTGCTCGGCGTTTCGAACGATCGCTTCGTTGAGGTGATCGAAGGGCTCTACCCGGGCGAGCGCGTCGTTGCGGAGGGGAACTACTCCCTTCAGTACCTGACCCCGATCGTGGAGGAGAGGAGCGAGCACGCAGGCGCCGGTTCTGAGGATGAGGGCGAGGCCCATGCGCACTCCGAGGACATGTGGTCGTCCACGATGCTCTGGGTGCTCGGGGTTCTTGGCGCCCTCATCGTTGCCGTGCTCGGCGTGCGGATACTGCGCGGACGATTCCGGTCTGCGCCCGAGGTGCGCTAGCAGTGCTGAACCGCCTGATCGCGTTTTCGCTGCGCAACCGCCTCTTCGTGGTTGCCTCTGCACTGCTGGTCTTCGTCTACGGGATCGTGGTGATCCGCGATCTTCCGGTCGATGTCTTTCCGGATCTGAACCGCCCGCTCGTGACCGTCCTGACCGAGGCTCCCGGACTCGCGCCGGAGGAGGTGGAGACGCTCGTAACCTGGCCGCTCGAGACGGCCGTAAACGGCGCCTCCGGCGTTCTGCGCGTGCGCTCCAACTCCGGGATTGGTCTCTCGATCCTGTTCGTCGAGTTCGACTGGGGAATGGACATCTATCGCGCGCGCCAGCTCGTGCAGGAGCGGCTTCAGCTGGCCGCCGAGAAGCTCCCCGAGGACATCGCCCCCTTCATGGGTCCGATCTCCTCGATCATGGGAGAGATCCTCCTGATCGGGGTGTCGAGCCCCGATGGGAGCACCCCGCCGATCGAGCTGCGAACGATCGCGGATTGGGAGATTCGTCAGCGTTTGCTGACGATCCCGGGTGTCGCACAGGTGATCCCCATTGGCGGAGGGGTGAAGCAGTACCAGGTCCTCGCGGATCCCGAGCGCATGGCCGCCTACGGCGTGAGCCTCGAGCAGGTTTCGGACGCGGCGGCCCGTTCCCAGATCAACACGCCGGGGGGCTTCCTCCACGGGGCGCACCGGGAGGCGCTCGTCCGCAACATCGCGCGCACGGCCGACCTCGGAGCCATCCGGGCCACCGTCGTCGCGTCGCGGGACGAGGTCCCGGTTCGGCTCGGAGATGTGGCGACCGTAACCATCGGCCGCCAGATCATGCGCGGCGATGCAGGTGTAGATGCGCAAGCCGCCGTCATCGTGTCGGTCCAGAAGCAGCCGGGCGTCGACACGATCGCCCTCACCAAGAAGGTTGAAGAGGCGCTCGCCGAGATCGAGCACGGTCTGCCCGGTGGCGTGGAGTTGAACCTGCTCTTCCAGCAGGCGCGCTTCATCGATGCGGCGATCGCCAACGTGGAAGGGGCGATTCGCGACGGCGCAATCATGGTCGTGATCGTGCTCTTCCTGTTCCTGCTGAACGTGCGGACGACGCTGATCACGCTCACGGCGATTCCGCTCTCGTTCGTGGCCACAGCGATCTTTTTCCGCTTCGCGGACATCTCGATCAACACGATGACACTTGGAGGTCTGGCCGTGGCGATCGGCATGGTAGTGGACGACGCGATCGTGGACGTCGAGAACGTCTACCGGCGTCTGCGGGAGAACCTCCAGCTCTCGAGCCCCCGCCCCGTGCTCCGCGTGATCGCCGACGCCTCTGCCGAGGTCCGGAACTCGATCCTCTACGCAACACTCCTCATCATTCTCGTGTTCGTCCCGCTCTTCGGGCTCGCGGGGATCGAGGGCCGGCTCTTCGCACCCATCGGCGTGGCGACGATCGTGGCGATGACGGCGTCATTCATTGTCTCGCTCACCGTCATCCCGGCCCTCTGCTCGTACCTCCTCCCGCGCATGAAGCGGATGGACACAGAGGAGGACGGCTGGGTCGTCCGCCACTTGAAGGATCTCGATCGGCGCTTCCTGCTCGGTCCAGCGCTCGAGCACCCGCTCGTGGCGCTCTGGCTCGCGGGTTTGCTCGTGGTGGGCTCCTTCTCGCTCTACCCGGTGATGGGCAAGGAGTTCCTGCCCGAGTTCAACGAGGGCACGGCGACGATCAACGTGCTCGTTGCTCCGGGGACGTCGCTCGAGGAGTCGAACCGGATCGGAACGATCGCGGAGCGGCTGCTGCTCTCCGTCCCGGAGATCGAGAACACCGGACGCCGGACCGGACGCGCCGAGCTCGACGAACACGCCGAGGGGGTCCACTACTCGGAGATCGACGTCGATCTCCTGCCCTCAGAGCGATCCCGAGAGGAGATCCTCGAAGACATCCGCGGAAAGCTCTCGCAGATACCGGGGATTGCGCTCAACGTCGGTCAGCCGATCTCACATCGGCTCGACCACATGCTCTCGGGCGTGCGGGCACAGGTTGCCGTGAAGCTCTTCGGCGACGATCTCGGCCTGCTGCGCGCTAAGGCCGCCGAGATCCAGGCGGTGCTCGGGCGCGTCTCCGGCGTCGTCGATCTCCAGACGGAGAAGCAGGTCCTGATCCCGCAGGTTCGCATCGCACTCGATCGCGAGCGCGCCCAGCTCTACGGCGTGCAGGTCGGGGATCTTGCCGAGCTGCTCGAGACGGCGCTCAACGGCCGTGTAGTGGGCCAGGTGCTGGACGGGCAGCGGACCTACGACGTCTACGTCTGGTACGACGAGCGCTTCCGCGGCGACATCCGGGCCATCGGTGAGATGCTGGTGGACACGCCATCCGGAGAGAAGGTCCCGCTCGCGCTCCTCGCAGACGTTCGCGAGGCCAAGGGCCCCAACATCATCAACCGAGAGAACGTGCGCCGGCGAATCGTGGTGTCTGCCAACGTGTCTGGACGTGATCTGGGCTCGACGGTCGCGGACATGCAAGCGGCCGTCGGCAGCGTCGATCTACCGCAGGGCTACTCGGTGAGCTTCCAGGGGCAATTCCAGAGCCAGCAGGAGGCGACGCGGCTGATCGCTCTCCTGAGCCTCTTCACGTTGGCGACTATGTTCCTGCTGCTCTATTCGCACTTTCGCAGTGCCATGATCGTGGGGCAGATCCTCCTGAACATCCCGCTCGCGTTCATCGGCGGCCTCGCACTCACATACGTGATGGTCGGGACGGTGTCGATCGCGACGCTCGTCGGCCTCATCACGTTGGCCGGGATCGCCTCGCGAAACACCATCATGATGATCTCTCACTACCTGCATCTGATGGAGCACGAGGGACAGCGCTTCGACCGGCACATGATCGTGCGTGGATCGCTCGAGCGACTGGTGCCGGTGACGATGACTGCACTCGTGGCAGGTCTCGCCCTGATTCCGCTCGTCCTCGCTGCGGGCGAGCCGGGCAAGGAGATCCTCTATCCGGTGGCGGTCGTGATCCTAGGGGGTCTGCTGAGCTCGACGTTGCTCGACATGGCGGTCACGCCGGCGGTCTTCTTCAAGTTCGGGCGGCGCGCCGCGGAGCACTACCTGGCTCGCGAGAGCGGCGACCCGCTCGATGCGATTCCAGCGGTCGCGGCAACCACGGCGGGCCCACTCGAGTCGTCGAGGTAGGTCGCCTCGACGCATGGACCCAACCCAAGCACGGAGTATGGAGATGACGAAGATAATCCTGGCCGGTGTCCTCGTGGCAGCGGTAATGCTGACGCTGTCGCTAGCCACCAACGCGGATTCCGGACACAGGGACGGGGCCTTTGAAGGGGGCCACTCTGGAGCACAGGGGGGCCCGGGAGTCTCCACCCAGCAGCCTGCTAGTCTGGCCGACGCCTGGACGGCGCTGATGGCGGCCCGTGACGCCATCGCGGGCGACGTCGAACGCGGCGCGTTGGCCGACATCCACGCCAAGGCCGAACCACTTACCGTGTTGATTGCTGCGTTACTCGAGGAGTCTGGAGACCTCGATGCCGGTAAGCGAACGAGGGTCGAAGGGGCGGCCAAACAGGTCACGCGCGTAGCGGATGCCCTGCACGTGGCAGCGGACCGCGGTGACGGAACCCGGACCCAGAAGGAGCTATCGAGGCTCGACGGCTTGCTCGAGCTGATCCGTGTCCAGTACCCGGTTGGCGCTCTGGACGCAGACACCCACGATCACGAAGGCCACCCTGCCGCACCCGGGCACGCCCATGGAGCGAACGCGCATGTGGAGCAGCCCGCGCGCATCCCCGGGCTGGCTCCGTGAGTCGGTGACCCGAACACTCCTATTTCCAGGTTACTTCCAGTGCGAAGAAGTGGTCGAAGGTCCTGCGGGTAGGATTGTTGCGCGCGTCTGTCGCGGCGCTGCGAATGTAAAAGTCGATCTGCTGCGTTGCTGGATTCACTGCACCGGCGGGAGACTTCTTGTTCAAGAGGGGATACTTGATCTCCAGCGTTTTCCGGTTGCGCATGCCCTGCGTGACCATGAAGTGCATCTCGTAGTCCTGGTAGAGTTGCTCCCCGTTGAGCACCGCGTGACCGTAGCCCCAGCCCGCGACATAGATGAAGCTCTTCGGCCAGTTCGAATCTCCGCAACCGGAATCGCCATGCTCGTAGATGAATGCTGCTACTCCTCCGTCCTGACAGGGGCTGAACTCGTGGAACCGATCGAGCTCCAGCACGAGGTCTCCTTCTGGAAGGGTGAGCCGAGCTACGAAGCGGCCCACATTCTCGACCTCGTTCACGTCGATCTCGACGCTCCCTTCAACGCTGCGCACAGTCGAAGCGTCGTTGCCCATGTGGTCCCATCCAGGGGGATCGTCCAGCCGTCCCACCTGGTATAGCCGGCCTGCGGTCAGAACGAAGCGGCCGTCATAGAGATCATGCTGCTCGGGCGCGTAGAGTCCGACTTCGGCACCCGGCTGCTTTCGGGCCGTTGCGGTCTGGGCCTTGGCTCCCGTCCATGCGGCCACGAGCGCGGCCAGCATGAGACACATGCAGGTTCTCTTCATTGCCCTGGCCTCCGTTCTTCAATAGGGCTCCTGGTCTTTGAGGGTGTACTCGACGTCGATGTGCTGCGTCTTGCTGGCCTCAACGCGGATCGTCTTCCGCTGCCGGCCGAGCCTCTCGTGCCAGATCTCCAGGTCGTAGGTGCCGGCCGGGATGTCTGGAATGCGGAAGTGTCCGTCCGGGTCGGTCACGGCATGGAACGGATGGTTGTCTACACGAATGAACGCTTGCATCCAACCATGAACGTCACACTTCACGACGATCATGCCGGGGCGCGCGGCCATCCTCTCGACCTCGAGTCCTTTGAACGGCAGAGCGATGTTCGCCCTGACGGCACCGTAGAGGTGCACGGTATGCAACAGGGCGTCGCTGTTGGTGGCTTCGATCGTGCTGCCGACGGTGAGGACGCTGACGTGAGGGACGAACCTGCAGTCTCGGTTGTCCAGCACAAGGTGAGCCGGCGGGGGAGTCGGGATTCTGGGCACATTCGCAAGAGCGACAATAACGTTCCGGATTCCCCCACCCTGGGATACCAGGAGGTCCTCCAGCGTCTGCGACTTGCCGCACACCAGCTCCTGGACCGCCTCTACCGAGACGATGGGCGGACGCTGGGCGAGCTGTGCCTTGGCCTGGACATGAGCCGGCAGGCTGTGACGAAGCATCTCTTGATTCTCGAACGAGCGGACCTGGTAGTCACGCGCTTCACCGGCCGCCAGAAACATCACTACCTGAACCCCGTACCCATTCGGCAGATTGCCGATCGCTGGATCACCCAAGTATGCGGAGCCATGGGTGGGCGCGCTCGCCGACCTGAAGGACCGCCTGGAGGAGAAGAACCGATGAGTTCGCCTTCGCACGTCTTTGTCACCTACATCCGCACCTCCCCTGACAAGCTCTGGGAGGCGATCACCAGTCCAGACTTCACGGTGCAGTACTTCCACGAGACCCGCATCGAGTCGAAATACGAGCCTGGTGCGCCGGTGGTCTACCGCAATCCCGACGGCTCCGTGGCCGTAGACGGCGAGGTGCTCGAGGCCGAGGTCGGGCGAAGGCTTGCCATCAGCTGGCACGTCAACTACGACGAGGAGCAGAGTCGCGAGCGTCCGTCCCGTGTGGCCTTCGAGATCGACCCGGCCGGACCCGAGCTGTGCAAGCTCACGGTGGTCCATGATGACTTCGACGGTGAGACCAAGACCTACCGCGGAGTCGGCGAGGGCTGGCCCTGGATCCTGCACTCGCTCAAGAGTCTGCTCGAGACGGGCACGGCGCTCCCCCCACCGGAGGCCTGAGTGTTTGCCGCAGCTCGGACTCTAGCGTACCGGAGACGCTAGACTGATCTCGATCTGACTCGCACATCCTGCCACGTACCGCTCCGACGAACGCGTTTCGTTCTAAAGCTCCGACGAACGCGTTTCGTTCCGCTGTTGACGAGTATTCTGCTCGCGTGCACCCCTGCGCTCGGGCAGGACTCGGAACGGACCCGCGCGATCATGGGTCGGCTCCTGGAGAGCCTGCAGGTTCTGCTGGCCTACCAAGGGAGCGCCGCTCAGGACCGCGAGACGACACTCGAGGCCGCTCGCGCCCTGGCAGCAGACGCGGAGGCGCTCTCGATTCACGCTCGGCGGATGGACGAGACGGCCGTCTTCGTGGGGAACTCCCTCTATCATGACGCGCGCGAGATCGAGGAGAGCCTGGAGCGCGGAGATGTCCGCGCACGCGCTATCTGATTCGCGACGTGACCCACAACTGTGTCGCCTGTCACGCGCGGCTGCCGGGCGACGACTCGCCTCGCGCCGAGGCCTTCGTGTCTTCGACCATGCTGGCGCGGCTGCCCGCCCCGGAGCGGGCCAGGCTCCAGATCGCGACCCGGCGCTTCCAGGATGCGCTCGACACGCTAGAGGCGCTTCTGCTCTCGCCCGACTCCCAGCCTGTGCTCTTGATCGACCCGCTGACCGACTATCTGATCCTTTCCGTGCGGGTGCTCCGGGACTTCGAGCGGCCCGTGCCGGTACTGCGGAGCTTCGCCGCGCGGCCAGATGTCTGGCGACAGCTTCGCGGGGAGGTGCGGGTCTGGGCGGACGCGCTGCCGGAGCTCGAGCGGCGGATGCCCGAGCGGCCCGACCTCGTCTTCGCCCGACGTTTGATGGAGGAGGGGCGGGCCCTGACGGACTTCGCCTCGGATCGCTCCGGTCTGGCGCACGACGTGGTCGCTTCAGGGATCCTGCTTGCCCTCGTCGAGGCGGGCACGAGCGAGAGGCGGGAGCTCGCCGAGGCCTTCTACTGGCTGGCCATCCTTTCTTCCCGGATCGCCCACGGCTACGGGTTGTCCGCGGCCGACTTCTTCCTGGAGCGCGCGATCCGACTGGCACCGGCGGCCCCCTTCGCCCCCGAGGCCTACGCGCTGCTGGAGCAGGAGGAGTTGCTGTCCTACGAGGGCGTCGACACGGAGCTCCCGACGGAGGAGCGGCGGAGGCTGGCGGAGCTCCGCGAGCTGGTCGACGGCGCATCTCATTAACGCCGGACCGGGTTAGCCAGGCCGGCCTGCGTCCGATCGGCTACGGGGCTGGCTCCGCTGGCTCGATGACAGCGGTGTACGCCGGGCTGAGCGGCGCCGCACAGGGGTCCTCAGAGCTGGCCTCGGCCCGAAAGGGCCGGGCCAACCTCCTGGCCGGCCTCATCGCATTACTGAGCAGCCCGTTCACGACGCTGGTCGCGATCGTGCGCTTGACCGGCGAATAGGTCGGGCTCGTGATGGGCCCGCGGACGTTCACGGACACCGCCATGCTGAGCAGGCCCGGATCTTTGACCTTGGGCGTCAGCAGCAAGCGGAAGCGGTCCCCTCCGATGTCGATCGTGCCCTGACCCGTGACGGTGATCTTCTCTCCGATCAGCAGCATTTGCTCCACGGAGGCCACCCCGCCCGCGACGCCGAGCCCGACCCGAAGGCAGCTGACCGGGGCAGCGTCCGGCGCCCGGAGCGCGGGGAAGGCGACTCCAATGAAGCTCTTGACGAAGTTCCTGGCGACCTGCGATGCGAGCACGCCGTCGCGCACCATCAGCTCGAACTCCCCACTCAAGTTGGAGCGGAGCGCGTGCGCGCTGCTACCGTGGCTCCGGAGATGCGTCGAGAGGTCGAAGAGGCCGGCGCTCTCTGTCTGCTCCTGAAACTGCGCCATGATCTGGGTCAGATCGACACCCGCGATCTCGACTTGTAAATCGAACTCGGGCTCGCGAGTTCGTGCATCAATCTCCAGCGAAGCCCGCACGTGCCCACCCTCCGAGCCGGCGACGAGATCGCGGATCACGAGCTCTCCATCGTCGATCTGGATTCTCGTTTTCAGCTCCTGCGCGTCGAGGCCGAGGCGACCGGTCATGCGATCCGCGCTGAGAACCACATCCGCGTCGAACGAGCGGAGCTGCTCCAGGGGGATTCCCTCGCCCGCGCTCGGGGTGTTCGGGCGCGGGCGCTCGGCCGCGTACTCCGGGGCCAGGCCGATGTCCTCCAGGTGAATGTGGGGTGAGTGGAGTCGCGCACGCACGCTGGGGCGAGCTCCCGGGAGAAAGGTAGCGGACCATTCGCCGTCGAACCGGGTCTGGTTCAGCACCAGCCGACCCTCAGAAGATAGGCGCTGGCCGTCGCCCCGGAGCCAGCCCACGAACTCGATTGGGCCGAGGGTTGGGAGGTCTAGCCCGAACGGCGCCCCAATCACCCCGAGGTCGCGCGCCTTTATCCTTGCGTCGACCTGGAGCTCGTCGATCTTGCGCACGTCGTCGAAGGTTCCCGAGAGATCGACCTCGAAGAGTCCCTCGCGACCGGCCTGAAGGCGGAACTGCTCCACTCCGATCGAGCCATCCGAGTCGGACACATTGGCGGACCCGGCAATGGCCCCGATATCGGGAAGCTCACCGCGCACGTAGGGTGCAACGTGGCGCAAGCCGGTGGCGCCGAACTCCGCGGCCAGCTCGATGCCTGCGGGAGGATCCAGCGCACTGATGGCTCCCGTGACCTCGGCCCAGGTGTCCTCGCGGCCCCCGAGCTGCACGTCGATCGCTTCGACCCCGAGCACGCCGTCGGCGTCTCGCAACTTGCCGCTGGCAACCAGGGGACCGAGTAGCGGCAGCGGAGTCTCGAGGCGCAGCGCGGTCCCGATTGCGCGAAGGCTTGCGGCCCGCACGCCCACGTCGACGTCGATCTCGCGGTTCTGCCGCAGATCGTCGAGGATTCCCTTCAGCCGAATCTCGAGCAGCTCGGGGCTCCCAGCCACCAGCTCTCCGTCCAGCCCGAGCCTTCCATCCAGGTCGTGGATGTGTGCGGAGGCCCGAAGCGGTCCGACATCGCGCAGCGGCCAATCGAAGAGGGACGCAACGCTGCCCGTGTCTTCGGACTCGACCTTGAGGTCGAGGTCCACGCCCTGGAGAGCCACCACGTCTCGAACGGAGCCCGTGAGCTCGATCCGCAGAGGCCCTGTGGACGGGGTGCTGAAGCTCAGGTCCTCGACGCCCAGACGACCCCCCGAGTCGGTCAGGCGAGCCTCGAAGCTCGCCGGCAGTGGCGGACGCGGAGTGCTCTGCGGAGGGGCCAGCGTCCAGAGGTCTCGAACGGTTGCCGAGACGGCCAGGTCGAGGCCGGAAAGCTCGAGTGGAGTCCTTGTGGTTCCCTCGACGGAGACCTGCGCTTCTAGGACGCGTCCTGCCAGCGACAGCGGGTACGGCTGGGTCGGCTTGAACAACTCCGGGGCGGGGCCCAGAACGCCGCGAAGATCAAAGCTCCCCCCATCGAGCTCCCCTCGCGCAACGAAGGCGAGCGGCTCCTCCCACTCGGGAGTGGAGAGCGCGAGTATCTCGAAGCGGACGCTCGTCATGTGGCCAGACGCGTTGCGGTAGAACACGCTGAAGTTCTGGAGCCGGATCGTGCGGATCTGGAACTCGGCTTCGCCCGCTCCCTTCTGCCCCTCCAGCGCTTTGACCTGATTCTCGTCTGGCAGGCCAGGGGCGTCGGTGTCCATTCGCAGCTCCACGTCGGTCGCGTTCAACGCCGTGATCCGCGGCGTTCCCAGCACCAGTCCGCGCCAGCTGAACGTGAGGTCGATGGTGCGAAGCTTCGCGAACGGATCGGCTTCGGGCCCGACAGCGCTCTGGACAACGACGTCCGTCACCTCGAAGTGCGGCCGCGGAAGGACGTCCAGCAGCAGGTCACCGCGAACCTTCACCTCTAGACCGACAGCGTCGGAGAGCCTGCGTTCGAGTAGCGGTCGATAGTGGTCCAGTGGAACCAGGTCCGCGATCAGCTCGGCTAGGACCAGGAGCGAGACGACGACGACCGGGATCGCTCCGGCAATGATGAGTCCGCGTCTCAAGGGTGCTCCGTAGCTGCAGATGCTAGCACTCGGTGTGCCGCTAGAGTCGCTCCTCCAGCAGGATCTCCAGATCGACGAGCTTCCAGACTCCGTCGACGGGAGACACGACGAGCTCGGCGCTGTACTGGTTGCGGCGCTGGTGCATGTGCCCCCAATGCCCCACTGAGCCGGCCACGTTCCAGGTGGCCGTTGCCACGAAGCCGCCCCTACCCGCAGATTCGGCGTCGAGATCGAGCAGCTCGATCTCCTTTACCTTGGCGCGGGCACCGCCCTGGTTCGCCAGCTCGAGGCCTCGTCGGGTCTCGAGGTAGATCTGCGCGAGCAGGTTCCCGTCTACGCTCCGCTCCAACGTGTCGTAGATCTGCTCCTCGTCGCGGAAGTCGAACGCCCGGTACACGTTGTGGAGCAGGTCCGCGACCACCTGGCGAGCCCGATTGTCCGAGAGCGCGGCGTCGCGGCCAACCAGGAAGCTCGCCACGCAGACGATGACGAGGGCGGCCGCGACCACAGCGTGCCACCGGCGCCGGGTTCTCAGCCAGTTCCACGCTGCGAGTAGTGCGAGCCCGAGGAAGAGCCAGCGCGCGATGAGCATGGACCTGGC
The DNA here is from genome assembly GCA_965226855.1 of Myxococcota bacterium. Classification (GTDB taxonomy): domain Bacteria; phylum Myxococcota_A; class UBA9160; order SZUA-336; family SZUA-336; genus JAUXJB01. The sequence goes on along the minus strand of CBDDEE010000018.1, from coordinate 34,787 downwards.
CAGCGGTCCGGGTGGTGAAGCGAGGACCCGGAGCGTCGGTAGCTCGGGGTGCTTGAGGAAGTTCTGCCACTCCAGCACGCGGTAGTCGGGCTCCAGGTAGGTCTGGAACGGACCGGCCTGGTCCACGGCGGCCGCAGGGATCCTCTCCAAACGCTCGGTCCAGAGGTCCCAGTCCATGGTCACGTGTTGGGGCAAGCCATCGGTGGGGTACACGAAGATGACGCCGAGCACGGCTGAGTCCACGTCGAGCTCGACCGGCGGCTCGATCACGCGGCTGGTTCGGAGCGTTCTCTCCAGGAAGTTGATGCGGGCGAGCTCGGGCTCGACGGTCTGGTCATCGATCAGAACGGGCTGGTGCAGCCTCAGGAACTCGGCGGCCTTGCGCTTGAGCTCTGCCTGAAGCTCGACCGGGATCGTGCTCCGGTTCGCCAGTCCCAGGTCGACCCACTTCTGGAGGTCTCTGGGCCTGGCGATGATCTCCTTTCTCACCTCGTAGGGCTCGATGTAGATGAAGCCGCTCATTGGCGCGTCGTAGCTTCGACGCAGGTTGCGGTTCCGAAAGCGCGAGTACCACGGGTCCTCCCGATCGAGCTCGAGCGTCTGGCTCGGCGTCAGATAGCGGAAGTCGTTCACGGGGATCCGGCGGTGATAGACGACGAAGCCGATGCTGGCCGCAGTCTCTCCGCGCGGGCCGAGAAAGGTCAGGCTCGCAGGAGCCTCGGGCAGAACGTACTCGAGCTGCGCGAAGACCACGAGCTCCTCATCGTCCTGATTCGCGGTCAGAGGCTCGCCGGTGATCTCGTCGCGTCGCACGCGTGGGCGCGCCTCGATGCCGAGCAAGCGGCCCGGCAGTGGCTCGCCCGCTTCTGGTCTGATGACCAGATCCTCGCGGAAGAAGAGCTCTAGACGCTCGGACATGGGCCGGGGCGAGTGGCCAGCTCTCTCGTAGATGTCGTCGGGCAGCAGGTTGCGGAACGTCTCGAGATCCCTGAGGCCGATTTCGAGCTCGACGGTGACGCTTTCGTCTTCGACGTAGTACTCGACGATGGTGGTGGCGAACATCGCTTGCGAGCGGATGATCGCGTCTGCCAATCCAGAAGCAGGAAGCGACCAGACGCAGCCGCACACAAGCGCTACAAGCGCGAACCGAACTTGGAGGTTGCTACACACGCTGTCCGGAGTATAGGCTGAAGGTGCTGACGGGCTTTGCACACCCGCGGCTCCGAGAGGGTCCATCGTGCGCCGAGACCTCAGGACCAAGACCCGACCCCGGGGAGCGCCGTTCGCGTTACTCGTAGTTTTGCTTACCGGGTGCACGCTGTCGTCCAGCAAGCCTTACCTTCGATGAAGTCGGGCGTCATCGTCACGGCCGACGTCGAAGAGGGACGCAGCGGCTGGATTTCCGTTGCCGTGAGCGAGGGCGTGGGCGGAGCGGTGGAAGGACAGGCTACGGAGTCGCTGCGGATCGAGATGGACACGGGCGAGGTGCGCTTCCTTGCGCAGGCGACCGCACCCGAGCGATTCGAGCTGAAGGCGTCCGGCGGGATCGAGCATGTACCTACGAGCGGCACCGAAGAGGTTCTGCTCCCCGGCGACATCGCGCAGCTCATCGAGCTCTCAAGACTGGTGCCGGATCGTGTCACCTCGCTTCGCGACGAGACCGGCGCTCCGCTCCCGGCCGACATCGAGTTCGCCTTCTACGACGGCAAGCTGTACCTGCTCCAGATCCGCCCCTTCGTAGAGAGCCGCTCGGCGCGGGAGAACATCTACCTGAGCAGCCTCGACGCAGGTTTGCGAGCCCGCCAGGGTGAGACGATCTCCCTGGCGCAGGTCCCGGGCATGACCGATACGCCGGACGTGTCCGGTGGGGAGGGGAGACGATGAGACGAGTGGTCGCGCTGCTGCTCGCATTGTCTGTTCTGGTCGTGGTCCGAGCCGATGCCTATCCCCTAGACGGCTGGGAGGAAACCCGGATCGATCGTCTCAAGGCGTACGACCTGATGAGGGACTACCTGCTCCAGATCGGTCAGCTCAGGCCCGGCTCGCTGCGCGGGATCGCCGAGATCCAGCTGCGGCTGCTCGACCGGCCCGAGCTGGTGAGTCCCGAGCCCTCGCCAGAGTTCAGCGCGCAGATCCGCGTGCAGCTCGGTGCAGATGCCGACAAATACGGGGTCGCACTGCTGGATCTCTCGAATCCCGACGAGCCTCTCTACGCGGAACACAACCCAATGATGATCTCGAACCCGGGGAGCGTGGGGAAGCTCGTTGTGCTCCTCGCCTGGTTTCAGGCCCTTGCGGACCTCTATCCCGACGATGTCGGCGCGCGCCATCGCCTGCTGTTAGAGACCGAGGTCGTCGCCGATGATTTCATCCGCAACGATCATCACGTCGTACCGGTGTGGGAACCTGGTCAACCCCGCGTGATCAGGCGGCCGATCACGGAGGGGGACCGCGCCAACCTGTGGACCTTCTTTGACTGGACCGCATCCGCGAGCTCGAACGCGGGAGCCAGCATGCTGATGGCGCAGCTGATCCTGCTCAAGCACTTCGGCATGGAATACCCCGTCTCGCAAGAAGCCGCTGCCGCATTCTTCGACGACACACCCCGCAAGCGGCTCCAGGCGATCTACACCGATGCCATCCAGACGCCGCTTCGCCGCAACGGGATCGACTACCGCTACTTTCGGCAGGGAAAGTTCTTCACGCGCGAGGGGCAGCGTCGCCTCGGTGGCACGAACAGTGTTTCAACGGCCCGAGAGCTCGTGCGCTACATGGCGCGGATGGAGCAGGGGCTGCTCGTCGATGCCTGGTCGAGCCTGCAGATCAAGCGGCTGCTTTACCTGACAGACTGGCGGATTCGCTACGCGTCTTCCCCCGCGCTGAACAACGCGGCGGTCTTCTTCAAGTCCGGGTCGCTCTACTCGTGCCGACCAGAGCCGGGCTTCACGTGTGAGCGGAACGCCGGGAACCGCCTGAACTTCATGAACTCCGTGGTGATCGTCGAGACCGAGGAGGACGGCCGGGACATCCACTACATCGTTGCCGTGCTCTCGAACGTCCTGCGGAAAAACTCGGTCTGGGAGCACCGGGCACTGGCGTCGCGCATCCACCAGATCGTACGGTCGCAGCACCCGGTTGCGCCCCCGAGCGCGGTCGGGGCTCAATAGCCTGCAGCCGTTACCCCAGCGTTCTCCGTGCCATGATCGCGTCCAGCGCCTTGGCGATCTGTATCAGCCACTTGCCACCGTCCGGGTGGTTGATCAGTGCTACAGCGATGTAGGTGTGGTCGACGTCTTCTACGAGCGCGCTGTCGGAGTGATAGGTGCGCCAGGACCCGGACTTGCGGTAAAGGGTCGCATCCGGGTCGACCTCGAATAGCCTCCGGGCGAACTTGTGTCTCAGCTGAGTATTGGCCAGGATCGCTTTCATCTTCTCGCTGTGCTCCGGACTGACGAGCTGCCCCGTCTCCAGCAGGTAGTAGAAGCGGGCGACCTGCATGGCCGTCGCGCCGTGCGAGAGGTTGGAGAGCGGGTCGCGCCGCCAGAGGCCGCCCTTGGCGTAGTCTTTGCCCACCCAGAGCCCGCCGTTGTGCTCCGGGTCGTAGAGGCGGTAGCGCGGCGAGGAAAGGATCCTGGCGATGTTCTCCTTGCCGACGAGATGGATCATCTGCGTGGCAGCGCTGTTCGATGAGCGGCGGATCATCTGCTCGAGCGAGGTCTGGGTGCCGCGGTCGAGGGTCAGCTCGCCTTGTGCAACCTGCTCGAACGCCGCCAGCAGGACCGCGATCTTCGGCAGGCTCGCCGCGTACATCATCGTGTCGCCATTGACGGCGGCTACCCGGGGCCGCTCGGCCTGGTTCAGGTCGACGAGGGCGACGCAGAGCTGACGCTTGCGTGCGGCCTGCGAGAGGCCCAGGCGCTCCAGGGCCGCCTCGAGCTCGGCCTGCAGCTCGGCGTCTTCCATATCCCACAGCGTGGCGGCGTCGGTCTGCTCCGCTCTGCCGCCTGAGGGCTGCTGCACGCCTCCCAGCAGGGCGGCCTCGTCCCCGACGTCGTCGGCCAGGCCGGGACCGGGGACCAAGCTGGCCAGGCAGACGAGCATACACGCAGCACGGGCGAGCTTTCCTGCGCGCCGGCCAGGTAGGAGGACACACTCGACGAATCGCATAGCTACCCCAAAGCTTGCCACCTCGAGCCCCGTATTCTAGACGCTCCTGCGAGCCGCCGCTGGCAGCAAGCGCCGCAATGACGCGCGCACCGAAGCCCGTTAGAGCTGAGCAGAGAATGCGTGGCTGCAAGCCGCGCCGAAGCCGAACGAAGCGCGGGTGGCGCGCGACCGCTCGCGCGCCGGGTCCCGCAAGTCAGGGTCCGGGAGCGCCGACGGGTGGCGCGCCGACTCTCGTCAGCGAGTCGAGGCGTCCGCGGATCCTTTAGAGCTGCTTCTCGGTGCGTAGCGAGATGAGCGGGACGCGGGGTAAGGCGCGCTCGGTTGGGTAGGCGGCGATCGTGACCTCTGCCGACTCGAGCTGATCGAAGCGCAGCTCGCCCGCAAGCAGTGCGAGCGATGTGCCGGGCGTGGGGTTCGCGAACTCCAGCGCGATGATGCCCTCGACGTAGTTCGAGCCCGCGTCGATCTCTGGCGGCTGGGCGCAGTCCTGCGCCACGATCAGCCGATCGCCCTCCTCGGGGTCGTTACGCCGCACAGTCGCGGTCGAGTTCGGCCTCTGCGCGTACGAGCACAGCTCGAAGTTGCCGATCCGGAGCTCCTGTCCGACGTCCTCACCGCTGACCAGGTATACGGTGAGCTCGGGTGAGCCTCCCACGATTGCGCGGGTGTCGGTGGACCATCGAAAGGCTCCTCGGATCTCGTCACCTGGAGCTATGGCCGCGCGCATCCGCGCACTTGCAGAGTCCACCTCTTCCACCACGCCGTGGAACTCGAACTCGACGAGCTCGCGAGGAGGCGGCTCAGCAGGGGCAGCCGGCTCACGTGGGGCTGTCGCACACGCGGCGACCAGCAGGATGATGGCGACATCGCGAAGGGTACGCACGTGGGTCTCCTCTGGTGGTGGATCGAGTATCTCATGGCTGTGCCTTGCACGCGACACGGGTAAGTGGAGCACGCCCGGTGACTAGCGACACTGCTCGCTGAGTTCACGCCGCACCTGGTCGGGATCGTCAATCGTCTCGTAGAAAGCGTCGAGGTAGTTGATCGCCTTGTTCCGCTGCCCCTCGTCGAGCCCAGCTTGCTCGCGGTACAGGGCGTATAGAGCCGGCTTCTTCGCTCGGAACGTCTTGAGTGTTCGGTCCAGGTACTCCGGATGCTTGCAGATGCCCCGATAGACCCTCGTGCGGACACTGCGAATGCCGAGAGCCGGGTCGGGATCGGCATAGGGCGGGTCCACGAGACCTGCCGAGTCGAAGTCGTAGGGAACAGGGATGACCGGGAATCCCGCGCCGCCGATCAGCTGCGTGTTGTGGCAGCAGTGCTCGTCGGATGGCGCCGCCATGGCAGACCAATCCGTGTTTCCCACCATGTACTGGAAGACTTCGACCAGACTCAGCTGGTTGAGCTCGAGCTCCGAGCGCGAGACCCGGCTCAGCGAGAGGGTCTCCCAGCCATTGCGAGCGGCCATCTCCCCTTCGGGCTCAGTAAAGAACGCGTAGCGTGTGATCGGGTCTCCGTTACCGTCGGGATCTGTGTAACGGACGTGCGCCAGTCGTACTCGATAGCTCAGATCCGTGAGCACGACGAAGCTCCGGTACGCGAGAAACTCCAGGAGAACGTGCTGCTCGGCTGCGGTAGAAACGCGGCAGTGGTTTGTGATCCTGAGCAGGGACAGGTTTGCAAAGACAGTCTCCGTGCTCTCTTCGGGGGAGAAGCGCAGGTCGAACAGAGGGAATCTGCAGTCGCCGCTCGTCGCCCTGGACTTGCCGCGGAGTCTGACCTCAGTGCGGACGGTAATAGTCCGCCCGCTCTCGTTCTCGTAGGCCAGCTTTGCGGGCAGAAACCTGCGCTCGGCCCGGCGCTGCCGCCAGGCCGACTCCAGCGGGGCTTCGAGCTCGAGTCGGAGCGTCTGCTCGCTCTCGAACAGGGGAGATACGACAACGCTGTCGAGACGTGCGCGGGGCTGCGGTGGGGCAACCGGCGCTGGCATCGGCGCTTGCGAGCGGGGTTCGGTACTCGGGGCACAGGCGAGCAGCGTTCCGAGCACGATCCCACCGACGAGAGCTGGCAGCCTGGGCACGCTCTTTCGCATCTGTGCGATTCTACATCGCGACGGCTTGGGTGAAGGAGGCTGGATTGAACGGACCCCTCGGGCGCTACGTGCGCCGGCTGACGGTGGGACTCTCGCTGCTCGGGGCGGCGCTCTCGCTCGGAGCGTGCGCTGGAGCGCCGCATGAGTCATCGCGCGTGGTCGCGATCGGTGACGTCCACGGCGCCTACGATGCCTTGCTGCGCGTCCTCGAAGGAGCGGGCATAGTCGATGACTCGGGACACTGGGTCGGAGGTACGGCCACACTCGTGCAGGTGGGTGACCTGATCGATCGCGGACCCGACGATCGCCGAGTCCTCGAGCTGATCATGCGTCTCGAGGAGGAGGCAGATCGCGCCGGAGGTCGCGTGATCTCCCTGCTGGGGAATCACGAGGTGATGAATCTGCATGGAGATCTTCGCTACGTATCGCGCGAGTCGTACGCGGGCTTCGCCGGCCCCGACTGGCAGGAGCGCGTGGATGCGGCGTATGGCGACTACGAGAAGCTCGTATGGCACGGCGAGATGGCCCCGATCGAGTCTCGCCAGCGCTTCGCCACGGAACACCCGAAGGGATATCTCGAGCACGCCACTGCCTTCGCACCCAGCGGACCGATTGGAGCCTGGCTGAGGAGGCGCCAGGCGGTCGTCCAGCTCGGGACGGTGGTCTTCCTGCACGGCGGAATCGCCCCAAACGTGGCGGATCGCGGATCGAAAGAGCTCAACAATCAGATCAAGACGGAGCTTCGGATCTTCGATGCGGCCCGCCTCTACCTCGTGCGTCGTCGCTTGATCCTGCCATCGGCCGTCCGCGATCAGATCCTCGCCGCGGCGGGCGCTGAGCTCGGCTCCGCGGCGCGGATCAGCTCGCAGGATCGCCAGCGTCTCGAGCTCTTGGCGAGCTACGATAGCTGGCTTGCGGTCCATCCCGACGGACCGCTCTGGTTCCGGGGCTTTGCCCTATGGCCCGACGCCGAAGCGGAGAAACACATTCCCGCACTGCTCGCGTCCTACGGTGCCGAGCACTTCGTGGTAGGACACACTCCGCAGCTTTCTGGGGGGATTCGCAGCAGGGTAGGGGGCAGAGTGTTCCTGATCGACAGCGGGATGCTTGATGGCCCGTTCTACCCTGGTGGCGTCGAGCAGGCCCTAGAGATTGTCGATGGCCGCTTCAACGTTGTGGACGCGAAGGGACGCCGAACTCCCGTCCAGTCGCACCAACCGATCGCCGCTTCGGGGGATGAAACTTAGAGCTCCTGGCCTCGCTCCTTCAGGCTCGCATCGATTCCGTCTGCGAAGTCCACGCCCTTGTCGAGCCGCTTAGCGAGCAACTTCCCGAACGAGATGCGCTGCCGCTCCGGCCAGCTGGAGCTGTCCCAGAGCTTGGAGCGCATGAACGCCTTTGGGCAGTGAAAGAACCACTCGTCGATCATGATGCGGATGGCGAGCTTGGCCGGCTTGCCGCGGGCGGTCAGTCGCTGCATCAGCTCCGGATCGCGCGTGATCTCCGCACGCCCGTTTACCCTCAAGGTCTCGCCTGTCCCCGGCACCATGAACAGGATCCCGACGTGGGAGTTCGACAGGATGTTCGCGAGCCCGAACAGGAGCTTGTTTCCGGGTCGATCTGGAATCAAGAGTGTTCTGTCGTCTTCGATCTCGACGAAGCCCGGCGGGTCTCCCTTCGGGGAGACGTCCTGGTTGCCCTCAGCATCGGAGGTCGACAGCAGCAGGAACGGTGATCGCTCGATAAAGCCCCGCGCCGTGTCCTCGAGCTCGCGGAAGACCTTGAGAGGAGTCAGCTCGTGCGGCTCGCCGATGAGCTCGCGAAGCTCTTCTGGCGTACGGATTGTGTGAGGATCTGCGCTAGCCATCGGATCGTCTCCCCCTCTTCGTGGTACTTCGCATCATTGTAGCGGGGCCGTCCATCCCGCTGCTCGCTAGCTTGGCGATTTGAAGAGGGCGCTCTCAGGAACAGAGTGACCTCCAACCTGTTCGAGATGCGCTTTCAGATCGACTACTGACGCCGCCGACTCAGTCTCCCTGCCCGGGATCGTGCATGAAGGCCTCTCGCACCTACGACCGTGGTCATACTCTTGACCGCAGCAGAGGAAGCAGGTGTCGCCCCAGATCGAGCGCGCTTGCGACGAGCAGCAGTCCCGTACCGCGAACGAGCCAGGGAATCCCTGTCGCGATCGCCGTCGCTCCCGCAATCAACGAGGCGAGGTGGAGACCGAAGCTCAGCGGAACCCCTTGCGGGACTACACCCGAAAGCGCGGATGCGCGCAGTAGCAGCCCGTGCGCGAGCATGCCCGCCCAGCCCCAGATCCCCAGCCATCCGAGTAGAAGACCCCACGATCCCGTCTCGGCGAGCCAGGCAACGAGCGCTGCCAGGCCGGTCAGGGGGGAGAGGGCGAAACCAGTGCTCAGAAAGAGGATGTCGCTGCTGCGATTCGTCTCCGCCCGGAAAAGTCCGCGCAGGTTCTGCAGCGGTTGCAGCGCCCAGACCGCCACGGCAGCGGGAAGAATGGCCACGATGGCAAGCCCCCCAGCGGAGGTCCCGACCTCGCGCCAGACGTCGAGCCAATCGAGGACGAGGACCAGCACGGCCAGCATGACACCGACGGCAATCAGCACGATGCCGACGCGCGCTGCGCGTTCGTCCGCACCCGGTCGCGGACGGGTGGCGGGCAGTAGGTGCCAGCAAAGTGCGGTCTGCAAGCACCCTACCCAGCCCAGCAGCCCGACGCACAGGTGGACCTGAACCCAGAGCCCACGGGGTCCCGGGAACCGCATTCCCCCGTGCCCGTGCAGCATCCAGAGACCGAGGAAGGCCGTCACCAGCAGGCTCATGAGCGCGACAAGCAGGGCGGCTGGCAGGATCTGCTGCCACGCCCGACGTAGCGACCAGGCGCTGGGCGCAATGAAGCCGATCAGCCCGAGCGCCAGCGCAGAAAGGGATGTGAGCACCGCCCAGCTTGTGTTTGCGCGCAGGCTCCAGACGAGCGAGACGATGCCCACCACGAGCAATGCGTGCACCGTGTAGGCCAGACGCGATGAGACGGAGTCTTCCGTGAGCGAGGCGATCGTCTGGTAGACGAGGCCGAGCATGACGAGCCCCAGGAATCCGAGCGTTCCCACGTGCGTGAGCGCGAGCGTTACGGTGTCCCAGCTGGATCGAAACACCACATCTCCCTCGATGGCCAGGAGCAACCCTGCGGCCAGCAGGCCCAGCGGTGCGGTCAGGAAGAACGGACGCGCAAGAGTCAGCATCGGCACGATGCTGCCTATATCACGCTCCGGAGGACGGGCGGGCGAAGCTGACACGCTGAATCCTCGGCGAGTCCGCGCGGCCGCCTGCGGCCGGGTCCCACCCGACTACGGCTCGAGGAAGCGGATGCTTGGGCCTGCGAAGATCTCGAGCTCCGAGGCAGGTGGGTAGAGCTCCGCATCCAGGCTCCATCCCTGCGGTGCTTCAAAGCGGAGCTCCACTCTTACTGCACTCGCGTGGGTGAAGCGGGACCTCCGCCCGAACCGCCCCAGGCGCAGGGCCGGAAGCTCGGCAGCCAGACGCGGCCCCGACACGTTGCCGGCCAAAAAGTGAATGCGCGACGGGTCCGACCCGGCGCTTCCGAAGGGTCGGAAGCCGAGACCCACGTCGCGAATCGTAGAGGCTCCAAGCAGGGTCACGGTGTCCAGATCCAGGGCCTTGCCGTCGACCTCGACGTGCAGGCGAATCGCCTCGAAGATCCGTCGCGAGAGCGGACCGCCGATCGCTGAAGAAGCGAGCGCCCGCAGCACGATTGCGGCCGCGCCTGCGGCTCCTCGCCCACCGTCTTCGTAGTAGAGCTCGAGGAAGCGGGTCGCCCCACCCATGGCGAAGATCATCCCGTAGCGGAGGGCACGAGCCTGCGCCCGGACTCCGACCAGCGGCCGTCTGTGCTCCTTGGGGGTCCGCCCGAGCAGGCGCTGGATCGTGCGCTCGGGATCGCGTCGTGCCCCGAAGGACTTCGCAACCGTGGAGACTGTGCCGCCGCCAGCGAGCGCGACTCGGGGAAGCAGATCGGGCGGCCACAGCTCGGCCGCGCGGGTCAGCGTGAGCCCGACCGTGCCGTCACCGCCGACCAGGACCAGTGTCTCCACGCCGCGACGCTCGAAGTCTCGAAGCGCGTCGTCCACTTCGTCGAGCTTGTGCGTTGCACTGACGTTCTCGTGTCCGAGCTTCGCCCGCAAGCGTTCGACCAGTTGCGGATCGCGGCGGGGCGTGCCCGCCCGCATGTTGACGAGCACGCCGATTGCAGGCGCGCTCGTCAAGGACAGAGGAAGTGGAGCTCGGGGCCGAGCTCTACGCTGAGCAGGCCCGTGGCCGGGAAGCAGTCAGTGTCGACGGCGTACGCTGCCCGATCGGTGAAGCGAAGCTCGAGCGAGCGCGCCTCATGTCTCTGGATCGTGTCGGGGAGTGTTGGAAGACCGAGACCCAGCAGGGCGGAGGCAAGCCCGGCACGCGCGGTTCCGGCCCTGCTGAGAGCGAACGAGAAGCGCTCGGTCTCTGGCGGGGTACTTGAAAGCGGACTGGCTGGCAAGCCGAGCTCTTTGATCGTTCCGGCCACGAGTCCGGCGATGGATTCCGTCACGCTCGCTCCGCCGTCGACGCGGAGCTCCGCTTCGATCGGAGCAGCGAGCTCCTCTGAGAGCTGGCCGCCCAGAAGCGCGGAGGAGAGGATGCGCGCGGTCACAAAGAGACCTCCCGCAAGACCGCGCCCCGATGTGCGCTCGGACTCCGCGAGCCAGCGGGCCGGCAGGCCCACGCACAGCGTCAGTCCGTAGCGTGTCCCGAGCGCTGCTGGCTGAATACGCAGTGCGCGTCGTCGGACGCTCTCCGGTGCCTGCTCCTCGGAAATCAGTCGGGCCAGGACGGCATCGGGTGGCCCCCGAGTTCCGAGCGCCCGCGCGATGTTGTTGAGGCGGCCGCCCCCCGCCAGAACGAGGCTCGGAAGCTGCTCGTAAGGCCAGCTGCGCAGCAAGGGGGTCACAGGGTGGCGGTGACGCTGCCGTCTCCTCCGACGACGACGATGGTATCGACGCCGGACGAGGCCGCGTCCCGCACCGCCGCCTCTATCTCCTGGGGGCTGTGCGTGATACTCAGCCTGTCACTCGGAACCAGGCGTCTCACGCTGTTCAGCAGGTCAAGATCGCCTGCCACCCGGGCTGCGAGCGCGTTCACGAGCACGTACGGCTGCTTCACGTGTTCAACCCCCCTCGCTGGCGGAGGATAGCCTACACAACCCGGGGTTCGGAAGCTCGGCGTCGGGGTCCTGTTCGACAGGTTCGTCGCAGTCTCAACAGGAACTGCGCCGCGAGAGACGTTACACTCCGCCGACTATGGCGATCGAAGCCCGCGAGATCTGGCTCGACGGCGAGCTCGTCGCCTGGGCCGAGGCGACCGTCCACGTGCTCTCCCAGTCCATCCAACGGGGAAGCCTGGTCTTTGACGTGATGCCCGTTTACGAGACGGACGCAGGCATCGCCATCCTCGGCCTGCGCGAACACGCCGAGCGCTTCCTGAACTCCGCGCGTCTCAACCAGATGGAGCTCGGTATCAATCTGGACGAGCTCATCGAAGGGATCAGCGCGACCGTACATGCGAACCCGGGCTGCGAGCTCGTCAAGCTGAGCGCATACCACCGCGACGTTGCGCTCGACTTGCTGCCGTTGGATGCTCGCGCGAGCGTCGCCATCGCGGCTCTCTCGCTTGCCGATGTTTATCCGGACTCGAGGTTCGTAAAGCCGCCCACGGCGCGCCTGCAGGTCGCTCGGATTCGCAAGATGCCCTCGTCGGTCCTGTCGCCACAGGTGAAGATTGCGGCCGGGTACACGGCGGCCGCCGTTGCCAAGGGGCAGGCGCGCACGGACGGGTTTCACGACATTCTGTTGCTGGACGAGAGCGGAGACCTGGCGGAGTCGTCGACGCAGAGCTTCTTCGTCGTCTGCCAGAAGGTCCTGCTGACGGCGCCGCTCGACATTGTACTCGCCGGCATCACGCGGCGGGTGGTGATCGATCTCGCTCGGGACGAGGGCTTCGAGGTCAAGGTGGAGGCCCTGCCCCGACGGCTGATCGAGGCTGCGGACGAGGCGTTCCTGACCGGGACCACGACGAATATCTGGCCGATCGAACGAATCGACGAGACGTGTCTTCCGAAGCCCGTACCCGGGCCGGTTAGCAAACGGTTGATGGCGCGTTTCGAGCGCCTGCTCGCGGGCGAGGACCGGTGGTTCTCGCCGAAATGGCTGCAGAAGATCTGAGGTGAGAGGATGACGGAAACAGCGGAGGCCCCGACGGGCAAGCGCGTCCTGTCGGGCTCACAGCCGACGGGCGTGCTCCACATCGGGAACTACTTCGGAGCCATCCGCCAGTACATCGCTCTCCAGGACGCGAACGAGGCCGCGTACTTCATTGCCGACCTGCACACGCTCAACTCGATCCGCGACGCGGATTGGCTGCGTGCGCTGAGCAGGGGGGTGGCGCTCGACTATCTCGCGCTCGGACTGGACCCGCAGCGGTCGATCCTCTACCGCCAGAGCGACCTGCCCGAAGTCGCCGAGCTCAGCTGGATCCTCGGGACCGTCACGCCGATGGGGCTGCTCACCCGGTGCCACGCTTACAAGGACGCGACCGCGGCGGGGGAGAAGCCGGACCTCGGCCTGTTCGCGTACCCCGTCCTCATGGCGGCCGACATCCTGATTCATCGCGCGGACCTCGTCCCAGTCGGGCAGGACCAGAAGCAGCACATTGAGGTCACGCGCGACATCGCCGCAAAGTTCAACCAGACCTACCGCGAGGTCCTGCACCTTCCAGAGGCGTACATTCGAAAGGACGTTGCGACCATCCCGGGTACGGATGGACGCAAGATGAGCAAGTCCTACCACAACGGCATCGAGATGTTCGCGGGCGAGAAGGTGCTGAACAAGCAAGTCATGCGGATCGTGAGCGACTCCACGCCGATCGAGTGTCCGAAAGACCCGGACACCTCCAATATCTACGCAATATGGTGTCTATTCGCGAGCGAGGGAGAGAAGGTCGAGATGGCAGCCCGCTTCCGCAAGGGTGGCGTTGGCTACGGAGATATCAAGAAGGACATCGTGGCGCGGCTGCTCGGGTTCTTTGGTCCTGCCCGTGCACGGCGCGAGGAGCTCGAACGAGATCGAGACAGCATAGAAGACGTGCTGCGCGACGGCGCGCAGCGCGCGCGCGAGCGCGCCATCCCGCTGCTCGAAGCCGTGAAGGAGGCGTGCGGGGTCGGGCCTCCGCGCGCCTAGACTCGGGCCAGATCCCGGTTAGAGATCCAGGGGGTCCAGGGGCGGTGTCCCCGGCTCGATCGGATCCTCAGGGGGCGGGGCCGGCTTGGCGAGCTCTGCAGCCCGCTCGGGAGCCTCGTCGGCGCTCGCAACCGGCAGCACCTGGGTCGCCTCATCCTCTGGGGCCGGAGCAGCCTCTGCCTCCGCGGGCGCTGCCAGAACGCTCGGGTCGTAGTAGTAGCGCTCGGACACGATCTTGCCGCCGCGTACCTCGTGTAGCGCGACCTCTTCGAGCTCGAGCTCGCGACCGTCCTGCAGCTTGAGGTCGCAGTGCCACTCGATGCAGATCCGGTTGCCCTTCACGAACGTGTTCACCGCCGTCCAGTTCTGGCTGTGGACGATGGATTCCCAGCCTGCGTTCTTCTCGCGCAGCCCGGCAAGCCCGGAGACCGGGGGTCCCTGCGGCTCGCGCGAGACGCAGGCTTCCGCGTAGATCTCGGTGAGGTCCAGCCTGTCTGGCTGGTTCGCGTACCGGACGATCTTGCGGGCGAGGGCCTCGGCCGGCGAGAGCTTTTGCGCCACGCGCCCACCCGCCTTTCGTCTGGCCGTTGCCTTGCGAGGCGCCTGAGCTGCTCGTTGCTTTCGGCGCAGCTGTCTTCCGCGTGGCTTTCTTCGTAGTCTTCTTACGCGCTGCCATTGCGGGTCTCCCTTGTCGAGAGTGGAGTGATATTAGCAGCGGTGAAATGAGATCGCTCGCTGATTTGTCGGTGGTTGGGGTGAGAGTCGTCCGGGAGGGCAAATGCCAAAGATCACTCGAGTCGACGAGGTGTTGCATGAGTATCAGGTCGCACACCGGACGCCGGACGACCCGATCCTGGCGGAGCTGCGGCGCGAAACGGAAGAGAAGACGGGCAGCCTGGCGGGCATGCAGGTGAGCGAGGAGCAGGGAACCTTCCTCGGGCTGCTGGTCGCCGCGATCGGCGCGCGTCGCGTGCTCGAGGTGGGAACCTTCACCGGCTACAGCGCGCTCTGCATGGCCAGGGCCCTGCCGCCGGAGGGTCGTCTTCTCGCCTGTGACCTTAGCGAGGAGTTCACCTCGATCGCGCGTCGCTACTGGGAGAAGGCCGGCCTCTCGGGGCAGATCGAGCTCCGACTCGGACCAGCGCTCGTGACCTTGCGTTCCCTCTCTGTCGAGGAGACTTTCGACTTCGCCTTCATCGACGCGGACAAGGAGAACCAGGAGGCCTACTACGAGGAGATCCTGCGTCGCTTGCGTCCCGGAGGTCTGCTCGCCCTCGACAACGTGTTCTGGGGTGGACGGGTCGCGCTGCCCGAGTGCGACGATCCGAGCACGCTCGCGATCCGAGCCCTGAACGATCGCATTGCGAACGATGCGCGCGTGCAGTCCGTGATGCTTGCTGTTTCGGACGGGCTCACGCTCGTGCGCAAGCTCCCCTGACGGTTTGACGGAGTCTCCACTGACCGTCGCGGTGATCGGGCCCGGGCGGGCGGGCCGTGCCCGGGTTCTGGCGCTCGAAGAGCACCGGGACACACAGCTAGCCGCGATCGTCCCACGCCAGCCGGAGGCCGGCCAGCCGACCCTCGAGTCGCTGCTTGCGGGTTCTTCGCTCGACGCGGTCATGCTGTGCACGCCGAACCTGCTCCATCGACAGGCTGTGCATGCGGCCCTCGAGGCCGGCAAGCACGTCGCGGTCGAGTACCCGCTCGCCTCTTGCGCCGTCGACGCGCGCGCGCTCTTCGAGCTGGCGCATCAGCGGCAGCGAGTACTTCACGTCGCGCACATCGAGCTGCTGTCACCCGGGCAGGTGCGGCTGCGCGAGCTGGCGCGCCCGCTGGGTCGACCCCGGGGTGGCAGTCTTCGCTTCCGCGGATCGAGCGACGGGTGGATCGGAGACGCGTCGCTCGCCGGGTCGCCCGCGCTGCGCGCGCTGGCACGGCTACACCGGCTGGTGGATGTCTTTGGTTCAGCTCGTGTCGGGGCCGCCCGCCTGGAGGCCGAGCGCGACAGTGGCTATCGCCTCGAGGTGGAGCTGCGCTTCAGAGCCGGGGGAGACGTGCTCCTGGTCGAGGAGCGGGCGTCCGGCCTTTCGCGTGAAACGAGCTGGGACATCCGCTGCGAGCGCGGCAGGCTGCAGAGTCCCACGACGGCTCCGGCTGCCGGCCTCTTCGCCCGCGACCTGGACTACTTCGTTGCCCGCGTCCGCTCCGATGCTCGCGGGTACGTTTCCGACGAGCGCATCCTTCACGTTCTCAGCCTGGTCGACGAGATAGATCGTCTGCTCTGAATCCCAGGATCTCCAGCAGGTGCGCGTGCGAGTCGGCGACGGCGTCGCCATCTGGCAAGTCCTCGTTGTCGTCGTGGCGCCAGCGCAGCCGGACGGAGCTCATCCCGACCGCTCGGGCACCGGCGATGTCGGTGCTGCGCAGGTCACCCACATGGACCGCGCCCGCGGGACGCGATCCGAGCACGTCGAGCGCGGCGTGGAATATGCGTGTGTCGGGCTTGGGCACGCCCACCTCATCCGAGAAGATCAGTGCTTCGAGCAGCTCCCGGAGACCCACGCGCTCGAGCAGCTGGCGGACGACCCGTCCCGGCGTGAAGCCAGTATCACAGATCAACGCGCGACGAATCCCCCGCTCGGCCAGCCATACAAGGGTCTGCCGCGCTCCGTCGACGAGCTGAATATCCTCCGTGAGCGCGACTTCCTGGATGGCCGAGGCGATCTTTCCGGGCAGGTTCTGGTCGGTCACGCCCAGACTGGCCAGCGCGAAGGCCACGATCTCGGGGGCCCCGCTGGAGCCGCCGCTGCGCCAGGTCCGATAGTGGCGGGCCCAGCCCTCCTCGAGCGCGTTTGCGGCGCTCACTTCCGAGACCGCGTGGCCAGCATCCCGCACCATCCGCGCGAGCATGGCCGCGCGCCTGGCACCGGAGGCGGGGGGATCCGGCTGGAAGATCAGCGTCTCCCAGCAGTCGAAGGTGACAGTGTGAAGGGGTGTGTCGAGCTTCAGCATTCTCTACGCGCCCAGGAAGATACACGCGCTTTGCTCGCCATCGAGGTCCCGATATAGTCGGCGCCGTGAAAGCCCTGAGTGTGTCGCTCCTGCTGGCGTGCGTCGCTGGCTGCGCTCCGAGCGATTCGCCGAGTCCCGACGCCTTCCGCGTCGCGCTCCTCACGCCGGGCTCGATCCGCGACGGCGGCTGGAACCAGGGTGCCTACGAGGGACTCATCCGCATCCGCGACGAGCTCGACGCGGAGGTTGCCCACCAGGAGACCCGCACGCCCCAGGAGTTCGAGGCGGGCTTTCGAGACTTCGCGGCTCGGGGCTTTGAGCTCGTTTTTGGGCACGGCTTCGAGTTCCAGGACGCCGCCGCGACCGTCTCGGAGGAGTATCCGTCGACGGTCTTTATCACGACCAGCGGCTCCACGATCAAGAGCAATCTGGCGCCGATCGTGTTCGAGCTGGAGCAGGCGACGTACGTGCTCGGCTACGTGGGCGCCTCGCTCTCGCGCGAGGGACGCGTCGGTGCGCTCGGCGGCGTCAGGATCCCTTCGGTCGCGAGTACCTTCAGTGCCTTCGAGGCGGGGGCCACGGCCGCGGGAACAGGGGCGAGCGTGACCGTGTCCTACCTTGGAAGCTGGACCGACGTGGCAGCGGCCCGGGAGGCCACCCGCGCGATGATCGAAGAGGGCATCGACGTGCTGATCCACAATGCGAACGAGGCTGCCCACGGTTTCTTCAAGGCGGTGGCGGAGCGGCCGGGAGTGCTCGCCTTCGGGACGAACAAGGATCAGAACGCGCTGGCGCCGGACTCCGTGCTTGCGTCCGCGATCCTGGATGTTCCGCGCGCTCTCCTCCTCGTCGCGGAGGAGGTGAAATCCAAGACTTTCCGGGCGCGCTCCATCCGCTTCGGGCTTCGTGACCAGGTCGTCGCGATCAGCTGGAACGAAGCGCTGCGTGCGCAGGTCCCCGCACCGCTCTGGGAGCGAGTGAGCGATCTCGTGCACGAGATCGAGACAGGCGCCTTCGAGGTTCCGCGCGCGGAGTTTTGAGCGGATGTACCATGTCGCCCTTCGCGACATCCACAAGTCCTACGGCAGCACACGTGCCCTGCGCGGCGCCGAGCTCGAGCTCGAGAGCGGCCAGATCCACGCGCTCCTCGGGGAGAACGGCGCCGGAAAGACGACGCTCGTTCGGACGCTCTATGGAATGGTCCGCCCCGACCGCGGACAGATCCTGATCGACGGTAAGCCCCGCGAGATCTCGAGCCCAAAGCGCGCCCTCGAGCTGGGTATCGGACTCGTGCACCAGCACTTCATGCTCGTCCCGGAGCTGACGGTCGCCGAGAACCTGGCGTTGGGCGAGCCGCTGGGGCCGATTCTGTCGCGCTCGGTGCTGCGAGTGCACGGGCGCGAGATCCTGGAGAGCTACGGCCTGCGCCTGGAGCCCGACGTACCTGCCGGCATGCTCGCCGTCGCGGAACGTCAGCGTCTCGAGATCGTGCGGGCCCTGTCGCGCGGGGTGCAGCTCCTGATTCTCGACGAGCCGACGGCGGTGCTGGCCCCCTCGGAAGTGGAGGGGCTCCTGGCGCTGCTCGCGCGTTTGCGCGACCGCGGCACCACGGTGTTGCTGATATCCCACAAGCTAGAGGAGATCACTGCCATCTGCGACCGGGTGACGGTGCTGCGCTCCGGGCGCACCGTGGCCAGTCGCGAGGTCGCCGGGCTCGGAGCCGGGGAGCTGGGTCGTTGGATGGTTGGGGAAGAGCTGCCGCTGCCGGGACGTCCTCCCGAGCGCAGACGGGGTGCTCCCGCGCTACGTCTGCGCGCGCTCCGCGCGGAGGGACTCGATGGCATCGATCTCGCGCTGCACCAGGGCGAGGTGTTGGCGCTCGCAGGCATCGACGGCAACGGGCAGGGGCCCCTGGAGGAAGTCCTGGCCGGCGTTACCCGGATTGCCTCGGGCTCGATCGAGCTACTACGTCCGCCGCTCGCAGTGCTCTCCGCCGATCGACAACGCACGGGCCTGGTACTCGACCTTTCTCTCGCCGAGAATCTGGCCTTGCCCGAGGCCGCAGGTCGCGGCGCGGAGCGCCTCTTCCGGCGCGGCTTTCTGCGCAACAAGCAGCTGCGCTATGCCGCCAGCGAGGCGATTGCGCGCTTCGAGATTCGCGGCGACCCGACCACGCAGGCCCGCGCGCTCTCCGGCGGGAACCAGCAGAAGCTATGCGTGGCCCGAGCTTTGCGTGGGGCGCCGGGGGTCCTGGTGGCGGTGAATCCGACACGGGGACTCGACATCGCAGCCACGGCCGCAGTGCGCCAGGAGATCCGCGAGCGAGCGCGGACGGGCACGGCAATCCTGCTGATCTCGACGGATCTCGAAGAGGTGCTGGAGCTCGGCAACCGGATCAGTGTGCTGTTTCGCGGGCGCCTCGTGGCCGTCGAGCCGGGGCGTCATACACGCGAACGCGTTGGCGAGCTGATGCTGGGAGCGGGGCAGGCATGAGGCGCTGGAAGCCCTGGCTCGAGGTGCTTGCGGCGGCCGCCATCGCACTGGGCAGCGCGAGCTTGATCCTGGCCCTGCTGGGCGCGAACCCTGCCCGGGCACTGTCAGCACTCGCGACCGGAGCGTTCGGCGACAGGCTCGCGCTGGAGAACACCATGGTACGCCTGGGGCCGCTGACCCTGATAGGGCTCGGGGTATCGATCGCGTTTCGCTGCGGCGTGTGGAACATTGGAGGCGAGGGTCAGCTCTACCTCGGGGCTCTCGCCGCCACCGCGCTCGCCACGCGTGGCCTGCCCGACGCCCCAGCGCTGCTGTTGATTCCCGTTCTGCTGGTGAGCGGCATCCTGGCCGGCGCCTTCTGGGCCGGTATCGCCGCGGTGCTCAAGACGCGGCGAGGCGTGTCGGAGGTGCTCTCTACGATCCTGCTCAATTTCGTCGCCGTTCTCGGCGTTGCCTTTGCGGTGCACGGACCTCTGCAGGAGATGGCCATGTCGTACCCGCAGAGCGATGCCTTGCCGAACGCGGCGCGTCTCGCGCTGCTGCCCACAGCGTTGCGGATGCATAGCGGCCTGCTGCTCGCGCTGCTCCTGCCCTTCGTGATGTGGGTGGTGGTGTTTCGGACGGCCGCTGGCTTGCGCCTGCGCGCGGTAGGCTCCTCGCCGGACGCCGCGCGCTACGCCGGAGTCGTTCCGGCGCGCGAGACGGTTCGAGTCTTGCTGCTCTCGGGTGGGCTGGCGGGACTCGCCGGAGCGATCGAGATCGCCGGGGTAACCGGGCGCCTGTTCGAGAACCTCTCGCCGGGCTACGGCTTCACCGCAATCGCCGTCTCACTGCTGGCCCGCCTGCATCCGATCGGTGTGCTGCCTGCGGCTCTGTTCTTCGCGGCACTCGCCAGCGGGAGCGGCTCGATGCAGCGACTCGCGGGCGTTCCCGGGGTCACAGTACAGATCATCGAGGGCCTCGTGATCTTTCTATCCGTCGGCCTCGCGCGGAGCTGGCGGAGGGACTAGGCGTGGACGCGCTGGGCCTGCCGCTGCTGCTCGCGACGCTCAGGCTCTCGGTCCCGCTGGCGATCGCCGCCATGGGGGAGCTGGTGTCCGAACGCTCCGGGGTGCTCAACATCGGCATCGAGGGAATGATGCTGGGTGGAGCGTTCGCGGCTTTCTACGTTGGTGCCACGAGCGGCTCCATTGCCCTCGCGCTCGGGGCGGGAATGCTCGCCGGTGCAGGACTCGCAGCGCTCTTTGCGCTCTTCGTGCTCGGGCGGAACGCCGACCCGATCGTCTGCGGTACGGCCGTCAACGTGCTGGCCCTCGGAGCCACGGGAAGTGCCTACAGGCTGCTGCTCCCCCCCGGTAGCCCCCCGCTGAGCTCACCCCAGATGCCGGACGTTCTCCCGGACCTGAACGCGTTTGTGCTGCTCGCTGCGCTCCTCGTCACCGCAGTGGGCCTGTTCCTCGCGAGGACGCGCTGGGGGCTTGCGGTTCGTGCGGTCGGAGAGCGGGCCGAGGCAGCGCATGCGCAGGGCGTGAGCGTGCTGCCGATCCGCTGGGCGGCCTGTATCGTCGGAGGCCTCTGTGCGGGGCTCGCCGGCAGCAGCCTCGTACTCTGGCTCTCGGACACCTTCGTGGAGGGAATGACCACGGGGCGCGGCTTCATCGCCCTCGCGCTCGTGCTCTTTGGCGGCTATCGGCCGGCGCGGATCGTCGCTGGCGCGCTGCTGTTCGGTGCTGCGAGCGCCCTGCAGTTCCGGCTGCAGGCGATGGGTGCGGAGATCCCGTACAACCTGCTGCTGATGACGCCGTACGTTCTGACGCTGGTCGTGCTAACGCTGTTCGCGGGCCGGGTGACGTCGCCCGCGGACCTCGGCCGGCCGTTTGTGCAGCGCGACTAGAAGTCGGCTGTGGCGGAAAGGCGCCTGTCCATCAATCCGCGCGTACGAGGCGCGCGCTGCTCGCTCACAGGACGCGAGGTCGAAGGCAGTCTCGCGGAGCGCCATGCCCCGCTTGGGCTGTGCGGGTGTTGCGCAGCGCCGGGGAGCCCGGTGGTACTCGACTACGACCTGACCCCTCTCGCCGGAACCTCAGGCAGCCCGTTTCGCGACGGCAATGGGCCAGGGCTCTGGCGCTACTCGCCGCTGCTCCCGGTGCACGGCGTCTCGCACGCGTACGCCGCAGACGTGGGACAGACGCCGATTGTCCGACACGCGCGGCTCAGCGAGGAGCTGGGAGTGGAGCTCCATCTTAAGCTCGAGGCGTCGAACCCCTCCGGCAGCTTCAAGGACCGCGGTCTCGCGGTTGGCGTCGCGCTGGGCCGCGCGCTCGGTGCGGAGCGCTTCTGCCTGCCTACCCAGGGCAACGCGGGCGTCGCAGCCTCGCTTTTCTGCTCGCGGCTGGGCCTCCCGCCGTGCTTGGTCTACATGCCCACCAGCCAACGTGGCAGCATCTATCAGCTGGCAGCGGAGCACTTCGGCGCTCAGGTGCGCTTCGCGGGCTCGAACATCGCCGAGGCCGGGAGCGCGCTGCGCGAGGACTGCGCCGTCGAGCTCGCGAGCGGAAAGGTTCTCGACGTTTCGACCTTCTTCGAGCCCGGGCGCCTCGAGGGAAAGAAAACGCTTGGTCTCGAGATCTTCGAGCACTTTGGTGCGGCGGAGCTGCCAGAGTTCATCGTCTACCCGACGGGCGGAGGCACGGGTCTCGTCGGCATCTGGAAGGCACTCGGGGAGCTGTGCGGGCTTGGCCTGATCAACAAGCACGAGCACAGGTTGCCCCGACTGATGGCCGTTCAGTCGGAGAACTGCGCACCCGTGGTGGCCGCCATGGAGCGTGGTCTCGATCGAGTGGAGCCCGTGGTCTCGACGGGAACGATCGCGGACGGCCTGGACGTTCCGGCGGCGATCATGGGGCACGCGATCCTCCGAAGTCTGCGCGAGTCGGACGGCAAGGCCGTGGGCGTGTCCGAGGCTGCCATCGAGCGGGACTTCGAGGCAATGGGCGCGTTCGGTATTGCGGCCGGCTATGAGAGCGCGGCTACGTTGAGCGCGCTGCGGCTCCTCCGCTCGCGCGGTGTCGTGAGTGCGGGCGCAACGGTCCTGCTTCTCGTCACGGGCGGCCACATCGCGGCCCTCCGGGCGGTGCGAAGTCAGTAATCCGAGAGAGCCCTGCGCAGCCGTTCGAGGCTGTCGTTGAGCCCGCCCGTCCGGCTGCGCAGGCTCCATACTGCGGCTTGCTCCTCGATCAGCTCTTCCAGATCTTCGCGCAGCCGCGAGCGCTCCGAGTCGAGCAAGGACAGCCCGAGCCGCCAGGCACCGTGACGTGCAAGACCAGCGGCCTGAGCGAGCTCGCGCCCGAACACGGAGTCGCGGTCCAGCTCCGCGCGCGCCTCTTCGAGCGCCGCCACCACGCGTTTCAGGCGGGGACCATCCGTCTGGCCCCAGCAGGGCAGCTTGCTGCCGAGTGGACGGAGCAGCCCGTGGAACAGGGCGGTCGAGTTCAGCGAGTGCAGGCCGGTCTCCTCGTAGAGCGTCCCGAGCCGCAGCAGCCTCGAGGCAGAGCCTTTAGCCTCGCCGTCGAGCAAGACAGTGTCGAGCGCTGCCTCGAGCTCGAGGCTGCGCGCGCTCTCGCCGCACCATGCGAGCGCGGCGCCGTAGGCGAGGGGCGCCAGGCTCACGGATGGCGGCTGCAGGTGGCCGTTGTCGCCCCAGTCCGTGATCAGATAGCCCGAGGCCCCGTTTGCGAGACCGACCTTGGCGGCGTCGAGCAGGTTGGCGCGGGCGTTCGGCCAGCGGCCGACGAGGCTGTTCCAGCTCGAGGTCCCCGGACACACGTAGTACGGAAGTCCGGCCGCGGCGAAGGGCCGCACGCGCTCCGCGAAGCCGCTCAGCAGGCTCTCGGGAGCGACGCCGGCCCGCGTCAGCCGTTCCAGGACCTCGGCGGGGACGCTGGCGCTGTCTTGTGGCGCCTCGTACCCCCAGGCGAGTGCGATCGCCCCCGCCCTCGGCAGCTCCCCGATCAGCTCCGGGTACTGAGCGATCATATCTGCCCAGAACTGAACGGTGTAGCCCTGTTCCTGCAGACCTGCGATCAGTCCCAGCAGGTGGTCCATGTAGACGCGTCCGAGTCCCGAGCGCTCGCACGTCTGTCTACTGCGGCCGCGTCCGAGCTCGGCAGTCTCGTCGCAGCCGATGTTCACGGTGCGGCTGCCAAAGCAGGGCAGCAGCTCCGCGTACAGTTCCCGCGCAAAGGCGGCACTCTCCGCACCCGGCGCGAGGCACGCGGGGGCGCGCCCGTCCATCTGGTCTGCTCCGAGCTCGCCAAGCGAGGCGTAGGGCGCATGGCGCAGCCAGCGTTCCATGTGGCCGAAGCTGTTCTGATTGGGAACGAGCTCGATCCCGTTGGCCTTGCAATGTGCGTCAAGGGCGCGAACATCGTCTGCGGTCAGCGGGGACGCATCGCGCCAGACGATCTCGTGGTCGCGATAGGCGAAGGTGTGCTCGGTGTAGAGCTGGAGCTGGTTGATGCGGATGCTCGAGAGCGTTCGCACCAAGTCGTGAAGCCAGGAGCTCGTCGGCACGCGGTCTCGACTGATGTCGAGCATGTAGCCGCGCACGGGGAAGTCAGGCCAGTCCTCGATCCTGAGGCACGGAAGCTCTCGCCCGTGCTGGGAGAGCAGTTGATCCAGCGCGGTCGCCGCCCACAGGAGCCCCCTCTCGTCGGCGGCCTGGAGCTCGATCGAATCGGCGCTGACGTGCAGGCGATGCCCCTCGGGAGGGAGTCCAGTTCCCTCGACCAGCCGGACGCTGGCTCGCGGATCGCCGCGCAGCGCGCGCACGCCCGCCCTTCTGGCCACGCTCTCGAGGACCCGATCCATGGCGACCCCGTCGCTTCCTGAGACGGTGCAGGGATCGGGAAGCGCGAGCGTGCCGGAGGTGAGCTCGAGGCTGCGCGGAGCCGGAAGCAGTCGCGTCGGGTTCATGCGGACAGAATGCGCCGAGATCGCGCCGGGGGCAAAGACCGCGCGTGGGGACTCGGTTCGGGGGTCGTCGGGGACTAGCTCGGATCTTCGAGCATGCGGCGGAACAGGCGTGCCATGGTCTCGACCTGTGCCACCTCGACCCACTCGCGCGACGTGTGGGCCTGCTCGATCGAGCCAGGTCCCATCACGACGCTCGGGACGCCGCTCTTGGCGAAGAGGCCGGCATCTGTCCCGAACGCGACTGCTGCGGCGTCGCTCGGGAGCGGCTCTTCAGAGAGAGCGCGCTGGCAGGCGTGGACTGCGAGCGACTCCGCGTTGGTGGCGAGCGCAGGCTTCTCGAGCGAGCACCAGTCGACCTCCACGTCCTCAAGCGCGTGCTTCTGCAGGCAGCCCTCGATCTCGGCGCGCACAGACTCCGGGTCCTCTCCCGGGAGCAGGCGTCGATCCAGCGTCAGCCACGCCCGGTCTGGGACGATGTTGGGCGACTGACCACCACCGACCAGCCCGATCGAGAGCGTCGGTCCTCCGAGGATGGGATCTCTTCGTTCCGAGATCTCGGAGGCGAGCTCCTCCAGCGCGATGACCGCGTGCGAGAGCGAGATGATCGCGTTGCGTCCCAGCGCGGGCGCCGAGCTGTGGCAGGCGACACCCCGCGCCACCAGGCCCACCAGTGCGATTCCCTTGTGATGCGTCACCACGCGCAGCTCCGTGGGCTCCGTGGCGATCATCCAATCCGGGGGTCTCGACTCCAGATGGTGTAGGATGGCCTGGGCCCCCGTGCTACCGAGCTCCTCGTCCGCCTCGCCGACCACGATCAGGTTGCAGCGCAAGCTGCCCTGCTCGAGCACGGCTTGCAGGGCGTCGATCAATGCGGCCATGCCGGCCTTCGTGTCGCAGGACCCTCGCCCGTAGAGGCGTCCGCTCTCTACCCGCGGGTCGAAGGGCTCGATCTCCATTCCGTCGACCGGCACCGTGTCCAGGTGCGAGGCGACGAGCAGCGTACGTGTCGCGTCGCGTGGCCGAGCCTCGGCGATCACCGACGGTCGTTCGGCGTCTCCTACCAGCTGCGCATCCAGGCCGAGGCGCCGGAGCTGCTCACGCATATGCTCCGCGTAGCGTCGCTCGCGTGCAATCTCTGGAGGGATGTCTGTCCGTCGCATCGGATTGACGGACGGGATCGCAACATAGTCACGCAGGTACCGTATGCAACGGGAGTAGGGCACCGGCTGCTATTCTACTCGCATGCAGGGATAGGTGCGCAGTGGCGGTGCACGCTTGACGCAGTGCCGGCCGTACTTAGGGTTCGAGAGAATCGGGAGCCGGACGAACAAGAGCCGGCGAAGTGGAGGTAACCCATGCCCTTTTTCTCTCATTCTTGGGACCGTGATCCCGTGGATGCGCTACTGCGCCTCCAGGACAGGCTCGAGCGCGTGTTCGAGAGGCCACTCGGCTTCGAGCTCGGGCTATCGGGCCGAGGAGCCACCCCGCCCCTGAACGTGTTCCGCGATGACGACGGGCTGGTCATTTGCGCCGAAGTTCCCGGCTTTTCGCCCGAGGCCATCGAGGTCGAGGGCCGGAACCAGGATCTCGTGATCTCCGGCAAGCGCGAAACGGCGCCCCCGGCGGGCGCGAGCGCCCATCGGCGCGAGCGCGCGCACGGAGAGTTCTCACGCTCCCTGCACGTTCCGCGGGAGTTCGATGCTGCGCGTGCCGCGGCCACCTGCAAGAACGGCATCTTGACCATTCGCATCCCCCTGCGTGAGGAGGTACGCCCGCGCCAGATCGAGGTGAAGACAGCATGAGCGAGCAAGTCGAACAACGCACCGAGACGACGCGCCCCGGGCGCGTCTACGAGCCGCGCGTGGACATCTGGGAGACGGAGGACAAGCTCTGGCTCTGGGCGGACATGCCGGGCGTGGATGAGAGCTCCGTCGACGTTCACCTGAGCGACGGCGTCCTGTCCGTGACCGGGAACGCGTCCGCAGAGGACTACGAGAACCTGTCGCCCCTCTACACAGAGTACCGCGTCGGCAACTACCTGAAGCGCTTCACCCTCTCGAACTCGATCGACCTCGAGGGGATTCAGGCGAGCATGCGGGACGGAGTTCTCGAGCTCGAGCTGCCAAAGGTCGCCAAGGCGCGAGCCCGGCGTATCGAGGTCGCGGCGAGCTGACGACTAGACGTGGAGCTCCTTCAGGGTGAGAGGTACCCCTTCCTCCACAGCGAGGAAGGGGGCCTCGTATCCAGCCCCTCGCAGCGCCGTGAGGTCGGCCTGCGTGAAGCTCTGGTAGGAGGCACGAAGCTCGGCTGGGATGGGGACGTACTCGATCTCACCGCGCCCGTGATAGCTGATCACGGCGCGGGCCACCTCGTTGAAGCTCTGGGCGCGACCCGTGCCGACGTTGAAGATGCCGCTCACCTTCGGGCGGTCCAGGAACCAGAGGATCACGTTGCAGGCGTCCCCGACGTAGACGAAGTCCCGGAGCTGGGCACCATCTCTGTAGCCGTCCGACCCTTCGAACAGGGTGACCCGCGAATTTTCACGCAGCTGGCGATCCAGCTTGAATGCCACGCTGGCCATGTGGTCCTTTGCCTGCTCGCGCACGCCGTAGACGTTGAAGTAGCGCAGGCCTACGACCTGAGATCGGACTCGATCCAGACGCTGACGCACGTACCGATCGAAGAGGAGCTTCGAGTACGCGTACATGTTGAGGGGGGACTCGCAGTTCGGGTCCTCCCGGAACTCCGGACCCGCTCCGTACACTGCGGCCGACGAGGCGTAGATGAGCGGTATGCTGCGTACTTCGCAGAAGTCGAGGAGTCCCTTCGAGTACTCGTAGTTCGTTCGCAGCAGGTACTGCCCGTCCCACTCCATGGTGTTGGTACACGCGCCCTGATGAAAGACGGCATCGACGTCACCCAGCTCTTCTCCCCAGAGGAGCCGCTCTCGAAAGTCGTCCTTGTCGATCAGGTCAATGAGCTCGCAGTCGACGAGGTTCCGAAACTTTCGGCCGTCCACCATCTCGTCCACGACCAGGATGTCCGTCCGTCCCCGGTCGTTGAGTGCTTTCACCAGGCTGCTGCCGATGAAGCCTGCTCCGCCCGTCACAATGATCACGGCGAGGAGGTTGACTGCTTGCTGCGGCGCCTGCAAGCTGGATTCCCAGGAGGAGAGCGGCTTGGGCGAGCGGGCGACAGGCGCCGAGCGTCGCAGCTATCGAGAAGACGGCTTCTTCGTTCGTCGCGGGGCGTTCGCGGAGGACGAGCTCGACCCCCTGCGTGAGGCGGTCGAGGGCATTCACGACGCCGTTGTCGCTGCGGCTGCCGAACCCGGCGCCGCGCCGATCGAGTGGATCGACGACAAGCCGTACCAGGATGTGCTCGGCTCGACCATCAAGTGGGAGTGGCGCGAAAAAGCGCGTGAGATCCGCTCGATGGAGCCCTTTACGCATCTGGATCCGCGACTGGATGCGCTCGTCGACGATCCCCGCTTGTGGGCACCGACTCTGGACATTCTGGGAACGGATGCGGCCAGTCTCTTCACGGACAAGCTCAACTTCAAGCGCCCTTGGGGAGCGCCCTTCCCGTGGCACCAGGACGCACCCTACTGGGCGTTCGGCTGTGACCACCTCGATCGGCTCTCGAGCCTGCAGATCTATCTGGACGACGCGCGCGTCGACAACGGCTGCCTCTGGATGATCCCCGGCTCGCACGCGGGGGGGAACCTTCCTGTCTTCGAGGATCGCGGCGTGCTCGGCCACCTGTACACGGATCTCTCCACGATCGAGGCGTCCAAGCTGCTGCCGATCGAGGCACCAGCCGGATCCGTGATCTTCTTCGATGGCTACGTTGTACACGGCTCGCGCACCAACCGCAGCGCGGGAAGTCGGCGCGCCGTGGTCCTCACGTACCAGCCCAGCGGGCTCTCGCGCTGGAAGACGCCAGGTGTCCGTCCGGTCGTAGCTCGCCCCTAGCGCGGGTCGCCGATCGGCGCGGACAGGGCGTCCCGCAGGAGATCCACGTTGTCTCCGCTCAGCGACTCGAGAAAGGCGACGAGATCCTCGACCTCCTGGCCACTCAGCCCGAGCGATCGTATCAAGGGGTCGAGTGTCTCGTTGGGGATCCCGCCCGCGTTGTAGAAGTCGACGACCTCGGGCAGGGTGGCGAGAGAGCCGTCGTGCATGTACGGAGGCGTGATTGCCACGTTGCGCAGCGAAGGGGTCTTGTACCTCCAGCGATCGCGCGGATCCAGCGTGATCTCGTAGAGTCCGAGGTCGTTCGGAGGGGTCTCGGAGATCGAGGCGAGTGCCGTGGCTTCCACCTCGACGTAGGCTCCGGGTGAGATCTCGATCCTCTGCCGCTCCGGTCTCGTGCCCATCGAGCGCTCGTAGCCGATCCCCGTGTTGTGCATGCGGTGGTCGGTGAAGAGCGCGCTCTCTCGGTCTATCAGGTGGCAGGAGACGCAGGCGGCCTTGCCCGAGAAGAGGCGAAAGCCACGCACAGCCGCCGCGCTGAGGGCATCGGTCTCGCCTCCGAAGTGCCAGCGGTCGAAGGAGCTGTTGCCCGAGACGAGCGTGCGCTCGTAGCTCGCCAGCGCCATGCCCAGCGTCTCCATTCCGGGTCCTCTGCCGGCGAAGGCTCGCTCGAACATGCCTTCGTAATCGGGCAGGGACTCGAGGCGCTCGATGACGCTGCCCACCGCGGGGTTGCCCATCTCGTCGCTGGCGAGCAGGGGGCCCCACACCTGCTGCTCCAGGCGGCTCTCGCGTCCGTCGTGGAAGAGGCGCAGAGCGTAGGCGACGTTGTACAGCGTAGGCGAGTTGCGGCGCACGCTGCGACCCTCGATGCCAACGGCCGTTGCGAGCTCCTGGCTCGTGAAGCCCTGTTCGGGGATGTGGCACATGGCGCAGGAGAGCGTGCCGTTGTGCGAGAGGCGCCGATCGAAGAAGAGCTTGCGTCCCAGAGCGATCTTGTCCGTCGTGAGCGAGTTGTCCGCCGGGAAGGGCACGGCGGGCAGGCCCAGCGGGGGCCGCTCGGCCAGGGTGCGCAGATCGACCGGCGGCCCCTTCATAGCGGGTCGGTTCGTCACGGGCGACGCTCCGCCGTTTTGCTGCTCGAGGAGGAGCGTGCGAACGTCGTTCACCAGCAGGTCCGCGTGCAGAAAGGAGCTGCTGTAGACGTTGCGGATCTGCTTCTGCTTATCGATCAGGAACACCCGCAGGACGTGCGCGAACTGTCCTGTGGCTCTGCCCTCCGCGTCGTACTCGCGCTGGATGGGCTGACCGTACGCCTCCAGGATCGGGGCGAGGGCACTCGTCGAAGCCGTTGTCAGAAAACGCCAGTCGGAGTTCCGGGTGTGGAATCCGGCGCCGTACGCGCTCATCACCTCCGGAGTGTCTCGCTCCGGGTCGAAGCTGAGCGTCAGCAGGCGCGCCTCCTGCCAGAGCGCCTGCTCTGCTTCGAAGCGGCCCTTGACCTGGTTCAGGACCGCCAGAGCGAGCGGACATCCGTTCGCGTCCGTGCAGCTGCTGTAGACGAAGGCCAACAGCACCAACCTGTCGTCATAGAGCGCGTGTAGCCGCTCGGCCCTTCCTTCCACATCGAGTACTGTGCCGTCGAGAGCCGGACCGAGCACGGGAAGCGTATAGGAGCCGGGCGCAGGAGGATCGAACTCCATCCGGCCGACGCTCGGCGTCAGCACCTCGCTCATCGAGTCAGCCTCGTGCGCGGCTGCGGGTCTACCGGTCGCACCCACCAGCAGGAGACACGTGAGGAAGAACCGGCCGATCGGCACGCTGGGCTTACCTCACAGCGACCGTGCTTGCGGGCTCGGTGGCGTGGTTTGGTGTGGCGTACAGCGCGCGGGAGCCGAAGCGCATCTGGTGCGCGCGCCCGAGCTTCTGCTCGATAAAGTCCACCGTCCAGACGTGATCGAGCTCCACGCCGTTCCAGCGGTAGAGCTTGACGAACTGCTCGTTCTCCACGCCCTTCTTGTCCCAGTTGGCGAGCAACGAGCTGCTGAAGTAAATGCGCTCCCCGTCCCAGCTCTGAGAGACCATGTTGAGATGCGAGCCGATCTTCTTCGAGTAGATCTGCACGGGCTTTTGCGGGTCGCTGACGTCGAAGAGTCGCGTGGTGCCGTCAAGGAAGGTATCGACCCAGAGCTTCGTATCGTCGGACGAGATCGAGATGTCGACAGGGAGCGGAATCTGGGACGGATCGCCGATGTCGGCCACTGCACTCGCGCTCCACTCTCCGTCCTCGTCCATCGCGATCAGCCAGAGCTGGGCGGTCAGGGCGGTGGACGTGAAGGCGTAATTGTTGGTCGGTCCCCAGGCCCAGCGAATCTCGAGCGGCGCGCCGGGCACGTCGAAGATCCGCTTCGGCTTGCGGCTGTGCAGGTCCCAGAGCACGACGGTCTGGCCGAAACGCTGCATGGCCGCCTCGTCCCGGAGCATCTTGCCGAAGTCCATCATGTAGTTGGACCAGCCGGTGAACGAGCTCGTGAGCATGGCGTTGAGCCGAGGTTGAACGCGCGCGTCGTAGTTGTAGCCGTCGGCGTACTGTCCGGTCTTGACGCTGCCCTGTAGGTCCTCTTCGTTCGGCATCCAGTGCGTGGTGATGTACTCCCCATCATTCGTGTACTCCACGAGGGCCGAGCGGCCGCCGTGGTCGCGATTGTTGGAGAGAGCCGTGATCAGCATGCGGCCCGGCAGCGCGTAGAACGTGTGTGGCCCGACGACGCCTCCGCTGCGCGCAACGAAGTCGCCGATCACTCGATACAGCTCTGGGCGCGCGGGGTTCGAGTGGATGTCGAAGATGAAGATCTGGCTGGTATCCAGGCCACCGGCCCACAGGTAGCGCCGATCGTCTGTCAAGCCGGAGTGGTGAGCCTCGTTCCGCCCGCCGACGGGAAGGCTGTGGACCACCTTGCCGAACTTGCTCGAGTCTGGATCCGCGTCGATCGTGACGAGCTTGTCCTGCTCGTCTCCGAGGCCCTCCATGCCGAGCGTCCAGACGTACACGAACTCCTCCTGCCCTACGATCTTCGCCATGTAAGGCGAGAGACAGGTCTCGTCCGCGCCGGCAGGGGGCGCGACTCCGAGCAGTGCGGTTATGAGCGGCAGCGTTCCCAGAAGCCGAGCTGTTCTCGATCTGATATCCCACATTGCAGTTGCTCCCCCGGCCGGGCGCCGCGTTCGCGGACCCGGTATCAAGTTGCCTCCCCCGATTGTATGCGTTGCGCGCCCGAAGCGGAAACCCACCACCGCCGCTCCGACCCCTGGGGTAGACTGCTCCGATGAAGGGCGCTGGTCAGCCTCCGCGAGCGCTCCTCGTGTTCCTCCTGGCTCTCGTCGGTTGTGGCGAAGCGCCGCACACCAACCCGCCTATCGTCGAGACCCGCGAGCCGGCATTCGCGGGGGGTGCGGTCTGCGGGGGCTGCCATCCACAGCAGGCGGAGCGCTGGCGCGGGTCGCATCACGACCGGGCCATGCAGGAGGCAACTGGTGCGTCCGTGCTCGGCGACTTCGAGGACGCGAGCTTCACCCATCGCGGCGTGACGTCGAAGTTCTTCCGGAGCGGGGGACGCTTCTTCGTGAACACGGAGGGGCACGCGGGCGAGCACGGGGACTACGAGATTGCTTACACCTTTGGAGTCGAGCCGCTGCAACAGTATCTGATCCGCATTCCGGGCGGCAGGTTGCAGTCTTTTGGGGTCGCCTGGGACGCGCGACCCGACTCCGTCGGGGGGCAGCGCTGGTTCCATCTGTATCCCGACGAGACCATCCCGCCTGACGACGTCCTGCACTGGACCGGACTGAGCCAGCGCTGGAATTTCATGTGCGCGGACTGCCACTCGACAGGCCTGCACAAGGGCTAGATGCCGGAACAGGAGCGCTACGAGACAACCTGGGAGGAGCTCGACGTGGCGTGCGAGGCTTGCCACGGCCCCGGCTCGGAGCACGTGCGTCAGGCAACTGCCTCTTCGCCAGGACCTGCACGGGAATGGGACGCTCGTAAGGGACTCGTCGTTCAGCTGCGCGAGCGGCAGCCTTCCGAGTGGGTCTTCGACCCGGGAGCGGCGATTGCACGCCGATCACGCGAACGCGAGTCGAACATGGAGCTCGAGACCTGCGGTCGCTGTCACTCACGGCGTGCGGCGCTCCGCGCCAACTATCGTTGGGGCAGGCCTCTCCTCGACAGCTACCGCCTGGCGCTCCTCGACGAGCCGCTCTATCACGCCGACGGCCAGATCAAGGACGAGGTGTACGTGTACGGCTCGTTCCTGCAGAGTCGCATGCACGCTGCGGGAGTTTCGTGCAGCGACTGTCACGACCCGCACGCCCTCGCTGTCGCCGCCAAGCCCGACGAGACCTGCTCCGGATGTCATCGTCCCGAGCTGTTCGGGACGCCAGCGCATCACTTTCACGAGCCCGGATCTACGGGTGCGAGCTGTGTCGAGTGCCACATGCCCGCTCGGACGTACATGAGAGTCGACTCCCGGCGTGATCACTCTTTTCGGGTGCCGCGCCCCGATTTGAGCGTCGCGATCGGCACCCCCAACGCGTGCACCGGGTGCCACCGGGATCGCTCCGCGGCCTGGGCAGCCGCGGCCAGCGAGGGCTGGTGGGGGCCCGCGTCCTCCGAGCAAGCGCACTACGCGACCGCGCTCCACGCGGGCAGGCGGCAGCTGCCCGGCGCGGAGCGGTCCCTCTCCGAGCTGGCGGCCGACGTGACGCAGCCGGCCATCGCGCGGGCCACCGCGCTGCGCCTCTTGCGGGACGTGCCCGGACCCCGCATGGCTGCCGCCGTCGAACGGGGTACGAGGGACGCCTCTGCCCTGCTTCGCATGGCGGCCCTGGAGGCGGCCGAGAGTGTCGAGCCGGTCGCCCGCCTGCGCCTCGCAAAGCCGTTGCTGCGCGATCCGATTCTGGCCGTGCGCATAGAGGCGGCGCGGCTCCTGGCAGACACACGCCCGGAGCGCCTTGCGCCGACCGAGCGTTCGGCTCTGAGCGTTGCGCTCGCCGAGTACCGGACGGCGCAGCTTGCGAACGCGGACGGGCCGACCGCGCAGCTGAACCTCGGCATCTTGCACACCCGGCTCGGTGAGCTCGGGCGTGCCCGCGACGCCTACACCCGGGCCCTGCAGCTAGCGCCCTGGTTCGTCCCTGCTTACGTCAACCTGGCGGATCTCCACCGCCAGGAGGGCCGGGACGAGGAGGCCGAACGCGTGTTGCGGCGAGCGCTGGAGCTAGCGCCCGACAGCGCCGAGGCGCATCACGCCCTGGGTCTCACGCTCGTGCGCCGCGGAGATCTGGCGGACGCCCTCGACCCGCTCGCGCGCGCCGCCGGGCTTGGGCCCGAGCGCCCCCGCTACGCCTATGTGTATGGCGTTGCGCTCCACTCCGCGGGCCAGGGCGACCGGGCTCTCGCGGTACTGTCGGGGTCCCTGACCCGGCATCCCGGCAACCGGCAGCTGCTCACGGTCCTGGCGACCTTGAGTCGAGACCTGGGACGGCACGACGCGGCTCTCGGCTACGCGCGGGAGCTCGTCGAGCGGGACCCCGATGATCCTTCGGCGCGCTCGCTTCTCACCCGCCTCGAGGCTGCTCCCCCGGAGTGACTCCCCTCTTGCGCGCGCTTTAAACCAGCACCGCACCGGTAGACCCCACCTGCCCGCCCTGAACCTGTATCCTGAGTGCCATGCCGGAGATCGTTCGCGACGGAGTTCGTCTTGCCTACGAGGAGCAGGGCTCGGGAGAGCGGTCCATCGTTTTCGTCCATGGCTGGACGTGCAACCGAAGTTATTTCGCGCCCCAGGCCGACTACTTCGCAGCTGCAGGATACCGGACGGTCTCCGTGGACCTGCGCGGCCATGGGGAGAGCGATAAGCCGGAGGGGCCTTACTCGATTCGCACGTTCGCTGACGACGTCGCCCACCTAATCCGCGAGCTCGGCCTCGCCGGACCGATCGCGGTGGGGCATTCAATGGGTGGCATCACCGTGCTACAGCTCGGGGCCAGCCACGCGGAGACGATCAGCGGCATCGTGATGGTAGATCCGGCTCCACTCGTGTTTCCGGACGAGATGAAGGCAGGCGTGAGCGCGATGCTCGCCGCGTTGGAAGCCGGGGATCGCGGGCCCCAGCGTGCCTTCGTTGCGCAATCCCTGTTTCTGCCGACAGACGCTGCAGCAACGCGCGATCGGGTGGTGGCGGAGATGTGTGCCGCCCCAGCGCACGTGACGATCGCCTGCATGCGGGCCATTCTCGACTTCGATGGCGCCGCTGCGGCCGCCGCCTGCTCCGTCCCCGCCCTCCACATCGCGGCCGTGCCTCCGCTGAATTCTCAGGCCCTGATGGCGGAGCACCTGAAGGGCGTCGTGAACGCGCAGACCGTAGGGGCTGGGCACTTCAACCAGCTCCTCGCGCCGGTTCAGGTCAATGACATGATCGATCGCTTCGCCGAAACCCACGTCTTTCTGCAGGCGTAACATGCCGCGGCTCAGCGCGGGCAGCTGCTCGCGGAGTTGGAAGCGCTCGAGTACCCGGGCTCGCCTCGTTCTCGTCAGTTGAGAACCCTGTCCAGCAAGCCCTTGGCTGCCTCGCCGAGCTCACGGCCGACCTTCTCGTCAAGCAGCTTCTCGGCGCGACTGGCCGCGACGCTCTTCGCAATAGCGCTGCCGACGCTGCGCGTGTATGCGTCGAGGACGCGCTTCGCGATCACATCGGTCGGCTG
>CBDDEE010000017.1:0-118004 GCA_965226855.1 Myxococcota bacterium | reverse complement strand
CGGTGTCAAGTACGTGTACCGAGATTGTCGGCGCTACGCCAGCCTGCGCGAGCTGACTCTCAGAGGCACCACGAAGATCTGGGACTCGTCGCTGGCCGCCATCGGCCTGCTGTGGGCGAAGCGAGAGGATCGAGCTGTACTGCGGACCTACACGAGTCTGGTCTACGAGCGCTTCTGGCGGCGGGAGCTGGACATCGAGGATCCGGACGTCATCCAAGGGGTGCTGAGAGAGTCCGGCAGCGACGTGAGCGGATTTGCGGACTTCTTGAACGGAGAAGGACGCGTCGCGCACGACGAGCTTCAGGCGAGCGTCCACCCGGCAGGTCTCTTCGGGGTGCCCACCTACATCATCCAGAACGAGGTGTTCTTCGGCCGTGAACACCTCCCGACGATTCGCTGGTACCTGTCGGGCCAACCGGGCCCGCGTCCAGACGTCGCGTACCAGCACTTTCCGGCCTCATGAGCGAAGTCCACACGTCGAAAGCGCGCTTGTCGGTGTACATCGACTACAAGAGCCCCCGCCGCCTATCTCGCGGTGGATCCCACGTACGCACTCGAGGACGAATTCGGTCTCGAGATCGACTGGAAGCCCCTCATCTTGGAGCGTCCGATTCGGCGAGAGCGCAAGTCGGTCGCTGAGGAGACCAAGGCAGAGCGTCACGCACGGGTACGCGCCGAGTACGTCCAGATGGACCAGCAGCGCTACACGCAGGCTCAGGGCTTGAGCCTGAAGTATCCGTCAAGGGACTGGGACTCGACTCTCGCCGCGATCGGATTGATCTGGGCGAAGGAGCAAGGGCGAAGCATCCTCCGGAGCTACACCCACCGCGTGTTTGAACGCTTCTGGAAGCAGGAGCTCGATATCGAGAAAGCGACGGCGCTGAAGGCAATCCTCTGCGAGGCAGGTGCCGATGTCGAAGGCCTCGAGGAGTACATGGAAGGGGGACGGACGGGTCATCCACGGGGAAATCCAAAACGCCGCGCTAGAGGCGGGAATTTTCGACGTCCCCTCGTACCTGATCGATGGAGAGATCTTTCTCGGACGCCAGCACCTCCCGATGATCCGCTGGCTGCTGTCAGACCAACGAGGGCAGCCGCCAGTCTGATGAAATCACAATCAACACAGGGGCCGATTCATGAAATTCGGAGTCGTATTTCCACAGACTGAGATCAGCGCAGATCCCGACATCGTTGCCAGGTTTGCCACCACGGCCGAGGAGCTCGGATTCGATCACCTGATCGCGTACGACCACGTGCTGGGAGCGAATACCGCGAGCCGTCCGGACTGGCAGGGACCCTACACGACCGAGAGCATGTTTCACGAGCCGTTCGTGCTGTTCAGCTATCTTGCCGGACTCACGACCACTCTGGAGTTCGTGACCGCCGTCATCATCCTGCCCCAGCGGCAGACGTCGCTCGTTGCCAAGCAGGCCGCGTGCCTCGACGTGTTGTCCAAGGGGCGCCTCCGACTGGGGATCGGTACCGGCTGGAACGCCGTCGAGTACGAGGCCCTTGGTGAGAACTTCCACGATCGCGGCAAGCGATCGGAGGAGCAGATCGACCTGATGCGCAAGCTCTGGGCCGAGGATTCCATTACCTACGCTGGACGCTGGCACAAAGTGACCGACGCGGGGCTGAATCCGCTGCCCACCAAGCGCAGCATCCCGGTCTGGCTGGGTGGGATGGCCCCACAGGTGATCGAACGCGTGGGGCGCGTGGCCGATGGCTGGTTCCCGTTCTCGAATCCGAACCTGGAGGATCAGCTGGCGCAGATGCGCGACCACGCACGAGCCGCGGGGCGCGATCCGGCCGAGATCGGAATCGAGTGCATGATCCCGGCCGGCGACGATGCCGGCAAGACGCGCGAGCGCATCGAACGACTGCAGGCGGCGGGCGCAACGCATGCGGCTGGGGTCACCATGAACGTCAACCTGCCCAACCCGCAGGCACACATCGACACCATCCGCCGGTTTAGGGACAACGTGGCGGATTTCATGAGCTGAGCGGCCGGGAACCGCTGCCATCCTGAACCGGACTGAGGGGAAGTCCGTCGTGCTGAGCGACGGCGCTCCAGGAAGCCAACGCGGCCGCCTGTTCGAGATGTGGAGCACCGGAACGATGCCTGCTGACAACTCGGGTCCGCGGACGCCGCAGCCCCCGCCATCCGTTCATGCATCGGACGAAGACTGTGGACTACATCAGCCACTTCGAGGATGTACTGACGGTACACCCTCAGAGACGCAGGGTAATCGTGGTACATTGCAAGGCAAGAGAGGTACGCACCATGATTCATGAAATCCGCAACTACCACTACGAGCCCAAGCTCATGAAGGAATATAGGGAGTGGGCGACTAAGCTGGCGCTGCCCTACATACGCAAGAACGTGGACCTGGTCGGCTTCTGGGTAAACGTCGACGAAGCGCCGCAGATCGGAGGCAAGCCGCTGGACGAGCTCGGTTCGGCCACGGTGACCTGGATCATTCGCTGGGACGACATGGCCACGCGAAACGAGGTCATGAGCAAGGCGTTCGCGACCAGCGAGTGGCAGGAGATCATGAAGGGAAACCCTGGCCAGGAGAACTACCTCCGAACGGAGGCGAAGTTCTCCGAGGCCCTCTAGGTGGAGGGAGCTGCCTCCTGGGTCACCCCGCTCCTGATCCTTCATCCGCGCTATCGCTGGAGATCGTGGAGAGCCACAGGAATACGCTGAGGCGAGATTCCGACCAAAAAGCAACAAACTTGAATTGATACTGTAATCCGCCGAGGTGAGCCGGACAGGCAAAGCCTCGACGCGCTACGATCTCCGTGTAGCCCGACATCATGGAGGTCACGGATCGATGCTGGAGAGAGTCAACGCCAGGATCCGCTATCTGGATCCGGACTGGAGAGGTCGAACCGAGCTGGCCCGGATCTCCTCGCGAGACACGCGGCGAGCCAACACTCGCTTCTACGATGTTCGTATCGAGGATGCTCGGCCACTGCTAGGCACGCTCGACCTCGACACCAACGGGTTCATCCTCGTTCAGCAGCCCTCAGGCGTCGAGGACTTCCAGGACGCGGCGGAGGTCCGTCGAACTTACTATCCGCGGATCGAGGCCCTGGTCCGGCGGCTGACGGGACCGAGTCAGGTCATCATCTACCACCACCTGATCCGTACCGAGGACACGAGCTCGTTCAACCAAGCCTACGCACGCTACGTTCACTGTGACTTCAGCGAGGCCCAGGCACGGGAGATGTCGCGCAAGCTGATGGTCGAGCGCGGTGTCTGCACCGAGGCAGAGACGGAGCAATACGACTATGCCTGGTACAACACATGGCAGCCAATCGATCGCGAGGTTCAGCAGAACCCGCTCACCCTGATCGACGCCACCAGTCTGGATAGAGAAGACATGGTGGATTACGCGTTCGGGGAATCTAGCTCGGATGAACTCGGCTCGATGCCCTTCTTCAGCCCGAAGCATCGCCACTACTACTTCCCCCGCATGCAGACTGACGAGCTGATCGTTCTGAAACAGCTCGACACACGCCCCCGAACAGCCATCCCGTGCCCCCACACCTCCTTCGACGACCCGACTGCCCCGGCCGAGGCCCCGCGCCGGCGCAGCATCGAGACCCGAATGATGTGC
Source organism: Myxococcota bacterium (assembly GCA_965226855.1). Classification (GTDB taxonomy): domain Bacteria; phylum Myxococcota_A; class UBA9160; order SZUA-336; family SZUA-336; genus JAUXJB01. Next base: position 114,378 of record CBDDEE010000017.1, on the reverse strand, counting down.
GTGTTTCCCCGGAGCTCGCGACACTAGGAGCGTTCGTCGCCTCGAACCGCTGCCGTCTGCGCTAGGTTCATGCGCGTGCGTGGGCTCCGCGCCATGTCGCTATCAATCGTCGCGTTCCTGGGAGTTGCCTTTGTGTGGGTCAACCTCCTCGACCGAATGATCTTCCAGCCCACCCGGGGGATCGATATCCATCCCCACGAGATCGGCGTCAGCGCCGAAGAGGTATCACTCCGGACCGAGGACGGCGTGACACTGCATGCGTTCTTCCTCCCCTCCGAAGGCGCGTCGCGTGCGCTTCTATTCCTCCACGGCAATGCCGGAAACGCATCGCACCGCTTGCCGAACGCCGCAGCGCTGGTCCGCCTGGGAGTACACGTGCTGCTGTTGGATTACCGGGGGTACGGCCTGAGTGAGGGGACGCCGACCGAAGCCGGCGTCTATGCCGACGCTCGCGCTGGTCTCGTCCACCTGGTCGAGGTCCGCGCGGTCCCTGAGGAGCGGATCGTCCTGTTCGGCCGGTCGCTCGGAAGCGCGGTTGCAGTGGACCTGGCCAGAGGCCGCCCCCTGGCGGGGGTCATCCTCGAGAGCACCTTCTCCTCCGGGTCGGACGTGGCGCGCCAGCTGCTCGGGCCGCTGGGACCCATCGTGGCTCGAGGCCGCTTCGAGTCGAGCCAGAAGATCGGGCAGGTTCGCAGCCCGCTCCTCTTCTTCCATGGAGACCGCGACGAGGTGATCGACTTCGAGCTTGGGCGCCGGCTGTTCGAGCAGGCACCTGAGCCCAAGACCTTCGAGGTCATTCCTGGCGCCGGACACAACGACACCACGCAGGTCGGGGGTCACCGCTACTTTGCGAGGATCGGCCGCTTCCTGGACGAGGTCGCCGCTGACTCCGGGTCGTAGACGCTAGACGTCGAGAGTCACACTGGCTTCCCACCCTCCGTCGACGGGGTGGACGCTGAGATTGTGCGCGGTAGCCGCCTTGGCCTCGTGACCCAGCCCGTGACGCACGGCATCGATCGGCTCGCCGACCAGGTCAGCATCGAGCCCAGGAGGATTCTCCGGCCGAACTCGCAACGTGCGCGGGCGGAGTACAAGGCCCTCAGCATCGCGCAGATAGATCAGCTCGTTCAGAAAGCGCAGGAGCAACAGGTCGAGCTCCGTATCGTGCATCCGCACGGAACGGCTCACGCGGGCGTCGACCGCGTCGACTCGCTCTACCGTGGCGGCTGCCAACGCCTCCGCGGCAGCGCGGAACACGGCGGTAGCCGACGGACCGCGAGCAACGAACGACAGGTCGCCCGTCGCACCCTCGACGAACTCGAACGAGCCATCGTCGCTCACCCCTTGACGTTCCCCACGGGGTAGAGACGGGCAACGCGCTTCGACAGGCCAGCGAGCTCGGTGGCTAGCGCCACCTCGTCTACGTCCTTGTAGGCAAATCCGGCCTCCTCTGCGAGACCGCGCATGGATGCCGCGCGAACCACGATCCCTCGCTCTTGCAGCTGCCGCTGCAAGTCACTGCCTCGAACTCGTTTGCGCGCGCTCCTTCGGCTCATCGTGCGTCCGCTGCCGTGGGCCGTGCTGTAGAAGCCCTTCGACCCGGATTCGACTCCAGCCAGTACGTAAGAGCCCGTCTCCATGCTGCCCCCGATGATGACCGGTTGCCCACTCTTTCGATAGACGGCCGGAAGCTCGGGATGGTCCGGTGGGAGCGCCCTGGTGGCGCCCTTTCGGTGCACGAGCAGCTGTTTGAGGGTGCCGCCAACGCGGTGCGTTTCCAGCTTTGCCGTGTTGTGCCCCACGTCGTAAACCTGCGACAGCCCAAGCTCTGAAGGGTCCCGGCCAAAGACGTCTGCGAACACCTCGCGGATCCGGTGAAGGATGACCTGCCGGTTCGCAAGAGCCATGTTGGCAGCGCAGCACATGGCCGCAAAGTACGCCTGCCCCTCGTCGGAGGCGAAGGGCGCGCACGCCAGCTCACGGTCAACCACCTCGAGCCCGAACTTCGGCATCACACGTAAGAACAGGTCGAGGTAGTCGGTCGCCACCTGGTGACCGAAGCCGCGACTGCCGCAGTGGAACATGACCACGACCTGGTCTTCGCCGTGCAGCCCGAACGCCTCCGCGATCTCGGAGTCTACGATCCCCTCCCGTCTCAAGACCTGGATCTCGAGGTAGTGGTTTCCGGAGCCCAGCGTGCCGATCTGATGCTGGCCTCGCGCGATGGCCTTGTCGCTGACACGTTCCGGGTCAGCTCCCGGGAACCGGCCCCGAGCTTCCGTGACCTCGAGATCTGCCTCGTCACCGAACCCCTTTCGAACGGCCCAGCGTGCCCCGTCCCGAATCGCCTCGCGGAACTCGTCCTGTGAGACCCTGACGAAGCCCCGCGATCCGACACCGGCCGGGACGCGAGCCGCCAACGCGTCGACGAGCTTCTGGATGTGAGGCTTGACCTCCGGCCAGGCTAGGTCGCTGCGTACGAGCCGCATGCCGCAATTGATGTCGAAGCCGATCCCGCCAGGAGAGATCACGCCGGTGTCCGCGTCAGTCGCGGCCACACCGCCAATGGGAAAGCCGTAGCCCCAGTGCGCGTCGGGCATGCAGAGGCTGGCGGACACGATCTGATCCCGGCAATGTCGCCACGTTGGCCGCCTGCGCGAAGACCTGGTCATCCATCGCGTCGACCAGTCCAACGCTGCCAAAGATCCGCACCGGAACGCGCATGTTTTCTCGGAACCCGCGTTCGATCTCGAATACAGCGGGGGCTACTTGGCGGAGCTTCTTTGGTCTGCCCATCACAAGCTGCCAGACGTGAAGCGCCTAGGCTGAGTCAGTACGTTCATGTAGGCTCGTCTCTCTAACCCACAGAGTAGAGGTCTATATTGATGGTAGAGCCCCGAACGCCCTCCTCGATCCCTCCAACGGCCAGTCCCGGTGCCAAGATGATGTATCTCATCAAGCGCAAACCCACGACCTCCAGGGACGAGCTTGTTGCCCATTGGTTCGCCAACCACATGCCCCTGGTCATAAAGGGACAACATGATCAGGCGGCGCAAGGGAAGCCCCATGCTAGCCGCTACATCGCGACGCTCTTCGATGCGAACGAGAAGGGTGATCATCCCTGGGATGGCATCGCACAGTTGTGGTGGGACAAAGCTCTTCCAATGCCCAAGGCGCCACATGGGACGAAGCCGTCAGATACCTTCCAGCAGAAAGCCGAGCCATACGTTCCCTGGGCGTCGACTGAATACATCGTGATGGATGGCTCAGAGAATCTCAAGGTCGAACCCCTGACCCTGAATGCTCCCTTCCCCTGCACACTCTCAGGCTTCTACAAGGTGACCTACCTCGTGAAGGCCAAAGCAGGCGCCGACTTCGCTGGGTTCTACTCCCACTGGTTGAACACGCATGTGCCCAATGTAAGCTCGATCATGGAAGAGGTGTCAGGGTTCAGGTACGTCGTGAGCCACAGTATCGATCCACAGGCTGAACCCTATGCCGGGCTCGCAGAGCTGTACTTCCATGACGAAGCGGGATGGGCAAGGTACCGCCAAGCCATCAAGCCCGATGGTATGGAGGAGTGGGTGAGTCGAGATGGAACGCTTGTGCTGGGAGGGAGAACCGAGATGATCGGTCTCCCTTGACGACTAGATTTCCTCGGGCTTGTGACGAAAGATCACCCGCGTGATGCGCCCGTCGGCGGGCGTGTAGTAGACCCGGGCGTCGTAGTTCCTCACCGGGCGATAGAGCACATGCTCTCGCAGCCGTCCATAAGCCGCGATGGCGAGGCTCAGGCCTATCGCCCCGGGGCCACGGGCAGCGAACTCGTCATCGTCGGCGATCAGCTCGAGCTTTCCGCCGTAGTTGTCTTTCAGCTGGTAGAACCAGACGTCGAGCCGCTCCGGCACCTCGTTGAGCGTGACCGGCGCCACCATCGTGACCTCGACCTCCAGACGCCCCTCCTCGAGTGCAGACGAGAGCCCCGTGTCGAACGTCTCGGAGTCTAAGAACTGGATCCGGACCGGCTCGGCCGCCGCATCGGCATCCCCGCCTACGGTGGAGCAAGACGCGGCGAAGAGGCTGAGCACGAGCGCCACAGCGAGGCGTCGAACTGGCCGAGGATCCAGCCGAGCGCAACGCGGGGGAAACCAGGGCTCAGCCCTGCTGTCGCTCGTCGTCATCTGTCACCTCCTTCTGGTCGCATGCAGCGGATCATATCAGCGCGTGGCCTGAAGGCTCAGGAGACAGTCGGCTCCTGAAATCGTCTGAGCTCCGGTCTCCGAAGCACCCTGGCGAAACGCATGGACCACCCAACGCTGCTAACACGTATGATAGGCGAGGGGTAAGGAGAACGAGATGGCGGAGAGCGTGTACAAGGTGATCGAGCTGGTCGGAACCAGCTCGGAGTCTTGGGAGATGGCGGCGTCAGCTGCCGTCAATCGAGCGGCCAAGAGCTTGCGAGATCTCAGGATCGCGGAGATCGTCAAACTGGACATGCAGCTCGACGATAGTGGGAGCGTCATTGCATATCGCGCGAAGGTGAACGTTTCCTTCAAGTATGAAGGCGGCGACTGAGAGTCGGCGTCCCTCTAGGCTTCGCTCGATCCTCGAAAGCGTTTCCCAGGAACTGGACCCCAGGGGCAGGAGTGCTTGCTCAGGCGCTCGGGGCCGGGCTATTCGACCTCGACAAGAATCGCTTGCGCGATCTGGGTGCTCCGCTGGTCGGCGCTGCCCAGATAGGACTCCCGGAAAAAAGAGTCTTGCATGCGACTCTACGCGTCGATCGGCTCGAAGAACCGGAAGCGGGGTTCGCCCTCGAGCAGGGCCCCGAACTCCGCGAGCACTCCGGTCTCCTCCCTCCAGGCCAGGTACTTCTCGTAGTGCGGTTTCGAGTCCCAGAGCTCGACGATGACGAAGCTCTGGCCATCCTCATCGAGGTAGGGCGTTAGCGACTGACAGCCTTCGAAGGCACGTGTCTCAGGCAGGCGCTTGGCTAGAAGCTCCTTGACCTGGTCGAGAGTATTTCTCTTCGCCTTCCCCTCTAGAATCACCAAGGTAGGCATCCTTCCTCTCCTCTTTCATGGTCCCGCGATTCTATCCCATTGCATCTACCTCGCCGAGGTTGACCTTGCACCAGGGGGGGAGCCCGAGCTCGCATGACCCGCTTCGCCTGGATCGCGCTCGTATACATCGCTTGGGCACTCCCTGAGGTCGTCAACCTGGGCTTCGGCCTAAAATGGGGCCGCTGGCCGCGGCACGTGTTCCTTGCCCTCTTACTGCTCGGCGGTGCCGTAGACCTGGTGCGAGGGGCCGGCGTCCCGGGACCGGCCTTCGGCCTGATCTTCTTCGCGACCGCGGCGTATGCCTTCGGGGACCTGGGACTGTCGTTCGCCGTGGCCGGCGTCGACGCAAGCCCGGGCTGAGAAATGGACGCCATTCCCCGCGTCGTGGGGAAACTGCGAGGCCGCCAGGCAGAGGAGCACACTTGAAAGGGCGGCCTCACCCGCCTGGATCGGTGGGAACGCGAGCGGCTGACTCGACCCTGATGCTAGCTGCACCGTGAGTCTTCCGACTCCAGCCACGCGTCGCCGCTGGAGTCAGGTGCGGTCTCTAGGCACTTCCGCCCGCTTCGCTTGCTCCGGGGCGGCTTCTTCGGCCAGCAGGCGCACGGGAAGCGGGGCGCGCACATCCAGATGAACGTCCCGCTGCGGGAACGCTATCTCGATCTTGGCGTCGCGAAACAGGTGATCGATGCGAAACCGGACATCGCTTTCGACTCGTCTGCGATCCATCATGTCGCGCATCTGCAGCCAGAAGTAGGCCCGGAAGTGGAGCGCGTTGTCGCCGAAGTCGACGAACAGGACTTGCGGCGGCGGCTTGTCGAGAATGCGCCCGTGTTCCTGCAGCACGCGCCGCACCAGCCGATCGACCTCGCGTGTCGGGGATCCATAGGCCACGCCAACGTCGACCGATGTACGTATCGTGTTGTCGGATAGGGTCCAGTTGATCACATTCTTCTCGAGAAACGACGAGTTCGGCACGACGATGTGGATATTGTCGAAGGTCTTGATCCGCGTGCTGCGCGCCCCGATGCGCTCGACGCGGCCGAAGGTCCCGTCGACGTCGACGATGTCCCCGACCCGGATCGGTCGCTCCGCCATGAGGATCAGCCCGCTGATGAAGTTGTTCACCACGTTCTGGCTACCGAAGCCCACACCGATCGCGATGGCTCCACCGGCCACGGTAAAGGCTGTCAGCGGGACATTCGCGGTGCGCAGTGCGAAAAGCGCGAAGAGCACCACGAGAAAGTAAAACGACAGAGTCTCGAACGCGCGAACTACGCCGGATTCGACACCGGCGTGACGCGTCAACAGGCGGCCTATCAGCGTGCTGAGTCGCTTGGCAGCCCATACACCGAGAGCGAAAACGATCAGCGCAGTGACCAGCACGCCCAGCGTCACGGGCTGTCCACCGACCGCGAGGAGCTCCGCGTTCCAGATCTGCCGCAACTGGTCCCACACACTCGAGAGCGCTTTGCTGGCCGACGCACTGGCTGTCTCCGCCGCGACGGGCAGCGCGTGGGCTAACGCGCAGACAAAGGCCAGGCTCGCTGTCGCGGAGGCCCGATCGCGCGCAGCGGCTCGAGTCTTCGGTGGGGTGTCCACTCTGGCGCGCGGTAGAACTCTACTTTTCTGTGGCGAGCGCATACAGACTTTTTCCCCGCGTCGACGCATGCCGCGAAGGTAGATTTGCAGCGCTGGCGCTGCCAGCCCGCTGGCTGCTGGCGTCCGAAGAAGCCGCCGGCATCACCGGTCAGGTGGCCGCGACAAGCGGCTGGCGGCGAGACATAATCCGCTCATGACCCTCACTATCCTCAATGGAATCTTGCTCGACACAGAGCGGATGGAGCTTGTTGGAGAGCGCCACGTTACGATCGAGGGAGAGCGGATCGTCGATGTCGATACTGCCCTGCCCACGATCGGCGCCGAACGGGTGATCGACGCCCGGGGCCGGTTCGTGCTTCCTGGCTTCATTGATGCTCACGTTCACCATGTCATCACGACCATGAACTTCCCGCGTCTGTTCCGGCAGACGCCTGTCGAGCTGGCGCTGGGAATGGGTCGGTTGGCCGAGGCCACGGTGCGACGGGGCTTCACCACCGTTCGCGACACCGGGGGCGAGACCACTGGCCTGGTGCAAGCAATCGCCAATGGGCTATGCGACGGACCTCGCATCGTGCGCTCTGGTCGAGCGCTCTCACAGACCGGCGGCCATGGCGACGCGAACCCAACTCAGGCCCCGTTGTGCGCGTGCCAGATTTACTCGAACGATCTGGCCCACGTGGCCGATGGACCCGACGCCATCCGTCATGCCGTCCGCACCGAGCTCCGCGCTGGAAGCGACTTCATCAAGATCATGACCTCGGGCGGTGTGGCCTCTCCCACGGATCCCTTCGACAGTATTCAGTACACCGCCGAGGAGGTGCGCGCGGCTACGGTCGAGACCGACCACCGACACACCTACACGACGTCGCACGCCTATCAGCCGGAGGCCATCCGCCTCGCGATCGAGAATGGCGTTCGCTGCATCGAGCACGGCAACCTGGTCGACGAGGCAACGGCAGCCCGCATGGCCGAGCTGGGCGTGAAGATGGTGCCGACACTGGTCACGTACAAGGCTATGGCGGAGATGGGAGCGAAGGTCGGGCTACCGGAACGCAACCTGACCAAGAACCAGGGGGTGTTCGAGGCCGGACGCCGATCGATCGAGGTGGCAAAGCGTGCCGGCGTCGAACTCGGCTTCGGCACCGATCTGCTGGGCGAGGCCCAGCCGTGGCAGAACCGGGAACTCGCCATTCGCGCGGAGCTGGAACCCGCGGCCGATGTGCTGCGATCTATGTACCAGGTCAACGCCCAGCTCTGCCGGCTCGAGGGCCAGATCGGTGTCCTGGCTCCCGGTACTTCCGCCGACGTGATCCTCACGCGTGTCGACCCGTTGGCGAATCTGGAGGGTCTGGCCGAGCCGGAGGCAGCCCTCGACGCGGTGGTCTGCCGGGGTCGGCTAGTGGTCGACCGGCTCGACTAGACGAGCGCCTCGTAGGTCATCTTCTCGAAGCGGTGAAACAGGTCCGCCGTCGGCAGGAACTGGTACCCGAAGATGTGGGTGAAGAAGAGCCCGACAAAGTCCGCAGGGCAGTAGAAGGACGAGTCGTGCATGCCGAGCGGCTCGAAGATGTGCTCGATCCGGTCGGAAGCGAGGCCAACCTCCTCGGGCTTGACGACCGGTAAACCCGCAAAATCCGACATGGAGACTCCTCAGGAACCTAGCTGTGGGCTCAGCCGAGCAGCTTTGCGTACTCGTCATTCCAGAACCGGGAGCACGTCGTCCGCCGACTTGGATGGAAGGGGCAGGACCGCGCGCTTTACCCCAGTGTCAGCCAGAGCCTTGAGTTGATCGGTGTCCACGCCCGCAGCATAGAACACACCGAGCTCGAGCGAGTCCAGGTCACGGCCCGCATCCTTGCACGCGCTCTCCAGACCCTTGAGCCCGCCCTCGAAGTCGTGGAGCCCACCGATCGGCATCCAGCCGTCGCAGAACTCGATGATGTGGGCGAAGGTTTTGGGCCCTCCCGCGGCGCCGAGAATGATCGGCGGGTGGGGCTTCTGGACCGGCTTCGGCCACGACCAGCTCTTCTCGAACTGCACGTGCTGGCCCGAGAAGCTGGCCTCGTCGTTCGTCCAGAGCTCCTTCATCAGCAGGATCTTCTCGCGTAAGACTTCGCGGCGCTGCTTGAACTCCAGGCCGTGGTTGCGCATCTCCTCGCGGTTCCAGCCGTAGCCAATGCCGAGAAGGAAACGGCCCCCCGAGATCAGGTCGAGGCTGGCGACCTCCTTGGCCAGCCATACCGGATCTCGCTGTGCGACGAGACAGATGCCGGTGCCGAGCTTTAGGTTCTCGGTGACCGCCGCGCAGGCCGCCAGGGCGATGAACTGGTGGTGGCTGCGCCAGTACTCCTCCGGGAGCGGCGGCATGTCCTTCCTGCCGCCCCACGGGGTCTTGCGGCTCACGGGAATGTGGCTGTGTTCTGGGAACCAGAGCGACTCGAAGCCGCGGGCCTCGGACGCTTTGGCGAGTTCGACCGGCTGGATCGACTTATCGGTGGGGAACATCATCACACCCAGTTCCATGGCTTCTCTCCTCGGGGGGTAGGGGGGTCGATTCTACCCCCCTTCCAGGGGTCGGCGTTGGGACCTGCCCTGCCCTAACCAACGAGGCCGGACCAGGTTCCCGTCAAGCGCTCCCATCGCCTCCCCCGCTGGGGTGAAGATCACGCACCTTCGGGAGCACCTCGCTCATCAAGAGCCCCATCGAGGTGTGCCAGGCCTCCGGGTTCTCCTGATAGTCGAACCCGAAGACGAGCAGCGTTCCGAACCCACCCACCTCGTCGTACACGGCCTGGAGCTTCTCGACGACCGTGCTGGGCGAGCCGATCAACCAGTTTTTTTCGGCGCAGTACTCGGGCGTAACGTCGGAGTCCGCGACGTCCGGCGCGTGCTTGAGGTACTCGGTGAAGCCGAACTGTGCGAGGAGCGGCAGGAAGTACTCCCCCATCATGCGCCCCATCATTCCGCCCACCGAGAGCCTCTGGGCCTCCGCGTCCGTCTCCGCGACGAAGACCTCGCGCACCATGCGCCAGGAGCCGCGGTCGGGCGTCCGCCCCGCCCGGCGCGCACCCTCTTCGACCGCCTCCCAGTGGCTGGCAACGTAGGCCGGGTTCAGGTTCAGGCTCATCGGAATGAAGCCGTGCTCGCCCGCGAGCTTGAGCGTGTCAGAGCCGCTGGAGAGTCCCGCGACACCGATCGGCGGGTGCGGCTGTTGCAGAGGTTTCAGGTGCGGCCGCAGGAAGCCGTACATCTCGGGTCCCTTGGTGACGTGCCAATAGGTTCCCCGGTAGTCGAACTCTTCCTCGTCGGACCAGAGCCGCAGGATGATTTCGAGAGCCTCCCTGGTCATGTCGCGGTTCTCGCCGGTATCGCCCTTGACGTTGAAGAGGGCCCAGTCGCTCGGCAGACCGCTGGCCGCCACGCCGAAGTTGAGCCGCCCGCCGGAGATGTGGTCCAGCATCGCGACGCGGTTCGCGAGCTCGGCCGGGTGGTGATACGGCAGCAGGAACCCGCCCGGACCGAGCCGGATTCGCTCGGTCTCGGAGAATCCCTGCGCGACCAGCAGGTCTGGAGACGGATGGGGCTCCCAGGGCGCGGTGTGGTGCTCGCCGATCCACCCCTCGGTCATGCCGAGCTCATCGGCCCAGCGAATGACCTGGAGGTCCCACTCGTGCCCCTCGCGCAGGTCGCGCTCTGGGGGATGCGACGGCATCGTGAAGAAACCGATATCCATTGAGGCCTCCTCGTCCTAGGTGGCCCCCATCATACCCGTGTCGGCGCGGCTCTCTGGTAGCGGCGCCCGGCGCTTCCATTGTAGGGTGGTCGGATGGAACCGACCCCGTTCACCCCCGCACTCCCAGACCGGGTTCTCGACGACCTTCGGGCGCGCCTGCGCAACACGCGGTGGCCGCACGTCATTGGCGAGGACACGTGGGATTACGGGGTGCCCCAGTCGTGGCTGCAGGAGATGGTCCAGTACTGGGCCGAGAAGTGGGACTGGTCGGCACAGGCAGCCGAGATGAACCGGTTCGAGCACTTCCGCGTGGAGCTCGACGGGATCCCGATCCACTTCTTGCGGGCACTGGGAAAGGGGCCGAGCCCGACGCCGCTGATCCTGACGCACGGCTGGCCCTGGACGTTCTGGGACTTCAAGCAGGTGATCGAGCCGCTGTCGGATCCCGCCTCGCACGGCGGGGATCCCGGCGATTCGTTCGACGTGATCGTGCCGTCGCTCCCGGGGTTCGGCTTCTCCACCCCGCTCGAGACGCCGGGCCTGAACATCCCGCGCGTCGCGGACCTGTGGGTACGACTCATGGGAGATGTGCTCGGCTATGAGCGCTTCGCGGCGCACGGCGGCGACTGGGGAGCAATGATCACTGCCCACCTGGGCCACGCACACGCGAATCGGCTGATCGGCGTCCACATGAGCCTTCCCGTCGTACCGGGTCTCGACTTCAGGGTCCCCAAGGACGCATTCGCGGAGGACGAGAAGTGGATGGTCGCGCGCCTCGCCGAGGCCATCCCCTCGATCCGGAGTCACATCGCCGTTCACTCCCGCGACCCCCAGACGCTGGCGTACGCCGCCGCGGACTCGCCGGTGGGCACAGCCGCGTGGATCTGGGAGCGCCGCCGCAACTGGAGCGATTGCGACGGCGACGTCGAGCGAGCATTCGACCGGGACCATCTCTGCACCACGGCAGCGCTCTACTGGTGCACCGGCTCGTTCACGTCGTCGATGCGCCTGTACTACGAGCACTTCAAACACCCGTGGCAGCGGGCGCACGACCGGTCCCCGGTCATCGAGGCGCCCACCGCCTACGCGATCTTTCCGAAGGAGCTGATGATGCTTCCGCGCCGCATCGCCCAGGAGCAGACCAATCTGCACCGCTGGACCGTCCACGACCGAGGCGGCCACTTCGCAGCTGCGGAGAATCCGCAGGCCATCGTCGCGGACATCCGCGCCTTCCTGCGCGAGCTGCGCTAGAGGAGACCCCATGGCGATCAAGTCGATCTTTCACGTGAACGTGAACTGCTCCGACCTGGAACGGTCAAGGGCCTTCTACGAGCGACTCGGGTTCCAGACCGTCAACGAGCTGCCGACCGGGGGCAGTCCCGAGCTCGCCCTGGGACTGGGGCTACCCAACTGCGAGGGAAGGGCGACGATCATGATCCTCGACCCCGGCCAGCCGCAGCAGGCCCGCCTCGACTTGATCGAGTGGGTAGAGCCGCGCGATCCCGAGGCGCCGTACTCCCACCTGGGTCACCTCGGAATCAATCGGATCGCGCTCTGGACGGAGGGGATCGACGAGGAGTACAAGCGCCTCTGCGAGGCGGGCGTCGAGATGCTCTCGGAGCCGGTGCAGATGGGGAATCAGGCGCGCTTCTTCTGCATGAAGGACCCCGACGGCGGCGGGGGTCGGGAAGAGCCGCTTGTGCTCCGAGTTCATCGAGCGCTGCCAGGCGAAGGCACTCCCGGTGTACGACACGCACTGCCCGCCGCATGGCCAGATGCTGTCGCACCGCGCCATTCTGGAGCTACTGCGAAACGCCTTTGAGATAGCGTCGGACGACCGCGGTGAGGTCGCCCGCAACAAGATCGCCGGACACCTGCTCCTCTTGGACGAGGCGTTTCGCGAGATGCTTCCGCTCGTGTTCGACTTTCTCGGCGTGCCGGACTCGGAACACCCCCCACCGCAACTCGATCCGGAGGTTCGCGAACGCCAGCTCTTCGACTTCGTGCGACGGCTGGTGCAGGCGCGCAGTCAGCGGGAACCACTTGTCCTCTTCATAGACGACGCGCACTGGATCGACCCCGCCAGCGACGCCTACCTGTCCCAGCTCGCGGAAGCGGTGAACGGGACCAGGACGCTCTTGCTCGTGAACTTCCGGCCCGAGTACCAGGCGGACTGGATGGAGAAGTCCTACTACCAGCAGCTCCGGCTGCGACCACTCGGACCCGAGGCCATCGAGGAGTTGCTTCGCGATCTTATCGGACAAGATCCCACCGTGGAGGGTCTCCCTGGCCTCATCCGCGAGCGGACGAGCGGGAATCCGTTCTTCATCGAGGAAACGGTGCGCTTCCTCGCGGAGTCGGGAAGCCTCGAAGGTGCGCTAGGTGCGTACCGCCTGGCGAAACCTGTCGAGACGCTCGAGGTTCCGACCACGGTGCAGCCTGTGCTGGCCGCCCGCATGGACCGCCTGCCGGAGCGCGAGAAGCAGTTGCTCCAGACGGCGGCCGTGATCGGGAGGAAGTTTCCGGAGCCGCTCGTCCGGCGGGTGGCTGAGCTGCCGGACTCGGATCTGGCGGCGGCACTTTCTCACCTGCGAGAGGCGGAGTTCATCCGCGAGGAGGTGCTCTATCCGGAGGTGGAGTATGCCTTCGCGCACCCGCTCACCCACGAGGTGGCCTACGATTCGCAGCTTTCGGGGCGGCGCTCCCAGGCCCACGCCAGCGTGGCTCGGGCGCTCGAGGAGCTGCACCCCGACAAGCTCGACGAGAACGCGGCCCTGCTCGCCTACCACTTTGGAGAAGCCGGCGAGTCGCTCGTGGCTGCGCGCTGGCATCGGCGGGCCGCTCGGTGGGTGAGCTCCACCGACATGGCAGAGGAGCTGCGCCACTGGTCTCGCGTCCTCGACCTGGTCGAGGGGCTGCCCGACGCGGAGGCCGCAGACCTGGGTCTGAAGGCAATCACTGCGCTCATGCCCAGGAGGACCTCCCAGGCAGCTTCCTTGCTCCGCCGGGGCAGGCAGCTGGCCGAGAGGACCACGGACCCCAGGGACCTCCCGCAGCTGCTGGTCAGCTTCGGCGCCGCTCGCCTCACTGCCGGGGAGACCGCAGAAGGTCTTGGGGCCATGCGCGAGGCGAAAGCGCTGACCGGTGAACTTGTCGACCCGAGCCTCGGTCTCGGGATCGACGTGATAATCGGGTTGGCACTCCTCTCGCTCGGTCGGCTGACGCAGTCGACGGAGATGCTCGAGCGGATCCTTGCAGAGGAGAGCACGGAGCTCCGGAAAGCGGAGCTGATGCTCGCTCCGCTGAAGGTAACTGCGAGGGTTTTCCTCGCATGGACATTCTTCGAGGGCGGGAAGCTTGTGAAAAGCGCCGACGCGCTCGCAACCACCCGGCGCCTCGCCAGCGGCCTGACACTCGGCGTTCTTGCTGAAGCTACGATCCGGATGACGGAGTGCCGAGTGGTCGCGCACCAGGGCGACCTGGAGCGCGGCCTTCACATGGCCACGGAGATGGTCGAGGTCGCACAACGCTCCCACAACCTCGATCCTGCCTGGGTCCTCGTCCTGGGCGAGATCCAGAGCCTGTGCGGCCACTGGCAGGAAGCAAGCGCTGCGCTCGAGTCGAGCCTGACCGTCGCCCGCGAGTCCGGACTGTCGCTAAATCTAGAGGCGCGCATCCTGGTGCACCTAGCGCGAGCGCAGCTCGGCCTCGGGCAGGGGAGCCAGGCCGTCGCCACGGCGGAGGAGGCTATCGCCGTTGCTCGAACTCGTGGTGCGCGTCACCACGAGGCCTACGCGTACATCGTGCACGCCGACGCCCTGCTGGCAACGACGGGCATCGAACGGCTCGACCTGATCGAGCAGGCGCACTCGCACGCCGAGCAGCTCATCGCCGAGACGGAAGCCGCTCTGATCGCGCCGAACCTTTGCGAGAGCCGCGGCTCGCTCGCTCGTCTCCATGGGGACGACACCGCCCACCGGCACCACCTCCGAGAAGCCCACCGCCTATACACCGAGATGGGTGCGATGGGGCACGCAGAGCGGGTGGGGAGGGAGCTAGAGAGGCTCGTCTAGCGTCTCAGACTGGCCCTTGGTCGCGGTTCGAGGTCGACGAGATCTTCGCCGACGGTGAGCGCGTTATAGTTCTCGGCCGCGAGACGAGCCTGGTTCACAGCACCGGCAAGCGCTACACGATGTCGTGGGTGCACGTACTCAGGGTGTGGGACGGACGCATAATCCACATGCGCGAGTACAACGACACAGCGGCGATGGCCGTCGCCTTCGCCTGATCGCCGGGAGACACCATGGGCCTCGTGAACGGGATCGTGACGGCGGAGACGACGTGCACCTTCTAAATGGTGGACAGGCGCTGCCGAACGCGCCCGGCTTCGGGGAACCAGACGAGCTGCCACTAGCGTGATTCGTCGTTCTGGCAGCTTTCCGCGCCTGGTAGCATGACTGCATGAACTGGGAAGCAATCGGAACGATCAGGCCGTTGCCAGGGGCTTTCCCCAGCGGCTCCTTCGATCCAACACAGGAGAAATCTGGATAGGGTTTCGACAGTAGCCGGGTCGGCCCAGCCGTTCAGGTAGTCCTGCGCCTCACCGATAGAGGGCAGTGCGCCAATTCCAGTCTGCGGTTTTTGGGCTGCTGTTCGTTGGGGGCTATCTGTTGCTGTGCCAGCCGCTCAGGTCGACCTCGCGAGGTGTCTCTGCGACCAGAGGCCAAGGCTCCGTGGAGGTTGAGACCGCAGACTACAACCTGCGCTTCTCGCCCCAAGACGCATTCTCCGACTCGTTCATGGTCTTTGGTGGATCCAGCGGCGATCTCATGAACAACCCGATCCAGGTCTCCTTCTCGGTACTCACCATAGACCAGGCACGCTCGCTTCATCGGAAGTATCCAGATTTCCACATGTGCAAGTCCCCCGGTGCCCGAAAGGCCCAGCGAATGATCGAGGAAATGAGCTTCGTCGCAACGGACACTCGTGTTCGAGACGTCCTCAGCGAAGTCGTCGAACTTCACGACAAGAGATTTAGGAGCGGCGGCAGTCGCACCTGCGTGAGTGTGAGCGGCTTTGAGGTCGATCTAGAATCCGTTCACGACAACCAGTACGGAGAAGACGTTACAGACCAGCACTCTCGGTTCTACCGCAAGGACAATTTCTATGTCGCGGAGGACGCCGAGGTGCGCGACTGCCAGGCGCTTCTCTAGCGCCTCCGATCCGATCAGCCCGGTTGCGGCGACAGTGACTGGCCGAAAGATGCTCTCCGCCACACTAGCTATTAGGATCTCACACCAGCGATCTATCTACGGGGACCAGCACTCATGGCCCTGTTCTTCTTGGCGATCCACTCCGGTGCAAGAATCGCTGACAGGGGCTTGTGCAATCCGCCTACTTGGTTCATTAGTTCCCTTGCCGCAGCATCTTGCTGAGCGACTCCGCCGAGGTACCCCAACATTTCAATCGCCGCCTGCTCTTCTGACGGGAAATCGCCGGTACACATGGGACTCTGGAAGTCGGCTAGGCAGGCGAATAGCCAGGGCGCTCTGGTTTCTTCAAAACCAAACGGAAAGAACTCGAGAGCTACACCATCTAGACCGCCGCCCGACTCAGCTCTCCTGGTGAGTACACCCGCGAGCTGTTGGACTTGTCTCGCCGCTGCGGACATGCCTTGGCCATACAAGGGATTGTAGTGGCAAATGGCATCACCGACTGGAATGATCCCATTGGGAAAGGTGGACAGTCTTTCGTAGTGGCGACGACGCCCGCTCGGAAATCGGAAATGGGCAGGATCTGCGACCGGTTTAGCATCCGAGATCAGATCAAGAACCATCCTGTTGTCTTGTGCTCGAAGCCATTTCAACATGCCTTCCCAATCTCGAGGCGGGTAGTCACCATATCTACCGCCACCAAAGGCGAGCCATACGCCGTTTTCCATCTTAATGAGTGCCGAACCGCGCAATGGGTGTTTACCGTCTGGGTCTGGGAAAACGAAGAAGCCCGAACCTTCAAAGGCATCAAAGTTGTCAGGCCTTACCAATACGCTGGTATAGGCGAAATCGCAGTTGACCACAGACTCGCCAGGTACCGGGCAGCCCATCTTGGTCAGCCATTGCAATATGCGACTGCTTCGCCCAGCCGCATCGATGACGATTGCTGCGTCGATCTGCCTCTTCTCCTTGGCGTGCTCGACAACCACGCCAACGATACGACCTGATCGGCAAGTTGGTTCCCGAACGGTGGTTTCGTATTCGACCTGGACATTCGGAATTTCTTCGACTCGCTCGCGAATACAGAACTCCAAGAGGGCACGAGTCTGGACGTAGAATACCGGGCCATCAGTGGGATCCGGTACATAGGACCCCAAGCTATAGGACTTGCCTTGCGGCTGGAAGAAATAGAAGTCGCGACCGGCAACCGTCGGGATTGCTCCCCTTGCTGCCAGCGTCTCTGTAAGCCCTGGAAATAGTCTCTCCACGATCTCCAGGCCACCTGGGAGCAGTGCATGGAAGTGCTTTCCCTGCGGCAAGCCGGCTCGAGTGGAGGGAGCCTTTGGTATCTGATCTCGGTCAATCAAGACCAGTTCGTCAAAGAGAGGCGACAACAGACGTGCTGACAACAGCCCTGCAATCCCGCTACCAATGACCACCGCTCGTGCACCCAGGCTGCTTTCACTCACAGTTGTGCTCCGGAATCGCTCGGAATCTCAATCGAAGATCTGCTCGCCCGTCGACAATATCAGCCAGAACACGAGGAGGATAGGGAGCTTGAGAAGGTTGGTCGGGTTCTGAGAATGACATCTCGGCGTACCTCGAGAGCAGGAGCAACGGAGTAGGATCTCCCTCGAACAGTAGCTGCGCCGTTGATCTGTCTCACCGAGGCAAGGTCTGCGAGTCTGGAGCAGGATGCGGAAATCTCACAAACCAGCATAAGCTAGAGGTTGCCACCCATGGATACGCCAGAAATCTTCCGACTGCAGTTCCTGCTTAGTCTCGTCGTTTGGGCCGTGATTGCGAGGTCGTTGGTAGCTCCCTGGCTGAAGGACCTGCCGCGGGACCGGGCTCTCTTCTGGCTAACCCTGCCGCATGCGTTTCGCCACATAGGAATGGTGTTCCTTGTCCCTGGCGTCGTTGCCCAACCGTTACCCCCCGACTTCGCCATTCCTGCAGCGTATGGTGACCTGCTTGCGGGTGTTCTCGCGGTGGTGGCCCTCATCGTGCTCCGCACTGGCTGGGCGGGCGCTGTGGTTCTGGTCTGGGTCTTCAACATCGTCGGCACGGTGGATCTATTGAATGCTCTCCGCCACAGGGGTGTTGCGGCAGACTTGGGGGCGGCGTGGTTCATTCCGACCTTTCTCGTTCCCCTACTCCTAGTGACCCACGTTATGATATTTGTACGGCTCCTCCGAAGGGAGAGTGGGTCGAGCTGACAGAGAGCAGGCTCGACTTCACAGCCATCAGGTCGCCTCAGTCCCCCGCGCCCGGTAGCCGACCACATCGGCGTGCTCGACTCTCCCAGCCCAAGGGACAATAGAGCCAGATTCCACACGCGGGGCAAGGAGGCGGGTTGGCGGCCAGGCCAGCTCTGCCCCATACCCATCATCGCCGACAACTCCCGCACCACGGCCCGCAGCAGTGTCCAGCGTTGGCAAAGTGAGCAACGGGTGGATCGCGTTGCACGCCCACCTGCCCGAAGACGTGGTCCGCACCATGGCCCGCGAGGATGGCGCCGAGCTCGCAGCGATCTGCTCGCACGACGGACGCAGCTTCTCCGAGGGCGCGATTGCCTGCATGGACGCGCAGCGCATGACCTGCAGCGCGGCCGGGCGCTGGGTCCCGCAGGGATCCTGTGTGCGGGACGGCTTGCCGGGTCCGGGCCCAACGGCACTCTGACATCGGACGGCGATGGCGATCCAGAGAGGGAGCTCGTGAAGGCAATCGTTCTCAGCGAATATGGGCCTTCGGACATCCTCGAACTCCGGACGGCTTCCGAGCCGCAGCCTACGTCGAGGACAGCCACTGCGAGCTCGAAGGTCACGTTTACCGGAGGTTCCCAGACCTCTGCGAGGCGATCGCCGCCGACGTGGAGGCCTCACAGCGATCTTGCCGGGCGCCTGCGCTCAGTTGGCGAGCGGTCTGTACGACTCGTACAAGATCCGATCGAGCGGAAGGCCAATCTTCAGCAGCCCGTTGCGTACCAGCACCTCCTCTCGCGTCTGTTGCGACTCGAACAGAGACTGCCCAAACGCTGCTTCCTGGTGT
This sequence comes from Myxococcota bacterium, assembly GCA_965226855.1. GTDB lineage: Bacteria > Myxococcota_A > UBA9160 > SZUA-336 > SZUA-336 > JAUXJB01. Next base: position 95,716 of record CBDDEE010000017.1, on the reverse strand, counting down.
AGACGCTGCTTGAGCACCTTTGATGCTGGCTGGCTTAGACGCTGCTTGAGCATCAGGCCCCTGTTGCTTAGGTGGTGCGACATATTGAAGTACCCGAGCAGCTCAGGGTTCTCGCCGAGCAGCTTCTCGTAGAACTTCATCGGAATCGTGCCATCGGCCACCTTCGCGCCGACAGCACCAGCCGTCTCGCCGATGATGTTGAGTCTCTCAGGCGTCAGATGCTTAGACGTAGTCGGCATGATCGTCTCCCCTTTCCGCGACTCGATGCGCGTGCCAGACTGCTAGAGTACAAGAAGCGGTGGTGGCGCCTAGACCCGTTGTATCTCAGGCCGCGAAGCTCGGGGCTCATGCTACGCCTGGTCGTTCGGACTGAACTTTGGGTTCAGGAACAGTGCATCGGACCAGCTCGCGAGGTTGTCAAAGTAATAGAAGCTGTAGAAGGACACCAGTTTGAAGTTGTTGTCCAAGAGGAACCGATACACTTCGTCGAAGTCGGGTAAGTCCCGATACATTTTTGAGAAGATGACCTCCGTGAAGATCATCTGGATCCGGTTCTTCACCATTAGCGACCGGGCACCCTTGAGGACCTCGAAGTCGTAGCCCTGGGTATCCGTCTTCAAGATGTTGACGTAACGTACACTCTTCCTCTCGCAATAACTGTCCAGTGTGATGACTTCCACCGGCAGCTCGTTGACGATCTCGCCCAAGCAAGCCTCGTCGGGCTCGAGGAACGAGCTCATCGTCGAGCGTTGGTTCTCGAGGAACCGCATCATTCCACATGAGCTGCCAACTCCGAGGTTGTTGGGGAACACGTCCGGGTACGCGTTGACCCTGCGTACGAGCTTCTCGTGCGTACTAGGGCTGGGTTCGAAGGAGTGAATCTCGCAGCGTGGGGACACGTCCTTGAAGGCTTTCACCGATTGACCTTCATTCGCACCCACGTCGAGCACGACGGGACGCTCGTTCCCGGAGAGAAGTTTCTCCATGTCGCGGAAGGGATCGACCCCTAGACCGGCCCGAGCGTGCGGGCTGAAGCGTGAGATGTCGTAGCCGAGCCTCCGGAACGTGTTCCTCGCAAGGCTCTTCAGAAACGTCCGCCGTGTGGTCATTCTGGGTGTTTGAATGGAAGGATCATTCCTGACGTGGGGATGGGCATTTCGCCGCCATTCTAGGGCATCGAGCCTGGATCGTTGGTAAGCCGGAGGCGCGGGGCAGCATCTCCTCCTGGGCGCCCCAGGCGAACTCACCTCGAGAGGCATCGGTTAGAGACTATGACCGTGGAAAGAGCGCTATCACTCTTCGTCACGCGAAGACCGGCGACCTCCCCTCTCTCCCTCTAAACCTCCCCACTCTCCCTCTAAGATTGGGAGGTGGCTGAGTGGATCGAGAAGAGAGCAGACCTCTCTCGGCCGTTTCGGCCAGTTTTGTTGAACCAACGGGACCTGCTGAAAAACAAAGGGATTCTGGCGATTCCAGCGGCCCGAAAGGTGCCCAAAAGGGCCCTGCGGAGCCGGAGTAAGATTCCCGCGCGTTTCGCCGAATTGCGACACCTCCCTGCCCGCGCAGGTCCAGGAGCCCGTGGTCCCGTTCGATCGGCGTTCGACCCAGCGCACCCGGCCGGCGACGGTGGCCGGGCTCTGCTATCTGGCGGTGATCGCCGGAGGTCTCTTCGCCGAAGGCATGGTGAGGGGATCGCTGGTCGTTCCAGGCGATGCTGCGGCGACGGCTCGCGCGATCCTAGAGAACGAGACACTCTGGCGGCTCGGGCTCGCAGTTCACCTGCTCTACCTCGTCCCGGCCCTGGCGGTGAATGTGATCGTCTCCGGCCTGTTCCGGTCACTGGAGCGACGCTCGCGCGCCTCGCGCTCGTGTTCGGGGTCGCCGCCGTGACGGTCGAGGCGGTGGCTCTCGTCTACCTCTACGTGCCGCTCGCCTTGATCGAGAACGGCGCGACCCTGGCCGCGCTGGAAGACGCTCCGGCCCTGATCTACCTGGCGACGCGGCTCTTCGCGACCGGCTTCGGCTTCTCGCTGCTGCTGTTCGCGGGCTTCTGCGTGCTGATCGGGGCGCTCATCCTGCGCTCGCGCCTCGTGCCCCGCGCGATCGGTGCGATGATGATCGTGGCTGGAATCTGCTACGTCGTGAACACTGTGGCGCTAATCGTCTCGCCCGGCTTCTGGAAGCTGGTCAACCCCATGATCCTGCTCCCGATCCTGCTGGCCGAGCTGTCGCTGGCGCTCTGGCTGCTGCTGAAGGGCATCACGGTCGAGGCGAAGTGATCGGACCAAGAACAGGCCAAGTCGGGCTGAGCCGGTCGCACTAGCTTGCGGCTGACTGTGTAGAGGCCCAATCGCCCTGCCGCCCGGATCACCCAACAACGAGGGCCTCTACAAGTAGATGGAGCGCTTAACCGTGTGATACGGACGCGCGAAGCGAAGCCTTCGCCACCGCACAGACCCGGCAGCCCCAGGATCTCAAACGGGATTCTGTGCTGCCGAGCCGCCTCCCCCTGCTGGTACTATGCTGCAAAGGCTGCTGCTTTCGCGGTCGAAGGCTCGCAGCCTATAAGCGAATTGGACGGCACGGCGGGAAGTGACCCTCCTCTCTCTGACGCCGCGCCTGGGCGGGCGCGCTGGCGGGCGGAGTGTTGGTGACATGAGTGCAGCGAACAGGAAGAATTCGTGACGCAGCCGCATGTCCACGTCTACGGGGTCGATCACTCACCCTGGGTTCAGGCCGTTCTCCTGGGACTTCACGAGAAGGGCGTACCCCACACGCTCCGAACGGTCCCTCCTCTCGCCGTCTTCGCGAAGTCGGGTGTCATGATGCCCGCAGCCAGCATTGGCGACGCGCCGTGGCGGCTGGAGTCGACGGACATCCTGCACGAGCTCGGCTACGACCCCGTATCGCGAGACGACCTGCGTGAGATCTACGCCGCCTGGCGCGGCGTCTCTCATAGGGCCGATCACATCTCGTGGTTCTTCGGCAATTTCAGTCTCTGTCGCGACCAAAGCCCTTCGCTCCCGGCGAGGCTGCGAAACCACCTTCTGCGCAGCTTCTCGATGCTCTATTTCTACCTCCTGATCCGCTTCATGGTGTTGTCTCGGTCGCAGCCCGACCCGGAGAACTTCGGGGACCAGTTCCTCTATTGGGAGAAGAAGCTGCGGGAAGGCAAGAGTCCGTTTCTAGACGGCGACGAGCCGGGCATCCGAGACCTGCTGCTGTTCGGGATCGTCCAGTGTCACTGCAGCACCCTCGTACCGCCGGTCCTGACCATGCAGAAGGAACCTGGACTCTCGGGTCTCAGGGCTTGGATCGGCCTCATGCAACAGCGCTTCGCGGACTACCCACATCTCTACTCGGGCGTGTACTTCGAACCGCACGCGCCTGCCCCGAAGCCAAGCACGCCCCTCGAGCGAACTGCGTTCTGGCTGGGCGTGTCGTGCATGTGGCTCGCCCTGCCGATCACTCTTCCCATGACCGTGTTCTTGGTGCTCACCGCGCGCCGAACCGGATCGGACGCGAGAACGGGAGATGAGCGCACCTGAGCTGCTGGAGAGTCGATGGCGAACGGGAGGCTGCGGCGCACACGGCAGCTGCAACCTCACCTACGACGCCGCATTCGAATCGAGTGCAGAGATGGCGGTGGACAGGCGCCCTCAAGGTCGGCCTGCCGCTGGAATCACCCGACAACGAGGGCCTCTACAAGTAGAGGCACACTCTGTTACGTGATGCCGGTTACCCGGTTCGACCCTCACGCGGATTCAGTGCCCCTGGCGGCGTAGCGGTGGCGAGAATCGAAACCTGCGTCGCCGCCACTAAAACTCTTTCGTTTCAGTCACTTACATTGCGAGACCCCGGAGTGCGGGCGGAGTGCAGCGGCCTTGAGTGGCTTTCCTGCTCGGGCGGGCGGCGAACGGGTTGGAGATCTCGATGTTCTTCGTGAGGGGCCTGTACGATTGGCTGCGCGGAAACGAACCATCAAGCCAAGGAGAACGATGTGTCCATTTCATTTCATGCCGCGAGTGTGGGGAGCTATCTGCAAGTGCTGGACGCGGTCGCCGGCGTTCTCAACAAGGGGGCGAGCCACGCAGCCGAAACCGGGCTCGACCTGCAAGAAGTGGTCATGACGCGGCTGCGCGAAGACATGATGCCTCTCCAGTTCCAGGTCGTGTCCGTCGCGCACCATTCGTGGGGCGCGATGCAAGGCCTGCAGAAGGGCGCCTTCAGCCCGCCTTCCTTCGACCTCGACAAGGACTACGCAGGCCTTCAAGCTCTGGTCGCCGAGTCGCGCGACGGACTGGCCAGGCTCGACGAAGCGGAGGTAGAAGCGCTCGCGGAGAAGTCGATGGTGTTCAAGCTCGGGAAGAACGAGCTTCCGTTTACGAACCAGAACTTCCTACTGTCCTTCTCGCTCCCCAACTTCTACTTCCACGCCACGACGACGTACGACATCTTGCGCATGCTCGGTGTGCCGCTCGGCAAGATGGATTTTCTCGGGCAGATGAAGGTGGGCGCCTGAGCATAGAGAGCACAAGCTGGCTCCACGGGTGTTCCGCTCCTTCCGCAAGGGCTGTTCCCCGGCCCGCGCCCGGAAAGGAGTTCCACCTCCCCGCTCCGACGCAAGGCTTCTAGGGAACTGCATACGCCGTAGAATGAGCGAGTGAACTGCCCGAGCTGCGGCCATGAGAACCGGGAGGGCGCTGCGTTCTGCGGAGGATGCGGCCAGTCGCTCGCCGGAGAGCAGCGCTGTCCCCAGTGCGACTCCCCCAACCCGGCAGGCCAGAGGTTCTGCGACTCGTGCGGAAACTCGTTGATCGCAACGAACGCATCGCAAGATACGAGAGACCCCCGCGACTACACCCCGAAGCACCTCGCCGACAAGAACCTCCAGTCGAAGTCCGCCCTGGAGGGCGAGCGCTGGGCGATCCAGCGGACGGCGTTGCGTCTGAGGCGCGCGTTGTCGCCGCAGCTGATCGGACAGACGATGGAAGAAGATTCTTACAGCTGCCTAGCCGCCCGATACCAGACGTCGATTCCCATTTGAACTCGACTGGACGCTGGTGCCAAGATACAGGTCGCGGAAGCGGGTCTCAGGAGGTGCTCCCATGCGAATGCTCCAGGTGTGTCGAGGTCGGATTGCGGTTGCGTGCCCTTCGCCGGTCTGCTGGGCGCTAGCTGCGGTCCGTCGGCGGAGCCTCCGTTGGTGGACACCTCGCCCTCCGACAGCGCTTCGTTGCAGGCGGAAGAGCGCGCGCGGCTGTCCCAGGTAGCCAACGGGATCTTCGGTACGCTGCCGGCGGAAGCCGCCTCACAGGACAATCCCGTGACCGAGGCGAAGGTCGAGCTCGGTCGTCTCCTGTGGTACGACGAGCGGCTCTCCAAGAATCACGACGTCGCTTGCAACAGCTGTCACTTGCTGCCCGACTACGGTGTCGACGGGGCGCCCAGCTCGCAGGGGCACCGAGGCCAGCGAGGCGACCGCAACTCACCCACCGTATACAACGCCGCCTTTCACATCGCCCAGTTCTGGGATGGCCGCGCCGACGACGTAGAAGAGCAGGCCAAGGGCCCGCCTCTCAACCCGATCGAAATGGCGATGCCATCGGAGGGGGCCGTGGTGGACGTGCTCAAGTCGATTCCGGGCTACGAGCCGCTTTTTCGCGCCGCCTTCCCAGACGATGAGGACCCCACTACCTATGACCACATGGCACAGGCCATCGGCGCGTTCGAGCGCCGGCTGGTCACGCCGTCGCGCTTCGACGCGTTTCAGAGCGGGGACCTCGACAGCTTGATCGACGCAGAGGTGGAAGGCCTGAGCTTGTTCATCAACACAGGCTGCATCAGCTGCCACAACCGGGCTACGATCGGGGGGACCTCGTACCAGAAGCTGGGCGTGGTGCACCCCTATGCCACCGAGGATGTGGGTCGCTTCGCGGTGACCGGTAACGACTTGGATCGCCACGTTTTCAAGGTCCCTTCGCTCCGCAACATCGCGGAAACGGGACCGTACTTCCACGATGGCCAGGTGGGCACGCTCGCGGAGGCTGTACAGCTCATGGCCCACCACCAGCTGGGGTGGGAGCTCGCAAACGAGGACGTCAACTCGATCGTTGTCTTCCTCCGTAGCCTGACCGGGACCATCGATCAGGAGTACATCGCCAGGCCGGAGCTCCCGGCGAGCGGCCTCGATACGCCAGCGCCCGATCCGACTTAGCTGCTATGGGACACGCGGAGCGGGTGGGGAGGGAGCTGGTGGAGGTGTGATACCCGAGGTTTGCAGGGGTCGCTGATTCATCACGGTAGCCGCGAGAGTTCTAACGTGCGCACGTGGAGCGACTACAGTGGTGCGGGCTCCCCGTTCCTCATGACTCGGACTCCGCCGCTGAAGTTCGCGCGCTGGATCCTACGGGCGGCCTCGGCCTGGATCGGCAAGACCAATCTGGCTTCGGCCGTCATGGCACCGGCCTCGAACATCTCGACCTCGATATAGGTGGTCGAGCCGGGCCCCAACGTCATTTCGAGCGTCTCGGCATATCCGCTCGCCCGCAGCGTGTGCTTGCCGGGTTCGACGACTGCCACGGCGTAGGAGTTGGTCTTCAGGGCCCCGATTCTGACGTTCGCGTCGATGTAGACGTTCGCGCGTACGAACGAGCCGTAGAACCCGCTCGGGCGATAGACATAGATCACAGCCTTGGTGGGCTCGCTGATCTCCTCGAAGGAGCCGGCGCCGAACGCGCATCCGGTCGACACCGCCAAAACGAGGAGTCCGAAGCTTCCGAGCCATCCGTGCAGAGCAACCTTCATGAGTTCCTTCCCCACGCTAGGGGTACGACTCGACCTGGGGATAGGGAGTTTAAGAGGGCCTTTCAGGTTCTGACAATGGCCTTCGTCTGATCGAGTCTCCGCCGAGAGGGGCCGGCACCCAGGGAACGGGCAGAGGCGGGGCTGGCCCTCTCTATCGAGAAGGGGCTTGCGACAGAACATCACGCCCGCTGGCTGAGACGGAGGCCGAACGGTCCAGGCACTTTCAGGGTCCTCGGCGTGCAACCGAGCTATTGTCCGGCCGGTTCCCAATTCCTGCAGCTCGCAGGGTCTCCGCATCAGCGCCCCGCGCAGCAGTCTGCAAGCCTGCCGTCAATGACCACGGCCGGAACCGCGTGGATACCAGGCTTCTCGGCTCTTCCGGGCCACTGCTGGATCTCGCATGTCGCGGACCACTACCTCGCGCGACTCGTGGGCAAGGCTCAGGACAAGCGACACCGCCCGGTGGCACAGCGAACCGTCCGCACTGAAGACCTCGATCTCTCCGCGTGGCTCACTCATGTCACAGTCAACTGTATCGCAGACGGCTCGAGAGGGACCTTTACACCCCCAGGTAGATCGAGATTGCACTAGAGATTCTATGTATGTAACCCCCTCGAAAGGTCCCCCAAGGTCCTCATCGAGCTGGAAGTGGGCGTGGTTGTTGGGATTATTGGTGGGGACCTTCGGCCGTAGGTCCCCATCGCGCCCAACAAGGTCCCCACTGAGACATCTCGCCTTGCTCATACCCTCGTCCAGAGACACGATACGCGGAGCATCGCGCGGTTTCGCCACGCATATGTTCGAACCGCGGAAGGGAGCCCACATGCAGGACGTAGCGGGAAAGGTCGCCGTGATCACGGGTGCCGCCAGCGGCATAGGTCGCGGCATGGCCGAGAGCTTTGCGGCGGCAGGAATGAAGGTCGTCCTTGCGGATATCGAAGAAGACGCGCTGGTAAAGACGACCGAGGCGCTGCGCGGCACCGGGGCGGACGTCCACTGCGTGGTGACTGACGTGTCGAAGGCGGAACAGGCCCAGGCGCTGGCGGACGAATCGCTGAAGAGGTTCGGAGCGGTACATGTGGTCTGCAACAACGCTGGGATCGGCGTAGGCGCTACCTCCACTTGGGAGGCTACGATCGACGATTGGAGGTGGATTCTCGACGTCAATCTGATGGGCGTTGTCCACGGCGTGCGCACGTTCCTGCCGATCATGTTGGAGCAGGGCGAGGAGTCGCACATCGTCAACACCGCCTCGCTCGCCGGTCTCACGACTGGGCCAGGAAGCGCGCTATACGCGGTGACCAAATTCGGTGTGGTTGCTCTCTCGGAGCATCTCCACCACGAACTGGCCCTAGCCGGCGCCAAAACAAGGGCGTCCGTCCTCTGTCCCGGTTACGTCGCTACGAACATTATGGACTCTGAGCGCAACCGCCCACCCGAGGCGAAGGATGCCTCGCCGATGCCGACGGGGCCGCAGGCGGAAGCATTCCAGGAGTGGTTTCGGGAGCAGCTCCGAAGCGGACTGAGCCCCCGCAGCGTCGGTGATCAAGTCCTGTCCGCGATCCGCGACGAGCGCTTCTACATTCTGACGCACCCGGACTGGAACCCCATGATCGAGCAGCGCATGAAGAGCATCCTCGACGGCCGGAACCCCACCATGGTTCCTCCACCGGGCTTCGAAGCGCTCATGGAGAAGCTGAGCCGCCTCTCAGACTGAGAGGTTCAGTTGCTGCTACGCTCGCGGCCGTTCCCGAAACGTCGCCCCCGCCACCCCTAGCCATAACGGGAACAATCGGGGTATAGAGCATGCGAGACAGCCAGATCACGCGAGCGCGACTGGAGGCCTTCGAAGGTATGGAGCGGCGTGGCGTCCTCGAGTTCTGGCGCGGTACGTCGGTTCGTGCAATCGACAAGCAGGCCCTGGTCAGATAGGAAAGGTGGCTCCGGCGCAACTACGGCCATCTCGCCGCTGTGAGTCTACGGCACCTACTTTCGTGACTTCGGAACTTTCATTCGATGGATGCACACCGTCGGTGCAATGGCAGATATGCCCCAACTTCCGAAGATCAAGATCCCGAAGGCCCGAAAGCGAGTGCCCAACCGGGAGGCGGTCGCCAGAGTCATCCTAGCGATTCCTGAGGACCGGCGCGGCCTCTGGCTCGCCCGTACACTGCTTGGCCTCCGACCGGCCGAGGCCCGCAACGCGAACATGAGCCACTACCAAGCGGGCGTCATCCACCTAACAGCGGACATTGTGAAGACCAGGGATGCCCGGTTCGCTGCACGCGGCGATCGTCGCCCGACTGCTGGATGCGTGGATCCTCAAGTGGCGCTCGGACGCGCGCCCTGGGAACCACTCTTCCCGAATCCAAACGCGTTGAACAGAGAACAGCGCTGGACCTACAACGCGGAGTGGAAGTGCTGGGCGCGGGCCTGCCGGGACGCAGGCGTCGAGCACGTGCGCCCGAACTGGGGCGGATGCCATCACTTCGCAACACACGAGGCGAAAGGCGGCGCGAACCTGGTTGCTCTACAGCAATTCATGGGACATGCGCGCTTTGAGACCACCAAGGCATACATCGACAAGTACGACGCCGAGGAGCTTGCGCTCGCGTTTCGCCCCGGAAGTGCCCAAGAGGTGCCCAAAGGCAAATCCCGCGTCGAAAAACTCTTAGAAAACGCGGGGAGTTGTGGTGGGCGATACTGGATTTGAACCAGTGACTTCTACCGTGTGAAGGTAGCACTCTACCGCTGAGTTAATCGCCCGAGAGCTTCTAGCAATAGAGCAGGCGTGGGAGCAGATCAAGCTCCTTTTTGATGGCGTACGGCCGCGCCGACGAAGGCGCGAAAGAGCGGGTGCGGGTCGAAGGGCGTCGACTGGAACTCGGGGTGAAACTGGCAGGCCAGGAACCACGGGTGGTCGGGGAGCTCGACGATCTCTACCAGCGTTCCATCGGGAGAGACACCCGAGAAGACGAGTCCGGCCTTCTCGATCTGCTCGCGGTACTCCGGGTTGACCTCGTAGCGGTGCCGATGCCGCTCAGAGACCTCGGTTCGGCCGTAGGCCCGAGCCGCCAGCGTGTCGGGGACGATGCGGCAGGGGTTCGCGCCAAGCCTCATCGTGCCGCCGGTTTCTGCTCGCTCGAGCTGATCGGGCATGAAGTCGATCACGGGGTGCGGCGTTTTGGCGTCGATCTCCGTCGAGTTCGCGCCGGGGAGTCCGCCCAGGTTTCGGGCTACCTCGACGACGGCGCACTGCATGCCGTAGCAGATGCCGAGGTACGGGATCTCGTGCTCCCGGGCGTACTGGATCGCCTGGATCTTGCCCTCGGCTCCCCGCGACCCGAAGCCATGGGGCACGAGCACGCCGTCTACCGTGGAGAGCGTCTCCAGCGCGCTCCCCTCCAGCTTGTCCGAGTCCACGTACTCGATATCCACTCGGGCTTCGTGCGCGATGCCCGCGTGGGTGAGCGCTTCGTTCAGGCTCTTGTACGACTCGGTCAGGTCGACGTATTTGCCGACCATGGCGATGCGGATCCGCTCCTCGGGATTCTTGAGCGTGGCGACGACGCGCTCCCATCGATCGAGGTTCGGCTGGCCGGTCCAGATGTTCAGGCGCTGAACGACCGCGTCGTCGAGTCCCTCGTGGTGCAGCGACACGGGTAGCTCGTAGATGGTCTCGACGTCCTTCGCCGTGATGACGGCCTCCTCCTCGACGTCGCAGAAGAGCGCGATCTTGGCCTTGACGGAGCGGGGCAAGAAGCGGTCTGTCCGGCACAGCACGATGTCTGGCGTGATTCCGATCGAGCGCAGCTCCTTCACGCTGTGCTGAACCGGCTTGGTCTTGATCTCCGCCGCGCTCGGGACGTAGGGCACGAGCGCCACATGGATGTAGAGCGCGTTCTCGCGCCCGAGATCCGCCTTGAGCTGACGGATGGCCTCGAGGAAGGGCAGCGACTCGATGTCGCCAACGGTTCCGCCGACCTCGACGACCTGGACGTCTGTCCGCGGGTCCTTTCCGACGGACTGGATGTGCTCCTTGATGGCGTCGGTCACGTGCGGGATGACCTGCACGGTGGCGCCCAGGTAGTCACCGTCCCGCTCGCGCTGGATGACTCTCTCGTATACGCGGCCTGATGTCAGGTTGTTCTGTCGGGTGAGGGTCACGTTCGTGAAGCGCTCGTAGTGACCCAGGTCGAGATCGGTCTCGGCGCCGTCGTCCGTGACATAGACCTCGCCGTGCTGCATCGGGTTCATCGTGCCCGGATCCACGTTGAGGTACGGATCCAGCTTCAGGAAGTTGACCCGCAGGCCGCGCGCCTCGAGCAGGGCGCCGAGCGACGCGGAGGACAGACCCTTCCCCAGTGAGGAGATGACACCACCTGTAACGAAGATGAACTTGGTCTGCCGCATCAAGAGCCGCCTCCCCCCGCTAGGCAGCTGCAGGATAGGGGGCGGGGACGGGGTTCGTAAAGTCCAGCCCGCCTCATGCCCCGGCCAGCTCGGCTAGGGCCGCCTCCACGCGCGCCACGTCCTCTGGCGTGTCCACTTCGAGCGCCCGGTGCTCTACGGTCGGAACCGCGATCTGGTGGCCGTGTTCGAGTGCCCGCAGCTGCTCCAGGCGCTCGGCGCGCTCGAAGGGGGTCTGTGGCAGCATGGCGTAGCGCAGCAGGAACTCGCGCCGGTAGGCGTAAACGCCGATGTCGCTCCACACTTCGAGGGTACGTCGGGCGTGCTCCTTCTCGACCCGTTCGCGGTTGAAGTAGGGCCGCTCCGCAGGAACGTCGTCGACGATCGGCAGCCGGGTGAACGTGAGCGCACGGTCGTGCTCATCGACCACGACCTTGCCCCGGTTCGGGTCGAAGCGATCCTGGGGACGGTCGAGGGCCGTCTTGAGCGTGCCCATCTCGAGCTTCGGATCCGCCCGCAGCGGCTCCACCAGGGCGGCGATCGTCGCCACGTCGACCAGTGGCTCATCTCCCTGGATGTTGCAGATTACGTCGTCCTCGAGCTCTCGAGCCACTTCGGCCAGGCGATCCGTTCCCGTCGGGTGATCCGGAGAGGTCATTCGACATTCGAATCCGGCGGCTCGCACCGTTTCAAGGATGCGCTCGTCGTCGGTCGCCACCAGAAAGTGATCGATCTTTCCCGCGGCACAGGCCGCCTCCACACGCTCGGCCACGTGTAGAATCATGGCCTTGCCGGCCAGAGGGAAGAGGGGCTTGCCCGGGAAGCGGGTCGAGGCATAGCGAGCCGGGATGATCGCGGTGACCCGCAACGGTCCCGCCGGCCGCTAGCGCTTACTGAACTGGAAGCGCGCCCGCGCCCCCTTCTGCCCATACTTCTTCCGCTCCGTCTCGCGCGCGTCGCGCGTGAGGAACCCTGCCCTCTTCAGCGTTGGCCGCAGCGTTGGATCGTACTTCTCGAGCGCGCGCGCGATGCCGTGACGAATGGCTCCCGCCTGGCCGCTGATCCCCCCGCCCTTGACCGTGATGTAGAGGTCAAAGCTGCCCACCTGCTGAACCGCCTCGATCGGCTCGAGCAGGTGCTGGCGCAAGGACTCGCGCGGGACGTAGTCCTCGAGCGAGCGGTTGTTGACCCTGATCTGTCCAGCGCCAAGCCCGAGGAACACGCGAGCCGTGGAGGTCTTGCGTCGCCCCGTGGCGTAGAAGCGAGTGGACTGGCGCGACATCGTCATCGACCCATCTCCAGAGGCTGTGGCTTCTGTGCCGCGTGCGGATGCTCTCCGTCCGCGTACACCTTGAGCTTGCGAATCATCTTCCGTCCCAAAGGCCCCTTGGGCAGCATTCCCTTCACAGCGTACTCGAGGACGCGCTCAGGGTGGGTCTCGAGCAGTCGCCTCGCGGTCACCGACCGGATCCCTCCAGGATAGCCGGAGTGCCGCCAGTAGGTCTTCTGGTCGAGCTTTCGACCGCTCAGCTTCACGTGGCGCGCGTTGACCACGATCACGAAATCGCCGCCATCCACGTGGGGCGTGAAGCTCGCCTTGTGCTTGCCCCGGAGGACCGTCGCGACCCGGGTCGCAATCCGCCCCAGAATTTGCTCGTGCGCATCGAGCACGAACCAGTCGCGCTCGACGTCGGCGGGACGCACACTCCGGGTGGGACGCATCGGATTGGGCACGAATGACCTCTAGGGCGACGTCTGCGGGGCATTCTGACCAGATCGGGGCCCCAGCAGCCGCGGGATGGATAGCCGATTGCTCAGGGACCAGTCAAGGCGACTCGGGATACTGGATCCGCTCCAGACACAGCCCGTGGGCCGGAGCCGTCGGCCCGGCCGTGGAGCGGTCACGGGAGGCCAGAATCTCCGCCAGCTCGCTTACGGGCCGCCGCCCCAGTCCGATCTCCACCAGGGTTCCGACCAGGTTCCGGACCATGTGCCGCAGGAAGCTGCGGCCCTCCACTGCGAAGTGGACCTCAGGAGGCCAGGCGATGATGTCCAGGCGGTCGATAGAGCGCCGGCTGCACTCGTCCGCAGGACTACCACCCGGCGCGCCGCGGAAGGCGGCAAAGTCGTGCGTGCCGAGCACTGCGCCAGCGGCCTCGCGCATTGCAGCCAGGTCCAGTCCGCTCCGCAGATGCCAGGCCTGCCTGCGCCGCAACGGACGTGGCTGGCCAGAGTTCAGCAAGCGGTAGACGTAGCGCTTGGAGAGCGCGTCGCGGCGGGCATTGAAACTGCGCGGAACGGAAAGGACCTCTTGGACGGCCACGTCGGCTGGGAGCTCCGCGTTGAGCGCACGCCGGAGCTCGATCGGCGCGAGGCGGGTGCGACAGTCCACGTGGGCGATCTGGCCGAGCGCGTGCACGCCGGCGTCTGTTCGACCGGCAGCGTTCACGCGAAGCTCCTCTCGCACCACAGTCTTGAAGGCGGCCTCGACTACTCCCTGGACGCTCCGCACGTCAGGCTGGAGCTGCCAGCCGGCGAAATCCGTTCCGTCATACTCGAGACGTAGAAGCAGCCTGCGCAGGTCACCGGCCCCGCGATCTGGCGGAGAGCTAGCCACTACAACGAGAGCGTCTCCGCGGCTTCGACCGCTCCCAGCGCCGCCCCGCGGCGCAGGTCGTCCAGGGCCAGGACGAAGGCGAGCCCCGGCGCATCATCGCCGTCCTGCCGAACCCGGCCGATCGCCACGTCGTCGTGACCCAAGGCACCGCGCGGACTCGGGAGATCGTCCGCGTCCAGGACCCGCAGAAAGGGCTGCTTCTCCCAGATCGCCTTGGCCTGCTCCACCGCGAGACCGCGCGCGAGGCTCAGGTGCACCGCGGCTGTGCTGCCGGAGAAGGTCGGCACACGGATCCGCGTCGTCTCGAGAGGCAACCCGGGAATACGCAGCACGCGCCGCAGCACGTGTGCCAGGCTGCGCTCCTCCGAGGACGAGCCGTCTTCGAGCAGACTGCCCACCAGCGGCAGGCACTCGAAGGCGAGTGAGTGTGGGAAGAGCCGGGACTCCTCGATCTCGCCGGTCATGCGGTTCAGTATTTCCGCGGTGTGGGCGGTGAGCTCGCCGACTCCCCCGCGTCCCACGCCCACGGCCGGCTCCAGACACACCGCAGTGACACGCGTGAGCTCGACCTCGCGCGCCAGGGGAGCGAGCGCCAGCGCCAGGCCAGTCACCACGCCGCGCGGGATCGAGACCAGACACGCTCCGCGCGAGCGAGAGAGCGACGTCAGGCCGTGTACGTACAGCGGCACCTGCGGATCGAGTTCGAGGCTGCCGCTGACGTCAATCAGGCTGAGCTCGGCGGCGCGTGCCGGCTCCAGGATGCCATCCGGCAGCTCCGGAGCCGCACAGAAGACGAGCTCGCTGCGGCCGAGCTCCGCGGGATCAAAGCGCCGGACTTCTACGCTCTGACCCTGGAAGTCGATGTCGGAGCCGGCTGCCGAGCCGTACGCCCGCAGCTCCGCCACCGGAAAGCTGCGCTCCTCGAGCACGTCGATGATCTCGCCGCCGACCGCCCCCGTCGCCCCCAGGACGGCGACGCGCAGACCCCGCTCGCCCATCAGCTCAGCGCCTCGCGCACGAGCTTCCCGGCGTCGCGGGTGCCCACGACTTTCCCGCCCCCCAGACTCGCGAGATCGCGGGTCCGGTAGCCGTCGTCGAGGAACTTCTCGACGGCGGCACGAACCTGCGCTGCCTGCTGGGAGCGGCGCAGCCCGTGCTCGAGCAGCATGGCGACCGACAGAATCGCCGCGAGCGGATTCGCCAGGTCCTGGCCCGCGATGTCCGGTGCGGAGCCATGAACGGGCTCGAACACGCCCCTCGCCCCGTCGCCGACACTAGCCGAGGGCAGCATGCCGAGCGAGCCCGTGATCATGGCACTCTCATCCGACAGGATGTCGCCGAACAAGTTCGGGCAGAGCAGCACGTCGAACTCTGCTGCATCCCGCAGCAGGACCATGGCGGCGCTGTCCACCAGCTGGTGGTCGAGCTGGACGTCCGCGAATTCGGTCGCGACCTCCTCGACCACCTCGTTCCAGAAGGCACAGACCTCGAGAACGTTGGCCTTGTGGATGTTCGTCAGGCGCTTGCGCCGACCCCGCGCGGTGAGAAATGCGAGCCGGGCGATGCGGCGCACCTCCTCTTCCTCGTAGACCATCGTGTTCCACGCACTCTTCACGCCATCTCGGTCCTGCCGACCTCGGGGCTCGCCGTAGTAGATCCCTCCCGTGAGCTCGCGCACGACGATCAGATCCACGCCCGCAATGCACTCCGGACGCAGCGGGCTGGCATCTGCGAGCGCCGGGATTACTGCGGCGGGGCGCAGGTTTGCGTAGAGCCCGAGCTCCTTGCGCAGCGTAAGCAGGCCGCGTTCGGGGCGCTCGGGCGGCGCAAGGGCGTCCCACTTGGGGCCCCCCACCGCACCGAGCAGAACGAGCCCGCACTCCTTGGCCCGCTCCAGCGTCGCCGGCGAAAGCGGCACACCCTCCGCGTCGATCGCGCAGCCTCCGATCAGACCCTCTTCGGTCTCCACGTCGGGGGCGACCTGCCGCAGAACGGCGACCGCCTCGGCAGTCACTTCCGGACCGATGCCGTCACCTGGAAGTACGAGGACTCGCGCCACTACGGCTCTCCGCGTTCAGACGCCGCGCAACGACGCAACGCCGACCCGCTTGCGCTGAACGAGCTTGTTCAGTGCGTGTACGTATGCCTTTGCGCTCGCCAGGATCACGTCGGTATCCGCCGCTTGACCGATCACACGGAGGCCGTCCTCTTCCAGCGACACGCTGACCTCCGCCTGTGCGTCGATGCCTCCGGTCACGGCAGTGACCTGATAGCGCAAAAGCCGCGCCTTGCTCTCGGAGAGCTCCTCGATCGCCTGGAAGATGGCGTCTACCGGACCGCCACCCATCTTGGCGACCTTCCGGTCCTCGCCTCTAACGATCATCTCCACAGTCGCGGTCGGGGTCGCGAAGGTGCCGCTCACCACGGACAGGTTCTCGAGCTTGAAGAACTCTTGCACCTGCAACAGCTGATCCGTGACGAGCGCCTCGATGTCTTCGTTGTAGATCGTCTTTTTGGCGTCAGCGAGATCCTTGAAGCGCTTGAAAGCGGAGTTGAAGTCCAGCTTCTCCGGGTCGAACCCGAGCTCCTTCAGGCGCTCGCCAAAGGCGTGGCGGCCGGAGTGCTTCCCCAGCACGAGCTCGCTCTCCGCTCGCCCGACCGACTCGGGCGTCATGATCTCGTAGGTCAGCTTGTTCGAGAGTACGCCGTGCTGGTGGATCCCGGCCTCGTGCGCGAACGCGTTGTCACCGACGATGGCCTTGTTTGGCGGCACGTGCACACCGATGATGGTGGAGAGCATGCGGCTCGTGGGATAGATCTCCTTCGTAACGATGCCCGTGTCGCGACCCTCGAAGAACTCGCTGCGGGTCTTGAGCGCCATCACGACCTCTTCCATCGAGGTGTTGCCGGCCCTTTCCCCGATGCCGTTCACGGTGCACTCCACCTGGCTCGCGCCGGCCTTGATCGCGGCCAGCGAGTTCGCGACCGAGAGTCCGAGGTCGTCGTGGCAGTGCACGGCGAAGCGGATCTCGTCGCTCTTCGGCAGGTTCGCCCGCAGAAAGCGGATGAGCTCCGCGTACTCGTCGGGGGTCGTGTAGCCGACTGTATCCGGCACGTTGAGAGTGGTCGCGCCTTCCTCGATGGCCCGTCTGTAGACCTGAATCAAGAACTCCCAGTCGGAGCGCGTGGCGTCCTCGGCCGAGAACTCCACGTCAGCCTGATAGCCCCGGGCCCGCTTGACGGACCGGCCGACCTCGTCGAGCACCTGCCCCTTGCCCATACGCAGCTTGTCGCGCATGTGGATTTCGGAGGTGGCAATGAAGGTATGGATACGCGCCCGCTCGGCCCCACGGAGCGCCTCGCCAGCTCGGTCGACGTCCTCGTCGTTGGTGCGGGCGAGGGCGCAGATGATCGGCCCCTCGATCTCTCGAGCGATCTCGCGCACCGCCTCGAAGTCGCCCTGCGAAGCGATCGGAAAGCCCGCCTCGATGACGTCGACGCCGAGCCTCGCGAGCTGACGCGCGAGCACGATCTTCTCCTCCAGGTTCATGCTGCAGCCCGGAGCCTGCTCGCCGTCGCGAAGGGTCGTATCGAAGATGAAGACTCGCTTATCGGACATCGCTTCCCGTCTCCCGTGGGGTCTCTTCGAGCGCGCTGGCGCGCTCCCGCCGCCGAAGGATGAGCCAGTAGACCGGACCAGACAAGAGGAAAGTGATGCCCAATCCAAACATCATCGGCTCGTGGTTCAACAGGATGGCCACCGTAAAGAGGACGATCGCAACGAGGGTCGGGTAAGCGCGCTTGCCTTCGATCTTGATCATCTTGAGACTCGGGTACGGCACCGCGCTCACCATCAAGAGCGCCAGCAGCGCGAAGCTGCCCGTGATCAGCATGCCGAGAACCGGGATGAACGGCGGCTCGAGATCGACCCAGGTCACGAACCAGACCATGACGGCGACGAAGCCACCGGCAAAGGTGCTTGGAAGACCCTCGTAGTGCAGCTGATCGCCGGCCCGCGCCGCCTTCACGTTGAAGCGCGCCAGCCGCAGAGCCGCACACAGCGCGAAGAGCGCCGCGATCAGCCAGCCCCGCGGACCCAGCGGGATCAGTGTCCAGCTGTAGAAGAGGAGCGCGGGCGCCAGCCCGAAGGAGACAAGGTCCGACATGGAGTCGTATTCCACGCCGAACGAGCTGGTGGAGCGCGTGGCACGAGCGACCCGGCCATCCAGCATGTCCGCGATTGCGGCGAGCACGATGGCGAGGCCGGCCCGCTCGTAGTCGCCGCGGATGGAGAGCGTGATCGACCAGAAGCCCAGCATGAGCGCCGCAGTGGTGATCAGGTTTGGCAGCAGGTAGATCGCCCGACCACGCTCCCCAGCACCGGACTGCCGACGCATTCGGACTCGCCGCTGAACCACGCTCACCCCTCAGTTCTTCGCCTTGTCGACCAATCGCTGCTCCGCAAGCCACGGCATCATTGCTCGAAGCTTGCGTCCCGTCTCCTCGAGCGGGTGCTCGTCACCAAGACGCGTAAGCGCGTTGAAGACCGGCTTGCCGGCCCGCGCCTCCGTCAACCATTCGCCCGCAAACTCCCCGGATTGGATCTCCTTGAGGATCTGCTTCATCTGGGCTCGCGTGGCCTCGTCGACCACGCGCGGGCCGCGCGTCAAATCCCCGTACTGCGCGGTGTTGGAGACCGAGTAGCGCATGTTCGTGATCCCGCCCTCGTAGATGAGGTCGATGATGAGCTTGAGCTCGTGGATACACTCGAAGTACGCCATCTCGGGCGCGTAGCCCGCCTCGGTGAGCGTCTCGTAGGCCGCCGTCATGAGCGCCGTGAGGCCGCCACACAGCACGGCCTGCTCGCCGAAGAGGTCGGTTTCCGTCTCCTCGCGGATGGTCGTCTCGATAATCCCGGCGCGGCCGCCGCCGATGCCCTTTGCGTAGGCAAGTCCGACCTGCAGGGTGTCGCCGCTGGGATCGCGATCCACGGCCACCAGACAGGGGACGCCGGCACCCCTGGAGTAGGCATCCCGGACGAGGTGGCCCGGACCCTTGGGCGCGACCATGAAAGCGTTCACTCCCTCAGGCGGCGAGATGCAGCCGAAGTGGAAGTTGAAGCCGTGGGCCAGCGCCAGGTAGTTGCCGGGCTCGATGTTGGGTGAGATCTCTTGCCCGTAGATGTCGCCCATCGTCTCGTCGGGAAGCGTCATCATCACCACGTCGCCCGCTGCCGCCGCGTCCGCGACTGGCAGCACCTTGAGCCCCATCGCCTCGGCCTTCGGTTGGCTGCTGGAACCCTCTCGCAGGCCCACGACCACGTCGATCCCGCTGTCCCGAAGGTTGAGGGAGTGGGCATGACCCTGGCTCCCGTAGCCCAGTATCGCGACCGTGCGCCCCTCGAGCCGGGCCAGGTCCGCGTCTTTGTCGTAGAAGACCTTCATGCTTCAAGCTCCTCGCCGTCGTCACCGACGGTCACTGACAACTGCCCACACGAACGGGGCTGGAAACGAGTAATCGATCCCCGCGCGGCGCGCCGTGCGCCGCTCCGTTCGGGGGGATTGTTCTAGCGCCTACCCGTCCGGGTGAGCCAGGATCTGCGCGATCTGATCCTTCCCCGCGAGCTTGCGCTTCTTGATCATCTTGCGCTCTGTCTGCTCGGATGGACTCAGATGCGCCTGGGAGTTCAGCTTCTCGAGCTTTTTCTCGAGCTTGAGATGTTCCTCCCAGAGCTGGCGCAGTTCCCCGTGATTCGGCAGCAAGGACTCGATCCGCGCCCGCTCTTCGTTCTCCATATACCCTCAATCAATCCGGAGGTTTATGCCACTTGGTCGAGGTTAGGATATTGGTTCGTCCGGAGGGTGTCCAGCGCGCCGCGACAGCTCAGCTTGCGGTCTGCGGAGGTAGCGAAGCTCGACCTCTGGCCCGGGCAAGGACCCACCGGCCTCGGCCAGTCGCGCGCCGAGCAGCCCCACGCTCGCTGCGCAAGGTCGTGACTGATCTGCACTCAGGATGCGCGCCCGGTCGCCGTGGATGGCCTGGATGACCCCCGCATGGCGCAGCGCGCCGCTCCCCACGAAGTGGAGACGGTCGCCGGTGTCGGTGAGGGACAGGACCCACGAGCTCGGATCCGTGACGCGGTCTTCTTGCAGCTCGTTGCCGTCTGGTCCATAGAGGCCCGTGTACACCTCACCTCGACGTGCGTCGAGCATGGGGACGATGTGCGCGGCGCCCCTCGCGTGCATCGAGAGCGCGGCAAGCGTGGCGACCGGAACGACCCGTCGCTCTGTGTCGAAACAGAGCCCCAGGGCCATGGCCAGCCCAACGCGGAGACCCGTGAAGGAGCCGGGACCAATCGACAACGCGATCAGCTGAAAGTCGTCAAGCTCTCGCCCCACGCGCTGCAACAGCTCGTCTAGCGTCACGAGCAGTGTAGACGCGCTCCGCTGCGCCTCGTCGAAGCTCTGCTGTGCGAGCAGGCGGGAGCCGTCCAGCAACGCGACTCCACCTGCCTCGGTGGCGGCCTCCAGCGCGATGATCCCAGAGTGCGGCCGGGAGGCCGCTTCGCTCACACCAGTCCTCTGAAGAAGCCGATGATGCCTTCCCAGTTCCGGGAGATGTCGTTCCAGAACGCGAACCCCATCAGCACCAGGATCAGCGACAGGCCCAGGGCCTGGGCCATCTCCCGCGCCCGGTCGGGCAGAGGGCTGCCTCGCACCGCCTCGGCAAGCGTGAGGAGGATCTGCCCTCCGTCCAACACGGGGATGGGCAACAGGTTGAGGATGGCCAGGTTCACGCTGATGACGGCCATGAACGAGAAGAAGTCGGCCCACGAACGCTGGAGTGTGTCGGCTGCGATCTCGCCGATGCCGATCGGGCCTGCCAGGCTCCCGATGCCGACGGAGCCGCTGAAGAGCTGAACCACCCCCCGGACGATCAGCACGAACATGTCGGCCGTGCGGGCCACGCCACGCCAGAGCGCGACGAACGGGTTGGAGATCACCTCGTCGAGGAACTCCCCACCGGTGAGCTCGGGGCCGATCGTGATCCCGATCACGAAGCGCGTCTCCATGCCGCCATCCGGCGTCGGGATCACCCTCTTGGTGGCGCTCAGCTCCGCGCTGACAGTTTGGCCGTCACGCAGGAGCTCGAGCTCGAGCGACTCGCCCTTGCTGACCCGGATCAGGTCTCTGACCTGCTCTCGGCTCACGACCGGCTGACCGGCCACCCGCAGGAACAGGTCTCCCGCCTCCAGGCCTGCAGCCCTCGCGGGACTTGCCGGCTCGACATCGAGCACGCTGAAGTCGGCGGACACGAGGCCAAGGGCCTCCAGCGAGCGCGCCTCGTCGCGCCGGATCGTAACCAGCAGAAGCTCCTCCGTGCCCTCCAGGCTGCGCCGCAGCTCGAGCTCGAGCGCTCCCTCCGCCTGGCCGATCGCCGTCGCCAAGCCGTAGCGGTCCCCGACCTCGACGCCGTTCACAGCGACGATCCGGTCGCCGGTGCGCACGCCGGCCAGCGCCGCCAGGCCATCCTCGTCCACCACACTGACCATCGAGGAGGCTGCGAAAGACTCGACGCCGATCGGTCCGAGCCCGCCATCCTCCAGACGTTCCCGCTCGATCACGAAATCGAGCTCTTCCCCGTCCCGCTCCACTCCGATCGCGACCGTGGGAGCTTTCGCTGTGCTGAGGGCCGAAGTCAGGTCCTTCCAGCGCCAGATCTCGGCGCCGTCGACGCTGACGATGCGGTCTCCCGGCAGCAGGCCGCTCTGCTGTGCGGGGGTTCCCGGCTTTACCGCACCGACGCGTGAGGTCAGCGTCGGGATGCCCGTCATCAACAGGCCGGCGACCACGAACACCGGCAGGATCATGTTCATCACGGGCCCGGCCAGCGCGATCGCGATCCGTTGCCACGGCGGTTTGTAGTTGAAGGCGCGCTCGCGCTCGGCCTCGGGCAGCTCCTCGCCTGGAACCTCGCCCAGCATCTTCACGTAGCCGCCGAGCGGTAGCGCGGCGAGGACGTACTCTGTCTCTCCAACCGTGCGCCGAAGCAGCGCCGGGCCGAAGCCGAGCGAGAAGCGTTCGACCTGGACGTCGAACAGCTTCGCAACGAGAAAGTGGCCGAGCTCGTGAAAGAAGATGAGCACGCCCAGCAGGATCACGATGGGCAGAAGTGCGTCGATGAGGCTCATGGCCGCCGCTCTCCTATGAACTGCCGTGCGCACTCGCGGGCGGATCGATCCGCCTCCCGGATCTCGTCGAGCGCGAGGCCCGGCAACACGGCCTCCTCATTCAACACGTGTTCGGAGGTGGCAGCGATTGCTGGGAAGGGAATCGCACCGTCTAGAAACGCGGCTACCGCGACCTCATTCGCTGCGTTGAGCGCGGCGGGCGCCGTCCCTCCGCGGCAGAGCGCCTCCCGGGCCAGGCCGAGCGCAGGAAAGCGTGCGTGATCGGGAGCTTCGAAACGTAAACTGCCGACGGCGACGAGGTCCAGCGTCGGTAGGTCGGGCAGCGGGAGACGCTCGGGCATACCCAGAGTGTAGGCGATGGGAATACGCATGTCGGGAATGCCGAGCTGCGCGAGCCAGGTGCCATCGCGGAACTCTACGAAGGAGTGCACGATGCTTTCCGGGTGAATCACGACGTCGATCTGCGCCGGGTCCAGGTCGAACAGCCAGCGAGCCTCGATCACTTCAAAGCCCTTGTTCATCAACGTGGCGGAGTCGATTGTGATCTTATCGCCCATGTCCCAGTTCGGGTGGGACAGCGCCTGTTCGGGCGTCGCCGTCTCCATCTGCTCTGGAGTCGCCTGCCGGAAGGGCCCGCCGGAAGCAGTCAGCACGACCCGCCGCAGGGCCTCGCGCGGCTGGCCGGCCAGACACTGGTGGATCGCCACGTGCTCTGAGTCGAGCGGGAGGATCGCGGACCCGGAACGGCGCGCCTCCTCCAGGACCAGCTCGCCAGCGGTGACGAGCACCTCCTTGTTCGCGAGCGCGACCTGCGCGCCGCTTTGCAGTGCCGCGATGATCGGCTCGAGGCCTAGACGACCGACCAGGGCGCCGATCACGAGGTCGCTCGGTTCCGAGGCCACCTCGATCAGCCCTTCAGGGCCGGACACGACCCGGATCTCCGGGTCACCGAGCGCTTCCTGTAAGCGGACGGCGTCGTCCCGCGAGGCCACCGACACCAGACGGGGTCGGAACTGCTTGGCCTGCTCCAGAACCAGGCTCACGTTGCTTCCCGCAGCGATGGCCGAGACCGAGAGCCGCTCCTGAAAGCTGCCGATCACCTCCAGCGCTTGCGTCCCGATGGACCCGGTCGATCCCAGGATGCTGACGCTCTTCACGAGCCCTTCCGAACCTGCGCGCCTGTCCGTCCGAAGCGCCGCTCGCGCCGCTGGTACTCCGCGACCGCCTCCACCAGATCTTGCTTGGTGAAATCCGGCCAGAGTGCGTCGGTCATCCACAGCTCGGTGTAGGCAATCTGCCAGAGCAGAAAGTTCGAGATCCGGTGCTCCGCTCCTGTCCGGATCAGCAGGTCGGGATCCGGAAGGTCAGGCGCGTATAGCACCTCGCGGATGTCCTTCTCCTCGATCGCCTCCGGATCGAAGCCCCCGCTCTCAACTCGCCGGGCGATCGCACGCACGGCATCAACGATCTCGGCGCGGCCGCTGTACGAGAGGGCAAAGGTCAGGACCATCTGGTCGTTGCTCGCGGTCCGCGTCACGAGCGTGCGCACCGAGCGCTGAAGCCCAGGCTTGAGCACGTGCAACCGGCCGATCGTCCGAACCTGGATGCCGTTCGCGTCGAGCTCCTCGGATTCCTCCGAAATGTAGTGATCGAGCAGACCCATGATTGCCTCGACCTCGTCCCTGGGCCGTTCCCAGTTCTCGGTCGAGAACGCATAGAGCGTCAGCTGCTTGATGCCGAGCTCGTGCGCGGCCCGGACGACCTCTCGCACGACCTCGGTTCCGCGACTGTGCCCCACGCTACGTGGGAGCCCCCGGGACTCAGCCCAGCGGCCGTTACCGTCCGGGATGATCGCCACGTGGCGCGGAATATTGGCGGGGTCGAGACGGTCCATGCGTTGTCAGATCCTGAGGATCTCCTCCTCCTTCGACGCGATCGCCTCGTCGATCTTCGACGCGTACTCGTCCGTGAGTTCCTGGATCCTTCGCTGGCCGGTCCGCGACTCGTCCTTGGTCAGGTCTCCGTCCTTCTCGAGCTCCTTCAGCATCGAGATTCCATCGCGCCGCGCCCCCCGCACGCCAATCTTGTGATCCTCGGCCATCTTCTTGACCTGCTTCACGAGATCGCGACGACGTTCCTCCGTGAGCTCGGGAATCGGGATCCGGAGCAGCTTCCCATCGTTGACAGGTGAGAGTCCCAGGTCGCTCTTCAGGATCGCCTTCTCGATCTCGGGGATCGTTCCCGCATCGAAGGGCTGCACGGTTAGCAAGCGCGGCTCGGGAGCGTTGATGGTGGCAAGGGTCTTCAGAGCGGTGGGCGAGTCGTAGTAGTTGACTGACACGCCTTCCAAGAGCACGGGGTTCGCCCGACCGGTTCGGATCCTCGAGAGCTCGTGTAGGAGGCTGTTCAGGGATTTCTCCATCGCCTCCTTGCCTTCCCCCAGAACCAGATCGACATCTTCGTCGGCCACCCGCGTTTCTCCTCGTCAAGCGCCCACGGCTGTCCCAATCGGCTCACCGTGAATCGCTCTAAGGATATTCCCTCGGGTCTCCATGTTGAAGATCACGATCGGGAGCTTGTTGTCCTGACACAGCGATATCGCGGTCGCGTCCATTACGCCCAGATTCCGATGCAGAAACTCCCGGTACGTCACTTGCTCGTACTTGCGCGCGGCCGGGAACTGCTCGGGGTCGGAGTCATAGACACCGTCCACTCGGGTCCCCTTCAACAGCACCTCGGCGCCGACCTCCATCGCGCGCAGGGCGGCCCCCGTATCGGTGGTGAAGAAGGGGTTGCCCGTACCGGCGGCGAAGATCACGATCCGACCCTTCTCCAGGTGGCGCACGGCGCGGCGACGGATGTGCGGCTCCGCCACCTGCCTGATCTCGATCGCGGACAACACGCGTGTCGTCGCCCCCGACTTCTCGAGCCCATCCTGGAGCGCCAGTGCATTCATGACACTCGCCAGCATGCCCATGTAATCCGCGGCGGTGCGGTCGAGTCCTTCAGCCGCGGCGGTGATGCCCCGAATCACATTTCCGCCGCCGCACACGATGCCGAGCTCGACGCCGGCCTCCGAGACCTCGACAATCTGCTCCGCCGTCTCGCGGATCTTCGTCGTGTCGATCCCGAAGCCTCCCTCTCCGGCCATGCTCTGCCCGGAGATCTTGAGGAGGACGCGCTTGTAGACGGGCTTCATTCCTCGAGCTCTTCTCCCAGTTGGAGACGCCGGAAACCCGTGATCTGAGCCCCGGCCTTCTGTGCGGCCTTCGCCACCGTGGTGTCGGGGTCCATCACCAGCTGCTGCTCGAGGAGCACCACCTCTTTGAAAAACTTGCTCAGGCGACCTTCGACCATCTTCTCGACGATCTTCGCGGGCTTGCCTTCCTGCTCCGCTTGTACGGTGAGGACCCGGCGCTCCTCGGCCACGAGATCCGCAGCCATGTCGTCTCTCGAAACGCTGGACGGATTCACGGCTGCGACGTGCATGCAGACGTTGTGTGCCAAAGACTTCACGGCCTCATCGGAGGGGTCGTCGGCCTCGACCCGCACAAGCGCACCGATCTTTCCCCCGGCGTGAACGTAGCTCGCCACCACACCGTCGCTCACGGCCGCCAGGCGTTCGAAGCGCCGTAGCTGGATGTTCTCGCCCAGCTTGGAGATCGCCGCGGTGATCCGCTCGTCCATGCCCTTGCGCAGCTCCTCGACGTCGAGAGGAGCCTGGTCTCGCGCCAGGTCGGCGCTCTGCTGACACAGTTCGACGTAGTCGTCCGTCTTCGCAACGAAGTCCGTCTCGCAGTTCAGCTCGACGAGCGCGGCAACCCTGGCGTCTGGCGAGACACTGACCGTAATCCTCCCCTCGCTCGTGGCTCGCCCGACGCGTTTGCTCGCCTTTGCAATGCCACGTTCACGGAGTAGGCGGATGGCGCGCTCGCTATCGCCCTCGACCTCGACCAGAGCCCTCTTGCACTCCATCATGCCCGCGCCGGTCTTGTCCCGCAGCGCCTTCACTTCCGCAGCTGAGATCGTTGCCAACTCTCCCTCCTTGTCGTTGCGCGGGGGCTATGCCGATTCGGTTCCCTCGGACTCGCTCGGCGGCCCCTTGCCCGGCGTATCCTCGGTCGGGCCGGCCGCCACGGCCTCCTCCGCGGGCGCGGGAGTCTCCGAGGGCTGCGCGCCCTCGCTGGAACTCTCCGCAGCCGCGGAACTCTCGGTGGGCGCGGGGCTCTCTGTCGCCGCGGGGCTCTCTGTCGCCGCGGGGCTCTCTGCCGCCGCGGGGCTCTCCTCGACCTCCTTGCGACGCTCCTCTGCCATGCGCTCCATCCGCGCGGGCCTCCGGGCGGGCTGAGTGATCTCGACCACGCGCTTGCCGTGCTTCGGCGGCGCGGCACCCTCGGCCTCCTCGGGCTTGCCCTTGTCCTCCTCGAGGATGCGTCGATTGAACAGCTCGGCCCCTTCCAGGCAAGCTTGGGCGAACTTCTCGCAGTAGAGCCGAATAGCGCGCAACGCATCATCGTTACCCGGCACTGTGAAGTCGATGCCCTCGGGGTCACAGTTGGAGTCAACCACCGCGAGCAGCGGGATCTGCAGACGCTGCGCCTCCTTGACCGCGATGAACTCCCGCTTGATGTCGATGATGAAGACGGCGTCCGGCAGCCGTTCCATCTCGACCATTCCCTCGAAGGCCTTGTGCAGCTTCAGGTGCTCCCTCGTGAGTCGGGAGCGCTCCTTCTTGCTCAGCCCTTCCTCGTTCTCCTCGTCGGCGAGGAGCGCAGTCAGCTCCTTGTAGCGATTGATGCCCTTCTGGATCGTGCGAAAGTTCGTCAGCATTCCGCCGAGCCAGCGCCTGTGCACGTACGGCATGCCGCAACGATTGGCCTCTTCTGCAACGATCTCCTGGGCCTGGCGTTTGGTGCCCACGAACAGGAGCGTGCCGCCGGCTGCCACAAGCTCGCGCGCAAAGGCACAGGCTTCGCGGAAGCGCGGCAATGTGTGCTGCAGGTCGATGATATGGATGCCGTTCCGCTCGCCGTAAAGGAACGGCTTCATGTGGGGGTGCCAACGGCGAGTCTGGTGACCGAAGTGAATGCCCGCCTCGAGCAGTTCTTGCATCGAGATCGAACTGGTCCTGACCTCCGGCTCCGGCACGGGATCTGGCGCAGACATCGAGTGTCCTCTTCGTTTTGGTCGCCAGCGACGGCGACTCTGGATTTTGACCTCCGCCCCTCGGAGCGCGCGTAGCGCTCGCTCCGCCGCTCGACCGCGCGCTCGCGAACCCGGAGCGGACGAGGCGTGTGTAGTGGCCCCGGGGTATAGCAGAGCGGTCTCGGCGCGGCAAGCCTAAGCTACCGGATTCAAAGGCTTTGGCGACTCGGAACGGGTTCAGGGCCGGTCACCCCGACGGCTCCGCTAGATTCCCTCGAGATGCTGGACGCGGTTGAAGCCCGCGAGCGCCCAGATGTGACCATCCGCTACCGGGATAGTCCGTACCAGGCTGATGCCGGTCCAGGCACTCGAGAAGCGCATGGACGCCCAGGACACCGGCTCGATCCCGAGCAGATGAGACAGGATGACCGCGTTCGTCCCCTCGTGAGCGACGATCAGGACGCGCTCCTCGACATCCGGCACATGCCAGATTCGGTGACCGGAGTTGAAGTGGACCTGCATCCCGTGCGTCTCCGTCAGCAGATCCTCGATTCCGCTGCTGACTCGCTCGTAGAAGTGTCGAAACGACTCTCCGCCCGGCATCCCCGTCCATTGCAGCTCCAGGTCTCGGGCGCGCGCCTCGCCAAAGAACTCCTGGACTTCTTCCGTAGTCTTCCCCTCCATCTTCGGGAGGCGGAGCTCGCCGAGCCAGGCGACCTGCCGCGCCTCCATGCCGAGGGCATCGGCAATCGGCTCGGCCGTCTCGAGGGCTCGCCGCAGGGGGCTCACGTACAGGTGGTCAAAGTGCTCCGCTTCGAGCGCGGCGGCGGTCCGGCGCGACTGTTCGCGGCCGAGGCAGGTCAGGGCCGGATGGTCGACGGCACGGCCGTCGGGCTCCCAGTCGGGCTGTGCGTGGCGGACCAGAACGACCTCAGTCACGCGAACGCTCCGACGGGATCAGCCCGGGTGCGCAGGTTAGGCGATCGCGTCCCGAGCTCAAGTTCCCGCTCGCAAATTAGCAAAGTGTCTGCTTTACTTTCAAACACTCACTTTCCCCGAAAGGATCGGAGCATGCTCAAGATCAACGGCGTGTACGAGGTAGCGATTCGCGTCAAGGAGCTCGCCCGAGCGGAGGCCTTCTACCTCCACATTCTGGGTCTCGAGCCCGGCCTGCGCGACGAGCGGCGAAACTGGCACTTCCTCCGGGTGGGCGGAGGCTCCGGCATGGTTGTGCTACAGGAGGACACCGGCGACTGGCCCACGCAGCACCTCGCCTTTGCCGTGGACCCGGCCGAACTCGAGCGCGCGGTCGGCCTACTTGCAGAGAGCGGCGTTGCCACCAAGGGTCCGATCACCCATGACTGGATGCAGGCGAAGTCTCTCTACTTCTCCGACCCCGACGGCCACGAGCTGGAGCTCTGCGCTGCCCTCGACTGAGAGAGCTCCCTGACGTCATCTAGCGTCGGTCAACTACCGTCGCCACTCAGGGATCCGAGCGGCGGCGGGCTCGTCAGGTCGTGTATTCGGAGTTGATGGCGACGTAGCCGTGACTCAGGTCCGTAGTGAGGATGCTGGCGCTCCCCGAGCCGGTTCCGAGCGTGATCTCAATCTCGACCTTCTTGCGCCGCATCGCACGTTCAGCCAGACGGAGCGCCGCGGCAGAGTCAACGCCCGTCCCGCAGCGCAGGACCTCCGCACCGCCGATTCGGATCCCGACCCGACCGGGAGAGAAGGCCGCGCCCGCCGCGCCAATCGCCTGGACGATCCTGCCCCAGTTGGGATCCGCGCCGTGCAGCGCCGTCTTGACCAGCATGGAGTTCCCGACCGAACGCGCAATCTGCTGGGCCGTGCGATCGCTTCTGGCCCCGCGCACGTGGATGCGGGCGATCTTCGTCACACCCTCTCCGTCGAGGGCCAGCTTCTCCGTGAGGGTGCTACAGACCTCCGAAAGCGCCTTGCGGAAGTCCTCGGCGCCAACCGAGCGCCGACCGAGCCGCCTGTTGCCCGCCGCCCCGTTCGCCATCACCAGTACGGTGTCGCTCGTGCTCGTCTCGCCGTCGATGGTGAGGTGATTGAACGTGGGATCGACGGCCTCGCGCAGAGCGTCGGCCAGAAAAGCGGACTCGACAGCGAGATCGGTGACCATGTAGACGAGCATGGTTGCCATGTTCGGCATGATCATCCCGGCACCCTTCGCGACCCCCAGCAGCGAGAAGTTCCGTTGAGTCACCTGAACAAGCTTGGGCCTGGTGTCGGTGGTGAGAATCGCACGTGCTGCGCGCGACCAGCCCGTGCTGGACAGCGCTCGAGCCGCTTTCCGGATGCCCAGCGCGATGCGCTCCATCGGCAGCTGGGTGCCGATCACTCCCGTCGAGGCGACCTGTACGTCACTGAGACGCAGACCGACTTCGTCGGCGGCCTGTCGGCACATCGCCCGCGCGTTGCGCAAACCGACGGCGCCTGTGGCGACGTTCGAGATGCCACTGTTCACCACGACCGCGCGGGCGCGCCCGTCGCGCAGATGGGCGCGGGAGACACGCACAGGTGCGCCGGGGAAGCGGTTACGCGTAAAGACCGCCGCCGCATTCGCCGGGCGGTCGGAAACGATCAGAGCGAGGTCGAGCGCCCCCGAAGGTTTGATGGCGCAGCTGACTCCCGCTGCGCGAAACCCGGCTACGCGATAGGCCACGCGTTCAGCCCATCGCCCCGTGACACTTCTTGTACTTCTTCCCGGACCCGCACGGGCAGGGCTCGTTGCGGCCAACTTTTTTGCCCTCGCGCTGGACCGTCGTGGATCCGTCCGGCGCGAGGCCCGGACCTCCCGCGTGCTGCTCGGACAAGCCTCGCAGCTGCGCCCGTCGCCGAGCCTCCTCCGCAACGCGCATGGCCGCAACGCGCTCCTTGGAAGGCGCCTCGAACACCACGCGATAGAACTGCTCCACCGCACGGGCTCGGATCAGGCCGCTCATCTCCACGAACTTGTCGTAGCCCTCGCGCTGGTACTCCACCTTGGGATCGCGCTGGGCGTAGCCGCGAAGCCCGATCCCCTCCTTCAGGTGATCCATCGCCAGCAGGTGATCCTTCCACTGCTGATCGATCGTCTGCAGGTAAATGGCGCGGCCGAAATCCTGAAAGGTGGGCGGTTTCAGCTCGGGAAAGTGCTGTTCCAGCTCGTCGAACATCTTGACCTGCGCGTCGAGCTTCTCCTCCAAGAGCGCGTGCAGGCGCTCCCGGACCTTGGCTCGATCGAGCTGGCCGGAGAAGTCGGGATCGTCCGGCGCCGCAACGACACCGAACTCCTGGTGCGCCTCGCGGATCAGGCCCTCGGGATCGGGCTCGCCCTTCTCCGGAACGAAGTCGTCGAGCAGCTCGTCTGCAAGCTCGAGTCCGAGCTCGAGGTACTCTGAGCGCAGGTCATCGTTTCCGAGCACGTTTCGACGCCAGGCGTAGATGGACTCGCGCTGCTTGTTCATCACGTTGTCGTACTCGAGCAGGTGTTTGCGGATATCGAAGTTCCGCACCTCGACCTTACGCTGGGCGCGTTCAATCGCGCCTGAGAGCATCTTTGCCTCGATCGCCTCTCCCTCTTCCATACCCAGACGCTTCATGAGGGGGGCGATCCGCTCGGAGCCGAAGATGCGCAGCAGGTCGTCCTCGAGCGAGAGATAGAAGCGCGAGGAGCCCGGATCCCCCTGTCGTCCCGAGCGTCCGCGCAGCTGGTTGTCGATGCGGCGAGACTCGTGGCGCTCGGTTCCCAGCACGTGAAGCCCGCCGGCAGCGACCACCTTCTCGCGCTCCGTGTCGCACTGCGCCTTCAGCTCCTCGAACTCCTCCCGCACCTCTGGAGACAGCGGGTCGAGCCCGCGCGACTTGAGCATCATCTCCGCGTTGCCACCGAGCACGATGTCCGTCCCCCGCCCAGCCATGTTGGTCGAGATGGTTGTCGCGCCGAGCCGGCCGGTCTGCGAGATGATCTCCGCCTCGCGCTCGTGATGCTTCGCGTTCAGCACGTTGTGCGCGATCCCTTTGTTCTTGAGGCGCCTGGAGAGCATCTCTGAGGTCTCGATCGCGATCGTGCCCACCAGGACGGGCTGACCGCGCCGCTGGCAGTCCTGAATATCCGCGACGACGGCGTCCCACTTCTCGTTGAGGCTGCGGTAGACCTGGTCCTCGTAATCCTCGCGTATCATGGGGCTGTTCGTCGGCAGCACCGCGACGTCGAGTTTGTAGATCTCTGCGAACTCGGCCGCCTCGGTATCCGCCGTACCCGTCATCCCCGCGAGCTTCTCGTACATGCGGAAGTAGTTCTGGAAGGTGACCGACGCGAGCGTTTGGGACTCGTTCTGGATCTTGACGCCCTCCTTAGCCTCGACGGCCTGGTGCATCCCGTCGCTCCAGCGGCGACCCTCCATCAAGCGACCAGTGAACTCGTCGACGATCACGACCTGACCGTCCTTCACGACGTAGTCGACGTCCTTCTGGTAGAGCACGTGGGCGCGCAGCCCGTTCTGGACGACGTGCAGGGTCTCCATATTCTGGGGTGCGTACAGGTTGTCAATGTGGAGCAGCTTTTCGACCTCGGCGATTCCCTCGTCGGTCAGCAACACCTGCCGCGCCTTCTCGTCGACCGTGAAGTGATCCTTGTCCTTGGACAGCCGAGGGATGATACGGTCGCTGCGGCGGAAGCGATCGGGGTCGTCGTCGACGGGTCCCGAGATAATGAGGGGCGTTCGCGCCTCGTCGACGAGAATGGAGTCGACCTCGTCGACGATGGCATAGTGACGACCGCGCTGAACGTAGAGCTCGAGCGAGGGCTTCATGTTGTCGCGCAGGTAGTCAAAGCCGAACTCGTTGTTCTGGCCGTACGTAATGTCGGCGCGGTAGGCGGCGCGTCGCTCGGTCTCGGAAATGCTCGCGACCACGCAGCCAACCTCGAGCCCGAGCAAGCGATGAATCTGACCCATCCATTCCGCGTCGCGCCGCGCCAGGTAGTCGTTCACCGTGACGACGTGGACGCCTTTGCCCGACAGCGCGTTCAGGTACGAGGGCAGCGTGGCGGCGAGAGTCTTCCCCTCACCGGTCTTCATCTCCGCAATCTTGCCCTGGTGCAGGACGATTCCGCCCAGCAGCTGCACGTCGAAGGGGCGCTGCCCAAGCGAGCGCTTCGCGGCCTCGCGCACCAGCGCGAACGCTTCCGGCAAGAGGTCGTTGAGGGGCTCTCCGTGCTCGCCCCGGCCGCGCAGCTCGTCAGAGTTGGCGCGAAGCTCGTCGGGGGAGAGCGGCTCGAGGTCTGCCTCGAGCGAGTTGATGCGATCGACTGACGGCTGCAGCCGCTTCAGGAACCGCTCATTCGCGGAGCCGAAGATCTTCTGGACGAGTCGAATGGCCGCCTCCGGCGCGCTGGGAGGCCGGGGAGTATAACGCTACCCCCCGACAGGGGGCCAACTCTCAGTCCAGGATGTAGTTACGTGGGTTTACGGGCTTCTTATTCACTTCCACCTGGTAGTGAAGGTGAGGCCCGGTGCTGCGGCCGGTCGTGCCCATTCGCGCGATCAGATCGCCGCGAGAGACCTTGTCTCCTGGCTTAACGAGAATCTCCTCGAGGTGCCCATAGATCGTCTCGATCCCGTAGTCGTGGCTGAGGATGATGGTTTTGCCCAGCGCGCGCTTGCGTCCGGCGAAGGCGACGCGTCCGTTCGATGGCGATTTGACGGGCGTGCCAATCCGCCCAGCGACGTCGAGCCCGCGGTGGAACTCGCGATTGCCGGTGAAGGGCGAGGTCCGGTAGCCGAAGCCCGAGGTGGCCCAACCCTTGGTTGGGGCGATCGACGGGGTCGCGAGCAGCCGCGCCGTCTGGTCTTCGAGATGGGTAATGAGGGCTGCAAGGCTCTCCGCCTGTGCATCGCTGGCTTCGCTGAGCCGATCGAAGCTCTCCGTCATCTTCTGATGACGCCGGCTCGCCGAGAGCCAGGCGACGTCCTGAGAGTCGAGCAGGCCGCCGTCCACGCCTCCGATGCCCGAGAGGGGCGTCGGGTCGGACGGGTCGAGGTTCGTGATCACGCGCAGCTTCCGCTCCAGGCTGTCGATCGAGGTCAGGCGGTTCGCGATCGTTTCCATTCGTGCTGCGTAGACCTGCAGGTGCTCGCGCTGGACGCCGGTCTCGCGGCGAAGACGCTCCAGCTCGGTCATACCCCGACGCGCGTGCACGTAGTCGACGGTTCCCGCCACCAGAACCGCAAGCGCCAGGAGCGCGGAATAGATGCACTTGCGGATCCGCGAGCGGCGGACCTGGTAGCGCCGGATCGTGCCGGACTCGCCAGGCACGTACATGAACGTGACGATGTCGCTTGCCCGGTTCCTCGAGCTAGACACTAGCGTCGCACTTCCCGCCCTCGCGATCGATCTCGATCCGCAGGATCAGCCGACCCATCCGCAGCTCGTCGGAGTCGTCGAGGTATCTGCGCTCTTCCTTGGAGCCGTTGACGAGCGTTCCGTTCGTGCTGCCTAGGTCCTGGACGAACACGCGGTCGCCGTCGTAGCCGATCAGTGCATGAGCGCGCGAGATCGTTGCCTCGTTGAGCACGAGGTCCGCGTTGCTGCCCCGCCCGACGACCGTGCTTGTTCGCTCCAGCGGCCAGGAAAGACCCGCGTAGAAGCCACTCTCGACGTGGACAATCGCTTGGACTGACTGAGGGTTTTCACCAGCAGCGGGCACGGAATCTGAAGGGGGTGCCATGTGGATCCTCTGGACGCTGCAAGTAATGTGAGACTTGGTCAGGTCAGAGGAGAGGATCGGGCCGAAATCATCGAAACTTGACCGGGCGGACCACTGTCATCGACGGAACACGACGTCAATCGGAGGCCAGGAGCTCCCGCGCGTGCGCCCGAGCGACGTCGGTGACACGCCCGCCTCCGGCCATCCTGGCTAGCTCCTCCACCCGCGCATCGGTCTCCAGCCGCTCGACCCGCGTGTGTGTCCTTCCGCTCCTCACGCGCTTCACCACGCGGTAGTGCGTCTCTCCGACCGCGGCCACCTGAGGCAGGTGCGTGATGCACACGATCTGGTGGCGCTCGGCGAGGCTGCGCAGACGCTGACCGACGTTGCGGGCCGTCGCCCCCCCGATTCCAGCGTCGACCTCGTCGAATAGCAGCAGGTGCCCGTCCTCCGCGCTTCGCAGAACGTTACGCAGCGCGAGCAGCAAGCGCGCAAGCTCCCCGCCGGACGCGGCGTCCCTCAGGCGGCGTGGCTCCTCGCCGGGGTTCGCGGCCAGCTGAAAGCTCGCCCGTTCGAAACCGTGTGGTCCTGCAGGCACATCCCAGCCTTCGGGGGTCTTTGCAGGAAGCGGATCGAAGGTCACGCGCAGCGCCGCCCGGCGCAGTCCCAGGGCAGTGAGCTCCTTGTTCACGCGCTTCTCGAGATCCGCGCCAACTCTCTGCCTGGCCCGCCCGAGCGCGCGCGCGGCGGACTCGAGCGACTCGCCGACGGAAGCGAGCTCCCGCTCGAGCTCCGCGCTCCTCTCCTCGCCGCCTCCCAGTATCTCCGCCTGGGCCCCTGCCTCGTCACGATAACGGAGGATCTCGTCTACGCTGTCGCCGTAGCGCAAGCGGAGCCGGCGCAGCGCCTCGAGCCGGTCCTCGAGCTGCGCCAGGCGCGCGGGATCCGCTTCCAACGAGGCGTGGTAGCGCTCCAGGGCGGCGTTTGCTTCTTCGAGCTCCAGGCTGGCGCGCTCGAGCGCGGCGAGCGGGGCGCCGAGCTGTTCGTCGAGCTCGGCCGCTGAGGAAAGCTCGGACTGCGCACCGGCGACCCGATCGCGCAGCCCACTATCGCCGTCGAGAACCTCGAGCACTCCCGCGGTCGCTCGACTCAGGTGGTCCACGTGGACAAGCCGCGTGCGCTCCCCACCGAGCTCCTCGAGCTCGCCGGGGCGAGGCGCGACCTCGTTGATCTGGTCGACCTCGAAGCGTAGCTGGTCTTCGCGACGCGCGCGCTCGGCAGAGTTCGCACGCCGCTCCTCGAGCTCGGCTGCCAGCTTCCGCCAGCTCTGGTGCTGCTCGGCGACCTTGGCCAGCTCCGCACCCAGGTTGCCGTAGCGATCGAGGAGCTCTCCCTGGTCGATCGGACGCAGCAGCCGTTGATGCGCTCCCTGACTGATGATCTCGAGCGAGTCACCGAGCAGCTGCTGCAGCAAAGTCACCGTCGCCAGCCTTCCGTTCACGAAGACCTTCCCGCGACCGTCGCGGGAGATGCGCCGGGAGACCAGAAGCTCAGCATCCTCCTGCTCGGCCAGGCCCAAGCCCCGCGCGCGCTCGAGCAGGGCGGGAGCGTCGATGATCGCCTCGGCACTGCCCGACGAAGCGCCTGTCCGAATGGCGTCCGAAGGCGTCCGCCGACCGCAGAGAAGGGCGATCGCGTGCAGCAGTACGGACTTTCCCGCGCCCGTCTCACCGGTCATCACGTTGAGGCCGCTGCCCAGCTCCAGCTCGAGCTCTTCGATGGTCGCGAGGTTTTGTACGCGGAGCGTTCGAATCAACGCCAGCGACCATAGCGCACACGATTGGACGGCGCGGATTACACTCCCGGGCGTGGAGCTGTTTCCGAAAGACCCCGCCGCGCAACCGGGCAACCCGACGCGAGACGCACCTCTGGCGGAGCGCCTAAGACCGCGGCTTCTGGCGGACTTCGAGGGTCAGGAGCACCTGCTCGGTCCGGGCAAGCCGCTCTGGCCGCTGCTGGCCGGCAAGGGCGAGCTTCCCTCATCGATCTTCTGGGGGCCGCCGGGCTCCGGAAAAACAACGCTGGCGCGTCTACTGGCAGAACGCGCAGAGCTGCGTTTCGCCGGCTTCTCCGCGGTCCTGTCGGGCGTAAAGGACCTTCGCGAAGCGGTCGCAGCTGCAGAGAGTGAGCGGCGGCGCGGCATCCGGACGGCGCTGTTCATCGACGAGATCCACCGCTTCAACAAGGCCCAGCAAGAT
This sequence comes from Myxococcota bacterium, assembly GCA_965226855.1. GTDB lineage: Bacteria > Myxococcota_A > UBA9160 > SZUA-336 > SZUA-336 > JAUXJB01. Next base: position 59,573 of record CBDDEE010000017.1, on the reverse strand, counting down.
GCCCTGCTCCCACACGTCGAGCGCGGCACCGTCGTGCTGCTCGGTGCGACGACGGAGAACCCCTCCTTCGAGGTGATCCCCGCGCTGCGCTCGCGTTGCCGGATCTTCACGCTGCGCGCGCTAAACGCACAGGCGCTGGGAACGATCGTCGAGCGCGCGCTCAACGATTCCGAGCGCGGGCTGGGCGAGCGGGGACTCACGATCGCTCCGGCTGGCCTCGACCTGCTGATCCGGCTCGCGCAGGGAGACGCACGGCGAGCCTTGAGCTTGCTGCAGAACGCAGCCGAGCACGTCGAGCACGAGATCGACCGGAGCGCGGTCGAGGCCGCGGTGGAGACGCGCCTGCCCGACTACGACAAGGGCGGGGAGGCGCATTACGACGTCATCTCGGCCTTCATAAAGAGCCTGCGTGGCAGCGACCCGGACGCCGCCGTGTACTGGCTCGCGCGCATGCTCCAGGCCGGAGAGGACCCGCGCTTCATCGCACGGCGCCTGCTGATCTTCGCCTCCGAGGACATCGGCAACGCGGATCCCCAGGCCTTGTCCGTGGCCGTGGCCGCCGCCGAGGGCTTCGACCGCGTCGGGCTGCCCGAAGGCCGCCTCATCCTGTCGCAAGCTGCCACCTACCTGGCCTGCGCCCCCAAGAGCAACGCGAGCCTGAGGGCGATCAGCGCGGCCGGAATGGCAGTCGAGGAGCACGGCGCGCTGCCCGTCCCGCTGGCACTGCGCAACGCTCCCACGGAACTGATGCGTCGCGAGGGCTACGCCAAGGGGTATCGGTACCCGCACGACCACCCCGACCACTTCGTCGAAGCGCAGTACCTGCCGGATGGCCTGCGCGACGCACGCTTCTACGAGCCCAGCGACCAGGGCGCAGAGCGCGAGAGCGCGGAGAGGCAGCGCAAGCGCTGGGGCTCGCCCAAGCGGAGCGGCAACGACTCGTAGCATGTCGACCGCTCGATTCTGCCAAAGAGAGGGACTCTGTGCGTAGGCTGCTCGTACTGCTGGCGTTGTTTTCATGCGCGGCGGGTGAGACGAATGCGCCCACTCCTGCTGCAGCCACCCCGTCCAACGACTGGCAACTCGGCGGCATGGTGGCTGCCGCCAACCCCTACGCCGTGCAAGCCGCGGTTGAGATCCTCGAGGCGGGGGGGCACGCGGTCGATGCCGCCATCGCCGCCCACGCGGTGCTGGGCCTTGTAGAACCGCAAAGCTCCGGCCTGGGCGGCGGTGCGATCATGCTCGTTTACGAACGGGATGATGGCAAGCTCGTCGTTTACGACGGACGGGAAACGGCCCCGCGCGGTGCGACGAAGGATATGTTCCTCGACAACGGCGAGCAGATCGGCTTTCGCGAAGGATGGCAAAGCGGCATATCGGTCGGCGTACCAGGCGTGATAGCGCTCTACGCCGACAGCCATCGCGTCCACGGCATGCTGGACATGCAGACCGTGCTAGAGCCCGCGATCCGCCTTGCCAACGAAGGCTTCGTCGTATCGCCGCGCATGGCTGGCTTTCTGGTTCGGCTACGCGACGCCACCTTGCTCGACGACAATCCAGCGACCGCAGCGTACTTCTATCCAGACGGCGAGCCCTTGCGAGCTGGCGATTTGCGGCCGAATCCGGCGTACGCCGAGACGCTGGGGAGCTTTGCCGCGCGTGGCACGTCTGCTTTCTACACGGGCGACGTGGCGGCGCAGATCGTGAGCGCCGTCCAGGCGCAGCCACGACCGGGCACGCTGACGCTCGAAGACTTGGCGGACTATGAGGTCATCGAACGCGAGGCGCTTTGCGCCGACGTTGCGGACAACCGCATTTGTAGCGTGCCACCACCCTTTTCCGGCGTCGCCCAATTGATGATCCTGGCCCTTTACGACAGCCTCATCGCAGAGAAGGATGCGGGGGATGAGGCGGGGCGGCTCAGCGCCTTCGTCGACGCCCAGCGACTCTCGTATGCGGACCGCGATCATTACATCGCGGACCCGGATTTCGTTGCCGTGCCGACCCGCGATCTGATCGATCCCAGATATCTGAGCGCCCGGGCGACACAGCGCTTCGCGCCGAACGACATGCCAACCCCCGGCGATCCCGGGGCAGTGTTGCGGGGCGAACCGATGCTTGCGATGTGGGGCGCCGATACTACTGACGGCGCGCCCGGTACCACGCACCTGTCGATCGTCGACACCAACGGCAACGCCGTGTCGATGAGCGCTTCGGTCAATGCGCCGTTTGGCTCGTCGCGCTGGACCGCTGGCTTTGTGCTCAACAATGAGCTGACCGATTTCGCTCGCCAGCCCATGGTAGACGGCCAGCTGGCCGCCAACGCAGCCGCGCCTCGCAAACGCCCGCGTTCGTCCATGTCACCGGTGATGGTTTTCGACACGGCTGGCAATCTCGAGCTGATGACGGGCTCGGCGGGCGGCAATTCGATCATCGCCTACATCGCCAAGACCGTCGTTGGCACGCTCAGGTGGGAGATGGACGTTCAAGCCGTCGTGGATATGCCGAACATCGTCGCTCGCGGCGAACGCGTACGGGTCGAAACCGTCGGCGACGGCGATCGTTTCTCGGCGCTGTTGAAGGAGCTGGGCTATGACGTGCAAGAACGCGAAGGCGAGAACTCCGGCCTCCACGCGATCGCGGTCAGCAGGGGCCGGTTGAACGGTGCGGCGGACCCGCGCCGGGAAGGACAGGCGGTCACTGTCGAGAAACCTGAATAGTCGCTCTTGCGCACGAGAAGCGAGCTGGCGGGTGCCCAATCTGTGAGCGGCCCAAATCGCCTCTGGCCCACACTTCGGTGTACCTGTAAATAATTCCAGTTCCCGCTGCTAAACCCCTGAGCTAGCGTATTCGCGAATCGCTTGCATCGCCGGTTCTGGCGCGAACATAATCGGCCAGCAGGGGAGGCGCATTGGGCATGGCGGAGAAGCGACAGCAGAAGCGCCTGCAGGAGCGCAGGGCGCACGTTGGGCGGCGCCTCCGCGACGCCCGCCACGCCATGGGCCTGACCCAGGCGGAGCTAGGTCAGATCGTCGGCTGCAGCAAATCGCATCTCAGTCAGATGGAGGGCGCCACCGGCACCTACAGCTTCAAGATCCTTCTGGCCGTATGCGACGCCTTGGAGATGGATCCGTCCTTCATCTTCGCGGGTGTCCCCGTGCGCAAGCTCAACGAGGCTTACCGGAAGTTCGAGCAATACTTCTCGAACCTCGGACCCGAGGCCATGGAGTTCCTCCTCTCGCTGGAGCCGCGCGAGGTGCGCCTGCTCTACTCCAGGGCCGTCGAGGCCGTCCTTTACCGGCGCGAGCAGGAGAGCGGCCGGATCCGGCCACCGAAGCTCCGGGGCACGGGCGTCTAGCGCTTCACTACAGCCGTCGGGCACGAAGAAGTAGGCGTCGCTCCCGATGCTCTCGCTGGGCGAACACCCCGCGTCGACGTGCCTTCGCGTCTATGTTGTTCGGGATACTCGTCTTGGCTTCGTGCGCAACAAGCCCGCCCAGTTCATCGGAGACGATCCGCGTGAACAGCTCGAGGCTTCAGAGTGATCGCCATCTGCTGGCCGGGACGATTGCGACCGTACCCGGCTATCTGGTCTCAGCACGAATGATTGGCGACAACGTCTGCTTCAAGGTGTTGGTAGACGAAACGCTGAGATTCGCTCCTGAGCTACTGATTGAGAACTCTGGCCACGCAACAGATCCAACTACAACCCTGATTGAAACGTACCAGCGAGTAGACCCGCGGCTGCGCAAAACAGGAGCACTCGGCGCGTCGCGGCGCGAGGTGCACGTACGACTCGAGTCTGGGGCGGCAACGAGCGACCTGGCAGCCGGGCCAGCCGAGTCAGGAGAGGCAAGTCCATCATCGAGGTTACACCCACGTGAGCTACGTGCGGGACCCCGCCCTTGCCTTCTCGAGGAAGTCGAGTAGGTGGCAGACCACCGCGCCGCTCCCCGACCTGCCCGTGGTCCCGCCAGCCGACGAGGATGTCCGCGAAGAGCGACCTGAAGAAAGCGGACGTGGCTCACTGGTCGCCGAAAGACCTCCGCGACTCCCACGCCAGCCACCTCCTCACCCCAGGGGTCTCGACCGCCTGGGTGAGCCGCCAGCTCGGGCACGCCAACACCAGGTTACCGAGACGCACTACGCGACCGGCTCACTGTCGATGGCGTCCCCGTGTACCACGCGCCAGACCTGTACTTCGATGCTGGCGAGCAGGCGCCCGACCTGCTCGCGAAGCTCCAGGTTCGCTGGGAAGAGCGGGAAGACGCGACCCCCCCCACAATGCCCCCAGTCGGTCGCAGCGGCATAGGGGGGCCGCGGCTCCCGCCCCCGCAACTCACCGATTTGATGGGAGTTTCTGGCGGAGCGGACGGGATTCGAACCCGCGACCTCCGGCGTGACAGGCCGGCATTCTAACCAGCTGAACTACCGCTCCGAGCGCAGGATTGGTACCGAAGAGCGCCTGGGTGCGCAATTCTACTCGTGTGGGGAGTGAGACGAGAGCCGATCTCGGGTTGCTTGGGGAGATCCTGGGTCTCTCGCGCGATCCCTCGCTGAACCTGGACGATTTCCTCGAGAAGCTCCGCCTGTCCCCGACGCTGGCCGCCGACGTCGTTCGCGCCGCTGACTCCGCACTCTACGGCATGAAGGGAAGGATCACCCGTGTCGAGCGTGCGGTTCTGATCCTCGGCGCGCGCACGGTGGCCTCGATCGTCTCGGCGCTCGTCATCCAACGTACTCTGGTCAAATCCGTTGCCGACCGAAAGGGACACGCCATCTGGATGCACAGCATCGAGACAGGGGTCTGCGCCGAGCTCGTCGCAACCTGTCTCGAGCTCGGCATCGAGGCGGATGCATACGTTGCTGGCCTCCTCCACCACCTCGAAGGGGACGCGCTCCGCGACACCGCAGCTCGTGGGCAGCCACTTGCCGCCCTGGTGCGCGCGGCCCACGCGCTCGTCGAGGAGCCGTACGCCGGCTGGAAAGACGGCCTACCCGGCGATCAGCGTGTTCTCGCGGATCTCGGCTTGTGGAGCGGTGACCTCGTGGAGATTCGCCAAGCCACACGCGAGCGCACCAAGGCCCTCGCCGCCGTATTCGGCTGAGACCGCTCAGAGCGACAGCCCGAGCTCTCGCTGCAGATCCGCGAGGAGCTCGAGGACCGAGGGTGGGGCGCAGGGATTAGAACCCCGTGGAGACGGGACCTCGGTGACTGGGTGGTGGGCGAGGAGGGATTTGAACCCCCGACCAACGCGGTGTAAACGCGTCGCTCTACCCCTGAGCTACCCGCCCTGGACGCAGTGTGTCGGCGCCGGTGCGGACCCGTTTCGCGCACGTCAGGCCCTGGATCTGACGCATATCTGTGTAGATCGACATCTACCGGCTACCTCGGACCCCCGTTGGCCCGTACATCGCTCCACGTCCAGTTGGGGGCCCTCGCTACAATCACCTCCGCCCACCCGAATCTTGGGTCACTCTCCTAGTTGACGCCTGCCGGGGCTTCGACCGTTGGCTCCACCCCGAAGATCTCCTCGAGGGGGTATTCCAGGGTCTCCTGCAGGATTTGGGGAACGTCCGACACCAGTGCGTGCTCGAGCACCTGATCCATGTTCTCGACCAGGATGAGGTTCAAGCGGCGCTTGACCTTCGAAGAGATCTCCTTCAGATCGCGCTCGTTCTCCTTGGGAATGAGAACGCTCGCCACGCCGCCACGGAGCGCCGCGATCAGCTTCTCCTTCAATCCGCCGATCGGCAGGATCCGTCCGCGGAGCGTGATCTCCCCCGTCATCGCAATATCCGAGCGCACCGGCAGTCCCGTCAGCGCCGAGGTGACCGCCACGGCCATCGTGATACCCGCGGACGGACCGTCTTTCGGTACCGCCCCTTCGGGGACGTGCACGTGGATGTCCACCTTCTGGTAGAAGTCGCGTTGCAGACCCAGCTGCTTGGAGCGCCTGCGAACGTAGGAGATTGCGGCCTGAGCCGACTCCTGCATCACGTCGCCGAGCCGCCCGCTAATCTGAACGCGCCCCTTGCCAGACGTCACGAGTGCCTCGATCGTGAGCAGGTCTCCACCGCCCAGCTCCGTGAAGGCCAGGCCGGTGGCGATGCCCACCTGGTCGCTGTCCTCCTTGGTGCCAAAGCGGTACTTCATGGTTCCCAGGTACTTCCGCACCTGCTTGGGGCCGATCTTCGCCTTGAACTCGGCGTCCGCAACGACAGCGCGCGCTACCTTTCGGCAGATGGAGGCGATCTCGCGCTCGAGGGTCCTGACGCCGGCCTCCTTAGTGAAGTAGCGAATGATCTCGAGCAGGCCCTGATCAGTGAATTCGAGCTGGCCCTCCTTCAGACCGTGCTCCTTGATCTGCTTGCGGACGAGAAACTTGCGAGCGATCTGCAGCTTCTCTTCCTCGATGTAACCGGGCAGGTGGATGATCTCCATGCGGTCCTGCAGTGCCGGAGGAATGCGGCCGAGCGTATTCGCGGTCGTGATGAACAGGACCTTCGACAGATCCGTTTCCAGATCCAGGTAGTGATCTTCAAAGGTCCTGTTCTGCTCTGGATCCAGGACCTCGAGCAGCGCTGAGCTCGGATCGCCGCGGAAGTCGGTCGACATCTTGTCGACCTCGTCCAGCAGGAAGACCGGGTTCCCGCTGCCCGCCTTCTTGAGACCGTGCACGATCTTGCCGGGCAACGCGCCGATGTACGTGCGGCGGTGGCCCCGGATCTCGGCCTCGTCACGCACGCCTCCAAGGCTGATGCGCACGAAGCCCCGTCCGGTGGCACGCGCGATAGAGCGCCCCAGCGAGGTCTTGCCGACGCCTGGGGGCCCAACGAAGCAGATGATCGGGCCCTTCATCTCACCGGCGAGGACGCGAACGGCGAGATACTCGAGGATCCGCTCTTTCGGCTTCTCCAGTCCGTAGTGGTCCTCGTCCAGGATCACGGCCGCCTTGGAGACGTCGGTGTTCTCCTCCTTCGTCTCGTTCCAGGGCAGGGAGAGGATCCAGTCGATGTAGTTCCGGACCACCGTAGCTTCGGCCGACATCGGCGACATCAGCTTGAGCTTCTTGATCTCCTTCTCGCAGCGCTCGTAGGCCGCCTCAGGGAGATCCTTTCCCTTGAGCTTCTCCTCGAGCTCGTCGACTTCGCTCTTGAATTCGTCCCGCTCGCCGAGCTCCTTCTGGATCGCCCGCATCTGCTCGTTGAGGTAGTACTCCTTCTGCGAGCGCTCCATCTGCTTCTTCACGCGAGAGCGAATGCGCGTCTCCACTTGGAGCACGTCGAGCTCGCCCTGCATGAGGGTGTATATCTCCTCCAAGCGCTCGCGCGGGCTGGCGATCTCGAGGATGCGCTGCTTCTCCTCCACGTCGAGGTTGAGGTGGGCGGCAACGGTATCCGACAGGCGCGCGGGATCCGTGATGGCGGCAACGCTCGCCACCATCTCGGGCGGAACCTTCTTGTTCAGCTTTACATAGTTCTCGAAGGTCGAGTTCACGCTGCGCATCAGCGCCTCGGTCTCGATCGTCGTCTCCTCATCCTGACGGATATCCTCGATCCTGGCGAGAAGGAAGTCCTGCGTGGAGTCGAACTCGAGGATCCTGACGCGGCGTTTCCCCTCGACGAGAACCTTGACGGTCCCATCGGGCAGCCTGACGAGCTGAACGATGGCTCCCAGCGTTCCGATCTTGTTGATCTCGTCCGCCGTGGGCTCGTCCGCCTTCGCGTCCGTCTGCGCCGAGAGCAGAAGCACCCGGTCATGCTCCATAGCGTGCTCGAGGGCGTGAACGGACTTCTCGCGTCCTACGAAGAGTGGGACGACCATGTGCGGAAACACCACCACCTCGCGCAACGGGAGAAGTGGGACGACGGTCGCTTCAGCTTTGCTGTCCGAGCTCTCGTCGCTCTCGTCGCTCTCGTCCCCGTCACCTTTGAAGAAGGCCATGAACGTCCCCTCTATGCACTCTCTGCGCGGTCGTACACTATCATAGGCTCCATATCGCCCCGGATCACGTCCTCAGCAATGACGACCTCCGAGACGTCATCCCTGGACGGAATCTCGTACATGATGTCCAGCATGGTGGCTTCGAGGATCGTGCGGAGTCCGCGCGCTCCCGACTTTCGCTTGATCGCCTCGGTCGCCACCACATCGAGCGCACCGTCGGTGAAGCGCAGCGCGACCCCCTCGAGCTCGAGAAGCTTCTGGTACTGCTTGACGAGCGCGTTCTTGGGTTCGGTCAAGATGCGCACGAGAGCATCTCGGCTGAGCTCCTCGAGCGCGGCGACCACGGGTAGGCGACCGACGAACTCCGGAATCATGCCGTACTTCAGCAGGTCTTCCGACTGGACCTTGGCGAGGGTCTCGCCCACTCCGCGCGTCTTCTTCTTCAGCTGAGAGCCGAAACCCATGCCCTGAACACCGATGCGGCGATCGACGATCTCCTCAATCCCGTGGAACGCGCCGCCGCAGATGAAGAGGATGTTCGTCGTGTCGACCTGCACGAACTCCTGCTGCGGGTGCTTGCGCCCGCCCTTCGGAGGTACGTTGGCCACAGTGCCCTCGATGAGCTTGAGTAACGCCTGCTGCACGCCCTCACCGGAGACGTCGCGCGTGATCGACGGGTTCTCGCTCTTGCGCGCGACCTTGTCGATCTCGTCGATGTATACGATGCCGCGCTGGGCGCGCTCGACATCGTAGTTCGCGATCTGCAGCAGGTTCAGGATGATGTTCTCGACATCCTCTCCTACGTACCCCGCCTCCGTCAGCGTGGTCGCATCAGCGATCGTGAAAGGGACGTCGATGATGCGAGCCAGGGTCTGCGCAAGCAGCGTCTTGCCGCACCCAGTTGGTCCGAGCAGCAGCACGTTCGACTTCTGCAGGTCGACGTCGCCCACGACGGAGTGGTTCTCGATGCGCCGGTAATGGTTGTGAACTGCGACCGAGAGCACCTTCTTGGCTTTGTCCTGGTCGATCACGTACTGGTCGAGGATGTCCCGGATCTCTTTTGGCTTGGGAACGGACGAGGTCGCGGCCTCGGTCTCGCGGCTCGCTTCCTCGGCGATGATGTCGTTGCACAGCTCGATGCACTCGTCGCAGATGTAGACCGTCGGCCCCGCGATGAGCTTCTTGACCTCCTTCTGGCTCTTCCCGCAGAAGGAGCAGGCGAGGTTCGTCGCGTCTTCCTTCTTCCTCACGACTGGCCCTCCTTGCTCTCCCCTCCGACGGGTCGCTCATGTCTGGAGATGATGCGATCGACAATGCCGTACTCGACGGCCTCCGCGGCGGACATGAAACGATCTCGCTCGGTGTCCTTCTCGATCACCGAGAACTCCTGCTGGGTGTGCTCCGCCAGAATCTTCGTCATCGCCTCGCGCAGCTTCAGGATCTCGTCCGCCTGGATCTGGATGTCGCTCGCCTGACCCTGCGCCCCACCCCAAGGCTGATGGATCATCACCCTGCAGTTCGGCAACGCCTCGCGCTTGCCCCTGGCGCCGGCCGCGAGCAAGAGGGCACCCATGCTCGCCGCCTGGCCCATGCAGATGGTGTGGACGTCTGGATTCACGTACTGCATGACGTCATAGATCCCCAGACCCGCGTTCACGTCTCCACCGGGCGAGTTGACGTACAAGTAGATGTCTGTCTCGGGATCGTCGTGCTCCAGATACAGGAGCTGGGCGATCACGATGTTCGCGACGTCCTCGTTGATCGGCATCCCCAGGACGATGATGCGGTCCCGCAGCAGGCGCGAGTAGATGTCGTAGGCGCGCTCGCCTCGGTGCGATTGCTCGATCACGGTTGGAATCAGGAACGACATGGACTTCATTCTAGCGAATCGGCGCCCGGGACGGCTCCGAGCACACTCCGGACCAGACGACGTTTCCCCTTAGAATTCAACCTCTTACGCATCCGAAAGGCTAGCTTCTGAGACCAGGAATGCAACGACCTTATCCTCCAGCAGAGCCCCCTCGAGAGCGGGGAGAAGCCCCCCGTCCTTGTAGGCCTTGCGGATCTCGGTGGCGGCCCGCCCCTGCTCTTTCGCGATCGCAGCAAGGCGCTCGTCGACCTGCTCTGGTGTGACCTCGATCCCCTCGGCTTTGGCGATCTCCGGAACGAGCAGGCCGAGCTGCACGTCACGCTCGGCGAGTGGGCGCCACTCTTCTCGCCAGCTCTCGATCAGCTGGCCAAGCCGCTCGCGCGGGAGCTGGTTTCCGAACTGGCCCAGAGCGCGTTGCAATCTGCTCTGCAGCTGCCGCTCGACCAGACTCGGTGGCAGCGGGAACGGGTTCGCTTCGATCAGCGCATCCACGACCGCCCCCCGCTCCATCTGCTCCAGCTGGCGTTCGCGTCCCTCGCCTACGCGTCTCCGCAGGTCGGCTCTGAGCTCCTCCAGCGTCTCGAAATCAGACACGTCCTTTGCAAGCTCGTCGTCGAGCGGAGCCAGCTCCTTGCGCTGGATGCCCAGCACCTTGATCTCGAAGTGGGCTAGCTTCCCAGCGAGCTCGTCTCGTGGGTAATCAGAGGGGAACTCCAGCTCGAAGGCGTGCTCCACCCCGACCGCTAACCCTCTGAGCTTCGCGTCGAAACCAGGAATCGCCTGGTCCGAACCGATCGTGAACGTCGCACTCTCGCTGCTTCCACCCTCGAAAGGCTCACCGTCGATCGTGCCCACGAACGAGACTTCTGCGAGGTGGCCCTCGCCCACAACGGCACCGGGCTCCTCCTCGTAAACCTGGGCCTGGCTCTCGCGCAGCTCCTCGAGGTGGGCCTCGACAGGGTCAGTATCGAGCTCCGGGAGCGTGGGGCGTGCCACCTCCAGGCCCCTGTGCTGCACCAACTCGATCACCGGCCGGATCTCGACCATCGCCTCATAGGCGTAGGACGAGCCCTGCTTGGGCTGCTCGCCTGGCTCGAGCTGCGGCTCCGAGATCACATCGAGCTCGGAGTCCTCGAGCGCCTTCGCCAGCGAGTCTCGAACCAGCTTCTCGAGAACCTCGGCCCCGGCGCGCGCGCCAAAGTAGCGTTCCAGCACCGAGCGAGGCGCTTTGCCGCGGCGGAAACCAGGGATCCGGGCAGAGCCGCGCAACTCCTTGTAGACGCTGTCGAAGGCGGCGTCTACATCCACTGTCGGGATCTCGATCCGAAGGCGCCGCTCGACTGGACCTGTCTCGTCGATGTTGAGATTCATCCGTCCTCCGGCCCGACACCAGCCAGGTTGCCCCTCTGAAGCCATGATAGGAAACGAGCCGACGGGCTCAAACCTGATCGCGCGGAGACCTCCCAACGGCGGGCCCCGCCATCAGGCCAGAAAGGCCAGCACGAGCAGCAGACCGAAGACCCCGTGCAGGCGTGCGCTCTCGGCGAGGCAGCGGTCGAACTGCTGACCTGTCCGGGCCGCGCGCAGATGTCTCACCGACGGAACCGCAAGGGGAAGACTTGCCAGGCAGAGAACGGCTCCGTTTCCGGCAGCGGTCAGGAGCAGGACCCCGGTCCAGAGCATGGCCAGCGCAACGAGACCTGCGTACAAGCACCGGCTCCGCTCTGGGCCCAGGCGCACCGGCAGCGTGCGCTTGCCTGCCTTCGCGTCGCTCCGGATGTCCCGCAAGTTGTTCACGAGCATAAGACAGCTGATGAGGGCACCCACGGGAACGGCCGCTGCGAGCGCCGTGCTGGAGACTCTTCCGGTCTGCAGGTAGGCCGTGCCGCCAACGGCGATGAGCCCGAAGAAGATGAAGGCGGCAAGCTCACCCAATCCGAGGTCAGACAACGGAAACGGGCCAGCGGAGTACGCCACGGCTGCGGCGATCGAGGCCAACCCCACGACGAGTATGGGAAGGCCCCCCAGAGCCGTCAGGTAGACGCCGCACAGAGCGGCCAGCCCGAACGCAGCGCCCGCGGCGCTGAGGACCGCTCGATACGAGAGCAGCCCTGCCTGCGTGACCCGGGTCGGACCCATCCGCCGCTCGCTGTCGATACCTCTCGCGAAGTCCAGCGCATCATTCGCGAGGTTTGTGCCGACCTGCAGGAGCAGCGCGGCCAGCAAGCAGACAACGGTGACGCTTGCTCGATGCGCGCCCTCCGCGTACCCGACGGCGCTGCCGACGAGTACCGGAATGGCCGAGCCCCCGAGGGTCCTGGGACGGATCGCCAGGACCCAGGGAGCCAGCACTCGCTGCGCGGGAGCGAGGCCGCTGGAGCTCAGGGGAGCCGCGGGAAGGCGGAGAAGTCGGGCCGCCGCTTCTCCATGAATGCGTCGCGACCTTCCTTCGCCTCGTCGCACATGTAGTAGAGAAGCGTCGCGTCTCCGGCCAGTACCTGCAGGCCCGCCTGGCCGTCGCAGTCCGCGTTGAGGGCCGACTTCAAGAGCCGGATCGCGAGCGGACTGTTCGCCAGAATCTCGCGACACCACTGCACGGTTTCACTCTCGAGCTGATCGAGGGGCACCACGGCGTTGATCAGCCCCATGTCGAGAGCCTCCTGCGCATCGTACTGGCGGCACAGGAACCAGATCTCTCGGGCCTTCTTCTGACCCACGATCCGGGCCATGTAGGAGGCGCCCCAACCCCCGTCGAAGCTGCCGACGCGCGGTCCCGTCTGACCGAAGCGCGCGTTGTCTGCGGCGATGGTCAGGTCGCAGAGCATATGCAGCACGTGACCTCCGCCGATCGCGTAGCCCGCGACCATCGCAATCACTGGCTTGGGCAGGGCGCGAATCTCGCGCTGAAGGTCCAGCACGTTCAGCCGGGGCACGCCCACCGAGTCGACGTACCCGCCATGGCCCCGGACGCTCTGATCACCACCCGAGCAGAAGGCCAGATCGCCCTCCCCTGTCAGGATCACCACGCCAACCTGAGCATCCTCTCTGGCGTCCTGAAACGCCTCGCGAAGCTCGACCACGGTCTCCGGGCGGAAGGCGTTTCTCACCTCCGGTCGGTTGATCGTGATCTTGGCAATGCCATCGCCCGACGTCTCGTAGCGGATATCGCCGAAGCGACCCGCTTCCTTCCACTCGACCTTCATCCTGGCTCTCCTTTCGTGGTTCAGACTCGCTCCGCTGACAGGAGCTGGATCGCTCCGAGCATGCGGCTCGTCTTGTCGACTCGGGTGAAGCCCGCCTGCTCCAGGCGCGCGATCAGCTGCGCCTCCGAGGGCAGGTAGCGCATCGACGCCGGCAGATAGCGGTACGCGGGCCCGTCGGAGAGCCAGGCTCCGAGACGCGGCACGATACGCCGCAGGTGGAGCTCGTGACCCCAGCGGAACAGACCGGGGCGCGGCTGGTCGAACTCGACGAAACCTACTCGCCCGCCGGCGACGAGGACCCGCGCACACTCGCGGAGGACCGCGTCCAGGTTCTCGAAGTTGCGCAGCGCGAAGCCGCACGTCACCACGTCGGCACAGGCGTCCGGAAGGGGGAGCGCCCCAGCATCCGCTAGGACGCGATGCGGTCCTCCAGCGCGCGAGCGCCCGGCAAGCAGCATTCCGAGCGCAAAGTCCACTGCGACCACCCTGGCTCCTCGGGCCAGGGCGAGCTCCGCCAGGTCTCCAGTTCCGCTAGCCACGTCTACGACGAGAGAGCCCGGCTGGATTCCTGCCGCGTCGATGACTTCGGAGCGCCAGCTCCGGTCCATGCCAAGGGAAATGAGCCGATTCAAGAGATCGTAACGTGGCGCGATGCGATCGAACATAGCGCGCACGAACTCGCGCTTCTCTTCCGCCCTGGGCAGCTCGCTCACGGGCTCGGTCGGCGTCGCCTCGACATTTGCGGGTCTCCTTCTCGCCGCGGCCAGTCTACACGGCGCCTCCGGTATGATGAGAGCCTCGGGACGCACCCCCGCAGCAGAGGAGAGACATGGCGGAGGACTACACGCTGCTCATGGCAGAGGCCGCGGCAGCGGCGGGACTCGAACCACCTGCCATCGTCGCGCCGACGGATCACTACGTCGAGCTCAACGGACTCCGCTTTCACTACCTGGACTGGGGGAACGAGCACCTACCACACGTGGTGCTGCTCCACGGGGGATCCCTCACCGCCCACACCTGGGACATGGCGGCGCTGCTCCTCCGCGATCACTACCACCTGGTCGCGCTCGATCAACGCGGACACGGCGACACGGGCTGGACACCGGCCCGGCAGCTCGGCGAGAACGGCTCGGACCTCATGCTGGAGGACACGCGCCAGTTCATCGAGCAGCTCGACTACGAACAGCTCTCTCTGGTCGGGATGTCCATGGGCGGGATGAACACGATCCGCTTCGCGGCGCGCCACCCCGAGCGGCTGGCGGCCGTCGGCATCGTTGATGTCGCCCCCGAGACGATGCGCGCAGGGCAGATCGAGATGGAGCAGTTTCGCCACGCCACGGAGACGCTGGAGCAGTTTGACGACTTCCTGGAGCGGGCCATCAGGTTCATGCCGCACCGTCCCGCGTCTCACCTGCGCTACAGCCTGATGCACAGCCTCAAGCTGAACGCGAATGGTCGATACACCTGGAAGCACGATCGCCGACCACGGCCCTCCGCGCGTACTGACGATGCTGGAGCGCGTGCCACAGCGTTGTGGAACGATGTCAAGGCGATCCGGCAACCGGCCGTGTTGTTTCGCGGTGCGGAGAGCAAGATTCTCGCCCACGAGACGGCAGAGCGAATGGTGAAGGCCATGCACAGCGCACGTCTCGTCGTGATCCCGCGAGCCACGCACAATGTGCATAGCGACAATCCGGCCGACTTCTCGCGCGAGCTGGAGCGTTTCCTGAGCGACGTCCTGTAGGACTGACCTATGAGTGCTCGGCCGACGGCGGCGTTCGACGGGCTCCGAGTCCTCGACTTCAGCTATGGAATCGCAGGGCCCATGGCCTGCATGCTGCTGGCCGATCTGGGAGCCGAGGTCATCAAAGTCGAGACACCGCCCGGAGATCCACTCCGTTCACAACCCGGCTACCTGTGCTGGAATCGCAACAAGCTGCGCGTCGAGCTCGACCTGGAGACGGCCGCTGGACTGCAGCGCGCCAGTGAGCTCCTGGCCAGCGCAGACGTCGCGGTTTTTGGCGATCCGCCCGCCGGGTTGGAGGCGCGCAGCATCTGCGCGCAGCAGCCTGCGCTTCTCTACGCCACGCTACCGCCGTATGGTCATACACCATCAGGTGTTGATAATCCGCCCGATCATGCGCTGCTCACGGCACTGAGCGGGGCCGCCTTCCAGCAGTTCAGTTGGGAGGATGTGCCCGTCTACCTGGTCACGCCCCAGCTCAGCTACGCGCATGCGCTGGTCGCGGCGGTCGCGCTGGCTGCTGGGGTGTTCGAGCGCGCCCGCACGGGGCTCGGTCAGCTGCTCACGGTAAGCGGTCTGGACGGTGTCGCTGCGGCCTCCAGTGGGAGCATGCTGCACGCCAACGGGCTGCCAGAACGGCCGCGCAGCCGAGGCACTCGGGGCGGGGCCCCGAACTATCGGCTCTATTGCTGCGCCGACGGGGGATGGCTCTTTCTCGGCACGCTGATCTTCGCCCACTTCGTGAAGGCACTCGAGGCGATGGACCTTCTCGACGTCATGATCATGGAGGGCGTGGATGGCGAATTCGCGAACGTGATGAAGCCGGGCGTAGCCGGACGTGTCGCGGCCCGGCTCGAGGCCCGGTTCGCCGAAAAGGACCGCGAGGAGTGGCTCCGCATCTTGCACGAGCACGGTGTGCCCAGGGGCCCGGTCGGAAGCAGGACCGAGTGGTTTGCGAGCGAGACCGTTGCCGCAAACGAGATGCGCGTGTCGCTCCACCACACCGAGCTCGGGCGCGTCGACGTACCTGGCGTGCCGGTCAAGCTGAGCGAGACTCCGGGGCGGGTACGTCAGCTCATGCGGACCGTGCGGGCCGACGCTCTCCCGCCGCGTGAGCCCGCAAGGCTCGGCAACACCCCCACCCGGCCAGGAGGTCCCCTTGCCGGAGTGAAGGCGCTGGATCTCGGCGCGATCATCGCCGGCCCCTTCGCAACGACCGTACTCGCGAACTTCGGGGCAGACGTCATCAAGGTGGAGCCACCCCTGGGGGAGGCGTTTCGTCCCTACGGGCTGCCCTTTGTCGGCTTCAATCAGGGCAAGCGCAGCCTGGTCCTCGATCTCAAGCGCGAGGAGGGGCTCGAAGTCTTCTATGAGCTCGTTCGACAGGCGGATGTGGTCTGCGACAACTTCCGCCACGGCGTGCTGGAACGCCTGCGGATCGACTACGACACTCTGAGCAGGATCAACCCGCGGATCATCTCTGCGTCGGTGACGGGTTACGGACCCGTGGGTCCGCTCTCCCGAGACCCGGGCTTCGATCCGATCATGCAGGCGCGCAGCGGCCTCATGGCAGCGCAGGGCGGGGATGACGAGCCCGTCTTCCATACCATCGCCGTGAACGACAACACGAGTGCGCTGGTCGCTGCGTTCGGGATCCTCGCAGCGCTGCACGCGCGAGAGACCACCGGGCGGGGCCAGCGCGTGGAGACGTGCCTCGCGAACCAGGGTGTGCTCTCGCAGTCCGGCGAGCTCACCTGGTACGAGGGCCGGCCCCCGGCCCCGCTCGGCGACCGCGACTGTGTCGGAGTGGGCGCGCTGCAGCGCTTCTACTTGTGCCGCGACGGCTGGCTGGTGGTCTCGTGCACGGAAGGCTCGCACTTCGAGCGACTCTGCGCGGCGCTCGAGCATCCGGACTGGCGCGAGCGCTGGTCAGCCGACGCTGCGCTCGACGAGCCCCGGGATGGGGCACTGGCCACCCTGATCTCCGACACGCTGAAGCAGCTCTCTTCCGCTGCTGCACTCGAGCGCTTGCTGACCCAGCGCGTGCCCGCGGCACCTGCTACAAGAGGCGACGATGTGTTCTCGAGCTCCTTCTTCCTCGACAACGACTTCTTCTTGGGGACCGATCACCCCACGTACGGCCCAATGCTGAGCGTGCAGCGCTACGCCGGCTGGAGCCGCACGCAGGCAGGTTTCGCCCGGCGCGCACCGGAACTCGGCGAGCACAGCGAGGAGGTCCTGATGGAGTTCGGAATCGGAGAGGAACGCATCGCAACGCTAATCGGTGCCGGGATCGTTGGTGTGGGAGGTGAGGCGTGAGAGTGCCTGTCATGGGAGGTACGCACTTCCACAGGCTCGCCTCTTACACGAACTGGTGAGGACTCGGACGCGAGGTCACGGAGCAACAACCTCGTGAATGTCGTGCCGCCGCTCGTCGTC
Source organism: Myxococcota bacterium (assembly GCA_965226855.1). GTDB lineage: Bacteria > Myxococcota_A > UBA9160 > SZUA-336 > SZUA-336 > JAUXJB01. The sequence goes on along the minus strand of CBDDEE010000017.1, from coordinate 42,369 downwards.
CAAAGTCGGACTGACGTAGGAGGACGTTCATGCTCTCTGCCAGTCGAGCGCTTCAGGTGATCGCCGTGGCCCTTCTCACCTTGCCCGGACTTGCCCTCGCCCACGACCCACCACTGCCCGAGACCGCCGAGCGCTTCCTCTCCTGGGTCTTCCCGCGAGGTCGCCTGGGCGTCGAGGTTCTTCCCCTGACCTCCGAGCTGCGTGCCCACTTCGGGCTCGATCCGGCTGCAGGCGTGATGGTGTCCAAGGTCCGGGCCGACAGTCCCGCCGCCGAGGTCGGCATCAAAGTCGGAGACGTCATCGTGGCCGCCGATGGCGAGGCAATTCGAACTCCGGGCGAGCTCGCGCGAGTCGTGGGCCGTGTACACGAGGGGGAGACGCTGAGCCTCGCGCTGTCGAGAGCGGGCGAGCTCGAGGAGCTCGAGGTCACCCCCGGCGGGCGGTCCTTCATGACTGCGCGGGAGGGGGCGCAGATCCTCGGGCGAGCCATGGTCAGCCCGCTTCGCGAGCTCCGGGAACAGATCCGCGAGCTCGGGGAGCGACTGCGCGCGCTGGAAGAGCAGCTGGAAGCCGCAGGGCTCTCCGATGAGACCCAGCGGACCTAACGACGCTGCGCCGATGCCCCCCTCGCTTTCCCCGCACGTTCTGGGGGTCGACGACGGGCCGTTCCTGAAGGGCCAGCGCAAGCCCGTGCCGATCGTAGCTGTGATGACGGAGGGCGCGACTCAGGTCGAGGCCGTCGCGATCACAGAGTTTCCCGTGGACGGCGCGCACGCAACCGCCTTTCTGAGCGACTGGATCGCCGGTCTTCGTCTGCGCCCGAGCCTCCAGGGAGTCGTGCTGGGTGGCATCACGATCGCAGGGCTCGGAGTCGTGGACTTGAGCTCGCTCGCGTCTGCCCTGGGGGTGCCTGTGCTGGCGGTGACGCGCCGCTCGACCGAGAAGCATCGGCTGGGAGAGGCCCTCACTGCCGCCCGGCTGGCCGATCGGATCGCGCTGGTGGACCGAACGCCCCCGGCCTTCGAGGCGGAGCCGGGTCTTTTCGTCTCCCACGCGGGCGGCCAGCGCGATACTGCAGAGCGGCTCGTACGTGCGACCCAGCGCAAATCGAAGCTGCCAGAACCGCTGCGCCTCGCGCACCTGATTGCGGCCGCCATTGCTCGCGGAGAGTCGCGCGGGCGCGCCTGAGCGCGTAGCGACCAGAGACGAGCTTCGATAGAGTCGGGTTAGGGGGGGGAGAGCGATGCTGAGGACGCGACTGCTACTGCTTCTGCTCCTGGCCACGGGGGCGACAGGCTGCTTCGTGACCAAGCTCGTATCCGTTCCCATGCGGCTGACGGGTGCAGTGATCTCCGTGATACCGGTCGCGGGCAACACGGCCCACGACGCGATAGACGAGGCGGCCGACCTGGTCGACGAGCTCCCGATCTAGAGTCTCGTTCGGGAGGCGGGCCGTGCTAACGGTTGGGAAGCGCGTCCTCGCCGACGTAGCCTGGGTCGTCGTCGTAGAGGGTCGCCGTCAGCGGGAGCTGATGACCCCCGACGGTCCACTCCCAGCGTCTTGGGCGCTCTGACACCAGTGGAGCGGTGATCAGATCGCCAATTCCCCTGTAGAAGCGGATCTGGCCCTTGACGAAGCCGACCGGAAGCCCGAGGGCCGCGCCGAGCGACGCAGGGACGTCATGCCGATGAAAGTCGATTCCGTGCGTCACAGGAGTCACGATCAGCTCTAGGGGCGAGTAGAGGACGTCTCCGACGGCGTAGATGATCTTGACGGTCACTCGCTTCAAATAGGATCCAGGACCAGCCTGCGCGTCGAGCGGCACAGTCCACGTCAGGCCCACGATCGTCATCGCCAACAGCAGTCGTCTCATGTCGCCTTCCTCTCGAATCCCCTCCGAGCTTGGACCATGGGTCTGCGCTTGGATCATTGCTCATCGGCGCTCGACAACTCGGACTGTATGCGCTGGCGAGAACGTCAGTCTTCGTCGTCCCGTAGTCATTCGGCCGGCAAGATCCCGAGAGAGCGGGGAGACTCCAGGTAAGCGCTGGCGGCACCGTGGTCGTACACGAGCTCACCACCCAGTCTCCCGGCCGAGACGGCCGCCACGAGCACTCCCACGTCGGGAAACAAGAAATTCTCCCTTTTCATGCCGCAGCAGTGGACATACTGCCTCAAGTAGGATAGCTAGCATTGTGGCCCGACTCGGCTGCGCCCTCTAGACCCCCCGAGCCGCCCCACGTCCTGGGGCGTAGCCCGGCACGCCTCGTGCAACAGAATCGGGCATCTAGCTGGGTGGCTGCGAGAGAGGCGTTCCACTCCGTAGAGAAGGAGTTTGACTTCCACAAGACGGGTGAATAATTCTTCGGACGGGGCGTCTGACCGTTGAGCCGCTCCCCCGGGGGGTCGGCTCGCGCTCGTTAGCGGGTCGGCCGAACGACATTCATCCCGCGCTGAGCGCGGGAACAGCCCGTCGCGGCTCTCACTCCCGGGCCGTAACCCACACCGAGCAGCGAGAAGACAAGGCGCGCGCGTACCTCTCGCGCGCGGAAGCGAACCGGGCGTTCCCGGCGAACAAGTCGGGCCTCGAGACGAGGCCCAGGAGGACTGGAGGGGATGACCCTGAACACATCCTCGAGCAAGCTCGAGAACTGGAAACGACAGCCCGATCTGGGATCGGACACAGACTCTGAGGCCGTGCGTCTGCCCCTCGGAATCAAGCTGCCGGAGGCGCAGCCGCGCACCAAGCCAGCTAACGAGCTCCACGATCGTGACCCACTTGTCTCGTACTTCGGTGACATCGGGGGGATTCCGACCCTGCAGAGGGAGCACGAGATCATCCTGGCCAAGGAGATCGAGTCCGCCACGCACGACTTCCGCTCCGCGATCCTGTCGATCCCGTGGACGGCTGAAGAAACGGTGCGGACCTGGCGGAGTCTGCTGGGGCAGAATCGGGTCACGGGCAAGATCTCCGAGTCCTTCAACAGCAGCGCTCCCGCTGCTGAAGATCTAGGCGAGCGCGTGGACACGAGCCTGGCCAAGGTCGAGCGACTGCTCGCGAGGCGGGCCAAGCTGGTGGGCGAGCCCGACCCGGACGCTGCGAAGCTAGCGCGGCTCGGTGAGCGCATGGCGCGGCTCCTCGGAGACATCGACCTCTCTCTGAGGCTCCTCGAGCGCATTCGCCTCGCTCTGCTCGAGCGCCGGAACAGCCTCTCGGGTGCCCTGGCGCAGCGTGAGTCCCTCAGCGCGAAGCGCCGCGCCCCCCGCAGCGAGCGGGGTCGAACTCGGCGCCGCGCCGAGCTGAGCGAGCTCGCCAAGCGAGTGGCCGCCCTCGAGGCGGAGGTTGGGGCACCCGCAACGGCGTACCTGGAGCGCATTCAGGCGATGGAGGCCGCCTGGGACCGCCTGACCGAGTTCAAAAATCGCTTCGTCCAGCACAACCTGAAGCTCGTCATCACGCTGGCAAAGGACTTCCGGAACATGGGGATCCCCTTCCAGGATCTGATCCAGGAAGGAAACATCGGGCTCATGCGCGCCGTGGAGAAGTTCGATCACCGGCGCGGGTTCAAGTTCTCCACGTACGCCGTCTGGTGGATTCGGCAGGCGCTCGTGCGGACCATCCAGAACCACTCGCGCACCATCCGCATCCCGAGCCACCTCCACGACACTCTCCGCAAGTACCACCGAGCCCGAAACGATCTCGAGCGGGAGCTCGGCCGGGAGCCGAGCGCCGTCGAGCTGGCCCGCTTCATGGAGCTGGACAAGGAACGGGTCGAGCAGCTCGAGGGAATTGTGCGCGAGCCGGTGAGCCTGGAGAAGGCTGTCCCAGGCACCGACTCGAAGAAGCTGCAGGACACTGTGCGAGATCCGGATCCCGTCTCTCCCGTGAAGGGGATGGATCACTCTCGCCTCGAGCACGCCATGCAGGAGTCCATCCAGACGCTGTGCGAGCGTGAGCGAGACATCCTGCGCTGGCGCTTCGGTCTGGACGGGGGGCGCGAGCATACCCTCGAGGAGATCGGTCAGAAGCTAGGGTTGTCCAGAGAGCGCGTGCGCCAGCTGGAGGCTCGCGCGCTGGAGCAGCTGCGCAGCGGCGAGACGCACTCGCGCCTCGAGCCCTTCGTCGCGGACCACGAGAGCCTCTGAGGGCTAGATCCCCATGTTGCTCAGCATGTGGGTGAGGCGGTTCAGGGTCCCTGCGATCGTCGGGTGATCCGCCTCGAACTCCAAGGCCAGCTCCGAGATACGGGTGGAAAGCGGGTGCTGCTGGCGCGCCGCTGCGCCCTCGTCGCCTGCCAAATCGAGGCTCCGGCCGATCTCCTCCATCGCGCCCCGTAAGGGAGCGTGCAGAGCGGCGTCGATCGACTCGGAGGACTCGAGCGTCTCGTGAAGCTCCTGGAGAACCTCTCGCAGCCGTTCACTCTCCGTCTGGGCCACGAGCGTAGTGTCTCATTATCTATGCGCTCGCCCCAATAGGGCGGAGCTGGTGAGCGGGCGTCCGCTGGTTAAGACACCGGCAGGCAGTTAGTCTCCGAACTCCGGAAGGTCGATGGTCGTCTCCCCCAGCAGAGGTCGAGCATGAGCGGGGACGATTCGCCGAGAGCCGAATCTGGTCGGCGCCAGGACGAGCGTCCCAGACGCCTGCGGGCAGGGCTGCGCCGGCACGGTCTCGCCCGGCAACCGACCGCTCTCATGCGCCTGACTCGGGCTCACGATCTTCGCTTCACAGACGGAAATCGGATCGCGCTCTTTGATACGGGTCGTGCCGGGCTTGGGGCCATGCTGGACACGATCGATACCGCGAGTGAGCGAGTTCACCTCGAGACGTACATCCTGCGGGCTGACGAGACGGGGCAGCGTTTTCTCGAAGCCCTGACGGGACGGGCTCGGCAGGGTGTCGCCGTGCGCCTTCTCTACGACGCCGTGGGCTCACGCGGCCTCCACGACTCCTCGCTCGAAGAGCTGCGCGGCGTCGGCGCGGACGTGATCGCGTTCAACCGGCTCGGTCGCCTCTATACGAAGTTCGCGCCGAGGAGGCGAGATCACCGCAAGATCCTGGTCGTCGATGGGCGGGTTGCATTTACCGGTGGACTCAACATCGGCAACGAGTACTACGGCGGGCTGGGGGACGCGAGGCTGGGCTGGCGCGACGCCCACGTGCGCGTCGAGGGTCCGGCAGTTCGTGACCTGGAGGCCGTCTTCCTCGAGAGCTGGTTCCGCGCCGACGGGCCGGGGCTGGTCTGGAACGATTTCCTCGATCGCGCGCCTCCTGCCTGCGGCGATACCCGCTGCGCGGTCCTCGCGGACGGGCCGGTCTACCGGCGCCGCCGGACCCGGGCGCTGCTGATTAGTGCGCTGGGCGATGCAACCGCGACGGCTGGGCTCACAAGCCCGTACTTCGCACCCGGCAGGCGGGTGCTCGAGGCTCTCGCAAGCGCCGGGCAGCGCGGAGTGCGCGTGGACCTGCTGCTCGCCGGCACAAGCGACCACCCCGTACTCCGCCGCGCGGCCCGCGCAAGCTTCCCTGGCCTGCTTCGCGCGGGGGTGCGCGTGTTCGAGTACGAGCGGACCATGATGCACGCGAAGGCCGCCGTATTCGACGACTCCGTCGCGGTGATCGGCACTTCGAACCTGGACCGCCAGAGCTTCGAGCGCTCCTATGAGGTCAACCTGGTAATCGCCAACGGAGACGTCCCTCGCCAGCTGCGCAGGAACTTCGAGCGAGACTGCGGGCTCGCGAGGCCAATCGACGAGTCGACTCTCGCGGCCAGGGGAGTCGTGGAGCGAGGGCTCGACGCTCTCGCTTCCGTTCTCGCGCGCTTCATGTAGCTACGCGCGCTGCTTAATCCCGCTCGTCCGCTTTGAGGAGGCGATACTCGAGCATCCTCACCTTCTCGGTCGGGGCGAAATCCACGGTCGTTTCCCTTCACCGTCGATCTTGAAATCGACGTTGGTTTACCAGCACGCGGTCAGTGCGTTCGGCGACGGCGCGGCTCGTAGAGCCCTTCCTTCAGGTCACCGAAGAGCTCATGGACCTGAGGATGCTTGACGGGCCCGCCCATCGCGTCCGCCAGGAGATTCTGCTCGGACACGTAGGCGATGTAGGAGACGCTCGCGTTCTCAGCGAACAGGTGGTAGTAGGGCTGGTCCTTGCTTGGTCGCATTCTCTCGGGGATCGACAACCACCACTCTTCGGTATTGCTGAAGGTCGGATCCACGTCGAAGATGACACCGCGGAATGGCCGGAAGCGGTGCCGTACGACCTGTCCGATCTGAAATTTCGCAGTTCGATTGATCATAAAGTCACAACCGGGCCCGATTCTATCAAACTGGTCCGTCGGGTTGGGCCCCAGCCTATGCAAGAGCTGCTGTGCTGGCAGCGTACCGCCATTCAAGCTTACCTTCTCGGTCATGGCGATACTCGCCCGAAAGCGCCGCCTCAAGAAGGAGCTCACGCTTCTTAACGTCTACGCGATTGCGACTGGAACAACGCTGAGTGCGGGGTTCTTCCTGCTCCCCGGACTCGCTGCCGCACAGATCGGGTCCACGTTGGTATTGGCCTACCTGGTCGCTGCCCTGCCCTTGATCCCGGCGATGTTCAGCGTTGTCGAGCTCGCAACGGCCATGCCACGGGCCGGCGGCGTCTACTACTTCCTCGACAGGAGCCTGGGTTCGCTCGTCGGCACGATCGGCGGTGTCGGGACCTGGCTCGCGGTGACTCTCAAGGCGTCCTTTGCGTTGGTCGGGATGGGCGCGTACCTCACGCTCTTCTTCCCGGAGCTCCCGATCGGACTGATAGCGATCGGCTTCACGCTGATCATCGGCGCACTCTGTCTCTACGGCGCGAAGACGAGCGGAACCTTCCAGGTCCTCCTTGTCGCAGGCCTGCTCAGCATCCTTGCAGCCTTCATCGGTGGCGGGCTGCCGGTGCTCCAGAAGTCTCATTTCAAAGCGTTCCTCGAGCCGGGAGTGGGCTCGATCCTGTCCACTGCCGGGTTCGTGTACATCAGCTACGTGGGGGTCACGACCGTCGCCAGTCTCGCGGAAGAGGTGAAGGACCCCGAACGCAACCTGCCCCTCGGCGTGTTTCTCGCCCTGGGCACGGCGCTCCTCGTTTACGGCCTAGGGACGTCAGTGATCGTGGGCCTGGTTCCGCCCGACCGGCTCGCCGGAGACCTCACTTCCGTTGCCACCGCCGCAGACGTCCTGGTCGGCGGGTGGGGCACGGTGCTGGTCTCCATCGCGGCGATCCTGGCCTTTACCTCCGTCGCCAATGCCGGCTTGCTGAGCGCCTCGCGTTTGCCACTCGCGATGAGCCGCGATCATCTCGCACATCCGGCCCTGCGACACCTCGGCAGACGCGGCACGCCGACCTACTCGATCGTACTCACCGTCGGGCTCATCATCATGATTCTGGTCTTCCTAGACCCGACGTACATCGCGAAGCTGGCAAGCACCTTTCAGCTCATGGTGTTCGGACTCGCCTCGGTGGCCGTGATCGTCATGCGCGAGAGCCGCATCGAGTCGTACGATCCGGGGTACCGCTCGCCCGGCTACCCGTGGATGCAGCTCTTCGGCATCGCTGCGGCGGGACTCCTGATCGTCGAGATGGGCACGGGGCCGGCGCTCTTTTGTGCAGCACTCGTAGCGCTGAGCTCCGCCTACTACTGGTTCTACGGTCGCGCGCGCAGCGACCGCGCGGGCGCAATTTTTCACGTGTTCCAGCGCTTGGGCGAGCGGCGCTCGATGGGATTGGACCCGGAGCTGCGCAGTCTCCTGAAGGAGAAGGGACTTCGCGAGGAGGATCCCTTCGAAGAGGTCATCGCGCGCGCCGAAACGATCGACGCGGAGGACGGCATATCGTTCGAAGAGGTCGTCGAGCAGGCCTCGGCCCGGCTCGCGCTGCACCTGCCATGCTCAGCGGAGAACCTGCGAGAGGGCTTTCTGCAGGGGACCCTGATCGGCGCGACGCCTGTCGAGCGGGGAGTCGCGCTCCCTCACTTGAGAATGGCGGGCGTGGACTCCCCGGAGCTCGTCCTCGTGCGCTCGCGCACCGGAATCGAGGTCTTGAGTGGGAGCCTGCTCGGCACGCAGCACCCATCCGAGCCGGTCTACGCGATCTGCTTCCTCGTGAGTGCGGAGCACGACCCCGCGCGTCACCTGCGGCTGCTCGCGCAGATCGCGAGTCGGGTAGATGAGGACGACTTCCAGCCCGCCTGGTCTACGCGAGCACGCCCTCCTGCTCCGCAACGAGCGCTTCCTCTCACTCCGGGTGCACAAGGGAACAGCGACAGAAGCGATGCTGGGTCGCGCGATCCGCGAAATCTCGTTTCCGGACGGCTGTCTGGTCGCGATCGTCCGACGCAGCGACCAGGTCATCGTGCCGCGCGGAAGCACCGTCCTGCGCGAGGGTGACTGGCTGACAGTGATCGGCACGCCCAACGGCATCCGCCAGCTGCACCAGCAACTCGGAGACGAGCTGGAGCACGAGTCGACCTAGCAGGCTGCGGAGAAAGTGACTGGGTTGGGCGGGACGCCTCTGACGGGAGGCGTGCCGAGCAGGGAGAGGGATCGCCGTTCCCGGTACGAACCGGTTCGGTGTCGCACGGGTAGATCTTGCGGGATCATGAGCTATGTCGCCTCCAACAGGTTGCGGATACGGACCAGGTTGTAGGCCGCAGCAGTGAAGGTGAAGACCCAGCCGACCCGATCCGTGCCCCGGTGCCGGGTCTTGCGCATCAAGCCCACCGTCTTCATCCAGCCAAACACCTCCTCCACCCGTTTGCGGAAGCGCTGGCTCACCTCGTAGCCCGGGTGTCCTGTGGTCCTTCGATCGATCGCGCTTCGGCGGTTCGTCGTGTTCTGTGCCACGTGCGGGGTAACGCTCCAGGCCCGAAGCGCCTGCACAAAGCTCTTGGCGTCGTAGCCCTTGTCTCCAGCCAGGGTGATCCGGCGAGCGCCCCCCAGACCCAGCACCATCTCGAGAGCCGCTTCGCGCTCCGCATACCCCGACGCCTGAGTGAGCTTCGCCGCCACCACCAGGCCGTTGCGGTTCTCCGTCACGACGTGTCCCTGATACGCGAGCCGCGCGCCCTGGCCCCTCATCCCCGCCAGTCGGGCGTCCGGATCCGTCCTCGACGCATGCGTCTGGTTGCTCCGCTTCTCGCCCCGGAAGTTGACCGTCGGGTTGCCCGGGTCGTCATCGTCCCTGCGCTTCTCGTCCTTGCGCACGAAGCTCTTCTGGCTCGCCCACGCCTCGATCAGCGTCCCGTCCACCGTGAAGTGCTCCGATGACACCAACCCCTCCGACTCCGCCTGCGCCAGCACCGCCTCGAAGAAATGCTGAGCGATCTCGCCCTTCAGCAGCCGTTCCCGATTCTTGGTGAACACCGTCGCGCTGAACACCTCATCGTCCAGCTCCAGGCCCACGAACCAGCGGTAGAGCAGGTTGTAGTCGATCTGCTCGATCAGCTGGCGCTCGCTCCGGATCGTGTACAGCACCTGCAACAGCAGCGCCCGCAACAGCTGCTCCGGCGGGACCGACGGTCGGCCGACCCCTTTGGCGTAGATACCATCGAAGCGTCGCGACAGCTGCTCCAGCGCCGCGTCCACCAGTCGCCGGATCGCTCGAAGCGGATGGTCCTCGGGAATCCGGGACTCCAGCGATACGTAGCTGAAGATCCCACCCTGGAGCGTCTGCGGTCCTCTCACATCTCCCCCTTGGGGCTTCCCTCAAAGGTACCCTTCGATGAGGAGTTTTTCAGCAGCCTGCTAGGCTTGACAGTGCCTCAGTCGCCGTCTTGTAATGGCCGCTCTTGACCATGGACATAAGTGACGGCTTCACGCAGACCATCGGCAACACGCCGCTCATCAAGCTCCGCAAGGCGTCTGAGCTCACGGGCTGCACCATTCTGGGGAAGGCGGAATTCCTGAACCCGGGCGGCTCTGTGAAAGACCGCGCTGCGCTCTTCATCATCCAGGATGCCGAAGAACGGGGCACGCTCAGACCAGGTGGTGTCGTCGTCGAAGGCACGGCTGGAAACACCGGGATCGGCCTCGCGCTCGTCGGAAACGCACGGGGCTACCGGACCGTCATCGTAATCCCCGACACCCAGAGCCAGGAGAAGAAGGACATGCTGCGGCTCTGCGGAGCGGACCTGCGCGAGGTCCCGGCGGTGCCCTACAAGAATCCTGAGAACTACGTACACGTCTCCGAGCGCCTGGCCAAGGAACTGGCAGCGAGCGAGCCGAACGGCGCGCTGTGGGCCAACCAGTGGGACAACCCGGCCAACCGCGATGGGCACTTTCGCACCACCGGACCCGAGATCTGGGAGCAGACCGACGGCACGGTCGACGGCTTCATCTGCGCCATAGGAACTGGGGGCACCCTCTCGGGAGTCGGGCTCTTTCTCAAGGAGCGCTCCAGAAATGTCGTGATCGGGCTCGCAGACCCGGCGGGCGCGGCCATGTTTCACCTGTTCAAGGACGGAGAGTTGCGCGGAAGCGACGGAGACTCGATCACCGAAGGCATAGGGCAGGGCCGCATCACGGGAAACGTCGAGGGCGCACCGATAGACAACCCCTACCGGATTCCAGACGAGGAGGCGCTTCCGGTGATCTTCGATCTACTCAAGGAAGAGGGCCTTTGCCTCGGCGGCTCGAGTGGCATCAATGTCGCGGGCGCGATCCGCCTGGCGAAGGAGTTGGGTCCGGGACACACGATCGTGACGATCCTTGCCGACTACGGCACACGCTACCAGAGCAAGCTCTTCAACCCCACCTTCCTCAAAGAGAAGGGCCTACCTGCCCCCGACTGGCTCCAGCTGTAGTCAAGGAGGTTGTTCATCGAGCAGCCCCGAGCCGCCGGTGAGCGTCCGCTGTTGACCGACCCGTTGGACGACTTCGCTTCGCCGGTTCAGGCTAGTCGGTGGAGTTCGCGGCTGCGGGTGCCGGTTCCAGCGCGGCGTAGTGGAAGCTCTTGGTTGCGAGCACAGATCCGTCTTCTGCGACGACCGAGACGGTCCACTTGCCGAGCCAGAACTCGTGCAGGTTCTTCGTCGACCAGACGCGCCACCGGGGGCCTCCGACGCGGAACGGAACCTCAGCCATCACCTGGCCGTTGTGCTCCCAGCGATGCGAGACGGACTCGCCGCTCATGTTTCGAAGCTCGGTAAAGAAGGTGATCGTCCGCTGGTCGTTCGTGACCTCGGTGAGGCTGTCGACCGGCTCGCGATCTGTCACGCCGCTGGTGAGATCGGCTCGAGCAATCACTCTGTCCGCCCAGCTGGCCTCGTCGGCCGCCGCTGCGTTCATCACTCCAGATAGGGCAACGAGGCAGCCCAAGAGCAGGGGTCCCACAGGCTTCATGGTCGATCCTCCTTACCGGGACGACTGCACCACTCTTCGAGAGGGGCGTCCCGCTGGAGAGATCGGTTTCTCCGGCGCGCCCTTGAGCCCTGCGCCTTCCTGACCGGCGGTGGCGCTCGCGTCACTCGAGGTTGCGGTAGGCCGGAACGAAGATCAGCAACACGCTCGCCACGATCACCAACGCGAGTGCCGAACCGCCAACTGCGAGCTGAGGACCTATCACGTTCGCGAGAAGTCCAATGAAGAAGATCCCGAGGCTCATCGTGCTGAACTCCATCATGTAGATGCTCATCACACGGCCTCGAAAGTCGTCCGCGACGTAGGCCTGAACGAGGACGTTGCTGAGCGACATGCGCCCCGCCTGACCAAGTCCCACAACGCTGAGAGTAGCGACCGACAACCAGTACGAGGTCGAGATCGAGAACGCCACCAACGCGAAGCCGAGGAGCAGAGAGCTCAGCAAGAGTACGAGCCCGCGCCGCCGGTTCGGAAGCGAGGCTACGACGAGCGAGCCGATGACGGAACCCGCACCCGAGATGCTGGTCAGATAGCCGAGCCGGGCCGGCCCGGCGTCGAGCACCTCCTTGGCGAACCCCGGCAACAGCATGAAGTAGGTCATGGAGAAGAGGACCATCAGGAAGTTGCAGGCGTGCAGCATCCGAATCGTGGGCGTCTCCCAGACGTAGCGGAACCCTGCAGTCAACTCCTGCAGCGGAGGGGCGTTCCCGCCTTCCGGAAGCACACGGTCTGCCACACTCACATTGAGCAGTCCCAGGATCGACCAGCCGTACAGTGCCGCCATCATGTAGTACACGAACTGCGCGGCCCAGATGCCCCCACCGCTGTCCCCGCCGAGCGCACCCACGAGCCATCCTGCGAAGCCGGGCATCAACAGGCGGGCCGCGTTCATGCCCATCGTGTTGATGGCAATCGCGTTCATCAGGCGCTCCATGCCGAGAATCTCGGGAGTCATGGCCTGACGCGAGGGCATCATCGTATTCATGACCGCGCCCTGCACCAGGGCCGCCACGATCAGATGCGAGAAGCGCAGCAGATCCAATGCAATGAGGGTGCCGACAGCGAGCACGACGAGCGCGTTCAGTCCCTGCCCGACCTGAACGACATGCTTCTTCTGTCGCACGCGATCCGCGATCACCCCGCCGAAGAGCGCCGTTGCCATACCCGCTAAACCGTTAGCCAGCGACATGATGCCGAGCGCGGCGAACGAGCCCGTGAGCTCGAAAACGAGCCAGCCGCGGATGAACATCTGCATGTTCATCGCCGTGAAGCTCCCGAACTGAGCTGCGAAGAACCAGCGAAAATTCCGGTCCTCGAGTGCAAGAAAGGTGCGGCGCCAGATGCTCCGCTTTGGGCGCGGAGTGACTGCTTCGGAGCGCTCGGCTATGCCCGCAAGTTTCGGAGGCCGCCGCTGCGGTGCACTCAATCGCCGCCCGATCCGGGCATCGGGCGCTGGTTGCGGAATCGGAGGAGACCGAGAAGGGGCTTCACGTGGCCGTGATGATACGGAGACACGAGTCGCAGCGCCAAGTCGGCTAGTTCCACGCCTCGAGAACCTGCCGACGTCTCCGCTGTGCGGGAGTCAAGGGGTGCGGAGGTGCCTCCGGGTCGTATGTCACGACCACTCGGCGGCGCGCCTCGCGTCCGTTGGCCGCTCTGACGCGAACCTCCAGCGTATTCTCCCCCTCGTCGAGCGAGACCAACGCGGCGAAGCGGCCGTCGCGGCTCTGGAGGACAGTGCCCGAGCGGTCTCCAGACGTGGCGTTGCGGATCTGCAGGAAGCTCGTATCCGCGAAACGGGCCTGCTCGAGTCGCAACTCTACCTGGTCCAGCTGACGCACGGGCGTGTACGTGCCCCCACTCAAGCTTGCGATCTCTATCAACGGACCAGGAGCGCCGATCGCCTGCTCGGTCACCGCAAAGGTATCGATACGGATCCCTCTGCTTGCCACAACGTCCGAGGTACCAAGCCCGCGATTCCAACTCGCCTTTCCGACCGCGACCTGGGGCCGGATCGGACTACCGACGAAAAAAGGCGAGGATGCGAGTCGTTTCCTCACGACTGGAGCTCCGCGCCGCCCCCGCGCCGATGAGCTCGTTCCCCGCGTGCGCAACCGCCTCCGCGACGCTGGCACTCCCTTCGGACCCCATCTCGAGGATGCGATCGAGGCCGAGGCGGACCTCGGCCAGGTCGGAGGTGAGTGGCACGTCGGTAAAGGCTCTTGCCTTCTTGCCCTCTGGCAAGCCAGGGAAGGCCACGAGGCCCACGCGCGTCTCGCGCGGGTCTACGCCCTGCAGCGCGGCCCTCACCAGGGCCAGCTGCATCGCGAGGATGCTGTCGGGATGGGCTAGCTGGCTCGAGAAGAGCCCGCCAAGGAGCCCCCGCTCCTGCTCGCCGATCGTCCCGTCTCCATCGATGTCCAGTCCCGAGGGCTCAGCAGTCGTCCTCGACGTGTCGATCGCAAACACGATGTCGTGGCTTCGATACGCGCCCAGGAGAGCCAGCGCGCGCCCCTCGACGAACGCGAGGCCATCGGAATCTCCGACCACGGCGTCCGGGCGCGGAGAGAGGATCCGGAGCACGATACCCGGCTCCTCCGCTCGTGACTCCACGGCGGTCCACGCGAGGAGCGCAAACCAGGCGCTGAGACCGACCCGAAGGACCCTCATCCGCGTACTCTGCACTGTCGAGGCTGCGCGCTCAGCCGGAACGGATGGCGCTACGACGCGCGAGCAGCTTCGTGCTTGACGTCTTGCTCGGTGAACCCGCGCGTCCAGGCCGCAAATTCCAGGAGGATCCCGTCGGGATCAAAGAAGTAGATCGACCGGACGAACGTGCCCTCATTCACCTCAGGGCTCTGCTGCTCCGGGCTGTCATCGTGGTTCACCACGTCGGTAACGTCGATACCCTTGGCGGTGAGCCTGCGCTGGTAGTCCTCGATCTTGTCCAGCGGTACGTCGAACGCCACGTGATTCATCGAGGCATGGGCAGTCGTGAGACCAGCGCCCCACTTCGGCTGCGGGGAGGCCACGCCTGGCACGGCCTCCGGTGCGTCGGGGAACCAGAAGAACGCGAGTGAGCCCCCGTTTCCCATGTCGAAGAAGAAGTGCTGTCCCATACCGTTGGGAAGCTCGATCGTCTTGATCAGTGGCATGCCCAGGACGTTGCTATAGAAGTCCACCGTCCGAGCCATGTCCTTGCAGACCAGGGCAAGGTGGTTGATGCTGCGAAGCTCGAATTCCTTGTTCTGATTGTCAGGCATGTGGCCCTCCTGTCCGGAAGGGTATCAGAGAGGGTTGTGGCACCCAAGCCGGTCAGTTCACCCAGGCGTTGGCGACACGGCCGGCCTCAAAGGCGACGTAGAGCGAGTTCTGGCCCTTCCGATGGTAGATCCACTTGTCGTCCGCAGGATTCGACTTGGACGGAACGCCCATCGCCGCGAGCACCCCGCAGCGAGACATGCCGACTCGAACCTTACCTGAGTCGGCATCCGGCCAGCTCTCCGGAGAGATCAGCGCGCGCCTTCGAATCTCGAGAGCGGCGGCCCTGTGGAGATCGGGGTCGTAGGCACGACCGGAGTCCGGCTCGGACAGCTCTCGCAGTGCCGCCCCGGGGTCGTCGACCCGCACGTGATAGAGGACGCAGAGCTCGTCGTTGCCCATCTGTTCGATCGACATCGAGGCGCACCCCGTGGTCACGACCACCAACAGACCAATCAGGGCGGCGTTCTGTCTGGCCAGCCTCCTCACCTCGGCTGCGTAGACTAGCTAACCGGCGTCGGGACGCGTGGGCTTCTCCGGCAGGGCTGCGCGCTGTGCGCTCAGCTCGGCTCAGCATGGGAAGCTCCCGCCGATGGTCTCCGATCAATCCTGCCGGGTAGCGAGAGCTCTAGGTCCATGCTCCGGATGAGCTCCGCGCGATGTGTGACAACCACTCGCGTCACGTCGAGCTTTCCGATCTCCTCGTTGATCTGAGCTTCCAGTCGCGCATCCAGGTTGGACGTCCACTCGTCGAGAAACAGCACGCGAGGCTCTCGGTAGAGAGCGCGCGCCAGTAACACGCGCTGACGCTGGCCGGCGGACAGCATGGTTCCCATGTCTCCGATCTGGCTGTCGTACTGCATCGGCATGCTCCCGATCTCTCGATCGATCGCCGCAATCTCCGCGCAGGAGCGGATTCTGTCGGCGTCGCGCTCCACGTCGAACAGACAGATGTTGTCCGCGATCGAGCCCGAAAAAAGCTGGTCGCTCTGCATGACTGCTCCGATCTGCCGGCGATAGGCGCCCAATCCGAGCTGATCGAGACGCGCCCCGTCCACCCTCACCTCGCCCCAGCTCGGCGGAAGGAGGCCAAGCAGAAGCTTGATGAGCGTGGTCTTGCCGCAGCCGGAGGGTCCCGTGATGGCGATCGACTGGCCGGGCTCGATCGTGAGGTTGAGACCCTCGAGGATCGGCGGGTCAGAGACGGAGTAGCGAAACCCCAGGTCTACGAGCTCGAGCCTCCCGTCGACAGGTCTCGGACGCCACCCGCTCGATGGAGACCCGTACTCCGGGCGGGTCAGCGCGATGTCCGCCAGACGGGTCAGATGCAGGTCCAGCATCCGGAGCTCGACAGCCTGGTCGATCAGCGCGGAGATCCTCGTGGTGAACTGACCCTTGTAGGACATGAACGCGAAGAGCATTCCGACCGTAAGCTCGTCGCTCAGGACCATGATGGCACCAAGGTAGATAACGGCCACGTTCTCGAGGCCGAAGAGGACGCCGCGGATCGCCTCCTGGCCTATGGCCAGCTTTCCGAGCCTGACGCCCGCATTCAGCTGAGCCGCGCGACGACTCTGCCAGATCGCCTCGCGATCGGACTCGCAGCCGAACACCTTGATGCTCTGCAGGGCCCGAAGCGTCTCGAACACGCTCGAGCCCTCCCTTGCACCCGCTACGATCTGCTCCTCCGAGAGCTCCTTGAGTGGAGCGTAGAAACCGGCACGAGTGAACCCGTACAGCGCCACGGCTGCCAGCACGAGCCAGGTCAGCACAGGGCTGTACAGGAAGATCATGGCAAGGGTCGCGAGCGCCATCAGCCCGTCGATTAGTACGGTGACCAACCCTGTGGTGAAAAGCCTGATGATCGGCTCCAGTGACCCAAAGCGAGAAACGACGTCACCTAGCTGGCGCTTCTCGAAGTACGAGATCGGAAGTCGCAGCAGGTGGTGAAAGAGGTTCGACGCGATCTGAAAGCCGAGCTGCGTCCCCAGTCGGAGAACCAGCCACGAGCGCAGCGCCGTGGTCCCCAGATTGATCAGCATCAACATCAGGAACGCCAGGACCAGCAACGAGAGAAGCTCGCGATCGTGCCTCGCAAGGCCCTCGTCCACCACGAGCTGGATGTAGAACGGGCTCGCGAGCGCGAAGACCTGGAGAACCAGCGACACAGCAAGGAGCTGAGCCAGCGCTCCCTTCAAGCCCGAGGCGTGCCTCCAAAGCTCTGCGAGGCGGACCTTCTCGCTTCGAGTGCCGCGCTCGAATCCGTCGGCCGGGGCGAGCTCCAGCGCCACTCCGGTCACGTGCGGTGACGCCTCCCGGAGGGAGTAGGTGCGTCGGCCGAGAGCGGGGTTGTGGACTACGATTCTGCGGCGCGAGGCGCTCTTCAGCACCACGAAGTGCGTCATGTCCCAGTGCAGGATGGCCGGTGTTCGGAGCGCGCAGAGCTCATCCAGGGCCACGCGCAGCGGTCGGCAGCTCAGGTGGAGCTGGCTCGCAGTAAGCATGAGTGACTTGAGGCTGGCTCCTCGCAGCGAGGCCGCGTGATCGCGACGCAGCGAGGTCAGGTCGGTCTGGCGTCCGTGATAGCTCGCAACCATCGCGAGGCAGGCGAGCCCGCACTCTGCCGCCTCCGTCTGAAGGAGCACGGGAAGCGCGGAGTGCCTCGAGAAGCGCAATGCGGTCGAACTCACTCGGCGGCTCTCCAGAACTCCGGCAGGCGCTGCCAGAGCAGCCACTCTCCTGGCCGCGCACGGATCCAGCACTCCGCTCGGGCTGCGAGCTCCTGCATGATGCGCGCGCTCGCGAGGGCCAGGTCCTCGCCTTCGAGGACTCGGGCCGGCATGGGCCTCTCGAACTGCAGGACCTCTCGCCCGGCCTCGTCCGCGTAGCTGACCGCGGGCAGAATGACGGCTCCGGCCAGTAGCGCGAGCAACGCTGCACCCGCGGGAAGTCGTGCGCTTCGACCAAACAGCGGCACCACTACCGAGCGCTGGGTCCCGAACTCGAGCGGCGTATCGAACAGAACAACGAGCGTGTTGCCCGCGCGCAGCTCCAGCCAGGCCTTGAGGCCGGGCCGATCCGAGAAGGGGATCGCCTGCACCTCGATGCCGGCTAGCGCGAGCCGTCGGTAGGCGAGCTCTTCTCCGCGGGTCCACTCTCGCAGCGCGATAACTCGGATCCGCCGTCCGGGTGGCGAGATCCGGACCAGCTTCGCCAGGGCGCGCAGGTAGCTGCCCATGTGGATCGTTGCCACGACGAGCGGGGCGCTCCCGCTCCGATCTACGCGATCGCCGAGCTCGGCATAGCTGTGTGCGAAGCGCTCTCCAGTGACGTTGACGCTCTCTGCAAGCTCGAGTGCGCGCGCGGGGCTCCCGCAGATGAGGTCGCGATAGTCACAATGAAAGGAACATGCGCGGCGAAAGTGCTCCAGCGAGATACTCCGCGCCTCGCGCGGAGACTCACCCAGCGCCAGCTCGATGATCCGAGCCACGCGGCGATGCGTCGAGCTCCCACACGTCGCGTAGGCGGAACCGCCAAGCGCCCGGGCGCAGCTTCGAGCGAGGGTTCCAGGGAGGTGCGAGGCGAGGAGCGCAATCAGGCGGGCGACCCAACCAGGCATGACCTTAGGGCTCTCGTGCGCGCTCACCAACAGGCAGCGGGGCTGCCGGCGTCCCCGATTGGACTTCCGAAGCCCAGCATGCCGACAAAGCTCGAGACGGTGTCCGCAACGTGCAGAGTGCCGACTGCCACCGTCAAGGTCGTGCCCGGGTTGTCGTACATGTAGCCGACTGCCTGGCCCCCGAGCTGGCTGGTCAGCCCCATTGTCATCGTGGTCGCGAAGCCGCCGCAGGGCAGACATATCCCGTACCCGAGGCCCAGGCCGGCTAGCTGGCCTGCCCCCACCGCAACGTCTCGTGGGTTCCCTCCGGAGACGAACTCGACCTCGCCTGGCGTCAATTCACGCATTCAACCCTCCTGTTTCTCTGTTGCAGACGTTGATGAGAGGACCCAGCAGCCATTCGAGCAGGGAGCGTCGTTCGACGGTGATCTCCGTGCTGAGCCGCATCCCGGCACGCAACGGGACCTGCCTGCCAGACACGACGATCTCATGCTCGGCCAGCTCCACCGTGGCGCGGTGTACGGATTCCTCGATGGCGACGAGCAGCTGCGGATCCCCGGGAAGCAGGATCGCCCTGCTGATTTCACGCACCCGCCCCCGGAACCTGCCAAAGCGGGAAGAGGGGAACGCATCGTAGTTCAGCCAGACCTGCTGCCCGGGCGCCAGAGAGCCTATGGCGCGAGTCGGGAGGTACAGCTCTCCATGCAGGGCGGCACCCACCGGTACGAGCGAGGCGTCCGGCCCGCGCTCGCGCGCGGCTGAAAGAACTCCTCTGACCGTCTCCTGTCTTGCGTAGTGGCCCCAGACGAGCAGAGCGCCGAGCGCGCCGCACGTGCACAGGGCAAGTACCGTCAGCAGCAAGAGCGCAGGCGGCTGCGTCAGGATGACTCCGCCCCAGACCGATGTGCCAGAGCGCGCGGCGGCTTCTTTTCGAAAGAGCGTTTCCAACACCACTCTCTGAGTGGAACGGCGGGGCTCCAGGTGTCAGCCTTTCTCGATCCTTCGCTTCGTCGGAACCAGCGGTAGGCACGCCCGATACAGCACGGGTGCGTCGAGTACGACGAAACTCCAGGTTCCTCGGGACCGAGGCGACGTTCGCTTCACGTGCCCTGGGGAGAGCGTCTCGAGTCTAGAGAAGCGGAAGAGTGCAGCCGTGCGGGATCAGTTGGGCAGATCGGAGCCGAAGCCGCTCTCGCAGCGAAACAGAACCCTTTGCCAGCAGCCGCCGCGAAGAGGCGTCCAGGTCGGTAAAACGGACGGCAAACCCGGTCGGCGTCGTCCGAACGACTTCGGAGGGCAGCTCGATCTCAAAGGAACCTGGGTAATAGGACAGCCGCAGGCGCAGCGGGGTTCCGCTCTCGACAACGGTGGAGGTGCGTTCGACGAGGGCGCCGGAAGCGGAGACGTTCCACACGGTTCCGGTGCCAACCTGGTCGTCGCAGCGGAACTCGACGGGGCCACTCAGCTCGTAACGCGCTGCCACAGGCTTATCGCTCGACATGCCGCACCTCCCGTGACCGCATCGGCCGAGAATCTGCCCAGCCTGAGCCGAGCTGCCCGCGCCCGGCGCAACGCTTCAGGTGAGATTGGCCAGGATGACGCGCAGGATGTCGAAGCGGGTCACGGCGCCGACAAGCTTCCCATCCTCCACGACGGGCAGGCGTCGGAAGGTGTTCCTGAGGAACAGGCCCGCCGTAAAGTAGATGTCTGTAGAGGGTGAGATCGTGGTGAGCTCCGTCTCCATGAAGCTCTCGACCTTGCCGCTCGGGACATCGGCGCCGTGGCCGGTCGCGATCAGCTTGAGACAGTCCTTCTCGGTCAGCATCCCGACGAGCGCCCCCGTCTCGTCCAAAACAGGCGCCCCGGTCACGTGGTTCTTGAGCAACGACTCGACGGCTACCAGGATGTCGGTGTCCGTTCGCACCGTGTGCACGCGGGTATCCATGAAGTCCCCGACTGCTGGCAAGGTCATTACCAGGGTGGAGTCGTTCTCGCGCGGCATTCCCTATCCCTTCGCTCCCTGCCCGGTCGATCCTGACCGGGCAGGGTCCCGAGTCGCGGCGTCTACTCGTGGGCCCATTGTGGCCCATTGTTCGCTTAGATGGCAATCGCGAAGCCCTGCTCGGGGGGTCCCCGACGCTCAACAAAAAGCCTGTGGCTCCGCTACGTTATGCCGCTCGCTGCGGCTGAGCTGCGCAGCAGCTTGCGGCATCCGACGAGGATGAGGGCGAGCGCAACTGCCTGCACTGCGTGGTAGAGCGAGTTGTGGTTGAAGTAGCTGGGATGGACGGAGATCTGGAGCACCTGGATTGCCGCCGCGACCAGGGACAGGACGAGTCCCCAGGCCCCGATCGTAGCTCCGGCGGCTCCGACCGGCTCGCCCCGCCAAGCGACCATGACGAACGCGACGAGCAGGAACAAAGCAGCTGGAAGGTAGTTGGCGACGGCCACCCAGAAGGCCGCGCTCACGAACACCACCACTGCGCCATACAGCATGAGCTGCAGTACCGCTACCCGGATGATCCAGCGGGCAGCCTCGGGACGGATCACGAGGTGTGCGCCGATCGCCCAGCCCGAGAGGGCAGTCACGCCAATCCCGAGCAACGTGAGGGGCCACAGCACCACGTGACCGCTGGTCGCAGGATCGAGGAAGAACCCGTGGACGGTCCCTCCAAACAGGGAGGACGCCGACAACGAGGCAAAGAACAGAAACATCCAGGGGCGCACGCCGCCCTCGCCGCTCCGGGAGCGCCAGACCAGCCAGGCGAAGACCGCGCACTCGAGCGCGAGCCCATAGTCCGTGAGCGTGACATCGGGCTCTGTCATGTCCTCAGGCTATCCCGTTTCCGAGGAGGGTCAGATCCCGGATCCTCTCGCTCCCGGAACCAGCCGCAGGATCTCGGAGGGCTCGCGAGCCAGCGCCCTGGCACCTGCGCTTCTCAGCTCTTGCGCCGTGCGGTAGCCCCACAGGACCCCGAGAGGAAACATCCCCGCGGCTTCGGCAGTTCTCATATCGACCTCGGTATCACCAACGAAGAGGCACTCCCCGGCTGATACGTTCAAGCTCTCGGCGATCTCGAGGGCTCCCGCAGGGTCTGGCTTCCTGCCGCGCGCATCGTTCTGTCCGATCACGGAGGCAAACGTCCAGCGCCCCAGCAGGCCATCTACACAGCGCTCTGTAGCGGACTGGGCCTTGTTCGAAAGGACCGCCATGCCGATGCCTCGCTCTGCCACGTCATCCAGTAGCGTCGGGATCCCGTCATAGGGTCTGGTGGAGACGTTCCAGCCCCGCTCGTACTCCTCGAAGTAGGCTTCGAGACACTCCTGAATCAAAGCCTCGCTGCGGCTGTCTGCGGGCAACGCCCGCTTCACGCACTCCGGAGCGCCGTCTCCGATGAGCAGCCGGTAGGCCTCGATCTCGTGCGTGGGAAAGCCGCGAGCCGCGAGCACCCGGTTACATGACGTCCCGATGTCCTGAAGAGTGTCCAGGAGGGTGCCGTCGAGATCGAAGATCAGAGCTCGGAGCTGCATGGGCGCCACAAGGAGTGGGGTCCGATTCTACCTTTCCGAATCATCCTCGGACTCCTGCTCGAGTACGGCACGGATCGCCTCTCCCAGACCGAGGAACCGGAAGCCCAGTGTAGGCTTGAACATTGACGCGGCATAACGTGGGTACACTTTTTTGCGTACAACGATGCCCTCCGTCAAGAACAGTGTTCCTTCGGGGAGCTGGAGCTCGATGTGAAAGCGCGTGCCGATATCCGCCGCGGCGGTCGTCTGTACCATGAGACCGGTATTCGAGATGTCTACGGTAAACCCCGTTCCCTCGACGTCTCCGCGCCAGAACTTCACGGCCAGGCGACGTCGGCGGCGCTTGCTTTGTCGTCGCTCATTGCCTCGATCCGACATCGACCTCCCCTCGCCGAGCGGACGCAGTCTATAAGCCCCCACCCGGCTCCACGGAGCGACCTGACTTTAGTCGTTCAGGCGCTCGGCGATGATCTTCTCGAGCTCTTCGGCGGTACGACGGAAGATCGGTAAATCGGTCTGGCGGTAGAGAACCTTGCCGTCGCCTCGAATCAGGAACAGGGAACGTTTGGTCATCCCGAAGAGCCCGGAAGCACCGTACGCATCGCACACCTTGCTCTCCGGATCAGAGAGAAGCGGGAACGGCAGGTCGAAGGCCTCCGCAAACTTCTCGTGCGATGAGAGCGGCGCGGGGTTGACCGCCAGCACCTGCACACCTAGCCCGGAGAAAACGTCGAGGTTGTCCCGGTAGTCGCAGAGTTGCTTCGTACACACGGGCGTGCCATCTCCAGGGTAGAAGACGAGCAGCGCAGCTCCCTTCGCAAGGTGCTCGCTCAAGCGGACCGAACCACGTGTCGACTGCAGCTCGAACTCGGGAGCCTGGTCCCCGACGGCCGGACCTCGCGCCATGCACCTGCTCCTTCAACCAACTTCGACGGCTACTCGCAGGCTAGCCGATCCAGGTGCTCTTGGGGGCTCTAATTCCCTTGCTTCGAAGCAACCACACGAGGATGCGCCCTGGGTTGAAGCGGGGAGACCCCTCGTCTACCCGTCGCCCTGGCGGCGGGAAAGCTCTCAGGCGCGGCTCTCGTCTTCAGCCTGGCCCACCAGGCCGTCTGGCTCGTCCTGCACCGGACCTCGTTCCTGATCCGCACGGCCATCGACTCTCTCGTGATCGTGAGCGACTTCGCTCCCGTCTTCTTCCTGGTCGAACGTTTCGGCGCCCTGCAGGGCTGGACCTTCGCCGAGCTGGCTCTCCTGTACGGAATGGTGGCAACGTCCTGGGACTCGTCGAGGGAGCCTTCTACGGCTTCGAGAATTTCGCCGGCTATATGCTTGAGGGTCGCATGGATCGCTGGCTGCTGCGCCCTCGCAGTATCGTCCTCCGGATCTCCACCTTTCAGTTCGAGGCGCGCAAGATCGGGCGCGTCTTGCAAGGCCTGATCGTACTCGTCATCTCGTCCTCCTACCTGGACCTCGACCTACGCGCCGTGGCCTGGATCTGTTTCGGCGTGGCTGGAGGAGTGCTCTTCTTTACCGGGGTCGTGATGGCCGGGGCCGCGTCCGAGTTCTGGACGCTCGGACACACCTCCGAGCTCCAGAACATGCTGACCTACGGCGGGAGTGCGGCACTCTCCTATCCAGTCTCGGCGTACTCGCGCTGGTTCCGACGCGTCGTCACGTATGCCACCCCGCTAGCCTTCGTAAACTATTTTCCCGCGATTTCCGCCCTGAACCGCACCAGCGAGGCCGGCCGGCCGCCCCTGGGTGCCCGCGCTCTCGCCGATCGCGTGCCTCGCGATGCTGGCTGTCGGCTTCCGCCTCTTCCACATCGGCCTACGCCGCTACGAGTCGACAGGTACCTGACCCAGGCGCCGTTTCGGTGAGTCCCGACGCATGCGTGTGGAGTTCGACGGGCCGGCGCCTGAGTCTCTACCAGACGGCGTCGTCGTGGAAGAGCGGGCGTCCGAGCAGCTCGTGCTGCGCTTCCACCGCGACACCATCCCGAGTGGAGAGCTCGTGGGCTGGCTCTCGGCCCGCACCTCAATTCTCGACCTGGAATCGAAAGGATCGTGGCCGCCATTTATCGCGACGGCCTCGACGGTGCCCTAGCCCAGGAACAGCGGCGCTAGAACGGTGTAGGCTAGGGGCCGAGGAGGGCACGGATGACACCCGAGGAAGTCGACCGACTGGCCGATCGCCTGTTCGCGGCCATCGAGGCCGGGGACGTCGAGACGGTCGCGGCGCTCTACGCCGACGACATCGAGGTATGGCACAACACGAGCGGGCAAGCGCAGTCCAAAGACGAGAACCTGGCGCTCTTGACTGGACTCACCTCTCGCGCCGAGGTGTGGCATTACGAGCAGGTGCGGCGCCGCTGCTACCCGGGCGGCTGTTGCCAGCAGCACGTGCTGCGCGGCAAGCTGCGCGACAGGGACCCGTTCGAGATCGCCGTGTGCATCGTGCTCGAGCTGGCCGCCGGCAAGATCCAGCGCATCGACGAGTATCTCGACAGCGCGGCCCTCGGCCCGCTTTTCGGCTAGCTGCGGCGGAACCTCGGACCCCATTCGCTCGGGTTAGACTCCCTGGGTGGCAAGAGCTTGGATCTACGTCAAGAGCAGTTCGTTCCACGGACGAGGTGTGTTCGCGCGGGAACCGTTCAAGCGAGGTGACTACATCGCCGCTGTCCGAGGTCCGCGCACTGAAACGGACGGTCGCCATGTCCTGTGGGTGCTAGAAGACGACGGCTCCTACCGAGGCGTAAAGGTCGTTAACCAGCTCCGGTACCTCAATCACTCGCACAAGCCGAACGCGGAGTTCGAGGGACCTGAGCTGTACGCGATCCAAGCGATCAAGCCTGGTGAGGAGATCACCTTCGACTACGGGCACCATGAACAAGATTGGTACGAGTAACCGCTCTACTCCCTCCTGGGGGAGAGCCGAGAGAGAAATGCGCTGGCACAGGCCCGACACAGCGTGGAACACCTGGGCATGAAGCCGCTGCTGGAGGCCATCGATCGGCTGGTCCATTAAGCGAAGGCGGCTGGCGCGGGGCGTCGCCTGCAAGCGCCGCACAGGCAACGCGCGACCGCTCGCGCCGGTCCCGCAGGTAGCGACCAGCCCCTGGCGCAGCTGACGCCAACGTCGCGTCCCGTCCCGGTATGTCGCTGAATCTCTCCTGTGATCTACCGATAAAGACGACGACCGTCTGACCCCACCTGCCACCGGGCCACGCCAGCCCCGCGAAAGAGAAGATGCCCGACACTCACGACCTCCAGACCGCCAAAGTGCGAGTAGAGCGAGTATTCCGTTACCTCCAGGAGATGCACCAGGTGAAGACGCCTCCTGTCGTGCGCCTCGACGACCGAGAGTGGATCCTCCGGATTGATGACATACCGGAGTCGGCTTACCTGCAAAAAGGCTACGACCCGATCGACGAGAGCCCGACGACGTCTACGCGATCCCCGGGCGACTTCCTGATCAAGGTCGGGCGACCCAAGGAGACCGAGTGCCCGGAGCCCTCGGTGGTCGTAAAGAACTGGCTCCGCGCGGGCTGGGATGACGTGGACGCCGACCCGGATTCCATCGTCCGGAAGACTCGCAAGAACGCTGCTGGAAGGGAGGAAGTCTTCTCGGACTCGGATGACCGAGTCGAAGCTCTAGTGGAGTTCCTAGAGGCAAAGAAGGCATGGGCCAGCGAGGAGCGGGGTGCCATCGATGCCCTCGGCGTCTTTTCGGAGCTGTTCGAACTGCATGTGAAGCTGCAGCGCGAATCTGAGAAGTACCAACTCTTTCTCGGAGACGGGATTCTGGTGCTGGACCACCCTGCAGGGAAGGTCCAGCATCCTATGCTCCTCCAGCGCGTCGAGCTCAGGTTCGATGCAGGCCTTCCGGAATTCACGATTGTCGAGTCAGATGGTCCCGAGGTCTACACGCCTCTGCTCCGACACGTGGACATCGACGGCGCGGGCATCCGTACGCTCAGCGACACGCTGGCGAGCAACCACTGTCACCCGCTCGGGGGAGAGCCCACGAGCCAGTTCTTGAAGGACTTCGTCCAACGCTTCTGGACGAACGGTCAGTACTTCGAGAACGAGCTCGAGGTCGAGAACGCCAGCGGACCGTATCTCTACCGGCAGCCGCAGCTGTACCTCGGCTATCGAAATTACGGTCTGGTAGACAACATCGGGCGTTACCTCGACACGATTCCCGACCTGACCGAGCTCCCGGAGTCCCTGTACCGGGTCGTGGGAATCGACACCGGCCGCTCGGCAGAGCGCGCGGAGCACGCTGAGACTGATGTTCTGCTCACGAAGTACGCGAACAGGGAGCAGGAACAGGTCATTCACCGGCTGGAGGAGACCGGTGCGGTGATCGTCCAGGGTCCCCCGGGGACTGGCAAGAGCCACACGATCGCGAACCTCATTGGCCATCTGCTGGCTCAGAACAAGAGTATCCTCGTGACGAGCCACGCCTCGAAGGCCCTGCGCGTAGTCCGCCAGCAGCTCGCAAAGCCGCTCCAGTCGCTGTGCGTGAGCGTGTTGGACAGCGACGAGGAGAGCAGCCGCCAGCTCGAGGAGTCGATCACCGGCATCGTCAACTACCTCGCGTCGACCAGTGAGAACAAGCTCACGAAAGAAATCGAGCGGCTGACCGAAGCGCGTGAGACCCTCAGTCGCGAGCAGAGAGAGCTGCGTGTCCGCCTGCTCGAAGCCGTCAAGGGCGAGTACCGCGAGCTCGATGTGCTGGGGGAGACCATTACGCCCGCCGAGGCCGCGCGGAAGATGGGCGAGCTCGCCGGAACAGACGACTGGATTGCGGGACCGTTACCCGAGGGCGCTCTGCCGCCCCTCTCGAGCTCGGAGATCCACGAGCTCTATGCGCTGAACGCGAAGCTCAGTGCGGAGGACGAGAAGCTTCTTCGCTCCGAGCTCCCGGACCTCGGAGCCTTTCCGACCGCAAAGGACTTTGCCGCCCTCTACGACGAGATCGCAGAGCTCGAGCGGACGAGCCTCAAGACCGGGGCGGAGTTCTGGCTCCACGACGATCAAGACCCAGCCCCACTGCACGAGCTGCTACAGGCGCTCCTTCACGCGGGGGAGACCCTCGCGACGCACAATGCGGGAGAGCTCCTCGAAAGCGACGCCGAGTGGATCCGCGACTGCCTGGAGGCCGGCAGTGTGGGTGGAGAGCGTGCTCAGTCATGGCGTGAGCTGCAGGAGCTCATCGAGGCGTGCTGCAGCGACGTGGCGGACAAGGAGCCGTTGACACTGGAACACGGACCGAGTGTCGACTGTAACCTGCCGCTACACCAGCTCGCTGAGACGTGCAGGGCGATTGTGCAGCACTTCGAGTCGGGCAGAGAGCTCTCGAAGCTCACTCTGATCAGACACTCTGAGTGGAGCGACTTGATCGCCTCGACACGCGTCGACGCCGGCGCCCCCGCCGAGGCCGCGCACTTCCAGGCGATCCTGCATCACCTGGAGATTCGCGCATGGCGCGATCGTCTGGGGCAGCGCTGGGACCGGCAGATGCTCCCGCTCGGCCTCCCCGAGTTTGCAGCGCTGGGTCCGGCGCCCGAGAGGGAAGCCCGGCATCATGCCGAGGGCATCGCGCTGGCACTGGCCTGGCATCCCGAGATCTGGTCTAGCTGCGAAAGAAAGCTCGACGAGGCAGGTCTGGACTGGACTCGGCTCTCGCGGAAGACCGGCAGTCGGGCGTCGCGGAAGAGCGAGCTCCAGCGAACGCGCGAGATCACGACCGAGCACATAGAGCCGCTGATCGAAGCCAGGATCCGCTTCCTGCGCAGGAAGAATCTCGAAGCGCGGAAGGGCTACTGGCTGGCCGAGCTCGAGCCCTTCTCCAAGAAGGACGGCATCTTTCCACTGACCAAGCAGCTCGCGACGGGGATCAAGAAGGGCAACTACGATACGTACAGCTCGGCGCGGGACCGGCTCGAGGAGCTGATCGAGCTGCGTCCGAACTTCGAACGGCGCGAGGAGTTGCTCGAGCGGCTCGCCGCGGTGGTACCCGCGTGGGCAACCTGTGTCCTCGAGCGCCACGCTCCCCATGCCGGAGGGACGCCCCCGGGTGAAGTAGAGAAGGCCTGGCGCTACCGCCAGTGGGAGCAGCACCTCGCCCGCCAGGCAGCGCTGGACCTGGACGAGCTGCAGGAGCAGCTCGACCTGGTGACCGACAAGCTCATGGGGGTCACCGCAGACTACGTAGAAAAGCTCTCCTGGCAGGCCCAGCTGCGGCGAACCGGCCTCAAGCAGCAGCAAGCCCTAAACGGCTGGCTCGGACTCCACAAGAAGATCGGCAAGGGCACCGGAAAGCACGTCCCGCGTCTCCGGGAAGAGGCCAAGCGCACTCTGGTCGAGTGCCGCAGCGCGGTGCCTGTCTGGATCATGCCGCTCTCGAGGGTGGTCGAGTCCTTCGACGTCGCTACCACGCGCTTCGACGTCGTCATCATCGACGAGGCCAGCCAGAGTGACGTGATGGGTCTCGTGGCCTTCGCACTTGGCAGGGAAGTCGTCGTCGTCGGTGACCACGAGCAGGTAAGCCCTTATGCCGTGGGCCAGCGCGGTGAGAAGATCCACGCACTGATCGACGAGATCCTGAAAGACATACCGAACAAGCAGCTCTACGATGGCAAGACTTCCGTCTACGACCTGGCACGCCAGTCGTTCGGCGCCACGATCCGCCTGGTGGAGCACTTCCGTTGTGTCCCGGACATCATCCAGTTCAGCAACCAGCTCTGCTACGGCGGCGAGATCCGGGCCCTGCGCGAGGCGTCTTCAGGTCGAGTCTACCCCCACCTGGTTGCGCGTCGGGTCGAGAACGGGAGCGACTCGAACGGGGTCAACAAGGCCGAGGCGCTCGAGATCGCGTCGCTCGTCTCGGCCATCTGTCGCCTGGACGAGTACAAGGACTCGACGATCGGTGTGATCTGTCTGGTCGGCACGGATCAGGCGCTGTACATCGACTCGCTGCTCCGAATTCGCCTGACCGTATCCGAGTACCAGAAGAGACGCATCCTGTGCGGCAACGCCTCGCAGTTTCAGGGCGATGAGCGAGACATCATCCTGCTCTCTGTCGTGAACTCGCCGTCCAACCGTCCGCTCATGCTGCGGCAGCGGGACGACGCCAAGAAGGTCTTCAACGTGGCGGCCAGCAGGGCACGGGACCAGCTCTGGGTCGTGCACTCCCTTGACCCGGGCCGTGATCTGAAGCACGGGGATCTGCGGCTGCAGCTCATCTCGCACGCCGAAAATCCGCAGGCCCTGCGGGCAAAGCCGATCGAGCAGAAGAAGCGCTTCAACTCCGAGCTCGAAAAGCGAGTGTTCAAAGGACTCAAAACCGCGGGACATCGCCTCACGCACCGCTACCAGGTGGGGGAGTACACGATCGATCTCGTCGTCGAGGGCGATGCGGGTACCCGCGTCGCCGTTCAGTGTGACGGGGATCGCTCCCACACGATGGAGGCGCTGACGGAGGAGATGGACCGTCAGCTGACCCTCGAGAGGCTGGGCTGGGAGTTCGTCCGCGTGCGCGGAACCGAGTTCTTCCGCGATCCGGCGCGTGCGCTGAAAAAGCTGACCAGGCGGCTTGCGGAGCTCGACATCCGCCCACGCCGACCAGAAACGAAGGCCGAGACGGACAAGGAGGAGCCCCTCGATGCCCGCGTAATCAAGCGCGCGGAGATGATCCGGAGCCGCTGGAAGCATATCCCGACCGTGACTTCGATACGCAGGAAGGCGGCAACCCGCGCCGAGAACAGCTCTGGAGGGGCCGAGGAGTCCTCTGAGTAGTTTCCCGGCGGCTGAGCCGTTCGCGTATAATGCGCCCAGTCGTAGGGAGGACTCAGCATGCGGAATCGACTGTCACTGGGTGTGGCGCTACTGGCCATGTCGATGCTACTCGGGACTTTGGCCTGTGCGCCCGAGGGAGACGCGCCCGAGGTAGCGGCCGAGGCGGGAGAGGCCACAGGCGCCGAAGGCGTCATGGCGACTGAAGTCGACGTCGTCGAGACCGACGAGGGCATCGCGATTCACGAGGTCGACGTGATGGCGACCGAAGAGGGCGTCGCAACCCGCGAGATAGACATCGTGGCCACCGAAGAGGGAGCCGTGGCTCGCGAGGTCGATACCATCGCGACAGAGGAGGGTGTCCTTCGGGTAGAGACCGATATCGTGATGGACGAGACCGGAGAGATCATCGCGGAAGAGATCCAGACCAGCTTCCAGGAGGCCCCGGTCGGCGCGGGAATGGAAGAGGAAGAAGAGAAGGAATAGCTCCTCGGACCTGCTCACTCCACAAAAACAGGCCCATTCGCTGTAAGATCGGCGTAGTGCCGACGAGGAGGAGAGCAGCATGGCTGACAAACCGAGCTACCTGGGACTGCTGAACAACATCGCCCTCGGGGAAGGGCGAGCCTATCGCTACCTGCGCGCATGGGCCGAGAAGACGGACGATCCCGATGTCCGCCAGGTGCTCGAGACCGTCGCGATCCGCGAGGGCGAGCACTCGCTGGCCTTTGAGAAGCGCCTCTGCGAGCTCGGCTTCTCGCTTCTAGAGAAGCCCGACCCAAACTTCGAGAAGAGTCTCGACCTGGTCACTTCCGAGAAGAGCGACCTGGAGAAGTTCGAAGGCCTGGGGATCGGAAAGGAGCGGGCAGACGGCGAGGATCTCTTCTCGGGACTCTTCAAGGACGAGACCATCGACATCCAGACTGGCGAGCTCCTGGGGCGCTACATCGCCGAGGAGCGCGACAGCGGTCGGATCCTGCGCGGCTGCTACGAGGAGCTCAAGCGGCGCGCTGAGGCGCCAGCCCCCGGACTCACGGACCAGCTACGTCAGATCTCGAGCTGCCTGGACTCGGTCACGACGGGCCTGGAGCAGCTCCGCCGCGAGGTCGCCACACTTCGCGACTGACGCGAGGAAAGCGCTTCAATTCGAGCCAAGAGCCTCGAGGAATCCCTCTGGGTCCTGCAAGCTCGCGAGCACCGAGAAGGCCCGGGACGTAGACGACCGCGCCCGGATCGGTCACGAGCAGAAAGGCCCTCTCCCTGTTTCTCAGGACGAACCACCCCGCGCGGAGCCCCGGCGCGCCCGTTCCGTTCGTTCGACTCGTGGGCTGAAGGTGTCTCGACTCCCGCAGATCCACCAGCTCCGCGTCTCGCAGCCTGAAGTCGGAGATCTGCAGGTCCTGGCTGTAGAAACCCGCGTGTATCTGTAGCCGACCTTGCCCGACCTCGATCGTGGCCGAAGCCTGCTCATGGACGGTCCAGCCAGCGACGATCATGGCCACTGCTCCCAGCGGCAGAGCGTATCGAGCCTTCAGAGCCAGGGACGTCGACCCGGCTCTCGCCTGCCGCTGCAGGCGCCCAAAGCCGAAGACCATTGCGGCGCACGCCGCGGCGAATACCCCGTATAGCCACCACAAGCCCTCGGCCGGAACGATAGAAAACTCCACGGCACTCCCGTTCGGTGACTCGGCAGCGCGAGGAGTCAGTCTACCGAGTCGACCCTGTTTCACTCGATCACCCGCGCGTACTATCAGGCCGACGAGGCGAGCCCCTTCACATACTGGCGGATGCGTCGACTGTCCGCGCGGGAGATCTCGGTGAACTCGACCCCGAAGAACTCGTCCCCGCTCTTGGTGCGGTGCGCGATGCGCCCTCGCGCCAGGAAGGGACGCTCTCTGGGAAGCGCGATCACCAGATCGACCGTGTCGTCGAGCCGACAACCCTCGAAGCAGTGGGAAACGTAGACGCCCACCCCCCTGGCGGAGATGTCGCGTACGGCGAGAACATCCAGGAAGCCGCTCCCCATGATCTGGACCGTGACCGGCTGATCGGGTCTCGGCTCAGCGCGCTTCGGCGGGCGGCGAAACACTCCTGAACCTCCGAGTGCAGGACCCCGCACCTGTCTTCGGAGGCAAGCCTGTCCAACCTGAGCCTGACAGAGCCGGGACTAGCTCGGACTCTCCCCGGGACTAGTTCGGACTTCTTGAACTCCGACACCCACACTCGGCTCGGAGCTGCTCGCGGACCGCACGTACCCCCTAGCCCGCCCCTTCAGTACTTCCGAAGCGGCTCCGGGACCCACCACTCGCGGTGGTCCGTGTCCCCGGTGCGGTACCAGCGTACGCCGTGGAAGCGCCGGTTCCAGGCGGTGACGATCTTGCGCGAGAAGAGGAACGTGTAGGGCTGCTCCTCGTAGAGGATCTCTTGCAAACGGTCGTAGAGCTCCTTGCGCGGCTCGCTGTCGAACTCGGAGCGATAGGCCTCCAGGATTCGGTCCGCCTCTGCGTTCTTGAACGAGCTTCGGTTCCAGCCGCCTTCGATGGCCTGCGAGGAGTGGAAGCGGTTGTACAGGTCCGGCGGCCCGGCGGTCCCCACCCAGCCGAGCATGATCCCGTCGTAATCGAACTGGCTCGCCCTTGCCAGCATGATCGAGAAGTCGATCGCCCGCAGGCTCGCGCCGATCCCGACACGCTTGAACGAGTCCACGATCGCGAGCCCCGCGTCACGAGCTGGTGCAAACCCGGAGCCCGCCATGAGCTCGAAGCGGAGATCCTTTCGCTCGCCGTTGAACTCACGATCGAGCACGCCATCGTCGTTCGTATCGACCCACCCCGCGTCAGCGAGTAGCGCTTTCGCCCTCTCCGGGTCAAACGAATACGGCGCGAGCGTACGGTTGTACTCGGCACGCTCAACAAAGACAGGCGACTCCACGGGCACCGCGAGACCGTAGTTGATCTTCTCGATGATGTTCCGCTTGTCCACAGGGTACGACAGCGCCCGACGCACGCGGGCATCCTGAAAGATCTCGCGCTTGAGGTTCCAGCCGATGTAGACGTAGCCGCCTCGCGTGCTGACGTGCGTGGCGATCTTCTCCTGGAAGCTCTCGTTGTCCTCGTTGTTCTTGTATTGGGAAGGGGTGAGCTCGAGCGTGTCGACCTCGCCGCGTTTGAGGGCAACCAGGGCGGCCTCGCGGTTGCTGATGATCCGAAAGACGATCCGATCGACCCAGGCATCGTCGAGCGACGGATCGTCGGGCGCCCAGTAGTCGCTCCGATGCCGCAGATCGATTCGCTCGCCCGTGATCACGTCCCGGCCGGGTTCGCGAAGCACGAACGGTCCCGGACCGACGGGGTTGCGATGGAAGCCCCCGTTAAAGCGGGTGGCGAAGTCGGTCGCTCTCTGCTTGCGCTCCGGATCGAGGCTCTCGAAGGCGTCGAGCTCGGCGACAGAGGTGTCCGCGAGCAGGTCCCCGGGATCGTAGTGGTGACGGGGGAGTGGGCTGATGCCACCCAGTACCAGAGTGTTGAGAAAATACGGCTTCTCGAGCTCGAAACGGACAGTCGTTGCATCCAGAGCAATGGCGTCTTGGACAGCCTCGTAGTTGCTGCGGAGATGTGGCGCGAGCACGAGCGGGTGCTTGATCGCTTTCATGGTGAAGACAACGTCCGCGGCGGTGAGCGGCCGTCCATCGGAGAAGGTGACCTCCGGGCGAAGGCGGAACGTGTAGCTGAGCTTGTCCTCGCTGATCTCCGGCAGCGCGGCGGCGATCAGCGGTCGGGGCTCCAGGGTCTCGTTGTCCAGGACGAGGAGCGGCGAGAAGACCCAGCGCAGCACGCGCAGAGAGTTGAAATCGTGCCGCAGAAGCGGATTGAGCGTCTCGGGATCGGATCCCACGCCGATCACTAGCCAGCCGCCCCGCACGGGCGAGGAGCCGTCGACCGGAACCTCCAGCGTATCCTCCCGCGCCGGGGAGCAGGCCAGGAGGATCAAGCACAGGCAGGCCCCGAGCGCGAGGACGCTGGCGCGAAAGCATCGAGAACCCATCGCAAGCAATCTACCCGCAAATCAAACGCCCGCCGGTCCCTTCTGTCTTGTCACCCGCAAGGTCCTGCGCGGCACGAACGGGGATTCAGAATAGCGCGGAACCGGCGTTGCTGGTCTCCGCAGCGCCACGTACCATGGCCGCGTCTTGTCTGGACCTGGCTACAGGTAGCATCGGTTGGCTGGCGAGAAGGGCGAACGCAAGCTCGCAGCGATCATGAGCGCCGACGTGGTCGGCTACTCGCGTCTGATGGGCGACGACGAGCAGGCTACGGTAGCCACGCTGATCGAGTACCGCGCCGCCATCGCGCGCGTGATCACACGCCACAAAGGCCGCGTCGTCGACGCCCCAGGCGACAACATCCTCGCCGACTTCCCAAGCGCCGTAGAAGCCGTGAAGTGCGCGACCGAGATCCAGCAGGTCGTCAGAGGTCGGAACCTGGAGCTCCCGCCAGAACGCCGCATGGAGTTCCGGATCGGTGTGAACCTGGGCGATGTCATCGAGGAGACTGACGGAACGATCTACGGCGACGGGGTGAACATCGCGGCGCGCCTGGAGGCACTCGCCGACGAAGGTGGCATCTGCGTCTCGAGCCCCGTCTTCGACGCGATCGAGGGAAAGCTCGATCTGGGCTTCGACTTCCTGGGCCAGCAGCAGGTCAAGAACATCGCCAAGCCCGTGAGCGTGTACCGGGTCCGCTTAGACGCGGCCGAGACCCGCGCGCCCAAGAGGATGGGGGCCTGGAGGAGGAATGGGGCCCTCGCTGCGATGCTTCTCGCGCTCGGCCTGGCTGGAGGCGCGCTCGCGACCTGGCTCTCCTTCGGCCGGGCGAGCTCGGAGACCACCGTCCGCACCGATTCGATGCAACGAGCTGCCTCTGTAACGGCCGCGCCCGGCGCCTATCTGCTGGTAGGCCATCTCGTCGACTTCACTGGGATCTCCGGCAGTGGCGGGCAAGACTACGGTCAGGCCACCATCGACGCCTCGAACTGGATCAACGCCAACGGCGGGATCAACGGGAAGCTGATCGATCTGGATACCGTCCAGACCTCCTATCTGGTCCCGCGGGCGCTTGCGGGCTACCGGAAGTGGCAGACACAACACCCCTATGCGATCACCGGCTGGGGAACGGCGGTCGCGGAAGCCCTGGTGGGCTTCGTCACCACCGACCAGGTTCCGTACTTCTCGGCCGCCTATGCTGCCTCGCTCACCGACCCCACCGGTAGGGGCGGAGGACGGGCAGCACCGTTCAACTTCTTCTACGGGCCAACGTACTCTGACGCCTGTCGCGGTCTTGTCGAATGGGCCCGCGCGGACTGGCAGACGAGCGGGGACGCTCGCAACCCCCGCTACGTGCACATGGGCGACAATCAACCCTACCCGAACGCACCGAGGAAGGCGTGCGAAGAATACGCCCGCGAGCTCGGCTTTCAGGTGATGCCTGCCATCGTGTTCTCCCTGGTCCCGGAGGACTTCACCCCTCAGTGCATGCGGCTGCAGGAAATCGAGGCAGACTACGCGTTTCTCGCCAATCTCAACGATTCGGTGACTCAGCTGCTCCAGTCGTGCCATGCGATCGGGGTGGAGACCCAGTTCATGTCGAACATCTGGGGCTACGACGAGACTGTCATGCAGAGGGCCGGCGAGGCAGCCGACGGCGTGGTCTGGGTAATGACCACGGCCCGGTGGGGCGACGAGGTGCCTGGCATGTACACGGTCCGCGAGGTCTCGAGGATGTCGGACCCCGACCAGCGGAAGTATCGCTCCGTTCACTACGTACGCGGGATCTGCTCCTTCTTCTACCTCAAGGAGGCCATGGAGTGGACAGACACGAACGGGGGCTTGAGCGGCCCAAACATCAAGCGAGCGATGTACCAGAAAGAGGACTGGGTGCCTGCGGGCCTCGAAGGCGTGTGCTCTCCAGCCACCTGGAGGGCCGACGATCACCGTGGGGTAACCCGCGTGCTGATCTATCGAGGCCGCGTCACCGGGCCGACTGACGCTGAGATGCAGGAGCTGATCGACGGCGGTGTGATCGCCATGGAGCGCGTGTTCACCGCGGATATACCTAGACGTCGGGAGTGGCTCGGCCGCTGAGAGACGCTAGTCCTCGTCCGACCTGACCAAGCCGGGGCGAGAAACACGGCGCGCGAAACGCCAGCCCGCTTTGGTCAGGACGTACTCATCCTCGTAGACGCCGACCATGATCGGTTGGCCGGCCAGCGAAGCGGGCTTTCCATCGCCCCTGTCCTGAGCCACGTACAGCGTGAAGTACGACACCCCAGTCGCCCGGCGCTCGCTGATCAATGTTACGAGCTGGTTCGTGATGACGTGCCGAACTACGCCAGCGCTCTCCTGGAACGCGCGGAGAGCGCTCTGGATCTCCTCCGCCCCGGTATAGGTTGATGTCGAGGTCTGCCACACGCCATCCTCAGCGAACAGATCGGCGACCTTTCTCGCATCTCCCAGGTCGATGTACTGGGCATAGCGGACGCCCAGCTTCCTACACTCGTCCTCGATCAGCAGCTGCTCCGAGTCTGCGGAAAGGGCAGCACGTGGCAGGAGCGCAGCAACCACGAGCAGAACCGATGTCCAGTGCGTCATTTCACACCTCCAACTGCGCATCAGATACACTCCCGAGGGTGGCCGAAGCAACCATCACGAAAACGAGGAGAAGGCTTCCATGAGGTCAATCGCCCTTACGACATCGCTCACACTGATCCTCGTAGCGGGAGGTATCAAATCCGCGCAGGCGGACTCGCATACGTCCTCGGACCCGCTGAGCACGGCGCTCGCCGATGCCTCCCGCTCCGAAGCGGACAGGAAGCGGGATGCGGGCCGCAAGCCCGCAGACGTCATCCGCTTCCTCGGAATCGCGAAGGGGATGAGCGTCATCGACCTGATCGCCGCGAGCGGCTACTACACCGAGGTCCTGTCTCTCACGGTAGGTTCCTCCGGGACCGTCTACGCGCAGAACCCGCCGCGCGTGCTGCAATTTCGTGATGGCGCGAACGACAAGGCAATGACCGCCCGCCTCGCGGACGACAGACTGGCGAACGTCGTCCGACTGGACACAGCCCTGGCGGACGCCGGATTGGAGCCGCACTCGCTCGACGCTGCCATCACCGGCCTGAACTTCCACGACGTCTACAACAACGATCCCGCTGCGGCGACAGCCTGGCTCGGGACGATTCGCACGCTGCTCAAGCCGGGCGGTGTGTTCGGCATCATCGACCACCTCGGAGACTCGGGCGTGGACAACGCGAAGCTGCATCGCATCGAGGAGCAGTTGGTCATCGAGGCCGTCGAAGCAGCCGGATTCGAGGTGGAAGCAACGAGCGAGATGCTCCGCAGCCCTTCCGACGATCGAACCAAGGGCGTCTTCGACCCCAGCGTGCGCGGAAATACGGACCGCTTCCTCCTGAAGCTGCGCAGCCCCTAGCAGGCTGCTGAAAAACTCCTCATCGAAGGGTACCTTTGAGGGAAGCCCCAAGGGGGAGATGTGAGAGGACCGCAGACGCTCCAGGGTGGGATCTTCAGCTACGTATCGCTGGAGTCCCGGATTCCCGAGGACCATCCGCTTCGAGCGATCCGGCGACTGGTGGACGCGGCGCTGGAGCAGCTGTCGCGACGCTTCGATGGTATCTACGCCAAAGGGGTCGGCCGACCGTCGGTCCCGCCGGAGCAGCTGTTGCGGGCGCTGCTGTTGCAGGTGCTGTACACGATCCGGAGCGAGCGCCAGCTGATCGAGCAGATCGACTACAACCTGCTCTACCGCTGGTTCGTGGGCCTGGAGCTGGACGATGAGGTGTTCAGCGCGACGGTGTTCACCAAGAATCGGGAACGGCTGCTGAAGGGCGAGATCGCTCAGCATTTCTTCGAGGCGGTGCTGGCGCAGGCGGAGTCGGAGGGGTTGGTGTCATCGGAGCACTTCACGGTGGACGGGACGCTGATCGAGGCGTGGGCGAGCCAGAAGAGCTTCGTGCGCAAGGACGAGAAGCGCAGGGACGATGACGACCCGGGCAACCCGACGGTCAACTTCCGGGGCGAGAAGCGGAGCAACCAGACGCATGCGTCGAGGACGGATCCGGACGCCCGACTGGCGGGGATGAGGGGCCAGGGCGCGCGGCTCGCGTATCAGGGACACGTCGTGACGGAGAACCGCAACGGCCTGGTGGTGGCGGCGAAGCTCACTCAGGCGTCGGGGTATGCGGAGCGCGAAGCGGCTCTCGAGATGGTGCTGGGTCTGGGGGGCGCTCGCCGGATCACCCTGGCTGGAGACAAGGGCTACGACGCCAAGAGCTTTGTGCAGGCGCTTCGGGCCTGGAGCGTTACCCCGCACGTGGCACAGAACACGACGAACCGCCGAAGCGCGATCGATCGAAGGACCACAGGACACCCGGGCTACGAGGTGAGCCAGCGCTTCCGCAAACGGGTGGAGGAGGTGTTTGGCTGGATGAAGACGGTGGGCTTGATGCGCAAGACCCGGCACCGGGGCACGGATCGGGTCGGCTGGGTCTTCACCTTCACTGCTGCGGCCTACAACCTGGTCCGTATCCGCAACCTGTTGGAGGCGACATAGCTCATGATCCCGCAAGATCTACCCGTGCGACACCGAACCGGTTCGTACCGGGAACGGCGATCCCTCTCCCTGCTCGGCACGCCTCCCGTCAGAGGCGTCCCGCCCAACCCAGTCACTTTCTCCGCAGCCTGCTAGGAGAGTGACCCAAGATTCCCTTATTGGCTAACTTGGGAGCGTGGGGGAAGAGGTCATGTTCAAGGCGTATGTGCCGCAGCAGGGCGAGCTGCTACCGGCGCACGTGGGGGAGGCTCTGGATCCATCGGATCCGGCGCTGTTCATCGACGATTTGGTGGAGTCGCTGGATCTGCGGCGGTTCGAGAAGCGGTATCGCCGGCGTGGAGAGCGAGCCTTCCCGCCTCGGATGCTGTTGAAGCTG
The DNA here is from genome assembly GCA_965226855.1 of Myxococcota bacterium. Lineage (GTDB taxonomy): Bacteria > Myxococcota_A > UBA9160 > SZUA-336 > SZUA-336 > JAUXJB01. The sequence goes on along the minus strand of CBDDEE010000017.1, from coordinate 3,767 downwards.
TGGCTTCTGGGGGCGGTCGTGGGCGTGTACAGCGGGCGGGAGCTTGCGCGACGGCTGCACTACGACCTGCGGTTTCGCTACCTCGCGGCTGGGCTACGACCGAACTTCCGGACGATCAACCGATTCCGGGACCGTCACCACAGGGACTTCCGAGAGGTGTTCTTGCAGACGCTGAAGGTGGCGCAGGCGATGGGGCTTGTGAAGCTCGGGCAGGTGGCGGTAGACGGCACGAAGATCCGGGCGAACACGTCGCGGTCCAAGGCGATGAGCCACGCGCGGATGCTGGAGGCGGAGGATCAGCTGAGCGACGAGATCGAGCAGATCGTGGCGCAGATGGACGAGCTCAACGCTGCGGAAGAGCAAGAGCACGGGGACGACGATGGCGGAGGTGGGCTTCCAGAAGAGCTACAGCTGCGCGAGCGACGACGGGAGCGGATCCGAGCGGCCCGGGAGCAGCTGGAGCGGGAGAAGGGGGAGAAGCTCGAAGCGAAGCACCAGAAGAGCTTCGCGGACCCCGAAGCGAACATGATGAAGACCGAGGGATCCTTGCAGTACTGCTACAACGCGCAGCTGGCGACGAGTGAGGACGGCCTGATCGTGGCGAACGAGCTGACAGAGAAGGCCAATGACTACGAGCAGTTGGAGCCCATGGTCGAGGCAATCGAGACGAACACGAGTCAGCGAGCGGAGATTCTGCTGGCCGACAACGGGTACCTGAGCGAGTCGAACCTGAAGGCGTTGGAACGGCGGGGACAACAGGCGTTGATCGCGGTCCGCGGGCGGAAGTCGTCCCGCTGGCCCAAGGGAGCCCGGGCGCAGCGGATGCACCGGATCTTACGACTGCCCTGGGCCCAGCAACGCTACGCGCAGCGGAAGACCCAGGCGGAGCGGCCGTTTGCCGAGATCAAGGCACGACAGCGGTTTCGGCGCTTCATGCTGCGCGGCCAGGAGAAGGTGACGGGAGAGTGGGACCTGGTGTGCTCGGGCTTCAACGTGATGGCGCTCTGCCGAGCGCAGATGGCGTGATCGGGCGGGTGCGGACCCGTTTCGCGCACGTCAGGCCCTGGATCTGACGCATATCTGTGTAGATCGACATCTACCGGCTACCTCGGACCCCCGTTGGCCCGTACATCGCTCCACGTCCAGTTGGGGGCCCTCGCTACAATCACCTCCGCCCACCCGAATCTTGGGTCACTCTCCTAGTCCGCCCCCTCGAGCTGCCCGATTGAGATAGAATGGCACCCAGGAGGAGAGCCTCATGCATTTCAGCTTCTCCGACGAGCAGGAGGAGCTCCGCCGGGTCGTCCGAAGCTTCCTGGAGGACAAGTCGCCGCCGGCCGAAGTCCGTCGGCTGATGGAGACGACCAGTGGCTACGACCGTGAGGTCTGGAGGCAGCTGAGCGAGGATCTCGGCCTGGCGGCCGTCCATGTCCCCGAGGAGTACGACGGACAGGGCTTCAGCTTTGTCGAGCTCTGCATCGTTCTCGAGGAGATGGGGCGGGCGTTGCTCTGCGCTCCCTACTTCGGCTCGATCGCGCTCGCCGCGAACGCGATCCTGAACGGGGCCAACGAGACCCGAAAGAAAGAGCTTCTCCCCGCGATTGCAGCCGGTGAGACCATCGCGACCCTAGCGCTCAGCGAGCCCAGCGGACGCTGGGACGCCTCGGGTGTCGAGCTCACCGCAACTCCGGCAAACGGGAGCTTCCGGCTCGATGGCGTGAAGACACTTGTGCTCGACGGTCACACGGCGGACCTGGTTGTTGTCGTGGCGCGCGCTCCCGGGTCCAGCGGAAACGACGGCCTCTCCTTCCTCACGGTCCTGGGCGATGCGAGTGGACTCACGCGCCGAGTGCTCTCGACGGTCGATGCCACGCGCAAGCAGGCACGTCTCGAATTCTCAGGGGTGCAGGGAGAGCTCCTGGGCGAGCTCGGAGACGGCGCGGCCGCGCTCGAGAGAACGCTCGATCTGGCCTCCATCGCCCTCGCAAACGAGATGGTCGGTGGCGCGCAGAAGCTGCTCGAAACCTCGGTCGAGTACGCGAAGGAGCGCGTGCAGTTCGGCCGCCCGATCGGCTCGTTCCAGGCGATCAAGCACAAGTGCGCGGACATGTTGATCGAGGTCGAGCTCGCCAAGTCGGCTGCCTACTACGCAGCGGCGGCCGTCTCGGAGGGTGACGAGGAGCTACCGGCCCTCGCTGCGCTCGCCAAGGCGCTCGTCTCCGACACCTACCGGCAAGCTGCAGCCGAGAACATCCAGATTCACGGGGGCGTCGGCTTCACCTGGGAGAACGACGCCCACCTCTACTTTAGGCGCGCCAAGGGCTCGGAGGTCTTCCTGGGCGATCCGACGTATCACCGCGAGCGCTTCGCGCAGCATTCGGGGATCTGACAGATGGTGAGGACACGGCAATGAGCGAGCCAACCGAGGAAAGTGTACGCAACGAGGTTCGCGCCTGGCTCGAGGCGAACTGGAAGCCGGAGATGAGTCTCCGGGACTGGCGGGACCTGCTCGCAGACTCGGGATGGGCCTGCCCGACCTGGCCAGTGGAGTGGTTCGGACGCGGCCTGCCCCTGGCGCTCGGAGACATCGTGAGCGAGGAGTTCCGCCGCGTTGGGGCCGTCGGCGTTCCAGGAGTGGGTGGCGTGGGTCTGGCTGCCGTAACGATTCTCGAGCACGGATCGGAGGAACTGAAGAGCCGCCTGCTGCGGCCGATCCTCACCGGCGATCACACGTGGTGCCAGCTCTTCAGCGAGCCCGGCAGCGGCTCGGACCTTGCTGGCTTGACCACCAGGGCGGACTTCGACGGCGACGAGTGGATCATCAACGGCCAGAAAGTCTGGAACACGAGCGCGCACCACGCGCGCTACGGAATGCTGCTCGCAAGAACGAACTGGGATGTGAGCAAACATCGCGGCATCACCTACTTCGCGCTCGAGATGGACCAGCCGGGTGTGGTCGTACGACCACTCCGCCAGATGAACGGGTACGCATCCTTCAACGAGGTCTTCATGACCGACGCGCGCATCCGAGCGGATGACGTGATCAGCGAGGTCGGGAACGGCTGGACCGTCGCCCTCGCAACCCTGGCGCACGAGCGGCGCCTGGCCGGCAGTATGGGCCGCTCCCCAAAGGGGAGCGGTCGCGCTGTCGACGAGTACCGCGCGGAGCTCGCCGATCTCATGGAGCCTTACACCTGGTATCCGCAGCGCGCGGGGCGTCCCGAGCTCGTCGTGGAACGTGCAAAGGCAACCGGCAAGAACACCGATCCGGTGGTACGCCAGGCGATCGCAAAGCTGCTCGCACTGACTCGCGCCTCCGGGTGGACCGCCCAGCGCGCGAAGGCAGCACGCCAGCTCGGAAGGCCCCCAGGCGCCGAGGGCTCCATCGGCAAGCTCTGCAGCAGCAACGTCGCGCGCGCCGCCGCACAGGTACATACGCTGATCTCCGGTGCAGATGCGATGCTCTCGGGAAGTGACGGCGCAATGGACGGCATCATCGCCGAGATCCTGATCTCGGTACCAGCCCAGTCGATCGCCGGCGGCACCGACGAGATTCAGCACAACATCATCTCCGAGCGCGTCCTCGGCTTACCGAGAGAGCCCGCCGTCGACATCGGTCGCTCGTTCCGCGACGTCCCGAAGAACCTGGCTACGCCGGCGAGTTAGCGATCCCCGGGCGGGTCGGGCCTCGTGTAGAATGGCACCTGGTAGCTGCAGCCCGAGAGGGAAGCCATGCTCTCTCCGTATCGCGTGCTGGACCTGACGGA
>CBDDEE010000016.1:0-112193 GCA_965226855.1 Myxococcota bacterium | reverse complement strand
CGCTGGCTTGTTTGATTCTCTTGACGACCATCGTGGCGCCACTGCTACAGCTCCTGGGGATGCTCTACGTGCTTCTCCCGGTCTGGCTGGGGCGCCTCGTGCCAGGGATCGGACGTGCAGCTCGCTTCCAGGACGGCATTGCTCCGTGGGCGATGCTGGACGTCTACATGCTCGCCCTGCTGGTGACGCTGGTGAAGCTGGGCCAGATGGCGCAGGTCAATCTGAAGGTGGGAGCCTTCGGCGCCTTCTTCCTGCTCCTGGTGCTCGCGACCGCGTCCTACGACAAGCACGCGATCTGGCAGCGTCTGGAGTCGCTGCAATGAGCGCCGCCCTGCCGACTGCTGCAGGGTCATCCCTGCTGCGCTGCGACGATTGCGGGAAGCTCAGCCGCTGGAAGTCCACGCGCGCGGGCTACGGAACGCGCTGCTCGCGCTGTGGAAGCGTGCTCGAGGATCACAGGACAGGCAGCCTGGCACGGACGTGGGCGTTTCTCTTGGCCGCCTACGTGCTCTACATCCCCGCAAACTTGTATCCCGTGATGATCGTCGGCCGACTGGGCACCGAGGTCCCGGACACGATCATGAGCGGGGTCCTGTCGATGTTCGATGCCGGCTGGTACGTGGTAGGCGGGCTGATCTTCTTTGCGAGCATCACGGTCCCGATGCTCAAGCTTCTATCGCTGACCGGGCTGCTCATCTCGGTACAATGGAAGTCACGCTGGAGACCGCGTGACCGCACCGTCTTGTATCGTGTCGTTGAAGTCATCGGCCGCTGGTCGATGCTCGACATGTTCGTGCTGTCACTGACGGTTGCACTGATCCAGCTAGGCCAGGCGGCCACCGTCGAGCCGGGCATCGGTGCCACATGCTTTGCAGGCGTAGTCGTCCTGACGATCTTCGCCGCGAAGAGCTTCGACCCCCGCCTGATCTGGGACGCCATGGAGGATGAGGTATGACGCAGAGTGAAGGGGAAAACGGAGCTCCCGAAGTCGTCGCAGACCGCCGACGGGGATTCTCCCCGATCTGGCTGATTCCGATCGTCGCCGTGGCGATCGCTCTGAGCCTTGCCTACGAGACGATCACGAGTCGGGGCCCGGAAGTCACGATCGTCTTCGAGACGGCCGAGGGGCTCGAGGCAGGGAAGACCAGGGTCGAGTTTCGCAGCGTGCAGATCGGCAGCGTCACCGACGTTAGAATCCGCGACGCCGGGCACGTGGAGGTAACCTGCTCCCTCCAGCCTGAAGTCGCACCGAGTCTCACAGAGGGGGCGGAGTTCTGGGTCGTACGACCGCGCATCGGAGCTGGCGGGATCACGGGTCTGGGTACGCTTATCTCGGGAGCCTACATCACGCTTCGACCAGGGCCTGCCGACGCTTCGCCCCAGCGGGAGTTTGTGGGCCTCGAGACGCCTCCCATCACAGACGCGGGTGCACCGGGGTTGAAGATCGTCCTCCACACAGACGAGCTGGGCTCGCTCGACCCTGGCGGTCCGATCTACTTCCGAGACCTCGAGGTTGGAACCGTCGAAGGGCATCGGCTGTCGGAGGACAGGAAGCGCATCGACGTGGACGTCCTGATCAGTCCCGAGTACGAGCACCTGGTACGAGAGAACAGCCACTTCTGGGACATCGGAGGCATCGAGGTATCTGTCGGACCCGGCGGTGTCGATGTAAACACCGCATCCCTCCGCTCGATCATCTCGGGCGGGGTCGAGTTCGACTCACCGGTGAGCGGGAAGGCAGCGGGCCCGGGGACGGCCTTCTGGCTCCACTCTTCGTATCGCGACATCGAGGCCACGGCGATGCGTTACGGAGGTCTCGGCGTGATCGTCGAGACTCCGCAGCTCGGTGGGGTCGCCGACGGAGACCTCGTCACGTACCGGGAGATGCCGGCGGGATCGGTCGTGTCTCACGAGCTCTCACGCGACGCTTCGACCGTGCGCATCCGCCTCAACATCCTGAAGCGCTACGCGCCACTCGTGCGCACGAACACGGTGTTCTGGAACGCGAGCGGGATCAGCGCGGACCTCGGGCTCACCGGCCTGCATATTCACGCCGAGTCGCTTCAGGCACTGCTCTCCGGCGGCATCGCCTTCGCCACACCCGATCGCGAAGGTGATCCCGTTGCAGAGGGATCGGTCTTCCCGCTGCAGCCAGAATTCAAGGACGAGTGGCAAGAGTGGGTGGCCGGAAGCGAGCCCGCTAAGGGCGAGCACCAGGGCAAGATCGCGCGCTTCTTCCATCACGACGACAAGAGCAAGGAGGAAGCTGCTGCGGATCGCCCCGCGGACGCCTCTACGGAAGACGAGGAGAAGCACGGCTTTCTGCACGGGCTCTTCCATCGGGGCGACTGAGGTAGTCCGGTGCAGCGGAGCAACACCTATCGTCTCACGCCGTGGACTCCTCCGTCTTTCGCCAGCTAGCGAACCAGTCTTCGATGGAGAGCTGACGGGAGACGAGCCTGCGGCCCCAGTGGAGCTGGACGAGAAGGCGCCGCTTCTCCTCGTCGGACAGGTCTGGAATCGCGAGTGCGTCTGCGCCGAGATCGCGCAGGCGATCCTCGACGACGCCCTGCGCTGCGGCCAGGCCCGAAGGCCGATACCCGGCGGCTTCGCCCCGCATGACGTCGACGGCGGTCTGCATGCTGTCGAAGAGCGCCTGGTCGGCGCGGTCGAGTGCATCTAGCAGGGGCCTCAGTGTCGCGCCGCCGCGCTCCAATAGCGGCACGGAGTCGGAGGGGCGGTGCCCGAGGATGGCGTCCATCAGATCCATCGCAAGCGGGAGGATCTGCGCCCGACGGGGCGGGTCGAGCGCGCGCTCGACGGGCTCGTGAAGAGCTTGCCGGTGAAGGGAGCCGAGCTGCAGGCTTTGCTGGACGCAGCCCCGGATCAAGTCCGCCGCACGACGGCCGCGTTCGACGCCCACCGACTCAGGCACCCCGCGGACGTCTTCCAGGCACAGCTCGAGCTGCACGGCCACCCGCTGGCGGAAGAGCCTTGCCGCCGTCGCTGGCCACATCAGTCGGCTGAAAAGCCAGCCGACCCCGACGGCGACGGCCATGTAGGACACCGTGTTGTAGGGCCCGTACACATCGGTGGGTGCACTCGTTCCCCCGAAAACGGGCAGGAGCGCGATCAGTCCTCCGACCGACGGGAGCAGCGCGAGCTGGGGTCTCCGGACCGCGATGTACGCGAAAGGAGCCGCGACCGCGAAGGGAATCACCAGCGCGAGCGGCGCGCGACCCACATGGGGCGCGACGTAGACGATGGAGAGATCCGCCACGAGCCAGCCCAACGCAATGATCGCAGCGAGCATCGCCATGGTCTGGACGCCCGCGCCCCGGTTGAACGAGGAAAACAAGAAGGCGATCGGGGCCACCAAGGTGTTCATGGGCCAGCCCAATGTGAGCGGAACCACGAAGGCGGCGATCACGGCGGTCCCACCGCGCAGGGCGATCTTCGTCCGAAAGGGATCCGGACGAAAGTGCAGCAGCGATCCCGACGGCGCCGTCGCATGCGGCTGCTCGGCCGACGACAGTGCTTCTTCGACCGTGCGCAGCACCGCCACCAGATCCCGCAGGTCGGCGGCCCGACCTTCCAGCGCCGCACTCGAGCCGTTGCGCCGGACCCAACGATCCCTCTCGGCCTCGACCCTCAGTAGCGCCTGTTCGAGCTCGTCCGAAAAGTGCGTCGGCCGGCGGGAAACGGTCAGCGCGGCAGCGACCTCCCCGAGCCCGGCCTCGATCTGGCGCGCCAGCTCGCTCAGCGCTGCAGCGAAGGCCCGTCCCTCTGCATCGAGATCGGGCGGCCGCTCGATCAGGGCGGCCAGCAAGCGCGCACGCGAAGCGAGGGTCTCGAGCAGCATCGTCATGCGCGCGAGGGCGTCCGCCGTCGTGCGCGACACGCCGAGTTCCGAGCGCACAGCGTCGACGAGCCCGAGCTGGCTCGCCAGGATTCCCGACTCTGGAGGCGGACTCGAATCAGCGCCCGGGGGATCCACCGGCGCGGCGACAGCCCGCCTCAACGTGTCGGCCAGACCGCGCGCTCGCGAGGCCAGGCTGTTCCGCAGGCGCGGCTCGGCCCGCGCGGGCCACAACAGGGAGTCGACGACGAAGACCAGAACGATCCCGATGCCGACCATGGAGGCGCGCTGGAAGGCCACGGTCTCCACGGCGCGCTGCCCCGCCATGGCCTCGCCGAGCACGATCGCGCTGGTGAATGCCCAAACGAACCAGGCGTACTGAAAGCGCGAGCCCGAGTTCCCGTAGGCGGCGATCGCCTGGACGAAGAACAGGGCGGCCATCAGCAGGGGCGGATCCTGGGCGAACAGCCAGAAGAGCAGAATCGAGGTCAAGGCCGCCGCCAGCGTGCCCACGAGGCGCATCAGGCCCTTCAGCAGGGAGCCTCCCGTCATCGGCTGCATGACCATCAGGACGGTGATCAGGATCCACGTCGGCTGGTTCTCGACCAGGCCCGGGGCCTTCCCGATCCAGATTGCCGCCGCGACAGCGACACTGAAGCGGATCGCATGGGCACCCGCCGGCGAGATCGCGAGGGCGCGCCGGAGGCCATCGCGCCACGGCAAGCGCAAGAAGGCATGGGCGGCCACGGCTCCTCGGTTCCTGCGGGTCAGCGCCCGCTCGACCCCGCGGTAGTGTCGATGCGGACCGTGGCGCGCATCCCTTTGCGCAGCGGGTGGGCCGGATCGCCGCCCGCGATCGTGATGCGCACCGGGAAGCGCTGGGCCATGCGCACCCAGTCGACGGTCGGCGTCACGCTGGGGACTCCCGAAGGCCCGCGCGCGCCGTCCCCTGCCTGCTGCTCGACGCCCCAGCCAACCCCTTGCACCGAGCCCTCGAAGCGCACGTCGGGATAGGCCGGCAGGTAGACGGTGGCGGGCTGGCCCGGACGTATGCGCTCGAGCTGGGTCTCCTTGTAGTAGGCCACAACCCGCCAGCTATCGTTGTTTACGAGCGACAGCAGCGGGCTCCCCACACTCGCGTAGCTCCCCGGGGACAGATCGAGATCGGTGACGTAACCGTTCACGGGAGCAGCGACGGTGGCGTAGCTCAGGTCGAGCTCCGCGCGCTCGAGCTGAGCGAGCGCGGTGCGGATGTCCGGGTTGTTCGCGTCGGCCTCGCCCAGGTTCGCCCGGGCCTGGGCGAGCTCGGCTTGTGCATTGTCCAGCCCCGCCCGGGCGCCATCGAGTGCGGCCTGGGCCTTGTCGCGATCCTGGAATGGCAGCGCACCGATCTCTGACAACGGCTCCACCCGCCGCCACTGAGTCTCCGCCAGCCGGAGCGAGGCCTCCGCGTAGCGAACGCCGGCCTCGGAGCTGCTCACGGCATCGGCCAGAGCCGTAACATCCAGGCCCGTGCGGTCCAGCTGCGCCCGAGCTTGCTCCACCTGGATGCGGAACGGACGAGGATCGATCTCGAACAGCAGCTCACCCGCTTGCACACCCTGGTTATCCACAATCGGGAGATTCACGATCGGACCTGCGACCTGGGCCACGATACCGACTACGTCTGCGTCAACATAGGCGTCATCGGTCGTCGGATATCGCTCGTAATGACCGAGCAGAAGCCAGGCGAGGACCGCAACGAAGACCAGCGACGCCGTAACACTCGCGATGCGCTGCTTGCGGCTCACCCGCCCTCCCTTAGAAACCGCTGAAGAACACCCACCAGATCGAGAGTGCAATGCCCGCGACCAGGCTCACGAAGAAAAGTCCCGAGTCGGCCAGCTTCTTGGTGTCCGGGCCTCGCCCGAGCCAGACCACGATGCCATACGACGCCCCGACTCCGCCGATCGTGGAGACCAGCCAGCCCGGGAAGTAGACTCCCGCCACGTCGACCGTGGGCGTACAGCCCGCGGCAAGGGTCAGGCACGAGAGCGTCACGAGCCAGCGAATCGGACGGTCCCTGCAGCGCCTCGAGTCGAGCCCTCCGTCGCCTACCTTCCGCTTCCGCATCCGCCGATCGTTTCGAGTAGGGTGTTAATCGCGATGGTACCAGAGTGAGCTTCGGGACATCGGAGCGCGGAGCCGGTCCGGGTGCGGTGCTGCTGCTGGGGTTGGCGCTGGCATCCATGAGCAATGCGGCAGACCCGGGGATCTCGCTCTCCGAGGCCGTTCGACAGGCCCTTGCCTCGAACCTCGATCTCGTTGCGCAGCGTCAGGCGCTGGCGGCCGCTCGCGAGGACGTCGGACTTGCGCGCTCGGCACTGCTGCCCCAGCTGGGAATCGGTGCACGTGCGCAGGTGCTCGACGAAGATCGCTCCGATTCCTTACGGGACAGCAACCGGGACAGGTCGCTCCTGTTTGCCGCGGGCCTGAGCCAGGCAATCTACGACGAGGGGAGCTGGGCCGGCTTCGACATCCGGAAGCACGTCTACAACGGCCAGGTTCGGGAGCTCGAGGCATTCCGGCTCGAAGTGATCCAGGATGCGGCGAACTCCTTCCTCGAGCTCGACCGGTGGCAGCAGCTCCTCGAGATCCAGATGCGCAACCGGCTGCTCACGCTTGCGAGTCTCGACAAATCGCGCTCGCGGATCGCCGCCGGCTGGTCCAGCGAGAATGAGATCCTGCGCTGGGAGACCCAGCTCGCGACCAATGACACCGACGTGCGCGCCGCCGAGGTGCGCGTGCTTCAGAACGACTTCGAGCTGAACCGCGTTCGCAACCGGCCGCCAGAGGCCCCGACCACGGCGCTTCGGGCGACGGTCGACGATTACGGCTTCGTCTACACGCGGGAGACCATAGCCAATGCCGTCCTCTCTCCCGGCGGGGACCGCGGGATGCGGAACTTCCTGGTTCGCCTGGGCCTCGAGCGCTCACCCGACCTGGCGGCCCTGGACGCCTCGATCGGGGCCGCCGAGCGGCAGCTGACCTCGAGCCGGCGCGCCTTCTGGGTTCCCAAGCTGGGCCTCAGCGCCGGTGTCGACCACCTGACGAATCAGCGCTCGGGCGACAACTCCAACAAGACCGAGTGGCTCGTGAAGGGCGAGCTCACCTTCCCGCTCTACCAGGGCGGAGCGAGGCGTGCGGGGCTCGATCAGGCGCGGGAGGCGCTGGCGAGCCTGCGCACCGAACGAAGAGCGACCTCCCAGTCCCTGGAGCAGGCGATCCGCGCCGCATTCGCCCAGGCCAGTGGCTCCTTCGAGAGCGTGAGCTTCGCCGACCGGCAGCTTGCGGCAGCGGCCCGCAACTTCGAGATCGTCGATGCCTCCTACACTCTGGGCGTCGCCTCGATCCTCGACCTGCTCGATGCGCAGTCGGAGCTGCTCAGGGCAGAGCTTGGTCTGACCAACGCGCGCTACAGCTTTCTCGAGGATCTCGTCGCCGCCGAGCGCGAGATTTCCTTCTACGCCTTCCTGCAGGCCCGGCCGACGTGGAGACACTGCTAAACGAGCTCGTGCGGGTGCTCGGGCTCGCGCCTTGATTCCACTGGGTTGAGACCATGTACGAGAACCTCGCCATACTTGCCGCGGTCGTGCTGAGCACTCTCGCCCACGGCCTCAGCGCCAACCCTCTCGCTGCCATCTTCGGCACGCGAGAAGCCGGAGCTGGACGGAGCCGGATGATTCAGAACCAGATCGCACTTCGTAGTCGAGCCAACAGAGGAGTCCCCACGCCATGTCCTCCGCCGAAGACACTGCCTTTCTCAAGCGCGCCGTCGAGACGAGCCTTCGCATCGGTCTCATCGCACTGCTCGTCGTCTGGTGCTTCCAGATTGTGCGTCCGTTCATCCACCCCATCGTCTGGGGAATCATCGTCGCCATCGCGCTCCATCCGCTCTACCTGAGGCTCGGCCGGCTGACGGGCGGGAGGAACAGGCTCTCCGCCATGATCCTCGTGGTGGGCCTTTTGCTGCTCCTGCTCGTCCCCTCCGTCATGATCACCACGAGCCTTGTCGAGTCGGCCACGGAGCTGGCTGGCAACCTCAGCGAAGGCGAGATCGATGTCCCGCCACCGCCCGCGCAGGTCGCCGATTTGCCGCTCGTGGGTGGCAGGGTGCACGCTCTCTGGACCACGGCTTCGCAGAATCTCGGCGCGGCGCTCGGTCAGGCCAAACCCCAGCTCAAGGCTATCGGTCATTGGATGCTGTCGGGAGGTGCTACCGCCGGATTCGGCATCGTGATGTTCGCGCTCTCGATCGTGATCGCCGGTGTGCTGCTCTCCTACGGCGAGCGGGCAACCGAAACGGCCCGCAGAATCGCCAGGCGACTGGCCCAGGAGCGCGGCGATGCGCTCATCGAGTTGACTGGTAACACGGTGCAGAGCGTGACCCGTGGAATACTGGGGGTCGCGTTGATCCAGGCGGTCCTGGCAGGGATCGCCCTACTCGTTGCCAACGTGCCCGCGGCCGGCCTCTGGGCACTGCTGGTCCTGATCTTGGCCGTGATTCAGGTCCCGACCCTACTGGTGCTCGGACCGATCATCTTCTACGTCTCCGCCACGAACTCGATGGTAGTCACCGTCGGTTTCGGCCTCTGGATGCTCGCGGTCGGCCTCAGCGACAACGTGTTGAAGCCCATCTTGCTGGGCCGTGGCGTCGACGTACCCATGCTGGTGATCTTCTTGGGCGCGATCGGCGGCTTCATTCTCGAAGGCATCATCGGTCTGTTCGTTGGCGCTGTCCTCCTCGCTGTTGGCTATCTTGGCCGTGATTCAGGTCCCGACCCTACTGGTGCTCGGACCGATCATCTTCTACGTCTCCGCCACGAACTCGATGGTAGTCACCGTCGGTTTCGGCCTCTGGATGCTCGCGGTCGGCCTCAGCGACAACGTGTTGAAGCCCATCTTGCTGGGCCGTGGCGTCGACGTACCCATGCTGGTGATCTTCTTGGGCGCGATCGGCGGCTTCATTCTCGAAGGCATCATCGGTCTGTTCGTTGGCGCTGTCCTCCTCGCTGTTGGCTACAAACTGCTCCAGCTCTGGCTCGAAGACGTCGCTTAGGAAGCCAGCGCAGCGCGAAGTCGGGCTAGGCCGGTCCCCTGCAGCGCCTGGTTAGGCGGCGGGCCCGGTTGCGTGTGGTGAGGATGCGACGCGTGCTGCGCTTCATCTCGGCCCCCTATCGCGGCGCCTATGCGACCGGCGGGCGTCGTTCGTGCCAGCTCGTGACCCCCTGGTACGCGTGGCCCGCGCGGCACAGCAGAGCCTCGTCGACATGGCGACCGACGAGCTGGAACCCGAGGGGGATGCCATCCTGCGTAAAGCCACCGGGCAAGGAGAGGGTCGGGCTCCCCGAGAAGTCGAAGGGCGCCGTGAACTGGAGCAGGTTGCCAGCCCCGTCCCCTTGCGCTGGATTGCCGGAGATGGCGTTGGAGGCAAGCGGTGGGAGTCTCGGAAGCGAGGGCAAGAGGAGAAGATCGATCGTGTCGAACAGATCCTCGAGCCCGCGCTTGAAGGTGGACCGCTCGATCTCCATCCGTGCGTAGTCCGCGCCTGACACGCGCGCCGCGAGCTCGATCAGAGCGCGAAGCTCCGGACCGTACTCGTCAGCCCGGCTCGGGAAGGTGTCCGCGTGGGCCATCGCGCACTCGACCGCGGTCACACTGGCCCAGCCATCCATCAGCGCGCGCGTCGACGGCACCTCGACCTCTCGCGTCTCCAGGCCGAGCTCCTCAAAGCACTGCAGCGCGGACAGCACGACCCCGCTCACTTCAGCGTGTACTCCTCGAGCGCAGAACTCGCGGTCGATGCCCAGACGGACTCCCCTGACCCCGCCCGCGAGCTCGGCCTCGTAGTCCGGCACCGGATCGCGCAGCGACGTGGAGTCCTTCGGGTCTCTGCCCGCGAGGGCTCGGAGCATGGCGGCCGCATCTGCCACGCTCCGCGTCATCGGACCGATGTGATCCAGCGAGTGCGCGAGCGGGAACACGCCGTAGCGGCTGACACGACCGTAGGTAGGCTTGATCCCGACGAGCCCGCAGCACGCCGAGGGGAAGCGGATCGAGCCGCCCGTGTCGCTGCCCAGCGAACCGAAGCAGAGTCCGGCGGCGGTCGCCACTCCCGAGCCGCTCGACGAGACACCCGTCCAGTACTCCGCTCCCCAGGGATTTACTGGCGGTGTGACATCGGGATGATGCCACCCGTACGCCCCCTCAGTAAGCTGCGTTTTGCCGAGGATCACGGCGCCAGCGCCTTCGAGCCGCTCGACCACGGTCGCCGTGTGATCGGGCTGGCGATCGGACATCACACGCGTCCCACTCGCCGTCCGGACACCCTTGATCGCGCACAGGTCCTTTACGCCGACCGGAACCCCGTGCAGCGTTCCCCGGTACCCGCCGCGTCCAATCTCCTCTTCGGCCTGCCGAGCGGACTCCAGAGCAGCCTCCGGGAGCACAGTCGCGAACGCGTGTAGCTCCGGCTCGAGCTGCTCGATCCGAGCCAGCGTAGCCTGCGTGGCCTCGACTGGAGAGAGCTCGCGCGCTTTCAACAACGCGGCGAGCTCGCTCAGCGTCAGTGCGTGGATCTCTGTACCCGCCACGATCGACCCTCCTTCTACACTCATCCCAGCAAGGCGAGCGTCAAGCCCGCCGCGACCCAGCCAATCGCGAGGAGCAAGACCCACGCGGACCGCGAGCGGCGACGTGTGCGCCGCTCGGGTCCGCGAAAGTCCGCTCTCAGCAGCGCGGCTCGTTCCTGCATTGAATGATCAGGCGGCGCGCGACGTGGAGGTCGCGATGCACCTCCCCGCCGGCGAGGGCGGGGGGCCGTCTTCGACCTGGGACTGCGCATCGCAGCCCATTGGACTCCAAGCGCCCGGGGCTTGCAAGCTGCACGATCTCTGTCCCCAGGTTCAGCGGAGGTGGGTGGAGGCGACGTCGACGCGGAAGAGGGACTCCGGGATCTCCGCGAAGAGCTCGGAGAACTGCGGCGGGACGGCGATGTCGCTCAGGGTCTGGAATTGACGGTTCAGAGCAACGCGGCCAGCAACGAGGAAACAGCAGGCTCGTCGCTTGATCTCCTCGAGGGCTGCGAGCATTGCCCACTCGTTGTCACCGTAGTAGCGCGCATCGACTACTCGCAGAGCGGTGTCTGCTCCGACCACGAAGGTGGCTCCCTGCAGTAGACGGGCCTTGTCGCGAAACGTCGCACCTCGGGTGAGCTCGAGCACGCTCTCGCCCGCGAACTGAGCAACACGCCGGCGCACCTCGCTGGCAGACAAAACCGGCTTGTCGACGTTGACGACCGAGAGCTCAAAGGCGCTCGGTACGCCGATGATCTCTTCGGCCACGCGCGCGAGCTCCAGGTGTCCAGCGTGCAGAGGGTTGAACGATCCCGCCAGCACGCCCCGCGCAGGTGGCTCCTCATCCACCCAGGTTCCGTCGGCAAGCAGCGTGACCCGCTCGAGCTCACCAGCGACGAGTTCGACGATCGGGTCGCGAAGCTCCGCCCTCGAGTGCCAGGTGAGCTCGTCGCTCGGTCCGAGCAGCGTCTCGAGCTCGGGTCCTCGGACCCCGCAGGCTGTCGCCAGCGCCGAGATCGCGACGCCCGTCACGAGCTCCTCTTCGGCAGCCCGATCCCTGGCCCCCTTGTGCAGGCTGATGGACAAGAGCTCGACTCCTGAGGGAGTTGCAAGCGCCACGTGGCAGCGATGATCGCCCCTCTTTGGCCGGTCGCTGGCCAGACTCGAGGTCACCGCCAGGCCGATCAGCGAATCGTTGCCCGGCTCCAGGGCACGCGCTCGGGCGTAGGCGCGTCGGGCCATGTCGAGAGCCGTCTCGACGCTACATGCCTGCTCCGGAACAGCGCTCAGCAGGTCGGCCAGCGCGTCCGAACCGTACGGAACCACGGCCTCGAGCACGGTGCGCGAGGCGCCGGGGACCGAGAGCAGCTGGGAGATGGCTCCCGTTCCGCCTCCGGTGATGGCCAGCACGGCTTGCCAGCGCGAGGCATGGATCCGCTCGACGGTCTCGAGAAGCGCCCGTGACACACGTCCTACTATAGCGATGGCGACGCTTCGCCTGGACCCTGACTATCATGGGCAGAGCGTTCCAGACGGAGGTCCATGATGGCTGCAAGCACCGAATCGGCCGCGACGAAGCTCCGCGCTCGTCTCGGCCACCCTGTCATTGACGCGGACGGACACTGGCTCGAGTTCGGACCGGTGGTAGCCGACGAGATGAGGCGGATCGGCGGAGATCTGGCTGTCCAGGGCTTCTCCGAGCGAGGACACTGGGTGCGCGAGGCGCTCGCAATGTCGGTCGATGAGAGGCGAAAGCGGCAGATCGCACAGGAAGCTTTCTGGGGCGCCCCGACCAGGAATACCATCGACCGCGCCACCGCTATGCTGCCGGGTCTTCTCTACGAGCGGCTCGACGAGCTCGGGCTCGACTTCGCGGTGCTCTACCCGACTGCCGGTCTCTCACTTCCGCGTCTCGCGGAGTCGGACGTGCGCAGGGCGACGTGCCGAGCCTTCAACATCCTTACGGCCGAACACTTCCAGCGTTTCTCGGACCGCATGACGCCTTCCGCCGTGATCCCAACCCACACTCCAGAAGAAGCGATAGAGGAGCTGGAATTCGTGACCAGCGAGCTCGGCCTGAAGGTCGTGATGTTCGGGAGCATGATCCAGCGGCCGCAGGAAGGCGCGGGAGAGCGCTTCGACATGCTGGGGCTGGATAGCGACCACGACTACGATCCGGTCTGGGCGAAGTGCGTAGAGCTCCGCCTGTCCCCCACGTTCCACCGCGGCTCGCGCGGGCTCGCGCTGCGCATCTCGCCTTCGAACTTCGTCTACAACCACATCGGTCACTTCGCGGCTGCCAGCGAAGCGGTCTGCAAGGCGCTCTTTCTCGGCGGGGTCTCGCGACGCTTTCCCACGCTGAACTTCGCGTTCCTCGAAGGCGGCGTCGGCTGGGCGTGCCAGCTCTACGCCGACCTCGTCGGGCACTGGGAGGTACGCAGCCTGCAGGGGCTCGAGGACGTCAATCCCGACAACCTCGATCGTGAGCTGCTCACGAAGCTCGCCGAGCAGTACGGCGACGACCGCGTCGTTCGGGCGCTCCGAGAGGGGAAGGGGATCGGTCGCTCCGCGGGCCCGGAGACGGTCGGGCGCATCGACAATCTCGACGACTACTCCGCTTGTGAGCTCAAATCACGCGAGGAAATCCGGGAGCTCTTCGTCAACCGCTTCTACTTTGGCTGCGAGGCGGACGACCCGATGAACGCGTTGGCCTTCAATCAGAAGCTCAACCCCGGGGGTGCGCGGCTGAACGCGCTCTTTGGCTCGGACATCGGACACTTCAACGTAGCCGACATGGCGCACGTTCTGCCGGAGGCGTACGAACTCGTGGAGAACGAGCTCGTGAGCGAGACCGACTTCCGCGACTTCACCTTCGCGAACCCGGTGCGCTTCTGGGGCGAGGCCAACCCCGACTTCTTCAAGGGAACGGTGGTCAAAGACGCGGCCGCCGAGCTGCTTGGACCCTAGCCTCGCTCAGCCCATACGAGCGCGAGCGGCTGGCCCGGCTCCGGCGGCCTGTATTCTGGCGCCGACCGCATGAGACGCCTCCACCTGTTCGAGCTAGAGGATCAAGCGTGGCTTCCCGGGGTCGTCCGCGACGCGGCCACCGGGTACCTCAGGCTCGCCGCCAAGGTCACGGGCCAGCCGCGCCGTCTGCTACCCGTGCTCCGCGCCACGCTGCAGAAGACCGGGGTGAGACACATCGTCGATCTCTGCTCGGGTGGCGGCGGTTCGCTCGTGGCGATGGTCCCCGACCTGGAAAGGGAGGGTATCGACGTTCGAATCTGCCTGACGGACCTGTACCCGAACTCGCCGGCGCTCAAGGAAATCTCTCGTCGCTCGCCCGACCGAATCGAGTTCGAGGCCCACCCCGTCGACGCGCGAGCCGTGCCACGCAAGCTGGTCGGGCTCCGCACGCTCTTCAACGGTCTGCACCACTTCCGCCCAGAAGACGCGCAGGCGGTGCTCGCTGACGCAGTGCGCGCGCGGGAGCCCATCGTGGCATGCGAGATCGTACGGCGCCATCCGCTCGCGATCTTCCTGATCCTGCTGAGCCCGCTCCTGGTGGTTCTGCTCGTCCCGTTCCTGCGCCCCTTTGACTGGCGCTGGTTGCCGCTCACGTACCTGATTCCGGTAATCCCGCTCGTCGTTGTATGGGACGGAGTCGTGTCCTGCCTGCGCGCGTATTCGCACGACGAGCTCCGCGCCCTGGTGGACGCGATTGACGCCCCGGACTACACCTGGGAGATTGGCCAGGTCTCGCTCGGTCTGCCGGCGCTGCCCGCCACCTACCTCGTGGGGATTAGCGCTTCTCGCTGAGTAGACCCAGCTGATAGAGGCGACGCCGCGCCCCTTCCACGCCAGAGACGCACTCGGCACGCAGCCCGGCGCGGCGGGCTCCGTCCACGTTCAAGATGTTGTCGTCCAGAAACACAATGCTCTCCGGCGGGCAGTCGAGGCGGCGCGCCACCTCTCGGAACGCCTCGACGTCGGGCTTGAGCAGACCGAGCTCGTGCGACGCGAAGTGCGCGTCGAAATGGTGGCGCAGCTCCATCTCGTCGAGGAAGCGCGGCCAGTGCAGCGAGTTGGTATTCGAAAAGCAGGCGAGCCGAAAGGGCCGGCCCCGCAGCTGTCGGAGCAGCTCGAGCGCCCCCGCATACGGACCTCGGGGCCACGCTGCAAAGGCCGCCAGGAACTCCGCGGGTTCAAGCGGTAAGTCGAACTCGGCAACCAGCTGGGTGGCGAAGTCCTCTGGCGTGCAGCTGCCGGACTCGAAGGTGCGCACGCTCGGGGAGCACAGCCAACGCTCCCACAGCTCCTCGTCGCGCATGCGACCACCCGTCCACGCGGACCACTGGGGCAGTCCCGACAGCTCGACGATCACACCGCCGAGGTCAAAAAGCAGGACCTCGAGGTCGGGCAACGGAACCATGGCGCAGTGTAGCGCGGCTCCCTCCGCTTCGCGAAGGATCGCGGATCCGTGTACCCTGTGCGCATGGCGGAGACATCCAAGGTAGACAGGGCGCACCGGACCTTCATGAGCTACATCGATCGGACTCGCGAGTACTACCGGGCGCAGGGCTACGAGAGACCCTACGAGTGGGCCTTCTTCGACGAGGTCCCCTTCGCACCACTTTCGAAGCCTCTCAACGAGAGCACGCTCGCACTGATCACGACGGCGAGCCCGTTTGACAGGCAGTCAGAGAAGAGTGACGGGATCGTCGCGCCAAAAGAGGTCTCTTCAGGTCCTACGGATGCCCCACCGAAGCGCCTATACACGGACGATCTCTCCTGGGACAAGGATGCCACCCACACCGAGGATCTCGACTCGTACTTCCCGATCCACCGGCTGCGCGAGCTCGTCGACGCCGGCCGCATCGGGCAGCTCGCCAGCCGCTACCACGGCGTGCCCACCGAGTACAGCCAGCGACGCACGATGGAGGAAGACGCACCCGAGATCCTGCGCCGCTGCCTCGAGGACCGCGTAAATGCGGCCGTGCTCGTTCCTCTCTGACCAGTCTGCCACCAGACCGTGAGTCTGATCGCGCGCCACCTTGAAGCGAATGACATCCCGACCGTCATCCTCGGCTCGGCTCGCGACATCGTGGAGCACTGCGGCGTTCCCCGTTTCCTCTTCACGGACTTCCCGCTGGGAAACCCGTGCGGTAAGCCGTGGGACGTGGACATGCAGAGGCGACTCGTCGGGCTCGCTCTCGATCTGCTCGAGAGCGCAATCCTTCCGCGCACCACCGTGCAGACGACCTTCATATGGAGCGATGATTCGAGCTGGAGGGAGCGCTACGCGCGCGTCGATACCGCAGAGATGGAGCAGATCCGCCAGGCAGGGGAGGCGCGGCGGGTCCTGCAGCAAGAGAGAAAGGCCGAGGGGCGGGTCCGCACCAGCTGAGCGTCAGCGGAACTTCGGAACCACGTACCCGCCGACCAGACGAATCGTCTCACCCCTGCTGAAGACGCTCGGCCAGCAGCAGGGCCCAAGGGACTTCTCGGTAGAAGAGGATGAGCAGAAACGCGCCGAGGTAGAGCCACCGGGTCGTGCGGCGCTCCGGCTCACACTGCGCGACGCCTATGGAGATCAGGAGCCAGCCGAACCCCTCCACCGTCGCTACCGCATAGGTCGTCGAGCAAAACATGAGAAGAGCAACATGGCGCAAGCGGTGTACACGTCCACGCCGCGGCCACAGAAAGGTTCCGGCCACCAGGAGCTCGCTTCCCAGCGTCCAGAAGGTGGCGAGCCAGGCGACCCAGAGGAAACGCGCCGACAACACAGGAGCCGTCGCATTCGAGGGTGCCGGGCCGTCGAAGTGCCCCTCGAGCGCCAGTCGGTTCGCCCCCAGCTGCTCCGAGCTCAGCCCTCCCGCAAGTCGCGCGAAGCCCTCGAAGCGATCGTCGAGCAGCAAGGTCACGCGAAAGAAGGTCTGGTCGAGGTAGTCGGGAGACAGGAAGGCCTTCCACAGCACCGCCAACCCGAACACCAGCGCGATCAGCCACCGAGCGTTCCTGGCCAGTGCACTGGCGGTGTCGCGATGCCGAAGCGCGAGTGCTGCCGCCAGGCACCAATAGCAAAGCAGGTAGGCGTGGTTGTCCGCCAGCGGCCAGGTGAGCATCACCCGAAGTCCCGTCAGTGCGAAGAGCACGAGCCAGACGCCCGAGCTGCGCTGCAAGCTCGGAACGAGCAGTCCGGCTGCCGCGAGCCCGAGCGTCAACGGTCGGATCCACCAATCGCCGATCGGGCGCAGAAGCAGGTCAAGGAAGATCAGCCGCAGCGCCAGGTCGACGGGGCTCATCCCGGCCAGCTGGCTTCGAACGTGCGACAGCGCACGCACGACTCGGTCACTCATAGGGAAACGTGACCTCGACCTCCCGGAGGAGCTGGTCCGAAGGGACCAGTGTCTCTGGATGGAAACGGGTCCGCCAGACCTGAACGCGCACGCTCCGCACGGTCCCGTAGTCCGGCGTCGGGGTCTTTGCCAGCTCGAGCGCGAGAGCCCGCAGGCCTCTCTCGCTGGGGAAAGCGCGCACGCGCAGCTCAAGATCCTCCAGCGAGGGAGGCACCCACACCTCCCGCTCGATGCCCGGGCGGACCACGAACGCGTGCACGTGCCTGGCGCTCCCGACGTCCGTGGTCGAGAACATCCCGAAACCTCCCCCCAGCCAGGGCGAGAGATCTCGGGTGCGAGCGAGGAAGAGCTGCAGCGAGGCAACCGCCAGCAGGATCAGACACGGGAAGGCTAGGAGATGACGATACCTCAGGGCTCGTCAGTATCCCGGCGGGGTGGTGACCACCACGTAGGTGACGCTCGTGCCCTGTGCCTGGCGGTTGTACCAGTCGTTCCCGCAGCGGTAGTACGAGACTCCGTTCACGTAGACCGTGGTCGGCGTGCAGGTCAAAGCGCGAAAGGCCGCCACGGTTACTGCGGCACCAATTCTGGCGCGACGGCGATCCTCATAGTACTCGTGAGCCTCATGGTGCGCGTGATGAGCTCCGGCGGCGTACCCCCGGTTGTATCCTCGGCGCGAACCTCCGCGGTGGTGAGCGTGATGAACGGAGCCGTGGCCTGCAGGCCCGTGTCTGGAGACATTCGGGCGATGTCCGCCGCTCCTGCCGCCGCCACGACGCTGGGCGTCGGCCTCGAGGTAAGGTAAGAGGAGCAGGAAGAGCGCGCATAGCAGCACGAGGAAACGGAGCCAGGACTTCATCATTCGCCCTCCTCGATCTGCTCGGGCTCGAGCGGGCGCACCGTCAAGCGCTCGGCTCCCTCGGGAGGCGAGAAGGCAAAGAGATCGTCGGGCGCCTCGGGCTCGAAATCCCACTCTAGGAGCTGAGCCCAGAACTGCGGGCTTCCTTCCTCTTCCCGATAGGTGATTACGATTCGCCGGAGCAGCGGCTTGTCTCCCTGCTCGATCCACAGCTGGACATCCACAGCGTCGGTGCGAAAGGCAAGATGATCGCAGGGTATTCCAGCGATCGTCGAGTCTCCAATGACCGCGCCGAACTCGATCCGGTCAACAATCTCGGCGTAAGGATTCGCATGCAGGAGATCAGCGAGGGGAATTGCCGCACCGAGATCGTCGACCACGTAATCGAGGATCTGGTCGAGGTTCCCGGGTCTCGCGAGAGACAGGTACGCGTTCTGGTCAGGGAACATCACCGAGAGGTTCTCGCCATCGAAGCGTATCGCTCGGCTGTCGCCGTCTCGCGGGTGCACGTCGATGTGCATGTGGTCGGGTCGCCTCACGGTGACGGCCCGCGTGCCCCCGAACTCGAGCCTCTGTCCCGTCCCCTGAACGACATCGAAGCCGAGCTCGGCCACGTAGTTGAACTGTGCTTGCGCGCCGAGGAAGTCCGAGAACGCGCTGAGAACGTCGAGAGCCTCGAGCCGTGCGGCCTCCAGCGCCTCGACCATCTCTTCGCTCGGCGCGTCATCGTCCTCGGTCGCGGCGACGGCGACGGCCTCGGGTGGGGAGTCCACTACAGGATCTTCGGCAGGCGCTCCGCAAGCGAGGAGACCGATCAGTGGAAGAGCCGCCGCCACACCGAGTCGTCTCATCGTACCCCCACTCGGCCCGAGGAGCTTGCAAGCCGATCCCTGTCGGTGGATGGTATCACGGTCACGAGCGACCCTGGAGGCTCGCTCACCCGGCTGCCTCCGTCGGTGCCTCCACGATGATACGATGGACGCAGCTTGGAAATCACGGCAGCGTGGTCCCGGAGCCCAGACGCCAGGAGGATGCAGGTGGACGAGGTGAGGATCTCCGACGAGCTCGCGATCCGCGAGCTGGTTGCAAGCTACGCAGACGCGGTCGTGCGCCGCGATGCCGACGCGTGGTCCGCAACCTGGGCGGAGGACGGAGAGTGGCACATCCTGGGGAACGCGACGCGAGGGCGCGACGCCGTCGTCTCGCTCTGGAAGCAGCTGATGGCAGCCGTCCCCTTCGTCGTGCAGGTTCCGGGGCACGCGCTGATCGACGTCGATGGCGCCCGTGCGACCGGCCGCTGGTACATCACGGAGTACGGTAAGTCCGCGGACGGCTCGGGCAGCCTCACCCTCGGTGTTTACCACGACGAGTACACCCGGAGTGCGGAGGGCTGGCGCTTCCTGCGCCGCCGCTTCGATGCGCTCTACAGCGGTCCGCCCGACCTTAGCGGAACGCCCCAACCGTTTCCCGAGAATGTCTGAAGCAGGGAGAAAGTCGGGTCGTGATCATCATTGCCGGCACCGTCGACGTCGATCCCGAACAGCGCGCCGCGGCTCTGGACGCCGGCAGGCCGCACGTGGACGGCGCGCTCACACAGAAGGGCTGCGTCGCGTACTCGTGGAGCTCGGATCCGCACATTCCGCGTCGGATCCACGTCGAGCGCTGGGACTCGGAGCAGGACCTGGCGGCCCACCTCGCCGGGTCGCACTACCTGGCCATGCGCGACACCATCGGGGGGCACGGTATGGTGGCCTCGGACGTTGCAAAGTTCCGCATCGACCTGATGGAGCCCGTTTACGATCCGCAGGGACGACCGCGGGCGGATTTCTTCACGGAGAAGACGTGATCCAAACGCTCGGCCTCGGTGGGCGATTCGCCGCTACGCCTCGAGGTGATTCTTGATGGGCTCGCCGACCCGCTCGCGCTCGATCAGGAACGTGTCGTGACCGTACTGGGCGTCGAGCTCGACGTGGGTGACGTGACACCCGCCCTTCTTCAGCTCCTCCACCAGCTCCCGCTGCTGCCACGCGGGGAACAGTACGTCTGACAGAACGCCGATTACCAGCGCAGGACAGCTGATCCGTTCCAGTGTAGGCTTGTCCTCCTCCTGATCCGGTGTCAAATCGAAGAGGTCCATGGCCTTGGAGATATAGAGGTAGGAGTTGGCGTCGTACTGCAGGCAGAACTTCTCGCCCTGGTAGGCGAGATAGCGCTCGACCTGGAAGTCCTCGTCAAGGCGCGGCATCTCGCTCAACCGCTCGCGGGAGAAGCGGTCCAGCCACTCCGGCGCGGAGCGGTAGGTGATGGTCCCGATCTCCCTGGCGACTTTCTGACCGCGATGGGGAAAGCTCGCGCCGTAATACCTACCCCCACGCCAGTCGGGATCCGACATGACCGCCTGTCGTTGCACGAAGCGCAGCGCGATCGACTGCGGATACGAGCGCACGGCGGCGGAGATGCTCACGATGCGTCCCACGCGTTCGGGAACCGAGGCGGCCAGGATCAGCGATTGCATGCCCCCCAGCGAGGCACCCACCGAGGCGTGAAGCCTCTCGATGCCGAGGTGATCGAGCAGGAGCACCTGCGCGCGCACCATATCTCCGACCGTGATGATCGGGAAGTCGGTCGCGTAGGGCTCATCGGTCGCGGGGTTCGTCGACGACGGCCCCGTGCTTCCGTAGCACCCACCGAGCAGGTTAGTGCAGATGACGAAGAAGCGGTCCGTGTCGAGCGCGGAGCCGGGCCCGATGAACTCCTCCCACCAGCCGGGATGGGGATTCTCCGGTTGACTCCGTGCATGCGACGAGGCAGAGAGCCCCGTGTGCAGCAGGATCGCGTTGTCTCGTGCGGGGGAGAGCTCACCCCAGGTCTCGTAGGCGAGCGACAGCTCGGAAAGGAGCCCACCCCAATCGCAGACGAACTCCTGCGGGCTGTGAAAGGTCTGGTAGCCCGAGGCGACGCGGTCGTAAACGGGCTCGGGGCCGCCTGGAAGATCCTTATTCTGCATCGCACCAACCCTGCTGCTGGGTGCGGGATGATAGCTCCTCAGAGGCTCTCCACACGCGGGACCCGTTCGGCACGCAAGTACTCCGGCAACTCGTCGGAGTCGAAGTCGAAGTGCTGGAACAACCCCTCCTGCAGGCCGAGCCGAGCGAGCCGCCGTTCAGCACAGATGGCCAGCGAGGAAGTCCGTGACCGCGCGCATCTCCTCGGGCGGAACCTCGACGTGCTTACCCGGGTGGGCGCGCAGTGCCTTCTCACGCGACCCAGGCGGTCGAACAAGTCGAGCGCTCTGTCGCGCGGGACGATCTCGTCGTCCCACTGGACGAGAAAGCGAACGGGGCAGGACACCTCGGGCGCCGCAGCAACGAGCTGTTGCGCGTTGGGACCCCACACACCCATCAAGCCGAGCAAAGCGGCCCGGACGCGCGGCTCCGCCGCCACCAGGGGCAGTCCCATCATCGTCCCCATCGAGAGCCCGAAGTAGCCGACCGGTCCGACGCCGACCTGCGCCTGCACCGCGTCCAGGGTCGCCTTCCAGTCGGCGATCGTCTCGTCCGTTGCCTCCGGACGCTGCCACGCCTTCTCGAAGTCGCCCTGCAACATCTCCCCTTCCGCCTCGCTGCGTCGCTCGCCGTGACCCGGGCCGTCGATCGCGAGCGCGGAGATGCCGTGGTGTCGAACGAGCCGGCGCGCCGTGGCAAGGATGTAGTCGGCCCGCTTGTGGGTCGTGCCACCGTGACCCAGAAGCACGAGCGGACAAGCCTCGTCGCCGGACTCCGTGGTCCAGAGCAGTCCTGGCACGGTGCGCCCGTCACACTCCACTCGAAAGCCCTGCTCCCGCACCCCACGCCCGATCAGGGGATCTCCTGTCCACTCCATCTGCCTGTCTCCTTGTGTGTCCGGAGGGCCCGGAGGCGTCGTCGCGACGAGAGACTATACCCGGTCGCATGTCGTGGCCGTCGCGGTCGATCCTGACGGCCGCCCCAGTGGCCGGGTAGGATTCGCGGTGAGGATGGGCCCGCAGTAGCGCAACCGGGCAAACGAGGAGTGGAGATGTTCGTGATCGGCCTGACTGGAGGGATCGCGTCGGGAAAGTCGACCGCCGCAACCGACCTGCGCGAGCTCGGGGCGGAAGTGATCGATGCGGATCGGCTGGGCCATCGCGTATACGAGCCCGGGACGCGCGGCTTCGAAAGGGTCGTGCAGGCCTTTGGCGACGACGTCGTGGCGGCAGACGGTACGATCGACCGGCGCGCTCTCGGCGGCAAGGTGTTTGGAAAGCCCGAAGAGCTGCGGCGGCTGACTGACATCGTCTGGCCCCTGATCCGCGAGCTGGCGGAACACGAGATCGAGCAGATCGGCGCCTCCGACCCGGAGCGTGTCATCGTTCTGGAGGCGGCCGTGCTGCTAGAGGCGCACTGGGACGATCTCGTGGACGAGGTCTGGGTCGTCGTGGTCGACGAGAGCGTTGCGATCGAACGGCTCGTCGAGCGCGACGGGATGTCCCGAGCGGATGCCCTGGCGCGCATTCGCTCGCAGCTCTCCAACCGCGAGCGCCTGGAGCGCTCGGACCGGGCGATTGACAACTCCGAGTCGCCGGCCGAGCTCAGCAACGGATTGCGTTCGGAGTGGGAGCGGCTCGCAAGGCGCCACCCGCAGGGGAGGACAGACGAGGCCGCAGGGAAGGCGAAGCTCTAGCTCCAGATGCCCCCGCAGGACGGAGCGATCGAGCGCAACATCCGCCTCTATCCCCTCTACATGGGTGCCGGACGCTTTCACTGTTCGGCTGCCGTGTTCTACCTGTTCTTCAGCGAGTTCTTGACGCTCGAGAGCCTGCTCCGGCTCGAGGCGATCTACTACGTTGCATACGTCTTGCTCGAGGTCCCGTCCGGCTACTTCTCGGATCGTGTCGGGCGCAAGCCCACGCTCATAATCTCGGCTTCTGCCCTCGTGCTCTCCTTCTTGCTCTTCTCGATCGGCTCGACGTTCACGGTTTTTGTGCTTGCACAGCTCTTGAACGCCGTAGGCTGGACCTTTCGATCCGGTACCGATACCACGCTGCACTACGACTCTCTCGTCTCCCTCGGCAGGGAAGAGGAGTACGCAGCGCGCGAGGCGATTGCCGAGCGGAACGCTCTCGCCGTAGCCGCCGTCGCAGCAGCCATCGGTGGAGCGCTCGGCATGGTCGCGCTGCGAGCGGCGTACGTGGCGACCTTCGTCGGTACCTTCGTTCCCCTCGCTCTGGTCCTGCTCATGCGGGAGCCGCCTGTCCACGCGACAGACCAGCAGGCAGAGGGCTTTGCGCGCCAGCTCCGCGTGTGCGGCGGGCTGCTCTTGCGCCGGCCGCTCGGCTGGCTCTCTGCGTTCTTCGTGGTGATGTACGTGCTCCAGCACGTGCCCTATATGTTCTACCAGCCGTACGTCGCCGCCCTGATCGGCGAGGTCCAGGCCACCCCGCTGGTGATCGGCCTACACACTGCGGTGGCATTGCTGATCGGAGCCTGGGCGGGGACAAAGAGCATCCAGATCCGGGACCGGGTCGGCGTCAGGCGCGCCCTGCTGGGAGCGATGGGCGTGCAGGCGCTCCTGATCGGGATCATGGGCCTGACTCTCCACCCGATCGTCGCGGCACTCGTGCTGCTCCGAAGCCTGCAGCCGGCTTTGGCCGGTGTGATCCTGAACGCCGAGATCACCCCGCGAGTCCCCCGGGCACAGCGAGCCACGTATCATTCGCTCCAGAGCCTGCTCGGGCGCCTGCTGTTCTCGGGCACCTTGCTCGCGCTCTCGCTCTTCGCCGGCGCTGGCGACGCCAACGACCCGGGCAGCATCCAGTCCATGCTACGCATCTGCGCGCTGCTGGGGGCGCTCTGCCTGGTCGCGCTGGCCCTGACGCGCCCCAAGGCCGAGCCCGGGCGCTAGAGCAGTACCCCCTTGCCCGAAGCCCGTGAAATCGTCTGAACACGGTGCCGGGGAGAACCGAGAGAGGTCCGACGGGGTCAGTTCGATCCCTCGCGCATGCGCTCGAAGGAGGGTACGTCTCCGGGAAACGGATCCTGCTCGCTGAAGTCGAGCATGAGAAGCGTCGTCGTGAAGTCGCGCATGTCCCGAGACACGACCATGTTTGGGAGGGAGACCCCATCTTCCTGGAACCGCAGCGGGTCCGCGCTGATGACCTTGCGGAGCGAATGACCGCTCTCGTAGAGCTCGAGCCGCAGCGGGGTGCAGGTCTGCAGGTCGAACATGGTGACCACCGTCTCGTAGGCAGAGTTGTCGGCGGCTTTTGGGTGGGTCTCCACGAGCGAAACACGCCTGCTGCCAAAGACGGTCTCCTCGACCCGGCCGTACTCCCCCGGTCGATAAGACGCGAGCATGTGCTCGAAGTCCTCGTAGGAGAAGGCGCGACCGAAGAGGGCCAGAGACTTCTCTGTGCCGCGCACCTGCTTGCTGCCACCGAGCTCCTGCGACCAGAAGTAGAGCTCGCGGCCCTTGGGACTCTCAACCAGCAGGACCGCGTTGCCCCGCAGATCGAGAGGCTCCGTGAACCGCACGAGCACCTCGCGCGTGTCGCCCGAACGACGGGTGTGGAGTCTCACGGTGGCCACGTGCCTGGAGCCGATCCGGTCCCACTCGACGACCCGGACCGCCCGCACGCCGTCCAGCCCGGGAGCCCGATCGCGCGCACACGCGACGACCTCGACTTCGGCCAGCTCCGTATGCTCCGTGCCCAGGGCGGCGGAGGCCAGGATCCCGCACAAGAACATGCATCCGAAAGACAGCCGCGCGAGTGTCATGAGTTCACTTCCCTCCCCTGTGGGCCATTCGATCCCAACACGCGCGAAAAATCAAACGATCTCGGGCGGAATCTCCGCGATCACGCCGGCGGCGGCGAGCTCGTCGAGCCGTGCACGGTCTAGGTGCAGGAGCCCGTGCAGGATCTCGGCGTTGTGCTGCCCGAGGCAGGGCGCCGGCCGTCGAAAGGTCGCGGGCGTCTCGCTGAGCCGGATCGCGATACCGGGCATGGGGTGACATCCAGCGTCAGGATGTTCGAGCTCGACCCAGAAGTCGCGGGCCGCGAGCTGGGGATCCTCGACGAGCTCGCGCGCGTCACTGACGGAGCAGGCAACCACGCCGTGCTGTTGAAGCTCCCGCATCGTGGCGCGCGCCTCCCGCGCTCGCGTCCAGTCCCGGAGCGCGCGATCGATCACATCATGGTGACGCGCCCGATCCTGCAGCGACATGCGAGCGAAGGACGGCTCGAGCTTGGCTAGCTCGCAGAGCGCCCGCCACTCGTCGTCGCTCGTGATGCTGAGCGCGATCCAACGATCCTCCCCCGCGCAGGGATAGCAGCCCTGCGGCGCTCGGGCCGGGTGGCGATTCCCGATACGAGGTGCCTGCGTACCCCGCACCTGGGCGGCCAGGAACTCCTCGCCCAGGAACGTCGTCATGGCCTCGATCATAGGCACCTCGACCGAGCGGCCGCGCTGCTCGGGGTCCGCCTGGCGATCCCACAAGGCGATCACGGTGGCGGCGACGGCATTGATCGCCGAGACGGGATCCGGCCAGGCAATGCCCGAGCGATACGGGCCCGAGTCCACATATCCCATCAGCCGGGAGAGGCCCGCGCCGGACTCGATCAGAGGGCCGAAGGCCACCCAGTCCCGGCTCGGTCCCCAGCTGCCGTAGCCCGGCATCGCCACGTGGATGACGTGGGGGTTCAGCTCGGAGAGCCGCTCGAAGCCCAGTCCCAGCTGCGGCATGACTCGCGGGCTGTAGTTCTCGAGGACGACGTCCGAAACGCGCACGAGCTCCTCTAGGAGCTCCCTGCCCATGGGATCGTCCAGCCGCAGCGCAATGCCCCGCTTGTTTCGAGCGAGCTTGTTGTAGCCGCCCACCCTGTTCCACGGTCGTTCGCCCAGCTGGTTGTCTGGATAGAGGTGGCTGATCGCGGGAGCGTCCTCGGACACGTCGCGTTCCCCGCGAGCCCACGGCGCCTCCACGATGATCACGTCCGCACCAAGGTCCGCGAGCAGCCGTCCGGCCAGCGGCCCGGCCCAGACGCGAGTGAGATCGAGAATGCGAACCCCCTCGAGTGGTCCGCTCTCGAGCGTAGCAGCGACCTTGCTGGTCTCCCCGGACGACGCGGCGCGTGCCGGCTCCCGGTCGACGACGGTTCCTCTCTCGAGCTCGCCAAGCGCGGGGGGCGGCGCCAGCACGGGTTCGTGTGCGTCGATCCGAAAAGGGCCGCGCGGGTACAGCAAGGGCCACTCCTTGCCCACAGACGTCCAGTAGCCGCGCGCCTTCAGGTGCTCGTCACCCAGAAGCTCGAGCAGCGTCGGGACCGGGCCGACGGGCGCGAACACCTCCTGGCCGAGCCGCACGATCTCCGCGGCATCGTGCTCCTTCAGCCAGGGTGTGATGGCCGCATCGAACTCACGCTTGTGCCGTCCGCGGGAGAGGTCATCCCCGAAGCGCGGGTCGGCGAGGAGCTCGGACAGCCCGGCCGCAGCCAGGAAAGGCTCCAGGAATGCTCCCGCAGGTAGGGCCAGCGCAACGTAGCCGTCCCGGCAGGGGTACACGCCGACCGGATGCCAGAAACCTGGCTGTGAGTTCCCCTCGCGCGTCAACACGTGGCGAGCGTGGGTCCACATCACGCTCGTGTGCTGCTGCAGGCTCACCATCCCTTCGAAGTGTGAGACCTCGACCGTCTGCCCGCGTCCGGTCTGCTCGCGCGCCCGCAGCGCAGCCATGCTGCCGATGAAGGCGTGCACGCCGGCCTGGTACTCGGAGTGGTGGCCCGGGCGTGTGATCGGCTCACGCTCCGGCTCCCCATTCAGGTAGAGATGTCCCCCGATTGCGTCATCGGTGAACTCGTTCGAGCGGTAGCGCGCGTAGGGGCCCGTCGAGCCGAAGGGAGAGATGTAGGTCTTGATCAGACGCGCGTCGGGTTGGTGAAGCGTGACGGGGTCGAGCGGATCCGGAGCGGAGCTCTCGATCACGACGTCCGCGCGTTCCAGCCATTGCCAGAGCTCATCGCGCCCCCTCTCACCGACCAGATCCAGCACGAGCGAGCGCTTGCTCGTGTTCAGGTAGGCAAACAGTGTGCCCGTGCCGCCCCAGTCCTCTCCCTGGCTTCGGGCGGGGTCACCTTGGAGTGGCTCCACCTTGACCAGCTCCGCTCCGTGGTCGGCGAAGAGCTTGGCGGCGTACGCGCCCGCAACGGAGCCCGCGATCTCGAGAACGAGCAGCTGAGCGAAGTCCTGCACCAAGCCAATTCTTGACCAACCGAGCCGCCGCGTCTAGGTTCCGCCCGCTCCCGGCCCAGCGCACCGGAGCACCTGCGTGATCCGAGACGAGGGGAGGACGGATGGCACCGCCGGGACTGGCGCTCGTTCTTGCTCTGCTCTCGACCTGGCCTCTTGCGCTCTCGGCCCGGGAGCTGGTCGGCGCGGACCAGATCGCCCGCTGCGCCCGGGACAACCGGCCCGCGGAGAACACCCTGCAGACCATCGAGCTCACCTCGAGGGATCGTCTGGGGAACGAGCTTGTACGGCGCGCAACCGTCTACAGTGGAAACGCGCCCGACGGCGTGCGCGCCCTCTACGTGCAGCTCATCTATCCCTCGGATCTGAGCGGATCGCGGCTCCTGCTCGCGGAACGCGACGGCCTGACCCAGATGTTTGTCGCGCTCGCCGGGAGGCTGGATCTGAAGCGGCTCAACGCGCCGAGCGGCAGCCCCCGCCTCTTCGGCACCGACTTCTCGCCCGAGGACCTGGCGCGGCTCTACGGGATGAACAGGCCGGGTCGCTCGCAGCGCCTCGATGATGGCCAGAGCGAGGGTCGACCCACCTATGTGATCGAGACCCGTCTCCACGAGGCCGAAGCCTCGACCTACGCTCTGGTCGTGTCCCACGTCGACAAGGACACCTGCGTTGTGCTCAGGACCGAGCTCTACGAGCGCCCCGAACAGCTGAGGAAGGTGCTCACCGCAGCGCCCAGCGGAGTGAAGCAGATCGGCTCTGTCTGGATCGCCCACGATCTCACGATGCGGGATCTGCTCGACCAGACGCAGACGCGCCTTATCGTCGAGCGTGTGGAGAGCGGAGACCGTGTCCGGGATCTCCCCATCCGCATCCCCGCTCCGGAGTGATCGGACTTCCTACCAGCGCTCCCAACGCACGATCTCATCGAGCCCCAGGCGCGGTCGCGACTCGCGAGCCTCGCCGCTCTCGTCGGGGTAGCCGAGCGCGATCACGTTCGCAACGACGTGACCGTCGGGCAAGCCGAGGACCTTCCGGGCTGCGACGAAGTCGTGAAGCGAGGCGGGACAGCTGGCCACGCCCTCTGCCCAGGCCGCAACCATGATGTTCTGGGCGGCCCGGCCCGCGTCGAAAGGGCCGCGGTAGATCGCGAAGGCCCCACTCTTCTGCTCAGGGAGCAGGACGACGGCAACCGCGACCTGGCAGGCTGGAACGTGTGGAGCGAACTTGCCGCAGGCGGCCAGCGCGGCCCTTTGCTCCGCCTCTCGGACCACGATGAGCCGCACGGGCTGGATGTTCTTCGCGCTCCCGGCCATTCGACCCGCCTGCAGGATGCGCTGCAGCACCTTCGCCGGTATCGGCTTCGACGTATAGGCACGGGTGTCCCGCTTCGTAACGATCGCACGGTAGGCTTCCAATCACTTCTCCTCGGCGCAGCGCGTCGGCGACCACGACAAGTCGGAAAGGCGCACGGGCTGGCGACGTGCCCCCCAGGTCCCAGGTTGGCCCGCAAAGACGCCTGCGCAGGCCGCGCCGCACGCAGCGCAGCGGCCTTTCGCGTCCAGCTTCCATTCCGTAAGCACGTACCAGTCGCGTCCAATCAGCGTCTCACCACAGGCGTGGCAGTACGTGCTCGCCCCCCGCTCGTCGTGCACGTTGCCGGTGTAGACGTAACGCAACCCGTAGCTGAGAGCGATCTCCCGGGCGCGGCTCAGCGTCGCGGGGGGCGTCGGTACCTTGTCCTGCATCCGGTAGTCCGGATGAAAGGCTGTGAAGTGCCACGGCACCTCCGGCCCGAGGTTCTCCGCGATCCACTGACTCGCCCTGTGCAGCTCTTCGTCCGAGTCGTTTTCGTCGGGGATGAGCAGCGTCGTCAGCTCGAACCAGACATCCGTCTCGCGCTTCAGGTATACGAGCGTGTCGAGCACGGGCTGCAAGTCTCCGGCGCAAATCTTCTTGTAGAACGACTGCGTGAAGGCCTTGAGATCGACGTTCGCCGCATCCATGTGTCGGAAGAGCTCTTCGCGTGGCTCCGGGCTCACGTAGCCGGCGGTGACGGCCACGGAGCGCACGCCGAGCTCGCGGCAAGCCTGCGCCGTCTCGATCGCGTACTCCAGGAAGATCACCGGGTCGTTATACGTGAAGGCCACGCTCGAGCAACCGAGCTCGCGGGCCGCCTGGGCGATCCGCTCGGGAGGCGCCTCGTCCGTGAGGGTGTCCAGATCGCGGGACTTGCTGATGTCCCAGTTCTGGCAGAACCGGCACGAGAGATTGCAGCCGGCGGTCCCGAACGACAGCACAGGGGTTCCCGGCAGAAAGTGATTCAGCGGCTTTTTCTCGATGGGGTCGACGCAGTAGCCGCTGGAGCGCCCGAACGTAGTGAGCACGATCTCGTTGCCCAGCCTGCCCCGCACGAAGCATAGACCGCGCTGGCCCTCGGCGAGGCGACAGGCACGCGGGCAGACGTCACATTGGACACGGCCGTCTGCCAGAACGTGCCAGTAGCGGGTCGGGGAGACGGCTTCTCTGGAAAGATCGTTGCTCATGTCGGAGGCGCCAAACGGTCGATGAGTGCCTATGGAGTTCGGATGCACAATTCGCCACCCGAGGGTGTAACGTTTAGCTCAGGCAGGGAGGGCTCGCCTTGACGCTCATCCGATCTCCCGCCGTCGCCGGGACCTTCTACCCGAGCGACCCCGCCGAGCTCAGCGCGGCCGTGGACGCCTACGTCAGAGATGCGGTCGCGGGCCCGAAAGAACCCGTAGCCAAGGCCCTGATCGCACCACACGCCGGCTACATGTACTCGGGTCCGGTGGCGGGCTCCGCCTATGCCCAGATCGCCGAGCTGCGCGGCAAGATCGAGCGAGTCGTGCTGATCGGCCCGGCGCACCGCGTTGCGCTGAGCGGCCTCGCGACCCTGGCTGCCGACGCCTTCCGCACCCCGCTCGGCGACGTGCCGGTCGACCGCGAGGCGGTGCAAGAGGTCCTGGGCTTTCCACAGGTCCACTTGCTCGACGAAGCGCACGACCTGGAGCACAGCCTGGAGGTTCACTTGCCATTCCTGCAACGCGTGCTCGGAACGATCTCGATCGTGCCACTCGTGGCGGGCGATGCGACTCCCGACGAGATGGCCGACGTGCTCAACGCCGTCTGGGGGGGCCCGGAAACGCTCATCGTGATCAGCTCTGACCTTAGCCACTACTACGATTACGAGAGCGCACGCGACCTGGACGCCGCGACGACCGGCGCGATCGAGGCGCTCGACCCGGAGGGACTCGGAAGGGAGTCGGCCTGTGGACGAGTACCGATCCGCGGGCTCCTGGTCGTGGCCAAGCGACATGGCCTTTCGGTGCGAACCCTCGACGTCAGGAACTCGGGGGATACCGCCGGGCCACGCGATCAGGTCGTGGGCTACGGAGCCTATGCCATCGGCTGAGCGCACGCTCGACCTGACCGAGCGGGGAGTCCTGACAGGGGTCGCCCACCGCTCGATCGAAGGCGGACTTCACGGAGAAGAGCTCCGCGTTGATGCATCCGCTCACCCCCCGGCGCTACAGGAACAACGCGCCAGCTTCGTCACCTTGTGCAAGCAGGGAGACTTGCGGGGCTGCATCGGAGCGCTCGAAGCGGAGCGGCCCCTCGTGGAGGACGTGGCCAGGAGCGCGCACGGTGCGGCCTTTCGCGATCCGCGCTTTCCCCCACTGCGCGTGGAGGAGCTTCAAGAGCTCGAGATCCACATCTCCGTGCTGAGCCCGCTCGAGCTCGTGCCCGTGCGCTCGAGGGACGAGCTCATCGCGTCGCTCCGGCCAAAGGTGGACGGCCTGCTGCTCCGGCAGGGGACGCTCCGGGGCACATTCCTGCCTTCGGTCTGGGAGTCTCTACCAGACCCGCGCGACTTCCTGCGCGAGCTCGAGCTCAAGGCCGGACTGGGACAGGATCCCTGGTCGCGCCCGATCGAGTGCCTCCGCTACACCACGCAGGAATGGAGCGACCGAGGGTAGCACGGCGTTCCACATATTTTGGTGTATGGACGCGCTACTTGAGGGTCCACCACACCTTGTTCGCCTCGAGCCGAACGGGGTGTGCGTGACCGGCAAAGTAGGAATCGACCGCAGCCTTCACGCCCGGGTGGTTGTGAGAGTCGTAGTCGTGACCGGTGATGAGACCTCCGCGCTTCACCTTCGGGATCCAGGCGCGCAGATCGTTGAGGACCGCATCCTCGGAGTGATCCGCGTCGATGAAGACCAGGTGGAACATCTCGTCGGAGTAGCCCAGAATCAGCTCCGCCCGATCTAGGTCGGAGATCAGATCGACGCTTGGCTCCGGGCGCTGGAGATCGATCGCGTAGAGCTTCTCGATCTGCGGGCAGTACTTGAGCAGGTGGGCTGCCGTGAAGCCGGTGTGAGTTCCCACCTCCGCCACCAAGACGCCCGAGTCTGGACAGTACTCCGTCACGAGATCGACGAGCACGTGCCACCTGCGTCGCTTAGGCTGCCAGTCACCGGGCGTAAGGCGCACCTTGCGCTGGACCCGCGTCGTGCCCGCGTGCCTTCGAATCCGATCCCGGAGCGGCTTTGACAGCTTTCGGAGACGACGCACTAGCTTCAATGCGCCCTCTCTCTTGCTGGAGCCTGCCAGGGCCCGAGCGTGAATTGGCGGGGAACCTACCAGAGGCCGACTCGGTTCAGAAATGATGGTGATCCTCTAGTAGTAAGAAACCTAGCCGGCGCTTTAGCGGGAGCCATAGCTCACACCCATACCGGCCCGGGCGTCGCTCTGCACCCCGTACTGCGGAATAGGATAGCGCAGACCGTTGCCGGACAGACGCTCCATTCCGGCGATAGCCTTGGGGAGGATCTCCGGTGGCGTGGCCAGGAGCAGCTCGTCGTCGAGCACCCCCCCATACCGCCGCTCTGCGAAGCAAGGGATCGACAGGCTCGGCTCCCGGGTCGCCAGCGCCCGCCCCCAGGAGTCGGCGCAGGCGGACTCCCCGACGCAGCCCCATTCCAGCTTCTTGTAGCCGGACCACTGGAGCCCGCTGATCAGCATGATCATCTGGCCCGGGGTGGCGTAGATCAGACAAACGTCCGGTGGATCGAGCCGGCCGCTGGCGAGCGGGGAGACGGCCATGGCCCGGTAGCGCCCGTGTGGAACCACGTCCATCGCGTGCTGATGCTCGGAAGCGTCTTCGACCGTGCCGTACCACACCCCGGCCATGTTCTTGCCCGAGAGCCACTCGGCGTCCTGGGGGTGTAGACCAATCACCGCGCCGCACTGCGCCCCGACGAGGTCCTCCATCGTGATCCCAACGGTCCAGCCGAGCCGGGCCGCCTGGGCGACGATCTGATCCGTGGTGTGGATGGCCTCGGGGCGCCGGATCCTGGGAATCGCCTCCATCTCCTCCTTTGTCTCGAACAGCTTCATGCCGATCGGGGTCGTCCGCAGCCTGAGCACGCGGTTCAACTGCTCGACGAGGGCGGGCCAGTCGCGGATCTCGGAGTCCGCGTCCGACTCGATCTGTACGATACGATCGTCGCTCATCTCTGCTCCTCCTCAGCGCAGGAGTGTACCCTTCCCCCTGGAGGAGCTGGCATGCCAGAAACGCTGACGCCCGAGCAGCAGACGCTGCGCGCCCGGGTGCAGGCGTTCCTCGACGACGACCTGCGCCCCCTCGAGGAGCGGCTGGAGGAGGATGCCGGAGTCCCGCTGCCAGAAGAGGCGGGCAAGCGAGTGCGCGAGCGCTCCCGGGAGCTCGGCATCTTCGGCATAACACAGCCGAAATCCTTTGGCGGCTCGGGGGCCGGCCAGCTGTCCCTCACGATCGTGCGCGAGACCCTCGCCGCCTCGAACCTGCGACTCACGCGCTTCGCTCTGGGACCCGGTCCAGGAGTGCTCGCCGCAACCGAGGGCGTGCTGCGCGAGCGCTATCTAGAGCCAGTGCTCCGAGGGGAGAAGGTGGGTGCCTTCGCCTTCACCGAGCCCGCCGATGCCCAGAGACCAACCTGGGCAAAGCGCGATGGGGACGACCTAGTGGTCACAGGACGCAAGGCCTATGTCACCGGCGGGGCCTGCGCCGACTTCATCTCGACCCTGGTGAACGTCGAGGGATCCGACGCCGCCGCTGGCGGCACCGCCATGGTCGTGATCGACCGCGACGCGAAAGGGCTCGAGATCGAGCGCGAGTTCCGCTCGCTCGATGGGAGCGGCCACGTCTCGCTGGCCTTCCACGAGCTTCGGGTCCCGCAGAGCCACGTGATCGGCCGGATCGGTGAGGGGATGCCGCGCGCGCTCGGAAACATCGGCAACGTGCGCTTGCGCCTGGCGGCCCAGGCCTGCGGCATGGCCATGTGGGCGGTGGATTTCGTCACCGAACACTTGTTGGCGCCGCATCGGAGCGGCACGCCTCTCGGCGAGCGCGAAGGCGTGAAGCTCCGCTACGCCGAGATGCGTATCGACACGTTCGCGGCGCGGAGCATGCTGTACCGGACCGCGCGCCTCGCAGAATCCGGCGAAGACGTGAGAAACGAGGGGATGGCAACCAAGGTGTTCGCAAGCGAGGCTGCAGGGCGGACGATCGACGCGGCCGTGCAGCTGGTGGGTGGCCAGGCGCTCGTGCACGGCCATCCGCTGGAGCGGCTCTATCGCCAGGTGCGCTCGCTGCGCCTCGCCGAGGGCGCGAACGACCTGCTACGTCTGAACCTCGCCAGAGGTCGGCTCGAGTTCAAAGCGGGACGCCTCTAGCCCAGCGCGCCTCCGGCTCTTCCTTCCTGTTCGGCTCACCGCGCTCCGCGCCTTCTGCACGACCTCACGGGGGCAACCGTGCAAGCGCCGCGGGACGCGGCGCGCGCAGCGAAGGACGAAGCCCTGAGCGGAGGTGGGTGGCCGCGGACGCCCGCGGCCGGGTCCCACATGGCCGGGTCCCACATGT
The DNA here is from genome assembly GCA_965226855.1 of Myxococcota bacterium. Lineage (GTDB taxonomy): Bacteria > Myxococcota_A > UBA9160 > SZUA-336 > SZUA-336 > JAUXJB01. The sequence continues at coordinate 78,314 of CBDDEE010000016.1, read as the reverse complement.
CTTTGCAGAGCTTTGGGGTCGGGAGTAGTATCGCGCAACGAAGGAGCAACACATGCAGTACGACCTGGTGATCCGCGACGGGACCGTGATCGATGGCTCTGGCATGCCCCGCTACCGCGCCGACGTGGGCGTCGTACGAGGCAGGATCGCGAACATCGGCCGGATCCGAGACGCCGCCAAAGAAGTGATCGACGCCTACGGGCACGTCGTGGCGCCGGGCTTCATCGATGGCCACACGCACATGGACGCGCAGATCTCGTGGGATCCGCTCGGCACCTGCTCCTGCTGGCACGGCATCACCAGCGTCGTGATGGGGAACTGCGGCTTCACGCTCGCGCCGTGCAAAGACGCAGAGAAGCACCTGGTTGTGCGCAACCTCGAACGAGCCGAGGACATCTCGGGAGAGGCCATGGAGGCAGGCATCGACTGGACCTGGGAAACCTACCCGGAGTATCTCGATGCAATCGAGCGCCTGCCTAAGGGTATCAACTACAGCGGCTACGTCGGTCACTCGGCTCTGCGAACCTACGCGATGGGCGAGCGCGCCTTCAGTGAGCCCGCGAGTGAAGACGATATGGCGATCATGCGTCGTGAGCTGCGCGATTCGATTCGGGCAGGAGCCATCGGTTTCACCACCTCGCGGACGCGCCACCACCAGACGCCGGACGGAAGTCCAGTCGCGAGCCGCCTCGCCAGCTGGGAGGAAGTGCGAGACCTCGTCGGCGTAATGGGTGAGATGAATGCCGGCATCTTCGAGATCGCCGGCGAGGACACCGGCCGCGACCCGGAGCGACAGCGCGACTATCTCGATCGACTGCGCGACCTCGCGGTCGACACGGGGCGACCCGTTACCTGGGGAATGTTCAGCGAGCGCCGTGCGCCCGACCTCTGGCGCCCGTACTTCGATCTGCTCGACGAGACGGCGGCCGCGGGCGGACGGATGTTCGCGCAGGTCCACAGCCGGTCGCTGAACGTCCTGCTCTCCTTCAAGACCCAATTGCCCTTCGATGGCCTGCCCGTGTGGCGCGAGCTGCGCGCACGCCCGCTCGACGAGCAGAAGGGTGCACTGCGCGACCCCGACACGAGGCGGCGTCTCGTCGAGGCGGCCGGCAAGCCGGATCGGAGAGTTGCGATCGGAGCCGAGGTGCGACGGCCTGACTACAACTGGCTCTTCGCCATGGATACCGCGTCGGGACCGCACCGCTCGATCGCGGAGATTGCCCACGAGCGACACCTCGATCCGGTGGAGGCGATGATCGAGCTGGCGCTCGAGAAGGACCTCGACCAGTTCTTCCTGCAGCCGATCGCGAACGAGGACCAGGACCACGTGCTGGAGATGATGCGGCACCCCCGCTCCGTCGTGACCTTCTCGGACTCAGGCGCGCACGTCTCGCAGATCATGGACTCCTCGCTCCAAACCCACGTGTTGAGCCACTGGGTGCGCGAGAAGCAGGCCCTCACCCTGGAGGAGGGCGTGCGCATGCTGAGCTTCGAGCCCGCCTCGAACTGGGGGCTCGCTGGCCGGGGGCTGCTGCGCCCGGGCTTCGCCGCGGACATCACGATCTTCGATCCCGAGCGCATCGCTCCGGAGATGCCGGAGGTCGCGACCGATCTGCCCGCGGGAGCGAAGCGGCTCAAGCAGAGGGCCACGGGGATCGCCGCAACGATCGTGAATGGCGAGGTGGTGTTGCGGGACGGCGAGCACACGGGAGCGTTGCCCGGCCAGCTGGTCCGCGGACCCCTGGCCCGCCAATAGGAGAGACGCTTACTTCGCCGACTTCCGCTCGATCTTGGCCCAGGTGTCGCGGAGCGAAACCGTGCGATTGAAGACAAGCTTGTCGCCTGACTCAGCGGAGTCGACGCAGAAGTAGCCCTGCCGCTCGAACTGGTAGCGCTCTCCGCGCGCTGCGCCGGCGAGGCTCGGCTCTACCTGGCAGGAGCCGAGCATCGTGAGGGCGTTCGGGTTGAGACTCGCCAGGTAGTCCTCCGAAGCGTCGGGATTGCGCTCGAGGAACAGGTTCTCGTAGAGACGGACCTCGGCCTCGAGCGAATGAGCGGCGGAGACCCAGTGTAGGGTGCTCTTCACCTTGCGACCATCGGGGGCGTCGCCGCCACGCGTTTCAGGGTCGTAGCTGCAGCGCAGCTCGACCACCTCGCCAGTCTCCTTGTCCTTCACCACGTCCGTGCAGGTCACGAAGTAGGCGTAGCGCAGTCGTACCTCGCGCCCCGGCGCGAGTCGGAAGAACTTCTTCGGAGGATCCTCCCGGAAGTCATCGCGTTCGATGTAGAGCACACGCGAAAAGGGGACCTTACGGGTCCCCATGGAGGGATCCTCGGGGCTGTTCACAGCCTCCATCTCCTCAACCAGGTCCTCGGGGTAGTTCTCGATGACGACGCGGAGAGGGCGCAGGACGGCCATCACCCTGGGGACGCGCTTGTTCAGATCCTCGCGCACGCAGTGCTCGAGCAGGGCCACCTCGACCTTCCCGCCCCGCTTCGCGACGCCGGTTCGGCTGATGAAGTCCCTGATCGACTCCGGCGTATAGCCGCGGCGGCGCATGCCAGCGAGGGTGGGCATGCGCGGGTCGTCCCACCCCGAGACGGCCCCCTCTTCCACGAGCCTCTTGAGCTTGCGCTTGCCGAGCATGGTGTACTCGAGCTCGAGGGGCGCGAACTCAAGCTGCTGCGAGTGGTAGACGGCGAGCTCGTCCAGGAACCAGTCGTACAGGACGCGGTTGTCCTCGAACTCGAGCGTGCAGATGGAGTGCGTGATCCGCTCGATCGAGTCCGACAGGCAGTGCGTAAAGTCGTACATCGGGTAGATGCACCACGCATCCCCAGTCCGGTGGTGGTGCACTTTCTGGATGCGGTACAGCACGGGGTCGCGCAGATTGAGGTTGGGCGAAGCCATGTCGATCTTGGCTCGCAGCACGCGCTCTCCGTCATCGAACTCTCCGGCGCGCATGCGCCCGAACAGGTCCAGGCTCTCCTCGGCCGGACGGTCGCGGTAGGGGCTGTCCCGACCGGGCTCGGTCAGCGTGCCGCGATACACGCGGATCTGCTCGGTATCGAGGTCGCACACGTAGGCCTTGCCCAGCTCGATCAGCTGCCTGGCATACGCGTACAACTGCTCGAAATAGTCCGAGGCAAAGTACAGGTGCTCGCCCCAGTCGAAGCCCAGCCAGCGGATGTCCGCCTGGATCGCCTCGACGAACTCGACCTCCTCTCGACTCGGATTCGTGTCGTCGAAGCGCAGGTGGTACACGCCGCCCGCGTTCTCCTCGGCAATGCCGAAATTGAGGCAGATCGACTTCGCGTGGCCAATGTGGAGGTGGCCGCTCGGCTCCGGCGGAAAACGGGTCACCACTCGGCCGTCGTACTTCCCGGTGCGCAGGTCGTCAGCAACGATGCTGCGGAGGAAATCGAGTCCCTTCGTCGAGTCGCGGCTGGCCATGCGCGGACGCTCCTGTCACCTCATCTTCGCGCGGAGGGGGAGCCGGGCAGTCTATGGAATCTACGAGTCGAAGTCCCGCGCTGGAGTATCATGCGCGAGAACACGCGGAGGCAGACTCATGATCAATCTGGAGCAGAGGATCGCGATCGTCACTGGCGGAGGACGCGGCATCGGGCGGGGAATCGTCCTCGCCCTGGCCGGAGCGGGCGCCGACGTCGCCATCGCAGACATCGACATCGAGAACGCGGAGCGCACGGCCAAGGATGTCGGAGAGCTGGGCCGCGCTGCGCTCGTGGTCCGTACGGACGTGACGGATCCGGAGTCGGCACGAAGCGCGATCGAGCAGACCCTAGAGCGCTTCGGCGGCCTCGACATCCTGATCAATAACGCAGGCGTGGTGCAGGAGAGCATGGGGGCCGAGACGAGCGAAGAGGATTTCGAGCGCTGCTTTCAGGTGAACCTGAAGGGGATCTGGACCATGAGCAGCGCAGCGATCCCACACTTCCGCGAGCGTCAGGCCGGAAAGATCGTGAACATCGCTTCGATCGCCGGACGCAAGGGCGGCGCCGGTTTGTCGGCCTACTCCGCATCCAAGGCTGGAGCCATCAGCCTGACCCAGTCGCTCGCCGCTTCGCTCGGGCCCTCGAACATCAACGTGAACGCGATCTGTCCGGGGCTACTGTGGACCGACATGTGGCGCAAGCTCGAGGGGATGATCCGCCGCGACCCGAGCCCCGAGGTGATCGACGCGCGCACCACCTTCGACGCGTTCCTGGAGAGAAGCTGCCCGCTGCGTCGCGAGCAGACGCCCGAAGACATTGGCAACGCCGTAGCCTTCCTCGTCTCGGGCCTGGCCCGGAACATCACCGGGCAGGCGCTGAATGTCGACGGCGGCATCGAGATGAACTGATGCCCGTCGTGGACCTCTCGCTCGGGGGCAAGGTCGCGGTTGTCACCGAGATCTCCCCGACCGACCTCTGAAATAGGAAGTCCTGGACTATTGTGGGGCGTCCATGAGTAGGCTCGCCTGGCTCAGCTCCGCAGAGGGATCCGTGTTGGTCTGGATCTGCGCAAAGACAGCTTGCCACTCCTGGTCGGACTGCAGCTTGTCGCTGAACGTGCCATGCGCGGTCATGTTGTCGTGCTCGAGGAGGTAGACGAGGCTGGCCGGCTCGCCGGAGTACTGCGGTAGCAATACCCGAACTCCCGCACCGAGACGCTCGTGGACCTTCTTCACCTGGGCGACGATCGCGAGCACCTCCTGCATCCGACCTGGCTTCACCTTCCACGAAAAAAAACCGAAACAACTGCCATCTGTTTTTTCCTCTCCTTCTCCTCACTCCCGGCTGTCGAGCCTATCACAAGGGGAGTTGCACCGACTACGTCGTCTCAAGCGCCAGCGAGTCCAAGCAGGTCTGCACCGAGCAGAGTTCCAACGACCACGACAACTGCGGCTGCCAACAGGCCGACCGTAATCAGAACATTCTTGCCTGTCTCGGGTTTCGGAGTTCGGAGCCGTGCGGCGGCCAAGGTCACAACGCCCGCCATCAAAGGCGAGAAGAACAGCAGCAAGTACACCTGCCTGAACTGGAGCCCCGTCAGCAGGCGCGGCGTCAGGAGCGCGATCGGTACGAGCAGGCCAAGAACGACCGCCGCGGACAGCGCGACGACAGGCAAGAGCCGAGCGTGTCCGGGGCGCGCTACGGCAACATTGCTGATCCAGCTCGCCGCGATGCCCGCGAGCAAAGTGCTGACCACGAGCCATAGGGCGCGGCTGATCGACTCGTGCAAGACCAGCCCGAGCGTGAGCAGAGGAACTCCGCTCACGAGAGCGACGAGCAGCGCGGAGGCGTAGACGGTAAGCCAGCGCACGGGCTAGGCCGCCTCGGCGGCAGCCTGGACCGCCTGCCCGCAGACCTGTGTCTCGTTGCACCACCCCAGGTCGAGCAGGGTCAGAGACGCTCTGATGAAATCCTCACTGTTCTCGGTGTCCAGCATCGCCGGCTCCTTCTTCGCCGCTCCACTGGATCGTGAAGCTTCCAGCAGGGTAAGGAGCCCACGAGGGGGGAACTTGGGGCCTGGCAGGGGCTTTCTGGGGATCGCTAGCCGGCCCCCTGGATAGTCGCGACGAACGCCAGGATCGCCTTCGTGGTGGCCTCGGGCTGCTCCTGCTGCACCCAGTGACCGGCCTCGGGAATCAGCGTCGCTCCGCGCAGGTCCGAAAACCAGGGTTCCTGAGCCTTCATGAAGTCCCCGAAGAACCGCAGCACGCCGTCTTTCTCTCCCGCGATGAAGTGCGCCGGGACCTGAATCCTGGCCTCATCGAGCCACGGGGTGAGCGGCGCGATGGTGCTGAAGTTCCTGTACCAGTTGAAGCCGCCGCGAAAACCGCTGGTCGAGAACTGCTCGACGTAGTAGTCGAGGTCGGCCTGGGTAAGGCCCCTTGGCAAACCAGGTACTGGCGGGTAGCCGTCGAAGAACCGAGCGTCGCGCGGCTTCTCTGGCAGCGCGACACCGCGCGCATCAGCCGACCCGTAGTAGTACATCGTGGCGAGCGACTTCCGGATGTCGGCCTCGAACTCCGCCTCCGCAACGCCCGGCGTCTGGAAGTAACGGATGTACCAGAACGCTTCGTCACGCCCGGGTGGGTTCACCCAGCTGTCGCCCTTTGCTCTGACGTACGGCACAGACAGGCCCGTTACGCAGCGAAGGCGATGAGGGTAAAGCAGCGCCGTGTGCCAGGCAACGATGCAACCCCAGTCGTGGCCAACCAGGTGGAACCGCTCCTCGCCAAGCGCGTCGGCGAGGCCCACGACATCGCCCGCCAGCTTCAGGATGTTGTAGTCCTCGATTGCCGCGGGACACTCGCTGCCGCCGTAGCCGCGCTGATCGGGCACGGCCACCCGGAAGCCGGCCGCCACGAGAGGGTCGATCTGGTTGCGCCAGAGATACCAGCACTGGGGCCAGCCGTGCAGCAGGATGATCAGCGGGCCCTCGCCCTCGACGACGGTGCGAAGCGTGACCCCGTTTGTCTCGAGCTGCTCGAAGTGACGGTCGCTCATGGGCTCCTCCTACTCTCTCCTGAGACGATAGAGCGCGTTCTCGAGATCCGAGGTGAAGTAGACCGCGCCCGTCTCGGACACCGCCACGCCGCTGATGACGTGGACAGGACTTAAGTCCGCCAGCGGGGGAATGCCCATCGCGAGCTCGCTCGCGAGGACCTCGATCTCGCCGCTGGTCGGGTCGATCGCGACGATGCGCCGCTCCCCGACCTCCGCCACGACCAGGCGCCCGTCGGGCGAAATGTCGATTCCCTCCGGCTGCTTCAGCCCGGACACGACGACGCTTCGCTCCCCGCTCGGGAGCTCGATCTTCGAGACCTGACCCGCCACGACCTCGGTGACGTATACGGAGCTTCCCGAGCGCGCCAGGCAGGCGGGACCGCCCAACCCCGTCACGAGCGGGGTCCGGCTCCCTTCGTGTACACGGACGAGCGTCCCGGTCCCGAGCTCCGTCACGAGCAGGCTCCCATCGTCCAGCTCGATCACGTCTCCGGGAACGGAGAACTCCTCGAGGTCGCGCAAGAGCTCTCCCGTGTCGCGAGCGAAGACCTGGACGCTGCCAGAGGCCCAACTTGCCATGAGCACGTGGTCGCCGTGCACCGAGATGCTGGTCGGGTTCCCTGCGGCCTGCATGCGCGAGACCGTAGTCACTTCCCCGGTCTGCGTGTCTACGGTTCGATAGGCAAAGACGTCCGCGATATGCACGGTCTCCACGTCGCCATCGCTATAAAGCGCGATGTCACCGGGAATCGAGAGCTGGCCCTCGACGAGCGTACGGCTCGTACCGGTCTCTGTGTTGATCTCGATCACGGCGTTGTCGGTCATGTTTGTGAGATACAGGCGGTCCCGCGAGTCGAGCGTCAGGTTGTCGATGCCAGGTCTCACCTCCGCGACAAGCGTCTTCTCGCCCGTAACCACATCGACGCGGACCACCTGGCCGAGCTCCGTGTCGACCACGTAGAGGTTGCCAGCGCTGTCGAAGTTCGCCGCCGCCGGGACCGCGAAGCCATCGGCGACAACCTCGAGGGTTCCCGTGTCCACGTCTACGCGGGCGACCTGACCCTTGAACCAGAGCGGGCCGTAGAGCTTCCCGTCAGGACCAAAGTCGAAGCCGTTGAGCCCGCCCATGTCCCGCATGATCGTTCGAGCCGGCTCGGTCCCGGTGGGATCGATCTCGTAGAGCGCGTCGCCGCCGAACACCTCGGTCGCGAAGAGCCGACCGTCGGGAGCAAAGGCCAGCGAGTTGACGTCCCGCAGCCCTTCGGCCAGCACCGAAATCTCACCCTCCGGCGATCGGGCGAGAACCTCGCCACGGAAGATGCCGGTCCACACCAGTGTTCCGTCCGGCCCGAACTCGAGGTCGTCGGCGATGCCTTCCGGCGGGCCGACGTGGAGCTCGACGGCACCGGTCTCGCGATCTACATGGTAGATCGACTGGCCGATCACGCTCCCGACGTAGATCTCGTCCGCAGCGTCGGTCGTGATGCCGTGAACCCCGTGGAAGTCCGAGCCTGGAACGACCAGCTCTGCAGTCCATTGCGCGTCTCGCTCCGGCGTGCACGCGAGCAGCAGCACGAGAGCGAGTGAGATTCGCATCCACGTCCTCCGTTGTCAGACACGAGACTCTACCATTCTCCAGTGGTGGTAGAATCCGATGCACCACCCCAGCGACCCGCAAGGAGGGAGCCAGTGGAGCAGAACGGCCTTCCCCTCTCGAATTTCAAGGTGATCGACCTAACGGTGGCACGAGCCGGGCCCACCGCGGTTCGCCAGCTCGCAGACTGGGGGGCAGACGTAATTCGGATCGAGCCGCCCGCACGCGGCGACGACGTGACGGGCACGCAGCGCCACGGACCGGACTTCCAGAACCTGCACCGTAACAAGCGCTGCCTGACCATCAATCTGAAGGAGGAGCGCGGGCTCGAGATCTTCTTCAAGCTCGTCCGAGAGACAGACGTCGTCGTCGAGAACTTTCGCGCCGAGGTGAAGCATCGTCTCGGCATCGACTACGAGGCCGTCCGGGTGGTCAATCCGCGCATCGTGTACGGCAGCATCTCGGGGTTCGGGCAGGACGGGCCGTACCAGTCGCGACCCGGCGTCGATCAGATCGCTCAGGGGATGGGGGGCCTGATGTCGATCACCGGGCTTCCCGGCCAGGGTCCGGTTCGGGTGGGCGTGCCGATCTCGGACCTCTGTGCGGGGATGTACCTGGCCATCGGGATGCTAGTCGCTCTCCTCGAGCGCGAGAAGTCGGGCGAAGGCCAGTGGGTTCACACCTCGCTGCTCGAGGCGCAGATCTCGATGCTGGACTTCCAGGCTGCGCGCTGGCTGATCGACAAGGAGGTTCCGCCGCAGGCTGGCAACAACCACCCGACCGGGATCCCCATGGGCGTGTACCCGACGACCGACGGCCACATCAACATCGCCGCGCCGGGAGATCGAATGTTCCGGATCTTCTGCAAGGGCATCGGAGCGGAGGAGCTGCTGGAGCGGCCGGCGTACTCCGACGCAAGGAAGCGCTCACTGAACCGCGACGCGCTCAACGCGGAGATCGACGCGTACATACAGAAGCGCGAGAGCGCCTACTGGATCGACCTGCTCAACGAGGTAGGCATCCCCTGCGGCCCGATCAACAGCATCGATCAGACCTTCGCGGATCCGCAGGTGCGCCACCTCGGCATCGCGACCCCGATCGAGCATCCGGTGCTCGGCCGGATCGAGGTCGTCGGGCAGCCGGTCAACCTGACCCGGACGCCGCAGCGAATGCGCTCCGCCGCACCGGACAAGGGCGCCGACACCGACGACGTGCTGGCCGCGCTCGGTTACGACCGCCAGACCATCGCCGAGCTGAGAGAGAAGCGAGTCGTATAAGGGCGGGCCGTTCCACAACCTTGCAAGCCCCGGCTACGGCGGGAGAGCAGAGGTGGGTGGCGCGCGACCGCTCGCGCGCCGGCACCCACGGAGGAGTCAGCGAGTGCAGCTCAACACAGACAAGATGATCGCGGAGAAGGACGGCGGCATCGGCTGGATGATCTACAACAATCCCGCCCGCCACAACGCCATGTCCATGGAGATGGAGGAGGCCGTTCCGCAGATCCTCGAGGCCTTTCAGGCCGATCCCGATGTCCGTGTCGTCGTCATCCGGGGTGCCGGAGAGAAGGCCTTCATCTCGGGAGCGGACATTTCCGAGTTCGAGAAGAGGCGCTCGAGTCCCGAGACGATCAAGCAGTACAACGACTCCGGTGGGCTCGCCGCCGGCGCCTACGCGAAGCTCGAGAAACCGCTCATCGCGATGATCCAGGGCTACTGCATGGGAGGAGGGCTCGCGACCGCCATATCCGCCGACATGCGCATCGCCTCGGAGGAGTCTCAGTTCGGGATCCCGGCGGCCCGCCTCGGCGTCGGCTACGGCTTCGGGGGGGTCAAGGCGCTCGTGACGCTGGTCGGACCCGCCTATGCCAGCGAGATCCTGTTCTCCGCGCGCCGCTTCTCGGCCGAGGAGGCGCTGCGCATGGGGCTCATCAATCGGGTGGTGCCCCGGCCGGAGCTGGAGGCCAGCGTGCGTGAGCTCGCCGGCTCGATCGCCGAGAACGCACCTCTCACGGTGCGGGCCTCCAAAGCGGGCATCCTCCAGGCGGTGAAGGATCGCGAGAAGCGAGACCTAGAGCGGGTGGAGCAGCTCGTCCGCGAATGCTTCGAGAGCGAGGACTACATCGAGGGACGCCGCTCCTTCATGGAGAAGCGCAAGCCCCACTTCCGAGGCATCTGAAGCGGAACTTGGGGACGGTCCTTAAGTTCCGTCCAGCCAGTCTGCCAGCAACTCGACCAGCTTTTCGGGGGCCTCCAGGTGGGTCCAGTGGCCCAGGCCAGGTAAGACGCGCAGGACGGAACCGGAGAGGCGATCGCCGATGATCTCGGAGGCCCTTGGTCCCATCGGGTCCTGCTCGCCCACTACGAGTAAGGCGGGAATCTGTAGCTCAGCGAGCTTTGGCGTAAGCGGATCTGCGAAGAGGCTCTTCAGGGTCCTCGTTACGTGTGCGATGCCAGTGGCGTCGCCGCGGATCTTGCGCTTGGATTCTTTGCCGTAGATCAGCTGCGCCAGACCGTCGAGGCCGTCCGTCTCGCCAGCTTGCGCGATGCGCTCGTACCAGTCCGCCACGCGTTTCGTGCACTGGCTGGCGGTTCCAAGGAGGACGAGCCCGCGCACTCGAGTGGGGTGCCGGAGCGCGGCCGTCATGGACATGATGCCTCCCATGGAGTGTCCGACGAGGATGGCGCTCTCGACACCCAGCTCGTCCAGCACGCGGATCGCGTCGTCGGCCAGGTCCTCGCGCCGGTAGGGTCCAGGAGGAGAGTCCGCTTCGCCATGGGCGCGCTGATCGATGGCGACGACGCGTCCTCGCTCCGCAAGGAGGGGGGCGAGCCGGTTCCAGATCTCGAGCGAGTCCACGAGCCCGTGCAGGCAGAGGAAGATCGGAGAACCCTGACCGAGCTCGCGCACGCGCAGCTCGAAGCCCCCGACGTCGATGCGCTGGTACGCGTCCATTTTGAACCTCCTAGAGACCAGCCCGCGTTTCGCGCAGCGGCGCCTCGGCGGCCACTGCAACGCGCCGGTGCAACGGCTTGGTGGCAAAGATGAAGAAGACGGAACCCAGCATCGCGGCCACCGCGAGCGCTGCGAGCCCGGTCGAGTAGCTGCCTGTCCTGTCCGCCAGAATGCCCACGATGATCGGGCCCAAGGTCATCCCGAGCATCACAATCAGCGACGAGAAGCCCATGATCGTTCCAAACGATGAGGCTCCGAAGTAGTCGGCCCGGATCGCCACCATCAGAGGCCCCCGCGTTCCCCAGCCCCAGCCGTGCAGCAGCGCGAAGCCGATCACCATCCAGAGCGAATTCGCGTAGGCGAGCAGGAGCAGACCGGCTCCGTGCGCAAGCATGCAGATCACGATGATCAGCCGCTTGTCGAAGCGATCGCCGAGGTAGCCGCCGCTCAGCTGACCGACTAGCTGCATGGCCGTCATGAGCGCGATTATCGAGCCGGCGGCTGAGAGAGAGAGCCCCAAAGTCTCGTGCACGTGCGGCACCATGTGAACCATGACGGCAGACACCACGAGCAGCGCGGATGAATGGCCCAGCGAGATGAACCAGAACGCTCGCGTTCGCATCGCCTCACGCGTAGTGAAGTCCCCCGACTCGTCACTCGGCTGAGAGGAACGACGTTCGCTGCGAGGGGTCGGCGGCAGGCCGTCGACCCTCTCGCCGTACTGCTGGGGGCGGTGGCGGACCAGCTGAGCTAGCGGAAGCCCGACCAGCAACACCAGAACGCCGGAAGCGAAAGCGGTAGTTCGCCAGCCGTAGCTGGCGAGCGCCACGATCACGATCGGAACCAGGAGTCCGCCGAGGGAGAAGCCAGACTGCGAGAGGGCCACCGCTTTCGCGCGGTTTCGGTTGAACCAGTGCACGAGCGCGACCGTCACCGAGACGAACCCGCCGAGGCTGGACCCGAGCGCGAGGAGGAAGAAGGTCAGGTAGAAGGTCAGGAGCGAATCGATTCGGCTGAAGAGCATGAACGCGATGCCGAACGTGAGGAGCCCGACGCGCATCACGGCCCTCGGGCCGAAACGATCGATCAGCCAGCCCTGCAGCGGCCCGAGGATTCCGCTCTCGATCCGCGACATGGCAAAGGCTCCGGCGATCAGCGCGTTGCTCCAGCCGAAGTCCTCGCGCAGCAGCACGAAGTAGGCGCCGTAGCTCTGCATGAGCAGCGCGCCCACGATGGTCTGGATGCCCGCCCCCGCGGCCACGATCCACCAACCGTAGAAAACATGCCCGCGGGGCCGCAGTGCCTGATCGAGCGAACGGAGCCACGGTCGTCGGGTCAGCCCAGCCTCCCTGGAGCAGCGCTCGGTAAGCTGGCTTCGGGCATGTACCCTCCTGAGTCTCGGGTGGCGCGACCGTCCCCCTCGGGCGCGCCGCGTATATGATACGGGCTCGACGCCACCGGACTCCAGTCAGCCGGAAAGGCGATCCACATCGACGAGGAGACGTGATTTGTCTGACGAGATGGGCATCTTCGAAGTGATCTACAACTGCCGCGCCATGCGGCGGCTAAAGCCCGACCCTGTGCCCGAGGAGCTGCTCATAAAGCTCGTCGACGCTGCCAACCAGGGACCCACGGGGTCGAACGCACAGCTCGGACGCTGGATCGTGGTGCGCGATCCCGCACAGAAGGCCCGGCTCGCAGAGCTCAACAAAAAAGCGGTGAACGTCTACGTGGGCCCGAACTCGGGCCGACCGGCCTCTCTACCCCATCACTCCGCCGAGAAGCGCGCGCGTATGCTGAAGTCCGTCATGTGGCAGGCCGAGCACATGCAGGAGATCCCGGCACTGATCATCGCCTGCGCGCAGTTCGCGGCTCCCGTCTCGCGGGCCGAGTCGATGGCCGCGGGAGGATCGATCTGGCCCGCCGTCCAGAACCTCTTGCTCGCTGCTCGAGCCGTCGGGCTCGGAGCGGCGCCGACCACACTGGGCCTAGCCGACCGGCCCGCCGCCAAGCAGGTGCTCGGGCTCCCCGACACCATCGAGCCCCTGTGCCTGATTCCCGTGGGCTACCCGCTGGGGAAGTTCGGTCCCGTCACGCGCATCCCCGTCCAGGAGATCATGCGTTGGGACCGCTGGGAGTAGACCCGGAGACCGACGCTACCAGACGCGGGCCGTTCTGCACGCCCGACGCCGCCTCGTGCGCGCATGAAGCTGACGGCGGCGCGCGTCCAGCCATTGCTCCCGGGTGACGGCGGCCCTGCCGTTCCCACGACTCCTACCGGCCTCGGTGCGCCGGTAGTTGCAGAAGTCGTCGTACGCTTCCAGATCGTGCTTGAGCTCTTGCACGACGAGCTCCACCATCACGGCATCGTCGAGGAAGCCGAAGCCGGGAACGTCATCCGGGATGAGATCGCGCGGCTCGTTGAAGTACGCTAGTGCCGAGACCACGCGATTGCGATCGGGCCCGACGAGTCCCCACTCCTCGTCCTGGAGCATGGTGGTCAGCGTCTTGAGCTTCTGGAGTCGATCGCGAACGAACCGCGGCACCTCGCGACGCCGCACCCGGGCGAGCAGCTCCTCGGTGCCCTGAATCACATCCTTCTCGTCCACGTTGCGCGAGTTGCGCCGCGACTCCCGCATGACGCGCCGGAAATAGCTGAGATCGCGATCCCCAAGCTCGAATGTAACCTTCAAAGACACCCGCAGCTCCTCCGCCGTAACCGAATAGCTAGAGGATACCACCGCCACGCGCAGGAGTGTGACCGGGAGCCTGGGAGTCAGACGAGTCCGAGAACCACTTCTCCGAGCAGGGCAACCGCTTCGTGAAGCTGAGCATCGCTCAGGTAGGGGGCCGGGCCCAGGCGTAACACTTCGCCACGCGCATCCGTGAGAACGCCCCGAGTGCGCAGGCCCGCACTGATGCGCGCTGCTTCTGGGGAGCGGAGGGCAAGGAAGCCACCGCGTCGCTCGAGCGGGACACTGTGATCGAGCGAGAGCAGCTCGAACGGGAGTTCGAGCGCGTCGAGCTCGCCGATCAGAAGAGCCAGCTGATGCTGGCTCACTTCGCGCAGCAGGACAGGGTCGAGCTTCATGTCCGCGAAGAAGTCGAACACCGCCGCGGCGCGGTAGTGGCTGGTCGGGTCATACGTCGCACCGCCGAATGCCGCCGCCCCGCTTCCGTAATCGACGCGTTCCGGGCTCGCGTCTGCCAGCCGTTCGAACTCCGCGTACCAGCCCGTCACTACGGGCCGCGGTGCACGTCCAGGCGGAACACGCAGGAAACAGTTCCCTTCACCCATCTGCATATACTTGTAACCGCCACCGACGACGTACGCGTCGGCCAAGCCCTGGTCCTGAAGATGGAACGGGACCACGTTGAGCGCGTGGTAGGCATCGACCAGCAGCTCGGCGCCGTGGCGCTGGCAGCCGTCCAGCACGTCGCCCAGTCCGTCGGCAATCTCGCCGGTTTCGAAGAACACCGCCGAGGTCAACACGGCCGCGGTGCGGTCGTCCAGCGCCTCGAGCAATCGGTCTCCGAGCGAGCTCGGCGGTCTCGCCGCCACCCTCACAACGTCCACGCCCTCCTCGGCCAGGCGCGCGAGCTGGCGGCGCAAACTGTGGAACTCGCCATCGGTGGTGACCAGCCTCGGGCGCTTCCGCAGGGGCAGAGCTGATAGAAAACGCACCAGCAGCTCGTGCGTGCTCGCGCCGAGCGCGTAGGATCCGCTCGTGTCACCCAGCATGGCGGCGAAGCCCGACTTCACGCACGCAGCCACCTCGAGCGCCCGGTCCCACTTCGCATCAACCCACTCCGCGGCATCGTTGAAGGCCTCGAGCTGAGCGTCGAAGGCGCGGTCCGGCCAGGCCTGATGGGAATGGCCCGTCAGAAGCAGACGTTCGCCGACCCGGAAGCGCGTGTAGTGGGGGGCCAGAGCGTTCGGGCTCGCGTAGAGCTGTTCCGGCTTCATCCCCACGCCTAGAGAGAGGAGCGGATCGTCCACAAGTCTGGAAAGAGCGGACGGAAGAGGGTCGCGCGCAGGTACTCGACGCCGCCGGTTCCACCCGTACCTGGCTTCATTCCGATGGTTCGCTCGACCATCTTCACGTGACGGTAGCGCCACTCCTGAACGCCCTCGTCCAGGTCCACCATCCGCTCGCAGACCTCGCGCGCCGCCGCGTTCTCGCGGTAGATGCGTACCAGGATCTCGCGTAGCTGCGGATCTTCGGCCGGCGGGAGGGCGCGATCGCGCTCGAAGAGCTCGCGCGGAACCTGGTACCCACTGGCCGCAACGAAGCGCAAGAAGCACTCGTACAGGCCGGGCTCACGGAGACGCTTCTCGAGCCGGGATCGACTCTCCCCTGCCTGGGGTAGCGCTGTATCCCGCTTGCCCAGCAAGAACTCGATCTCGCGAAACTGTCTGGACTGGAGCCCGCTCGCAGCGTCGAGCCGACCTCGAAACGAGCTGAAGGTCACTGGCGTCATCGTCTCCAGCACGTCCACCTGCGCCACGAGTGTCTTCAGAATGGTCAGGATGCGCTTGAAGGTGGACATGATCATCGGGACCCGGTCCTCGGAGAGGGCACCGCGCAGGTGCTCGAGCTCGTGGATCAGCTGCTTGAACCACAGCTCGTACACCTGATGCACGACGATGAAGAGTAGCTCGTCGTGCTCGGGACCATCGGATTGCGGCTGCTGCAGGTCTAGCAGGTCGTCCAGCTTGAGGTAGCTCGAGTAGGTCTGTTCGCTCACGCGCAGCCTCCATCAGCAGGGAGGTCTGCACATGGTAGGGGTGCAGGTCGCGGACCGCTCCCGCTCAGACGGGCTGGTTGATCTCGATCATGTTGCCCGCGGGGTCCTTGAAGAAGGACTGGCGGGCGCCGCTGGGCAGGCCGCGGGGCTTGCTGACCTTGACGCCCTTCGCGGTCAGCTCCTTGATGGTCTCCTCGATGTCTTCGACCATGAAAGCGAAGTGGTAGCCTTCGGGCGCCTGATGCTCCTTCACCTCCATCAGGTGAATCTCCTGGCCGCCGGAGCGGAGCCACATGCCCGGAAACCCGAAGTCGGGACGCGGCAGCTTCTCGAGGCCCAGGATGTCGGTGTAGAACCGCCCGACCTTCTCGGTATCGTGAACGTTCAAGGATACGTGGTGCACGCCAGAGAGCTTCATCGCTTCCTCCGATTGAGGCCTGGAACAATATCACGACTCCGCTTCCCATCGCGCGGAACCTCTGGTATCGGTAGCGCGACATGGAAACGTCCGTAGCTGCAGGCCTCGAAGGCAAGGTAGCGCTGGTCACAGGATCGGCGCGAGGAATTGGACGCGGCATCGCGCTCGCACTGGCAGAGTCCGGCGCGGCTGTCGCGGTTGCCGATCTGCACCCCCGGCCCTTCAAAGGGGAGCGCTACTACCGGCTGCGGGAGCGCTGGTCCGGTCCCGACGAGGACGTGGCGACGGCCGAGGCCGTGCGCGCCCTTGGCAGGGCTTCTGTGGAGCTCACGCTGGACGTCGCCGATCCCGACTCTGCCCTCGCGGCCGTGGAGGCGTGCACCAGCGAGCTCGGAGCGGTGGACGTCCTCGTGAACAACGCTGGAATCGTCAACAACATTGCGCGGATCGAGGCCATGACGCCCGAGGCCTGGAGCCACGAGGTCCAGGTCAACCTGAGCGGGGCGTTTCACTGCGTGCGCGCGGCCGTCCCCGCCATGGCCGAGCGGGGCTGGGGACGCGTGGTCAACATCGCATCGGTGGCCGCGCTCCAGCCGAGCCTGGGCCAGCCCGCCTACTCCGCGAGCAAGGCCGGCCTGGTCGCGTTCACCCGCTCCGTCGCTCAGGAGTTCGGGCCGCGTGGCGTCACGGCCAACGCCGTTCTGCCGGGCCTGATCGCGACCCCCCTGGTGCGCTCCATGCCCGAGCCGCTGCGGGAAGGCGCGCGGCTGCGAACCCCCGTCGGGCGGCTCGGTGAGCCCGCCGACATCGGAACCCTCGTCGCCTTTCTCGCCTCTCCTCAGGCGAGCTTCATTACCGGCGTAGCCATCCCCTGCGACGGCGGCCTCCTGAACGCGCCCTTGGGCGGCCTGGACAATCAGTAAGCGCGCAAGCCCTCGCCTCGCGGAACTTGGGGACGGTCCTTAATCGGAACTAACTCCTCGGTTTTCGGACCAGGAAGTTCCGATTAAGGACCGTCCCCAAGTTCCGTCCCCGTACCTCCGACGCCCCCTGCAAGCGCCGCGGAGCGGCGCGCGCAGCGAAGGCCGTAGGCCTGAGCGAAGGTGGGTGGCGCGCGACCGCTCGCGCGCCGGGTCCCACAGTTACCGTCAGCCGCGCGCCAGACGCAGGTCACGGGCGGCTCCAGAGGCCAGAGAACCCGTGTCGCTGCTAATGGTGATCATGCGGTAGCCCGCTTCGACGTGCTTCTCGACGAGCGACGCGTTCGCGTGGATCCCTGCCGTCACACCGTGCGCTGCGCACGCCTTCGCGATGGTCTGGCGGGCGACCTCGAACGCCCCCTCGTTGTCCATGCGGGGCTGCTGGCCCAGCGTGATGCTGAGATCGGCCGGACCCACGTAGACCGCGTCAATCCCGGGGACCGAGAGGATCTCGTCGATACGCTCCACGGCCTGGCGCGTCTCGATCATGGGGATGCACGCCACCTCGTCGTTCGCGTGCGCGAAGTAGTCCGGTCCGGCGGAGTAGCCCGCACGGGTGGGCCCGAAGCTGCGCGAGCCCTCAGGATGGTACCGGCACGCAGCCACGACCGCGCGGGCCTCCTCCGGGCTGTTCACCATGGGAACGACCACGCCGAGCACACCCGCATCCAGGACCTTGTTGATGGCGCCGAAGTCGTTCGAAGGCACCCGCGCGAAGGGGATCGTGGGCGTCGCGCTGATAGCCTGAAGCATACCGAGCGCCGTCTGGTAGTCGATCAGGCCGTGCTGCAAGTCGAGGCAGATGTAGTCGTAGCCCTGCCGCGCCATCACCTCGGCGGACCAGGCGCTCGGGATCGAGAGCCAGCAGCCGAGCGCGGGCCGTCCCTCTCTCCAGCTGGTCTTGACCGTGTTCTCGACCATTCGCCGCCTCCGTGTCCCTCTTCCCTGACAGCGTAACAGGATCGAGCTCGGCGAAGGGATCGTCACATGGGTGTGTCGGACTCCGCGCCGCGTTCCACCTCTACCTCCACCCAGTGTCCGCCCGAGGCCCTGTAGCCCACTCTGTAGGTGCCGCTCGTGAGCCACATGGGGGGCAGCTCTAGCGCGAGCTCGCGAGGGCCCGGCGGGTCGAGGCGCTGGAGCAGCTCGCGTTCGCCCTCCGGGAAGATCACGCGCACCTCGGCGGGTATGTCACGCGCCGTCGGGGGAAGCTCCAGATGGAGCACCGGGCCGTCGAAGCGTGCGCGGAACGGGTCGGCGAGCGCGCTCGGGGCGCGTGGGGAGCGCTCGAGGGCCGGGCCCGCCGCCTCGGCCAGAGCCGCCTCCGGCCGCAGCTCGCGAGCTCGCCGCGGCGCCGGCTGGAGCGCGGGCTCCTCCGCCTCGGCCGCGAGGGTCTGGCGCTCGGCTCGCAGCGACGAGGCTCCGAACGACTCTGCGGCGGGCGGGAGATCCGCCTCTCGCGCGAACTCGGCACGTTGGATCATCGGGCTCGGTTCCAGACGTCCCTGTAGAGCGGGGTAGAGCAGGAGCAATGCCACGCCGTAGGCGAAGACCGGACGCATGACCAGACCGCGAAGTCGTCCGAGCAGCGTGCGCAGCGTCTCGCTCCCCCCCGAGCTTGTCAAGGCCGGCGAGGTGAGGCGGGCGGGATCGAAGCGGTGCAGCGCACCCAGCTCGTCGCGGCAGGCCGGACAGACGGAGAGGTGCGACTCGATCTCGCTCCGGGCCTGGGCGGAAAGAGCGGTCGGACTCGCCTCGAAGCGGGAGAGGGTCTCCGCGCCGGGATGCGCGAATGCGCCGCCCGAGTCCTGGAGCGCGAGGTGCAGCTCGTTCCATGCCCGGACCTCGGCCGCGCACCGGGGACACTGGGGATAATGCTTGCGAAACGCGGCAAACCCCTCGCCCGCGGGCTCGGAGACGAACGAGAGCAAGTCGATCTGCTGGGCCCTGTCGCAGCTCACCTCAGTATAGGTCTGCCCCAGGGCCCGCATCGGATCACTCCGCCCCCGGAACGCTGCCCAGGCGCTTGCGGAACTCGGCCAGAGCCTCCCGGAGCCAGCGCTTCGCGGTTCCGAGCGGAACGCCAGCGTCGTCCGCAGCCTCCTGATAAGTCTTGCCCTGGCGGTAGACGGCCTCCACGAGCCGGCTCCGCTCCGGCGGCAGCTTTCGCACCTCGGCCCACAGCTCGCTGGCACGCGTGTCTGCGCTCTCAACGGCAGCGCTCGCTGTCAGCCAGGCCGTCTCCTCGTCCCAGGGCAGGGCCGCCTTCTCTCCTTTGCGAAGGCTGCGCTTGAGCCTGTCCATGAACTTGTTGCGCGTGATGATGCGCACGTAGCCGACGAATGCCTGAGGATCTCGCAGACGTCCGCGGCGCGCGTTCGCGATCAGGGAGACCAGGACCTCCTGACGAAGATCGTCCCACTCATCGCGGAAATCGTACGCGCGCAGTCGGATCAGGAAGCCGCTGATCAGTCGATTGAGGCGCGCGAAGGCGACCCGGTCTCCTGAGAGCAGCTGCTCCTGCAGTGCCTGCCAGTCCTCGGGTCCCTCGCTCATCGCATCCCAATCTAACGAAGCTCTGCGTGGCGCGAGACCATCTAGTAGGATGGCACCATACGAGATAAGCCCAGGGGGCCCGAAGCATGTCCGCACTCGAGGGCACTCGCATCCTCGACATGACGCAGTACGAAGCCGGAACCTCCTGCACGCAAGCCCTCGCGTGGCTCGGCGCAGACGTGGTCAAGGTCGAGCAGCCAAAGGTCGGTGATCCCGGCCGCGGCATCCGACAGGGGGCCGACAACTCCCCATACTTCATCAACTGGAACAGCAACAAGCGCAGCGTCACGATCGCGCTCGACCAGCCCCGCGGGCGCGAGCTGCTGCTCGAGCTGCTACCGCACTACGACGTTTTCGTGGAGAACTACGGGCCCGGTGTGATCGAGAAGCTCGACCTCGGCTACGAGGTGATGAAGACCGTACACCCCGAGCTCATCTACGCTCGCATCAAGGGCTTCGGCACAAGCGGTCCGTACGCGAGCTACAAGTGTATGGACATGATCGCGCAGGCAGCCGCTGGGGCCTTTTCAATCACCGGGATGCCCGACGGACCGCCCCTTCGGCCAGGCCCCACGACGGGAGACGCCGGCACGGGCGTGCAGATGGCGCTCGCCATTACAGCCGCGCTCGTGCAGAAGCAGCGCACTGGAGAGGGTCAGCTGATCGAGCTTTCGATGCAGGAGGCGATGACCTACTACATGCGCACGATGGTGTCGGGCAACGGCTGGGGCGAGCGGGCGACGCCTCGCAGCGGGAACGGCGCCGGGGCGCCGACGAATATGTACGCCTGCAAGCCCTTCGGCCACAACGATTACGTGTACATCATGGTCGTCAACACGCGGATGTGGAAGACGCTGTGCGAGACGATCGGGCGCCGCGATCTGCTGACCGACCCGCGCTTCGAGAGCGGAGCCGCACGCGAGAAGAACGGGACCGAGCTCTACAAGGAGATCGCCGCGTGGACGGGCACTCGGACGAAGAGAGACGCGATGGTGGAGCTCGGCGACGCCGGCGTCCCCGCCAGCGCGGTCCTGGACACGCGCGACCTGTTCCACGACCCCCACCTGCTCGCCCGTGACTTCATCAAGACGGTGGAGCACGAGGCGGTGGGGCCCGTAAAGCTACTCGGCTTCCCGCCCCGGCTATCGGCGAGCGAGGTCCCGATCAAAGCCTCGCCCCTGCTCGGTCAGCACACGGCCGAAGTGCTCGCGGAGGACCTCGGCCTCGGGGCGGCCGAGATCGGCGAGCTCGCGGGCGGAGGACTGATCGAGTAGCGGTACTGACTGGGGCGAACCCCACTTCGCCGCAACGAGCGTGCTCCTGAGACGGGAGGCCGCCCGAACCTCCGCCTCTCCCGAAAAGCATCGGCTCGCCCGGGTGCCAGCTGGAACGCGATCCGCTAGCCAGCCAAGCCCGCCTCGGCGGGAGCGGCCCCTGTGCGTTTGATCACACGAGCTGGGTTGCCCCCGACAATTTCCCCAGCTCCGACGTTGGTACTCACCACCGACCCCATGGACACCTTTGCGTCATCACCAATCACCTTGTACTGCATGATGGCCGCGTGAGCCCCGACATAGACGTTGCGACCGAGGTACACGCCACCGAGCAGCGACGCGTGAGGCATGACGCGGCAGAAGCTACCGGTCTCCACATCGTGCCCCACGAAGCACAGAGCGTTCACAAAGGTGAACGCACCCAGCCTGATGCCCGTAGAGAACACACAACCTGCGAATACGATGACACCCTCGGCCATCTCCACATCTTCGCACTCTACCTGAACGGACGGATCCACCAGCACCGGAAAGTGCACGTCCATACCGACGTCGCGGACCTGCTTCACCATGCGTCTACCGATCTCTGGATCACCCGCAGCTACGGCAGCACTGCCGTCGTAGCCACTTCTGGCAAGTTCACCAACATCAGTGATCACCGGACACCCATCAATCGCCCCAGCAGCACCGTCGTCGTCGCCCACCGTCACGAACGCGCTGAGGGCCCAGGATATCTCGGAGCTACTCCTGTTGATTCGGCGCACCAGGTGGGCGACCTCCCGAGCTAGCGCGCCGCTTCCAAGGATGATCAGATCCTGGCTCATTGCGAGCCCTCTTCGGCGCGTACCAGCTCTGCTTCAGTGCTCCCCGTATGACCGAGGTACTGCTTCTCCCCGCTGAGAATCTCGTGGCGAATGAGAACGCTGTCGAAGTACACCCTGAACAGGTGGAAGGCGATCGTGAGAACCGATGCGACAACGAGCATGAGCTCTACCCGACCACTGAGGACTCCGAAGAGCACAACAAGCGTCTCGCGTTCGTGAAGGTTGAACCAGATTACCTTCAGCTTGTGTTTCTCCAGCAGGCGTTGCAGAGCGAGAACTTTGTAGTCGAACGGTCCCAGAGAAGCTCTGTAGTACAACTCGTAGGCTTCGTGGATCTTGATCATGGTCCGGGGGACCTGCATCTCGGCCACGCTTAAGAATACAAAGAATGCCGCCCACATCAGAATGCTTGTGTCGCCAGTCGTTTGATACTGACCGTAGGCCAGTGCAGTAACACAGAGGAACAGACGGAAGTTGTCCAGGAAGTGGTCCATGGCCAGAGCGCGTACGGAACCCGTACCTTTCAGACGCGCGATGGAACCGTCGACGCAATCCCCGATCAGGGCAATCTGGTGAAGGATGGCGCCCAGCCACAGCCACTTCGGCTCTGCTTGAACAAGCAGGAGCGCGCTCAGTACGGCCAGAGAGAATGAGAGTAAAGTCAGAGCCATTGGCGTCAACGGAGTTCTGGCCACTACCACGGTCAATGGGATCGCGAGCGGCTCTGTGACAAGGCGCGTCCACAGCGGCTTGGCTGGTCTCAGCTGTTGACGAACACGCTGGGCTGTAACGGGCTGGGCCTCGAGGCGTTCGGGGGCATCGATCACAGGTTGTACGCCTCAGGGCGATAACGCCTCAGGTTTTCTGGATCGGAGAACCACTGCGCCGTGACAGTGAGCCCGCGTCTGAGCCCGTCGATGCCACCGAACGCGGGCTTCCAGCCCAGGACGCTCAGTGCTCTGCCGTTGTCGGCGCACAATCGATCGACCTCGCTCGCCACCGGCCGGACGCGAGCCGGATCCAGTTCGACCTCGATCTCTACGCCCATCACCTCGGCGATCAGACCGACCAGATCGCCGATCGAGATGTCGAACCCCGTACCCAGATTCAGAGTTTCACCCACCGCGCCGTCGGCATCCAGCGCAGCGATCAGCCCTCGCACCGTATCCTGCACGTAGGAGAAGTCGCGCCTGGGCTCGAGCGCACCCATGCGGATCCTTCTGCTGCCCGAAGCGATCTGTGCGATGACCACCGGGATTACCGCGCGGGCGGACTGGCGCGGACCATAGGTGTTGAACGGCCGCACTATCACGACAGGCGACTCGAACGAGCGCTGAAACGAGATGGCAAACTGGTCCGCACCGATCTTGCTTGCAGAATACGGGGACTGCCCGCAGAGCGGGTGATGCTCCGTGATCGGAACGAAGCGCGCGTTTCCGTACACCTCGCTGGTCGACGTGTGCACGATGCGAGCAAATTCGAGCTCGCGAGCCCCCTGCAGCACGTTGAGCGTGCCCTTGACGTTGGTTTCAACGTAGGAAGCCGGAGACACGTACGAGTAGGGGATCGCGACCAGCGCTGCAAGGTGAACGACCGAATCGCATCCGTCCATCGCGGCGCGCACGGAGTGGAAGTCCTCGATGTTCCCGGCGACGACCTCGATCGAAGCGCTGACGTCTTGTGCGACGTGGTCGAGCCAGCCCCAGCTATTGACGGCACTGTACAGGACAAAGGCGCGGACGGAGCGCCCGCGGCGAACGAGCTCCTCGACCAGGTGCGATCCGATGAAGCCGTCGGCGCCGGTCACCAGGATCATGGAGCGAGAGCCCGCGCCGAACCTGAGCTGCACACCAGGCGGTCTCGTAGCTCGGGCAGCTCGTCAAGAGTCTCGAGAATCGTCTTCTTCCGGCAATACCCACTCAGCTGACGCAGGCCCTGTGCGACTACGTCGACGAGCGAGTCTTTGCGGCCGATCAGATTGACGTTCCCGCCGTTCGGCGGGCAGACCTCAACGTCCTCGATCTTCTCGATCTGCGAAATGAGGTCGGCGACTCCGGGAGTATCCCGCGCGACCTCTCTTCGCCACGCCGCAAGGAGCTCAGGAGTGAATCCAGGAATCGTCAGGTAGTGCGTCACCAGCTCTGGATGCATACCCAGGTACTGCACCAGGTTCGCGGCGTTGTGACACTCTCTGCTCTCGTAGTCCCGGACCGTCAGACGGTGGTCGTGAATTGCCCGCGCCTCGGGATGATAGAAGACCCGCAGTCCCTTCTGCCAGAGCCGGTAGCCCACCTCGATGTCCTCGCATCCGTAGCGCAGAAAGCTCTCGTCGAACCAGATGTCCTGCTCGGCGAAGAGCGTGCGGGGAACGCTGATGTTCCCGGTCACGAAGTGGTCAAAGTCGTACTCGACTCCTTCTCTAGAGCCCGTGAGCGGGAAGAGGAGGTCGTGATGGTGCAGCGCCTGTGAGAACACACGCCGCTCGTGCTTCGGATCGAACGAGATGTAGCCGAGTACGCCGACCGGACCTTCGCTCCGCATCCGATGGGCGCGGAGATGCTGCTCGAGCATGTCGGGTTCCGGATAGGTGTCGTCGTTGATGAAAAGGACGATCCGCCCGCGCGCCGCGCGGAGAGCTGTGTTCCGTGCAGCTGCCAGCGCGCGATTCGTCTCATGTTCGCAGTACTCGCCGGGAAGGTGCGAGAGGGCCCGCCGCATCACCTCTCGGGTATCATCGGTCGAGCCGTCGTTGACCAGGATCACCTCGAACTGATCCCGCGCGAGTGTCTGGGACGCGAGTGCGTCGATGCAGCGGCGGAGCTTCTCCGCGCGGTTGTAGCTGCAGAGCAGGACCGAGAGCATGGGCTCGAGCGGGCGCATCGCCGGCTCGCGGACCTCGGCCGCAGTTTCCGGCGCGAAGCCCATGCTGCGGAGCCAGCGCTCTGCCGCCACGTTCCCGCCCAACCGGTACACATCCTCCAGGATCGTGCGCAGGTTGGCGGCGTCGCCGCGCTCGAGCACCAGTGCAGCGCCCTGGAGGAGCGCGCGTGCACTGTCGGGCAGTGCGTCGATCCACGCCTGCGTCACCAGGGCAGCTGCGTCGTCGTCTCCCTTGCTCCTGTAAACGTTCACCAGCCATTGCCACGCGCTTTCCCGTTCGGGGGCAACGCGAACAGCGCGCCGAAGCAGCGCCTCAGCCTCATCCGGACGACGGTGGTCCAGGTAAATGCGCGCGAGCTCTTCGAGCGCGACGGGCTGGTTTGGTGCATGCCGCAACAATCCCTCGAGGATCCCTATCGCTTTGTCCACGCGGCCTCGGCGGTAGGCCGCGCGCGCCGCGTGCAGCGCGTCTTCACGGCGGGGTTCCAGCAACCCGCCCGGCGCGGCGAGGCGCGTCCGAACATCCGCCAGATCGGACGCCGCCTCTTGATTTCCAGGATCAGCCTCTAGCGCTCCCTCGCAATGCGCCTCGAGTCTGAGCAATGCGTGTGCCTCTCCGGCCACGGGCGAAGAGCCTGTAAGCCGATCGGATCGCAGAAGCCCGAAGTAGTTCTCCTCTCTCGGGATGATGAAGTCACCGCCTCGGATCATCCCGTCCACGATCAGATCGAGATAGGGGTCTTGCCCCGGAAGGATCTCCTCTGCGCGGGAAATCCGGTAATGCCTCACGTTCCACAGATCCCGGACGCCATAGACCTGGAACGGAATCGACTGCCGGAAAAAGAAGAGATAGGCGTAGCGCCGCGCAAGCTCGACCTGCTCGGGCGATGGAGGGGGGATCGAGGTTGGATTGCGGAGCCACGCGAAGTACTGAGCTCGACTGTCGGCATCGAGCGTGAATCCCCGATCTCGGTAATGTGGAGAGCTACACACGATCGCAGGCTTTCCCGCGATTGTGCTCTCCAGACCCATCGTGGATGTGTAGACCAGTGTCGCGTCGGAGACCCCGATCAAGCTGTAGGTACTGATTGCACTCCCTGCCGGGATCAAACGCACATTGTCGGGAAGACGCGGGATTCGCCGGCGAATCTCCGCTTCTACGCTCTCTTGCGTCGTGAAGCCGTCTACCCCCTCCTCGGCGGGGTGAACTCGAACAAGCAGAGATACGGGCGTGCCGCGTACGGCCTCGATCGTCTCGCACACCCAGTCGAACATCGAGCCGAAGACGGGATGCTTCTGCAGCACCATCGTGTCCCACCCGACGTTCGAGCAGAGCGTGAACACCGGGCCTGCAGGACTCCAATCGAGCTCCTGCTGAATGTCGCCAAGCTCCTCACACGGATCCGGATAGTACCGGGTACCGCGCTTTCTGCTCTCGAGGTAGGCATCGAGGGCAGCGTTCTCTTCGTCTGTAAGACGCTCGTCTCGCCATGTCTCCCAGGCACGGACAAACGGGAAGTCCACGATCGGCCCCTCGCTCGAGAACGACCAAATCTTTCCTTCGCCGCACCCGCTCAGCGGCGAGTTGTTCTCGTAGCAGATGGTCCTGATTCCCCGCTCCCGGGCGAGCGTGGTCGCGACCGACGCCCACGAAGTCTTGCCATTGGCCACGAGGATCGCCTCGGCGTCGTGGCGGTCGAGAATTCGGGCAAAGCTCCGCGTCAGGATCATCCCGCTGTACATGAACTGACGGGCCACACTCAGCGTCTCCTGACTACTATCCGGAGAACCGCGGAAGAGGTAGCGACAGAGCGCAATCTCCTGGAGCCTGCCGAGCGGAACGTCGTCGAACGAGACGCCGGGGAGGTCCGTCAGTTCGATGCATGACGCCCTCTCGCGCGCTTCTCGTACATCGTCTGGCTCGATCGAGTCCCAGATCGACTCGTACGGAAAGCCGCTGAAGTGCAGGAAGTCTATGTTCGTGCGGACGCAGGAGTCGCACAGATCTCGCGCGTGATTCCGGCTGTCTCGCTGGCTACACGCCGGAAGGTTGTCGCAGAGCACGAACCGAACGTCCTTGCCTTCGTGCCGAAGTCGGTGGGCCAGAACGCCTAGAAAGGCCAGATCGTAGACAAGGCCACGAGGTACGATGAAGAGGAGGGTTCCGTCGGCAGAGGGCCGGATCTCGTCGAGTTCGCCAAAAAAACGCTGGCGAACTCGAAGCTGAGCGCCGATTTGCAGGGTCGCTCCGGCAGGACTCGCAACGTCTCGCCCTCGCTCATGCGCTCATCCGTCGTCACGGCTGCAGCTTCATTCGAGCCCGTGCGCGCGAGGCCTGGATGGCCGCGCGGATACGAGGCTCCGCAACTTGCTCGGGGCGGGCGTTCTGCACGGGTTCCAGGATCTGGTCGAGCATCCTTTCGGAGGTGGCAGGGTCGGAGTAGAGCGCCTGCTGTACCCCTTTCCGCAGCTCGACCGCTTGCGGGCTCTGTCTCCGGTAGCAGTCCATCAGCATCCACTTGGGCACGCCGTCGTGCTCCCCGGCTCCCTGACACCACGTGCACCCGCGCGCCGCGATCCGATCCGCAATCTGTACCGTTTCGGGACGATCGAGGATTTCCTCCAGAGAGCTCTCGTTGACGTTCCCCAGGTAGATGTCAGAGTGATAGACCTCGCAGGGGTAGACTGATCCGTCTGGCGTTACGGCCAGGCGTTTGTCCATCGCAGGACAATCGAACTCGTCGGGCAACGCCTCGATCTGCCGGAGCCGCGGAAGAAGCTCCTCCGGCCAGGTCGAGTAGCTCTCGTCCACGGAGTCGTACCGACTCGACTGTCGCACCCAGGCGACCTCCAGGTCGATTCCGCGCAGCCGACAGAACTCCAGCATGTACGGCAGACTGCGGACCGTCTGCGGCATGATGCTGAAGACTGCGGCGGTCGGGATCCTGTGTTCCAGAAGGCGGTCGATAAAGCGGACAGCACGATCCCAGTACCCGGGTCTTCCGCGGGTTTGATCGTGATCATGACGATCGCCGTTGAGTGACACCTGCACCTGGATCTGAAGGCCCATGTCTCGAATCGCCAACACGCGTTTCAGCACACGTTCGACCTGGATCGCGTTCGTCGCCCCGGTCATGAGGCACGTTGGGATGTACCTCTTGATCAGCTTCGCGATGTCCAGGACTCGGTCCGACACGTAGGGCTCTCCACCGGTCACGTAGCAGCTCTTCAGCCCGCTCAGCTGGCGTGCCGAGAACACGCGCTCCAGCGCGTCTAGGCTGAGCTCGTCCGGGTTCTTGATCTCCCAGATGCTGCAGTACGTGCAGTGGCTGTTGCAGCTCCGCGTGTAGTCGAGAATCAGCTCCTCGATCTGGAACTCGCGTCGGGGTAGAGACGGAACAGGCAGAGACGTCTCATTGGGCGGAACGAGCAGGAAGTGCAGCCCCCGAAGCGCGTCTACGAGGCGTGCCTTTGCCGTGTCGAGACTTCGGAGGGAGTATCCCTTCGATCGCAGCAGCTGCTCGATTGCAGCCGTCCCTTCGGGGTAGATTTGATCGACCCAGGAGTGGAGCTCGAGGAATACTCGAGCGCGGCCGCGTCCCAGTGTCTGTTGCAGGCCGGCGAACGCATGTGCCTCCGCACCCTCGATGTCGATCTTGATGACGTCGGGCTCGCGCTGGCCGATGACCTCGTCGAGGGTGCGGGCAGGGACCGAGAACTTCTCGCCCTCCACGTCCGCCGTCGTTGCAGACTGCCCTCGCGGCTTGGTCAGCGCGAGAGTTCCGGCTCGATCGTGGGCCGCGACGTTGAGGACTTCCACCGTTGGCTGGTCGCGAAAGAGCTCGCGCAGGGCACTCGCGCGGGCGGGATCGGCTTCGATGCAGACGATTCGACCTCCCGGCGGCATGAGGCGGAGCGCGAGATACGAGTAGAATCCGATCTCAGCTCCGACATCGACAAAGCACGTGCAGGACCGGATGGCTTCTGCAAAGGCGTGGGTCATCGGCTCGGCCCAGCGGACGGAGCGCCAGCTGCCCGCGTCGACGGCCTCCGTCATCTCGGCTTGCAGCCGACGTAGGCGAGCGTGCGCCTGGTCCTGTGTCTCGTCAGGCTCCTGTCGAGTCTCCAGGGCCTTCTCGGCGTAGTGGGGGATGTGGATCATCCGGCGCCCCTCTCGCATGGCGGGATGCAATTGCGATGCCTCTGGCCCCTGCGGCGTCAGCGTCGCGTCGCGTCCACCGTTTGCGCCTCGTGGCTGCTGCTCTTCCTGAGGCCGCTCAAGACAGCGTCAACGAGTTGACGCCGACGCCTGGAAGGCCTGACGGATTGCGTCTGCGACTCTCTCGAGGTCCGCGTCGCTGAGGCGTACTGAGCTCGGGAGGGAGAGCCCCCGCTGCCAGACCCGCTCTGCAACTTCGGAGCCGTAGTTCTGTGCCTTGGAATGCGCGAGGCTCGACGAAAGCGGCTTCGGCAGCGGCCGGGTCTCGATGCCCGCCTCCCGCAGATGCTCGCCCAGCTCGCGACTGTTCATTCCGAACTCGCGAGGTTCGACCTGGATGGTGTAGAGCCAGTATGCGTGGGAGGCCCAGGGAGCTTCGCGCGGAAGCACGACTCCGTCGACCTCGCCGAGCAGTTCTCCGTACGCCTGCGCGATCTTGCGCTTGCGAGCCACGAATTCCTCGAGTCGGTCGATTTGCGCGCACAGGACCGCGGCGTTCAGGTTCGCCATACGGTAGTTGAAACCGACCTCGTCGTGGTCCAGCCCGAGTGGGTCGCTCCTGGACTGCGTACTCAATCGGCGCGCCCGTTCCGCCCACTCCGGCTGTTCAGTCATCAGCATTCCGCCGCAGCCACCTGTGATGATCTTGTTCCCGTTGAAGCTGAAGCAAGCGACGTCGGCTTGCTGACCCACGGGCTGCTCCAGGTAACGGGCACCGAGCGCCTGACTGGCATCCTCGATCACGAGCAGGCCATATCGCTCCGCGAGCTCGCTAATGCTCTGCAAAGGTGAAGGGTGACCGAGCAGATCAACAGGAATGATCGCCACGACACGGCGGCCGCTTCTGCGATTGCGCAGCCCGGAGGGTCCCTCGAGGCATTCGCATTGCAGGAACCGAGCGAGCTGGTCGACATCGATCTGCCAGAACTCGGGTTCCGAGTCGATGAAAACGGGCCACGCCCCCACGTAGCGAACCGCGTTTGCGGTGGCGGTGAAGGTCAGCGAGGGCATCAGAACCTCGTCCTCGGGTCCGACGCCCGCCACGAGGAGAGCAAGATGCAGTGCAGACGTCCCACTCGACGTTGCGACAGCATGAGCAGGACCTAGGCGCTCAGCGAAGCGGGCCTCGAGCTCGCACACGAAGGGTCCGCACGACGAAACCCAGTTGGTCTCGAGGCACTTGCGCAGGTTCGCAGCTTCTGCGTCACCCAGCAGTGGAACGTGCAGCTCGATCCAGCTCTGCTCAGCGCTCATCTTCGGCCCTCTGCGCCTGCTCGTACGTCGCGGGAAGCCCGATGTCGGTCCACGACTCGTGGACGGGGAACGCCCCGACTCGGCCCCGTTCGTCGATGACCCGGACGATCACCTCATCCATGTCTGCGCGCTCGCCTCGTCCGATCAACGGAATCACCTCGGGGTTCATGGCGTAGACTCCCGCGTTCGTCAGGCAGGTGTGCGCGGGCTTCTCGACCAGCTGGATGACCTCGTCCCCGTTTACCGTCACCACGCCGTAGGGGATTCGAACCTCGTACGGCTTGACGCCGAGCGTGACCAAAAAGTCGTGCTTCGTGTGGAAGTCGAGCAGGCTACGAAACTGCAGCTGCGTGAAGACGTCTCCGTTGACGATCAGGAAGGGCTCGGTGAGCCGATCCCTCATGAGCCCCAGCGCACCCGCAGTCCCGAGACGTCGGGGTTCGTACACAAACTCCAGCTCGATGCCCCAGCGCGAGCCCTCTATACCGTGCTCCTGAAATGCCTCGGGCCGGTAGTACACGGCGAGAAAGACCCGACGGAACCCCTCCCCGGCGAGACGTTCGAGCGTGTGCTCGATCAGCGGGCGTCCGCGCACAGGCAGGAGCGGTTTCGGGATAGTGTCGGTCAACGGCCGGAGGCGGGTTCCGAGCCCGCCGCACATGACGACCACGGGGGTCGTGACCTCGGTCACCCCGTGCTCATGCCCGAGCAGGTGATCGAGCACGGCGACGTCTACGACCTTGCCGTGCGCGAGCATCGGAATCTGCTTGCGGTGGCGGCGACGCATGAGCGAGAGCAGCTCGTCACGACTCGCTCCTGCCGGCGCGGTAACCGGGCGACGGTTCATCACGAACTCGGCGGTACCACTCAACCGCGTTCCGCGCAGCAGCGCACGGCGAACGTCTCCATCGGTGATAGTTCCCAGAAGCACCGCCTCGTCATCGGCCACGAGGGCGAGACCGATCCCGCTCCGGTTGATCGTGTCGAGGACCTCTTCCAGGCTGGCGTCTGTCTCCACGGTGAGATCGGAAACGGTCTTCCACATGACTCGCCTCAGCCCGCCTCGAGGGATGCCGGGGCCTGGACCTGCAGGTCGATCCAACGCGGAACCCCGGGGCCCCCCGCCCTCGAGGCCGAGGATCCAACGCTCTTCCTCCGCCTCGTCGGACGTCTCACGTTCGAAGCCCTGCTTCTCGTAGAACGTCGCCGCGAGGCGGTTCTTCGGGGTCGACGAATAGAGACCGCGGAGCAAGCGCGCGCCCGAGTGGCGTGCTTGCTCCGCGAGAAACGCGAGAAACGCTTGCTCGACCGTCCGCCCCAGGACGCGACAGCTCAGGAGAAAGTCCTCGATCGTCCACGTGACCGCCTCGCAGCGCAGGATGGCAGCGCCGACGACGCCGTTCGCACCGAAGCGGTCTTCCAGGCTCAGCGCGTAGACACGCCGCTGCTCGTCGCTCAGCAGCTCCCGGATCGCCGCTGAAGATCGGCGACGCGTCGTCAGATTGAACTGGTTAGTACGCTGCGTGAGCTGCGCGATCCGATCGGCTAGCACGCTCGTCCCGGGGAGCACGCTGGCACGCATCTCGAGGCTCTCGTAGAACTCCTCGAGGGAAGTGCGACGCCGAGAGCAGGTCCCGGCGTCGCACTTCCTGGCGAATCATCCGGGTGCGAGAGCGGTCCTCGGGAGACCAGGTCAGCGTGTCGAAGTCGCGGATGCTGCGCAGCGCCGATGCGTAGCCAGCGGGATCCTCGGGAAGTTCAGGCACCAGAACCTCCGGCAGCTGCGTTCGCACCCATGCACGCTCGGCAGGGTTGTCGTCCACGAACACGATCTGATCCAGCCCGATGTTGAGCTCCCCTGCAATCTCCCGGAGATTCGAGGCCTTGTCCTGCCAGTTGATCCGCATTGCTGCGAAGTGCCCGCTGCGCAGGATCATCTCTGGGTGACGCTCGATGACCTCCAAGGCGTCCTCGGGGATTGTTCTTGCTGTTGAGCGCACGAAGCACGCCGCGATCGTGGAGCTCGAGAACCGCCTGCTGGAGGCAGCGGTACGCACTCCCCGGAGCCTCGGTGGAGAGGAGGACCCCAGACGATCCGACCTCGCCAACGGTTCCGCCCCAGAGAGTGTCGTCGAGATCCAGGACGAGGCACTTGCGCTGCAGACCCGTGAGCGGTCGGAGGAACGCGAGGTACGCATTGGCTACGCAGGACAGCGCCAGCTGCGAGAGCCGCATCGAAGCCAGGTGCAGGAGCCGTACGTCGCTCCAGTTCTGGCTCCCGATCTCGCTCGCGAGCCCTGCTGCGTCAATCACGTACACCGAGCCAACCTCTCGCGCCTGATCGGCGAGCTCGCGGTTCATCCGGTGGACTGTGTCGATCTGGCCTGGACGGAC
Organism: Myxococcota bacterium; assembly: GCA_965226855.1. GTDB lineage: Bacteria > Myxococcota_A > UBA9160 > SZUA-336 > SZUA-336 > JAUXJB01. The sequence goes on along the minus strand of CBDDEE010000016.1, from coordinate 45,707 downwards.
AGATGTGTCCATGCAGCCCAGACTCGGGTGGATCGGAGGGACAAAGCCGTGAATCAGGACTGGTGCGCTGGATCGCTCGCGGACGGCCTCCATCCACCCTCGAGTTCGCGCGAGCGCCTCCACGACCAGAGGCTCGACGCCATCGCTGGCGGCGAGGTGCAGGTAGCGTTCGTACAGGGGAGCGGCGAGGTCCGCGCCGTCGCAGGCGATCGCGATCACCTCCGGATCGAAGCGCCACAGCTCGCTTCCACCGTCGAGCAGCTGGCTCTCGATCTGGCTGAACGGCGCGCAATGGACGTCGATCCGAAGCCGGTTCAGAAATCCCCACAGACGCAGGTGCGCGGCCAGGGGCTCGATGGTGAAGGTCGAGAGAAGACCGAGTCGGACGTCGACGAAGTGCCTGGGGTGCTCGGTCGACACCGACTCGAGGATCGAGAGGCCCGCTCGAGCCCGCGATGAGCTCGGCTCCTGCTCGAGCCACGTTCGAAGGAGAGCGATCGCCTCACCCGTTCGCCCTTTCTCGAGAAGTGCCTCAATCGTGCGCCGGTCCACGGCTCAACCCTCGACCAGCTCGATCAGCTGTCGATCGCGCGTGTAGAGGAAGGACACGCGGCGACCCGAAAGCGCCACTGCGGGCTTCGGAGGGGATACGACCAGACAGCCCTTTGCGCGCAGCTCCCCAAGAGCCGCATCCAGGTCGGGCACGGAGTAGCAGAGGTGGTTGAGGCCACCTCCTTCCTGGAGGAAGCGCGCCACCGGCGACGCATCGCTCGTGGGCTGGAGGAGCTCGATCGTAACGTCCGCGCCCGTGGAGACGAATGCGATCTTCACACCCTGGAGTGGATCCTCCATTGTCTCCCCGAGCAGCTCAGCGCCCAGCAAATCGCGCAGCCGTTCGATCTGGGTCTCCAGATCGGAGACGACGAGTCCGATGTGATGAAGCCGCATCCTCCAGTCCCCCGCCTCTCCTCTATCCTTTGAGGGCCGCAAGTGGCCGGACCCGCGCCATGGGAGTGGCGAGACCACAGGACGTAATGGCTTCGAGGACAGAGTCGAGATCCTTGTACGAGCCCGGCGCCTGGCTGGCGAAGGCCGTCACGCCGTAGCGATAGAGGCGAACGTCACGGCCTTTGACCTCGTCCAGCACCGCATCCGAATCGAAGTGCTCGAGGGCCTGATCCCGGTTCAGTCTCCGGCCGACGCCGTGGCTACACGTGTCGAAGCTCTCGGGATGGTCGGTCGGGCTCGCCAGGATCAGCGCCGCACCGCCTAGCAGGCTGCTGAAAAACTCCTCATCGAAGGGTACCTTTGAGGGAAGCCCCAAGGGGGAGATGTGAGAGGACCGCAGACGCTCCAGGGTGGGATCTTCAGCTACGTATCGCTGGAGTCCCGGATTCCCGAGGACCATCCGCTTCGAGCGATCCGGCGACTGGTGGACGCGGCGCTGGAGCAGCTGTCGCGACGCTTCGATGGTATCTACGCCAAAGGGGTCGGCCGACCGTCGGTCCCGCCGGAGCAGCTGTTGCGGGCGCTGCTGTTGCAGGTGCTGTACACGATCCGGAGCGAGCGCCAGCTGATCGAGCAGATCGACTACAACCTGCTCTACCGCTGGTTCGTGGGCCTGGAGCTGGACGATGAGGTGTTCAGCGCGACGGTGTTCACCAAGAATCGGGAACGGCTGCTGAAGGGCGAGATCGCTCAGCATTTCTTCGAGGCGGTGCTGGCGCAGGCGGAGTCGGAGGGGTTGGTGTCATCGGAGCACTTCACGGTGGACGGGACGCTGATCGAGGCGTGGGCGAGCCAGAAGAGCTTCGTGCGCAAGGACGAGAAGCGCAGGGACGATGACGACCCGGGCAACCCGACGGTCAACTTCCGGGGCGAGAAGCGGAGCAACCAGACGCATGCGTCGAGGACGGATCCGGACGCCCGACTGGCGGGGGATGAGGGCCAGGGCGCGCGGCTCGCGTATCAGGGACACGTCGTGACGGAGAACCGCAACGGCCTGGTGGTGGCGGCGAAGCTCACTCAGGCGTCGGGGTATGCGGAGCGCGAAGCGGCTCTCGAGATGGTGCTGGGTCTGGGGGGCGCTCGCCGGATCACCCTGGCTGGAGACAAGGGCTACGACGCCAAGAGCTTTGTGCAGGCGCTTCGGGCCTGGAGCGTTACCCCGCACGTGGCACAGAACACGACGAACCGCCGAAGCGCGATCGATCGAAGGACCACAGGACACCCGGGCTACGAGGTGAGCCAGCGCTTCCGCAAACGGGTGGAGGAGGTGTTTGGCTGGATGAAGACGGTGGGCTTGATGCGCAAGACCCGGCACCGGGGCACGGATCGGGTCGGCTGGGTCTTCACCTTCACTGCTGCGGCCTACAACCTGGTCCGTATCCGCAACCTGTTGGAGGCGACATAGCTCATGATCCCGCAAGATCTACCCGTGCGACACCGAACCGGTTCGTACCGGGAACGGCGATCCCTCTCCCTGCTCGGCACGCCTCCCGTCAGAGGCGTCCCGCCCAACCCAGTCACTTTCTCCGCAGCCTGCTAGGGCGGATGGAAAGTAGAACGGGCGCCCGGAGAGTGCGAATGGATGCGCGTCGGGAAAGCGGCTGGCGCAGAGCGTCCGAACCGCACCCTTCCGGTGCAGGTAGAGTCGATCGTCCCCGCGAGAGGAGACATCCAGTGAGTCGTGCGGAGCGTCGCTGAACACGCGCAGTCCGACGCCGCGTCCGAACACTCGCTCGAGCGCTTCCCGCACCCGGAACAGCAGGTGGAGCCGATTCACAAACCCGAAGTTGGACGCGCACAGGTACGCGCGCAGGAAGCCGACCCCCTGCGGGCTCCGATCCGACAGAGTCTCGACCGACTCACGATCCAGAGGGAGGTGGTGCTGGTGCGCGATCAGGCCGACGTCGCCCGATCCGGCGTGAAGCGCCACGACAATCTGGCCCGAGCGGAGGCCGAGTCGATCCGACCACTCCTTGCGCGGCGTTTCGTCGATGACTCCCAGCTCGACGAAGTGGCTTCCACCGTCGAGTACGCCCGCACCGCGGCGTGCTGCCTCCGCCACATCGTGCCTCGGCACGAACTCCGGCAGTCCCGTCGGGCGCTCGTGCGGGCGCGGGAACGCCGCTCGGATTTCGTCGATCGACGGCGGCGACTGTCCGGCGAAGGCGTCACCACCTCCGTCCAGCCGCTCGAGGTCCGCCGCACCGAAGCCCCACTCGGCGGGGACCGCGGCCGCTCCGCGAGCCAGCCAGGGCCAGATTGCGTCCTCGGAAACCGTTGGGTCTCTTCGCCGGAACATCACGACGGATTCCAGGAGGGACGAGAACACCGCGTCGAGGTGGCTCGCCCGCACCTCACCCTCGTCGAGATCGGTGCAGGCGAGCAGCATCGAATCGTTGGGGGGGCCGAGGAGCAACGGGGATACGGCACCGCGAAGCGCAACCGCCACGCCGGACGGGATGAAGTTCTTGATCTTGAGGTGAACATCGGGAAGAACGACGATCGGCGAGATACATTCGGGAACGCGGGCGATCTGTCGGAGACGTTCGAGACACCTCTCGTCGGGGAGCAGCTCTTCGCCGAGGAAGAGGCGCAGTGCGGGATCCTTCTGCTCGGACTCGCCATAGCGGTAACCGCCGCCCTCGCTCTGCTCGACGCTCTGAAAGCTTGTCCCGTTCATCGACCTCTCACTCCGCGTCCAGACGCAGTGCCCTCAGCAACCGTCCTATCGGTGGCTCCTTCCCCGAGAGGACGAGGGCCTTCGAAGGAGATCCTCGAGCGCCGTCCAGCGACGTAAGGCTCAGGTCAGTCAGCTCGGTGGGTGTCTCGTTGCCGTAGATGAAACGACAGATGGCGGTCTCACGCGGTTGCCACGTCTCTGACACGCGGCGGCCGGCAACGGCACGGATACTCGCGCCCAGAAAGTCGGCACCGGTGGATCGCGGCACGAGATACTCGCCGATGAAGGATCCGGGCACAGCCGCCTCCACCTCGATCACCTGCGGTGGTCCGTCGTCTGGAACTCGGAGCTCTGCGTAGAACGGCCCGACGCGGATGCCGAGCTCTGCGCAGGCGCGAACTGCGAGCTCCTCGATCTCGTCGAGAACGGCGCGATCGAGCGACGAGGGGGCCTCGTAGAGGCCCGGCCGCCCGAAACCACTCTCGAGGACGTCCTTGCGATCCAGCACGCTGACCACCGTCGCGCTGCAGCTGTCGCCCAGTCCCACGACGCCGACGTCACGACCGGGGATGTACTCCTCGACGAGGATCGGCCCCTCCTCCGTAGCGGCTCGCGCAGCCTCCCAGGCCCGCTCGAGGTCTCCGAGGTCCTTCGCGAGTGCGACACCCAGGCCGCCGCTGGTCGTGGTGGGCTTGAGCACGACGGGCCTTTCGGCCAGCAGCCGCTCCGCGTCCTTTCGCTCCTCGACGATCTCGAACGGTCGCGTATTCAGCCGGGCCTCGCTCAAGCGTTGACGGAGCAGCGCCTTGTCCGAGAGCACACGCGCGTCCCCGAGCTCGAGGCCCTGTGTGCCGAACCTGCGCGCCAGTACAGCTGCCGTGTATGTGCAGCCTCGAGCACCGGCGCTCAGCACACCGGCGACCTTCGGAAGCTCGGGACCGAGGGCGTCGAGTGCCGTTCCAGCGGAGTCCGGGTCGTGCGCCGAGGTGACGAGCGCAACGTCGGCCTCTTGGGCTCCGGGTGCGATCGGGTCGCGATCGATGGTCACGGCGACGTATCCCTCGCGGCGAGCCGCTAGCACGGTCGCTCGCTGGAAGAAGCCAGCCCCCACCAGAATCAGTGCCTCGGGCTCCCGAGTCTCTGGCCCCGACGAGCTCATCGCTCGAAGCGCCCGAGCCCGCGCTGAAGGTCGTAGTGCCACGCCCAGGGCTCTAGTCGGATCCCGTAGCGGCGGAGGAAGTTGCGAAGCTCCTCCTTCAGCAGCGTGTCCGGACCGCGCGCCACGAGCGCATCCAGGTCGAGCGCCGGTCCGGAGACCTCTTCGAGCCCGAAGCCGACGCTCGTCGCGTCCCAATCGGAAGCCCCGTAGACCATCCGCTCCGTCGAGCCGTCCGGAAACTCCACAGCCCAGACCGTGCCTGCGTCCCTCTCCGGTGTCACGGTGCACCCGCGCTCACCGAGGTACGTAACGAAGTCCGTCAAGATCTCGCGAAGACGGACGTCTCGGTCTTCGGCGCTGAGCGCGCTGCCGAGCTCGCTCCGGATCGGGCGCGCGGGGACGCCGGCAACGAGCGTGCGCAAACCGACGTCTCCGCTCACGCACGAGTTCGCCATGACGATGGCGCCCTCACCGATCGTGCTACCCGGGAGGACCGTCGCTGACGCGCCGATCCATGCTTTTCGAGCCACGTGAATCGGACCGACCTGGGCCTCGTAGCCCTCCAGAACGGACTGCCAGTAGCTGTGCGTGAACAGCATGGCGGCGAGGACTCACCGCGGACCTCGTCCTCGAGCGTGATCGGGTTGGCCAGGTTGAGCACGACCTCGGATGTGACAGAGCAGAGTCGACCAATGTCTAGAACCGATCGCGAGGTGAGCCCGCGTCCCGCGACGTCCACGATCACGCGATCCCCGACAACCGAACCCGCGCCCACATGGATCGTGTCTGCGAGCCACGAGCCGTGGGCACCCAGCCGGCAGCCCTCCCCGAGATCGAGGCTCCGTGCGCGAATCACGGTATCGCGGCCGACCCGGACGTCGTCCGCGATACGGAGCTCGACGGCGACGATCCGACTCCCGGGCTCGAGGACAACACCGCGTCCGATCTGTGCACCGCGCTCGCGATAGCGCGCGATCTTCTCGTCGGAGGCCAAGCTGGCAAACCCGACCTGCTCGGCGACGCTCGCCACCTGCGCCGGGGACGAAGGTTCGACAACCCGCCGCGCGGGCCGCGGACGGACGCCCGGCTCGAGCGCCGGCTTCGCGGTCTCGCTCGCGCCCCGGCCCGGCGCGCGAACGCCTGATGCAGGACCTTCTCGACCGATGCCAGGTCGCCCATGCTGGGGACTTCGTCGGTGCGGAAGCGAACCCCGAAGGCCTCCTCTAGAGCCAGGACGAGATTCAGATGCCCCAGGGAGTCCCAGCGTTCGCACCCGTCCATCGACAAGCCGGGCTTCAGCTCATCTGCAGAGAGCTCGAGCACTTCACACACGACGTCGTTCAGAACTTCGGGATCGAAGCTCATCTCAGAACGCCTCGAACACGAGCTGAAACGCCTCGGCGTAGTCGACTCCGATCGCTGACCCTCGGTAGCGCGCCAGGGCACGGATGCTCTCGAGAGAACGGGGCAGCGGCGGCTCGTGCAGCTCGGATTTGAACACGGACATCACTTCGAGCTTCCGCTCGATGAACTCCGTGATATCCGAGTAAGTCGTCGGTACGAACGGAGCAGGCCGTGCGACGCGCAGCGCTCCGCCCCGCGACCGTCAACCAGCGAGCGGCCGGCTGCGGACATGGCCCGCCGTCTCGACTCCGAATCGAGCAAGGCGTGAACGGCCGCTCGGAGCTGAGCCGGATCGAAGTCCGATGCGGGGCCCAGGTACTGGATGGTTCCCCGGCTCTCGAACCAACGGGCACACCCCTCCTGTCGCTCACGCGTGCTGACCACGACTCCCGGGGTTCCGAGAAACGCCAGCTCACAGAGCGTGTTGCCCGCGGCCGTGACAGCGACATCGGCATCCCAGAGCAACGGATACACGTCGGTCGACGAGATCACCTCGTAAGTGAGGATCCGGTCGAGGCCAGGCGGCCGCTGGAACGCCTTGATCGAGGTCATGAGCGCGGTATGTACGGCGCCATGATCCGTGTGAACGTCCGATCCTCGAAGAAGTCGCATCGCTCGGATCGGCAGTGAGCAGGTCCATGATCACGGCATCGGGACCGATCGCGTCGAGAGCTGCGCGCGTGAGGTCGAAGTCCTCACGGTGCGGAACCTCGGAGCTGACGCTCCAGATCCGAATCCCCGCTTGCTCGACCCAGCGCAGCAGCTCGCTACCGCGGCTCGTCTCGAGCACGAGGAAGTGCGCTTCCGCACCGTATGCGTCGCGAAGGGCTCGAGCGAGCGCGAAGCACATGGACAGGTGGCCCATTCCGATGTGGGCGTTCCCATCGGCCCGAAACGCGTACGCGGGCCTCCGAGCACTCATTTTGCCTCTCGCGAGGTCGCGCGCCGTGCGAGCTCAGGGTGCGCATCTAGATAGGCGATCAGGTCGGTGGTCGTCTCTGGTCCGCCCGCGCGTCCGAAGTAGCGATAGATCCGCTGGAGCCGCTCGAGATCCTCCGGGTAGTCGACGGAGAGGTCGAAGCCCGGCCGTCGCAGGGAAGCGGGGGCGCTCACGCACTGAGTCGGAAAGAGCTCCGGATGCCCGGCCAAATAGGGGACGACGTGCTCGCGCTCGTAGACGTTTCCGGCGCGCTTGCTCGCTTCGGCGAGCACGTCGCGCGTCATCAAGTCCACGGCCATTCCGATCGGCCATCCCGCGGGGTGGCGGTTGTGGACGAAGCCCGCGCCGCTCTCGCGAAACCGCTGCCACACCGCGCGGATTCCCTCCGGGTCGGTGAGGGGGGAGTCTCCGCAGGCACGTATCACGACGTCGAGAGCGTGGGCCTCCGCCGTCGCTGCGTATCGGTCGAGCACGTCCGACTCCGCGCCGCGAAAGCAGGGGAAGTGGTGAGCCGAGCAGTACTGCACGATCGCGTCATCGGCCGGCTGGTCCGAGGTCGCGACGATGACCTCGGCCAGGTCGTCCACGCGCTCCAGCCGTGTCACGAGCTGGTGCAGGAGCGGAAGACCAGCCAGATCGCGGAGCGATTTCCCCGGAAAACGGAACGAGCCCATACGCGCCTGGATGACGACTCCCGCCTGCATCTCGTGCGACCTGCTATACGAGCTGCTTCTCGTCCAGAACGGTGTCTTCCGCAATGGCCACGAGCGTCGTTCGACCGACGACCCAGTGCAGGTCCGCAGGCGAGATGCCCGAGCCGGGCCGCTTGAAGACGAGCATCTCGCGCGTGATCTGCGTCCCCATCGGGACGTCGCGTGCCGTGACGATGCTGCGACGGAAGCTCGCGCGCATCTCCCACTCGCCGGCAGCGGGTCGCTTCCTCACCGAGCCGAGCGCGGCGTGAATCTCGCCGAGCCCATCTACGAGCGCACGAAGCTCGGCCGGGTTTGCAGAGACGGCCTGGTCGGGTCCAGGAAGGCTCTTGTCGAGGGTGAAGTGCTTCTCGAGCAGGCAGGCTCCGCGCGCGGCCGCTGCCAGTGGCACGGCTGTCCCGAGCGTGTGATCCGAGTAGCCGACGGGGGAATCGAACGCGGCGCGCAGCGTGTCCATCGCTCGCAGGTTCACGTCCTTCGAGTCTGCGGGGTACAGGGACGTGCAGTGAAGGATGATCACGTCCTCGCTTCCGGCAGCAGTCAGGGTCTCGAGCGCCCGCTCCACCTCTCCGAGCGTACCCATCCCCGTCGAGAGGATGACGGGCTTGCCCTTCTCCGCTACGCACGCGAGTAGCGGCAGGTTGTCGAGATCCATCGACGCGATCTTGTAGGCAGGGACGCCGATCTCTTCGAGCAAATCCACACCGTCGGGGGTGCCCGCCGTGGACAGGAAGGGAATCCCCACGTCGTCGCACACGGACTTCAGGTCGAGATGGTGCTGGCGTGAGAGGCTAATACGCTGCCCGAAGCTGAACGCATCCTCCTCTCCGGCCCCCGCCTCGAGATGTGTTGCCGCTCCCGCGCTGCGCGTCATGATTCCCTCGGCGGTGAAGGTCTGGAACTTCACGCAGTCGGCGCCCGCTTCCGCGGCCGCACGCACGATCCTCGCGGCCAGATCCATGTCGCCGTTGTGATTGATTCCGGCCTCTGCGATCACGAAGACCGGGTGGCCTTCGCCCACGTCCCGACCACCGATCCGTGTCGTGCGCATCCGGTGTCCTCCTGCCGCGTGGTCCCGCGAGCGAGACCGCTCTATTCCAGAGCGAAATCCACGTGCTTGCCGACCAGTTGCTGTCTGCTGTATCGGCAGAGCGGGACGAAAGCTTAGTTGTCGAGCCGTCTGGCCAGCCTCGCCAGTGAGGAGGTTTACGGCCCTAGCACAACAACTCGCGCCACAGGTCCTCCGGCAGCGCGCGCCCGGTCACGGACACGGCAGATGCGCTGGAGCGCAGGCGCAGCAGCTCGGATTCCTCGGGCCTACGCGTCGCGAACATCACCGCCCCACACCGAGACCCGCGCAGAACAGCGAGGTTTCGGCTCGCGAGGGGGCAGTGCGGGTTCGCGGCGAGCTCCTCGAGCTCCCTCTGGGAACTCTCGTCCCCGGTCAGCCAGCGCGCGAGCGCCAGGTTGTGGCGACCGGCGGCACCGTCCGGAGCCTGGCGCAGTGCCTCGCGAAACTCTCGCACTGCCAGACCAAAGAGCGGGAGCGGCCCTGCGCCGAGCTGGTTGCCGAGATCGAGGTGCGCGTCGTACCGCGCCTCTGCGCGATCGTGACACTGCTCGATCTCGGGATACAGCTCTTCGATGGTGTACCGGGCCCGCATCTCGATCCTCATCCGTCGATCTTCGTCCGCCAGGCGTTGGGCTCGTCCACTCGAGGTCGAGTGGCTGCGCTCGTGAACCCGATAGCGAATCAGTCTCTCAGGCAGGAAGTGGAACCGGGTGCCCGCTGCGGCAGCCTTGAGCCAGAACTGGTAGTCGTGCACCCAGCCGTACTCTTGCGGACCGACCGTGTCCACCAACGAGCGCCGGAATAGCGCCGTCGGATTCGGAATGAAGTTCCGCTGAAACAGATGCGGCCCCAGCCTTCCTTCAAGGTCCCTGGAGACCTCGAAGGGGGGCGCGAACGAACCTGCGAGACCCTGGCCGGATCCGTCGACAAAATCGGCGTCGTGAAAAAAACGACGTCTATATCCGAGCGACGCTCCATCACGGCGATCTGGAGTGACAGCTTCTCGCGCGCCATCACGTCGTCGCCATTTGCGATGGCGACGAACTCCCCACAGGTCTCTGCAAGGCAGCGGTTGAACGTCTCATGCAGCCGGTCGCGCCCTCTGTGGTTTTGGGTCGCGAAACGCAGCCTCCGGTCACTGGAGAACGAGCTGAGGATGCGAAGAGTCTCGTCGTCGGAGCCGTCGTCGAGGACAAAGAGCTCGAAGTCGGTGTAGGTCTGCGACAGGACGGAGTGGACCATCTGGGGCAGGAAGTCGGCATAGTTGTAGACGTATGCAACTACGCTGAGCTTTGGCCCAAGCTGCGGCACCAGTCCCCCCGGATCCCTCTCCGATCGGCGACTGGTGAGCGCGCCTTAATCTCGATCCACAGGAGACAGGCGATGACGACTAGCCAGGAAACACGCGAAGCTCAGCGCGACTGGTCGCCCTCGACCAGCGCCGCGACGATCTCGTCAATGATCGCGTCGGCCTTGTCGACCATTTCCTCGTCCGTCGCATCCTGGATCGGGTGCGGGACGAAGACCCGCTTCACATCCGGGAGTCCGAGCGCCTCGGCCTGGACGCTGGCCGCGTCGACGAAGGTGCTCGAGGCTACGAACACCGCCGGCTTGCCCTCTGTCTCGAAGAATGTCGTGTCGTGCACACTGCACGTTGTACACGATCCTCAGTCCGCCAGGGCTTCGATGACGAAGCCACACTCCTGCGCGATCTGCCGGCGCAGGTCCCGCGGCGCCGGCTTGGTGAACGTGGGCTTGCGATAGCGCTTGAACGCAAGCTCTGGGTAGCGCTCCTGCAGCCGCTTCTCGAGCCGCTCGATGAGCACGTCGCCGCGCGGCTTCGTGATGTCCAGCAGAGCGATGGTCCCGGAAAGTGTCGTGGGACGCGAGGCGAGCTGTAGTAGAACTGGTACTCGCTCGTCCGTGGGATCCAGAATGGTGTGATCGGTCGGCATTCTCAGTCTCCTATCCGTCGAGTCGTCATGATCGAGCCGATCGGGCCGGAGGCCCAGCCCTGGAAGTATGCACCGAACTTGCCGGCTTCGCCGCCCGCCACGACGAGGGAGATGCTATCGGCTGAGCGGAATTTCGGCAGGCGATGGTCCGCGCCAAGCCGCTCCGCAACCTGCTCCGGCAGGCCCTCTGCGCACTCCGCATCGCGGAGCAGCTCCCGGACGGGCCGCTCCGTGGCTGTCTGGATCTGCTCCCGCACCTGATCCTTGGTCCAGCCGTCCCTCGCAAAGGTGTCGACGTGCTCCGGCGGCACCACGACGAGGATCTCGCCATGCATGTAGTGCTTGGGGTGGCCTGACGCGGCCAGCACGAGGCCGTAGCTCGTCGCCAGCGTGCGCGCGTCGCGCGCAAGCTGATCCACGAAGCCCGCTGGCGCGCCGCCTGCAAAAGCCGTTACCGTGCTATTGCCCGGCTCGAAGCCGCGCTCGACGTGAAACGGCGGCCAGTTGCTGCGCTCCTCGTTCTCGGCGAAGCACATGCTGAGCTTCCCGGGTTGTCCCAGCATTGCCCGGTCGATCTCGCCGGGTCGTCCGCCGCCGACGTTCCGCACGACGAGCTGGACGGCGCGGCCTATCGTCGAGTTCGCTCGGTTGCCCTGACCGAGGCAGTTCATACCCGAGTTCATGCCGATCTCGTGGCGGAGGGGACCGTTCACGACGAGCACGGGAGTCGCGAAGAACGTGGTCGCGAGTACCCCGTGAATGTTGAACTCGGGGGTGCAGACGGCCTCGACGCCGGCCAGCACCACGGGCAGATACTCCGGACGGCAACCCGCCAGAACCGCATTGATCGCCACCTTCTCTACTGTGACCGGGGCGTAGTTCGGAGCGACCTCCGCCACCACCTCCTGAGGGTCGCGGCGCGTTCCATCGAGCATGCGGAGCACCCGCTCCGGCGTGGGAGGGATCACGGGCAGGCCATCCGAGAGGCCCTGTTCGAACATGAACTCAAATGGGTCAACGGCACTGCCGATCTCGACGCGGCGAGCGCGCAGGGGACTCCCCTCGGCTCTCGCCTGGAACCGCTCCGCGATCCCGGGCTCGACCGAGCGCGAGCCGCAACCCGGCCGAAGCTCCGGGTACTCCGACCAGTCGGGCAGGTCGGCGTCGAGGCCCGTAGCGGCGGCAGCATCCGAGAAGAGTCGTCTCCAGTCGGTCACGGCGAAGCCTTCGAAGCGACGCGCCTCCTCGCCGCCCAGGCCAAGAGCGACGACGGTCGGAACGACCTCGATGCCAGCGGCGAAGGAGACCGCGAGCTCGGAGTCGTCGAGTACGGGCACGGACAGCGAGTGCTCGGCTCGCAGCTTCGCCCCGCCATCATCGTCCTGGGCGATGATCCACACGTCCATCCGTTCCCCGAACCCGGCGTGTGCTGCCTCGATCACCGGCAGACTGAGCTCGCAGGTAGGACACTCGCGGTGCACGAAGCAAAGCATGGCGGGACGCTCGCCCGGGAAGACGCGCGCTTCCCCCTCGGTGTCACTCAAAGAGAAAGGGAGTATGGGCCTCACGAGGCCAGTCTATCAGCTGCCCTACAGATGTGGCAGGACGATCCAGATGACACCGATAGTCAGCGCGGCGGCCGAGGTTCCCGCGAACACTCGACGATACGTCCGGGCGGCGCGGGCGCCAGCTCCTTGAGCCAGCACACCAAGGATCCAGCTGAAGAGGATCATCGCCGCGATGGTCCCCACCGCGAACCCGGCGAAGTATGCTCCTGCCTCGAGCCGGCTCGACAGGGCGAGCAACGGGAGCACACCGAGCAGGTAGCCCGTCCCCGCGATGCCGTGCAAACCGCCAAGGAAGAAGGCGGCCGTGGTGTGCAGATGGCGACCGTTCGGTTCTAACCCAGCGCCGAGCTCCGTCCTGCGCATGTGATAGAAGCCCCAGAGCCCAATCGCGATTAGGATTGCGCCCACCGCGTTCGTCCCGATTCCCTCCAGCAGATCGAGATCGAGGCGATCGCGAATGACGTAGGCGACTGCGCCAACCGCGATGATCCCCCCTGAGTGCCCGATCCCCCAGCGCAGCCCGAGCGTCCAAGCTCTGCGCCGCGCTTCAATGGAGAAGGGCGCAAGTGCGGCGAGGTGGTCGGGGCTGCTCAGCACGTGCAGGGCGCCGAAGAGGAGGCCGCTCAGGCAGACGGTCAAGACGGACACTGGAGGCGGGACTATACCTCGCGTCCGTACACCTGCGAGCGTCGGGTGAGTACCGACATCGCACAGAGAGTGTATTGCTGGTACGCGCGGGGCCTCAGAAAGGCGAGGCAAGGTCGCGCATCCAAGCGCCCCTCTGCACACTCCAAGCAGCTGGCACTGTGGCCGAGCTGGGATAGTGAATGCACGACCGAGTGATGCTACTCGAGGCCCCCTGCGCTGGCACACCGTGCCTCGACGAGGGTCCCCCCTTCGTGCTCCTGCTCGCGCCTGGCGACACTCCGATCCCGCAAGCGCTCGAGAGCGGGGTCGCGGCGCTCGAGCAGAATCCCGAGCTCTGTGCGGTGCTCGACGGAGGACGGGAGAGCGGCGAGCGGCGGACCTTCCTCGACCTGATCCTGAATCCCGAGCGGCTCGCCTCACTTCTGGTCCGGCGCAACGTGCTCGATACTTGCCGTCACTGCCTGGTGCTGAACGGCCCACTAGCTCGAGCCACTACCGCCGTGAGGCTCGCTCTCGGGCTACCCGTCTGCTGGGCGCCGGCGCCCCTGGTGGGAAGGACACGCAACCCCCAACCTGCGGCGGTTCCCGACGTCAGGGCGTTTACACGCGAGGCTTCGCGTTCGTTCGCGATCGAGGATCTCTACGCGTCGCTCCGCACGAGCCCTAACTTCGCCTCTATCTGCTCCTCGCTACTCGACTACGCCTGGAAGCTGCTCGCGAAGGGCTATCGTGCAGAAGGCTTCGCGATGGGAGCGTGGGCAGAGGCTTTGCTGGAGGGACGTGACTCGGGTCTCGGGCCGGGTCTCGGACTTCCAAGGCGTGACGAGCGTGTACACCGGTGGAGCCCGAGAACTGGTCCCCTCGTCAGCATTGTGATCCCGACGTTCCGTCGGCTGGACTTGCTGCCTCGCGCAATCGCCAGCGTGGCGAACCAGAGCTGTCAAGACATCGAGGTCGTGGTTGTAAACGACGGGGGACCATGCCCAGACGCGGTCGTGGTGCCGTTTCGCGCAGGAATAGGCCATGGGCTCACACTCGTACAGCACGAGAAGAACCGCGGACTCGCGGCCGCCCGCAATACCGGCATCCGAGTTGCCCGTGGCCGGTATTTGGGCCTGCTCGACGATGACGACCTGCTCCTGCCTCAGCACGTCGATGCGCTGCTGCTGCCGTTCCTCCTGGGAGCACGCGCTGCACACGCTGACGCCCGTGCCATGATCGAGGTAGCTGGGTCACCGCTGCCCAGGTCGAGCGCCCTCCGCGGCTACTATCAATCGGAGTATGACCGGGCCCTGTACCCCGTCGACAACTGCTTGCCGGTTCAGGCACTCCTCTGCGAGCGCGAGCTCATCCTGGAGGCCGGAGGGTTCGATGAGGATCTTCCCGTACTCGAGGACTGGGATCTCTGGCTGCGTATCTTCTCGATCGCGCCGCCCGCGCACGTGCGACGCATCACATCTGAGGTGCGGATACCCGCCAGCGGAGCTCACATGACGCAGACGAGGCAGAGCTGCTGGTCGGGGACGCGCGCAGAGATCTACGGTCGCACGCTGGATCTGGAAGGCCGTGATCCCACGCTGCGGCGCAGGCGCGTCGAGTACCTGATGGGGGTCGAGAGCCGTTCGGAGGCGCCGTTCCCGCGCGAGGCTAGGCGCTGGTTGCGGGGGAACGGCACGGATCGGATCGATCCGGACGATCCTCTGGGGAGCCTGCGCGCGATGCCAGGTTGAACCGATTTCGCGCCCAGTACCTGTCGAGGGTATTCGAGAGCTCCGAGACGGAGATGCCACGCTGGCGCTCGGACATGTCCAGAGCCGCTTGCTTACCGATGCGTTCGCGCAGATCGGCATCTTCGGCCAACCGGCGCATCCAATCCGCAGCCTCGTCCAGGTCGGGCTCCGCCCAGCGTGCACCGGCGCCGATGTTCCCTCGGCTGTACGCGGGCTGCGTACTTCCGCGCACGGGGACCAGCGAGTAGCCCACCAGGCACGCGTTTCGCTCGGTCATGTAGTCCATGTTTCCCGACCAGGCCGTAGAGATCACGGGCTTGCCGAGCGTCATGGCCTCCGCCGTCGGGTGTCCGAAGCCCTCGGCACGGTGGAGGGAGACGAAGACGTCAGCGCTCGCATAGAGCGAGAGGACGTCGCGATAGCTCAGCACGTCGTCGATCAGAATAACTCTCGGGTCGCGCTCCGCACGCGCTCGCAGCTCAGCCATGTGAGCGGCGAAGCAGCCCATCCAGCTGGAGTTGTTGACCTTGACGATCAGCGTTGCGTCGTTGTCTGGGCCGAAGGCGCGGTGGAAGCAATCGATGGCTCCCAATGGGTTCTTCCGATTGATGTCACTCGCCATCTCGAAGGAGCAGAGGAAGGCGAGAGAGTCCGCCCGAATTCCCCAGCGCCCCCTGTCCGGGACGATGTCGCGTTCCACATACACGGGCTGCGGAACGTAAGGCACCGCAACACGACTCAGATCAGCGAGCATGGTGTAGCGGATGAACTCGGTTGCGGCGATCGACGTATCGAAGGCCTCGAGCATGGGGATCCAGCTCTTGGGCAGACGAGCCAGCTCCCAGAAGCAGAGGCAGGTGTTGAGCCGATTGCTTGTCCGAATCGCCGTCGGGCCGAGTCCGATGAGATCGACAATTTCCGGGGGACTCATGACGAACAGGTTCACCTGGTGAGGGCTCGCCTGGTCGAGCGTCGAGGTCATATTCGCGTAGGTGGTATCGTGTCCGGAGCGACCACCGCACACCTCCACATCGACCGGGTGGACCGGGATGCCCGCGTCGAGCAGCAGCCTCAGGTAGTTGCGAGCGCTGACGCCGAGACCGAGATTGCCGCTGAGAAAGCCGAACAGGTTGATCCCGAGGGACGCTGCCGTGCGGCGCGGGCGAACTCGGTCTTGCGCGGGGGGCCGCACCCCACCGTATACAGCCATGGCCTCGCGGTAGGCGGGATCATCCTGACTCGACCAGCGCGCGTCGGGAAGTCGTCCCCCGAGCATGCCCTCGAGCATTCGCCACATCTCTGCAAGCTTCCACGACTCCGGGTGGCGCTCGAGGCCGTAGCGAAGGCAATCAGCCATCTCCGCGAACCGCATCGCGTTCATCTGATCAACAACCAGGTGCACGAGCTCATCAGCCCCGACGTCGCCGAGCTCGGACTCGACCCAGACGTGGTGGCGACCATCCGCTCGCTGTAAGGTCGAGCGTCCGACCGTCGTGTAGCTCGGATCCGCGTGAAAGACGACGGCTCTGTGGTTGTGGGAGATCTCGAAGCCGGCCTCTCTGCAGCGGCGTGCAAAATCGACGTCCTCTCCCTCGTAGAAGCCGCGCTTCTCGTCCCAGCGCACGGTCTCACTCACGTGCCGCTTCATCACCCAGCCGCCACCACCGGTCATGTACACGTTAGGGTCTTGCTCGTCCGGACCCAGAATTCTGTGCCCCAGAGGTCCGCCACAGGTCGCGTGATCCCAGTAGCGACTGCCGTCCGGCAAGCGGACCTGAGAGGTTAGGATGTCGAATGCGCCCGGATACGCGCTGAAGCTCGCGTACCAGTCCGGCGCCAGAACGACGTCATCGTCGAGCATGACCACGTTCTCGTGACGAGCTGCAGCTACTGCGAGATTGCGCATCACACAGAGGCGGCCAGACGCCGCGTGCTCGGGCACGCTGATGGTGAGTGCATCGGGGCGATAGGTGCAGTTCCCTACGACGATGACTTCGAACTCGGGGATCCCCTGAGCTCGGATGCTGCGAACCACGGTCTCGAGTAGCTGCGGCCGCTTCCCCGCGGTGATGATGCAGAAGCTGAGTGCCGGGCGGGCGTCCACGGCTTCGCTATCGGCAACTCGGGCAGTACCCTGAGCGCGATCAGGGGGATTCACCCGGCGCTGCCTGCTCGTGGCGGCTACCGACGAGCCTGGGCTCCCAGCCCGCGACGCTGCCGTCCTGCTGCAGTGCGAGGTCCGGCAGAGCTCCGGAGAGGAGGTCCCAGCACGGGATCTTCTCTCCGTTCCGGGCGGCGCACACGAGCTCGGAGCTACGTGAGGATGCGCAACGGATCTCCAATCCCTCCTCTAATCGTGCGCTCGAGAGGAATCTCGACTCCCGGAGTGGACCGGCACGAAATCCCTTTGGAAATCATATAGTTGACTTCTCTTTCCGCAGCCCCAAAATCAATCTTGACTGGTCCGTATAGTTTACTAGGATGCTCACTCATGCATCTCACCGCGCAGGAAGAGTACGGATTTCGCTGCCTCCTCCAGGTGGCGCAGCACGCGGGCTCCGAGCCCCTGACGATCCCGGCCATCGCGGCGCACGAGGGCCTGAGTCCCGAGTACACGGCGAAGCTCATGCGCACCCTGCGGCGGGCCGGGCTGGTGACCAGCACCCGCGGCGCTGCCGGCGGCTATCAGCTCGCGAAGCCGGCCACGGAGATCAGCGCCTGGCAGGTCATCGATTCGCTCGGGGGCTCCCTCTTTCCGGAGGAGTTCTGCGACGCCCACCCCGGGCAGCTACGGAGCTGTGTGCACAGCACCGGCTGCTCCATTCGCGGCCTCTGGAGCGTGGTCGAGGGCAGCGTGCGTAGCGTCCTCGAGCGGGTAACGCTGGCCGACATGCGGAGGGACGAGCGCACCATGGTCGTCTGGCTGAAGGGCGCGGAGCCGCCGACGACATCGGCATCCCAGCCGACGACATCGGCATCCCAGCCGAGCTGACGGATCCCCTCCGGACACTGCGAGGACCGAGATGAGCAGCTCAGAAGAATTAGAGACTCTCGCCAACCGCGAGTACGCCTTCGGCTGGCAGACCGACATCGAGTCGGACACCACCCCGCCCGGGCTGGACGAGGGCGTCGTACACCTGATCTCGGAGAAGAAGGGCGAGCCGCAGTGGCTGCTCGACCGGCGGCTCAAGGCGCTGCGACGCTGGACGGAGCTGTCGGAGGAAGACGCGCGCTGGGCGAAGGTCGACTTCCCCCCGATCGACTACCAGGCCATCAGCTACTACTCGGCGCCAAAACCGAAGAAGAAGCTGGCGAGCATGGACGAGGTGGACCCAGAGCTGCGGGAGACCTTCGAAAAGCTCGGAATCCCGCTCCAGGAGCAGCAGATCCTCTCGGGCGTCGCCGTCGACGCCGTGTTCGACAGCGTCTCGGTCGCCACCACGTTCAAGGAGAAGCTGCTCGAGGTGGGCATCATCTTCTGCTCCTTCTCCGACGCGGTGAAGGAGCACCCCGAGCTCGTGCGCAAGTACCTGGGCTCGGTGGTCCCCTACTCTGACAACTACTTCGCGACCCTCAACTCGGCGGTCTTCACCGATGGCTCGTTCGTCTACATCCCCGAAGGCGTCCGGTGTCCCATGGAGCTGTCGACCTACTTCCGCATCAACGAGGCGAACACGGGACAGTTCGAGCGGACGCTGATCGTGGCCGAGCCGGGCTCGTACGTGAGCTACCTCGAGGGCTGCACCGCGCCCATGCGCGACGAGAACCAGCTGCACGCCGCAGTTGTCGAACTCGTGGCCCTGGAAGACGCGCAGATCAAGTACTCGACCGTCCAGAACTGGTACCCCGGCGACAAGGAGGGCAGGGGCGGCATCTTCAACTTCGTGACGAAGCGGGGAGCCTGCCGCGGCCGCAAGTCCAAGATCTCGTGGACGCAGGTCGAGACGGGCTCCGCGATCACCTGGAAGTACCCGAGCTGCATCCTGCAGGGCGACGAGTCGGTCGGAGAGTTCTACTCGGTCGCGCTCACGAACAACCGGCAGCAGGCAGATACGGGCACGAAGATGATTCACATCGGCAAGGACACCTCGAGCACGATCATCTCGAAGGGAATCGCGGCGGGCCGTGGCTCGCAGGCCTACCGGGGCCTGGTCGAGGTGCATCAGCGGGCCGAGAACGCGCGGAACTTCTCGCAGTGCGACTCGCTCCTGATCGGTAACGAGTGCGGAGCCCACACGTTCCCGTACATCGACGTGAGGAACGCCACCGCCATCGTGGAGCACGAGGCGACGACCTCGAAGATCAGCGACGACCAGCTGTTCTACTGCCAGCAGCGCGGGATCGGTCTGGAGGACGCTGTCTCGCTGCTGGTGAACGGTTTCTGCAAGGAGGTCTTTCGCGAGCTCCCGATGGAGTTTGCCGTGGAGGCCTCCAAGCTGTTGAGCGTGTCGCTGGAAGGCGCCGTCGGCTAGCTCCGGAGGGACTGAGTGCTCGAGATCCGAGATCTGCACGCCTCCGTCGGAGGCGTAGAAATCCTGCGAGGGATCGACCTGCACGTCCGCGCCGGCGAGGTGCACGCCGTCATGGGCCCGAACGGCTCGGGCAAGAGCACGCTCGCGTACGTCCTCGCGGGACGCGAAGACTACGTCGTGACCAGCGGCGAGATTCTCTATCGGGGAAAGAACGTCGCGGACCTCTCTCCAGAGGAGCGGGCGCGCGAAGGGCTGTTCATCGCCTTTCAGTACCCCGTCGAGATCCCCGGGGTCAGCAACTCCTACTTCATGAAGGCCTCGTTGAACGCGATCCGTCAGCACCGGGGACAGGAGCCGCTGGACGCGTTCGACTTCCTCGCGCTTGTACGCGAGAAGGTCGAGCTTTTGCACATGGACAAGGAGCTCCTCAACCGCTCCGTGAACGAGGGCTTCTCCGGCGGAGAGAAGAAACGCAACGAGATCCTGCAGATGGCGATCCTGGAGCCCGACATGGCGGTGCTCGACGAGACGGACTCCGGCCTCGACATCGACGCGTTGCGCATCGTGGCGAACGGTGTGAACGCGCTGCGTTCCGAGACTCGATCCGTGCTCGCGATCACCCACTACCAGCGCCTGCTGGAGTACCTGGTGCCAGACGTCACGCACGTCCTGATGGACGGACGCATTGTCCGATCGGGAGATCGCTCGCTCGCGCTCGAGCTCGAGGAGCGGGGCTACAGCTGGATCGAGCAGGAGCTCGCAAGCGCCGGAGCGGGCGAGTGAACGAGCTCGCGAACACGCTGCTGCCGCCGGCAAACCCGGAGCTACCAGGACAGGGGCTGGGTTGGCTGCAGGAGCTGCGTCGCGAGGGGCGCACTCTCTTCCAGGAGCGCGGCCTTCCGACGACGCGCGACGAGGACTGGCGCTTCACGGATCTGCGCGGGCTCGCGCAGACCGAGCTTTCCTCGGAGCCGAGCTCGCCACAGCCGACCGGTCGCGTGCCCAGGGGCGTCGACCTCTCGACCGCTGCAGAGCGACTGATCTTTCACGGAGGGGTGTTCTGGCCAGAGGCATCCACGCGAGGCGAGCTCCCCGACGGCGTCCACGTGTCGTCGCTGGCCGAGGCCCTCGCCCTCGAGCCGGAGCGGCTGGCAGCCGGACTCGGCAGCTGCGCGGAGCAGAAGACCCGCTCGCTCACGGCGTTGAACAGCGCACTCTTCGCGGATGGAGCCAGCATCGTGGTCGGACCGGGGCGGAGCCTCGAGAAGCCTGTCCACCTGGTCTTCGTGGAGCCCGAGGGCTCGCCGGGTGCCGTGCATCCGCGCAACGTGATCCGTGTCGGAGACGGCGGCCGCGTCACCGTCCTGGAGCACTACCTCGGCGCGGGGTCTGGTGGCGGCCTGACGAATGCCGTGACGGAGATCATCCTCGGGCGCGACGCGCGCGTCGATCACATCCTGCTCCAGGAGCAGGCAACACAGTCGTTCCATCTCGGGCAGGTCGCGGTGCGCCAGGAGCAGGGCAGCGAGCTGCGCTCCTTCTCCATCGCGACGGGCGCACGGCTCTCGCGCGTGGACATCCAGTGCCTGCTCGCGGGCGAGGGCGCGCACAGCGACCTGTTCGGCGTGTACCTTGCGCGCGGCCGACAGCACGTGGATCACCACACCACGATCGATCACGCCACTCCGCGCACGACGAGCCGGGAGCTGTACAAGGGGATCCTGAACGATCGGGCCAGGGGCGTGTTCCACGGCCGGATCCACGTGCGGCCCGACGCACAGAAGATCGATGCCAACCAGACGAACCGCACCCTTCTGCTCTCGGGTCAGGCAGAGATCAACACCAAGCCCCAGCTCGAGATCTGGGCCGACGACGTCAAGTGCAGCCACGGTGCCAGCATCGGCCAGCTCAACCGCGACCAGCTCTTTTACTTGCAGACGCGCGGTCTCGGCTTCGAGGAGGCCCGCGCGCTGCTCACGTTGGCCTTCGCGAGCGAGGTGATCTCACAGCTGCCCCTGGCGGAGCTCCGTACACGCCTCGACGAATACTTGCACGGCTGGCTGGGGGGAGAGGCGGTCTGATGCGCTCCTTCGACGTGGAGAAGGTGCGAGCGGAGTTTCCGATCCTCGAGCGGATGGTCCACGGGAAGCCGCTGGTCTACCTGGACAACGCCGCCTCGAGTCAGAAGCCGCGCGCCGTGATCGACGCGATCACGGACTACTACAGCCGCTACCACTCGAACATCCACCGCGGCGTGCACACGCTCTCCGAGGAGGCGACGGCCGCCTACGAGGGCTCCCGCGCCAAGGTCCGCGACTTCTTGAACGCGCCCTCCGAGGACGAGGTCATCTTCGTACGCGGCACCACGGAGGGCATCAACCTGGTCGCGCAGGCGTATGCGCGCCCGAAGCTGGGCCCAGACGACGAGATCCTCGTCAGCGAGATGGAGCACCACTCGAACATCATCCCGTGGCAGGTCGTCTGCGAGCAGACGGGGGCGCGCCTCGTCGTGGCACCGATGAACGACGCGGGAGAGCTGATCGTAGAGGAGTACGAGCGACGCCTCTGCTCCCGGACTCGCCTTGTGGCGCTGACCCACGTGTCGAACGCGATCGGCACGTTGAACCCGGTGGAGGAACTCGTGCAGTTCGCGCACGAATACGGTGCCGTAGTGCTGATCGACGGCGCTCAGGCGGTGCCTCACCTACCCGTCGACGTGACGGAGCTCGGCTGCGACTTTTACGCCTTCTCGGGGCACAAGATGTACGGTCCGACCGGCGCGGGTGCGCTCTGGGGTCGCATGGACCTGCTGGAGGACATGCCGCCTTACCAGACGGGCGGGTCGATGATCCGGACGGTCAGCTTCGAGAAGACGACCTACAATCGGGTGCCGGCCATGTTCGAAGCCGGGACGCCCGACATCTCTGGTGCCATCGCGCTCGGCGTCGCGATCGACTGGCTCACGGAGCTCGACATCGAGTCCCTGCGCGCGCACGAGGAGAATCTGCTCGAGCTGGCGACCGAGGCCGTGGCGGAGCTCCCGCAGGTCCGCATCATCGGCCATGCGCGGGAGCGCGTCGGAGTGCTCTCCTTCAACATCGGCGACGTACACGCCCACGACGTCGGTACGATCCTGGACCAGGAGGGCATCGCCGTTCGGGCCGGGCACCACTGTGCGCAGCCCCTCATGCAGCACTACGGCGTCCCGGCGACGACGCGGGTCTCGTTCGCAGCGTACAACACGCGCGCGGAGATCGACGGCCTCGTCGCCGGACTGAAGCGCGTGCTGGAGATCTTTGCCTGATGACGGCGGATCTTCGCGAGCTCTACCAGGAGGTCATCCTCGATCACACGAAGAACCCCCGGAACTTCGGTCGGCTCGAGCAGCCGAGCCACCGGGCTCTGGGCCACAACCCCCTGTGCGGCGATCATCTCGCGCTCACGCTCGAGATCGACGGCAACCGCGTGAAGAAGCTGCGCTTCGAGGGATCCGGCTGCTCGATATCGACGGCCTCCGCATCGCTGATGACCCAGGTGGTCGAGGGCAAGACCACGGCCGAAGCGCAGTCGCTCTTTGAGAGGTTTCACAAAGTGGTGACCAGTGCCCCGGACGAGGAGGTCGACCTGGCCGAGCTCGGAAAGCTCGCGGTCCTCGCGGGTGTGCGCGAGTTCCCCATCCGGGTCAAGTGCGCAAGTCTCGCCTGGCACACCTTGCAGGCGGCAATCCGCGGTGATGAGGAAGACGTCACCACCGAGTGACGCTTCCAGGGAGAGAACCATGTCGCCCGACGAGCTCAAAGAGAAAATCATCGAAGCCATCAAGACCTGCTACGACCCGGAGATCCCGGTCAACATCTACGAGCTGGGGTTGATCTACGACGTCGAGGTGAGCGACGAGAGCTTCGCGAAGATCACGATGACTCTGACCTCCCCCATGTGCCCGGTCGCGGAGAGCCTGCCCCCCGAGGTGGAGCAAAAGATCGCGGGAGTCCCCGGCGTCGCCCACGCCCAGGTCGACCTCACCTGGGAGCCCCCCTGGGAACCCAGCATGATGTCAGAAGCCGCAAAGCTCGACCTCGGCTTCTAGCAAGGGGCGCACTGGTAACCTACACCGTCGGAGCTCGGGGAACGTCCACCGGCGGACTGTGGCAGCGGTGCCCGAGGCGAGCAACGCTCCTGAGCACGCAAGGAGCGGAGTCCGCCGGTGGACGTTCCCGCCCTCCGACGGCGTTGGGCCGGGGCAATGCTCAACCGGCGAGGTGGAAGCCTTTCGCGGCGAGCTGCTGGCGTAGCTCTTCGTCGGTGTCGAGCAGGCGGCGGAAGAGCTGGACCTCCGGCCGCTCCGAGCGCGCGCGGGGGATCGCGAAGTCGTAGTGCTCCTCGCGCAGCTTGCGGAAGCGGAGGCCCGCGTCGCGGGCGACGGACTCGATCGTGACGCCCCAGTCCGCGCGCTCCTGTGCAACCGCGGCTGCAACCGCGTAGTGGGAGCGTGGCTCGTAGGCGTAGCCCTCCGGCCGCCGCTCGCCCAGCAGCTGGTCGATCAGGATGCGCGTGCCGCTGCCGCGGTTGCGGTTGACCATACGCAAGGAGGTGTCGGAGAGCAGCTCCTCGATGGAGCGGGAGTCTTCGGCGCGGGTCACCACTCCCTGCATGCGCGTGTAGCCCGGGCTGAGCTCGAGGTCGGGGCCGAGGAAGGGCGTGTTGTACTCGCCCGACGCCGGGTCCAGCAGGTGGATGGGAGCGATGTCGCACTCGCCCCGGCGCGCTGCCTCGAGTCCGGCCTGGCTGCCGACTGCGAGCACCTTGAGCGAGAGCCCCTCGCCTCCCAGCCGAGCCGCGATCAGGTCGAGCCCGATGCAGTGACTTCCGATCACGACGAGATCCGCCGGCTCGATCGATTCGCCGAGGAGTGTGACCTCGACCTCTGTACCCGCCTCCACGATCTCGGTCGTGCGCTCGATCCGCACGAACGCATCGGCGCGACTGAAGGACGTGACGCTGCCGCTGCCCTTCCCCATGGGATACGCGGAGAGGCCCGCACGGGGCGAGCGGACCAAGCTCACCAGCAGGTACTCGAGACGCCCGCGCTCGCTGTTTACTGGAACGGCGAGACGCACGCGACGCGTCTCCCTGCGCTCGGCGGGCAGGCCGCCGAGCGTCCGAACGACAGGGGCGACGAACTCGTGAAAGGTGAAGATCGCCGAGGTCGGGAAGCCCGGCAGGATGACGACGGGCCTGCCTCGCTGGGCCGCGAGACAGATCGGCTTGCCCGGCTTGAGCGCGACGCCGTGCACGATGATTCCAGGGTCGAGCTCGGAGACGACGCCGTAGCACAGATCGCCCTCTCCCTTGGAGGTGCCGCCCGACAGCAGCACCACGTCGCACTCCGCGATCCCGCGCTCCAGCGCGGCTCGTAGTGCCTGCACGTCGTCCCGGAAGGACCCGTAGAAGACAGGCTCGCCCCCGAGCTCCCGCACAGCGTCGGAGAGGATGCGACCGTTCGAGTCGTAGACGAGCCCGGGGCGCATGAGCGCGCCAGGGGCGATGATCTCGTCTCCTGTCGAGATCACAGCCACACGCGGTCTTCGCACCACGTCGACCGAGGCTGCGCCGATCGCCGCCAGCACCCCGGTCTCGCGTGACGAGAGTCGCGAGCCGCGAAACAGCACCGTCTCGCCGCTGCCGATGTCCGTTCCGGCGTACGAGAGCGCGGCGCCCGGCACGCGAGAGGCGCGAACGATCAGGGTCTGCTCGACTTCCTCCACGTCCGTGAGCTCGATCGGGACCACCGCGTCCGCGCCGCGCGGCAGCATGCCGCCCGTGGCGATGGGCGTGGCCGTCCCCTGGCGCACCTCCTGCTTTGGCCTGACACCGGTCGGAATCGACTCGGCGTTCAGCCGGAGCCGAACCGGCTCGGTCTCGGTCGCGCCAAAGGTGTCCACGGCGCGAACTGCGAACCCGTCCATGTTCGAACGGTCGAAGGAGGGCACGTCGACCTCTGCCCGAACGTCACGGCCGAGTACCCGCCCGAGAGCAGCGTCGAGCGGGACCGACTCCATCCCGAGGACGCCGAGCGAAAGCTCCCGGTGCCAGCGGCGCTCCGCCTCGTCGCGGTCCAGAACGTCGAGGAACTGCGCCTGTCTCACGGCCGCGGCTCTTCGTCGTATAGGAACACCTCGACTTCCGCACCCTCCGGCATGCCTTCGAGTGCGCGCGGCACGATCACCACCCCGGCGGCACGCACCGTCGAGGAGAGGATAGAGGCGCCCGCGGTCGCGATCGGGGCGACCCGTCCATCTTCGATCGCCACCCGCACGTAGTCCGTGCGCCCGACCTCCGAGCTGATCTTGCGAGCCAGCGGGAGCTTCACGCGGCGGTGTGGCCACTCGCGCGAGCGCCCGCCGAGGGCGCGAATCGAAGGGCCAGCGAAGAACTCGTAGGCGCAGAGGCAGCTCACAGGATTGCCTGGCAGCAGAAATACCAGCCGCTCGCCGATCCGACCGCCGCCCGCAGGACTCGAGGGACGCATGGTCACGCCGTGGAAGTCGAGGCTGCCGAGCTCATCGAGCACGTGAGGCGCGTGATCCTCCTGCCCCACCGAGCTCCCACCCGAGACGAGGAACACGTCGGGCGCCTCACTCTCTAGCGCGGCACGAATGACCTCCGGTCGGTCGGGCAGAAGCTCGAACGGCAGGAGCACGCCCCCGTCGCGCGCAACCAGAGCGCCGAGCACGACCGAGTTCGTATCCACGATCCGACAGTCGTCCGGTGTGCTGCCCGCGGGCAGCAGCTCGTCGCCCGTGATCACGAGCTGGATCCGCGGCTGCCTGATACAGCGGAGCTCGGAACACCCGATCGAGGCCAGCACCCCCGCGTCCTGGGGACGCAGACGGCGACCGCGGTGGAGCACGACGTCGCCGGCACGGATGTCCTCCCCGATCGCCCCCACGTTCTTCTTGGGAGCGACCGGCTCTCGGACCCGGACCTCTCCTTCGCGCTCCTCACACACCTCGGCCATGACCACCGCGTCCGCACCCTCGGGCAGGGGCGAGCCCGTCATGATACGGATGGCCTGCCCCCTGCCGAGCGTCTTTCCGTAGGGACGTCCGGGATAAGCTTCACCGACGACCTCGAGCCGCAGGGAGTTGTAGTCGGACGCCCCGAAGGTGCTCTCGCCCTGCACCGCGTAGCCGTCCATGGCGGAACGCCGAAAGCCGGGGACGCTCACGGGGGCGGCCACGTCCTCTGCCAGCACGCGGCCCGCACACTCGAGCATGGGAACTGTCTCTGCAGGGAGGGTTCTGGTCAGCGCGCGGAGAAGGCGATCCACGTCCTCCACGTCCGCCCGCTCGGCGAACCCTCGCATCCGGACGTCGCGCATCCGCACTCCTTGCGGAGAACCGTCTTCGGGCTACCCGTCAGCCAGACGCCTTGGCTGTAAAGAGCTGCTCGCGCGGCTCCTTGCGAACCTTCGCATCGGCGATGATCTCCGCCGGGACGTCGAAGACGAGACCCGCGGGACCGATCTTGTCCTCCGCCATGCAGGCGGGCAGGACGTCGTCGGCTGCCGTGAAGCCCGCACGCTTGTTGAACTCCCACTCGTCGGCGAGGGTTTCCCAGCCCAGATCCGCGATCTGCTCACGCGTGACCTCCTCGCCGTAAAGGTGGGTGTAGAACTCGCGGATGTTGTCGAGCGTGGGCTGCAGGAACTGGCAGAAGCCCGAGGAATCGCAGACCGCGTTCACGAGCTGTGTCTCCTGCGAGGCGATCGCGAACTCGTCCGGCTTCATGCCGGGATTCACGATCAAGCCGGCCGTGTGGTCGGCGCCCATCGGACTCGAGGCGTAGGTCACGCCCGTCGCCTTGAGCGGGCGCGGATCCCAGGCGGGAATCGCCTGGCCGCGCACCACGGGAACACGATGGTGCCCCGTGTGCTCGCCAACGGCAGCGGCGCCGTTTCCAACCACCGCGCCCATGTCCTTCGCCTCGGCGACGTCCGTGATCAGCTTCTTCATCGCCTCGGCGTCACCCCACTGCATGCCGCCGGCGTCCATCAGTACCGCGATGGCCGCACCGGTCTCGATCGTGTCGAGCCCGACGTCGTCGCACAGGCGGTCGAGCTCTGCGACATCCTCCCAGCTGGCCACGGCGCAGTTCGAGCCCAGCAGCGTGAGGGTCTCGAACTCGAGCGCAGAGGTCCGGTAGTTGCCCTCGGCGTCGTGCACGACGTTCGAGCACTGCACGATGCAGCCGGTCAGGCAGTTGTGCATCGCGCCGCCGCGCTCCTCGAAGCTCTCATTGATCCGCGCCCCATCGAGCGTCTGCACATCGGGCGACTGACCCTCGACCCGGTTCTTGTATGGGAAGGTATGGAGGGAGTTCGCGACCGGAACGACGGACGCCGTCCCCGCCTTGAACATCAGTGGTCCGGCCAGATACGCCTTGGTGTAGTCCCGCACCAGCCCGCCGAACTCCTTGCGGTTTGCCGGGGTGCGGACCCGGGCCCGGCCCGGATCTACCGCAATGAACTTGAGGCACTTGCTGCCCATCACCGCGCCCAGCCCACCTCGGGCCGCGTGGCGTGCGGGATAGCGGTTGTCCTGATCGGTGCAGGCGACAGACGAGCCCTTGAGCAAGCGCTCCCCCGCGGGTCCACAGGTGATGAAGGAGGCCGTCTTGGGGTAGTGCGGGTGCAGCACCTCCTCGCACGCCGCGTAGTTCCACACGCCCTTGAGGTTGTCGGCCGGGACGACCCGCACTCCCTCGGCGTCCACCTCCAGGCCGTAGCGACGCTCGCGATCGGCCGGCTGGCCCGTCGCGATGATCGCCCGGTAGCCGAGCTTCATCAGATGTTGGGCCGGGTTGCCACCCACGTTCGCCTCCTTGATCCCGTTCGTGAGCGGGCTCTTCGCACCTACCGAGAGGCGTCCCGAGGTGGGCGCAGCGGTTCCGGACAGGACTCCCGGCGCGAAGACCAGGACGTTGTCCGGTCCCAGCGGATCACAGTTCGGGTCGCACTCGTTGAGCAAGATCTTCGCCGAGAGCGCGCGACCACCCAGGAGCTTCCACTGTTCCGGGAAGTCCTCGATCGTCACGCTCTGATCCGTCATGTTGAGGCGGATGATCTTGTCGCCCGTCGGTCCAGCCATCGAAAATCCTCCTGTCTCGAGGGCGCCAGCTTATCACACCGGGCTCGCAGATCATGGGCAGCTCGCGCCCCTAACCTCCCGCGATCGCCGCCATCACCTCCACGGCATCGCCCTCCGAGACGCCGCGGTCGAGGTCGCCTGGATCCAGGACCTCTCCATTCAGAAAGAGCTTCACGTAGCGGGGCAGGCCGCCGTCCGCCGCAAAGACCAGCTCCCCGAAGCCAGGGTAGCGACTCTCCACGGCCTGGAGGCACTCGCGCACCGTGCTGGCAGTGACCGCAACCTCGCTCTCGCCCAGGGTGGGACCACGGTAGGGGGGTGGAATGAAGACGCTCGGCACGGGCCCTATCCCCTTGGCGGCATGCGGATCGCACCGTCGAGCCGGATCGTCAGCCCGTTCAGCATCGGGTTCTCGATGATGCTGCGAGCCAGGTGTGCGTACTCCGCAGGCTGGCCGAGGCGCTTGGGAAAAGGAATGTTCGCCGCGAGCGCCTCGCGGGCCGACTCCGACATACCGGCCAGGAGCGGCGTGTCGAACAGCCCCGGGGCGATCGTCACCACGCGAATCCCCAGGCTCGACAGGTCGCGTGCAATCGGAAGTGTCATGCCCACGATGCCGCCCTTCGAAGCGGAGTAGGCTGCCTGGCCGATCTGGCCCTCGTAGGCCGCCACCGAGGCCGTGTTGATGATCACGCCTCTCTCACCGCCCGCATCCGGCTCGTTCTTCGCCATGCGGTCGGCCGAGAGGCGGATGGCGTTGAACGTGCCCATCAGGTTGACCCGCACGACCCGCTCGAAGGCGTCCATGTTCGCCGGACCTTCCCGGGTGACGGTCCGCTGCGCCCAGCCGATGCCTGCACAGTTCACGTCGATCCGCAGCTCGCCAAAGCTCTCGGCCGCCGACGCCACAGCCTCCTCGACCTGATCCGCCATGGTGACGTCGCAGGGGCAGAAGATGGCGGACTCGCCGAGCTCCTCGGCGAGCTCCTTGCCCGGCGAGCGGGGCAAGTCGAGCAGGGCGACCCTGCCGCCCACGGCAACGATCTCCCGCGCCGTCGCAGCACCGAGGCCCGACGCTCCTCCGGTCACAACCGCCCCGACTCCACGAATCTCCATCTGCTGTCGCCCTCCTAGTCCAGGTAAGTGTAGCCTGACAGGCCCTGCTCATAGCGTCGCCGCAGGAGCGCGGACTCCTCGAGGGTGATGTCTCCCTTATGGAGAGCGGCCTCGATCGCGCGACGGACGCGTTCCGAAAGATCTCGCCGATCGTACTGCACGTAGGAGAGCACTTCCTCGATGGAGTCTCCCTCCACGACCTGTTCGATCGTGTAGCGACCGCTCGCATCAATTCGCACGTGGACGGCATCCGTATCGCCGAACAGGTTGTGCAGCTCCCCCAGAGTTTCCTGGTAAGCACCCACCAGAAACGCGCCGAGGTAGTACTGGCGATCGTTCGGCTCGTGTAGCTCGAGCACACTGAGCTCCCCGCGCAGGTCGAGGAAGCGGTCGACTTTTCCGTCGCAGTCGCACGTGAGGTCTGCCAGCGTGGCCTTCCGGGTGGGCTCTTCGTCCAACCTATGGATCGGCATGATCGGAAACAGCTGCTCGAGCGCCCACGAGTCGGGCAAGGACTGGAAGACGGAGAAGTTCCCGTAATAGGTGTCCGACATCTCGCGCTCGAGCCCCGCGAGCTCTTCCGGCACGTGCTCGAGACTGGAGAGCAGCTTCAGGATCCGTTCGCAGCAGCTCCAGAAGAGCTCCTCGGCGCGCGCTCTCGCCGCTAGATCCAGGTAGCCTAGACCGAAGGCGCTCGTCGCCTCTTCCTTCAGCTCGAGCGCGTCGTGAAACGACTCCTGCACGTTCTCGGGCTCGATCGAAGACCAGACCTCCCACAGGTCGTGGATCACCTTGTGCTCTGGTTCGGTCGGAGAGGAGGGAACGCTGCGCGAGACGGGTCCGTCGATGCCGAGCACGTCGAAGATCAGCACGGAAGCGTGGGAGACGAGCGCCCGACCGGACTCCGAGACGAGATCCGGATGAGGCACACCGCGTTCGTCGCACGCTTCCTGCAGAGCGGCCACTACGTCGTACGCGTACTCCTGCATGGTGTAGTTCATCGAAGACTGCGTGCTGGTCTTCGAACCGATGTAGTCGACCCCGAGTCCGCCCCCGACGTCGACGAAGCGCAGGGTGCCGCCCAGCTCGTGCAGTCCCACGAAGATGCGACTGGCTTCGCGCAACGCGTCTTTGTGAGCCCCGATCTCGGGGATCTGCGAGCCGATGTGGAAGTGCAGCATCTCGAGACAGTCCAGCATCCTCTCCGAGCTCAGCAGGTTCACGACGCTGACGATCTCCGCCACGGAGAGCCCGAACTTCGAGCGATCCCCAGTCGAGTCCGCCCACTTCCCTGCTCCCCGCGTGGCCAGACGACAGCGCACGCCGATGTGCGGCCTGATCCCGAGCTCGCGCGAGGTCTTGAGCAGGACGGGCAGCTCGTCGGGGCGGTCCAGCACGATGACGGGCATGCGGCCCAAGCGCTGCGCAAGCAGCGCGGTCTCCATGTAAGCGCGGTCCTTGTATCCGTTGCAGACGATCAGCGCGTCGGGAGTATCGAGCAGGGCCAGAGCGATCAGCAGCTCAGGCTTGCTTCCGACCTCGAGACCCAGGCTGTAGGGACGTCCAGCCGCGATCAGCTCTTCCACCACCTGCCGCTGCTGGTTCGTCTTGATGGGATAGACCGGACGGTAGCTTCCGGAGTAGGAGTACTCCCGGGTCGCGGACGCGAAGCAGGCCACGAGCTCGCGGATACGACTCGACAGGATGTCGGAGAAGCGGATCAGCAAGGGGGTATGCAGCCCTCGGCTCTTGATCTCTTCGACGAGCTCCCGCAGGTTTACGCAGGTAGCGGTCTCACAGTCCGGGTGAACGCCTACGTCGCCACTCGCCTGAACCGAGAAGTAACCGCCACCCCAGCGGTCGATTCCGTACAGCTCGGCGCTCTTTTCGCTGCTCCAGCTCTCCACTTCGCCCGCTCCTCCTGGCCCGGATGCTATGGGGCCTCCAGTTTTACGAATGCCGAGCAGCCTGGACAGCGCAAGGTGGCGGGCAGGTCGAAGCTCGAGGGCGGTGCGAAGTGCTGCCGCTCGGCACAGGACGGACATGTCCCCTGGAGCGACTCCAACGCGGTGACCTCTACCAGCCGTCTCCGCCCCAGGACGATCGCTAGAATCAGGAAGCCCGGCACGCCGACGAAGTGCCAGCCAGGCACGAACAGGCTCAGGAGAGCTGCACCAAACAGGGGCGTGAAGACCGCCGCGGCGCGCCGCAGGCGTTCGGAACGCTCGTACTCGACGAGGTCTGCGGTGAGCGAGGTCGGCGGTCTCTCGTACGTCGTCGCCCGGAGTGCCCGCTGAACCGCCGTCGCCACCGCTCCAACCTAGGCGGGGTCAAAGCCCCCTGCAAGCGCCGCGAAGCGGCGCGCGCAGCGAGGCGAAGCCGAGCGAAGGTGGGTGGCGCGCGGCCGCCCGCGCGCCGGGTCCCACGAGACTTGGTAGAATCCGGTCAGATGGCTGACGAAGAGTACGCGATCGCGATCGTCGGTGGAGCGACCGCCGGAGCCGAGGCGGCCGACATCTTTGCCAAGCACGGCATCCTCACCGTGGTGTTTGAGCAGAATGCGCGACCCTACGGGAAGGTCGAGGACGGCCTGCCGAAGTGGCACGTGGCGCTGCGCCAGAAGGAGTACAGGACGATCGACGCGAAGCTCTCGCAGCAGCACGTCCATTTCGTTCCCTGTACGGAGCTCGGACGTGACATCTCGCTGCGGGAGCTGACAGATTCGTGGGGTTTCCACGCGATCGTGCTCGCCAACGGCGCGTGGCGCGACCGGCCGCTTTCAATCGAGGGCGCCGACGTCTGCATCGGTCGGGGTCTCGTGTACCAGAACCCCTTCATCATGTGGTTCAACCACAGACACGAGGCCGGCTACGACGGAGAGGTCTTCGAGGTGGTCGACGGTACGGCCGTGGTCGGCGGCGGGCTCGCCTCGATCGACGTCGTCAAGGTGATCAACCTCGAGCTCACGATGGCCGCGCTGACGGAGCGGGGCGTAGAGTCGAATCTGGTCGAGCTCGAGGTCAAGGGAATTCCCAAGACGCTGGCGGCACACGGACTTACCTGGGACGACCTCGGTCTGGACGGCTGCACGCTCTACTACCGTCGACGGCGCGAGGACATGCCCCTCGTCACCATGCCGGACAAGGCCCCGGAAAAGATGCGAGAGAAGATCGAGAAGAGTCGCGCACGCGTGCTCGATAAAGCCATGGAGAAGTACGTGTTCAAGATCGAGACGCTGCTCGCCCCCGCTGAGCTCATCGTGGAGAACGACTGGCTGGTCGGAATGCGCTTTGCGCCGACCCGGGTCGAGGGCGGCCGCGTGAAGGTGACGAACGAGCCGCTCGTGGAGGTCAGGGCCCCGCTGTTCATCAGCTCCATCGGAAGCATCCCGGCGCCGATCGAGGATATCCCGATGAACGGCGAGCTCTACGACTACCAGGACTGGGATATCGGGCGCCTCGAGCCGTTCCCGACGCTCTTCAGCGCTGGCAACGTCGTGACCGGCAAGGGCAACATCGTCGACTCACGCCGGCACGCGAAGAAGGTCGCAGCGCACGTATCGAACGAGTACTTCCAGATCGCGGAAGAAGTGAAGAAGCTGAAGCCGCTCAGCGCGGAGGAGCACGAGACGCTGCTCGACCGAGTCAACGCCCGCAAGAACGAGATCGACTACGTGGACTACGACAGCTGGATCGAGGCAGCGAAGCCGCCAGAGTTCCTGTAGTGGCCAACCGCCTGGGGTCCGAGACCAGCGTCTATCTCCGGCAGCACAGTGACAATCCGGTCGACTGGTACGCCTGGAGTGACGAGCCATGGCAGCGCGCGCTGCGCGAGAACCGACTCGTGCTGGTGTCGATCGGTTATTCGTCCTGTCACTGGTGCCACGTGATGGAGCGGGAGTCCTTCGAGGACGAGCAGACGGCCCGCCTCATGAACGAGCACCTGATCTGCATCAAGGTCGATCGCGAGGAGCGTCCCGATGTCGACCAGATCTACATGGACGCCGTCACGAGAATGACCGGGCAGGGCGGCTGGCCACTCAACGTCTTCTGCACCCCCCAGGGTGAGCCCTTCCACGGCGGCACGTACTTCCCGCCAGAGAGCAGACACGGGAGACCGAGCTGGTCGGAGCTGATCCTGGCCGTTACGAGAGTTTGGAAGGAGCAGCCCCAACAGGTGGAGGAGCAGGCGAAGCAAGTGATGCGGGCGCTCGAAGCCACCCCGGACGTCGACCGAGAGGCTGCCATCGGCGTGGCGACGTTAGGGGAGTTCTGTTCCGAGCTGATGCAGCGCGCGGATCGTCAGCACGGCGGCTTCGGCGGCGCACCGAAGTTTCCCACGCCAACCAATCTCGAGGCGCTGCTCGCCGCCTCGAACTTGCGCGCCGCACGCGTTGACGTGCTCGAGCACCTGCTGTTCTCGCTCAAGCGCATGGCGCGCGGCGGCATCTACGACCAGCTGGGTGGAGGCTTCCACCGCTACAGCACTGACGCCAGGTGGCTGGTGCCGCACTTCGAGAAGATGCTCTACGACAACGGGCAGCTCCTTCGAGTCTATGCCGAGGCGTACAGGCAGACGCGCGACCCTGAGTTGCTCTGGCCGGTGGAGGAGACGGTGGACTGGCTGGAGCGCGAGATGCGTGATCCGGCGGGCGGCTTCTTTGCGAGCCAGGACGCCGACAGCGAGGGGGAGGAGGGGCTTTTCTTCGTGTGGACTCCGCGCGAGATCCACGCCGTCCTCGGGGAAGTCACCGGCGCGGAGTTCTGTCAGGCCTACGACGTGTCGCCCGCCGGGAACTTCGAGGCCAGCGGCAAGAGCGTGCTCGCGCACGTCCTGGCCGGTCCGCGCGAACGGATGCGCCCGCAGCGCCAGCAGCTGCTCGCCGCTCGCCAGAAGCGCGTCGCTCCGGACACCGATCACAAGCAGATCTGCGCCTGGATCGGCTACACCATCGGGGGGCTCGCGTCTGCGGGCGCCGCGTACAGGCGCGAAGACTGGGTCGCGGCCGCCTCCCGCGCAGCCGACTTCGCTCTCCGTGAGCTAAGCGACGGTGGGCGCGAGCTGCGGCGCATTCACCGCGAGTCGGACGCCGGGGTCCCGGCCTTCCTCGACGACCATGCCGCCCTGCTCTGCGGCCTGCTGGACCTGCACCGGGCGGGCGGCGCGGACCGCTACATCGAGGCATGCCTCCCTCTGGCACATGACCTGATCGACCGCTTCTACGACGCCAACCGAGGCGATCTCTTCCTGGTGGCGGGAGATGACCCCACGCTCGTGACGCGTCCGAAGAGCGACCCCGACGGCGCTACTCCCAGCGCCCTCGGCCTCGCCACCCTCGCGCTGGCCAGGCTGGCGGGCGTCACGGGCCGAGCCGACCTCCGTGAAGTGGTGGACAGGATCCTGGGAACTCACTCAGCGCTCGCCGCCCGCTACCCCGTTCACCTCCCCACCCTTCTTCGCGCGGCCGCCCTGGTCGACTTCGGCATGGGCCTGGGACTCATCCTGGGCGAGCACGAAGACCCCGGCACGCACGCCCTGGCCGCCCGAGCCCGCGAGCTCCTCGGCCCCGAAGACGCGGTCGTCCTCGTCTCCCCGGACCACCCCCCGAGCTGGCTAGCCGCCGAGTGGATACAGGGCCGCGAGATGCTCGAAGGCGCCCCGACCGCCTACCTCTGCCGAGGGCCCGCCTGCTCCCTCCCCGCCCAAACCCCCACCGACCTAGCCCTCCCTGAACTTAGGGACGGTCCCTAAGTTCAACTCAAGTTCAAGTTCACCAAGTTCAGACGCACCCATGCAAGCGCCGCGATAGCGGCGCGGCGCAGCGAAGGCCGAAGGCCTGAGCGGAGAGCGGGTGGCCCGCGGCCGCCCGCGGGCCGGGACCCGCAAGACCGGCGCCGGGTCCCACTAAGACAACCCTGAGTGGCGGAGTAAGGCGGCGGTGTCGGGATCGCGACCTCGGAAGGCGCGGAAGACTTCCATGGCGGGTCGGCTGCCGCCTAGGGCGAGGATCGTCTCGCGGAAGCGGCGGCCGGTCGCGGCGACGGATTCGGGGTCGTCGAGACCCGCTTCCTCGAAGGCGGCGAATGCGTCGGCGCTCAGGACCTCCGCCCACTTGTACGAGTAGTAGCCTGCTGCGTAGCCCCCGGCGAAGATGTGGCCGAAGCTGCAGAGGAAGCGGTCTTCGGGGAGCGGCGGGATCACGCTCGTCCTCTCGGCAACGCGCCGTTGCACGTCGAAGGGCGTCGCTTCGCCGGCGGGATCGAAACCGTGATGCAGCTCGAGGTCGATGAAGCCGAACATGAGCTGCCGTAGCGTGGCGTTGCCGGAACGGAAGGTGCGGGCCGAGCGGATCTTCTCGAACAGCGCGTCGGGCAGCGGCTCGCCCGTTTCGAAGTGCTGACTCATCCCGAGCAATGTCTTCCTGTCGTAGCACCAGTTCTCCATGAACTGGCTCGGCAGCTCGACGGCATCCCACTCCACATCGCGGATACCCGCGGCAAGTCCATAGTCGACTTCGGTGAGCATGTGCTGCAGACCGTGTCCGAACTCGTGGAACAGCGTCTCCAACTCACTGAAGCTCATCAGCGAGGGCTTGCCGTCGACGGGCGGGGTCTGATTGCAGACCAGGTACGCCACCGGCTGGCGCGACGCTTCGCCTGACTTCGCGTCGAGCCGGCTGCGCCCCACGCACTCGTCCATCCAGGCGCCGCCGCGTTTCTCCGCGGGACGACTGTACGGATCGAGAAAGAAGCCGGCGATGGGGCAGCCATCTGCGTCCGTCACGCGGAAGAAGCGCACGTCTTCGTGCCAGACCGGAGTCTCGCCGTCGGCAGTCGAAAAAACAACTCCGAACAGTGTAGCGGCCACGGAGAACAGGCCCTCGAGGACCCTGGGCAGCGGAAAGTACGGCCGCAGCTCCTCGTCCGTGTAGTCGAAGCGCTCCTCGCGCAGGCGCTCGGCCCAGAACGCAACGTCCCAGTGCACGAGTGCAGGAGAGGTCTCCGCACCCGCGTCTTCGAGCTCCGGGCGACCGCTCGCAAAGGCCTGCAGCTCCGCGAGCTCCCCTTTCGCCGCCTCGATCGAGGCTGTGTACAGCTCCTCGAGCAGTCGCTCCACGGCAGCAACGTCAGGGGCCATCTTGGTCGCAAGGCTGAGCTCGGCGAAGTTCGAGTACCCGAGCAGCAACGCCTCCTCGCGCCGCAGGCTCAGGATGCGCGAGACGAGCGGCGAGTTGTCCGTATCTCCTGCCGCTGCCCGCCCGAGATACGCGCGGTACACGCGTTCACGCAGGTCACGCCGCCGCGCGTGCTGCAGAAAGGGAAAGAAGCTCGGCTCGTCGAGCGTGATCCGCCACGGTCCCGACTCTGGAGTCGCACCTTCCGTGCCCGCCTCGCGAGCGGAGTGGGCCGCCAGCTCCACGAGGCTCCGCGGCAGACCGGAGATCTCTCCCGGGTCGTGCAGCGTGAGAGACCAGGCCTTGGTCGCGTCGAGCAGCTGGTTCGAGAAGCGCGTACCAAGCTCCGCGAGCTCGGTCTGGATCTCGTTGAAGCGCTCCCGCTCCGCGCTCGCGAGACCGACGCCGGCAAGGCGTGCTTCCAGCAGAAGCAGCTCCACGATGCGTCGCTGGGCGAGATCGAGCTCGGACCAGCCGGCGCCCTCGCGCAGAGCCTGGAGGCCGGTATAGAGCGCCGCGCTCTGGCCGAGGCGAACCTCGAAGCGGACCACCTCTGGCTGCACGGCCTCATGTGCCGGACGCAGCTCCTCGCTGTTCGCGACGCCCATCAGGTGACGGACGATGCCCCAGCTGAAGCCGAGCCGGTCGACGATGCGCTCGAGCGGCTCCACCAAGCGCTCCCAGGTTGGGACGAGCTCTCGCTCCAGACTCCCGAGGTCGGTCGCGAGGTCGGAGAGCAACGCGCGGATCGAGGACTCCACCTGGTTGGCGCGTATCTCATCGAAGCGTGGTAGCCCACTGGCGTCGAGCAGGGGCGCGGTGGAGCTGCTGGAAGGCGACCGCAATGGCTTCCTCTCCTGGGGAAAGAGCAAGCGTAGGGCTTCGCTGCCTCCCTCGCCCGCGTTTAGCGTCTCAAGCTGCGGAAGCTCTCCTTCAGTCCGAACAGTGGTCGAAAGCCCGTCTCGCGCACGAAACGCTCGCCCGAGATCGTGCACGGGAACTTTATGTAGTCGATGACTCCGGGCGAGATCTTGAGCAGCCCTCGCCGGAAAAGCCGCCCGAGGATCGGCCGGGCGACGCTCTCGGGCAGTGCCAGCGGCGTGCCGTTCGTCTCGCGGATCGCGACGTGCAGTGGAACCTCTCCCGGCCCTGTCACGTTGTAGACGCCGCGGAGTCCCTGCGCCACGCTGATGGCTAGCGCTTCGGCGAGATCCTCTTCGTGCATGAACTGGAGCATCGGGTTGAAGCCCATCATCACGACCACCCATCTCTGCCGCAGGTAGGTGGCCATAGAGTTCGACACGTAGTACCCCAGCGTCGGCACGGGGCGCAGGACGGAGGTACGAGTCTCCGGATGCTGCCACATGAAGGCCGTAGCGAGCGTGTCCAGCTCGACGAGGTCACGAATCTCCGGATAGGTGCGGCTGGCCGAGAGCGGGTGATCCTCGTCCATGAAGCTCGGGTTGTCCGGGAGCGCGCCGTACACGTAGCTCGTGGATAGCACCACGAGCTTCCGCACCCCGTGCGCCCTCACGTGATCGAGCAGCTTCCGAGTTCCACGCACGTTCGTGTCGTACCGCTCCTCCGCCGTACCTCGGAAGTCGCGGATGAAGCCCAGGTGCACGATCGCGTCGGGACGCTCGGTTCGCACGACGTCCTCGAACTCTCTAGTGCGAAGCCCGACCTGGTAGAAGGGCATCTCCGCGGGTCGCTCGGACCAAGGGAT
This sequence comes from Myxococcota bacterium, assembly GCA_965226855.1. Classification (GTDB taxonomy): domain Bacteria; phylum Myxococcota_A; class UBA9160; order SZUA-336; family SZUA-336; genus JAUXJB01. Next base: position 7,193 of record CBDDEE010000016.1, on the reverse strand, counting down.
CCGATCGACGCCGACCACTCGAAACGTGGGAAACAGGCGCCGTGCGAGCAGTCGACCCTGGCCGCTCGCAACTCCAAGGATCAGGACCTTCTCTGGCTCGCTCGGCTCCGACACCGCTGGTTCCCTCAAGTGGGGAGCTGCGGGTATGCTATAAGAGCCTCGCAATGAACACGAACGTCAGGTTCGAGTCCATAACGATCTCGGTGACACCAGAGATTCGCGTCGCCGGGATGGTCTGCACACCGGAGTGGTGGCCGAGCGGCCAGCGAGTCGGCATCGTGCTCGCGCATGACACCGAGGGGAGTATTGAGCAGGAGAAGGTCTCCGCGCTGCAGCGCGCGCTGACCAAACGCGGCAACCTGACGTTGTCCTTCAACTTCCCTTACATAGAGGCCGGCAAGAAGCGGCCGGATCCCCTGCCCGTCCTCGAGCGAGCGTACAAGACGGCCATCGCGACCCTGCTGAGCGACACCGATAACGCACCAGCGCACCTTCTGGTGGGCGGCTACGGCCTCGGAGCCCGGGTGGCGGCCAGCGTGGTCTCGCAAGGCGTCAAGGCGGACGGCGTGGTATGCCTCGGCTTTCCGCTCCACCCCTCTGGCAAACCCAACCAGCAACGCGCGACAGCGCTCTTTCGCATCATCTGCCCGATGCTCTTCGTGCAGGGCTCGCGGGATGCCCACTGCCGGGTCGATCGACTCGAGACCCTGCTGCGGCGCATCGGCGCCCCGACCGAGCTGCGCGTGATCGATGATTGTGGTCAGGGCCTGGAGCCCATCCAGCGGGCGGAACGTAGCCCCGAGCAGGTCCGCGAACTCGTCGTCCAGGCAATCGAGGCCTTCATCCAAAAGGTCGCTGGCTGACCTGACTTGCTAGTCCTGGCGCGCGGCCGCTCCGCGCGCCGGGACCCGTAAGACCCGCTACCGTCTAGGGGATGGTGACTCCCAAGACGGGTCCGGAGCCCACGGGCGCGCTGGCCGAGCTGTTTCAGCCCGAGCGGCGGCTGCTCGCGCGGCTGGCTGCGGTCTTTCGCCTCGATCCGCAGGTCTACGAGGAGATTCAGACCGACAAGGCGGCCATCCCGCAGGCCTTTGCGCTCGTGATCGCCACCTCGATCCTAACCGGCCTCGGACAGGGCTCCATCCCGGGACTGTTCCTCGGCATCGTCGTGTCCATCGCGATCTGGCTCGTGGCCACCCTGCTCGTCTGGGGCGTCAGCGTGTTCTGGGTGAGCCCGGACGTTGACTACTCCCGCCTGTTGCGCTGCACCGGCTTCGCCTACACGTGGTTCGCGCTACTGCTCGGCTACAGCCTGCCGTTCGTGGGCTGGATCTTCGGTTGGGGAGCCCTGGGATTCTGCCTGACCTCACTCGTGCTGGCGAGCCGACAGGTGCTGCAAGTCTCGTCGCAGCGAGCACTGGCGATCTGCAGTATCGCGCTGGGGATTCCTCTAATCCTGCTCTGGTTGGTGTCTGGCTGAGCTCCTGGCGAGCCGGCAGGGAGTCGGAGGTCGGGATCGCCTGGCGGTTTGACTCGAGTGTCAACAGCGGGTAATCGGTAGGGCCGACCAACCGGAAGCGCGCATGGAAGAAGAGCTGATCATCGAGCAGATCGCCTGCGGACCCATGCAGAACTTCGTCTACGTGATCGGGTCGAAGAAGACTCGGGAGGTAGCCCTGGTCGATCCCGCCTGGTCGATCGACTCGCTCCTCGAGCACGTCGAGAGCCAGGACTTCACCCCCGTGGCCGCTCTGGTGACCCACTACCACCCCGACCACATCGGAGGCGAGATCTACGGCGAGCGGATCGAGGGTCTCGCCGAGCTTCTCGGTCGCCGCGGCGTCAAAGTCTACGCGAACAAGCACGACGCGGACGGCGTGAAGCAGGTGACCGGTATCTCCGACACCGATCTGGTCAGGGTCGACTCCGGAGATACGCTGCGGATCGGTGAGGTCGAGCTCGAGTTCCTCCACACCCCCGGCCACACGCCCGGATCTCAGTGCTTCCGTATCCAGAGCTCACTCGTGTCCGGCGACACGCTGTTCATTCAGGGTTGTGGACGCGTCGACTTACCCGGCTCGGACTCGGAGCAGATGTACTACAGCCTGCAAAAGCTGAACGAGCTGCCCGAAGAAACGATCCTCTTGCCCGGCCATGACTACGGGGGAGGAACCTCCCGGACCATGGGAGAGACAAAGAAGATGAACCCCTACCTACAGATCGAAACGCTCGAGCGCTGGCGCACGATCATGGGCGGCTGATCTGTTGCAACGCAAGGCTGCGTAGCTTATCGTGCGGACCGCGAGTTTCCCCCCACGCGCTCGACGCGCCCCTGACCACGGAGATCGCAGGATATGAAGATCCTCGTCTGTCTAAAGCAAGTTCCCCACAAGGATGCGCGTCTGGAGCTGGCTCCCGACGGGAGCTGGATTCAGGACGCCAACATCAAGTTCGAGATTAACCAGTACGACAACTACGCGCTGGAGGAGGCGCTGCGTCTCAAGGATTCGGGCGACGCAGAGGTCGCGGTGGTCTCCATCGGACCCGACCGCGTCGTCCAGTCGCTCCGCACCGCGCTCGGGATGGGCGCGGACCGCGCCATACACGTGTGGGACGACGCGCTCGAGAAGACGGATTCGCTCGGAGTGGCCAAGACGCTCGCGGCGGTCGCCAAGGACGAGAGCTTTGACCTGGTGCTGATGGGGATGATGTCCGACGACGCGAACTACGGCTTGACGGGCCCCATGCTGGCGGAACGGCTCGGCGTCCCTCACGCGACGGGCATCGTCAAGGCAACGCTCTCCGATAACTCGGTCGAGGTCGAGCGCGAGCTCGAAGGCGGCGCTCTCGGCGTGGTCTCGATTCCCCTGCCGTGTCTGCTCACCACGCAGACCGGTATGAACGAGGTCCGCTACGCGTCGCTCAAGGGCATCATGCAGGCGAAGAAAAAGCCTTTCGACAAGAAGTCCCTCGCCGACCTCGGACTGGACGCGTCCGACGTGGCTCCCAAGGTGACGGTCGAGAAGATCTACTCACCGGCAAAGGGCGAAGGGGCCGAGATGATCGAGGGATCGGCCAGCGAGGTGGCCGACAGGCTGATCGGAAAGATCAAGGAGCTCGGTCTGCTCCAGTAGCGGGCTGGGCAAGACGCGGGAGAAATCGATGGCGACAATTCTGATCGTCGCTGAGGTTCAGAACGAGGCGTTGCGCGAGGCAACACTGGAGCTCGTCGCGCTGGCGCGCAGTGTCGGCGGGGACATCTCGTCGCTCGTGATCGGGAGCGACATAGCGGGTATCGCAGAGGAGCTCTCCAAGAAGGGTGGCGGCAAGGTGCTGCTGGCCGACGACGCCTCTCTCAAGAACTACACGCTCGAAGCCTACACCGGCGTAATTCGCAAGGCGATCGAGGCCGAGTCTCCGGAGCTGATCCTGATCTCGAACACGCCTTCGGGCTGGGACGTCGCCGGCAAGCTCGCCGCTCAGCTCGACGCGGGCATCGTGAGCGACGCGATCCGGATCGAGGAGGACGATGGAGAGCTGGTCTTCGTCCGCCGCATGTTCAACGCGAAGTTCGACGCGCGTCTGCGCATCGAAGGCTCGCCAAAGATCGCCACCGTACAGCCGGGCGCCTACGAAGCCTTTGACGGCACGGACGAGGGCAGCGTAGAGGCACTGGACGTGGGCAGCCCGGTGTCGGGAACGAAGTTCGTGGAGCTGCGCGCGGCGGCCGCGGGTGGACACGACCTGACCAAGGCCGAATTTATCATCTCGGGTGGTCGCGGCATGCAGAAGCCTGAGAACTTCGATTCGCTCCTCAAGCCTCTCGTCGAGGCGCTCGGGGCCCAGATGGGCGCCTCTCGCCCGGTCGTCGACGCTGGCTGGCTACCCCACGAGTACCAGGTCGGCAGCTCCGGACAGATCGTGCAGCCAAAGCTGTACATTGCGATCGGCATCTCGGGGGCAATCCAACACCTGGTCGGGATGAAGAACTCGAACTACATCATCGCGATCAACAAGGACGCCGACGCCCCGATCTTCGAGGTCGCGGATCTCGGTGTCGTGGGCGACCTGTTCGAGATCGTCCCTGCGCTGACGAGCGCAGCAACCGCCGCGAAAGCCTAACCTGCACGCGCCGTAAGCGGCGCGTGCAGCAACCGTCCCTGAGCGAAAGCGTTGCCGTATCGGCAACCCTGCAAGCGGCGCGCGCAGCGAAGGCCATCAGGCCTGAGCGAAGGTGGGTGGCCGCGGACGCCCGCGGCCACGTCCCACAAGACTAACGCTTCGTGATCGGCGTGTAGCTGCGCGCCATCTGTCCGGTGTAGATCTGTCGGGGCCGTCCGATCGCCTGGTCGTCCTTGTGCAGCTCGACCCAGTGAGCGATCCAGCCGGGTAGCCGGCCCATGGCGAACATGACGGTGAAGCTGTTCACCGGAATGCCCAGCGCCTTGTAGATCACGCCGGAGTAGAAGTCGACGTTGGGGTACAAGCGGCGCTTGACGAAGTACTCGTCCTCGAGCGCAAGCTGCTCGAGATCGACGGCGATCTCGAGCAGCTTGCTAGTCGCTCCAAGCTTTTCGAGCACATCGTTGGCGGATTTCTTGATCACCTTCGCACGTGGGTCGTAGTTCCTGTAGACCCGATGACCGAAGCCCATCAGCCGGGACGTATCATCCCGGTCCTTCGCCCGGTTGACGAACTGCTGCGCCGAAAGGCCTTCCTCCGCGATCGAGTCCAACATCTCGATCACCTGCTGGTTCGCGCCCCCGTGTCGCGGTCCCCAGAGCGCACTGATCCCCGCGCCGATCGAGGCGAAGAGGTTCGCGTGAGAGCTGCCCACGATGCGAACGGTGCTCGTCGAGCAGTTCTGCTCGTGGTCGGCGTGCAGGATGAGTAGGAGCTCGACGGCGCGCGAGACCACGGGATCGACCTCGAAGTCTTCGCACGGCGTCCCGAACATGAGGCGCAGGAAGTTGTCGACGTAGCCAAGCTTGTTGTCGGGGTAGAGGAAGGGTTGGCCGAGCGAGTGCTTGTGCGCGTAGGCCGCGATGGTCGGAAACTTGGCGATCAAGCGAGTGCTCGACACGATGACCTGCTTCTCGTCCTGGGGGTCGAGGTCTTCGGGGTAGAAGGTCGAGACCGCGGAGACGACGGCGGCCGCCACGGCCATCGGGTGTGCGTCCTTCGGAAACGCGTAAAAGAGGCGCTTCACGTCCTCGTGGAGCATCGTGTGGTAGCGCAGCGACTCCAGCCAGCTGTCGTACTCCTCCTGGGTCGGCAGCTCGCCGTAGATCAGCAGGTAAGCAACCTCGAGGAAGCTGCTCTGCTCTGCGAGCTCCTCGATGGGGTAGCCGCGATAGCTCAGGATGCCCTGCTCACCATCGATGAAGCAGATCTCACTCGTCGTGCTCCCGGTGTTCTTGTAGCCCGGATCGAGCGTGATCAGCCCGCTCTCGTCCCTGAGCTTTCCGATGTCGATCGCCCGTTCGCCTTCCGAGCCCACCAGCACCGCGAGCTCGTAGGTCTTGCCCTCGTACTCGAGCTTCGCCGTTTCGGCCACGTCGGTTCTCCTCTAGCCAGGGCTCTCGTTCGGGATCCAGTTTAACCCCAAAACTAGCGTATCCAGGACTCGCAGCGGGAGCGACGTCCGCGCGGGGTGGCCCCCCGTTGTGACAGCCGTGTACGGCAAGGAACACGCGGGTTACGAACGACGCGAAGCGCCGCGGTCAGCGCCCGCCAAACCCCCCGTCCCTGCACGCAATAGCTGGCCGCTGTTGGGTTTTCCCACCGGTACGCCGATACCACTCTGGATGTCGCCCCGAGTCCGCCTCCCCGAGCCCCGCCCTCCCCTTTCCCTCCCCGAGCTCTGCGAGATGCTGGTGGCAGCCGAGCTCGTCACCGGGGACCAGGCCAAGGAGATCGAGTCGCGTGAGATCACGCTCAGGAGCCGCGTCCTCAAAGAGAAGGTCGGATCGGTCCGCTCGCAGGCCGCCGCGCGCTATAACGTTTTGCCCTCGGAGCTCATCTCCGCCGCCGCCCTCCCCCACCCCACGAAGTCCCATCGGCGGATCGATGAGGATGCCATTGCGGAGTGCATCGCCGCCGCCGCGGAGCTTCCCTACGTCAAGCTCGACCCGCTGAAGCTGGACAGCGAGCTGATCAGCAAGACATTCTCGCGTCCCTTCGCGAGTCGGCACGTCGTGATTCCCGTCGGACACGACCAGAACCGCTTGCAGCTCGCGCTCTCCGATCCCTTCGACAGCGCGCTGCGCGAGAGCCTGGAGCAGCTCGTAGAGTCCCCTCTCTGCTACTGCGTCACCGCCAAGCGCGACATTCTCTCGATCGTCGAGCGCGTCTACGGCTTCCGCAAGAGCGTCGCGAGCGCGGAGGTCGAGCTGGGCGAAAGCACGCGTCAGACAGCGTTGGTGGAGCTCGTCGAGCTGCGCTCGAACGAAGAGGTGTCCGAGGTGACCGACGAGCACGTCATTCGAGCCGTGGACTTCCTACTCAACTACGCGTTCGAGCAGCGCGCGAGTGACATCCACATCGAGCCCCGCGCCACAGACGCGGTCGTGCGCTTTCGCATCGACGGCATCCTTCACGACATCGAGACGTTTCCGAACAAAGTCCAGGCCGCCATCGCCTCGCGCGTCAAGGTGATGGCCATGATGGACATCGCAGAACGGAGACGTCCGCAGGACGGACGGATCAAGGCGCAGCGCGGCGAAAAGGAGGTGGAGCTCCGAGTCTCCAGCATCGCGACGGCCTTCGGAGAGAAGATCGTCATCCGAGTTCTGGATCCAGGGATCCTGCTCTCCAGCTTGCAGGACCTCGGCTTCTACCCGGCGGAGCGGGAGATCTTCGAGAAGTGGATCACCTCGCCGAGCGGACTGATCCTGGTTACGGGCCCGACCGGCTCGGGCAAGACGACCACGCTGTACTCGACGCTGCGCTACCTCGCCGGACCCGAGCTCAACATCACTACGGTCGAGGATCCGATCGAAATGATCGACCCGCGCTTCGTGCAGGTGCAGGTGCAGGTGCAGGTCCAGCGACAGATCGAGGTGACCTTCTCGCAGGCACTGCGCTCCATCCTGCGCCAGGACCCGGACATCATCATGGTGGGCGAGATCCGCGATGGAGAGACCGCGCAGATGGCCGTGCAGGCCGCGCTCACCGGTCACCTCGTCTTCTCC
>CBDDEE010000015.1:0-37038 GCA_965226855.1 Myxococcota bacterium | reverse complement strand
TAGGCCTTCGAGCTCCCGATGTCGGCTGGCGCTGCCGCCCATGGAGCGGTGTCCGTCGAGGGACAGGGCCGCGGTCTCCATGCAACGCTCGACCGGGCTTGCGTAGGCACGCAGGAAGGCGTCGCGCGGCAGCGCCTCCCCGAACTTCTGGGCAAGGGCGCGGCCTTCGTCGGTGAGCGGGTTCTCGAGATCTCCCCGGTCGGGGTTGAACTCGCGGGCCGAGTGCCGGATCAAGGCGGTCGTCCGGAGGACCCCGGCATCACGGAGCTCACGTAACGTGCGCAGGATTTCTGCGCCGTAGCCTTCGGCCTCGGTCTCGCTCATCGCAGACGGTTTAGGCTCGGATCCGCACTAGAGCTCGCTCTTGAGGAACTCCAGAGTGCGCGCGGGCGCGCCCTCGTCCGCCGGGAACAGCGACGCACCGAAGTCCGTCACGCCAGCATCGCGCAGCCGTCCCAGCTCGGCTCGCAGCGTGGATTCGTCGCCGGTTATGGCCACGTCGCCCGGGCTATCGAGGCCTTCGCGATCCAGCATCGCGCGATAGGACGGAAGCGTCCCATACATCTGGAAGACCTTGCCGGCTTTCTCGCGGGCCTGGGCCGGGTCGCTCGTGAGGGCGATGGGGAACCCGGCCACGACGCGCGGCTCCGCCCGGCCCGCCGCCTCGGCGGCCGCCCGGATCGTCGGAACCGTGAAGCCCTCGAGCGTCTTGATTCCGGTCATCCACGTGATCGTCCCATCCGCGAGCTCGCCCGTCACCTGGAGCATGCGCGGCCCGAGCGCCGCCACCAGGACGGGCACGTTGGTGACGTCCGGAACGCTGAGCCGGGCGTTCACGCGGAAGAACTCGCCCTGGAACGAGACCTGCTCGCCCGCGAGCAGGGACTTCAGTACAGAGAGGTACTCGCGCGTGTACGCGGCATGTCGCGTGTACGACAGCCCAAGCATGTTCTCGATCACGATCTTGTGCGAGAGCCCGATGCCCAGACTGAAGCGTCCGCGGGCGGCGGCCTGAGCCGTGAGCGCCTGCTGGGCGATGGCGATGGGGTGCCGCGGGTGCATCGGGACGACAGCTGTCACGAGCTCGATCCGTTCGGTCTCCCGCCCCACCACGGTAAGGGCCCCGATCGCGTCGTGCCCGAAGATGTTGGGCATGGCGAGCACGGGGAACCCGTTCGATTCCGAAGTCTTCGCCTGGCGGACGATCTCGTCCAGCCCGGCCGTGGGGTCGATAGTCATCTGTCCGATGCGCATCCGAGTCTCCTCTTCCGGTTGAAGAACCCCGTATCATCCCACACGACCGGGCATCGGGGTGATTGAGTTCGGCGACGGGCGGCCCGTCAAGAAGTCGCTCCTGGCGGCCGGACCTTGCAGCCCACGATATGGACGCCATTAGCGAGTCGCGGCCTCGCCCCCGGCGATACGTCCGAACACGGCACCCGAAACGAGGCCGGTGCCTCCCGGATAGTTGCTGTGGAAGAGGCCGCCCACCATCTCGCCGCAACAGTAGATGCCGGGGATCACGTTGTTTGCTACGTCGATGACCTGGGCGCGCTCGTTGATCCGCAGTCCTCCGAATGTGAACGTGATGCCACCGGTAACCGGGTACGCCAGGTAGGGAGCCGTGTCGAGGGGTTGAGCCCAGTTCGATTTGTCGATCGCCAGCCCCTGAGTCGCGAGTCCGTCGAGTTTGACCGGATCGAAGCTGCCCGTGCGCGACGCGGAGTTGTAGGCAGCGATCGTCTTCATGCACACTTCATGGTCAACATCCAGCTGTGCTACCAGGTTTTCGAGGCTGTCCGCACGGACGGGTCGGCTCGTTTTGTAGCGCGGCTCTAGAAAGCCGGCGACCTTGGAATCGAAGATCTGGTAGGCGTAGCCGCCGGGCTCGTTGAGGATGATGCGCCCCATTTTTGCGTACGTGTACCACTGGAAGTCCTCGCCCTCGTTGCAGAAGCGCTCTCCCCGCTTGTTGACGAGAATCCCAAACGGATATGACAGCCGATTGGTCTGGTCCGTCAGCTTGCGGTCGCCGTAGGGCGGTGCCTCGAGGCTGATGGGCGTCGAGTGGCAGCCAGTCCACTGACCGAAAGGGAGCGCACCCACATCCAGCGCCATCTGCAGGCCATCGCCCGTGTTGAAAGGCGTGCCGCGCACCTTGGCGTGATCCCACGGGGGGCCCAGATATCGAGCCCGCCATTCGGGATTGGCTTCGAAACCACCGCAGCCGAGTACAAGGGCGTGCGCTGAGAGGTTCTCGAAGCCACGCGGGCCTTTCGTTCGAACACCCGTCACACGTCCGGAGTCTTCTTGCAAGAGCTGCACTCCACGCGTGCCGTAGCGCACCTCGACACCATTGCGATCCAGAGTCTCGAACCACATTCGGGACAGCCCGATTCCCATTGCGATGGCGCGCACGACCGCCCCTGTGGGCCACTTGAGTTCGCCGGCCACCTTGATCGCGCTCAGAGCCACGGCCGCTTCGAGCTCGATACCGCTGTCCTTCATCCATTTGACGGCGCCGAACGATTGTGAGATCAGGATCTCGGCGAGGTCGTCTGCGATCCGGCCCTCGGTAACCCGTTGAAGATCGTTCCAGTAGTCGCCTTTTGTGTATGCCGTCACTCCCTTCAGAAACCCCGGTGCCTGCTTTTCTACGTCAGGAATGAGCTGCAAGAGGTCTTCGGTGCGTTCGAAGGCCACACGGAGCAGGCCGCCGCTGTAGTGGGTATTTCCGCCGCGCAAGTCCTCCTGGGCTTTCTCCAGTACGACAACTCGCTTCGCGCCCTGCTGGCGAGCGGATTCTGCGGCAGCGCAGGCCGCGTTTCCGGCTCCGACGACGATCACATCGTACGAGTCCATGTGGTCTCCCGTAGCGCTCAGCTCGGATCGCCGGCGTATCTCTTGGCGCGGGCGAGATGTTCCGCGGTGCGGACGATCTCTTCGCGTTCCGAGAAAGAGGTCATGCGATCCGAGATCGCCTGTGTGTTGCCGTCGCGACGGATGCTCGTTAACGCCTCGTCAATCGCGAAGAGTGCCGCACGCTGTAGATCGGACGGGACAATCACGACGCGATACCCCAGTGCGTCGAGCCGCGCCAACTGCACCACGGGTGTCTTCCCGCCGTAGAACATGTTGATGAGCTTGGGGTATGGAAGGGCGTGGGCGATTGCACCGATTTCGCGCTCTGTTGTCGGTGCCTCCACGAAGATCATGTCGGCGCCAGCTTCCATGTACCGATGGGCCCGGTCCATGACCGAGTCGAACGTTTCCACGGCCAGTGCATCCGTCCGCGCGACAATCACGAGATCGGTATCGCGGAGTGCGTCGCGTGCGGCGTGTAGACGCTGGACCATTTCCGCTGGGCTGACCACCGTCTTCCCCTCATAATGGCCGCACCGCTTGGGAAAGACCTGGTCCTCGATATGAAGGCCGGCCACGCCGGCATCCTCGAACATCTGGACGGTGCGGTAGACGTTCAATGGGCCGCCGTATCCCGTATCGGCATCCGCAAGCACCGGGATCTGAACCGCGGCGGTGATCTTTCTCACGGTACCTACGACCTCGTCCACGGAGAGGAGGTTCAGATCCGGCAGCGCCGCGCTTCGAGAGATGGCACCTCCGCTGGCGTAGACCAGCCGGAACCCCGCGCGCTCCACCAGGCGGGCCGATAGCCCGTCCCAGACCCCCGGTGCGATCAGCGCACTGTCCTGTTCGATCAATCGGCGCAGAGTGGAAGCAGCGGTCACGAAGCGAGCTCGGTCCCGCGGACTTCGCGCCCGCCGCTGTCCGCAGGCGAGGGGGCGTACACATCCCCGGCCATCAACCGGCGCGCTGTACGGAAGACGCTGATACTTTGCGCCTTCCACTGCGTCTGGCGATCCACCACCGCAGACAGGGTGGAAATTCCCGAGGGATGGCCGATGCGCAGGTCGCCCGAAATGCGGTTTCCAGCGAATTCGTGCGGCAACGTTCCTTCGATGCACGCGGCTACCGCCAGGCACATGGCCGTCGTCAATGGCACCGCTCGGTGGGGGAGACCCATGGAGATCGCGCGCACCATCAGGTCCATGTCGGGAGCAGAGAGCTCGCTACCGTCGAGGCTGGGTGCGTCCGCAGGCTCTGCCACCAGCAGAAGCTTGGGGGTTGCGGGCAAATCGCGCCGCACTTTCTCCTCGGTTCCCAACCCGATTGCTGCCCCGGCGGCGACGCGGATCGCCTCGAGCTTGTGCAGAAGCTCGGCGTCCACTTGGAGAGCGCTCGGCGGCTCCGTGCCTTTCAGTCCCACGTCACGAGCCCTGACTGTTACCACGGGCGTCGTTGCGTCGATGATCGACACCTCGTAGGTCCCCCAACCCTTCACCATCAACGTCTCGCGCACAGTTCCCGTGGGCAGGAGACTGCCCGTGACGGCGCCACCGGGATCAAGGAAGTCGAGCCGTACCGGCGCTCCGCGACCCGCAACCCCGGGAATTTCGAGGTCGCCGTCTACCTCGGCGTGTCCCCCTACCAGGCCGAACTCGGAGCGCACGATCTTGTTGGTATTGGTGTTGAGCATCCGCAAGACCGCGCGGTCACCCGGTACGCGGACGAGCCCTTCGTCGACGGCGAACGGGCCGACGGCTGAGGAGAGGTTCCCGCAATTGCTGGAGTAATCCACCAGGGCGCGGTCCACTGCCACCTGGCCAAACGTGTACTGGACGTCGATGTCCGGCGCGTCAGACGCTGCTACGACCATGACCTTGGAGAGCGAGGAGATTCCGCCACCCAGGCCGTCGAGCTGGCGCCCATAGGGGTCCGGGCTCCCCAGTGCGGCCAGGAAGAAATGGGTGCGAACGGCCGGGTCCCGGGGTAGGTCGGAAGCCCGAAAGAACAGGCCTTTGCTCGTTCCTCCGCGCATGAAGACGGCCGGCACGCTGATCAGTGGAGCCACCGGTCAAGCGAGCGTGTCGAGGCGGTAGGCGCGCGCGGCAGTGTCGTGGAACAGGTCCCTCTTCTCGTCGGCCGAATAGCCTGCGGCGATCCGCTTGAAGGCGTTCCACAAGACGACGTAACCGGCTCCCCGCTTGTCGACCGGGAAGTTCGACTCGAACATGCACCGACTGGGGCCGAACGCATCGATGACGTAGCGGATCGGCTCCTCCCACGGCTCGGCCAGCTCGAGAGAGGTCGGGGGCGCGTCCCGCTTGTCCCAGCGGAAGCCCATCATCGGCATGCCGATGCCGCCGACCTTCAGGTAGGTGTTCGGGCACGATGCGAGGCGCGCCATGGCCCCCCGCCAGAGTTCTAGGATTTCCTTGCGGCGGTCCTTGTATGGGCCGGTGCCCAGAATTCCGCCGAGATGGTTGACGACGATGGGCGTATCGACACACGCGCGCGCGACTTCGACGAGCTCGGGCAGCTGCGGGTGGTACACCATGGCGTCGTACGTGTATCCCATCGCGCCGACCCTGCGGACACCAGCGAGATAAGCGGGGTCATCCATCGGCGCGCTCGCTCCCATCGCGAGCGGGGGGTGCGCGTCCCGGGCGGTGATGTAGCGCACTCCCCGGAACCGCCCGCGGCCGGCTTCCGCATGAGCGACGAGGACTTCTTCGACGGCGTCGCCCAACGAGACGTCTGCGTTGCCCATGATCCCGGCGATCTCGGCATGCCCAGATGTCGCGCTTCGCTCGGCGACTTCGGCGACAAACTCGGTCTCCCCCACCGGCCGAAGGTGCTTGGGACCGGCCTTGCGGTACTCGGCCCCACACTCGAGGAACACCGTGCGCACCACGTTGTGGCCCGCTCCCGTGTCGGCGTGCAGGTCTCCCAGGGTGTACGGCCAACCGGTGTGACCGGTGTCGAGCCAGAGGTGGTGGTGGGGGTCGCAGATCGGGAGCTCGGGCTCGAGGGGTTCCTCGTGCACCTTGGCGATCCAAGCCGCGTGTTCGTCGCCGGGTCGATCGGTGGCCATTGCTAGGAACCTCCCAGAGCGTGTGTTCTGACTCAGGATACACCCGGCCGCGCGGGTCGATGGCGAGTTCCTCGGCGACGTGAGCCGTAATGCGCGTCGAGTCGCGAGTTCCTGTGGCGTGACCGAGCCGCCCCAGGTGCTGAGGACACAGGGGAAGCATGAGAGGTCATGCTTCGATGCCGGCCTCGCGAAGGATCTCCTGTGTGTGCTGGCCGAGCTTCGGTGGGCCGCGTCGCACCGATGCCGGGCTCGCGGGCAGCCGCCACGGGGCGCGCACGGTCCGGAACGTGTCGCCGTTGCCGCTGTCAACGTCGCACAAGGCAGCGATCGCGCGGACCTGCGGGTGCGACGCGATCTCGGCGTAGTCGGTGTATGGAACCGCGTCGCCGCCCACGGCGTTGAACAGAAGGAGCAGCTCTTCGTTCTTACGCTGCTTGAAGGCGCTCTCCCACACTGGCTTCGCCTCGACGGCATGGCGGCCGAGCGGGGCGGCGTCGCGACCGAAGTGGCCGAAGCGCTCGTCGACGGTGTGATCCTGTAGCCCGAGCGATAGCATCAGCTTGTCGAAGTCCTCGCTGTCGCCCCGGCGTAGGCCAAAGAAGATGCGCCCGTCTCCTGTCTCGTAGCCCGTCTCCGGCGGATTGGTGTAATGGTCCAGGTGGAAGCCCCACCAGTCGTCGGGGTCCGACATCGCCGCCCACATGATCCCGCGCAGGTGCAGCAGCGAGCCGAGCATGCTGACCGCCACGCGCTGCCCGCGTCCGGTCCGCGCGCGGGCGAGCAGAGCGCCGATCACCGCCTGGCTCGCGAAGATGGCCGTGTTCAGGTTGGCGACGTCCGCGCCGACCCGCACGGGCGGCTCCCCGATGCGACCGAGCGAGCGCGTGTACTCGGCCATGGCCTGGATGACGAGCTCGGCGCCAGGCTGGTCGGCCTAGCAGGCTGCTGAAAAACTCCTCATCGAAGGGTACCTTTGAGGGAAGCCCCAAGGGGGAGATGTGAGAGGACCGCAGACGCTCCAGGGTGGGATCTTCAGCTACGTATCGCTGGAGTCCCGGATTCCCGAGGACCATCCGCTTCGAGCGATCCGGCGACTGGTGGACGCGGCGCTGGAGCAGCTGTCGCGACGCTTCGATGGTATCTACGCCAAAGGGGTCGGCCGACCGTCGGTCCCGCCGGAGCAGCTGTTGCGGGCGCTGCTGTTGCAGGTGCTGTACACGATCCGGAGCGAGCGCCAGCTGATCGAGCAGATCGACTACAACCTGCTCTACCGCTGGTTCGTGGGCCTGGAGCTGGACGATGAGGTGTTCAGCGCGACGGTGTTCACCAAGAATCGGGAACGGCTGCTGAAGGGCGAGATCGCTCAGCATTTCTTCGAGGCGGTGCTGGCGCAGGCGGAGTCGGAGGGGTTGGTGTCATCGGAGCACTTCACGGTGGACGGGACGCTGATCGAGGCGTGGGCGAGCCAGAAGAGCTTCGTGCGCAAGGACGAGAAGCGCAGGGACGATGACGACCCGGGCAACCCGACGGTCAACTTCCGGGGCGAGAAGCGGAGCAACCAGACGCATGCGTCGAGGACGGATCCGGACGCCCGACTGGCGGGGATGAGGGGCCAGGGCGCGCGGCTCGCGTATCAGGGACACGTCGTGACGGAGAACCGCAACGGCCTGGTGGTGGCGGCGAAGCTCACTCAGGCGTCGGGGTATGCGGAGCGCGAAGCGGCTCTCGAGATGGTGCTGGGTCTGGGGGGCGCTCGCCGGATCACCCTGGCTGGAGACAAGGGCTACGACGCCAAGAGCTTTGTGCAGGCGCTTCGGGCCTGGAGCGTTACCCCGCACGTGGCACAGAACACGACGAACCGCCGAAGCGCGATCGATCGAAGGACCACAGGACACCCGGGCTACGAGGTGAGCCAGCGCTTCCGCAAACGGGTGGAGGAGGTGTTTGGCTGGATGAAGACGGTGGGCTTGATGCGCAAGACCCGGCACCGGGGCACGGATCGGGTCGGCTGGGTCTTCACCTTCACTGCTGCGGCCTACAACCTGGTCCGTATCCGCAACCTGTTGGAGGCGACATAGCTCATGATCCCGCAAGATCTACCCGTGCGACACCGAACCGGTTCGTACCGGGAACGGCGATCCCTCTCCCTGCTCGGCACGCCTCCCGTCAGAGGCTCCCGCCCAACCCAGTCACTTTCTCCGCAGCCTGCTAGGAGAGTGACCCAAGATTCCCTTATTGGCTAACTTGGGAGCGTGGGGGAAGAGGTCATGTTCAAGGCGTATGTGCCGCAGCAGGGCGAGCTGCTACCGGCGCACGTGGGGGAGGCTCTGGATCCATCGGATCCGGCGCTGTTCATCGACGATTTGGTGGAGTCGCTGGATCTGCGGCGGTTCGAGAAGCGGTATCGCCGGCGTGGAGAGCGAGCCTTCCCGCCTCGGATGCTGTTGAAGCTGTGGCTTCTGGGGGCGGTCGTGGGCGTGTACAGCGGGCGGGAGCTTGCGCGACGGCTGCACTACGACCTGCGGTTTCGCTACCTCGCGGCTGGGCTACGACCGAACTTCCGGACGATCAACCGATTCCGGGACCGTCACCACAGGGACTTCCGAGAGGTGTTCTTGCAGACGCTGAAGGTGGCGCAGGCGATGGGGCTTGTGAAGCTCGGGCAGGTGGCGGTAGACGGCACGAAGATCCGGGCGAACACGTCGCGGTCCAAGGCGATGAGCCACGCGCGGATGCTGGAGGCGGAGGATCAGCTGAGCGACGAGATCGAGCAGATCGTGGCGCAGATGGACGAGCTCAACGCTGCGGAAGAGCAAGAGCACGGGGACGACGATGGCGGAGGTGGGCTTCCAGAAGAGCTACAGCTGCGCGAGCGACGACGGGAGCGGATCCGAGCGGCCCGGGAGCAGCTGGAGCGGGAGAAGGGGGAGAAGCTCGAAGCGAAGCACCAGAAGAGCTTCGCGGACCCCGAAGCGAACATGATGAAGACCGAGGGATCCTTGCAGTACTGCTACAACGCGCAGCTGGCGACGAGTGAGGACGGCCTGATCGTGGCGAACGAGCTGACAGAGAAGGCCAATGACTACGAGCAGTTGGAGCCCATGGTCGAGGCAATCGAGACGAACACGAGTCAGCGAGCGGAGATTCTGCTGGCCGACAACGGGTACCTGAGCGAGTCGAACCTGAAGGCGTTGGAACGGCGGGGACAACAGGCGTTGATCGCGGTCCGCGGGCGGAAGTCGTCCCGCTGGCCCAAGGGAGCCCGGGCGCAGCGGATGCACCGGATCTTACGACTGCCCTGGGCCCAGCAACGCTACGCGCAGCGGAAGACCCAGGCGGAGCGGCCGTTTGCCGAGATCAAGGCACGACAGCGGTTTCGGCGCTTCATGCTGCGCGGCCAGGAGAAGGTGACGGGAGAGTGGGACCTGGTGTGCTCGGGCTTCAACGTGATGGCGCTCTGCCGAGCGCAGATGGCGTGATCGGGCGGGTGCGGACCCGTTTCGCGCACGTCAGGCCCTGGATCTGACGCATATCTGTGTAGATCGACATCTACCGGCTACCTCGGACCCCCGTTGGCCCGTACATCGCTCCACGTCCAGTTGGGGGCCCTCGCTACAATCACCTCCGCCCACCCGAATCTTGGGTCACTCTCCTAGCGGACCGGAGTCGCCGTACGCGCTGATCGAGCAGATCACGAGCTCGGGATGTGCGGCGCTGGCTCCCGCGGGGTCGAGCCCGAGCTCGGCCATCCGCTCCGCACCCAGGTCCTCGACCAGCACGTCCGCGCTGGTGAGGAGTCGCGCGAGTGTCGCGCGACCGGGCCGCTCTCGAGGTCGACGACCACGCTGCGCTTGTTCCGGTTCAACGCGAGAAAGAGCGCGCTCTCGTCCCCGAGGAACGGCGGTCCCATGCGCCGCGCCGCGTCGCCGTTCGGCGGCTCGAGCTTCACGACGTCGGCGCCCGCATCGCCCAGGCGCAGGGTCGCGAACGGACCGCAGAGGCCCTGCGTCAGGTCGATCACGCGGATGCCGTCGAGAGGGCCTGGCATCACTCGATCCCGAACTCGGCCAGCACTTGCTCGGTGTGCTCGCCCTGCAAGCCGCCCGGCCGTACCGGCTCGGCGGGCGTGCGCTCGAAGCGCCAGGGCACGTTCTCTACCCATAGCCGCCCCCAGTGCGGGGTGTCGAGCTCTATCAGGTGGGCGTTGGCTGCGACCTGCGGGTGTGTGCGGATCGCGTCGAAGTCGAGGATGCGGCTGTTCGGCACGTGCTCTTGCGTGAGACGCAGGGCCCACCACGCCGCAGCGCGCGAGGCGAAGCGCTCGGCGAGGATCGCTGCGAGCTCCGCGCGGTGGCGCACGCGCGCTGGGTTGTCGGCGAAGCGCGGCTCGTCGACGAGGCCGCCGAGCTCGAGCGCGCGGCAGAAGCGCGGCCACTGGTCGTCTAAAACGACGCCCACCGCGAGCCAGACGTGGTCGCGACAGCGAAACGCCTCGTGCGGCGCCGTGGTCGTGGCGGCGCTCCCGGTCGGTTGGGGAGGGGAGCCCGTTGCGAAGAACTCGGCGAGCCGACTGGTCTGCAGCGACAGGGCGGACGTGAGCATCTCGACTTCGACGTGCTGGCCCTCGCCCGTACGCTCGCGGTGGAGCAGCGCGAGCAGCACCGCCTCGACGATGGTCGAGGATGTCGTGAGGTCGAGGTGCGCCAGGTGGCGGTACATCTCACCGCGCGAGCCGGGAGGACCGCTGATGCTGCCGAAGCCGCTGAACGCTTGCAGCAGCGGATCGACGCCGGCCTCGGCAGCCATAGGACCCGTGTTCCCGTATGCGGACGCCGACAGGTAGACGATCTGCGGGTTGATCTCGCGGACGGCCTCGTAGCCGAGGCCGAGGCGCTCGACGGCGCCGGGGCGCATGTTCTGCAGAAAGACGTCGGACACCGCGACGAGGCGCCTCGCCTTCTCTCGATCTTCATCGCGCTTCAGGTCGAGCACGATCTGCCGCTTGTTGTAGTTGACCGAGATATACAAGACGCCCGTGCCGCGGATGCTCGGCGGAATGCCGTGCGACATGTCTCCGGCGGGCGACTCCACGCGGATCACGTCAGCGCCGAGTTGAGCGAGCAGCTTCGACGCCCACGGCCCGACCGCCACCAGGGTCAGGTCGAATACGCGGATTCCGTCGAGCACGCCTGCCACATCAGCCCCCGACCGGCCTGAACTTGGCGAGGGTCACGCCTTCGGCCACGGGGGCGTACGCGATCTCGACCGGCAGGCCGATCCGGATCTGATCTTCGCCGACGTCGACCAGGTTCGTCAGAAGGCGCGGTCCCTCGTCGAGCTCGACCTCGGCCACGTTGTAGGGCACCTCGTCGGCGAACGACGCGAAGTAGGCCTGGTGGAACACGACCCAGGAGCTCACCCGCCCCCGGCCAGAGAGGGCGCTCCAGGTGTAGTCCTTCGACCAGCACGCGGGGCACCAGGGACCGGGAGGATACCAGACACGGCTGCACGCACCGCAGCGCTGCAGGCGGAGCTCCCGACGGGCGAGCCCTTCCCAGTACGGACGATTCAGGTTCGAGACCGCGGGCAGCGGCTTGGTGTAGTCCGCGCTCACGCCGCGCTCCGGTAGATCACCGAGTCGCCGTAGGAGTTGGCCCACTGCACGACTCTGGCCCCTTCGACCTGTCGCTCGCCGCACTCGCCACGCAGCTGCCGCACGATCTCGACCTGGTGGTTCCAGCCCATGATGTGGCCATCGGACAGCAGCCCGCCGTGCGTGTTCATCGGCAGCTCCCCACCCAGCTCGATTCGACCGCCCTGCGTGAACGCGGCAGCCTCGCCCGGCTTGCAGAAGCCCCAACGCTCGAGGGCAATCCATGCCAGGATCGAGAACGCGTCATAGGTGAAGAGCGCGTCCACCGCGGAGCGTTCCAGGCCGGCCATACGGTACACGGGCTCGAGCTCCGCGGTGTGGGGCGCGCTCTCTTGCTGAGCAATCCCGAAGCCGGGATAGCTCCAGATGAACTCGTCGCGCCCGGCCGGTAATCCCTGCATGCCGCTGATCAGCACCGCGGGCTTGCGCAGGTCGCGGGCCCGCTCAGCAGACGTGACGATCACGCAGGCGGCGCCGTCGTTGATCTGACAGTAGTCGAGCAGGTGGAGCGGCGCGCACACGAGGCGCGAGCTCTGGTGGTCCTCGACGGTGATCGGCTCGCGCAACATCGCTGTCGGGTTGAGCGACGCGTGGCGGCGAAACGCGACGGCCACCGAGGCCAGGTCGCGGCTCGTGGCGCCGTAGCGCTCGAAGTAGGCGCGTGCGACCAGTGCGGCGCCGGCGCCCGGCGACGTCATGCCGTATACGGGGTCCTCTCCGTGGCCGCCCCCGCCTTCACGCGCGCCTTCTCGGTCGCCCGAGCCCCCGACCCGGGGGCGGCGCGCGCCCGTGAAGCTCACCGACGCCATGCATGCGACGACGTCGGCAAGGCCGGCGGCGACGCTCATGGCTGCCTGCTGAATGCACGTGGCCGTGAAGCGGCCGTGCGCCCAGGTCTGGTTGTACAGCCGCAGCCGCAGTCCGAGCGTGTGCGCGAGCGTGTCCGCGTCGGCGCCAATCGGCGTGCCGAAGCTCACGATCAGCCCGTCGATGTCGCCCGGTGTGAGTCCCGCGTCGTCGACGGCTGCCCGCAGGGCGTCGGCGCCCAGGTCGATCGCGCTCCGGCCCAGTCGCCTCCCGTATGCAGACAAGCCTACGCCGCAAATCGCAGTCCGGTCTCGCAGGTCGAGGGTATCCATGTGCACGGCAGTCCCGAGCGAACAGGGTATCAGGTAGGGCGGACCGCAGGCCTACGGCCTCACCTCGAGACTACTAACCGGTTCAGGCGCTCCAAGATGTAGAAGTCGGGTTCCGCATACACGAGAAGTTGGCGGAGCTCGTCCTCGAGCGCCTTCGCCTCGTCGATCTGGCCGCGCCGGCGGTACAGCTGGGCAAGTTGAAGTTGTACATCCATCCAGACCGCCTTTGTGACCGGAAACGCCATGTGACGCTGCTGAACGGCTTCTTCCAACACATCCACCGCCGTGTCGAGCTCGCCTAGCAGGCTGCTGAAAAACTCCTCATCGAAGGGTACCTTTGAGGGAAGCCCCAAGGGGGAGATGTGAGAGGACCGCAGACGCTCCAGGGTGGGATCTTCAGCTACGTATCGCTGGAGTCCCGGATTCCCGAGGACCATCCGCTTCGAGCGATCCGGCGACTGGTGGACGCGGCGCTGGAGCAGCTGTCGCGACGCTTCGATGGTATCTACGCCAAAGGGGTCGGCCGACCGTCGGTCCCGCCGGAGCAGCTGTTGCGGGCGCTGCTGTTGCAGGTGCTGTACACGATCCGGAGCGAGCGCCAGCTGATCGAGCAGATCGACTACAACCTGCTCTACCGCTGGTTCGTGGGCCTGGAGCTGGACGATGAGGTGTTCAGCGCGACGGTGTTCACCAAGAATCGGGAACGGCTGCTGAAGGGCGAGATCGCTCAGCATTTCTTCGAGGCGGTGCTGGCGCAGGCGGAGTCGGAGGGGTTGGTGTCATCGGAGCACTTCACGGTGGACGGGACGCTGATCGAGGCGTGGGCGAGCCAGAAGAGCTTCGTGCGCAAGGACGAGAAGCGCAGGGACGATGACGACCCGGGCAACCCGACGGTCAACTTCCGGGGCGAGAAGCGGAGCAACCAGACGCATGCGTCGAGGACGGATCCGGACGCCCGACTGGCGGGGATGAGGGGCCAGGGCGCGCGGCTCGCGTATCAGGGACACGTCGTGACGGAGAACCGCAACGGCCTGGTGGTGGCGGCGAAGCTCACTCAGGCGTCGGGGTATGCGGAGCGCGAAGCGGCTCTCGAGATGGTGCTGGGTCTGGGGGGCGCTCGCCGGATCACCCTGGCTGGAGACAAGGGCTACGACGCCAAGAGCTTTGTGCAGGCGCTTCGGGCCTGGAGCGTTACCCCGCACGTGGCACAGAACACGACGAACCGCCGAAGCGCGATCGATCGAAGGACCACAGGACACCCGGGCTACGAGGTGAGCCAGCGCTTCCGCAAACGGGTGGAGGAGGTGTTTGGCTGGATGAAGACGGTGGGCTTGATGCGCAAGACCCGGCACCGGGGCACGGATCGGGTCGGCTGGGTCTTCACCTTCACTGCTGCGGCCTACAACCTGGTCCGTATCCGCAACCTGTTGGAGGCGACATAGCTCATGATCCCGCAAGATCTACCCGTGCGACACCGAACCGGTTCGTACCGGGAACGGCGATCCCTCTCCCTGCTCGGCACGCCTCCCGTCAGAGGCGTCCCGCCCAACCCAGTCACTTTCTCCGC
Source organism: Myxococcota bacterium (assembly GCA_965226855.1). Classification (GTDB taxonomy): domain Bacteria; phylum Myxococcota_A; class UBA9160; order SZUA-336; family SZUA-336; genus JAUXJB01. The sequence goes on along the minus strand of CBDDEE010000015.1, from coordinate 22,723 downwards.
AGCCTGCTAGGTCATCCCACGCTTTGGCCAGACTCTGTGAACCTCCGAAGTACACCCCAGGTAACACTTTCGCCCAGGCGAGCCCCCCTTGGATCAGCCACACGGCATCTTGTGGTCGTCCCTCGATCGCAGCGAGTTCGCCGCGGACCATCTGGATTCGACGCTGCCAGACTCGAGCAGCCCCGTGTGGCAACAACTCTAGGTCTGCCTCGAACTCATCCAATAGGCGCGCTGTGTCCGGGATACCGGCCCGCGCCCACCCGAGCAGGCTATGAAACCGATAAGCCCGCCCGCCAGCGTTCGGGTCGAGGTATTCCCGAACGCCGTCCCGGTCTCCGCGCAATAGCGCATCTATGCCTTGTCGTAGGCGATAGCCTTCGGAGCCTTCAAAGCGCCACAATAGCTCAGTCGTTATGCCCAAACTGTGATAGCTCGCAGCAATGAAGAAGGAGAGCTGCGCCTGCACTGCTCCATTTTCGCTGTCGAGCTTTCGATCCCATCGTCTGACGATCTCGAGCGAGCGCTCCAAGTCTCCCTGTAGCCACGCGCGATGAGCCGGATACAAGCGCAGCCACGCGAGATCACGAGGGGCCAGCGAGACGTCCCGTGCCTGGGCGATGCGTTCGGCTCGAGCAATGTAGATCTCTGCCTCGTCGAAGCGGCCCAGGCGGGCGAGCGTCTGAGCGGCTCCGACGTTGCGTGTAAAGTCATACGGGAAGAGATCCGCAGTGCGCACTACGGACTCGGCGGCCGCATCCCAACGTTCAGACGCCCAGAGCGCGCCCGTCAGATTGTTGTTGCCCCAGGGATGATCGGGATAAAGACGGAGCAAAGCTTCGTACTGAGCTAGTTCTTTTTCGAGCTCGCCCCGAAAGCCGTGGTAGCTCGCCCGGATGAAATACTGCTCCGACTCCACGGCATTATCTAAGAGGGCAAAAGCCTGCTCCGCGTGGGGCATATACTCTTCCCGTTGCCGCAGTTGGTTCGCGACCACGTAACCGAGCAAGTTGTAGGCAGATGCAAACTCCGGATCTTCCAGGACCGCTTGCCGAAGCAATTCTTCGGCCGGAGCGTTTCCTCCGGGTCGCGCAATCACTGCATCAGCCTCGGCGTAAAGCTGAAGCGCCCGCAACGAAGGTATCGGCGGTCGCACAAGGCTCCCGTTGCGAGACCCTAGGATATCGTCTGGTCTCAATAGGCTATGGATGCGAGAGGCGAGACGGTGCATGGCGTTCCCGAGTTCCTCACGGGTCGCGGCGCGCTCGATAATCCGCTGAGACGCCCCTTTCGCACGGGGGTCGACCACGCGAAGGGTCACCGCGTAGCCCGAATCCACGGCGTCGACCTCGCCGGCGACGAGCGCGCGGATCGCACCGTCCCGTTGACAGATCTCGAGTCCCAAGGTCATGTCGACTCGCGTATCCAGCGGCTTCCCCAGCAGGGGCAGGACGTCATCCACGCGACTCCTCGGTACGACGTTCACGTGCGGGGAAATGCTCAGCTCCCGCGCAAGGGCCGCCTCGAGGCTTCCATCCAGCAGCGCCTCGCCGCTTCCGTTCTCGAAGGCCGTGATCAGCACCCAGTCGCGCGCCTCGAAGGAGAGGGCTCGGGCCGTCCGTGCTGCCCGATCACTCCCTGACCACCAGGTCATCGCTGCCAGGGTGAGAATCAACGCTGTCGCGACGAGAGCTGCTCTGCGAAGGCGGACGTGGTTGGGCCCTCTGCTCCGCGGAGCCGAGTCGGTGACCGAGACTCGGTTCGAGGAGTCCTGGCTGGCCCCCGGTCCCGGGTGCTCCTCAACCTCTGCGACGAACTGATACCCCCGGCCTCGGCGAGTCCGGAGATAGCGCTGAGTATCGCCGTCGTCGCGGAGTACACGTCTGATCTCGCTGATACCAGTGTTGAAGGCGGATTCGCTGACGTGGGTGTCCGCCCAGATCGCGTTGAGGAGCTCCGTCTTCGGCACGACTCGGTCGCGGTTGTCTACGAGGTAGAGGAGCAACCTCGTGGGTTTGAGCTGTAGATCCGTGGGACGACCCGATCGAAGCAACTCACAGCTTCCAGCCCGCAGCTCGAATTCTCCGAAAACGAAGCAGCGGCGTCGAGGGTCCTTGGAATCTCCGGTCGTCTCACCCGACCCAGAATTCTGCTTGGATACAGCCACTTACGAAGACCTCGCAGCCGCGGAAGCCGTGTTCAGTATCCCACAACTGCGAGAAGTGAGGAAGAAGGGACATTGGAGTGAAGTTCGGGCTGAGCGGCTTGGGTAGGTTTGGCGGGGCTCATGGGGCTAGGAGAGTGACCCAAGATTCGGGTGGGCGGAGGTGATTGTAGCGAGGGCCCCCAACTGGACGTGGAGCGATGTACGGGCCAACGGGGGTCCGAGGTAGCCGGTAGATGTCGATCTACACAGATATGCGTCAGATCCAGGGCCTGACGTGCGCGAAACGGGTCCGCACCCGCCCGATCACGCCATCTGCGCTCGGCAGAGCGCCATCACGTTGAAGCCCGAGCACACCAGGTCCCACTCTCCCGTCACCTTCTCCTGGCCGCGCAGCATGAAGCGCCGAAACCGCTGTCGTGCCTTGATCTCGGCAAACGGCCGCTCCGCCTGGGTCTTCCGCTGCGCGTAGCGTTGCTGGGCCCAGGGCAGTCGTAAGATCCGGTGCATCCGCTGCGCCCGGGCTCCCTTGGGCCAGCGGGACGACTTCCGCCCGCGGACCGCGATCAACGCCTGTTGTCCCCGCCGTTCCAACGCCTTCAGGTTCGACTCGCTCAGGTACCCGTTGTCGGCCAGCAGAATCTCCGCTCGCTGACTCGTGTTCGTCTCGATTGCCTCGACCATGGGCTCCAACTGCTCGTAGTCATTGGCCTTCTCTGTCAGCTCGTTCGCCACGATCAGGCCGTCCTCACTCGTCGCCAGCTGCGCGTTGTAGCAGTACTGCAAGGATCCCTCGGTCTTCATCATGTTCGCTTCGGGGTCCGCGAAGCTCTTCTGGTGCTTCGCTTCGAGCTTCTCCCCCTTCTCCCGCTCCAGCTGCTCCCGGGCCGCTCGGATCCGCTCCCGTCGTCGCTCGCGCAGCTGTAGCTCTTCTGGAAGCCCACCTCCGCCATCGTCGTCCCCGTGCTCTTGCTCTTCCGTAGCGTTGAGCTCGTCCATCTGCGCCACGATCTGCTCGATCTCGTCGCTCAGCTGATCCTCCGCCTCCAGCATCCGCGCGTGGCTCATCGCCTTGGACCGCGACGTGTTCGCCCGGATCTTCGTGCCGTCTAGCGCCACCTGCCCGAGCTTCACAAGCCCCATCGCCTGCGCCACCTTCAGCGTCTGCAAGAACACCTCTCGGAAGTCCCTGTGGTGACGGTCCCGGAATCGGTTGATCGTCCGGAAGTTCGGTCGTAGCCCAGCCGCGAGGTAGCGAAACCGCAGGTCGTAGTGCAGCCGTCGCGCAAGCTCCCGCCCGCTGTACACGCCCACGACCGCCCCCAGAAGCCACAGCTTCAACAGCATCCGAGGCGGGAAGGCTCGCTCTCCACGCCGGCGATACCGCTTCTCGAACCGCCGCAGATCCAGCGACTCCACCAAATCGTCGATGAACAGCGCCGGATCCGATGGATCCAGAGCCTCCCCCACGTGCGCCGGTAGCAGCTCGCCCTGCTGCGGCACATACGCCTTGAACATGACCTCTTCCCCCACGCTCCCAAGTTAGCCAATAAGGGAATCTTGGGTCACTCTCCTAGGGGAGGGACCCAAGCCTCGAAACACCACGACGTAGACCCTCCGCGCAAAAGAAGCCAGCAATGATCGAGCTGATTCGGCCATTAGTGATCTGCACCCTCGCCCTGTGGCCCGCTCTTGTCCAGGCGCAAGGGCTGGTGGTTGCTTGGGGTGACGTTGCGGCAAGCTCGCCTGGGTCGGCCAGCGCGATCGCGGCTGGGGGCGGCTTTAGCTGCGCGATCCAGTCGGGGACCGGCGCGGTGGTCTGCTGGGGGGCCAATCAAGACGGAACGGCGAGTCCGCCCGCATCGGTCGACGGGACCACAGGCAGTGCGAGCGCGATCGCCGTTGGCGACCACAGTTGCGCGATCCAGTCAGGGACCGGCGCGGTGGTCTGCTGGGGGGACAATTCCTCCGGTCAGGCGAGTCCGCCCGCATCGGTCAACGGCAGCACGGGCAGCGCGAGCGCGATCGCCGGTGGGGGTCTCCACAGCTGCGCGATCCAGTCGGGGACCAGCGCGGTGGTCTGCTGGGGGGAGGATTCCTTCGGAGCGGCGAGTCCGCCCGGATCGGTCGACGGGACCACGGGCAGCGCGAGCGCGATCGCGGCTGGGCCCGATTCGTCACTCGCGATTGCAGTGCCGGAGCCGGGTGCGGCGGGACTTGCGCTGGTGGCCCTTGTCACGCTCGCAACGCTACGGCTCCGTAGCAAGAGGCCGCGGAACTCCTGAGAGCACGCGACTGTCATTGACGGCGCAGGAGCAGCAGCGCTCCTAGCAGGCTGCTGAAAAACTCCTCATCGAAGGGTACCTTTGAGGGAAGCCCCAAGGGGGAGATGTGAGAGGACCGCAGACGCTCCAGGGTGGGATCTTCAGCTACGTATCGCTGGAGTCCCGGATTCCCGAGGACCATCCGCTTCGAGCGATCCGGCGACTGGTGGACGCGGCGCTGGAGCAGCTGTCGCGACGCTTCGATGGTATCTACGCCAAAGGGGTCGGCCGACCGTCGGTCCCGCCGGAGCAGCTGTTGCGGGCGCTGCTGTTGCAGGTGCTGTACACGATCCGGAGCGAGCGCCAGCTGATCGAGCAGATCGACTACAACCTGCTCTACCGCTGGTTCGTGGGCCTGGAGCTGGACGATGAGGTGTTCAGCGCGACGGTGTTCACCAAGAATCGGGAACGGCTGCTGAAGGGCGAGATCGCTCAGCATTTCTTCGAGGCGGTGCTGGCGCAGGCGGAGTCGGAGGGGTTGGTGTCATCGGAGCACTTCACGGTGGACGGGACGCTGATCGAGGCGTGGGCGAGCCAGAAGAGCTTCGTGCGCAAGGACGAGAAGCGCAGGGACGATGACGACCCGGGCAACCCGACGGTCAACTTCCGGGGCGAGAAGCGGAGCAACCAGACGCATGCGTCGAGGACGGATCCGGACGCCCGACTGGCGGGGATGAGGGGCCAGGGCGCGCGGCTCGCGTATCAGGGACACGTCGTGACGGAGAACCGCAACGGCCTGGTGGTGGCGGCGAAGCTCACTCAGGCGTCGGGGTATGCGGAGCGCGAAGCGGCTCTCGAGATGGTGCTGGGTCTGGGGGGCGCTCGCCGGATCACCCGGGCTGGAGACAAGGGCTACGACGCCAAGAGCTTTGTGCAGGCGCTTCGGGCCTGGAGCGTTACCCCGCACGTGGCACAGAACACGACGAACCGCCGAAGCGCGATCGATCGAAGGACCACAGGACACCCGGGCTACGAGGTGAGCCAGCGCTTCCGCAAACGGGTGGAGGAGGTGTTTGGCTGGATGAAGACGGTGGGCTTGATGCGCAAGACCCGGCACCGGGGCACGGATCGGGTCGGCTGGGTCTTCACCTTCACTGCTGCGGCCTACAACCTGGTCCGTATCCGCAACCTGTTGGAGGCGACATAGCTCATGATCCCGCAAGATCTACCCGTGCGACACCGAACCGGTTCGTACCGGGAACGGCGATCCCTCTCCCTGCTCGGCACGCCTCCCGTCAGAGGCGTCCCGCCCAACCCAGTCACTTTCTCCGCAGCCTGCTAGGCAGTCGACCGCCACGGCGGGGCTCTAGGTGGGGTCGTCAAGAAGGCGTTCGCCTGAGGCTAGAACCCGCTCTTCCCGACCGCCGCCGCTAGCGCCTTCTTGGCAGCGACAATGGCATCGTCGACCTGCTGCGACATCTCCGTCCAGAGACCTTCGGACCCCGGGTAGACCGTCCGAAGCATGTCCGCCATCACCTTGTTCGCCGCGCACATCGCGATGGCGTCGTAGTACTTCTCCTCGTCTGCGCCTAACGGGTTGGCGTTCTCGATGTCGGCGATGTAGCGCGCCATCGCGGCGGCAATCCCCTCGGCGAAGACCTCGTGATTGGCGATGATCTCGCGGATCGTCGCCTCCGCGCTCATGTCCTTCTTGACCGTCGCCATATCTCGGTCTGGGATCGGCACCAAGGACCGGATCTTGAGCGCGCCGGGTCCTGAGTCTGCGCACGCAGCTGGTCCCGGGACCTGCTGGTACCGCTCCACTACGAATTGGCGAAGAAGACGAACGCGGCAACGACTGCAAGAAGAACGGCAGCGCCCACTACCAAGGCGCGGCTGCGCGTCATGGTGACCCCAGACTCGGCGAGCAGTGCGACTTTCGCGAGTTCCATCGCCACGAGAACGTCGGGCAGGCCAAGCGTAGGATTCTGAACTTGGCGCTCTCGAGCTAGCGCGATGAGCTCTTGCGAGAACGTACCCGCCTGGCGGGAGGGAGTCGAAAAGGCTGCAGGTGTGTACACGCTTGGCTGTTCGGAGGAACAGCTCGTCCGCTTGAGCAGCAGTGTGGGAATCTTCTGGCTGAGCGAGTCGAAGCGTCAGAGCTTCTCGATCACTCTGCCGTAGCCCAGGTCCATGTCGCTGACGCCGTAGGTGCACTGCCGCATCGCCTTCACCGGCACCTTGTGCCACGGGTCGAGCTCGCTGGCGCCTGTGAAGTGGACCGAGCCCGGTCCCTCCCACAGCTCCTTGGGCCGCTGCTCAGCCTCGATCTCGATCAGCTCGGCCAGCGAGGGAGGCGCGCCGTACTCCGGGCTCGGGATCACGCGCAGGCAGACCGTAGGCGTGCGCTCGTTGCTGCCGAGATCGATGGGGCGCTCGGGGCGCATGACGCCGATGCAGATCTTGAGCCCCTTCGGGCGCTCGACGCTCGCCATCAGGTGATCGTTCTCGCGGGTGAACTCGATGTGGGCGAGCTTCTTGGGGATGCCCCAGATCTCGCGTCCTGCGGCGAGCGGCGCCTCGGTCGTGAGGAAGATCTGTGTGATGAAGCTGATCCGACGCCCCTGGTGGCTGCACCCGACGGCCAGGATTGCCTCGTTGTACGGACCAAAGGTCGTAAAGGGATACTCGATCAGGCTGAGTACGGCGGTGGCTGGATCGCTCACCTCGAGCGGCTCCGGCAGCAAGTCGGCGACTGCCTCGGCCTCGGTCTCGTAGGTGAAGACCGCGGATCGGAAGTCCTTGTAGTAGAACGGCGGCGCCTGATACAGCGGCGCGTTCACCGGCATGCTGAAGGCAAAGCGTTCCTTGGTCAGTCGGCCCTTGATTCCCATGGGTGGCTCCTCTCGAGCCCCACTATCCCGCGACGGCCCACGAGGGGTCAAGGCTTCCACGAGGCCAGCTCGCCGCGAGCACAAGGACGACAAGCTCGGCGCGGTGGCCACCCGCGTTCTACACGAAGACGAGCGGGTGAAGATCTGGGACATGAGCCAAGCGCCCGGAGACCATGACATCGTGGTCGATCTCACTCCCGGCCCCGACGTTTACTGCATCGACAAGGGTGCGACCGAATGGGCTTACAACCACGGTAGGGAGCCCTTCTACGAGATGCTGATCGAGGTCAAGAAGTAGCCCGACAGCTGGCAGAGCCGCTGACGGAGAGCGAAGCTCCCCGATAGGGTGGCAGGACAGGACGGACGAAGGCGCTCGCGCGTACCCGTCGGCCGCGTCGAGCGCGTGGCGCGGATCGGCTGGCTGGCCGGGGAGATCGCTCTCGGCGCGGCTGCGGAGAGCGTGCGGCGTCTCGCCGGCAGCGGGCGCGACGCCGCCGGTAACCCGTTCATGAGTGGTCCCAACGCCGAGCGCCTGGCGCGGAGACTCTCCGGTCTGCGCGGCGCAGCGATGAAGCTCGGCCAGCTGCTGTCGATGGAGGCGGAGGACTTGCTGCCGGGCGAGGTCGCGGACGCTCTCGCCGTGCTGCGCGCCCATGGCGACTCGATGCCGGCGGGGCAGCTGCGCAGCGTGCTGGTCGAGGCGTACGGGCGAGACTGGGGGGACCTCTTCCTGGAGTTCGACCCCGAACCGATCGCGGCCGCGTCCATAGGCCAGGTGCATCAAGCGGTCGCGAGTGACGGACGGCAGCTCGCCCTGAAGATCCAGTACCCTGGTGTTGCGAAGAGCATCGACAGCGACGTCGACAACCTGGCTACCGCGCTTCGGCTCTCCCACATCCTCCCGCGCGATGTTGATGTGTCGGACCTGCTGGCAGAGGTGAAGCGCGAGCTGCACCGCGAGGTGGACTACATCCGTGAGGCCCGCAACCTCCAGCGCTATGCCGAGCTGGTCGCCCGGGACCGGGAGTTCGCCATCCCGAAGGTCCACACGGACCTCACCACCTCGAAGATTCTGGCGATGGATCATCTCCCGGGCTTGCCTCTCGAGGACGTGTGCGGCCCGGAGCATCCCCCCGAGCTCCGGGATCGGACAGCGACAGCGCTTCTGGGCCTGGTGCTCCGCGAGCTCTTCGTGTTCCGCTTCGTCCAGACCGATCCAAACTTCGCGAACTACTTGTGGATCCCTGCTGAAGGCCGCATCGGGCTGCTCGATCTCGGCGCGGCTCGGGAGCTCTCGAAGCCGCTGTCGCACTCCTACACCCGCATGATCGAGGCCGCCATGCGAGCGGACCGGCGAGCGCTTCTCGAGGTGGCGCTGGAGATGGGTCTGATCCTCGACGATGAGCCCGCGGATCGGCGCGAGGCCTTCATCGACTTCCTCGAGCTGGTGAGCGAGCCGTTCCGTCACGAAGGCCCGTATGACTTCGGCACGTCCGACCTCGCAGCACGTGCCCGTGAGGCCGCGACCGGGCTCGCGGTCCGACACGGGATCGGACACCCACCCCCGCCGGAGATCCTGTTCATCCAGCGCAAGATTGGAGGCACCTTCCTCCTTTGTGCCCGTCTGCGCGCTCGCATAGACGTCCGCCGCCTGGCCGAGCGGACGCTGATGACGAGATCCGCCGTGCCTTGAGGGCAATAGCGGAGAGGATGATAGGCTGGGACGATGGTCTGGGAGCCGGAGATCGAGGAGCTGGAGCGTCGGAAGCAGTTGGCCGCTCGGATGGGTGGCCCCGAGGGGATCGAGCGGCAGCGAAAGCGGGGGAAGCTCACAGTCCGCGAGAGATTCGTGGCGCTGGCGGACACGGACTCGTTCCAGGAGATCGGTGGCCTGGCCGGCGGCGCCGTCTACCGCGACGGCAAGCTCGAGTCGTTCACGCCGTCCAACATGTTGATCGGGACCTGCAGGATCGACGGCCGAAGAGTCGTGGTCTCGGGCGGCGACTTCACGGTGCGGGGTGGAGCCAGCGACGCCGCCGTGGGCAACAAACACGGCTTCGCCAACCACCTGGCGTTGAAGTGGCGACTGCCGTACGTCCGCCTGCTGGACGCGACGGGAGGCAGCGTCAGGACCTTCGAACAGATCGGTCGCACGTACATCCCCACGAATAGTGCCAGCTACACCATCGAAGAGCTGCTCTGCACCTCGCCGGTAGTCGCCTTGGCGCTGGGTGCCGTGGCTGGTCTCCCGGCGGTGGAGGTCTGCCTGTCCCACTTCAGTGTCATGGTCCGGGGCATCAGCCAGGTCTTTGCCGGAGGCCCCCCCGGTCGTCAAGGCCGCACTCGGCACGGAGATCAGCAAGGAAGAGCTGGGGGACGAGCGGACCCAGGTCTACGAGGGCGGAGTCGTGGACAACCTGGCGGACAGCGAGGAGGAGGCCTTCGAGATGGCCAGGAGGTTCCTCAGCTATCTGCCGCAGAACGTCTGGGAGCTTCCCCCAAGGGTCGAGCCGGATGATGACCCGGGCCGCCGTGACGAGGAGCTACTGTCTGTGATCCCGCGGGAGAAGCGAAGGGGGTACGATGCTCGCGCGGTTCTGAGGCACGTTCTGGATCGCGACTCCATCTTCGAGCTCACTCCCCATTACGGGAGGGCGCGGATCACCGCTCTGGCGCGCGTCAACGGTTACCCCGTGGGCGTGATGATCAACAACCCGATGGTCCAGGGGGGCTCGATGGACGTGGCCGCCGGCACCAAGGTCATCCGCTTCATCCAGCTCTGCGATACGTTCCACTTGCCGATGGTCTACTTCGCCGATGAGCCCGGATTCATGGTCGGGCTCGAGGCTCAGAGGCAGGGGATCGTGCGCGCCGGTGCGAAGATGGTCTGCGCGACCCAGAACAGCAGCATGCCGTGGATCACGTTCATCATTCGCCAGCTCTACGGCGTAGCGGGCCAGTGTCACGACCGGTCGATGCGGGGCATGTTCAAGCGCGTCGCCTGGCCGTCTGCGCAGTGGGGCTCGATGCACATCGAGGGCGGTGCGTCCGCCGCCTATCGTCGCGAGATCGAAGCCTCCGAAGACCCCGAGGAGAAGCTTGCCGAGATCGAGAGTCGCCTGCAGGCCTTCGCCTCGCCTTTGCGAACTGCGGAGGCCTTCAATGTCGAGGACATCATCGATCCTCGCGAAACACGGCCCCTCGTCTGCGACTTCATCGAGATGGCTCAGTCGATGTTGAAGACTCAGCTCGGCCCGACACCGGGTCTGAGCTATCTGCCCTGAACGCGGCCAGCAAACTGCCGATGTACTGCGGGAGGCAAGCAAATGGATCCCTTCGCGTCAGCAACCGCACAGCTCGAGGCCCTGCGCTCGGGTGACGTGAGTGCTCGAGAGCTGCTCGATGCCCAGCTCGCTCGCGTGGAGAAGCTCAACGGCGAACTCAACGCGATCGTGTGGATGGACCTCGATCAAGCCCGACGCGCTGCTCGAGCCATCGATGGCGGGCCGACCGCGGAGCAGCCGCTGCTCGGGCTACCGGTGACGGTGAAGGAGGGCTTCAACCTCGCTGGTGCGCCTACTACCTGGGGCAACCCCGAGTTCAAGGACAACGTTCCGACCGAGGACTCGGTCGTTGTCGCGCGCTTGCGAGCGGCGGGGGCAATCGTGTTCGGCAAGACGAACGTGCCATTCATGCTCGGCGATTTTCAGAGCTACAACGAGATCTACGGCACCACGAACAACCCATGGGACCGCACGCGCACGCCCGGCGGCTCCTCGGGCGGTTCCGCCGCCGCGCTTGCGTCGGGCATGACGACCCTAGAGATGGGCTCGGACATCGGCGGCTCGATCCGCAATCCCGCCCACTACTGCGGCGTGTTCGGTCACAAGCCCACCTGGAGTCTGGTCCCGCTCCGGGGGCACGCGCTCCCGGGCGCGCTTGCCGAGTTCGATATCGCGGTCGTCGGTCCGCTGGCTCGCTCAGCCCGTGATCTCGATCTCGCCCTGGACGTTGTTGCTCATCCCGATCGGCTGCAGGCGGGGCTGCGCTACGACCTGCCCGCATTCCCGGGTGCGCGCGGGCTGCGCGTGGCGCTCTGGCCCAACGACCCGATGGCCCCTGTAGCGCGCGCCGTCGAGGAGCGCGTCCACGCCGTTGGCCGCGTGTTTGCGGACCTGGGGGCAACGGTCGTCGACGACGCGCGGCCAGCCTTCGAGAGCGAGCACAGCCAGCGCGTCTACAACACGCTGCTGCAGTCGTTCGGGGGCGCCATGTTGACTCCAGACCCGGTCTACGAGGAGCTCAAGAAGCAGGCTGCGGCGCTCGACGTCTCCGACACGAGCGAGGCGGCGGAGCTCGTCCGCGCGCAGACACTCTCCCACCGCGAGTGGGTGCGCTTCCACGAGGCGCGTGAGGTGCTGCGCTGGGCCTGGCGGGCGTTTTTTCGACGCTTACGACGTGGTCGTGATGCCGATCTGCGCCACTTCCGCGTTTCCGCAGGACCAGAGTCCCATGGAACAGAGGCGCATCCAGGTCGACCAGAGCGAGCAGACCCACTTCCAGCAGGTATTCTGGGCCGGCCTCACAGGCATCGCGCACCTGCCCTCGACCGTGGTCCCGACTGGCCCCGACGCCGACGGCCTGCCGATCGGCGTGCAGATCGTTGGGCCCGCCTACGGGGATCGCATCACGATCGGAGCCGCCCGCGCACTGGAGGACGCCGGCCTCGGCTTCCAACCACCCCCAGGCTACTGACCTGGGGCGTCAGGCTGAGACGCATTCCAAGCTGCCTGGACGTCCTGCCAGGTCACCAGCGCGATCGTGTTGCCCTCTTCATCAATGAAGTTCAAACGTACGCTCGCGAGCCTATAGGTAGCGGCCGCCTCGCTCGATAACCTCGATCTTGTAGCCGTCGGGGTCCTCGAGGAAGAAGAAGCGGGCCAGCGCCTGGCCCCCGTGCTTCATCTCCACGATGCCGCGCGTCGAGATTCCGGCCTCCTTCAGGCGGCGGTGCTCCGCGCCGATGTCCTCGACCGTTACAGCGACATGTCCGTAGCCACTCCCGTGGCTGTAGGGCTCGCTCTGGTCGTGGTTGTGGGTGAGCTCGAGCTCGAAGTCGCTCTCGTCGCCGCGCAGGTACACGAGCGTGAAGTCGTCGAAGTCGAAGCGCTCCGCCGTCTCGAGCCCCAGCGCCTCCTTGTAGAACGCCATCGACCGCTCGAGATCGAACACTCGAATCATGGTGTGGACGGCCTTTGCCATGCGCGAACCCTACGCCGCCTTGCTCTTGCGCGCGTACTCCAGGGCCTGCCTCTCCAGCTCCTCCCAGCCGAGGTAGCCGGTGAAGCCGTTCTCGTCGTAGAACAGGACCGGACCGTCACAGATGAACAGGTACTCGGTGTCCTCGAGCGCCGTGGTGGACTCGTGAATCATACCGTTGCGCTCGTAGACGTAGTCCCCGGCCTCGAACACCGGTCTGGAGAACAGGAGAGAATCATGGCCCTTCCCGGAGAGCGGGCACGCGCTCGCTTTCAGCTTCCGGACTCGGCACCGGTCCAGAGCAGCTTGACGAACGCCGTCCCTGTGTCGGCCCGGACGATGGTGTCCATGAGCTCCGAGTCCAGTATATCGCATGCCAAAACCGCGACCCGACTCTATTCCGCTCCGGGCTCGAGATTTGTGGCAGATTAGTGACCGTGAACGGCGCTCGGAAGCGCCAGAGGACAGCGTGATATGACGGGTCTCGAGGGAGTTCGGGTTCTCGAGCTCGGCCAGGGGAGCGCGGCTGCGTACGCCACCAAGCAGATGGCCGACCTCGGAGCGGATGTCGTCAAGGTCGAAGATCCGGGCGGCGACTCGACGCGGGCGAGGGGACCGTTTCCAGGGGGAGTCCCCGATCCAGAGCAGAGCGGGCTCTTCCTCTACCTGAATGCCAACAAGCGCGGGCTCACGCTCGACCCCGATGGCGACGACTCCGGCGAGCTACTGCGTGAGCTCGTCGCCTGGGCGGAGATCCTGGTGCAAAGCTGGCCGCCCGAGGAGATGCGTCGACGTGGCATCGACTACGCGGCTTTCCAGGCGCTGAACCCGCGCCTCGTGATGTGCTCGATCACGCCTTTCGGGCTCAACGGGCCGTACCACGACTACCGCGCGGTCGATCTGACGATCCAGCACGGTGGTGGCTGGGCGTGGCTCAGCCCGGGAGCGTCGGATCGTCCGGAAAAGCCGCCGCTCAAGGCGTTCGGCTCCCAGGCGGAGTTCCAGGGCGGGCTCGCGGCCATGGCAGCTACGATGGGTGCTTACTACGGCTCGCTTCGGACGGGGCGCGGCGAGCATGTCGACCTGTCTCTGCAGGCTTACGTCGCGTCATTCGTCGAGCAGAACATCGTCGCCTACACGTATCAGGATAAGGTCGCCTCGCGCATGGGCGCGCACATCGCGGCGCCGTGGGGCATCTACGAGTGCCAGGACGGCCTGATCTTCCTTGTCGTCGTAGAGCAGGACCAATGGAAGCGGCTGGTCGAGATGATGGGAACTCCCGAGTGGTCGCAGCTCGAGATCTTCCGGGCTTTCCCCGAGCGCGCCTCGAACGCCGACGCGCTCGACATCATGCTTCGCGACTGGATCCGTGAATGGAAGGTGGATGACCTGTTTCGCGCCGGACAGGAGCATCGCATCTGCTTTGCGCCTGTCTTTACGCCGGCCCAGATCGCCGAGCAGGAGCACCTGCGGGCGCGCGGACACCCCGTCGAGGTCGCTCACCCATGTGCCGGCCGCCTTGCGCAACCCGGTGCTCCGTATTTGCTCGCGAACGAGTGGTGGCGCATCCTGCGACCGGCGCCACTCCTCGGCGAGCACAATGGTGCCACGCTCGAGCCCCGGGAGCGCAGCACGCCCACGGTCGAGGCTCCTTTGTCCCTTCCACTCGAAGGTGTGCGCGTAGCCGACTTCTCCTGGGCGTGGGCCGGCCCATTCGCCGCAATGCACCTCGCTCATCTGGGAGCGGAAGTGATCCGGATCGAATCAGAGACCAGGCTCGACCTGTCCAGACGCATGCGGTTTCACCCCACCGGGATGGAGTGGGGGCCGAACCGGTCGGGCTTTTTCAACCAGTGGAACCAGGGCAAACGCAGCGTGCGTATCAACCTGTCGACACGCGAGGGCGTAGACCTGGCGCGACGCCTGGTCGAGAAGTGCGACGTCGTCATCGACAACTTCGCGACTGGCGTGATGGAGCGCCTCGGTCTTGACTACGAGAGTCTCCGCGCCATCAGGCCCGACATCATCGCCGCGTCCATCTCGGGCTACGGCCACACCGGGCCCATGAAGGACTACATGGGCTACGGCCCCTCCATCGCACCGCTGGCGGGGCTTTCGGCGGCGACGGGATATCCGGGAGGGCCGCCCGAGGAAGTGGGCATTTCGTACGGCGACCCCACCGCGGGAATCACAGCTGCCGCGGCGATCTGTGCCGCACTGGTGGCACGCGCGCGAACAGGAGAAGGACAGGGCATCGACGTGTCGCTCTGGGAGGCGACACTCGTCCTGACCCCCGAGATCTGGATGGAGTACGCGATGAACGGCGCGAGTCCGCCCCGCGCTGGGAACCGCGACGCTTGGATGGCCCCGCATGGGTGCTACCTCTGTGCTGGTGAAGACGCGTGGGTGACCCTCGCTTGTGAGGACGAGCGGGGCTGGGCCGCGCTGTGCCGCGCTATGGAGCGGGAGGACCTGGCCGCCGACGTGCGGTTCCAGAGCGCTGCCCTTCGCAAGCAGAACGAGGACGCGCTCGATGCGGAGATCGAGCGCTGGACCAAGGAGCGCGATCGCTGGGCGATCACGCAGGAGCTCCAGGCCGCCGGCGTGGCGGCCTTCCCGACGCTTTCCAGTCGTGACCTGGTCCGGGACCCCCAGCTCAACGCCCGGGAGTTCTTTGCGCGATTGTCGCACCAGGAGGTGGGCACACGGACGCACGCCGGGATTCCCTGGCGGCTCAGCCAGGCGCCGAATGGCGTGCGCAGCCCGGCCCCGCTGCTGGGTGCTGCCACCGAGAGCGTGATGACAGAGGTGGTTGGGCTGTCGCCGGAAGAGGTAGAGCGGCTGCGCAAAGAACGCGTGCTCTACTGACCTGCCGTGCGCACGATCGAGCTCCGCTACGACCGGCTCCCAAAGAGGCTCGCGAAAACGTAGTACGATCTTCAGGCTGCGCGAGTAATCCGGGTCAGACGGGAGTCGGCTACATGAGCTCCGAGTATCGCGAGGAAGAGGTTCAGGTAGGCGACGTCGGAGTTGTGATGCTGCGGGGCGGTTCGGGAAGACCGTTGCTCGTCCTTCACGACGAGCTCGGGTTTCCGGGCTGGATCGAGTGGACCCGACAGATCGCCACCCGGCGCGAGGTCGTGATTCCGCTCCAGCCCGGCTACGGGCGCACGCCGCGCATAGACTGGATCCAGGACTACCGCGACCTTGCGGCCTTCTATAGCCGCATGGTCCGTGAGATGGAACTCGCGCCCGTCGACGTCATCGGGTTCTCTGCGGGCGGGTACATCGCTGCCGAGCTGGCGGCCGCGAACAGCGACCAGCTGGGCAAGCTGATTCTCGTCGCGCCCCTGGGCATCAAGTCGGACCAGGGCGAGATCTTCGACTTCCTCGCGGTAAGCGTACGCACCCACCTGCTCGCCACGGTCGCGGACTCCGACCTGCCGGAGTTCGGACAGATCTACGGCGGCGAGATGACGCCCGAGCAGTTCGAGCTCTTCGAGGAAGCGCGCGCGGAAACTGCGCGCCTCGGCTGGGAGCCGTTCATGTACAGCCCCAGCCTGCCGCACCGTCTGGAAGCTGTGGCCGAGCTTCCCACGCTCTTGATCCACGGGACGGAAGACCTGGTGCTCCCACGCAGCTGCGTCGAACGCTACGCGGCGAGCCTGGCGGGATCTCGACTAGTCGAGATCCCCGGGGTCGGTCACCGACCCGAGATTGAAGCTCTCGACGACTTTGTGAAGACCGTCGAGGACTTCCTGTCAGTCTGACTCACAACGCGGAGGCGACATGCACATCGCGTACTTCACCGAACGACCGTATCGACACATCGACGAGGACGAGATCCTCAAGAACCGAGCCTACTTCGCGGTGTCGAACGAGTTCTTTGACCACGAGCGCGCCGCCGAGGACTACAACTACTACCTCGACGAGGCCTGCTACGCGGAGGAGCTCGGCTTTGATGGCGTCGCGCTGAACGAGCACCACGGCAACCCCTTCTGCATGGGCGGCGTAATGAACGTTGAGGCGTCGATCCTCGCGCGCATCACCGAGCGCGTGCGGATCATCCTGATCGGGAACGCCCTGCCTGACATCAAGCACCCGCTCCGCATGGCCGAGGAGCTTGCGACGATCGACCTCATCTCGAAGGGTCGCCTCGTGACGGGATGGGTGCGGGGTGCCGGCAGCGAGCAGTTCTTCAATAACGCCAACCCTGCCTACAACCGCGAGATGTTCAACGAGGCCCACGACTTCATCGTGAGGGCGTGGACCGAGAAGGGACCTTGGCGGTACGAGGGGAAGCACTTCCACTACAGACACGTGAACCCGTGGGTCCTTCCCTTCCAGAAGCCGCACCCGCCCATGTGGATTCCCGGCGTGCTGAGCCCCGAGACGATCCTCTGGAGCGCCGAGCACAGCTACCCCTATGTCGGGCTCGGCACCGCGCTCCCCGTGACGTGCCAGATGTTCGAGATGTACGCCGACCGCGCCCAAGAAATGGGCTACCAGGCCGGCCCCGAGAACTTCGGCTACCTGATTCCCACGTTCCTCGCGGACACGGAGGAGAGAGCCCAGGAGCTCGGCCGCAACTTCGTATTCGGGGGCGGACAGAACGCGTTCTCGCGGCCCGAGCACGCGCTGCCGCCCGGCTACAACTCGAAGGCCGCCATCCGGAACCTGTCCAAACGGCCAGGGGGTGGCTGGCTCGGCGTGAGCCGCGAGAAGTTGATGGGACAGGTTCAGAGCTCCGAAAAGGACGTCGACTACGACGAGGTCCGCGCGAAGCTGACCCTGGGGTTTCAGCGCGCCCAAAAGAACTACCAGCTCCTGGTCGGAACGCCGGACACGGTCCTCGCAAAGGCAAAGCAGATCATGTCCGTTGTCCGGCCCGGTGTCTTCACCGTGTTCCACATCCAGGGGCCCGTGGGGAACGAGGACCGGCTCCGAAGCATGGAGCTGATGGGTAAGTACGTGGTCCCCGCGCTTCGCGAGTACGCGAAGGAGCTCGAGCTTCCCGACCCCTTCGAACGCACACCGGGCTCCGTCAAGCTCCGCGCCGGCGAAAAGCGACTGCCGGTGGTCGACCGCGGCCCTCTGGCGAAGATGGGCTTTGCCTAGCAGGCTGCGGAGAAAGTGACTGGGTTGGGCGGGACGCCTCTGACGGGAGGCGTGCCGAGCAGGGAGAGGGATCGCCGTTCCCGGTACGAACCGGTTCGGTGTCGCACGGGTAGATCTTGCGGGATCATGAGCTATGTCGCCTCCAACAGGTTGCGGATACGGACCAGGTTGTAGGCCGCAGCAGTGAAGGTGAAGACCCAGCCGACCCGATCCGTGCCCCGGTGCCGGGTCTTGCGCATCAAGCCCACCGTCTTCATCCAGCCAAACACCTCCTCCACCCGTTTGCGGAAGCGCTGGCTCACCTCGTAGCCCGGGTGTCCTGTGGTCCTTCGATCGATCGCGCTTCGGCGGTTCGTCGTGTTCTGTGCCACGTGCGGGGTAACGCTCCAGGCCCGAAGCGCCTGCACAAAGCTCTTGGCGTCGTAGCCCTTGTCTCCAGCCAGGGTGATCCGGCGAGCGCCCCCCAGACCCAGCACCATCTCGAGAGCCGCTTCGCGCTCCGCATACCCCGACGCCTGAGTGAGCTTCGCCGCCACCACCAGGCCGTTGCGGTTCTCCGTCACGACGTGTCCCTGATACGCGAGCCGCGCGCCCTGGCCCCTCATCCCCGCCAGTCGGGCGTCCGGATCCGTCCTCGACGCATGCGTCTGGTTGCTCCGCTTCTCGCCCCGGAAGTTGACCGTCGGGTTGCCCGGGTCGTCATCGTCCCTGCGCTTCTCGTCCTTGCGCACGAAGCTCTTCTGGCTCGCCCACGCCTCGATCAGCGTCCCGTCCACCGTGAAGTGCTCCGATGACACCAACCCCTCCGACTCCGCCTGCGCCAGCACCGCCTCGAAGAAATGCTGAGCGATCTCGCCCTTCAGCAGCCGTTCCCGATTCTTGGTGAACACCGTCGCGCTGAACACCTCATCGTCCAGCTCCAGGCCCACGAACCAGCGGTAGAGCAGGTTGTAGTCGATCTGCTCGATCAGCTGGCGCTCGCTCCGGATCGTGTACAGCACCTGCAACAGCAGCGCCCGCAACAGCTGCTCCGGCGGGACCGACGGTCGGCCGACCCCTTTGGCGTAGATACCATCGAAGCGTCGCGACAGCTGCTCCAGCGCCGCGTCCACCAGTCGCCGGATCGCTCGAAGCGGATGGTCCTCGGGAATCCGGGACTCCAGCGATACGTAGCTGAAGATCCCACCCTGGAGCGTCTGCGGTCCTCTCACATCTCCCCCTTGGGGCTTCCCTCAAAGGTACCCTTCGATGAGGAGTTTTTCAGCAGCCTGCTAGGCGGGTGATGGTTCCGCGTGTGGCCCGCGAGCTTGCTCAGTCGGGATACTCCAGCGACGGGTGCCATTCGTCCCTGCGACCTTCCGGAGTGAGATCGAGCACGTTCCAGAGCGGCCAGAGCGGATCGACGTGGCGGGGCTCGCCGGTCGTGTACGGCCGGAACAGCAGCTCGGAGCCCCAGAAGTGGCGGATCGCTCCGCTGCGCCGAACGAACACGTTTGCCATCGGGAGCTGAGTCCCGTCCTCGGCCTCGGTTCGGTAGTGGAGTGGGTAGTCGTTGTGCGCGGCCGAGATCAGGCGCAGATTCGTCCAGCCCCGGCCCTCCCCGAAGGCCGCGATGCGCTCGATCGGCGAACGGGCACAGACTGCAAGATTGACCCGCTCAGCTAGATGCGGCGCCGAGCCATTCAGCGAGTCCAGGAACGATGTGCACATGGGGCAGGCATCCTCCATGGCCGGTCCGAACATGAACCCGTAGACGAGCAAGCTGTCTCGACCCGGGGCGAACAGGTCGCTGAGCCTTACGCTGTGCACGGCACCGTTGGAGTCGCGCTCCTGGAAGACGTAGTCCTCGTCGATCTCGCCGCCTCGCGGCAGCCCGCGTCTGAGCTCCGCGACGCGCTCGATTTGCTCTCGGAGCGCATCCTCGGCCTCGAGCAGCTCGTCCCGGGCCTTGCGGTACTCGAGGCTCTCATTGGGGTAGCGTGGGTCCATGGCGCGCTCCTTTCTTCCCCCATTCTAGCGAGCCGCCGCTGAGGATCCGCTGCGATCTTGACCGCACGCTGTGGACGACCGAGGATGGAGGGGATGAGCGCTCTGCAGGAGGTCGAGTGGGAAGAGTGCCTGCTGGAGCCCCGGCGGGACAAAGCGATAGAGCGCGAGATCCGCAAGGCGGGCGGGTTCGTTTCGCCCGCCGTTTCCTTCCTTCAGCCGTGTCCCTGGCTGGCGCGCGCCAGCGGGAAAACATACCGCGCCCGGCAGCTCGTCCACACCGGGTCCGCGCTTGCCGATCTCATCTTTCTTGTCGTCAGCCAGGACAACTCGTGCCGGTTCTGTTATGGCTCGCAGCGGAGTCTGCTCCGCATCCAGGGCTTCGACGAGGACCGGATCCGGCGCCTGGAGGACATGTCCTTTACGGCGGAGGACGACCCCCGCGAACGACTGGCCCTCGACTTTGCCCGCCGCGTCTCGCGCGCGAATCCGCCGCCTTCCGCGGCCGAGAAGGACGCGCTCCGAGAGGCTGGGTACGGTGAGGAGTCCATCAAGGAGATTGCCTACCTGGTGGCCCTTACGGTCCAGGCCAATCGGATCACGACCTTGCCCGCGGTGCCGCTCGGGCAGGCGGAGGGATTCGACAAACGCTGGTTCGTGAAGCTGTTTCGACCGCTGATTGCGCGGTTCCTACGCTCGCAGTTCAAGCAGGGCCAGCCTGAGTTCCTGCCGCCAGAGCTGAAGACGGGGCCCTTCTCCTATCTGACGAACGAGCTCGACGGACTGCCGATCGCGCGCACCTTCCGTGAGGTCCTCGACAGCGCCTGGAGCTCGCCGATCCTCACGCAGCGAGCGAAGGGCCTGGTGCTCGCGGTCGTGGCGCGCGGACTCGACAGCAAGCGCTGCGAGCGCGAGGCAACGAGCCTTCTCGCACAGCACGGCCTCGACGAGGGCCAGGTCCAGGAGGTCCTCTCCCACCTCGCCTCGCCAGCGCTCGATCCGATCGAGGCGGCCATCGTCCCGTTCGCGCGCGAGACCATTCGGCCGCGCCCCGCGGACATCCAGCGCCGCGGTCGAAAGCTGCGCGAGCAGCTCACGGTGGAGCAATTCGTGGAGCTGATCGGCGTCGTCGGCGTCGCGAACGCGACCTGCCGACTGTCGCTGGCCCTCTGCGAGGGCTGATGCCCTCGCTCGGATTCCTGCTCGCCGGAGCGACGCTCGTCATCGCAGCCCTGCTCGTCCTGCTGCGCCGTCGCTCGAGGCAGCTGTCGGCACTCCGAAGCCGGGTGGAGAGCGCCTCGGCAGAGCTGGAGCGCCTGCAGCGCGCCTTTGGCCACTTCGCTCCCGAGCAGATCGTCGAGCGAATCATCGCGAGCGGAGTCTCCACCACCGGCGAGAAGAAGGAGGTCACGGTCCTGTTTGCGGACCTTGTCGGCTACACCCCCCTCAGCGAGAGCGTCGACCCGGACGTTCTCGTCAAGATCCTGAACGGCTACTTCGAACGGATGAGCCGCGCCATCACGGGACACCGCGGCCACGTCTCTACCCTGATCGGCGACGGCCTGCTCGCAATGGTCGGTGCCCTCGAGCCGAACCCCTGGCAGGCCGACGACGCGGTCCACGCCGCCCTCGCGATGCGAGCCGAGCTCGAGGACTACAACCGAGAGCTCGAGAAAGACGGTCACCCACCGCTCGCGATGGGGATCGGCCTCCACCGCGGTATCGGCGTCGCCGGTCTGGTTGGCAGCAAGGACCTGATCCAGTACGCCCTCGTTGGAAGCACGATCAACGTCGCAGCTCGGGTTCAGGATCTCACGCGCCTGCACGACGTCGACATCCTCGTGACCGGCGACCTCCGGCAAACCCTCGATCCTCGGTTCGGGCTCCGCGAGCTTCCCCTGCAGAGCTGCGTGGGGTCGCTCAGCCAGTCGTGATCTTCGCGGTGGAGGGGTCTGGCCGGTAGGCTCGTAATCCGCCTGTCGCCGGTTCGATCCCGGCCGCGCTCACGAGTAACCAGCCTGTGTCGAGCGTATTGAGCGTCAGGCTGCCTTCCGGAGCTTGTACCGGATCGGAAGGTGCTTCAGTCCGCCGAGCAGGGCGGAGTGCAAGCGCTGGGGCGGGCCGATCAGTTCGAAGTCCTCGATGCGGGGCAACAGGTATTTGTAGGCCATGCGCAGCTCGAGCCGGGCGACGTGCGCCCCGAGGCAGAAGTGTTCGCCGACGCCGAAGGCCAGGTGTCGGTTCGGATCCCGGCCGATGTCGAAGCGGTCCGCAGCGTCGAAGATGTCCTCATCCCGGTTGCCGGACGGGTAGAACACCACCACCTTGTCGTCCGCTCGAATCTGCTTTCCCCGCAGCTCGTACTCTTCGGTGGCAGTGCGCACGAAGTGAATGACGGGACTGGTCCAGCGCAGCACCTCCTCGACCGCTGAGCCCAGCAGCGCAGGGTCCTTCTGAATGCGGCGCAGCTGATCCTTGTGCTCCACGAAGGCCAGCATGCCACCGCTGGTGGCGTTGCGGGTGGTCTCGTTCCCGGCCCCCATGATCAGGAAGCACCAGGACAGGATCTCGCGAAGCTCCAGGCGCTTGCCATCCACCTCGACACTGGTGAGCAGCGACACCAGATCATCGCCCGGGGTGCGACGCTTCTCCGCGATCAAGCCGCGGAAGTAGTCGAAGATCTCGGTGAGCGCTTCCCGCGCCTGTGTCTGCGGGTCTTGCCCCTCCACGTTGTACTCAGGGTCCTGCGTGCCGACAAAGCGATTCGTCCAGTCGAAGATCAAGCGCCAGTCCTGCTCGGGCACGCCCATCATCCACGCGATCACCGCGATCGGCAGTGGGGCGGCAACGGCCTCGACGAAGTCGCACTCGCCGGAATCGCTCTCGCCGATCAGGTCGTCGACAATGCCTTTAGCGATACTCTCGATCTGATCGTGGTAACGCCGCATTGCGCGCGGCGTGAAGCGGCCGCTCACCAGCCGCCGGGCGACCAGGTGCTGGGGGCATCCATGCCGATGAGGTTGGGCGGGAAGCCCTCGAGG
>CBDDEE010000014.1:0-61467 GCA_965226855.1 Myxococcota bacterium | reverse complement strand
GGCACCCACCCTGATGCGGCCCGAAAATCCGTCCGGATCGGGGCGCTTCGTGATCCACTTGATGGCGCCACCGACATTCGTGCCGCCGTGCAGGACTCCCTGCGGGCCCTTCAACACCTCGATTCGCTCGAGGTCACCGAAGCGGCCAGAGGAATCCCCGAAGAGCTGGACATCGTCCAGGTAGAAACCGACCCCCTGGACATTGCCGAACGAGCCCATGCCGCGCATGGTGACGTTGGGAAAGCCGTCCGTCCGCTTACCGATGTAGAGGTTGGGGACGAGCAGACCGATGTCCGAGAGACCGCTGATGTTGGCCCGGTTTATCTGGACGTTGGTGAAGGCGGATACCGACTCCGGGATCTCGAGCAGGTTCTCCTCCCGCTTCCTGGCGGTGACGGTGATCTCCTCGATCCTTGCCCGACTGGCGGCCGTGGGCTCGCTCTGCGGCTCCGTCTCGACCGCTGCGGCCCCGGCAGGTGCCATCGGCTCGTCCATCTCGTCGGCCCAAACGCTCGAAGCAGCGAAGATTAACAGCGCACACGTGACCAGACCGATCACCCAGCTCAGCTTATTCGTACCAGGCATGTTTCTCCCTCCATCCCTGCAACGATTACACTCCGCGAAGGAGATGGTTGTCAACAAAATCTGGCGCCCTCGCTGGCACCTCTCAGGCAGCGCAGGCGCGACTTCAGCCCCAAAAAACCCCGGAGTTCCGGGGCTTTTCGGCGCGGGAGCTACAGAGGTCCTTGGCTCTAGAAACAGGCACCGGCACCCCATGCTCGAGCGAACGATGGCATGGTTGATGTAGGGTACGCGTTCGCGAGCGAGGTCGTACCAGCGATCCGCGTTGGGCTGGTATTCCCCGTACAGACCGGTGTTGCACGCAAGTGTGCCGACCCAAGCAGCCTTGTAGTCGGGGGTGCGGCCCAACCACCCGTACCCGATCCGTGCCCATTCCGCGATCGCGTCGCGCGCTGCAATCTGCTCTTCCACGTCGTGGGACGCCTGAAAGAACCTGTGGGTGCGCATCCCGGATCCGTTATCCATTGGGATCGTCATCACCTCGGTACGCTGCGGGTCATGTAGCGCGTCGTAGAGTCGCGCAAACATGCGGGCGGAGTTCCGGAAGGCAGGGTGATTGACGATGTCCTTTGCGCGTTCTCCGTAGATCCAGACCTCGCGGTCGTCGTTCAGACTCTCCAGGTACTCCTTGCCGGTGTACAGGCCAGGTCTTGCTAGCTGGGGCGGATGAGCGGCTCTCGGCCGTCTCCGCTTCTGGGCCGGGACCCTTGGTGGACATCATTGTTCCTCCTGTGTGGCTGCCTGTGCATCCTATCCTAAAGGGGAGCGCTCAAGAGGGGCCCTTCGTCTCCGGGCCGCCGCGGTCTATCCTGTCTGCTGGCTTCGCAGCCTGAGGAGACGACATGCTGTTCCGATGCGCCCCCCAAGCTCCCGCCGGAGGAGCCGCGGGCTCTGGCCCCGGCCGCACCATCCAGCGCGACCGCAAGCACCTGACAGTCGACATCCACTGTCACCTACACGTGCCAGAGGCCGACGAGATGGTCGCCAGCGCACTCGACCCCGCGAAGCTCGACCTGGTTCGTTTCTCTAGTGAGCTCACGCGCAAGCTCAACGCGGAGCAGAACGAGATCTTGCTGCCGAAGCTGACACAGCTCGACGAACGCCTCGCAGTCATGGACGAGACGGGTGTGGACATCCAGGCGGTCTCACCTTCCCCGTTCCACTACCACTACTGGGCAGAAGCCGAGCTGGCGCGCGCCCTCGTTCAGAAGGTCAACGATCGTGTGGCGGAGTTCCAGGCGCAGAAGCCCGATCGTCTGGTCGCTATGTGTACCGTGCCGCTGCAACACCCGGAGCTGGCGGTGACCGAGCTCGAGCGTTGTCATCGGGAGCACGGCATGCGCGGCGTCGAGATCTCCACGAACGTCGAGGGTGCTGAGCTCACGCGCGCCGGTCTCGACAAGTTCTTCGCCAAGGTCGAAGAACTCGATATGTTGATCTTCTTGCACCCGCTGGGTACGAGTGAAGGCTCGCGCATGCGCGACCACTACTTCACGAACCTGATCGGGCACCCGCTCGAGTCCGCCCTCGCGGTTGGCCATCTGGTGTTCGACGGCTACCTGGAGCAGTACCCCGGTCTCAAGATCTGTGTCGCCCATGGGGGTGGCTACATCCCCAGCTACTGGGGGCGCTTCGACCATCCATATCCGACCCGGGCAGATGTGCATGGCTCACTGCCCCATCCACCCTCTCACTACGTGAAGAAGCTGTACTTCGACACGGTGGTATTCAGCGAGATGCAGCTCCGCCACCTGATCGAGGCCTGGGGTGCGGACCACATCTTGATGGGGACGGACTACCCCTATGACATGTCCGAACCGGATCCGGTAGGCCAGATCGATTCCGTCGAGCGACTGTCGACCCCAGACAAGGCGCTAGTCTGGGGAGGCAATGCCCAGCGGTTGCTGGGCATTACCGTGTAACCTCAGGTTTCCAGACTGTCGAAACAGCCCAGCGCGAGCCTAGCCCGCGGCGCTCGCCTGGCTCTCGGGCAGGCCGAGCTTGGCGTAGAACTCGTCCTCGGTCAGTACCCAGCCGATGCAGCGCGCGATGTTCTGCAGGCCGAACTGGTGCAGGTCGTCTCCGTACATCGAGCCGACCGTCGAGTCGACCACGATCGGGCGGATGCCCGCGTTGGCGCTATCAAAGGCCGCATTCTGCACGCAGGTGTTGGTATTGATCCCCATGAGGACGACGGTGTCGACCTTCGCGATCTGGTTCAGCCACATCTCGAGGTCCGTACCCCGGTAGATGGAGAAGGTCTTCTTGTTGTTGATCACCACGTCCGTCTTGTCGAGAAGCTCGGGGATCACGTCGATCTGCGGTGAGCCGAAGATGTTGTGTCTGGTGCCGGCTTCGTACTCCGGGGTGGATTCGACGTTCTCCGAGATCAGCACTGGTCCGCGCAGCAGGATGTAGCGCCCGAATTCGTCGGGTCGCCAGCCCAGCGTGACGTGGCAAACCGGTATCCCGCAGGAGCGAGCGGCAGTGAGCACGCGGGCTCCGGCCGCAATGACACTGGTTTGGGTCGCACGCGAGCAAGGCATAGTGGCCAGCTTGGGATCCAGGTGACCCCTGTGCATGTCGACTGTGACGATCGCAGTCGACGCCGGATCAATCGTCAAAGCGGCGTTGATGTCCGCGAGTTTGCTGCTGAAATCCTCGATCTCGACGTTCATGTCGGTTTCTCCTGGTCGTTCGATTAGCTCTTGCCCAGGCCAACAGGATAGGCCGCCGGGTTCTCGCCCGTCAATCTACGACCCGGCCGTCGCCAGCGCTTCGTCGTCATCCAGGTGCGAGGTGAGGTTGTCGAGCTCCGGCTTGATCTCGCGCATGAAGATCTCCAGGTTCTCGATCACGCTCTCCTTCGGTTGCTGGGCGAAGTGGAAGATCAGCGTCAGGTACTCGCTCGGGACTTCCTTCCACTGATCGATGAACAGCTGGCGCACGTCTGACAGCGTGCCCGAGTTCCAGAGGCCCGTCTCGCAGATAGAGTCCACGAGCGACTCGCGCGTCGCGTCCATCGGCGTTCTCTTGCCGGAGTCGTTCGGCAGGCCTTTTTCGAACAGCGGCGCGTAGAAGTGCTTGTAGATGTCGCCGTCGTAATCCGCGAGCGCCTGGCGCGCGGCTTCGGTCGTCTTGCCGACTTGCATCCAGCGAACCAGCGACTGATTCTGGCCCAGTACGTACCTCTTCCCCACTTCGTGACCGGCCTTGACGTACGCCTCTGCATGGGCGCGGGCGTTGCCGATGTTCGTGAAGTAGTTCGGGCAGAAGCCCTTTCGCGCGCAGTACTCGACTGTCTCGACACTCGAGTTGCTCGCCACGAAAATCGGAGAGGGATGCGGCTTGGTGTAGGGGGAGGGCACCACGCTGATGCGCTTGAGCAAGCCGTCGTCCCCTATCTCTCCCGGCGCGCCCAGTCGCGCAGTCCAGTCCTTCATCCACCAGCCGGACATGCCCTCAGCAGGGTAGGGAATCTCCCACAGGTCGCTCTTGTGCGTGATGCTGTCCTGCGTCCACGCGTCCAGGATCATTTCGACCTGCTCTTCGAAGATCGCGCGGTTCTTCAGATCGTCGGCATCCTTGTTCGAGAGCGTGGCGACCGAACCGATGTGCTGGCCGAGCGTGTTGGTCCAGCGGGACTGGTAGCCCCGAGCCAGGCCCACAAAAATGCGCCCACCGGTGAGGTGGTCGAGGATCGCGGTCTCTTCGGCCACGCGGATCGGGTTGTGGACGCTCATGACGTAACCCATCTGCCCGATGCGGATATTCTCGGTGATGGCCGCCCAGTAGGCGTTGATCACGCCGGGGTTTGGGCTGACCTCGTAGCCCTCGGAGTGGAAGTGATGCTCGATCGTCGTCACACCCCAGAGACCCATCTTGTCAGCCGCCCGAATCAGGTCGTGCCAGCCGTCGAGGGTCTCCTTGTACCGCTTTGCATTCCGGCCGATCGGCCGCAACGCCTCGCGCTCTGCTTCATCCGCAGCCGGAATCACGGGATACGTGTTGAGGATAACCTTGACCATGCTGTACGACCTCCGCTCTGAACGAGGTGCTGGGTTTTCCTGGATGGTACCAGCATCGCCCCTCATCATGAATACCTCTTCTCGAGCGATATTGACACGATGGTCAACGGTCCAGGCACCGGTGGGTGGTATTCTCTGCGCATAGAGGCGAAGGAGTAGGAGTCATGCCGCAAGACGTCGAGTTCAAGAGCGCGGGGGAAACGATCCGCGCACACCTCTACATGCCTGAGCGCGGTCGCGCGCCGTACCCGGTGGTGGTGATGGCCGGGGGTTGGTGCTACGTGAAGGAGCTGGTGCAGCCAGAGTACGCCAAGGCCTTCACGAGCGCGGGCCTTGCTGCGCTGGTCTTTGACTATCGGCGCCTGGGCACGAGCGACGGCGAGCCGCGTCAGCACCTGGATCCCTGGGACCAAATCGAGGACTACCACAACGCGATCTCGTATGCGGAGACGCGCAGCGAGCTCGACAGCGACCGCATCGGCATCTGGGGCATCTCGTATTCTGGCGGCCATGTGCTGATCGTGGGTGCCACCGATCCCCGGGTGCGCTGCATCGTGTCCAACATCCCTGTGGTGGACGGCTACCTGAACATGAAGCAGGTGCACAGCGCGGTGGCGTTCCGCGAGCTCGAACAGCTGATCCTCGACGATCGCCGCAGGCGGTTAGAGAAGGGCGAGCACGGCTACATTCCGATGTCGAGCGAGAATCCTTCCCAGGAGCTGTCGACCTGGCCTTTCCCAGAGGTGACCAGCGGCTTTCGGACCTTCAAGGAGACCGTGGCCCCCAATCACGAGCACCGCACCACGATCGCGTCGACCGAGCTGCTGATGAAGTACGACGTCAGGCCGTACTTACCGCGGATTCTCGACAAGCCGGTGTTCATGGGCATTGCCGAGGGGGACGACATCACCCTGTGGCAGGAAGAGCTCGTGGTCTTCAACCTGATTCCCAATCCGGTGAAGCGCATGTTCCTGTGTCGCGACGCCACGCACATGACGCTCTACAGCGACCTGTCGCGCTTGGAGATGCTCGCTCAAGAAGGCAAGAAGTTCCTGGTCGAGCACCTGATCGATCCGTACGCCTAGACGACGACCTCGTCTGGCTGTGACCCCTCAGGACGTTGTTACTCTCCTGAGGGATCACCACTGTGGGACCTAACAGGCTGCTGAAAAACTCCTCATCGAAGGGTACCTTTGAGGGAAGCCCCAAGGGGGAGATGTGAGAGGACCGCAGACGCTCCAGGGTGGGATCTTCAGCTACGTATCGCTGGAGTCCCGGATTCCCGAGGACCATCCGCTTCGAGCGATCCGGCGACTGGTGGACGCGGCGCTGGAGCAGCTGTCGCGACGCTTCGATGGTATCTACGCCAAAGGGGTCGGCCGACCGTCGGTCCCGCCGGAGCAGCTGTTGCGGGCGCTGCTGTTGCAGGTGCTGTACACGATCCGGAGCGAGCGCCAGCTGATCGAGCAGATCGACTACAACCTGCTCTACCGCTGGTTCGTGGGCCTGGAGCTGGACGATGAGGTGTTCAGCGCGACGGTGTTCACCAAGAATCGGGAACGGCTGCTGAAGGGCGAGATCGCTCAGCATTTCTTCGAGGCGGTGCTGGCGCAGGCGGAGTCGGAGGGGTTGGTGTCATCGGAGCACTTCACGGTGGACGGGACGCTGATCGAGGCGTGGGCGAGCCAGAAGAGCTTCGTGCGCAAGGACGAGAAGCGCAGGGACGATGACGACCCGGGCAACCCGACGGTCAACTTCCGGGGCGAGAAGCGGAGCAACCAGACGCATGCGTCGAGGACGGATCCGGACGCCCGACTGGCGGGGATGAGGGGCCAGGGCGCGCGGCTCGCGTATCAGGGACACGTCGTGACGGAGAACCGCAACGGCCTGGTGGTGGCGGCGAAGCTCACTCAGGCGTCGGGGTATGCGGAGCGCGAAGCGGCTCTCGAGATGGTGCTGGGTCTGGGGGGCGCTCGCCGGATCACCCTGGCTGGAGACAAGGGCTACGACGCCAAGAGCTTTGTGCAGGCGCTTCGGGCCTGGAGCGTTACCCCGCACGTGGCACAGAACACGACGAACCGCCGAAGCGCGATCGATCGAAGGACCACAGGACACCCGGGCTACGAGGTGAGCCAGCGCTTCCGCAAACGGGTGGAGGAGGTGTTTGGCTGGATGAAGACGGTGGGCTTGATGCGCAAGACCCGGCACCGGGGCACGGATCGGGTCGGCTGGGTCTTCACCTTCACTGCTGCGGCCTACAACCTGGTCCGTATCCGCAACCTGTTGGAGGCGACATAGCTCATGATCCCGCAAGATCTACCCGTGCGACACCGAACCGGTTCGTACCGGGAACGGCGATCCCTCTCCCTGCTCGGCACGCCTCCCGTCAGAGGCGTCCCGCCCAACCCAGTCACTTTCTCCGCAGCCTGCTAAGCACGTTCAACACTCCAGGGGATCGCGGCGAGTCACTCCCGCTGCTCGACACCGAACGTCCCCCGGGGGACGTTGTCTCGCCTTGCGAACTGCGCCATGTACTTAGCCCCGTAGTCCTGCACCGCCGCGTAGTGATTGTGCCCGCGGCAGCGAAGCTCGATCCGCTCCACCGAGTGCCTCTTCGCTCTCGCCCAGGGATCCAGATGATGGTATTCCAAGAAATCGGGCGAGCCGCAGCGGCGACCGTTCCGCCCGACGAAGGCACACCGACCCTCGTCCCGGGCGGAGACCGCTCGCTTGATCTCCGCCGGGACGTGGCGAGACGCGGCTTCAGGCTTCTTCGCAGCCTTCGGCCGCTTTCGGGGACTCGACGTCTGCGCGAACTTCTTCCGCTTCGCGTCCTCGACCAGCAGCGTCAGCGCTCGGTCGAAGATCGCCCCGAGATCGCCGTTCGGGATCTGGTGGCGAAGCAGCGCCCGCGCCTCATGAAGCTTGTCGTACAGCGCCTGACTGCCCGTGAACTGGACCTTATAGCGCCTGCCGCCGAGTGGGCTCGGCGCGTGCGGCACCGAGGGCGGCGGAGCAGGCATGCGGCTGCTGGTCTCGGTCTCGGGCGTGGGTCTGGCGATCTCCGAGGGCAGCCGGACAGCGGGGGCCGACCTGGGCTCGGGAAGCTGCCGGACCCGTGCCGGCACGTCTGGCTTCGGAGCGCGGTCCGCCAGGAGCACTTCGATCGCTCGCTTGCTCTTGTGGCGCGCCAGCTCGAGCACTTCCTCGTGGTTCTCCGGGGTGAGCACGGGGGCGAGCAAGCTCAACCCGGCCACGTGGAGCTCACCTTTGCGAATCTTTTCGAACACGACGGGATAGGGGCGCGCGCCGCGCGCGGCGTGGATGCGGTGACTGGCCTGCGCCTCCGAGAAGTGGAGTACCTCCATGCAGTAGCCAAACATGGACGAGCAGCTCTGTTCGAGATAGAGCTTGCGGTGATCGACCTCTGCGATGTACGCGAGCAGATCCGCCTCATTGTGGCGATTCTTTGCAACGAGCTCGTCGAGTCCGCGGAGCAGCTTGTGGTCGGTAACGGTCTTGAGAGAGACCTCCATTGGTTGTCTTTCGTTCGGGACCGAGAAGGGGTTGAGGATCGAACGATAGCACGGCGCTTTTCGGTCTCAGAGGATGCGTCAAGCGGGGCGCTTCACCTCGCCCGGGCGTTCGAGAACGGAATCCGGGCGAACGACGTGCGGAGAGCAGAGGCGGCGTTGAGGGAGGTCACTGTGGTATGAAATTCGGACGGCTTCGTTCTGCCTCCAGAAACCTGTCAAGGAGCTCTGGCTCTTTCTTGCAAGAAATCTGCGAAACGCAACGTCCCCCGGGGGATGTTCGAGTACTTTCGTTCCTACACATCTATGCGTGATGCAAACTCGGCTCGATGTGATCCTCCGGACGTTGTTCGAGCCGTGCGCCCCTTCGAGCGTCTCGGGATTCGCTGCCAGCGGCTTCTCACAGACAACGCGAAGTGCTACGCCAGACTCCGAGAAACCTGTGAACAACCTGACCGGTGAACAACCTGTCTAGGTCCGACTTAGCCGGGGATCACGGGCACCAGCAGGTAGGAGCTGTGGGGACCTCCCGTGTGGATGGTGTTGGTCGCGCCGAATACCGCGGGCGGCCGGTCCTGGGGGTCGTTGTGTAGGAACAGGCCGCAGCCGCAGAAGAGCTCGGGCCAATCTCGGCCCGCAAAGCTGCTCATGCGCGCCGACATCTGGGCGTAGGTCGGATCCCGCTCCTCGGCCGGGCGTGCGAAGTCCTTGCCCTCGATCAGCAGCTCCAGCGTGTAGCTCGCAGGCACCACCAGGCAAGTCGGCCAGATCTCCACGTCCACCTCGTAGATCTCACCGGGGGTGAGCTTTTCGAGCGTGTCGTGGGTGTGCCACGGGCGCCACTCGGTAGTGCGCGAGGTGTCCAGCTTGCGATGCGAAGCTCGCAGCCAGCCCTGGGCCAAGGGTCCCTTCGGTTCCACAGAGGCTATGAAGGTCGCCTCGCTCCCATCGGGTGCAAACACGCGCAGGGTCGCGAAGATGTCCATGTCTTCGCTGGCCGACGAAATGAACAGCTTGGCCGCCAGCGGGCCCGTGATCTCGGTCTCCTGGGCCAGCGGCTGGGTGCGGAAGCTCAGGCCGGTACCCATGCCTGGGTACGATCCCACGCCCTCCTGCGCCGGCGCGTCGGCTCCCATGCTGCCGGACTCCGCATCCAGGTACCACTTGGTCCACCGCGTCCGCGCCAGCGGCCATTCCTGCTCGTCGCGCTCGAAGAAGGTGTCGTCAATGCGGCGCACCTTCAGCATGACCGGGGGTCGGTTCTCCCAGCCGTTGTCTTCGCCCTTCAAGTAGTGGTCGAAGAACTGCCTTTGCAGCCCCTCACCATCGGGTAGGAAGAACGCATCTCGATGGTTGCCGCCGTGCACCCGCAGCCACTTCTCCCTGGATGCGCTCTGCGTGAAGCCCTCGACATTTCCACGCCCGTGCAGGCCGTACCCACCCCAGTTGGCCGCGGACAGAACCGGGATCACGATCTTTTCGTAGTCGCCGCTGCGCTCCCGATACCAGGGGCCATCCAACTCGCGATCGCGGAACTCCTGAGTCAGGTCGATGCGGTTGGCCTCCAGCTCTGCATCCGAGAGCGAGACCGGCCCGCCGATCGGTGCTCCGTCGTCGAGGTCTCGGTGCGGGCTCCCAGCGTAGCCGTTCTGCAGAGCCAGCACCTGGGTCGGCCACCAGAGCTCGGAGAACGTGTTGCTCAGGATCCCACCGTGGCGTGCCCACTCGCGGTAGTAGTCGAACTCACCTTCCCAAGGACAGATGCAGGTCAGGTGCGGAGGCTGCTCCGAGGCCACCCGCCACTGGATGATGGCCAGGTACGAGATGCCCATCAGTGCGACCTTGCCGTTGCACCAAGGCTGCGTCGCAGCCCACTCGATGGCGTCGAAGGTCGCACGCGCTTCGGTCGGGGAATAGCAATCGAGCTTGCCAGGAGATTTGCCGGCTCCCGTTACGTCCAGGCGCACGCACGCGTAGCCGTACGGCACCCAGAGCTCCGGATCGTTGCTCTCCCAGGTGTGGAGGCTCAGCGTGGACTTCTCGTCCATCTTTGGCATGTGCTCCCGCATCTCGACCCAGATCTCGGGGAAGCCATCCTTGGTGTGCAGATCCTTGCCATACGGCGACACCGCCAGCAGGGCAGGGCACTGACCGTCCCCCTCGGGCCGGAATACGTTGACCATCACATGGGAGCCATCGCGCGTGTCGATGCGCACGTTCTTCTCGTAGATCATGCCCTTCAGGGCGGCATCCATATTCACGACTGTCTCTTGCATCGGGGGTATCCTCCGGTTCAGCAGGCTGAGCGACGCCTGACGACAGCGGTCGATTGTACAGCTTCTAGCCAGGGAACCAGTCGACTATAAATGCACGACGGCGAGATCGCTCTCCTCGGCGAGATGGTCTGCCAGTCGCCCGCGGTGGCAGCAACGCACGTCTCTCTCCACGCAAAGGAGTGCTGAAGGCCGGGATCGAAGCAGTGCGGCGGCTTGGAGAGTGTGAGCTGTGAGCTTGGGTAGCCGCTTCTCGTACTTGTCGAGAAGCCGCTGGTAAGAGTCGAAGTCAGTCAACTTCGCGCGATGGTCGCCGGTGATACCCAGTTCTGGGAAGTGGTGGTATGCGAGGTCCAGGCTCTGCACGATCTGCCTCAGCGAGCGTTTGGCGAACCCGTACTTGCGAGAAACTGGATTCGCCCGCACGTCGAGGATCGCGCCAATCCCCGAGGCCAGCAGGTCGTTGAAGAAGCTGTCCACCGACCTACCCTCGTATCCGACAGTGTAGACGGCCGGCCGGCGAAGCGGAGGCCGCGGCACATCATCCGGCACGAGGTCTGTGAGCGCACTGGTTTGCGCGTACCAGGGGTATCGCTCGCAAACGTTCCGAAGCAGCGTGGCCCGACTCATGCGCCCGTACCTGGCGACCACCTCGTCCGCAGCCTCTACTTGAGGCATGCTGAGCCGGGAGATCTCATCGCGCGATAGGTGGGAAGTATCCGGGTTGAGGGACAGGGCCTTCTCGCCGCCTTGTACGTAGTCATGGCGCTCGAGCGAGGCCAGCTCACGATCGAGCGCAAAGGAGAAAGGACCACCCCGGTACGGAACGAAGCTGTAGAAGGTGGGGTCACTGGCGACAGTGGTCTCGTTCCGCAACAGAAACGCGAGTTTCACCAGCGTTGTCGACAGCACGGGGCAACCCGCCCGATCCAACAAGGCGAGAATCAGTCGCTGGCGGAAAAGCACTCGGGTCCCCCCAGCGGCGATCGCCCGGCTGATCCGACCGCCCAACTGAGGCTCGTCGGAATGATAGTATTGAGCAAACAAAGAAGGGTTGCTTTCATGGAAGCTGGTTTTTTCACCATGCCCCTCCACCCACCCGGGTCAGACATCACGAAGACCCTGGATGACGACCTGGAACAGATCGTTACGCTCGACCAGCTTGGGTACAAGGAGGCGTGGATAGGCGAGCACTTCACCACGGTTTGGGAGAACATCCCAGCCCCAGACCTCTTCATCGCGAACGCCCTGGCCAAGACGGAGAACATCGTCCTCGGCACCGGCGTCAGCTGCATGCCCAACCACAACCCGTTCGTCATCGCCCACCGTATCGCCCAGCTGGACCATATGGCTCACGGGCGATTCCACTGGGGTGTGGGTTCTGGTGGTTTCCCGGGGGATTTCGAGGTCTTCGGGTTCGACCCCTCCACCGGCGAACACCGGCAGATGACTCGCGACGCCGTGGACACGGTTCTCCAGCTTTGGGAGAACCCGCGACCCGGTGTGTACGAGCACAAGTCGTGGCGATTTTCTGTGCCCGAGCCGGTGGATGAGATCGGCATGCGCTTCCATTTGAAGCCCTACCAGAAGCCCCACCCCCCCATTGCCGTCGCCGGCGTAGGGGTCAAGTCCGACACCCTACTCATGGCGGGTCAGCGGAATTGGATCCCGATGAGCATCAACTTCGTACCGGCGCGGATCCTCAAGACCCACTGGGAGGCTGTAGACGAAGGGGCGCACGAGACCGGCGCGAAGGCGGACCGCTCGAAGTGGCGCATCGCCCGAGAGGTATACATTGCCGACACAACGGAGGAGGCAAGGCGGGATGCGCTACACGGAGTCCTGGCCCGCGACTACGAGAGTTATCTCATCCCGCTTCTATCGAGGTTGGGGATGCTGGATCTGCTGAAGATCGACCCCGATATGCCCGATGCCGATGTCACATCGGAGTATCTGGTGGACAACATATGGTTGGTGGGCAGTGCCGACGCTGTGGCCGCCAGGCTGCGGCGACTCTACGATGACGTGGGCGGCTTCGGCGTCTTGCTTGCCATGGCCCACGAGTGGCAGCCCAAGGACAAGTGGGTCCGCTCCATGACGTCGTTGATCAAGGACGTGTTGCCCAGGCTTCCGAACTCGGATTAGAGGCCCTGACGGATTCGTCGTGGTCGCAGGCTCAGCCGATCTGCGTGAAGCGCAGCGGGTAGTGGTGGAACGACTCGACCCCCGTCGCGGTGACACGGACCGCCTCGCCCAGCTGCACGCCGCGGGTGGCGTCCTCGGTGGTAATGGCCGGCTGCACCACAACCGTCTGGCCCTCCACGAACGTGAACGGCGCGTGCGGCTCGGGACTGGTGGGGCGGGTGCGGATCATCGGCGTCCAGGTGCCGCCGAACCCGTGCACGACCTCGTCCCAGATCGTGTACCCCTGATCGTGCAGGTACTGGACCTGGTCCAGCACGTCTTCGGTGGTGGCGCCGGGCCGAATCGTGTTGCACACGCGGCGGAAGATCTCCTCGGCCACGTCGTACATGCGCTGGTACTCGGGAGTGGGCGGCTCACCGATCGCGAACGGGCGGAGGACTTGCGCCCAGTAGCCGTGATAGAGCGCGCTGATCTCCGTGATCAGTACGTCGCCCTTCTGCAAGACCCGGTTCGACTGCCACTGCGCGGGCACCGGTAGCTGGGGGTCCCGCATGGGCGTGGATCCCATGTAATGAATGAGGTTGCGCCCGCCGTGCTCGAGATAGGACGCCTGAACGATCGCGGCGAGCTTGTGCTCGGTCATACCCGGCTGGACTTCCTTCTCCAACGCCCACATGGTTCGATCGGTCAATTCTGCGGCGCGTTGCAGGATGGCGATCTCTTCCTCGCTCTTGACCAGGCGCAGCTCGGCCGTGGCGGCATTGAAGTCGACCAGATCGACGTTGGGGAGGGCGGCCTCGATGCTGCGCCAGCGCTCGTGCGTGATCGGACCCGCGATGCCGATCCGCCTGGGCCGCTGACGCTTCTCGTCCAGAGCGCCGGCGATACTCTGCCCGAGATCTGCGCCGAACCAGCGGATGTCCGGGAAGATGGAGAGCTTCCGAGCCAACGGAATGTGATTGGAGAACGTGACGAAAAGCGTGGGATCGCCATCGAGAGGAAAGACGAGCGCACCCTCCCAGGAAGTCTCCCAGTTGCAAAACCACTGGATCTCATTGTGCAGGACCATGTTGCCGTAGGTGATGACGGCATCCACGTCGTGCTGCGCCATCTGTTTGCGGGCAGCGGCATGGCGCCGGCTGAATTCCGCGTCGCTAAAGCGCGGATACAGGCCATCGCTGGTGAGCAGCTCGTCGACGGTGCCAGGCATGTAGTCCTCCAATCCGGTCCGACAAGGCGTCGGCCGGCGTCGTAGCCCAGTTTACCGCAGGCTTTCGAAGTTCAGACGCCGCAGCGGGGCGAGAGGCCGAAGCCTACAGATACTTCTGGAACCACCCGATGGCTTCGGCCATCGCTTCGCCGAGTCCTGGATCCGCGTAGAGTCCGGTTTGATCGTAGGGAAGCAGCGCAAGGCGCTTGGGTTCGTGGGCCTTCTCGTAGGCCTCGAGCAGCTGGTCCATGGGGTGGATCATGTCGTACCCAGCCGTCGCGACGATCAGCAGCGGACGCGGCGCGATCTGGTGGATCACGCTTTCGGGGACGAATTCGATCACCTTCTCGACGGACTCGAGCGTGATGTCCGGCCGCCAGGTCTTGAGATTCTTCTGGGCCTCCTCGATGAACCCGATGATCTGGCTATCCACCTGCATCGCGCACACTTCGCCGTCGGACGCGAGGCGGGCAGCGCGCACCCGTGCGCCCTTGCCGCTCCGGAAGCGTTCGCGGCGATCCTCGACCAACCGGTCCTGCAGCTCGATCCATGTGTCGCTGACGCGAAGGGACTGCATCCAGCGGCGGCCGTTCACCACCGGGACCTGGGCCACCACCGCTTTGGCGCGGAGCTCGACGCCCCCGGTGTAGATCACCGTCGCGCCACCAAAGCTCGTCCCCCAGATCCCGATGCGGTCGGAATCGACCTCGTCCCGGGTCTCGAGGTAGCTGATCGCGTTGCGATAGTCCTCTACCTGGTTCAGCGGGAAGAGCTGTCCGCGGGGCTCGCCAGGACTCTCGCCAAAGCTGCGGTAGTCGATGGCCAGGGTGACGAAGCCCGCTTCCGAGAAGCGCTTTCCCTCCTCGCCGAGCGCTTCTTTGACGAAGCTAAAGCCGTGCCCGATCACGATGGCCGGTTGTCCATTTCCGCCGTTCTCTGGGAGGTAGAGGTCGCCGGCGCAGCGGCCGTCGCCGCTCGAAAACTCGACAGTCTCGATTGTCATGGGGGTTCTCCTGGTTGGCCTGCCACGCTACGCCGCCCCCCGAGGTCCTGTCAACGGAAGAAAAGGCCCGCCAGGCGCGCGAAGGCCTCATCACATGGACTTGGGTTCCGCCAGGGGTGGGAGCACCCTCTCGATGGCTTCCGCGATATCGAGCAGCCGGCGATCCTGACCGCTGTAGCCGTCGAAGGTGACGGAGAGCGGCAGCCCGGCCTTGTCCATCCCCGAGTACATCGAGATGGATGGCGTTCTCATCGCGGGCGCGAACAGCATGTTTGCTCCAATCAATAGCTCGGGAAGCATCTCGCCCAGCGGACCCACGCGCTCCATCACGTCCCCGCCATCGTTGGGCGTATTGGGGACCTTGCTGGTCGGGTACATCAGGATGTCTAGCTCGTTCTCGCTCATGACCCTTTGATAGGTCCTGCGAGCCTCCGCCACTTGCGCCACCAGCTCGAAATACGCTTCCCCCGTGGGCGCGTTGTTCATACTGGTCAGCCAGGCTTGCTTCAGACCGTCCATGTGAAGCTCGTGCATCAATTCGAAACCCGAGCGGTCGTAGATGCGATGACGGTTGAAGTAGTGCGCCACCGACGCCGGAAAATCGGCCGCCAACATGGTGAGAACGACGTCGTAGATCTCTGCGGCCGGTAAGCCACTGACCTCCACCAGGCTGGCACCTGCGCGGGACAGCGTGCTCATGGTCTGGTCAGTGTTTTCCTGCACCCAAGGGTGGACCTCGGCGAAGAAGCCCGCCTTCTGATAGCCGATCCGCACGTTCTCGAGATCCTCTCGCCCGGGCTCGTTCTTCGGCCGATCCACGGCGCAGATGCTGTCCAAGAGTTTGATGTCGGCCACCGAGCGAGCGACGGGACCGAGCGTATCGGAGAAAGCAAGGGGCATGGTGCCCGCCGTCGGCCAGCGCCCGGTCGTCGGCCGCAGTCCTTGCACGCCGTTCATGGCGGCTGGCACCCGCACCGAGCCACCCGTGTCCTCCGCGACTGCGAAGGGGACGATGCGTGCCGCGACCGCTGCCCCGGAGCCGCCGCTGCTGCCGCCGGTCTTGTAGGCGCGGTTGAACGGGTTGCCCGTATCACCGGTCATGGGGTTTTCCGTTGTCCACCACAGAGACAATGCGGGAATCTGAGTCTTGCCGATGCAGATCGCGTCGGCCTCTTTGTAGATCTTGACCAGATCAGCGTCCAGCAACGGCTCGAAGGTCGAGAGCGAGGGATGTCCGGAGATCGTGTAGTACTCGACCATATCCACGCTGTCTTTCAGGGCATAGGGCACACCCTGAAGCGCGCCCACGAGCTTGCCTTCTCTTCTCTTGGTATCCACGACGGTGGCAGCGCCATGTACGTACTCGGGAGAGATCTGGGTGAAGATGTTGTACCCGTCGAATTTGGCTGCCTGCGTCAACGCCGCAGTGCAATAGTCGACGCAAGAGACCTCTCCCGACTTGAGTGCATTCACGCCATCCACAAGACTCAGCCGGATGATCGCGTCGTGAGAAAGGGATGGTGCGCCCGCTCTCGTACGCGAAACCGAAGGAACGGCCGCCAGGGCAAGAAAAGTGAAGGATGCTCCGGCCGTCTTCAGAAAATCGCGCCTGCCGATGTCGGCGGCGGGTTCGATCTCGCTGGTCGTTGCTACGCTACCCAGACTGCGACGCGTTCCACGCTGCCTGTGCCGCCTGCCAGGTCACCAGTGCGAGCGTGTTGCCATCTTCATCAATGAAGTTCAATGGGCCCAGGAAGGTCATGTAGAACTGGCTGTCTTCCAGGAAGTAGGTCTGGTCGTGGCGAGCGTTGCATGGTTCGTAACCGTACCCGAGACCTGTCGCCGTCGACCCACCTTCCTCGGTTCCGCCCCTTACCGTCATTTTCCCCTTGATGAAGAAGTACTCACCCGGCCCGATGTGCACGTGCCGTGCAAACGAGGATCCGGCGGGACAGTCGAAGATCGCTGTCCAGGCACCCATCTCGGGAGAAACGTTCAGAAGCTTCCATCTGATTGGACCGTTACTGAGAGCCTCGGGAAAGGGCGCCCACTCCATGCTGTCTACCTGGACGTAGCGTCCCCCGACTGGGGCTAGCTTCTCGAATTCCGCCCCTGATGATGGACTCACAACTGGCCTCCTTTAGGTCTGAGCCAAGCTCTAATTGCAGTAGTCGCCAAATCCTACGCCAAACACGCCCGGGATAGAAGCGCATCTGGGGTGCATTGTGGGATCCCTCTGTAAGGGGTGAGCCTCCTCGGGCCTCATGGCTCCAAGGTGGCGTTGATGAACAGGAATTCGCGACGGCACCCGGGTGGAAGGGTTCTCAGGCCGCCGCGAGCTTGGCGTTCCAGTCCCGGGGCAGGTCGATGCGCTTCGCGGTTGGAAAGCCGAGTCGGCCGTTGTGCGAAAACGCGTAGGCGTTCGTGCGGAGCGGGTCGCCGGCCACCGCGATCATGAAGTGGTCAGGGTCGCTGACGATGGGCACGAGGCGCGCGGGGTCGTCGCTCTCGCCAAAGACCGGCGCGGCCTTTCCCGCTTGGGCCAGGTCGTAGAGTTTGCGGCGGCCCGGTACGAGGTTCGTGTACTCGCCCATGTAGCGCTCGAACTTCTCGGCGGGCATTCGCGCGTGGTCGAACAGGTACTGCTTCACGTCTCGCTTCGAGAACCCGGACTTGGCCATCGTCTCGGCCAGGACTGGGCTCAACACCAGGAGCGGTCGCAGCGTCCCGCCCGCGAGGCCGACGGTGAAGACGACCTGCCAGCC
Source organism: Myxococcota bacterium (assembly GCA_965226855.1). Lineage (GTDB taxonomy): Bacteria > Myxococcota_A > UBA9160 > SZUA-336 > SZUA-336 > JAUXJB01. The sequence continues at coordinate 43,928 of CBDDEE010000014.1, read as the reverse complement.
ATGCTGCTTCAGGACGCCGTCGGCAAGGTACGGCAGGATCTCCACGGCCGAGCTGGCGAACGCCGATACGATCACGTCACCCCCGGTGAAGCGCGAGATGGTCACGACGTTCTCGCCGGCCGCGAAGCCAAGGTCGGCGCTCAGAGGAGGCCAGCCGAGCCGGGCAAGCGCACCCTCGTTCTCGGCCAGCACGACCCGCCACGTGTTCCCGTAGGTGCCCTTGTCGGTCTCGTACGGCAGGAACCCCGCGACATTGCGCAGGTACAGACGCCAGAAGCGCCCGACTGACGTGTTGGGCTGAAAGCCGTCGCGCAGCGCGCCCTGCTCGAAGTTGAACCCGAGCTCTTCGATGATGGGGCCGTTCAGCACGATCAGCGTGTCGGAGCCGGGCGTGTTTCCGCTGTGCTCCACCCCGTAGCCGGGATCGGCCATCGCCTCCGCGAGCGCGACCAGGATCGGCATGTACTCGGGTCGGCAGCCCGCCATGACGCCGTTCACGGCAACGTTCCAGGCCGTCGCGCGGCGGCTATCGGGGAGCAGGATGCCGAGGGACGCGTGGGCCTCCCGGTCGGTATACTCGAGGAAGGCTTCTACACGGTCCGGTGTTGGAGGGACGACCGGCAACCCGTCGCTCCAGCGCTCGTCGCAGAAGCGCCGATTCACTTGCTCGAACGACCCCTCGAGAACGATATCTTCGGGCGCCGGCTCATCGCTTGCGACCGCCGCGCCGACGTCGGCTGTAAGGTTCTCGACGACCGCGTCGAGCGTCACCCCGAGCACGTTGCTGCGCAGCTCCTCCTCGGTCTGACCGTCGACGTGGCCTGGCACGAGCGCGATGGGCAGATTCGGCAAGCCGAGCCCGACCGACGTCGTGGCCGCCTGACCGAGGAACCCCTCACAGACGAGCGCCGAGCTCGGCACTCCCGCGGCCTCGGCCGCTGCGCTTGCCCGCATCACGGCGGGCGTGCAGCTGCCTCAACAGCCCATTCCGGAGATGACGGCATCCGCCCCGAGCTCGCGCAGGCGCGTTGGGAGGGCCTCGAGAAGCTCACGCTCTCGCTCGCCGTGCGTGGAGCCGAACTCCTCGTAGTCCACGAAGCGCACGCTGGGGTAGCGCTCGCGGAGTGCGTCGCGTAGCAGCGGGAAGATCTCGTCGCCACGGAACACGTAGTCCCAGAGCTCGGCTACGGTCTTGCCCTCGAGCGAGTCCAAGCGCTTTGCGAGCGGCGTGATGCCGGCGGTCGTCTGGCCGCGCGGCCACACCACGGAGTAGTGGCCGTCGTTCGGGCTGCTGGACATGTCGATCCCTCCAGATGCCGCTGTTGTTCGCTCTAACCCATGAACTCCGGCATGACTTTGGTGCCGAACAGCTCCATCTGCTTTTTCATCTCATACAGCGGCAAGAATCCCTGGTCCGAGATAATCATGAACCACTCGGGGTTGAGCTTCTCCTGCACCGCTGCCATCTGCCGGCGCACGTCATCCACGGTGCCAACAAAGGCAATGCCATCCTCGATCAGCGGCTCGACGGTCTTCGGGATCTGCGGGTAGAACTTGGCGTGGAAGCGACTGAAGAGGAAGATCGAGCCCTTGCGTGCGCGCTCCATGGCCTCCTCTCGTGTGTCGCCCAGGTAGAGCAGCCGGGCCAGGCCAAGGTTCTCGCCTAATCGAAATGAGCGGCCGGCCTTGGCCGCCTCGTCGGCGTAGAGCTCTGCCGCTTTGACCGCCAGCTCAGGAAACGGCAGGAAGACGATCGGTGCCACGCCTTCCGCGGCTGCCCAGCGGATGGTCTCCTCCGTGGTCGTCATGGCCTGAAAGAGGGGGGGGATGGGGTTTCTGGTATGGCTTGGGGACCGGCGAGATCTTGCGCAGCCAGCCCCGTTCGTCCAGCTCGCCCGGTGCGCCATACCGGGCTGTGGTCTCGTGGGGCAACCATTCATGGCCCTCGGCCGGGTAGGGCACCTGGTAGTACTTGCCTTTGAAGGAAAAGGGCTCCTCCGCCCAGGCCAGCTTCAGAACCTGGAAGAGCTCCTCAAAGACCTCTCGATTGTGCTGCTCCGCCTCGGGTCCCAGCACCCCAGGCTGCGTGTGGTAGTGCTGCCCCAGAACGTTGACCCAACGGGGAAACACCCCACGGGCCAGACCCACGATCACCCGGCCTCGGGTTATATGGTCTGCCCAAGCCACATCCTCCGCCAGGCGGATCGGGTCCCAGGTCGGCAGGACGAATCCCACCGGCCCCACTTTGATGCGCTTGGTCTTGGAGGCGAGATGAAGCAGATGCGGAATCGGCGTGGCCCCAGCCTCGAGCCCTTCGGTGTAGAAGTGGTGTTCGGAGTAGGTCACCGCCGTGAAGCCCACGTCTTCGACCAGCTGGGCCAGATCCACCATTTCATCCAGCATCTGCTGGATCTTGTCGGTGCGATGGGCAATCGGCCGCAGTCGCTCGCGCTCGGCCGGGGAGGCCGGCACTGTGGGAATGAGTTGGAGCATGAATTTCATGCCCTGATTATGGCAGGACACCACGCGATCGGTACAGGCTCGGGATCCGTGCTCTAGAACAAGCACCCCAGGCTCGAGCGATCTAACGGCGGCTGGAGTGGCAAGCCAAACAGAGTCGTTGAATAGAGACTTGCCCAATTCTCTGGGACGCAGAAGGGATGGTTGCGCATCGCCATCAGATCTCGCAGATGGCGCTGAAACAGCTTGTCGCTGTGAAGCACCCCGCCGCCAGCGATCTCGAAGACTTTCATCACCGCGCTGAGGCACCCGGCCACGGCATAAGAACCCTCGTAGCGGCACTGAGCCCGACTCGCGTCGGATATCTGCTCCCCTGCTAGAGCTTTGGAGTAGAAGCCTCGCCAGGTCCGCGGAATGCGTGCTCGGGCATCCTTTACGAGCGTTGCCGCTTCTGCCAGTCGAACATGGACGGGGGGATTCTGGACCGCCGCAAAGCCCATCAATGCGGAGACGCGGTCGCGATTGTCCTCGACGAACTCCTCGAGGGCTCCGACCGCGGCGCCGATTGCAGCCGCGCCGACCGCATAGGCGAACATGGACAGCCAGGGCAGCTGGAAGAGCGGTCCGGGATTTGCCGTCCTGCCCGGCTCCGTAGCGGTGTAGACCTGTTCGATGGTTTGCGTGCGATGGTCCGGTACCAGGCTGTCCACCGTCACGTCCTTGCTTCCCGTTCCCTGCAGGCCTTCTACGCACCAGCTGTCCTGATCGATCTCGAAATCACGGGCAGGCACGAGGAAGTTCCTCCACTCCCGGCCCTCCCCATCGTCGGGAAGGACTGCCGCCAGCACGATCCACTCGGAATGATCGACGCCACTCACGAACCTCCAGCGTCCGGTCAAGTGGAAGCCGTCCTTGTCCCGCTCGGCCTTGCCGGTCGGCGCGAACGAGGTCGCTATGCGGACGTCCGGATTCTCGCCCCAGACCTCCTGCTGCGCCTCTTGGGGGAACATGGCGATGTGCCAGGCGTGGCCGCCGACCAGGCCGGCAATCCAACCGCTTGAACCGCAGGCTGAACCGATACGGACGACCGCTTCGAACCACGTCGAAGGATCGATTTCCAATCCGCCCCACTGCCTCGGCTGGACTGCACGGAAGACATCGGCGTCGGTCATTGCGCGGATACTCTCGTCCGGCATCCGACGAAGCTCTTCCGCTTCCGGGGCCTGCTTCCTGAGCAAAGGCAAGATGCCGTCGATGCGCTTCAAAAACGCCGCGGCCTCGCTGCCCCCTGCTACGGGCCCACGACTACCGGCAACTCGTTCTGCGCTGGCGGCTACAGCTTGCCCGGAGCTCTGGGCGGATGTTGGCATGGTTCCCTCCTGCGTGGCCCACAGGATGCGGGACCGACCTGGGAAGGACGTTTCCAGCGACTCCGCGGGCGCCGTCCCAAGGCAGTGCTGCGCCCCGAGGCAAGGTTACACGTAGCGGCCGCCCCGCTCGATGACCTCGATCTTGTAGCCGTCGGGGTCCTCGAGGAAGAAGATGCGGGCCAGCGCCTGGCCTTCGTGCTTCATCTCTATGAGGTCACGCGGCGAGACTCCCGCCTCGCGCAGGCGGCGGTGCTCCGACTCGATGTCCTCCACGGTCACGGCTACGTGGCCGTAGCCGCTGCCGTGGCTGTAGGGCTCGCTCTGGTCGTGATTGTGGGTCAGCTCGAGCTCGAAGTCGCTCTCGTCGCTGCGCAGATACACGAGTGTGAAGTCGTCGAAGTCGAAGCGCTCGGCCACCTCGAGCCCGAGCGCCTCCTTATAGAACGCCGTCGAGCGCTCGAGATCGAACACCCGGATCATGGTGTGGACGGCCTTCGCCATGGGCTCGAGTCTCCCTACGCAGCCTTGCTCCGCGCGTATTCCTGCGCCTGCCGCTCCAGCTCCTCCCAGCCCAGGTAGCCCGTGAAGCCGTTCTCGTCGTAGAACAGCACCGTACCCTCGCAGAGGAACAGGTATACGGTGTCCTCGAGCGCCGTGGTGGTCTCGTGAATCATCCCGTTGCGCTCGTAGACGTAGTCCCCGGCGTTGAACACCGCGTCTCGGACCTCGAGCTTCCCGGAGACCACGTACACGTGGGCCCCGCTCAGGTGCTTGTGCGCAGGCGCGACGTAGCCCTTGGCCCACTTGAACAGAGCGCACCAGTGCCCGGTCTCGGCGCTGGTCCAGAGCAGCTTGACGAAAGCCGTCCCGGTGTCGTCTTGGGGGACCCAGTCCATCTCCGGGGCCCGGACGATGGTGTCCATGAGCTCCGGGTTGAGCGGCGAGATGTCTTGCGGAAGGGGCATGATCGTCTCCTCTTGTCGACGGCGAGCGGTTGCCCGCCCCGAGAGTATAGTATACCACCCGGGACGGGGTCTATACTCTCATGGGGATACCCGCTAGACAAAGGAGAGAGCCTTGACCGAGATCAAGATCGAGCAACCCAATGCCGAGGAGCGCAAGCAATTCGATCAGTTCCGAATCGACCACAAGGACGACAAGATCGGCCCGATCGCGACCAACGTTCTGTTCGAGGACGACAGTGTGAAGGTCTGGGACATGACCCTCGCGCCCGGAGAGAGCTGCGATCTGCACACGCACGAGAACGACTACTACCTGGTCATGCTCCAGGGCGACAAGGTGGTCGGCATCTCGCAGGATGGCACGAACGACCTCGTATTCAATCTCACTCCTGGCCCCCACACCTTCCACATCCCGAAGGGCGCAACGGAGTGGGCGGTCAACACCGGAAAAGAGCCCTTCTACGAGATCCTGGTCGAGATCAAGAAGTAGCCGTGCGAGCTCGCGGTGACAGGATGACGAATTCAAACGACGGGAGGACGACATGGACCTGAGCCAGTCCGATATGGCTGTCAGCCAATCTGCCGACGCGAAGTTCGAGGACTTCGATCCGAATGGCGAATTCCAGATCCGTGATCTGGGTGTCAAGAAGGCCACCGGCGGCGTCTTGGAGGCCCGTATTCTGGCGGCGGCCAAGCCCTGCAGCGGGAACCTTGGGCAGCACCGCCACGATGTGGAGTTCCAGATGTTCTACGTGACCAAGGGATCGGCCACCTTCTATTTCGAAGGCACGGGCGAAGTCAAGGTGACGCCGGGCTCCTGTGTGAACATGCCCCCGGGCGTGGTCCACGACATGCTGGACCATTCCGACGATTTCGAGTTTATCGAGATCATCTCGCCGGCCCAGCACGAAACGGAGTGGATGAAGAAAGTGGAGTAGCCGCCCGCCGGGTCGCTACTGTTGTTTGAAACCGACGCTTCTGTAGCCGCTGTCGACCGGAAGGACGGCGCCGGTCATCCAGCCAGCTCGCTCGGAGACCAGGAACGCGGCCAGCTCCGCAACGTCCTCGGGCTCGCCAACACGCCCCAGGAGGTATTTGGCCCCGAATTCCTCCATCATCTTCGCGAAGCCCTGCTCGTCCATCCCGTCGGCTAGATAGATCTCGCTGCGCACCAGGGCGGGGGCGATGCAGTTCACGCGCACCCCGGATGCGCCGAGCTCCAGTGCCATGGCGCGGTTGAAGGACTCCATGGCGCCTTTGGTGGCCGCATAGATCGATGCTCCCAGGATCGGGAGCTTGGCCAGGGTGGAGCTCACATTGATGATCGAACCCCTGGACTCTTTGAGCGAGGGCAGACAAGCCTTCGTCATGTTGATCGTACCCAGGATGTTGACCCTCACCTGATACTCGATCTCCTCTTCGGTCGCGTCCTCGAGACTGCCGTTCCTGATGACGGCCGCGTTGTTGACCAGGACGTCGATCCGGCCCAGCTCGGAAATCAGCCTGGACACCGTCTGGCCGATCGCGGCCGAGTCCGAGATGTCGCACACAGAGGCATGAAAACCCTCCGGCGATTCGAGCCGTTCTCGCCGCCGCCCAAGAATTGCCACCCTGTATCCGTCGCGATGCAGCGCCCTTGCGATGGCGCGCCCGATGCCCGTACCGCCACCAGTGACCAGCGCTACTCTGGATGTGGACGCATCAGCAGTCATTTGACAGCAGCTCCCTACGCGGCAACGAGCCAGAAGCGCCGCAGGTCTTCTGCCTCCAGCGCTGCCGGTATGTCTCCAAGGGGCGCGTAGAACTCGACACCCAGGCCATCTGGATCGCGAAGGAAGACGCCCTTCTTTGCGGGGTGGTCTACCCGAGCCTCGATCGCGACGCCCGCGCTCGCGAGCTGCTCGACGTCCACATCGAAGTCGGATGCGGACACCTCGAACGCCACGTGATGATATCCCGATCTCTGCTGCCCACGCGCCTGGAACAGCACGAGCGAGTAGTCGGCGGCGGTTCCCTTCAGAACAGCGACCTCGGACTGGTCCGCGTAGACCACGGTATCGAGGCCGGCTACGTCCTGGTAGAAGGCGAGCTGCTCGTGCAGGTTGTTGCAGCCGAGAACCGCGTGCGTAGCTCGCAGGGAGTGCACGGCTACACCTGCCAGGCGGCGGATCTCCGGATCGACGGGGTAGTTGCGCTCGGTGGCCGGTGGCTGCTCGCCAGGCGCCCACGGCCCGGTCACGAGTTTTCCTTCGTACTCCCGATACGTTGCCCTCCAGTCCTTCGTCGAATCCGACGTGAACTCGAGCATGTTCCTCTCGGCGTCGAGCAGATAGACGCTCTTTGCGAAGGTGTGGTCTACGGTCATGATGATCGTTACGTCGTACTTGACAGCGCGGTCGTGAGCGGCGACGAGCTCTGCTTCGTTCTCCATCTCGAAAGCGATGTGGAAAAGACTGGGCTTCTGTCCAAACTCAGGGGGCACAAGAAGCTGGCCGTCGCGACCTATCAGCGACTCGCTGGAGACCTGAGTAACACTGATGTCGTGGTGCGAGTTTCCGTTCCCCATGAAGCCGGCATGGATCGCTGGCTCCTGGAATAACTCCTCGAGTCCCACGATGCGCCCGTAGAAGTTCATCGATTGGTGCACGTCGGAGATAAACAGGTTTGAGTGCCCGAATTTGCGCGGGCGAAACCGGGGCTGTTCTGCCATGGTGCTATCTCCCGTTAGTGGTTTCATTATAGGCGCAAATCATCGGAGGTGATGGTAGCATGAGCTGCTAGACGAAAGGAGGATGACATGGACCTGAGCCAATCCGAGATGTCTGTCAGCCACGCTGCCGACGCGACGTTCGGCGAGTTCGACCCGAAAGGCCAATTCCGGATCCGAGATCTGGGCCTCATTAAGGCCACCGGTGGCACTTTAGACGCCCGCATCATCGCAGCGAACGGGCCGTGCCCGGGCAAGCTCGGGCTGCACCGCCACGATGTGGAGTTCCAGATGTTCTACGTGCTCAAGGGGTGGGGCAAGTTCTATTTCGAGGGCACCGGCGAAGTCACGCTGGCGGAGGGCGCCTGCGTGAACATGCCCGCGGGCATCGCCCACGACCTGCTGGAGCATTCCGAGGACATGGAACTCATGGAGATCATCTCGCCATCCCAGCCGAACACGGAGTTCATCAAGCTGGTGGAGTAGTGCGTCCCGGCCGGGCGCGAACCTGGCTACCCTCATGAAGCTCGTCAGATTCCAGTATGAGGGGAGCGCTCGTGTCGGTCTGGTCGAGGAGTCGGCCGCTGACGCGGAGCCGATCCTTCGGGTGATCGCAGCGCCGGAGAACGTTCCGGATCCGATGATTCCGTTGCTCGCGTTGAGCCCTGGCGAGATCCAGGACGCGCTGACGGGAGAGGCGGTGCCGCTCGGCTCCGTTCGCCTCGATGCTCCGATTCGCAAGCCGAGCAAGAACGTGATCTGCATCGGCAAGAACTACGCCGCTCACGCGGTGGAGTTCGCGCGCAGCGGCTATGACTCGTCCAGCCAGAGCCCGCCCGACTCGACTCGGCAGGCGCCGATCCTGTTCTCAAAGGCGCCCTGCGCGCTGTCCGGACCCCACGACGAGATCCAGGTCCCCTGGGCCGTGACGAGCGAGGTCGACTACGAGGCTGAGCTGGGCGTGGTCATCGGCAAGGAGGGCCGCGCGATCCGACCGGACGACGCCTACGACCATGTGTGGGGCTACTCGGTCATCAACGATGTGACGGCGCGGGATCTCCAGTCGAACCACAAGCAGTGGTTCCTTGGCAAGTCGATCGACACCTTCTGCCCGATGGGCCCGTGGATCGTCTCTGCCGACGAGCTAGATCCCGAGGATCTCTCGATCTCCTGCTGGGTGAACGGCGAGCTCCGCCAGGACGCCCATACGGGCGATCTGATCTACTCGATTCCGGAGATCATCGCAGCGGCATCGGCCTGCATGACGCTCTTTCCTGGGGACATCATTGCGACGGGCACGCCAGAGGGCGTCGGTATCGGCTTCGATCCGCCGCGTTTCCTTCAGAAGGGGGACGTGGTACGGATCGCGATCTCGCGGATCGGGGAGATCCAGAACATGGTCACGTGACTCGCGCTGTCGAGCAGCGTCTGCGACCCTACTCGACGCCAAACGCGATCAGGACGTTCCCCGGCCGTACCGACGACCCCGCGCCAACATTGTAGCCGGATCCCATGAACAGCATGCCACCGACGATCGCCGGCCCGTGGCCGCTGATCGAGCCCCCCGTGGCCCGCACGCCGTTCACCGTCTCGTACTCCTGCATCGTGTGATATTCCCACAAGAGCTCGCCGTCGTCCGTCGAGTACGCGCGCAGCGTGCCATCCCTTGCCCCTCCGAATACGGCGCCGGGGATGACCGTCGCCGCACCGTACTGTCCCGAGCTGCACCAGTCCGCTTCAGGGTCGGAGCAGTTCGTCGTGGCTTCGGGTGCGTGGGGTACCAGACCCGCTCGCCCGTCGCGGGCCGGAGCGCGGCCATCCCGCCGGTCTGGTCAGGTAACGCGATGGTCCTGTAGTAGAGCTCTCCATCCGCGGCGGCACCCATGCCGGCGCCTCCTGGGCCCAGCACGTCACCGGCCTGCGCGACCCACAGCACGGCGCCGCTCTTGTCGGGATCCAGTGCGGTGATCCTTCCGCTCTCCTGCCCCGCGATCAGAATCTGGCGCCCATCCGGCAGCGTGTGCAGGACGGGTGACCCGGACACGTCGTCGTTGGTAGTCAGGACGAAGCCGGGGCAGAGTTTCCTGCGCTCGGCAGCGTCAATAGGTCGACCTCGCAATCGGCGGAGATCAAGGCGGCTCCATCCGCATGCCGTCGTCGTTCTGTGGAGCGTACGGCATGAAGGCGACTCACCGCCTCGTACCCTATACGGGGATCCTCTCGCTGGAGCCGACGATCGACCACGTCGGTCCGATCACGAGCAGTGTCGCTGACAACGCACTGCTGTTCGAGGTCATCGCGGGGGCGGACGGCCTCGACGGACGGCAGGTTGCGCCGAGCACCGATACCTATAGCGAGGCACTCGGTCGAGGCGTGGAGGGCCTGCGGATCGGAGTTCTGAGCGAGGGGTTCGGCCTGAAGAGCGGTGAGCCCGACGTCTACGAGAAGACACGAGTGAGGGATTGCCCGTGGGGCTCATGCTCGTGGGCCGCGCGTACGAGGAGTCGACGATCTATCGGGCCGCACACGCCTTGGAGCAGGACGCCGACTGGCGTACGCTATAGCGGCGACCACTATCGACCAGCGCCAGGAGAATTTTCATGCGTAGACAGATCAATGACCGATCCATGGCCGTGCATGTGGTGGGAGAGGGAGATCCCCTGCTGCTGGTCCACGGTCTTGGAGGCACGGGCAACTACTGGACCCCGTTGGTTTCGAGCTTCTCGGACCGGTTCCAGGTCGTCGTGCCCGACCTTCCGGGATCCGGGGGCTCCGAGGGGGCAGACAGCCTGTCGATCGGCGGGCTCGCGGAATCGATGCTCGCGTTGATGGATGCACTTGGCCTGGAGTGGGCCCACCTGGTCGGGCACTCGATGGGCACCATTGTGTGTCAGCACATCGCTGCGTTGCAGCCAGAGCGAGTCCGCGATCTCGTCCTGCTTGGCCCGCTGGCCGAACCCCCGGACCCGGCGAGAGACGCGCTTCGTGCGCGCGCGGAGGCCGCCGAGAGCGACGGCATGGAGGAGATCGCCCGAACCATTGCCGATGTGGCGCTCTCGAAAGCCACCAAGGAGACGAAGCCAGTGGTGGTGGGTCTCGTGCTCGAGTTGCTGATGAGACAGGACCCGAGGGGCTACGCCGCCAGCTGCAGGGCACTGGCCGCCGCCCGGTCGGCCGAGCTGGAGCAGATCCAATGCCGCACGCTTCTGGTCACGGGTGACGAGGACGCGGTGGCTCCGCCAGACCGCGTGGCCGAGATGGAGAGGCGTCTCCCCAACGCGAGCTGCGAAGTTCTCTCCGATTGTGGCCACTGGACGCTATCGGAGAGCACCGAACGAACCATCGACCTGATGCGCGCCTTCTACGAGAAGTAGGACCAGCTACCCGTCAGCCCCCGGGCACGTTCTCCGAGTCACTACCCGACTCTTCGATGGAGTTGCGGACGAGGGCCGCGTAGCGATACGCCACGTGGGCGAGCTTCCCGTAGGGCAGGGTCAGGAACAGCCCAGCCACAGCGCCGAGATGAACGACGAGCAGCGTCCCCATCGCGGCGGTGTCTCGCGCGGCCAGCAATGCCAGCCCTGTCAGATTTGATCCACAAGAACAAGACGAGAAAGGAGACATCCATCCGGACCATCTCCCGCTCAGCCGGCTCCGGGTGGGCGTAGGATAAACAGGCTGCGTTCTGGCTCGAGGTCCGAGTATGGGCGTTATGTCAAGCCTCTACGGGGACCCCGCGGCGGGGGGATCTTCGAAGGGGTTGGGGACGACAAGCGGATCGGCGATTTCGGACTCGTCGGTGGCGGCGCGGCCGGGCTCGAGCTCGACCGGGCGGATCGGCTGCTCGGAACGCCGGCGAATGCGCTGGTCCTGGCCTCCTCCGAGGGCCACACCGACATGGTGTTCTACGAGATTCCGGGCGGTGGAGCGGTGTTCTCCGCGAGCTCGATTGCCTGGGCCGGAAGCCTCTCGCAGAACGACTACGAGAACAACGTTTCGCGAATCACCGACAACGTTCTCAGGCGATTCGTGGATCCGACGCCGTTCTGAGCGGGTATAGGGAAGACAAGCTGCGTTCTGACCTCATACCGATCTGACCCTCACGGCCAGAGGGAGGAAGATTGGACGCAGCAACGGAGGTTCGTGCCATGGGGCTCAAAATAATCCTGCAGATCTACCCGATGATTCGTGCGGAGAGTGAGGAGGAGCGTATCGCCCTGCGACCGATTGGGCGCAACTCCGAACGCTTCAGGAGGCGATGCGCGACCTAGCAGGCTGCTGAAAAACTCCTCATCGAAGGGTACCTTTGAGGGAAGCCCCAAGGGGGAGATGTGAGAGGACCGCAGACGCTCCAGGGTGGGATCTTCAGCTACGTATCGCTGGAGTCCCGGATTCCCGAGGACCATCCGCTTCGAGCGATCCGGCGACTGGTGGACGCGGCGCTGGAGCAGCTGTCGCGACGCTTCGATGGTATCTACGCCAAAGGGGTCGGCCGACCGTCGGTCCCGCCGGAGCAGCTGTTGCGGGCGCTGCTGTTGCAGGTGCTGTACACGATCCGGAGCGAGCGCCAGCTGATCGAGCAGATCGACTACAACCTGCTCTACCGCTGGTTCGTGGGCCTGGAGCTGGACGATGAGGTGTTCAGCGCGACGGTGTTCACCAAGAATCGGGAACGGCTGCTGAAGGGCGAGATCGCTCAGCATTTCTTCGAGGCGGTGCTGGCGCAGGCGGAGTCGGAGGGGTTGGTGTCATCGGAGCACTTCACGGTGGACGGGACGCTGATCGAGGCGTGGGCGAGCCAGAAGAGCTTCGTGCGCAAGGACGAGAAGCGCAGGGACGATGACGACCCGGGCAACCCGACGGTCAACTTCCGGGGCGAGAAGCGGAGCAACCAGACGCATGCGTCGAGGACGGATCCGGACGCCCGACTGGCGGGGATGAGGGGCCAGGGCGCGCGGCTCGCGTATCAGGGACACGTCGTGACGGAGAACCGCAACGGCCTGGTGGTGGCGGCGAAGCTCACTCAGGCGTCGGGGTATGCGGAGCGCGAAGCGGCTCTCGAGATGGTGCTGGGTCTGGGGGGCGCTCGCCGGATCACCCTGGCTGGAGACAAGGGCTACGACGCCAAGAGCTTTGTGCAGGCGCTTCGGGCCTGGAGCGTTACCCCGCACGTGGCACAGAACACAACGAACCGCCGAAGCGCGATCGATCGAAGGACCACAGGACACCCGGGCTACGAGGTGAGCCAGCGCTTCCGCAAACGGGTGGAGGAGGTGTTTGGCTGGATGAAGACGGTGGGCTTGATGCGCAAGACCCGGCACCGGGGCACGGATCGGGTCGGCTGGGTCTTCACCTTCACTGCTGCGGCCTACAACCTGGTCCGTATCCGCAACCTGTTGGAGGCGACATAGCTCATGATCCCGCAAGATCTACCCGTGCGACACCGAACCGGTTCGTACCGGGAACGGCGATCCCTCTCCCTGCTCGGCACGCCTCCCGTCAGAGGCGTCCCGCCCAACCCAGTCACTTTCTCCGCAGCCTGCTAGACGATGGGGTGATCGCTGCCGACAAGCTCGGTCTCTGGGGAATCTCGAGCATCGAGCACCACTTCCACTCCGAAGGTTACGAGGTGGGACCCAACCCGGGTGTGATGAATGCCCGTTGGGCGACGCTGACCAAGAACATCAACGTGGGCGGGCTGGGCTACGTGATGAGCGCCCAGAGCCCGCACGATCTCGGCCGTCTCGCGCGTGCGGGGCAGCCCCGAGCAGACGGCCCGGTCGAACGCCGTGTCCGCCAGGAGCTTGGCCATGCCGGCCGCCTGCTCGCGCCCGTGGGGTGTCAGCGGAACGAGACGGGGGTCGCCCGAAGGGCCGAGGCTTTCATACGCCGCCTCCGCATGCCGGAGCAGGTAGATCCGGCGACGCGAGCCCTTGTCGAAGGGAAGCTTGAAGCGCGCCCTAGCGAACGAAGTCGCGCACTCGCAGCAGCTCCAGGATTCTTTCGACACAGGTCTCCACGTCGAGCTCGTCTGTCCCCAGGCGCAGGTCCGGCGCCTCCGGGGCCTCGTAGGGGGCCGAGACGCCGGGGAAGTTCGCGATCTCGCCGCGGTCCGCCAGCGGATACATCCCCTCTCGGTCCCGCGCGCGGCACACGTCGATGGGCGCGTCCAGGTGAATCTCCAGGAAGCGTTCCGACCCGAGCAGATCGCGCGCGTTGTCGCGCGCGAGACGGCTCGGTGCAAGGAACGCGCAGATGCAGATCAGGCCCGCGTCGTTGATCACCCGCGCCACCTCCGCGGAGCGGCGCAGGTTCTCGGAGCGGTCCGCGAAGTTGAAGCCGAGGTCTTTGCTGATCCCCAGGCGCATGTTCTGTCCGTCGAGCACGCTGGTCGCGCGCCCCGCCTCGAAGAGCCTGCGCTCAAGCGCGTAGGCGAGTGTCGACTTCCCCGCACCTGCAAGGCCCGTCAGCAGGATCGTCACCGGGGTCTGCCCGTAGCGCGCGTCCCGCTCCTCGGCCGTCACGGAGCTCAGACGCCCCCGCAGCTGATCGGTCTTGGCCGAGTCGAGGCCCAGGATCATGCCCGCGCCGACCGTGCCGTTCGTGAGCGGGTCGATCACGATCAGTGCGCCGGTGGCTCGGTTCATGGAGTACGGGTCGTAGATCAGAGGCTGCTCGAAGCTGAGTCCGCAGCGTCCGATCTCGTTCAGCTCCAGGGTCGGAGCGGACACATGCTCGAGCGTATTCACGTCGACCTTGTGACGCAGGCTCGACACGCTGCCCGGAGTCGTGCGCGTCGTCTGCTTGAATAGGTAAGGCTTGCCGGGGACCATCGGCTCCTCGGCCATCCAGACCAGCATGGCCTCCACGTCGTGGTCGATCCGCGGGGTGTTCTGGGGGTGAACGATCATGTCGCCTCGGCTCACGTCGATCTCGTCATCTAGGACGAGGGCGATCGACATGGGCGCAAAGGCGCGGTCGAGGTCGCCATCCTGGCTCACGATCGAGCTGACACGGCTCCGCCTTCCGGACGGGAGTACGGCGACCTCGTCGCCCTTCCGCACGATGCCCGAGGCGATCATCCCAGCGTAGCCGCGGAACGTGGCGTCCGGGCGGAGCACGAGCTGCACCGGCAGCCGGAAATCCGCCAGGTTGCGATCGGCGGAGATCTCCACGTTCTCCAGGTAGTCCATCAAGGCCGGGCCCGTGTACCACGGCGTAGCGTTGCTCCTGTCAACGACGTTGTCTCCGCGCAGCGCGGAGATGGGGATGCACTCCGGATCGTGAACATCGAGCTGTTCCGCGAAAGCCCTGTAAGCCTCGCGAATGTCGTCGAAGACGCCTTGCGAGAAATCCACTAGGTCCATCTTGTTGACCGCGACCACCACGTGCTTGATGCCGAGCAGGGCCGTGATGTAGCTGTGACGCTTGGTCTGGACGCGGATTCCGTGGCGCGCATCGATCAGGATCACGGCGAGATCACACGTGGAGGCGCCCGTCGCCATGTTGCGGGTGTACTGCTCGTGTCCCGGCGTGTCAGCGATGATGAACTTGCGGTGGGCGGTAGAGAAGTAGCGGTAGGCGACGTCGATGGTGATGCCCTGCTCGCGCTCGGCGCGCAGCCCGTCCATTAGCAGCGCCAGGTCGACCTCGTCCCCCGTCGTGCCCATGGTCTTGCTGTCGCTGGCGGCGGCGGCGAGCTGATCCTCGTACAGAAGCTTGGAGTCGTGGAGCAGGCGGCCGATCAGCGTGCTCTTGCCGTCGTCGACGCTCCCACACGTGAGGAAGCGCAACAAGTCCTTCTGCTCGTGGTGCACGAGGTACGCGTCGATGTCCGACGCGATGAGCTCTGACTGGTGGCTCATCGCTAGAAGTAGCCCTCGCGCTTCTTGAGCTCCATAGAGCCCTGCTGGTCGTAGTCGATCACGCGCCCCTCGCGTTCCGAGCGCTTCGCGAGGAGCATCTCCTGGATGATCTGTGGCAGAGTAATCGCCGTGGACTCGACTGCTCCCGAGAGCGGGTAGCAGCCCAGCGTTCGAAAGCGCACCATGCGGCGCTCGACACGTTCGCCGGGCTCAAAGCGGAAGCGCTCGTCATCCACCATGATCAGCGTTCCGTCCCGCTCGACTACCGGACGCTCCGCTGCGTAGTAGAGCGGAACGATGGCGATCTCCTCCAGGTAGACGTACTGCCATACGTCGAGCTCGGTCCAGTTCGAGAGCGGGAAGACGCGGATGCTCTCACCCACGTCGAGTCTGCCGCTGTAGAGGTTCCAGAGCTCGGGCCGCTGGTTCTTCGGGTCCCAGCGATGGAAGCGGTCGCGGAACGAATAGACGCGCTCCTTCGCGCGCGACATCTCCTCGTCGCGGCGTGCGCCTCCAAAGGCCGCGTCGAAGCCGCCGGCGTCCAGGGCCTGCTTCAGCGCCACGGTCTTCATGATGTCGGTGTACTTCTTGCTGCCGGAGTCGAAAGGATTGACGCCCGCTCGCAGACCTTCCTGGTTGGTGTGGATGATCAAGTCGAGCCCGTATTCCGTCGCGATCCGGTCGCGGAAATCGATCATCGCTGAGAACTTCCAGGTGGTGTCAATGTGCAAGAGCGGGAACGGAAGCCGCGCCGGATAGAACGCCTTGCGGGCGAGGTGGAGCATCACGCTCGAGTCCTTGCCGATCGAGTAAAGCATGACCGGGCGCTCGAACTCGGCTGCCACTTCCCGAATGATGTGGATGCTCTCTGCCTCGAGCTGCTTCAGATGCGTGAGGCGGGGGAGGTCGACCATTGCGGGCGGATTATAGCCAATCAGACCTTGACCCACGGCCGCTCCGTGGCGTCGGACGGGCCGCCGAGGTAACGCCACGGTGTCAGCTCGCGGGTCGGCTGCTCCCGGAAGCCGGCGGGGAGCTCGGAGTTCTTGACGAAGAAGGCGTTCGGCCCCCAGCTGTCGGTGGCCACCAGCGCATAGTCCTTCGTCCTGCCGAGCTTGCGCAGCGCCCCGAGACTCGCGCCGTGATAGCCGCTCTCGTCCCACGCGTGGCCTGCGTCGTAGCGAATGGTCTTCGTTTCGTGCGGGCCGAAGAAGATGTTGTATTCGATCACCAAGACTCGAGGCTGGTAGCCGCGGATCGCCTTCCATACCCAGTAGTCGTTGCCGTCGATGTCGATCGAGAGCAGATCGAAGCTGTGCGGGACGCCGTAGCGTGCGAAGAGACCGTTGACGTTCTCCGCGGTTACGAACTCGTGCTCTACGTGTCGCCCGGCAAGGCGTGCGTCTCCTTCCATGAGCAGTCCCGTCCAGCCGTGGTGGAGGCGCAAGTTCGCGGTGTTCGAGAGCGCGCAGCCGTCCTTCGCG
Source organism: Myxococcota bacterium (assembly GCA_965226855.1). Lineage (GTDB taxonomy): Bacteria > Myxococcota_A > UBA9160 > SZUA-336 > SZUA-336 > JAUXJB01. The sequence continues at coordinate 27,080 of CBDDEE010000014.1, read as the reverse complement.
CCGAATTCGACGAAGTAGCGGTTCGTGCTGCCGATGCGCTCGAAGATGCGGCGAATGAGACCGTCCTCACCGCACTGTGAGTAGACGCGTGCCTCGTGTGAGCGCAGATCGGCCAGCAACGAACCGCCCTACAGGCAGAAGATGAGGGCAGGGATGAACGCGATCACCGCGTAGACGATCCAGCCGAGCACGCAGACGCCGACGGCCCGCAGCGTGCTCGTGTAGTCGAGCGCCTGTCGCACCGCAATCACCGTCGCGATCAGCATCCAGATGAAAGCCAGAGGAAAGAACAGCCCGCCGATCCCGGGGATGATCCCCAGCACGCGAATCAGGCCTGGAGCGCTGGCATAGCCGAGTGTGCGCAGGAGTTGACCGTAATCGGCCTCGGTCTGCACCTCGGGCAGCAGGCGCGTGCCGATGAAGTAGGTCAGGTAGGCCCAGACGTACCAGCCGATCAGCGCCGCGATGGCAAAAACGATCAGGCCGAATATTCCGGCGCTGGCCGAGTTCCCGATTCCGGCGGCGACTGCCGAGAGTACGACTACCAGTGCGGCCTGTGGCGTGGCCGCCTGGTCGGCCTCGACTTCCTCGTAGACATCGGCTTCGAGCTTGCACGCGCGCAGGATGCGATCCCAGAGTTCTCCCATGCCGGCGAGTGTATCATCGGGAAGGTGGCCTGGTTCAGCTTTCACGGCGGGCACAGCGGCGAGTTCTGCCGGCACGCGAACGGCTCGCTGGCCGAGGTGCTCGAGAGCGCCTGCGAACGAGGCTTCAACGTCTACGGAGTGTCCGAGCACGCGCCGCGTCTCCGTCACGAGGATCTCTATCCTGACGAGCAGGACCTGACTCCAGCGGACCTGGCGCGGATCTTCTCCGCGTATATCGACCGGGCCCGAGTCCTTCAAGGAGAGCTCGAGGGACGGCTCGAGGTGCTCGTCGGCTTCGAGACCGAGATGGTGCCGCCGGAGGGTTGGCTCGAAGGGATGAACGAGCTGCGCAGGGCGCCCTTCGACTACACGATCGGTAGCGTCCACCACGTGGGCGACATGCCGATCGACATGACCGAGGAGCGGACCCTGCATGCCGCGGAGCAGGTTGGAGGGATGTCCGCCCTCCACCGGGCCTACTTCAAGCAGCTGGCCGAGATGGTGAGCGAGTTTCGTCCGACCGTCGTCGGTCACTTTGACCTGATTCGGAAGTTTTCTGGAGCGAACCCGAGCTTCGACGAGAGAACGTGGCTCGAGATCGAGCGAGCGCTCGAGGCAGTTCGCGAGTCTGGCGCGCTGCTCGACGTGAACGCGGCCCCCCCGCGCCGAGGCCTGGGCCCCCCGTACCCGCTGGGAGCGATTCTCGAACGAGCGCGACAGCTGGATGTCGGCGTCACGCTCGGCGACGACAGCCACGGCCCGGCAGACGTCGGCGTCGGCCTCGACGCTTGCCTGAAGGCGATCGCCGCCGCCGGCTATCGAGAAGTCCACTGCCTCCGCCGCCGCGACGGCGCGACCGCCGCTGACCCGATCCCCCTCGCAGACGTCACCCCTCGGGCTGATCGAGGATTTAGTTCCGGTTGAGGACCGTCCCCAAGTTCCGTCGCCCTTGCTGAGCCTGGCAACTGCAAGCGCCGCGGAATGCGGCGCGCGCAGCGAAGGGCGTAGCCCTGCGCGGAGGTGGGTGGCCGCGGCCGCCCGCGGCCGGGTCCCACAAGGCTAGGTCAGCTTCTTGTAGGCGTGATAGTGGCGGAGCGCGTCGGCCTTGCGGCCGAGCTGCTCGCACAGCCCCGCAAGGTTGTAGTGGGCGTCGGCGAAATCGGGGTCGAGACGCAGCGCGCGCTCGTAGTGGTGCGCTGCCGGGCCGGCTCCGCGGCTGTCCTCGAGGGCTAGGGCCAGATTGAAGTGGATGATTGGGTCGTCGGGGCTCCGCTCGAGCGCGAGCGCGTAGAAGCGCGCCGCCTCCTGAGCATCTCCGAGCTGGTGGGTAAGTCGGCCGAGATTTACGTACGCCTCGACCAGCTCGGGATCCAGCTCGAGCGCGCGTCGATAGGCCGCGGAGGCCGCCGCCGGATCTGCGTCCTGCTTGTCGAGGGCACGCTGGAACTCCTGCTGGGCGCGGGCCGCAGCATCGACCGGGTGCGGCTCCTGCGCCGCGGCTAGCTCCTCCACCCGCTCCGCCAGCTCGTCCACGTCGAAGTTCAGCACTGTCTGTCCACTCTCCGGCAGCCAGGCGGCAGCGCCATCGCGAACGGCCACGTCGCGGCCGTCCGCGTAGATGCGCAAGCCCGAGATGGGCTGGTCCTGCGGCAGCTCACGGATCAGCGCCGAGAGCGCGCGTCGGACGCGCGCGGCGGGCACCTTGCGCCGGAACAGGCCCTGGGCGGCACGCAGCGCAACCAGGTCCTGGAAGGAGAAGGCGTATGAGCGGCCGCTGCGCGTGGGACGACACAGCCCTGCGCGAGCTAGCTCGCGCACGCGCGCCTCCCGGATTCCGAGGATCCGGGCTACCTCAGCGGTTGAAAGATGCCGACTCATGGCGCGCGTACCCCCCAGGCGCGCGCCGGCCTAGGTAACGGCCGACTTGCTTGCGGACGATGTGCGCCTGCCCTTCGCTCTCGCGCTCTTGCGCGAGGCGGGCGCGGCGCCATCCGCCTTCTTGTTTGCGATGCTCTTCTTGAGTGCCGCGACCAGGTCGATGATCTGCTCGCGCGACTCCTCTTTCGGCATGATGACGATCTCTTCACCGGCGACCTTGCGGTCGACTGCCTCGAGCACGGAGCGCCGGTAGTCATCCTCGTACTTCTCTGGATCGAAGGTCTCTTTGGACAGCTGCTCTACCAGCTGGTTCGCCAGCTGGATCTCGTGGTCTTTGAGCTCCACGTCGTCCCCGAGCTCGATGTCGTCGAAGCTGCGGACCTCGTCGGCATAGAAGAGGCCGTGCATGGCCAGGCCACGTTGGGTCGGCCGAAGCAGGACGAGCTGCTGCTTCCCCCGGGCGCTGAAGCGGCCCAGGGCCACCTTGCCCGACTCCCGCATTGCCACGCTCAGCAGGCGGTAGGCCTTGTGGCCGCCCTTGTCGGGGCCCAGCAGGTTGGTCTTTTCGAAGTAGATCGGGTCGACCTTCTCGATCGGGATAAACTCCTCGATCTCGATGGCCTGATCGCTCTGCTGCTGCAGCCCCTTGAGCTCGTCGTCCGTCATCACGACGTACTGCCCCCGGGCGTACTCGTAGCCCCGGACCGTCTCGCTGCGGTCGACCTTCTCGCTGCAGGTAGTGCAGATGTACTGCTGCTTCAGGCGCGCCTTGTCGGTCTCGTGGAGCATGCTGAAGCGGACGGTCTTCGATTGGCTCGCCGAGTAGACCTTGATCGGGATCGAGACGAGGCCAAAGCTGATTGTCCCGGACGAGATCGCGCGTGCTGGCATACACTTCCTCTGCGCAAGTACAGCGAAAATTCTAACATCGCCCCGGTTCACAGTGCCAGATTTGAAGACCTACAGAGCGAAACGCGACCCGGAGCGGACGCCAGAGCCGTTTGGAGGGGAGGGCCCGGAGCACGCGCTGCCCGCGGGCGCGGAGCGGGGCTTCGTGGTCCAGCAGCACGCGGCGACGCGGATGCACTGGGACCTGCGGCTCGAGATCGACGGGGTGCTGGTGAGCTGGGCGGTCCCCAAGGGACCGAGCCTAGACCCCAAGGACCGGCGGCTGGCCGTCCGGACCGAGGATCACCCGCTTGAGTACGCCGACTTCGAGGGAGTGATTCCCCAGGGGAACTACGGCGCGGGGGCTATGACCCTCTGGGATCGCGGCGCCTACTGCACCGTGGACGGAGTATCCCCGCGCGAGGGCCTCGAGAACGGCAAGCTCGACCTGCGGCTCTCGGGGCACAAGCTCCGGGGGCGCTTCGGTCTGGTGCGGACGAAGGGAGACCACGGCAAGAGCTGGCTCCTGCTCCGCAAGGGGGAGCCGGTGGAGGATCAGACGCTCGCAGAGACCTCGGTGCTCTCGGGCCTGACTGTTGAAGAGCTGGCTCTTGGCGCCAGCCGCGCGGAGCCGGTCGAGCGGGAGGTCGAGCGCCTGGGCGCACCCCGGCGCGAGGTGGACGTGCGCAAGCTGCGCCCGATGCTCGCTGGCAGCGAGGACCTGCCCTTCTCGCGCCAGGGCTGGCTGTTCGAGCTCAAGTATGATGGGGCGCGGGTGCTCGCAAGCAAGCGCGATGGAGAGGTCACGCTCTGCTCGCGCTCGGGCCGCGATGCGACCGGGACCTACCCGGAGCTGGCCCGAGCGATCGCGCACCTGCCGCTCGACGAGTTTGTGATCGACGGCGAGGTCGTCTCGCTGGACGAGAACGGCCGCAGCTCCTTCGAGCGCCTGCAGAGGCGCTTCACACAGCGCGACCCGCACGTGATCCGCCGGCTCCAGGTCGAGGCTCCCATTGTGTTCTACGCCTTCGATCTGCTTGCCGCCGCCGGCCGGGACCTGCGGGGGGCCGCGCTCGTGGAGCGCAAGAACGTCCTGGCTCGCTTCGTGCCCCGTCTCGGCTTCGTGCGCTTCGCGGATCACGTAGAGGGCGATGGTGAGGCGCTCTACGACGCGGCCCGTGAGCACGAACTGGAGGGTGTCGTCGGCAAGCGGGCTGATTCGCGCTACGAGACGGGGCGCCGTTCGAAGAAGTGGCTCAAGATCAAGGTGCCGCGCAGCTCTCTCCTCGCGATTGTGGGCTACCTGCCCGGGAAGGGGGCGCGGCGTGCACTGGGCTCGTTGATGCTGGCCTGGCACAGAGATGGGGAGCTCATCTACGCGGGAAACGCCGGCTCGGGGCTCGACGATCAGACGATCGAGCAGCTGCTGGCCGGGCTGCGAACGCTGCCGGAGCCCGCCTTCTCGGGGCTTCCGGACCCTCGCCCGCGTGGCGCCGTCTACACGCGCCCCGAGCTCGTGTGTGAGGTCCGCTACACTGAGGTGACAAGCGCCGGAACGCTCCGTCATCCGGTCTTCCTCGAGCTCCGAGAAGACGAAGCGCCGGAGGACTGCAAAGCTCCAGCGGAGCGCGCCACCGTCGAGGTCGCCCCAAACGCCAAGCCGCAGCGGCTACGGCTCGAGCTCACGCGGCTCGACAAGGTGTTCTGGCCGATCGAGGGGCACACCAAGGGCGACCTGCTCGCCTACTACGAGGCGGCCTGGCCCTGGCTGGCCCCCTATCTGGAGGACCGGCCTGTAGTCCTGACCCGCTATCCCGACGGGATCGAGGGCAAGAGCTTCTATCAGAAGAACGCGCCCGAGTTCACCCCGGCCTGGGTCGAGCGCGAGGAGATCGAGGGAACCGACTATTTCATCTGCAACGAGCTGCGCACGCTGCTCTACGTGATCAACTCGGGTGCGATCCCGCTCCACGTCTGGAGCGCACGGCGAGCCGAGCTTGACAGGCCGGATTGGCTGATTCTCGACCTGGATCCCAAGCAGGCCCCGTTCTCGGACGTCGTGCGTGTAGCCCGCCACATCCACCGGCTGCTCGAGGAGCTCGAAACGCCGCACTTCGCGAAGACCTCTGGCCAGGACGGGCTGCACGTCATGCTCCCGCTCGCCGGCCAGCTCCACCACTCCGACGCCAAGGTGCTGGGCGAGGTGCTCGCCCGCGTCGTCTGCGCCGACCTTCCTGACATTGCAACCATCGCCCGGCCGCTGGCCGCGCGCGGAGACAAGGTGTACGTGGACTTCCTGCAGAACGGGCGCGGCAAGCTCATCGCAGCGCCACTCTCGGTGCGTCCGCGCGTACACGCGCCGGTGTCGATGCCGCTCAGCTGGTCACAGGTGAGCGCGCGCCTCGACCCCACGCGCTGGACCATGGCGACGGCGCCCAGGTCGCTGCGTGAGCGCGGCGATCCCATGCGCCCGCTCCTGGACGAGAGCATCGACGTCGAAGGCCTTCTCTCGGCGTTGAGTGAGCGCCTGACGGACTGACCCTTGTACGCCTACCTGATCTGGTGGAGGCATAGCCCCGGAGGTCGATGAACATGAATCGAATCGAGTATGCGAGCTTGTTCGTGGGCCTGCTCGCCTTGGCTCTGGGCTGTGGGCAGCCCACCGTGCAGGGCGACGAGGTCGTCGACGTGGCAACGGCTCCGACGTCCGCCGTCGCGCTCGAAGAAGTTGTCGCGAGCGAGCACCGGTCGGCCGAAAACCGTGCCCGAGACGTGTACCGCCACCCCGTTGAGACGCTCACTTTCTTCGGGCTCGAGCCGGGCCTCACGATCGTAGAGATCTGGCCAGGAGGTGGCTGGTACACGGAGATCCTGGCCCCGTATCTGCGGGAAGAGGGGCTCTACTACGCCGCGGGTCTGGACCCCGAGTCCGAAGCCGAGTCCGCCGAGCGCTCGGTCGCACGTTTCGCGGAGAAGCTCGCATCGGACCCGGAGCTCTACGACCGGACAGTCGTGACCGCGCTTGCGCCGGGCGTGGAGATCGCGCCCCATGGCTCCGCGGACTTGGTGCTGACCTTCCGCAACGTCCACAACTGGATGTCCGGAGGCTACGAGGAGCGCGTCTTCCAGGAGATGTTCGATGCGCTGAAGCCCGGCGGCATCCTCGGCGTCGTCCAGCATCGCGGCGACCCCACGATCGAGCAGGATCCCGTGGCGGAGAACGGTTACGTCAGGCAGGACTACACCACCGCGCTGGCCGAAGCCGCGGGCTTCGAGCTTGTCGAAACGTCCGAGCTCAACGCGAACCCAAAAGACACGAAAGACTACCCAGAGGGTGTCTGGACGCTCCCGCCTGCCTACCGCCTGAAGGACGTCGACCGCGAGAAGTACGCAACGATCGGAGAGAGCGACCGCATGGCTCTCAAGTTCCGCAAGCCCTGAACTCGAAAATAGAACTTGGGGACGGTCCTTAGTTTTCTATTTCTTTGGGGCGTAGAGGTCGGTGATGGTGCCTTCGATCATTTCGGCGGCGAAGCCGACGGTTTCGGAGAGGGTGGGGTGGGGGTGGATGGTGAGGGCGATGTCTTCCGCGTCGGCGCCGAGCTCGACGGCCAGCACGGTCTCTGCGATTAGCTCGCCGGCGTTCTTGCCGACCATGCCGGCACCGATGAGCCGGCGTGTGTCGGAGGAGAAGATGAGCTTCGTGAGGCCGTCCTTGCGGCCATAGCTCAGGGCGCGGCCGCTGGCCGCCCAGGGGAAGCTGGCCTTCTCGATCTCGAGGCCCTGTGCCGTGGCCTCCGTCTCGGTCATCCCCATCCAGGCGATCTCCGGATCCGTATAGGCGACAGAGGCGATCGTCGTCGGATCGAAGGCGGAGGGCAGCCCGGCGCTGACCTCCGCTGCTACACGCCCCTCGTGGCTTGCCTTGTGCGCGAGCATGGGCTCGCCCGCGATGTCGCCGATCGCGTAGATGTGGCCGACGTTCGTGCGCTGCTGCTTGTCCACGCGGATGAAGCCCCGCTCGTCCACCGTGACTCCCGCGCGTTCGGCGCCGATCGTGTCGCCGTTCGGCCGACGGCCGACGGCGACCAGGACGCGGTCGAAGACGTCGCTCTGGGGCGCTGCTTCACCGTCGAAGCCGACGCGGACGCCGTCCGTCTGGGGCTCGATGGCCGTGACCTCGGTCGAAAGGTAGATGTTCGCGTAACGGCGGCGGATACGCTGGGAGAGCGGGCGAACGAGATCGGGGTCCGCGCCGGGGATCAGCCGGTCGAGTAGCTCGACGACGGTCACCTGGGAGCCGAAGGCGTCGTAGACCGTAGCCATCTCCAGGCCGACGATCCCGCCGCCGATCACGAGGATCCTGCCCGGGATCTCCTCCAGCTCGAGCGCGGCCGTCGAGTCCATGACGCGAGGATCCTCGTGCGCGTGGAAGTGCAGCTCCACCGGCCGCGAGCCCGCGGCAATGATCGCGGTGTCGAAAGAGAGGGACGTGACACCGTCTGGTGACTCGACGTGGAGCAGGTGCGGGTCGACGAAGCTCGCGGTGCCCGTGATGACCCGGACCTTGCGTTGCCTGGCGAGGTGGGTCAGGCCGCGGATTAGCGCCTCGACGGACTCGTTCTTGCGCGCGCGGACCTTGTCGAGATCGAACCGTGGCTCTCCAAACGCGATGCCGTGAGCTGACAGCTCGCGCGCCTCGGTGATGATCTCGGCCATGTGCAGCAGCGCCTTCGAGGGAATGCAGCCGACGTTGAGACAGACGCCCCCGAGCGTGGGGTAGCGCTCGACCAGAACCACGCTCCTTCCCAGATCCGCGGCTCGGAAGGCCGCCGAGTAGCCGCCAGGGCCCGAGCCGAGCACGGCCACCTCTGCGTGGACGTCTCCACGGTCGAAAGGCGACTGGGGCGGTGGCGGCGGCGGCGGGCGGTCCTCGCTCGTGGCGACCATGGCCTACAGCAGAGTGCGACGCATGTCAGACAGGTAATGTACGAGCCGGCCGGTGAAGCGCACGGCGTCCGCTCCATCGATCACGCGATGGTCGTACGACAGGGAGAGCGGCAGGATCAGGCGACGTTCGAGCTCGGCGCCGCGGTAGACCGGTCTCCACTCCATGCGCCCGACGCCTAGTACGGCCACTTCGGGGTGGTTCACGATCGGCGTGAAGAACGTGCCTCCGATGCCGCCCAGGCTGGAGATCGTGAAGGTTCCGCCCTGCAGGTCGTTGGGGCGGAGCTTGCGTTCCCGAGCCTTGGTGCTGAGCTCCATCAGCTCGCCGGCCAGCTCGAGGATGCCCTTCCGGTCCACGTCCCGAACCGCCGGCACCACGAGCCCCATGGGCGTGTCCACCGCCACGCCGATGTGGAAGTAATTCTTGAGGATCAGGTTCTCGCCAGTCTTGTCGAGCGAGGAGTTGAAGTGGGGAAACTCCGCGAGCCCCGCGACGATCGCCTTCATGACGAAGGGCAGGAACGTGAGCTTGATCCCACGGCGCTCCGCCTCGGTCTTCTGGGCCTGGCGGAAGCCCTCGAGCTCCGTGATGTCCGCCTCGTCGAACTGGGTGACGTGCGGGACGGAGACCCAGCTCCGGTGCAGGTTGGCACCCGAGAGCTTGCGGATCGTGTTCAGCGGCTCGATCTCGGTCGGACCGAACTTCGCAAAGTCGATCTCGGGAGCCCTCGTCACGCGGACGCCAGAGATCGGTACGCCCGCGGAGGTCCCCTTGGCGATCATCCCCTTCACGTAGCCCTGCACGTCCTCTTTAAGTACGCGACCCTTGCGACCGCTCGGCGGGACGAGCGTCAGGTCAATGCCCAGCTCGCGGGCCAGGCGGCGCACGCCGGGACTCGCGTGGGCGCTCGCAGAGGAAGGCGTGGGGGCGGGCAGCGGCGGGAGCATGGCCTCCGGCTCCGCCCGCTCTTCAGGCGCGGTGGGCTCCTCTTCGAGCTCCTCCGCCTCCTCGGCAGCAGGCGGGGCCAGGAGCTCCGTGTCCTCGTCGACCTCCATCACGCAGAAGATTCCGCCCTCGCTGATCGTATCTCCGACACGGACGCTCATCTGGCTGATCACGCCGGCAAAGGGTGCGGGGATCTCCATCGTGGCCTTGTCCGTCTCGAGCACGATCAGCGAATCGTCGACGGCAACGCGGTCTCCGGGCGAGACCAGGATCTCGACGACGTCGACGTCCTCGAAGTCGCCGATGTCGGGGAGCAGGATCTTTCTCTCGGCAGCCAAAGCGGTTTCCTTCTAGCTGGTCGCGGGGTCGAGCTTGTTCGGGTCGATCTTGTACTTCTCCAGCGCGTTCTGGACCGCGGCAAGGGGAACTTCGCCCTCGTCTGCGAGTGCCTTGAGTGCTGCCACGACGACGAAGTGCCGGCTCACCTCGAAGTGATGGCGCAGCCGGGCGCGCACGTCCGAGCGCCCGAAGCCGTCCGTGCCGAGCACGTAGTAACGCGCACCGATCTGCGAGCGGATCTGATCCGCAAATGTCTTCAGGTAGTCCGTCGCGGCGATCACGGGGCCAGGCCGATCGCCGAGCATGTGCTCCACGTAGGTCTCGCGAGGCGCCTCGTCTGGATGCAGCATGTTCCACCGCTTGATCTCCATCCCGTCGCGGCGCAGCTCGTTGAAGCTGGTCACGCTCCACACGTCGCTCTCCACCCCGAAGTCCTCGCGCAACAGCTCGGAAGCGGCGATCACCTCGCGCAGAATGGCCCCGCTTCCGAGGAGCTGGACCCGTGGACCGCTCGTGCTCGAACCCTCCGCAAAGGAGTACATGCCTTTGAGGATCCCCTCCTCGATGCCCTCCGGGAGCGCCGGGTGTGGGTAGTTCTCGTTCGTGAGCGTGATGTAGTAGAAGACCCCCTCCTGCTTCACGTACATCCGTTCGAGTCCGGCGTGAAGGATGATCGCGAGCTCGTAGGCAAAGGTCGGGTCGTATGAGATGCAGTTGGGGATGTTCGAAGCCAAAAGCTGGCTATGTCCGTCCTGGTGCTGAAGGCCCTCTCCGGCCAGCGTCGTGCGACCCGACGTCCCGCCCAGCAGGAAGCCGCGCGTCTGCGAGTCGCCGGCCGCCCAGAGCAGGTCCCCAACGCGTTGGAATCCGAACATCGAGTAGAAGATGTAGAGCGGAATCAGGTTGATACCGTGGTTGCTGTATGCGGTGCCGGCGGCGATCCATGACGAGGTCGCTCCGGCCTCGCTAATCCCTTCCTGCAGAATCTGGCCACTCTTCTCCTCGCGGTAGTACATCACCTGACCGGCGTCCTGCGGCTCGTAAAGTTGGCCCTCGCTCGAGTAGATGCCCAAGGATCGGAACATTCCCTCCATGCCAAAGGTGCGCGCCTCGTCGGGAACGATCGGAACCACGAGCTTGCCGATCTGCTTGTCGCGGGTTAAGGCCGTCATCATGCGAACGAAGGCCATGGTGGTCGAGATCTGGCGCGTGCCCGAGCCCTTGAGCATCGCGTCGAACACCGAGAGCTCGGGAATCTGGAGCGGACGTGCGGCTCTGCGGCGAGCGGGCAGGTAGCCACCGAGGGCCTCGCGACGCTCGTGCATGTAGCGCATCTCGGGGCTGTCCTGGGCGGGCTTGTAGAAGGGGGTCTCCTCCAGCCGGTCGTCGGAGATGGGGATGCGGTAGCGATCCCGGAACCTGCGCAGGTACTCGCCGGCCATCTTTTTCTGTGAGTGCGCGGTGTTCTGGCCCTCTCCGGCCTCGCCCATGCCGTAGCCCTTGACTGTCTTGGCCAGGATCACAGTTGGCTCCCCGACCGTCTTGGTCGCCTGCGCGTAGGCGGCATAGACTTTCTGCGGATCGTTGCCGCCACGGTTGAGCTCCGAGATCTCGTGGTCGGTCATGTTCGCGACCATGGCCAGCAGCTCGGGGTGCGTGCCGAAGAAGTGCTCGCGCGTGTAGCCCCCGTCCCGGGAGGCCTTGTAGTTCTGATAGTCACCGTCCACGGCCCGCTCCATGCGTTCGAGCAGCAGGCCCTTCTTGTCGCGTGCCAACAGGGGATCCCAGCGATCTCCCCAGATCACCTTGAGCACGTTCCAGCCGGCACCGCGGAAGATCCCTTCGAGCTCCTGGATGATCTTCCCGCTGCCGCGGACCGGACCGTCGAGCCGCTGCAGGTTGCAGTTTACGACGAAGACCAGGTTGTCGAGCTTCTCGCGCGCCGCGAGGCCGATCGCGCCTAGAGATTCGGGCTCGTCCATCTCCCCGTCACCCATGAACGCCCAGACCTTACGGTCCTCGGTATCGACGATCCCGCGGTTGTGCATGTACTTCATGATGCGCGCCTGGTAGATCGCCAGGATCGGTCCCAGGCCCATCGACACGGTTGGGAACTGCCAGAAGTCCGGCATGAGCTTGGGGTGCGGGTACGAGGCCAGCCCGCCGCCGTCTACCTCCTGGCGGAAGCGCTGCAGCTGGTCCTCGGAGAGCCTTCCCTCGAGGAACGCACGGGCGTAGATGCCGGGAGAGGAGTGGCCCTGGATGTAGAGGAGGTCACCTCCAAAGTCCTCGGTAGGCGCACGGAAGAAGTGGTTGAATCCTACATCGTAGAGTGTCGCAGCGGAGGCGAAGCTCGCGATGTGGCCGCCGAGCTCCGGGCTCTTCCGGTTCGCCCGCATTACCATGGCCATGGCATTCCAGCGGATGATGGAGCGAATGCGGTGCTCGAGACCGGGCTCCCCGGGCATCTTCTCCTCATGGCTCGGATGAATCGTGTTCACGTAGGCCGTGGTAGCCCTGTAGGGCAGGTGCGCACCGGAGCGGCGGGCCTTGTCGATCAGCCTCTCGATCAGGTAATGCGCGCGCTCGATGCCCTCGTCCCGCAACGCGGACTCGAGTGCATCCAGCCACTCCTGGGTTTCCTGGGGGTCGGTATCTGCAGATCGGTCAGCCATGTGAATCCTCGCGCGCCTGCGCGGAGGCGAGCCGCGCGAACGCGGGGATGGAGGAGCCTGGAACCACGGGGAGCGCTCTTCCCGCAATCCAGCTACGAGATTTTCCCCTCATCGGCGGCCCCGTCAAGGTCAGCCGGGTCGGGCGCGCCCCAGCGAGCGACAGGTACGCCAGCAGGGCTTCTTGGGGACGGGTAGGGGAATCCCACCACCAGAGAGTGGTTTATACTTCTCGTCAGAGTCCGTCGTGTCGGAAAGTCCCCAGGCGACGGACCCGGGGGACCCTCATGGAGAGAATCGGTGTCGTGGGCTGCGGTCTCATGGGCTCCGGAGTGGCCGAGGTCTGCGCACGCGCGGGTCTCGACGTCGTGGTCGTGGAGCGGGACGAAGAGGCAGCCGACGCAGGGTTGGCCCGCATCGGCCGCTCCGTCGACCGGGCGGTCTCGGCACACAAGATCTCGGACGTGGAGCGCAAGGCCGCGCTCGAGCGTATTCTCGTGACCGAAGACTTCGCTGCGCTCGCGGATCGCGAGATCGTCGTCGAGGCCGTGTTCGAGGACGAGGCGGCCAAGGTCGAGATCTTCCGCACGCTCGACTCCGTCGTAGCAAGCCCGGACGCGATCCTCGCCTCGAACACCTCCTCCATCCCGATCATGAAGCTCGCCGTCGAGACCGGACGCCCCGCGCAGGTGCTCGGGCTCCACTTCTTCAACCCCGTTCCTGTGCTCGACCTGATCGAGCTGGTGCCCTCGCTGCTCACGAGCGAGGAGACCGCTCAGCGCGTCGCAACGTTCGCCGAGGAGGTGCTCGGCAAGCACGTCATCCGCTCCCAGGATAGGGCCGGCTTCATCGTGAACGCGCTGCTCATCCCCTACCTGCTCTCTGCGGTCCGCATGGCGGAGTCCGGCTTCGCGACGGCCGAACACATCGATGCGGGGATGGTGAAGGGCTGCAACCATCCGATGGGCCCACTCGCGCTCGTCGACCTGATCGGTCTCGACACCACCATGGCGGTTGCGGAATCCATGTACGAGGAGTTCAAGGAGCCTCTCTACGCCCCGCCCCCCTTACTGTGCCGCATGGTGGAAGCGGGTCTGCTCGGACGCAAGACGGGACGCGGCTTCTACGAATATCCCGGCCGCTAGGCCCGCCAAGCAGGCTGGCCAACCTCTACAGGGAGGAGACGAGGGCAGGTTTTCCGTACGGTTTCCGGGGTTTTGCCGGAGTCGGTGCAACACGAGACGCGCACGACGGGCGAAACGCCCCGCATTATCGGTCCCGGTCTCGTCTCCCGATTTCCGGGGGGAGCGGTTGTGCCGACGGCTTCCCAGTGGGTGTTCCGTTTACGCTACAGTGGCCTCTCGGCGGCTGACGGAGTCCGACCTCGTACAATGCGATCAAGGCGGCGCTGATCGTCCACTCGAACGGGCTCTCACAGGCGCTGGCACCCCAGGGGATTCGGGTGAATACGATCTCCCCGGGTCCAATCATGATCGAGGGCGGCTCCTGGGACGAGATCGAGACAGGAGATCTGGGAGGACGCTGAAAGTGGAGCTGATCGGACGCTGAAAACGGTGCGAAAAACGGCGCGGGCGCCGGCACCAGGCGGCCGATAGTGGCACATAGCGGCACAAGAACTCGATTCACTAGATCTAGTGGTGGGGGGATGCCCCCTCCAAAACTACTACCTGGGCCAGGGGCCACGCCCCGGCGGCGCCAGATGCACGTCGGAGTCGGTGGGCCCGGGGCCGTCTTCTGGATGATCGTGGCTGGCTTCCTCGGCATGAGTTCGTTTCGGCAGGGGAACCAAGCCCCTTTGCCGTCGCCCATGACCACGGAGAATGTCACGAATCGGACGGTAAAAGCGACGCTGAAAACGGTGCGAAAAAACGGCGCGGGCGCCGGCACCAGGCGGCCGATAGTGGCAACCAGAGTGCGTTTGGCACGAGGCCCCGCATCATCGCCCCGCCCCGATGGCCGTTTGGGTCCATCACTTTCACTGCTTCCGCAGAGCGGGGCCCCCCTCGACAGGTTCAGTGGCACAGTCCGGGCGCGCGAAACCTTCGTCGTTGGCCCGTCCGCAGCGCTTCAGGTCAGTTGCGCAGCGTCATCCCACGCGCAGCTTATGGCTGCGATCAGCGCTTGGGCATTCCTGGAATCTTCGATCAAGCTCAACATGAACGCTTTCTTACCCGCATCCTTGATTGAATGACCAATGTGCCAACATTCCGTGTCATCGACCACAATGAAGCGGTCGTGGAAGTCACGTGACCGCCGAGCTTCGATCGTTACTTGGGGATACTGAGCCTCAAACTTGGCCATTTCGTGCGCAAAATCCGTCGGTAGCTTGCCACTCAGGAGTTCGATCTTCAGCGATGCTTCGGTATCGCCCAGAAGGGCGAATATCGTTTCGTCCAGATACGGATCAATGATGCGTATCGATTGTTTGGCTCGACGGACAATTTTTCTGATCCGCACGTAGGCGTCATGCTGGGTTCCCTGCGGGAAAAACAGTTCGCGGACTGACTCGTTCGCGGGCGTTAGCGTTTCGTCGTCGATATGCCAACCTATCCGATGCAAGTCGGCGCTCAGTTGCTCACCCAGCCCTTGACGGGCGAGCTCACCGGAAACGATAAAGGCAACCCGGAGTTGGTGAGCCTTGTCGAGGGCTTCATACGCTTTGTTGATCCGTGGCCGATACGCCGCATTGCGATAGTTGTGCGAGTAGTCTTCCCGCTCTGTGAGTCCCCAATCGACGTTCATTCCGCACTTGTCAATGATTCGGGGAATTGCATGGCTATCCATTTCAAACAGGCAAGCAACGATTACCGGCCAAGCATCTAGTTCACTCCTCGTCATACCGTCCTCCTCGAGCCCCCCACGAACACTCCACCAGCTCCCAACGGTCCAGTCCAGCTCACTGCCGCCAGCCCCCCCCCAGGATTGAAACCCACATCACCGGGAATCATCCTCACACCGCGGCCGCCGGGGATCTTAACCGTGACTGACGCGCCAGGGACCGGGCCGCGCGCAGGCCCCGTGGGTCTTGTCTCCAAACTCAATCCACACACACGTAGCTCGATGTCGGATGCTGGAGCGCACCGGCCTTGCAGGTTCAGCGGGAGTGAAAGTGATGGGCTCAAACGGCCATCGGTGGCCACTGTAGCGTAAACGGAACACTCACGAGGAAGCCGTCGGCGTCGAAATACGCCGACGCTTTGCGAAGGATCTCATTGGCTCGACGAAGCTCGCGGACCTCGCGCTCGAGTTCCTTGATCCGGGCCTTCTCCTCGCTCGTCACGCCACCCCGGCGGCCCGAGTCGACCTCGGTCTGCCGCACCCATTTCCGGAGCGTCTCCGGGGAACATCCGATCTTCTCGGCGATCGAGCAGATCGCCTCCCACCGAGACCCGTACTCGCCCCGGTGCTCGAAGACCATCCGCACCGATCGCTCCCGAACCTCCTGGGAAAACCTGCTCGCTCGTGCCATGACTCCATCCTCTCAAGGAATGGAGCTTCCGGGAATCTCGGGGCGATTCACAGTTCTAGTTGTCGTTAATCCGGCAGAAGTAATTGTCGTCGAGCAGGCGGGAGCTGACCCGACTCGATCAGGCCGCCTTCGCCGGAAGAGGTCGTACCCAGTACGCCAAGATTCGCCTGCCCCGGCGAAGGGGTCCGGAAACCCGTGCTAGCCGTCGAGCGTAGGGAGATCCCCGACCCTTGACCATCTTGCCGTTGCCTCTCAACTGGAGGGCAGCGGCAGCAGAGACAGAGCCCACCGCTGGCGCGCTGGCGATCCCCACTACCACCGAGCGCCCGCAACAGCTGCTCCGGCGGGACCGACGGTCGGCCGACCCCTTTGGCGTAGATACCATCGAAGCGTCGCGACAGCTGCTCCAGCGCCGCGTCCACCAGTCGCCGGATCGCTCGAAGCGGATGGTCCTCGGGAATCCGGGACTCCAGCGATACGTAGCTGAAGATCCCACCCTGGAGCGTCTGCGGTCCTCTCACATCTCCCCCTTGGGGCTTCCCTCAAAGGTACCCTTCGATGAGGAGTTTTTCAGCAGCCTGCTAGGCGCTGCGGAAACGACGATGAGACACCGCTCTACTTTCCGGGCCGGGCCGTCCCGCGCGCGGGCGTGACGACCCGCGGCTTCAGTTTCGTGCTCATACCTACCTCATCTTTTGGGTTTCGCTCGTCCAGCGGGGTCCATCACACGGGATCCCGCCCCCTCTGTCAATCGGACATTATGGACTGGGGTGTTCGGTCGGTTGAGGTCGAACGGGGCGTGCTGGGCATAGGCAAAATAGGCTGCGTTCCGGGTCCACGCCCGAGCATGGACGTTATGTATAGCCCCTACGGGGACCCGCGGCGGGGCGATTTCAAGCTGCGCCGGTAGCCGCGCGGCGCCCCGGTCCGCCGGCGGAGCAGATCGATAAGTTTCACCCGGCCCTGTCTGGACGGACGCGCCGCCCCCTCTCGCGGGCCGAACCTCGCGTGGATCTGGCCGCTCTCGAGCACAATCCCAAGGGCCGCCGCATGAAGTTGGCGCTGAGCTATCGCTTCTAAGAGCGAGTAACCACCACCGCTGGTCGGGGACTACTCTGGCTCCCGACGGCGCGCCCGGACTGTGCCATGCAACCTGTCCGAAGTGTGCCAAATCTCGCGTCCTCGCAGAGCTGCACGGCGGGCCGCACCCTTGACGCTAAAACTCAGGCACCGACACTCACCTGGCGTCACCGGATAGGGCCGTGGAGCGCCCTGCTGCGGCTCAGCTACTTCGACGATTGGAAAGCCTGTCGGTTCCAGAACAGCGACTGCGCGTCGGGTTCCGGTGAGGACTACCTCGACTCCTTCGACGGGGAGTGGATCGCCGATGCCGAGATCGGCTACGCGTTCACTGACCACTACCGCTTGAACGTGGGCGTACAGAACATCTTCGACCAGATCCCCAGAGCTTTCGTCGGCGAGACGCTGGGCCAGGGCAATCACCACCCCGAGAGCACGCCCTGGGACTACAACGGCGCCTTCTGGTACGCGCGCATCTCCATGGAGTTCTGAGTACCATCAATGCGTGTATGGCCACTTTTGGCTGCGATCTGAACGCCGCCCAGCACATCGAAATAATGGCGTCGCTGTTGGGCCTCTATCCGAATCTGATGTTGGGATATCTCCTGGCGGATGATTGACGATTGCTACTTCTCAAACCCGGGGATAGGGGCCCTCTATGTTCCGTTCCTGGATGACTACTCGGAACGGTTCCTACCTGGAGCCGACTTCTTGGCATCGAGGGACAAGGCAATCGACGTCTAGTCGAACGGAGCTGCGCGTCACGAGTCGGATCCTTCGTGACCTGAACGACAGCGCCTTCCGTAACATCGCGTGGGAGCAAACCACTTCCGACTGCTCGGTCTAGATTACGCAGCGCCGCTAGTGTGTGCGAGTCAAGAGCCATGATGCGGGTCATCCCCTCTCCCATTGCAGTTCTAGATCCTCCCCCGCTCCCCTGCCCGTGCTGCCCGCCTCCACGTAGTGCCGCGCAGTACTACTTCTGGAGTTGACCCGATTTCCTCCAGAATCGTCACGTAAGCCCTTGAATAATTTCCTCAGCGGGCTGATCCTCGTGGTGGAGCATTCCATGCAAGGTGGTGAGATACCCGGGTAACCCCGCGACTGAGGTGCTGTCCGCTGTCTCATCTGAATGGAAAGTTGAGATCCATGAATCCCCTTATCGAAAAAGGCAGAGTTTTTAGCGTCGTCTGTGGCGCCAAAGTCGTCTCCTTGGGCTTCGCGATGGCGTTGGTGAGTTCGAGTGGGATGGGCGCCAGTCCGGCCAGAGGTTTTGACGATACTGACCTCAATGCGCACGTTGTCACCGGCGGTAACGACGCGATCACCGGCAACGACGCCGGTCAGGTGGAGTCGATTCCCGACGCCGACAGAGCGGTTGGCGAAACAGGGAGCTACGCGACCGCAACTGCTAAGAAGACCCTGTATCTGGCGAACCCGTATGGCTTCTCCAAACAGCAACGCGAGGGACCGTTGGTGGCGCTCGTGGAGGCTCTGGAAGCCGTGGGCGCTGAGGTTTGGGAGCCCTTCGCTCGCAACAATCAGATCGATCAGACAAACCCTGGTTGGGCCTACCAGATTGGCCAGGCCGACCTTCGCGATGTGCGGGATGCCGATGGACTGTTCGCGGTGGTCACCGGCTGCCCCCCGGACGAGGGCGTGATGGTCGAGTTGGGCATGGCGATCGCCTGGGACAAGCCCGTGTTTTTGTTTCGGGACGATTTTCGTCGTTGCACCGACAGTGAGAATTATCCGCTCAATCTGATGCTGTTCACCGGCCTGCCGGAGGTCGGCTGGCAGAGCCATTGGTACGGCTCGATCAATCAGATTGCCGATTCGGACAAGGCGCTTGCGCAATGGTTGAAGGATGGCACACTGCCCTGAGCACCGCCGGGGCAGCCAGTTATCCAAGGCAGCAGCGCCCCTCCCGACGGCTATGTGCCTGCGCTCTGAAGTTTACCTCTCCCCCCATTAGGCGTCGCCCAACGCAGGAAGTGACTCGCCCCGGCGCATCGTGTCGGTCACGTCTTCTTAGGAGCAACCATCTAGCCCCGGCGGGCCTTCGTCGGCGCAACCGATTGTCTGGAGCTGCCCCGTTTCGGTGGACACCTGAACGCTTGGGATCTCCCCCGAGCGCTCCTGATTGATTGTCTCTGATTTCTTTCCTGAAGTTGTTCCGAGACTCGGCCCCGCAGGGGGTCGACCCGGGCGAAGCCCGGCTCAGGCTGCCTGCGCACGCTCGAACTCGATCGGCGAGAGATAGCCGAGTGCCGAGTGTCTCCGTCGAGGATTGTAGAAGGTCGCGCTTAGGTAACCTGACATGGAGACCATGCAAGAAAAGAGGATTTGCCTATTCTTGATGTTGGCGACGAAGGTTGGCAAAGAACCTTTCCTGCTAGTTTGGAAGGCAGAGGGTGAAAATCCCCAGCGATATTGGGGTTTCTCCTATATTTTTCGTTGTGAAGTTCCCTAGCCCATACTTCTCGCATCCGATTGCGTAGGCGTCCCCGCCGTCATTGTATATGGCCATGGATCAAAGCAACTCGGCCAAAATTTTCAGATTCCATTCTTTCTTTGACTGCGTTGTATGCTTTCCTGTTCTTTATGATTTGTTCGTTGTTCATGGTCGAAGTGTCTCTTGTATTGTTGGGTGTTATCACTAAGAACGTGCGCCCATGATAGGGCACCTCAGGGCTCCCCCCCCCTAGACTAGAAACGGTACTTCAAGTTCACGCTGATCCCGAACATTTCGACATCGTTGGTCTTGATCCGGCCCGACACTGGTTCCGATCCGTCGCGGCGCAGATTGGGCCCGTGACTGCGGAGCGGGTCCCAGACGACCCCGTCACTAAAGGAATCGAAGTCTACCCAGCGGGCCTTTACTCCCAAAGAAACCGACTCTGTAAGCGCGTAATCGACCCCGAAGAGCACCTGATAACCAAAGAGCCTGTCACTGAGTTCGGTTTGTTCGACGCTCGTCGTTCCGGCCAGGTTCCGGCGGATCTCGGTCGCATTGGGCAGCCCTGCGCCCGTGGTAATCGCGGCGGGATTGGGGTTTCGCGCCCACACACTCCCATAGTCCATATCGGTAAGCCCCACGCCAACGCCAACCCCCACGTAGGGCGTGAAGCGGCTGCTGTTATGGAAGTCGAAGTACACGTTCGCAAACAGATTGTGTGAGGTAACGCTGCCTATACGGTCCGTGGCCGTTAGAATTTCCTGGGTTAGCTTGTCTCCGCTCTCGCCCGAGGCACCGGGTATGTCGGCCGTCTCGTCATAGTTCGCGCGCCGATAGAAGTACTCTACTTCGAGACGGAACCGGCCCAGAAAGTGGTCCGGGTACCTTTCCCGCAAGCTATACCCCACCGCCATGCCGCCCAGAATGCCCTCGGCACTGTCGAACGAGTTCTTCCAGTCGCCCGTCACACCGCGATTAGGCCCCGTACAGTTGTAGGTTTCGTACCCCGCCGTTTGCGTGACTGTCGCGAACATGGGATTGATGAATTCGTCGCACGCGCTGGCTCGGTCGTTGGACGTGCCGGTTGTATCCAGGTCGGGGCTGAAGTTGGCACCCAACTCGCTGCTCAGGTACACTCCCGAAGCCGCCTGTGCCGGGTGTGGCATAAGACACACGGAGACGACAAAAGCAGTCACGAGAGTAACGACCAGGGTCATGGACTGTCTCCTATCCCGATATCGTACTACACCAACTTAGGTAGCTGATGGCGGCGAGGACGCGCCTGGTAGGGTGATCCACAAGAGGATGCTCCCCACCACGGAGCCCAAGGCTGGCCATTTACGCTGGACGGCTTCCCTCCACTCGTGGAGGGCGGTCCGGTCAGGCGCTACAATGAATTGGACCCCGAGGGGGTAATCCTCGGGGTCCAATTCGTGAAGGGAAGGTGATGGCCTTGAGAGCTACGGGCCGTCCCCGAGCCTCCTGCCTGAAGCGCTCCATCGCCCCGATCTGGAAGCGCCAGCACTTCTCCTGGAACAGCCGCTCCGCCCGCTCCACGATCTTCCGCAGAGCCTCTCCGGACCACGCGTCCTCCGGAGCCCGGTTCCCCTTGGTCCGGTTCGCCTCTATCGTACAGAGCACCTTGTTCGAAAAGCCGTCGTCGAGTGTCTTCGAGTAAGGGAGGACGTGGTCGATCTCGACAAGGCCGCCGAAGAGCATCTCCAGAGAGATCGGAGTGCCCGTGTAAACGCAGACGCGCTCGCTCGCCGAAAGCTGCTCGTACAGCCGCATCCGCAAACGGCTCTCGTAGGTGTCCGCCACACCCCGCTCGCCGAGCGTCTCCCGGATTCGGTCATTCCTCTGCCGGTTTTCCCGGTTCTCTTTGAGGACCTCGATCTTGCGCTGGCGACTCAGCTTCAGTTCCCGCGCCAGCTCGACGACGATTTCGGAAGGGGGCCCGTAGACCGAGAGCAGGGCATTGACCACGACCCGGAGCTGGTTGAGTCCGATGTGGACCGTCGGGTTCGAGACGCGGCCCCGCCGTTCCTGACTTCTCGACGACCCGACTTCGCGGGCCACGACGCTGCGCGGCAGAACCTCCCCGTAGTAAGGAAGACGCTCGAGCCGAGCGCCCGGGCGGAAGTCCGAATGGTGCACACCGAGGCGTCCGACCGCCTCGTCGTACGTCAGGGGCCTTCGCCAGACCTCCCCCGTCCGGGAATCGACGAACGCCTCGGACTCCTTCTCGAAGACCTCCACGAGCCCACGCAGGGCCGGAAGGCCCAGATGGCCGTACCCCTGCGGCAAACGGACCCCGGAGACGAACTCCGCCGCCTCCGGAGAAAGGCCGAACTCCCGCCGAAGCCAGGAACACAGGCCCGCTTCGTCCTGAACCTCCAGAAGTCTCTCGACGACGGCGCACCGCCGCTCGTACGGAAGTCCGTCCCAGACCCGGTCGAACGCTTTCTTTGACCGCAGCTTCAACGAGGTTTCGTCACAGGCGAACCCCTTGCGGCGGTCGGCCGCCCCCTCGTAGTTGAGCCGGGCTCCGTCCAAAAGCCCCGCCTTGGCCCGAAGCCTCTCGAAGGGAACGATCCCACCAGAACCCGCACCTACACAGGAGGCCAGCGCCAAGACGACGTGATCGCGCTCGTCGAGGCGCAGGGGACGCTCGGAAAGCCCCTCCCTCACGCGCAACGAACCCACGTCCTGAAAGATGCGGAAGCGCTGAAAGAGAGGGTGCGCCTTGGGAGCCCGCTCGTCCTCGGAAAAGAGCGTGCAGCGCCCCGGTACCTGTGGCTTCAACGGACGCTGATCGACGATGATGTGTTTGATCTTGCGCAGCAGCTCGTCGGTCAGAAGATCCGAATGCCACCTTCTCTGCGACTTCCAGATCGCGTCGACCTCCGATTCGATCATCGACCGGGTCGGATAGAACGCATACAAGTTCTTGGACCCTTTCCTCTCCGGGCGGAAACGGACGGAGCCGCCACCGGGGCCCAACCTCCCATTGGCGAGAAGCTCGCCGAGCGTTCGGACCCCTGCGCTTTCAAGCTCGACCTCCAAACGCTTGATCCCCTGCTTCATCGAGCTTCTCTCGTCGTGGTCCGAATCGGAGATCCGGTTGGACTTGAAGCCTCGACGCTGGTTGAGGTGGAACAGAGCCCGGCCGATCTCGGAGGGAGAAAGACGGCAGTCGAGAGCCTCCTTCCGGAGGGCATACGGGTCGAGCCGCTCGAGAGATTTCCGAACGATCCGATCGACGGGCATCAGCCCCGCCCCGACGAGGGTCTCCATCAACCGATCCCGGCGGCGGACGAAGCGCCCGCGCCGCCTGCGGGCACTGCGGGCGTCGCGCCTCTCGGCCGCCAAGGAAGTCTTCGACTGCGGATCTCGACCGGCCTCCTCGTTCGGGGAGAGGATCCGGACGCCGGCGTCCCTCACGCCACAGGGACGGCCTCCGGCATCGAGATCCAAAACGCACCAGCCGATGGAATTGGATCCGAGATCCAGCCCCAGGCGGTAGCGGAAGGGCTCCGCCGGGCCAGCGGGAGGGCCGGGTCTGACGGCCGGATTGACAGGGAGGCGAGGTTCCACAAGAGTACCCTCAAGTAGACGCGGGTCTCCGGGCCAGCGATTTCGTCGGGAGACTTGAACAAGCGACCTTGGATCTGGGGGCCGCCGTTACCAAGGCCCAACGAGGCCGGAAATTTCCCCCTTCGCGGGGGGATACGCGGTGGGCTCCGGCCCACCGCGTATCCCCTGTGCCTCAGCTCGCTGAACGCCCTACACCTCCACTTCTCTGTTTCATCAGCTCTCGGTTGCCAACTTCATGGTCGCGACGTCCATCATCATCGCGCCCTCCGAGGCGGAGGCCAAGGACGCGCAGGATCGCGCGAGAGAGATCGCCTGGGACGCCATGCTCCGCAGGGGGCTGCCCGAGCCGGAGGCCAAGGAGATCCTTCCGTTCCTCGCAGGCGCCGTGGCCGGTCCCCCGCAGACCGTCCTGGACGAACTCAGCGAGGGTCTGCTTGCGACGGGTGCGCGGCGCATCGCCATGGTCATGCGCACGCGCGGGATTCCGGAGCCGGTGGCGCGACAGACGCAACGGCTGTTCGCCGCGGAGGTCATGCCGCATCTCCGGAACTTATAGGCTGAGCCTCGAGAGGAACCGGCTGGAGTTCTACAGGCGGTTGGAGCGCTTCCTAGAGACACATCTTGCCTCTCGCGAAGCGGCCGACGCGAGCATGGAGGCGCAGGCCGAAGCAAGCCGCTGAGGGTGAGTCGCTGGAATTCTGGGTCAACGGAAGTGATAATGGAGAATGACCTCTATCCAAACAGCCGGAGCCACGGCCGTACTCTCGATCCTAACCCTCTCGCCTCAAGCGGGCGCAACGGATCTGCTGATTCAGGGTGGAACCGTTGTAACCGCCGAAGGGGAGCGTAAGGCGGACATCCGGATTCGGGGAGAAACGATCGATGAGATCGGATCTCTCGAGCGAGTTGAGACGGATGCTCGGGTTCTCGACGCCAGCGGCCTCCTGATCCTGCCCGGAGGAGTCGATCCCCACGTGCACCTGACGTCCTCGGAGGAGTTCGCCTTCGCCGACGATTTCGAGAGCGGGACCCGCGCGGCACTCGCGGGGGGAATCACCACGGTGGGTCACATGGCGTTTCCCGCTCCCGGGGAGGGCCCGCTCGCGACACTGGCTCGGGAGAGCGTTCCCATCGAAGAGCTGACGATGGCCGACGTGTTCGTCCACACGACCATCTTCGAGCCCACGGAGGCGGTGATCGGGGAGCTACCGGAGCTCGCCGCCGCCGGCCAGCCCTCGATCAAGGTCTTCATGCCCTTCGAGCCGTTCGACGCGGAAATGCCCGGTTTCCTGCGACTACTGCGCGGAGCGCGAGACGCCGGGATCCTCGTCGCGATCCACTGCGAGGACGCCGCCGCGCTCGAGTTCGCGGCGCAGGAGCTGACGGACGCCGGCAAGACCTCGCTCGCACACTACCCGGAGAGCCGCCCCATCATCTCCGAGGTCGTCGCGACGGAACGTGCCCTGGCGATGGCGGAGATCACGGGGGCGGCGATCTACATCGTCCACCTGTCGGCCGCCCGGGCCCTCGCGGCGGCCGAGGCGGCGCGGTCGCGGCATCCGGTGTTCGTCGAGACGCGTCCCCTATACCTCCACTTCACGGAGGCGAACTACCGCCGGCCCGACGGAGCGCTCTTCGTCGGAATGCCACCGATTCGAGGAGCCGACGATCGGCAGGCCATGTGGGAGGGGCTCGCACGCGGCGCGATCGCCACGCTGGCCACCGACCACGCGCCCTGGACCCGCGAGGAAAAGCTCGACCCGGAGCAGACCATCACCTCATTTCGCCCCGGCGTGAACAATCTCCAGGTGATGCTGCCCATGCTGTTCTCCGAAGGGGTTCACGGCGGGAAGATCTCGCTGCAGCGCTTCGTCGAGGTGTCCTCCACCAACGCAGCAAAGCTCTTCGGGCTCTACCCTCGCAAGGGCACCATCGCGCCCGGTTCCGACGCCGACCTCGTGATCTGGGATCCGGAGGAGAAAAGAACCATCGCCGACTCGGACGTCCTCTCGAAGACCGGATTTTCGATCTACGCCGGGACGGAGGTCACTGGATGGCCGCAGATCACGATTCGGCGGGGCGAGGTGGTCTACGAGGGAGGAGAAGTCGCCGCCGAGAAGGGCTCAGGTCGAATCGTCCCACGTTCGCGGTTCGAGATCCCTGTCGAGTAGACAGCCGCTAGGTAGCCGCTAGGGCGAGATAGTATTCTCTGAGCCCCGATCCGGCGAATCCGATAGGGTGGGGGCGTCGATCGGGTTCAGGAATCGACAGCTGGCGCGCGGCACGACTCGCGGGGCGATCCGCTCGGTTGGGCGGGACTGGTCGCATTGCTACTGTGGTTTGGCGCCCTGACCGCGCTCTGGGTGTTCGTCGGGCGCCTCGGATCGGCCAAGGGCTTCGATTCGATCGCTCTCGCCAGGCTGGTGTCGGTGGCGCTCGTGGCCACGGGCGGCGGCAGCCTGCTCGCGGCGGTGTTCGGCGAGCGTTTCGGCCGGAGCGGCCCGCTGGGCCTCGGCGCGCTCACGTTCGTACTCGCCGCCCTCCTGATGTGGAACACACGGTCGTCATCTACGGCGTCGCGACGTGTGTCTACGGGGCCGCGTGGCAGTTCGTCGTTGCGTACATGATGGGACTCGTGGTGGCTGCGGACGCGAGCGGGCGGCTGCCCGTGTTGAATGCCGCCGCCCTCGGTGCGGGGGGCGCATTGGGTCCCGGCTTGGTCGAGATGCTGTCGGAAGACGGGAGCTTCACGGCAGCGTTCCTGCTCATCGGATCGGTCGCGCTCGTCTCAGCCGGACTGCCTGTTGCGATCGACCGCGCCGTGCGCGCACGGCGTGCTCGAGCTTGATGGGCACCTGACCTGGAACACGCCGCCAGTCGCTCTCCGTGACGTGACCAACCGGCTCTCGTCGCCGCTTCGCGCGAGCTTCATCCTGGGTTAGGGTACGCGTTCAGTGGGATGGCTTGACGCACTACGAGACCTCGGCGGAGCGCTCTCGGAGGTGACCGAGCGCTGGGTACCGGACGCCTGGGTGATCTGCATGATGCTGACGGCCGTCGCCCTCGCGTTGACGCTGTTTGGAGCGGGTGCCGGGCTCGAAGAGACGGTGCTCGCGTGGGGCGCGGGCGTCTGGAACCTGCTAGAGCTCGCGATGCAGTTCACCATCGCTCTGGTAGCGGCCCACGCGTGTGTCGCCTCGCGCCCTGTCCACCGCACCCTCGATCTTCTCGCCGGTCTTCCCGACCCCCAGAAGCCAGTGCAGGCGGTAGCGCTGGCCGGCTCGGTTTCGTTGGTGACAGGCTACCTGAACTGGGCCTTCTGCATTGTCGCCTGCGCGCTGTTCGTCCCATTCCTGTGTAAGCGCAACCCGCGTGCGGACGTGCGGGTTCTGGTTGCGGCGTCGTACATAGGGCTTGGCACTGTCTGGCACGGCGGCTTCTCCGGCTCGGGGCCGCTGATCCTCGCGACTCCGGGCAACCCCCTGCTCGAGCCTGGGAGCGGGCTGGCCGTCGTCGACCGGCTCTACCCGGTGACGGAGACCTTGTTCAACCCTTTCAACCTGGTCTACCTGCCCGTGATCGGCGTCGTCGGGCTGGTCGCTTCGATGGCACTTCACCCGCGCCGCAACGTTCGCAGCCTGACATCCACCGAGGTCGAGCGTATTCTCCCAAAGCCGCCGGAAGCGGTCGCGCCCCTGCCGACACCGGCGGGCCGTCTCGATGCGTTTCGCGGCTGGGTGTGGCTCGCGGTGATCTTGCTCGTCTACCCACTCGGCCACTCGATCGCGACGCGTGGTTTCGGCGTGAGCTGGAGCATCAATGCCTACAATGTGGTCTTCCTGGTGCTCGCGCTCGTGCTCCACGGGCGCCCGCTGCCCTTCCTCCGCGCCTGTCGCGACGGTGTGGATGCCGCCTGGGGGATCATCCTGCAGTTCCCGTTTTACGCTGGCATCTTCGGACTCATGCAGAACACCGCACTCGGCACGTGGCTTGGCACGCTCTTCGCCGAGCTTGCGAGCCAGCGCACGTACCCGCTCCTTGTCTACGTGTACTCCGGTGTCATGAACCTGTTCGTGCCGTCCGCTGGCTCCAAGTGGCTGATCGAGGCGCCGTTTCTGCTCCCGGCCGGACAGGC
>CBDDEE010000013.1:0-25418 GCA_965226855.1 Myxococcota bacterium | reverse complement strand
TCAGCACCACCATGCGCCAGACGTCGCGCGGCCGCACGACCTCGTAGAACGGATCCACGGCCTGGTCAGGCAACAACGGAAAGACGATGCCGGCGATCACCAGGAAGCGGATCAGCACCTCCATGTCCTTCGGTGACAGCAGCTCACCGGCCGCGTGCAGAACGCGCTTGGAGCGCAGCAGGGCGACCATGAGAATCGTGATTGCAGTCGCAACGCCCAGCTGACCGAGCTGCGCCAGGGCGCCGACCGCGACCGTGCAGAGGCTCGCGATCTCTGTGGTGTAGCCAGGATCGCCGCGCTCCAACGCATCGAAGCGATATCGCAGCACCAGAAAGGTCGCGCCGGCCGCGAACAGAGCTACCGCGATCCAGGGGTGGAGGAGCCGCCCCCAGCAGCACAGCCAGCACACCGAGCAGCGACATGAATGCCAGGGTGCGCACACCGGGGAAGTCCTTCTCTCCCCCCGCTCTCGCCCTGGGCCACCTGGCGCTCCAGCCCGACCAGAGCTCCCAGGCTCAGGGCGACCAACGTACGAAGCAGAATCTGTGTCGCCTCGGGAATGTGGGTGTCCCCTGCTGGTGCCCTACGTTCGCACTATCGGCGCAGGGGGAGACCGCCTTCAGCGGCCGGCAGGCTCACCGGCCGCGAGCGCCCGCTCCAGGCGACTGTCCTCGTCCACTTTGATGTGTCGGGAGGCCAGAAACAGGAAGAGCAGGGTGAGCGCAAACGGCGCGAGTCCAACCATCATGGCCGTGCGCAACGCCTCGCCACCCAACATCCCGCCCTGAGCGAGGGCATCGCTCAGCTTCCCGATGCTGTAGGGACCCAGCGCGAGCCCGATGAACGTGATCATCAGGATGTAGAACGCGGAGGCGGTACCCCGCATGCGCGGCATGACGAGCTCGTTCACCAGCGTTGCGGCCCCACCGATCCAGAGCGGGGAAACGATCGCGAAGACGAAATTGAGCGCGTAGGCTAGGTAGAGGTTGTCCGTCGAGAGCAGCCAGAGCCCCACCGGGACCGACAGCACTACAGAGGCGTAGCCCATGTAGAGCCGGGCGTTCGCCCTCCTGCGCTTGAAGACGTCGGACAGGTACCCGCCAGCGGTAACGCCCATCCAGCCGCCAAGGGCGGCCGCCGCCACGGCGGTAGCAAAGCCCAGGTTGATCAGCATGCCGCGAGGCCCCACCCCGGCCCGCCACAGGGTTCTCAATGTGAGTGGGGGCAGCACCGCCGCGAGCTCCAGGCCCAGCTCGCGAAACGGGTGGGGATGCGGCGTAGCTACGGTGATCCCCTCGCTCTGGCCGCGGATCGGCTCGCGCAACGACCCGACCCAGAGCGCCATGATGACGCCCGGAAGACCCACCACGAAGAAGGCGGCCTGCCAGCCGCGCAGGCCGAACGGGGAGTCCCCGTCGGGAAAGGCTGCCACCCACGCGTCGACGACCCAGCCGCCGAGAAAGATGCCGATCCCGGCACCGATGTAGACACCGCTCGAGTAGACCGCCAGGGCCGTTGCGCGCTGGCTCGGTGGAAAGTAGTCGGAGAGCATGGAGAAGGCCGCGGGCGTCGCACTCGCCTCGCCGACGCCGACACCGATGCGGAACGTGCCGAGCGTGAGGAAGCGGCGCGCCGTTCCCGAGAGCGCAGTCATCAGGCTCCAGAACGCCAGACCGATCGAGATCAGGCTCTTGCGCACCCAGACGTCACCCAGCCTGCCGAGCGGGATCCCGAACACGGCATAGAACACCGCGAAGGCGGTTCCGTACAGGAAGCCGAGCTGGGCATCCGAGATCCCGATGTCCGCCTTTATCTCCTCGGCGAGGATCGAGAGGATCTGCCTGTCGACGAAGTTGAAGATGTAGACGAGGACCAGGACCCCGAGGACGTACTTTGCGTAGCGTCCACCGACCGGCGCTGCGTCCTGCGCTCCGCCTCCTGCGGGGTCAGGGGGCAAAGGAGCCGCCACCCGTCAGTCTCTCCAGGGCTCGACGAGGATCTTGGCGTGGTGCTCCGGGCTGGCCAGCTCCTCGAACGCCTGCGCGACCCCGAGGACGCCGACTTTGCCGCTGACCAGGGGCTCCACGTCGATCGCTCCCTCGGCGATATTTCGCAGCGTCCCAGCGAACTCGTTCGGTGTGTAGCCCAGCACGAATTGCAGGTTCAGCTCCTTGGTGATGCCGTGGAGTGGCTGGATTCGATCCTCCTCCATACAGACGCCCACGACCACCACGCGCGCGTCGCGGGGCGCTCCCTTCATCATCTGCGCGAGAATGCCCGGCACGCCGACGCACTCGAACAGCACTGCGGGACGCAGAACGGGTCCCGCGCCGAACATGCCTGGCGTGGCCGCGGCTCCCTCGGCCGGCGCAGCGACGGAGGCCCAGCTCTCGTAGGGCGAGCTCTCCGCGGGATCGATGACGAGGTCCGCACCCATCACTCGAGCAAGCTCGCGGCGACGTGCGGAGAAGTCGGCAGCCACGATCGGGCGCGCTCCCTCGAGACGCAGCGCGGCGATCACCGCCAGGCCGACAGGGCCGCAACCGATGACGAGCGCCACATCGTCGTTGGAGAGACGAGCCTTCTTGACCGCGTGCAGCCCTACGGCCATGGGCTCCGTCAGCGCGGCCCGCTCCGTCGACAGGCCGTTCGGGACCTCGAGGAGCAGCGGCTCCGAGAGCAGCATGTACTCGCCGTAACCACCCGTGACGTCGTTGGAGTAGCCGACGCTCGCTGCCTGTCCCCCGCGCAGCAGCACCGGGATGGAGCAGACCCGAGTGCCGGGGCGGAGGGTGCCCTGGGTCTCTCTGCCGTGCTCGAGCACCTCCGCACAGAACTCGTGGCCCATCACCACGTCTCGCGCCAGGTCCATGCCGAAGTTTCCGCCCGCCTCGAGCGAGCTCTGGGAGAGCCTGGCACCGTGCCTGAGCGCGTGGAGGTCTGATCCGCAGATTCCGCAGGCCAGCGTCTTCACCAGAACGTCGCCAGGACCCGGCTCCGGATCCGGGAGCGTATCCACCAGGAGCTTCTGATCGCGCATCACCGCAGCTCGCATGACTCCTCCTCGGGACCATCATATCTTGCGGGACCCGGACGCGGGCGGGCGGGTCTTGCGGGACCCGGCGCGCGAGCGGTCGCGCGCCACCCGCCTTGTATCTGTTCTTCCCAACACCTGATGCACCCAAGTAGGGTGGCGAGGCCTTCCGGGCAAGACTGACACCCACCGAGGCTTCGAGCCTGTAGCGGAGATGAGTCCCCCGCCCTCTTCGCCAAGACCGTGGAGTATCTGAGGCCCGAGAGCCTGCATACAAGGTCAGCTGGCGAAATCACAGGGTCGGGGGACCGGAAGGCATTCTAGCAAGGGGGGAAAGCATGAAGAAGCAAGATCGAGTGGGCATCGATGTCAGTGCCCGGAGTCTCGAGGTCTGTCTGGAACGAGGCGGGAAGCGTCGTCGACTGGAGGTCGCAAACGATGACGAGGGACACCGGAAGCTGGTGCGGCTGCTCAGCAAAGGCGGTCGGTCGGCCCGGGTGGCGCTCGAGGCGACCGGCGTCTACCACCTGGACCTGGCCCGGGCGCTCCAGGCGCACGCACGGATCGAGGTCATGGTCGTCAATCCCGCCGTGATGCGGGACTTCGCCCGGGCGCTGGTGCAACGCTCCAAGACCGACGTGGACGATGCCGAGGTCGTGCTGGAGTTCGTCGGCCGGATGCCGTTCACGTCGTGGGAGTCTCCGCCGCAGGCCCTGTTCGACCTGCGCGCACTGTCGCGTCGCATCTCGGGTCTGATCGACGTGACCGTGGCCGAACAGAACCGACTGCACGCGGTAAAGCGACAGGCAGGACTCCTCCCCGCCGTGGCAGAGGACCTGCGCGAGCACATCGCGTTCCTCGAGCAACGGATCGCGCAGCTGGAGCAGGAGGCGAAGAAGGTGATCCGTGGCGAGGCCTCTCTCCAGCGGCCCTTCGAGCTGCTGCTCAGCGCGCCCGGGATCGCGGAGCGGAGCGCGATCCGCATCCTCGCCGAGCTCGCCGGATTGCCCAAAGACATGAAGGTCCGCCAGTGGGTGGCCCACGCAGGCCTCGATCCCCGTCGCTACGAGTCCGGGACCTCGGTCCACCGCCCCACCCGGATCAGTCGAAGGGGAAACGCCAGGCTCCGGGCTGCGCTGTACATGCCGGCCCTGGTGGCGATCCGGCACGACCCCCACATCCGGGGCTTCTACGAACACCTCGTCGCCGCGGGAAAGGCCAAGCGGCAGGCCCTCACGGCCGTGATGCGAAAGCTGCTCCACGCCCTCTTTGGCATGTTCCAAAGCGACACCGCCTTCCAGGGCTCCCGCTTCTACGCGCAAAAGGCTTGACGCCCAAGAGAGTATCTCCGCTCAGGGCTTCGCCCTTCGCTGCGCGCGCCGCTTCCGCGGCGCTTGCACGGGTGCCGCGACCAGCGGGAGCCGCCGGTCCACCCACCTCCGCGCGCTGGTTTCACGGCGCTGGCTGGCGTCCGATAGAATCGTCGACATGGTCGAGGGCATCCGCGCCGACAGTGTGGCCGACTGGTTCCGCGAGAACATCCGCCAAGCGCGGCCACCACTCGAGTTCGAGCTGATGGCGGGCGGGCACTCAAACCTGACGTTCAAGGTGACGGACGACGAGGACGGCGCCTTCGTCCTGCGACGCCCCCCGCTCGCCGGCATCCTGCAGAGCGCTCACGGCATGGCCCGGGAGCACAAGATCGTGTCGGCCCTTGGACCCACAAGCGTCCCCGTGCCACCGATACTGGGACTCTGCGAAGACCCCGCCGTAAACGATGCTCCCTTCTACGTGATGGGATTCGTCGAGGGCGTCGTCCCCTACGACTCCGCCGACGGTGCCAAGCTGCCCATGGAGGATCGGATCCCCCTCGGCAACGACCTCCTCGACGTCCTCGTGAGCCTTCACGCCGTGGACCCTGACGCCGTCGGACTCGGCGACCTCGGGCGTAAGCAAGGCTACGTCGCCCGCCAGCTGCGCCGCTGGTCCATGCAATGGGAGAACTCCAAGACCCGCGAAGTCCCGGAGATGGAGGACGCACATCGAGAGCTCGAGCGCCGCATGCCCGAACAGATCGGCGCCACCATCGCCCACGGCGACTACCGCCTCGGCAACATGATCATCATCGGCTCGAAGATTCAGGCGGTACTCGACTGGGAGCTCTGCACCCTCGGCGACCCGCTCGCGGACGTTGGCTACCTGCTGAACAACTGGGTCTCTCCCGACGAAGCTTCGGCCGGCAGTACCGACAACACCCCCACCGCTGCCGGCGGCTTCCAAACGCGCGAGGACCTGATCGAGCGCTACGCCCGCAGGACCGGTCGCGACCTCTCACGCATCGACTACTACCGAGCCTTCTCCTACTGGCGCGGCGCCGCCATCACCGAAGGCGTCTACCGCCGCTACATCGACGGCTCCATGGGCAAAGCCGAAGGCATCGACTTCCAACGCTTCGCCGAATCCCCTCCCCGCTCCGCAAAACTCGCCCTGGAGCTGGTCCTCAAGAGCTAAGCCGAGGAGTCGGAGGCCGGGAACTGCCTCCGACGAAGCTACGTCTACCTGCCTAAAGACGCCGCGGCTTGCCTGGCCAACGCCAGGACGTCCACGTCCGCCGCGCCGACGATGACGAACACATCCTGAGGGACTACCCCCAACAGCAGAGTCGCTGCTCCGCACAGCCCGAGGACGACGTACTCGAAGAACGTCAGCTGCCCCCGCATGGGCGCCTCTCGCGGCGGCTGCTGCATGAACATGACCATCGGGACCCGGAGGTAGTAAGCGAGGGAGATCCCGCTGTTCAGCACGCCGATGATCGCGATCGCGTACAGCGAGGTGTCGGCTGTGAGGGTGCCGCGCTCGATCGCGGCCAGGAAGAGCTGGAACTTCCCCATGAAGCCCGCGGTGAACGGGATACCAGCCAGCGAGAACATGCAGATCGCCATGACCACGGCGGGGAAGGGCCGGGTGCTGATGAGTCCCGCGAGGTCGTCGATCCGGTCGTACTCCTCGCCGTCCTTTGCCAGGATCGCGACCACGGTGAACGCACCGATCGTCATGAACGTGTAGACGAGCAGGTAGAAGAGCACGGCCGAGTGGCCCATCGCTCCACCGACGAGGACACCGACCAGGAGGTAGCCCGCGTGCGCGATGCTCGAATACGCGAGCATGCGCTTCGCGTTGCGCTGGATGATCGCCATCACGTTCCCGACGGTCATCGAGAGCGCCGCGAGGACCCAGATGATGGTGTAGATCGAGTCTGCCGCCGGCTGGAGCGCGATGCCGACGATGCGCAGCAGCGCCCCGAAAGCCGCGACCTTGACCGCCGTGGCCATGAAGCCGCTGACCGTCGTGGGAGCACCCTCGTAGGTGTCCGGCGCCCACTGGTGGAACGGCACCGACGCGATCTTGAAGCCCAGAGCAGCCAGAACGAGACCCGCGCCCAGCATGGCGAGGGGACTCTCCGGGTCGAAGCCGTCTCCGATCGCGTAGATGGAGAGCGAGCCCGTGGCGCCGTACAGAAGGGCCGAGCCGTAGAGCAGGATGGCCGATGCGAAGGAACCGATCAGGAAGTATTTGAGCGCCGACTCGTTCGAGCGGAGCGACGAGCGCCGGATCCCGGCCAGCGCGTAGACGGGAATGCTCATGAGCTCGAGGGAGAGGAAGAGCATCATCAGGTCGGTCGCGGCCACCAGGAACATCATCCCGACAACCGACGAGAGCACGAGCGCGTAGTACTCGCCGTAGCTCGTCCGCAGGTCCGCGAGGAACTTGCTGGACACCAGAACCGTCAACGTAGCTCCAACCAACAGCACGGCGATCAGGAACTGGGCCGCCCGATCCATCACCATCAGCGGGTAGGAAGTGTTGAAGGAAAGCGCCTGGGAGCCGTCGGAGTTCAGCGTCAGGACGAGCGCGTACACGAGAACGATCGCGCTTCCCGAGGCCAGATACTTGCCACGAAGCTCGCGCGTGAGCGTAGTGCCGAGGATCGTCTTGCGGCGGGCGAGGAGCACCTCCGCAAGAGGTAGGAGCAGGACCCCCGCGGAGACCACGATCATGGGCACGATGGCGGCGAACTCCAGGGCCGGCGGCATCATTCGTCTCCCGATCCTCTGCTCTCGGCCGACTCCGGGGCGGCAATCCGAACCAGCGAGGAGTGGCCCCCGTTGTAGGAGGCGATGTCCGCGCCTCGCTCCTCCATCGTGCGCAGCAGCTGGTCGACGGATGCGTTCATCGGTACGAGGAAGCTCGCCGGGTACACGCCGATCCATACCATCGGGACCGCCAGAGCGGCGGCAACGAGCTTCTCGCGGGGACTCAGGTCGGACAGCCTCTGGTTGATCTCGTGCACCACGGGGCCGAAGAATACCCGGCGTGCCATCCACAGCATGTACACGGCTGCCAGGATCACCCCCGTGGTGGCGACGACTGCCGCAAATGGCGAGGTGGCGAATGCGCCCAGCAGGATCAGGAACTCGCCGACGAACCCGTTGAGCGCGGGCAGCCCGATCGAGCTCAGCGTTGCCAGCAGGAAGAAGGTCGTGTAGACCGGTATCATGTGGGCGAGGCCGCCAAAGGCGCTGATCTCCCGCTCGTGCCGCCGCTCGTAGAGCATGCCGACCAGGATGAAGAGAGCTCCCGTCGACACGCCGTGATTGACCATCTGCAGGATCGATCCCTGCAGGCCCTGCGGATTCAGGGCGAAGGTGCCGAGCACCACGAAGCCCATGTGGCTCACGGAGGAGTAGGCGATGAGCTTCTTCACGTCCGTCTGCACCATGGCAACAAGAGCGCCGTACACGATGCCGATGCAGCAGACCGCGATCACCCAGAAGGACAGATCCAGGACGGCCTGCGGGAACAGCGGCAGGGCGTAGCGAACGAATCCGTAGGTGCCGAGCTTGAGCAATACGCCGGCCAGCACGGCGGATCCCGGCGTCGGCGCCTCGACGTGGGCGTCGGGCAGCCAGGTGTGGAAGGGGAACATCGGCACCTTGATGGCGAAGGCCAGCCCAAAGGCCGCAAAGAGCCAGTGCTGTGTCTGCCACCAGGGAGCTCCACCGGTGAGGATCATGGTGTCCAGGATCCCGGTAGCTCCGTCGACGCCGAAGTAGTCGAAGGTCAGCACCCCGAACTGCTGGAAGTGCAGATACGCAAGCACCAGGATGCCCACGAGCATGAGCAGGCTTCCCACCATGGTGTAGATGAAGAACTTGACCGTGGCGTAGAGCCTGCGCGGGCCGCCCCAGATCCCGATCACGAAGTACATCGGGATCAGCATCACTTCCCAGAACACGTAGAACAGGAACATGTTGAGCGCGAGAAATGCGCCCAGCATCCCCGTCTGCAGGGCAAGCATGAAGAAGACGTACTCCTTCACCCGCTTCGTGATCTCGCTCCAGGACGCGAGCAGGATGATGGGCGAGAGGAAGCACGTGAGCACGACAAGGAACAGGCTGATCCCGTCGACGCCCACGTAGTAGGTGATTCCAAAGTCTGAGATCCACTCGACGTGCTCGACGAACTGGACCTCACCCAAGCTCGAGTCGAAGCGGTTCCAAAGCTCGAGCGAGAGGCCGAAGCCGACGAGGGAGGTGACGAACGCGACGACCTTCCAGGTGAGGTCGGAGAGTCGAACCCATGGTTGAAGCAGGAGCAGCGCCGTGACGCTCGCCAGCGGCAGAAAGACCAGCGTCGAGAGCAGGTTGTTCTCGATCAGCTGGCTCAGCGCGGAGGGCACTTCAGAGCCCCCTCAGCAGGTATGCGACGAGGATGACGCAGCCGACCAGCATGCCGAACACGTAGGTCTGGGTCATTCCCGTCTGCAAGAACTTCAAGCCGCGATCGGCGGTTCCGCGCACGACGTTCGCAACGCCGTTCACACCGAGCTCGTCCACGATGCGGGTGTCCACGACACGGTACAGGACAGCATCCGAGAAGCGCACCAGAGGCCGCACGATCACCGTGTCGTATAGCTCGTCGATCCAGTACTTGTTCACGAGCAGCCGGTACGCGGGCCCTACGCGCTCCACCAGGCGCGGGAGGACGTCGGGCCGATAGAAGTAGAGGTACGCCGCAAGGGCGGCTCCAGCTCCTGCGCTCAGCACCGCCACGAACGCGAGGGTGTATTCGAGCGTGTGAGTCACCTCGCCGTGGTCGGCGGAGGGGGCCACGGGCAGCAAGAAGTAGTGGAGGCTGTTCGACTCGGGAACTCCGAACCACTCCCCGTAGATATCCGGGAGTGACAGCCAGCCGCCACCGAGCGCGAGGATGGCCAGCACCACGAGCGGCACCAGGATCCACTTCGGCTGCTCGTGGATGTGGCTACGGACCCCGGGCGAGGCCCGGTTCTGACCTGTGAAGGTCAGGAAGTAGAGCCGGAACATGTAGAAGGCGGTCAAGCCCGCCGTAAGCACGCCGATGCCCCAGAGCGCCAGATGTCCCGGTGTGTCGTGTGCGAGGTATACCCCGAGCAGGATCTCGTCCTTGGAGAAGTAGCCGGAGAACCCGGGTGTCCCGGCGATGGCCAGAACGCCGACCAGGAAGGTGCCGTGGGTCCACGGCATGCGTCGGCGCAGACCACCCATGAGATCGGTGTTCTGCTCGTGGTGCATTCCGAGGATCACCGCGCCGGCACCGAGGAAGAGCAGCGCCTTGAAGAAGGCGTGCGTCGCGAGGTGAAAGATCGCCGCGCTGTACGACATGGCACCTGCCGCGAGGAACATGTACCCGAGCTGACTCACGGTGGAGTAGGCCAGGACCTTCTTGATGTCCTTCTGGCACAACGCGATGGTGGCCGCGAAGAGCGCCGTCAAGCCCCCGACCCATGCAACGGTGGCACTCGCCCCGGGTGCGACCGAGTAGAGGAAGGACATGCGGCAGATCATGTAGACCCCGGCGGTCACCATGGTGGCGGCGTGGATGAGGGCGGAGACGGGAGTCGGCCCCGCCATCGCGTCGGGCAGCCAGACGTAGAGCGGAATCTGCGCGGACTTTCCGCAGGCCCCGATGAAGAGACAGATCCCTGCGAGGGTGACGAGCTTCCAGCTCGGCACAGCGAGCCCCAGCAGCCCCAGCCACTGCGGAACCTCTACCGAGCGCTCGCTGATGGCCGCTACGTTCGCGGTCATCTCGCGGAAATCGACGGTCGGCACGCCAGCCTCGAAGAAGGCCCAGAACAGCAGGAAGATCCCGAGCAGGAAGCCAAAGTCACCGATGCGGTTGACGACGAACGCCTTCTGACCGCAGACGGCGTTGTGGTCGTCGAGATACCAGAACCCGATCAGCAGGTAGGAGCAGAGGCCGACGCCCTCCCAGCCCACGAACATCACGAGCAGGTTGTCCCCCAACACCAGCATCAGCATCGAGAACATGAACAGGTTCATGTACACGAAGAAGCGCTGGAAGCCGCGGTCCTCGCGCTCGTCGTCGGCCATGTAGCCGATGGAGTAGACGTGGATGAGGGATCCGACTCCGGTCACGATCAGGATCATGATCGCGGACAGAGGATCCAGCAGAAACGAGAGCTCCGCGTGGAAAGGATGTACCGAGACCCACGTGTAGACGTGATCGAGCAGATAGCGATCCGGCCCTTCAACGACCGTTGCAAGCTCCCACACGACCCGGAACGAGATCAGGAACGCGGCGATAGGCGCACCACAGGCCAGTGTGCCAACCACCCTCCTGGGTAGCCCGCGAGGGGCGAATACGAGCCACACGCCGCTCACCACCGCCGCGAGCAACGGCAGCAACGGAATCCAGCGCAATAGCTCGCTCATGTCCCCGTTCACGGCCGCTACCACTTCATCAGGCTGGTCTCTTCGATGTTCACTGTGTCCCGGTTTCGCACCAGGCTGATGATGATCGCCAGGCCGACGGCGACCTCCACGGCGGCCACGACCATCACCATGAAGACGAATATCTGTCCGGCGTGGTCGTCGAGCTGGCGGCTGAAGGCCACCAGCGACAGGTTCGCGGCATTGAGCATTAGCTCGATACACATGAACATGACGATGATGTTGCGGCGCACCAGCACTCCGAGGGCGCCGATCATGAAGAGCACCGCGGCGACCGTCTGGTACTGCCAGGCCGCGATTTCGCCCATCAGTCGAGATTCCGCTTGCCAATGACGACGGCCGCCACGATCCCGGCGTACAGCAACACGCCCGCGATCTCGAAGGCGAGCACATAGTCGGTGTAGAGCGCCAAGGCGATCGTACGCGTCGCCCCGTACTCGGCCCCGATTTCCGGCCACGGGGCGTTTGAATCCGCGAGCAGGCGTGCCAGATACAGGGTTGCCAGACCGATCACCCCTGCCCCGACCAGCTTGAGGAGCGGCTGCGACTCTGCGCCCATGTTACCGCCCCGGAGGTTCAGCAACATGATCACGAAGAGGAAGAGCACCACGATCGCGCCGGCGTACACCATGATCTGTACCAACGCGACGAACTGAGCAAACAGCAGGAAGTAGAGGCCCGCAATCGCGAGCATGGCTACGACCAGGCTGACAGCCGCGTAGATGGTGTTCCGTACGTTGGCCACCACACTGATACCCGATGCCACGGCGGCGGCAGAGAATATCCAGAAGAGCGCGTCGGCCATCAGCGGATGATCT
Source organism: Myxococcota bacterium (assembly GCA_965226855.1). Classification (GTDB taxonomy): domain Bacteria; phylum Myxococcota_A; class UBA9160; order SZUA-336; family SZUA-336; genus JAUXJB01. The sequence continues at coordinate 13,770 of CBDDEE010000013.1, read as the reverse complement.
CGTCGATGATGAGGATGCCCAGGGCAGTGACTACGATGTTCGCGAGCGACAGGGGCAGCAGGATCTTCCAGCCAAGATTCATGACCTGGTCGTAGCGGAAGCGGGGCAGGCTCCAGCGCAGCAGCATCTGAAACCAGATCAGCACGATCACCTTGCTGAAGAACACCCCCACGTGGATGACCATAGCCAGCACGTTGCCCATGTTGGGGCCGAACACGCTTCCCAGTCCGGCGATCAGCTGGGTGTCTGACAGATACGGGATCGACCAGCCACCGAGAAACATCGCAGTCATGAGGCCGGCAATGACGACGACCTCGATCCACTCGCCCATCAGAAAGAGACCGAACTTCATGCCGCTGTACTCGATGTGGTAGCCGGCGATGATCTCGTTCTCGCCCTCCGGCGTGTCGAAGGGAGCGCGCTTGTTCTCGGCCATGATGGCGGCCAGGAACATGAAAAAGCCGAGCGGCTGCAGGAGGATCCCCCACATCGGCAGCTTCAGGAAATCGACCCAGCCCGTACCCGGCCCGGCCCAGCCGAAGTGCTCGACGAAGCCGAGCACGCGGAAGGTCTCCTGCTGCGCCAGCCCCATCTCGGTAAGCCGCAGCGTCTGGAAGATCATGAAGACGCCGATCGCAGAGACGCCCATCGCGACCTCGTAGGAGATCATCTGCGCGGAGACGCGTATCGAGCCGAGGATTCCCCAGTTGTTGTTGCCGGCCCAGCCGGCCAGCATGGAGCCGTAAGTCGCGATGGACCCGATGGCAAAGATGTAGAGCACGCCGTAGTCGAGGTCCGCCACGACGAGTGTCCAGGAAGCTCCCCAGGCCTCGTAGCTCCCCCCGTAGGGAATGACCGCGAAGCTCACGACTGCGGGGACCACCGCAATAAAGGGGCTGATCGTGTGGAGGAGCCTGTCCCCTCCGGTGGGAAACATGTCCTCCTTGGTGATCATCTTGATCACGTCGGCGATCGGATGGATCAGCCCGATCGCCTTGATGCCGAAGATGTCAGCGCGGTTGGCCCCGATCCTGTCCTGCATGAGGGCGCTCTGCTTGCGCTCCACCCAGGTCATGAGCGGACTGAAGACGAGGGCGAGAACTGCAAAGAGGAAGATCGTGACCGTGACGGTGGCGGTCTCCATCTACGCCAGCTCGAGCCCCTGATCGTCGAGTGAGTCCAGGTGGATCCCGTCGAACGCGGCGACGTTCTCGGAGAGCCGCTTCGAAACGGCTCGCACGTTGTAGCGCTCGCTCCAGCCATCGAGCCCAGCTGCGCTCGCGATCTGCTGCAGCAGACTGCCCTCGGCCCAGGCCTCCCAGGTGGGCTCCACCATCGCGGCGAAGCGCTGCACGCGCTTCGCGTGATTCGTAAAGCTCCCCACCTTCTCGCTGAAGTGTCTGGCGGGAAGCACCACGCTGGCGCGCGACTCGAGCTCGGAGTGGTGCGTATCGATCAGCACGAGCTCGTCCGTGTCCCGGAACGCGTCCGCCGGAACGCTGTGGCCGAGCACGAGCGCGATGCCCGCCTTCCCGACCGTCTCCCCGCGCTCGAAGCCGAGCGCAGCGGCGCCGGCCGCGTTCGGAGCCTTGTCCGCCTTGATCAGGAGCTCGTCCGCCTCACCGCTCGGCACAGCGTAGACCGCCGGCGGGGCGCCCAGCTCTGCCAGCAGCTCGCGGAGCACGAAGAGGTCCTCGTTCGCGGCGAAGGGGGATGCGACGCCGACGATCCGCGCGCCGGCCTCCCTGGCCCCGCGGAGCAGCTCGCCAGCCCGGGCTAGCGCTTCGGGATACGAGCTCGGCTGGCCCCCGACGCTGGGCTCCTTCAGGCGCTCCGCGCTGATCGCCCGGTACGAGAGCCGACCTTCGTCGCACACCCACGTTTCGTTCACGGAGTCGTTGCGACGCGGCAGGTAGCGGTAGACCTTGTTGTTCGAGCGCGATGCCCAGATGTTGCACCCGTTCGAGCACCCGCCGCAGACGCTCTCCACGTCGTCCAGGAACCAGACTCGGACCTTGAACCGAAAGTCCTTGGTCGTGAGCGCACCGACAGGGCAGATATCCGCCACATTCATCGAGTAGGCGTTGTCGAGCTCCCCACCCGGAAAGACCTCGAGGGCAGACTCGTCGCCGCGCTGGAACACGCCGAGCTCCCCCGTGCCGGGAATCTCCTGGCAGAAGCGAACGCAGCGTCGACACAGGATGCAGCGCTCCTGGTCGAATACGATCGTCGGACCGAGATCGACCGCCTTCTTGGCCGGACGGCGCGGCTCGCTAGTGCGCGCGCCGCGGATCCCGTAGTCGAACGCGTAGTCCTGGAGCGAGCACTCGCCCGCCTGATCGCAGATGGGACAGTCGAGCGGATGGTTCAGCAGCAAGAGCTCGAGCACGCCCTCGCGCGCCTTTTTCACCCACTCGCTCGTGGTTCGCACGACCATGCCGTCTTGCACCGGCGTGTTGCAGGCGATCTGGAGCTTTGGGTTGCCCTCGATCTCCACCTGGCACATGCGGCACGAGCCGTCGATGGACAGCTTGGGATGCCAGCAGTAGTGCGGGATGTCCACCTCGCTCATCAAGAGGCCGAGGTCGTCGATGGCCTGGAGAATCGTGCGGCCTTCCGCGACCTCGTACAGAACCTCATCGATCGTGAGTGTCGGCACCGCTAGAGCTCGAAGCTCTCGGAGAAGGGGCACTTCTGCTCGGCGATGTGCGCCTGGAAATCTCCCCGGAAGTGGCGCAGCAAACCCTGGATGGGCCAGGCTGCTGCGTCGGAAAAGCCGCAGATCGTCTGGCCCTCCAGCATGGCCGGGACGCTGTCGAGCAGCTCGAGGTCCGCGGAGACACCACGCCCCGCTTCGATGCGCTCGCAGATCTTGTTGATCCAGCCCGTGCCTTCGCGGCACTGCGTGCACTGGCCGCAGGACTCGTCCCGAAAGAAGTTGCTGATGACGCAGCCGACGCGCACCATGCAGGTGGTTTCGTCCATGACCATGATCCCACCCGTACCGAGATGGGAGTTGCGTTCGCTCAGGAACTCCTCGGCCATGCCAACATCGAGATCGGCCGGGGGCAGGACGGGCATCGACATCCCACCGGGCATGACACCCTTCAGGGCGCGGCCCGCGCGCACTCCACCGGCCTGCTCGATCAGCTCACGCAGGGGCGTCCCCAGCGGGAACTCGTAGAGGCCCGGCCGCTCGACGTGGCCCGACACTCCGAAGAGCGTGGTGCCGGGGCTCTTGTCCGTGCCGATGCTCCGGAACCACTCGGCTCCACGGTCGAGCACGAAGCCGACGTGCGCGAAAGTCTCGACGTTGTTCACCGTCGACGGGAGGCCGAAGGCGCCGTACTGGGCCGGAAAGGGGGGCTTCTTGCGCGGCTGACCCTTCTTCCCCTCGAGCGATTCGAGCAGCCCCGTCTCATCGCCACAGATGTAGGCGCCCGCACCGACCTGGACGACGATCTCGTGATCGAAGCCCTTCTTGCCGAGAATGTTGCTCCCGAGGTAGCCAGCCCGCCGGACCGCGTCCACGGCGGCCTGGACGCGCTCGATGGCGAGCGCGGACTCCCCGCGAATGTAGATAAAGCTCCGCTCTGCGCCGGTGGCCCAGGCGGCGATCAGGATGCCTTCCAGTATCTGGAGCGGTCCCCGCTCCATGATGAGGCGGTCCTTGAACGAGCCGGGCTCTGACTCGTCACCGTTCGCGATCAGGAGCTTCGTGCGGTCGTTGGGTCCCGACATGAAGCTCCACTTCAAGCCCGCGGAGAAGCCCGCCCCGCCGCGCCCCCGCAAGCCCGCATCCTTGACGAGCTCGACCACGTTGGCGGGATCCATTTCGATGGCCTTGCGCAACCCGGCGAAGCCACCGTGACCCTCGAACCCCGCGAGTGTCGCGTACGCGTCGTCGCCGTAGTACTCGGAGAGGTAGTTCTGAACGTAGGGCTGCGTTAGCAACAGCTACTCCAGGGCGTCCACGACTTCGTGAGCGGCTCCGAGGTCGACGTTCTCGACGAAGCGTCCGTCGACACGCAGCACCGGGGCCGTTCCGCACGAGCCAAGGCACTCCTCGTGACCGAGGGTGATCCGCCCATCTGGAGTGGTCTGACCCGCGCGAACGCCGAGGTGGGACTCCAGCCCCTTCAACAGGCTGCGGCCCCCACGCAGGCTGCAGGGCAGGTTCGTGCAGACGTAGACGTGATGCCGGCCCTGTGGCGACGTGTAGAACATGTTGTAAAAGGTGAGCACCTCCCAGACCTGCACGGGCTTGAGCTCGAAGAGCTCTGCTAGCTCGCGCGCGCCGTCCGCATCGACGTAACCGTTCTCTGCCTGCAGCGCGTAGATCGCGGGGAGCAGAGCGCCGCGTCTTTGCGGATAACGGTCGAACAGCGACTCGATGTGCTCGCGCGTCTCCTGCCTCACGCTCTTACTCCCACTCGAGACCGCCCTTCAACCACTCGTAGGCGAGCCCGACCGCGAGCACGCCAAGGAACGGCAGCATCGCGACGAAGCCGTACCAGCCAAGGTCTCGGAATACGATCGCCCACGGGTAGAGGAAAACCACCTCGACGTCGAAGATGATGAACGAGACGGCGACCATGTAGAACTTGATGTTGAAGCGCTGGTACGGAGACACAATCTGGTGTTCGCCGCACTCGAAAGGCTCCTGCTTCTCTGCGAAGTGGAGCTTTGGACCCAGGATGCTCGTAAGGATCAGGAACATCAGCACGAAGCCAGCGCCCAGCAACATGAACAGGCCCAGACCCGCATACTCGGCCATCGCACCCTCGGAAGCGCCCGTTTTTAGGGCAGAAAGCGGCGGAATGCTAGGAGCCTGCCCGCTCACTGTCAACGGGCCGACGGGGCGCCCATGCTCCTCTCATGCCGGTCCTCGAACCCTGTTCGCCGTGCGGTACTCGGCGCGGGAAGCTTTGGGACGTGTCTGGCCGTCTTGCTGGCAGAGGCTGAGTACGAGTAGCCCCGGGATTCATTACCCTCCCGCCATGCGTGCCCCAGCAGCAGCCCTCGCAGTGCCGATCCTCCTCATTGCATGCGGCCCGAAGGTAATCCGACAGGAGGTCGTACAGAACGACCTCGTCGACGTCGAGATCCGCCAGACCGAGGTGAAGGGAGAGCTCGTCTCGCGGGGCTACGATCAGCCAGCCATCATCGCGGACGTGCGGCTGGCCCACATCCTGGCCAGCTTCTCGCACTCGTCCGGCGACGGGGCACCGAGACCGACGATCCGCACGGAGCACGTCTACGAGCTCGCGGAAGGACTGTCCAGGGCGTTCGAGCTGGCCGGCCCCGATGCCGAGATCGTGGCCGCTGCCCACGCCCGCGACCGCAGACTCAGCATCTTCACCGAGGAGCGGGTCACGTCCTTTCGCGCCTCGCTGCAGAGCGATCTGCTCGTGTTCGAGTTCTTCGCGGTCGAGGCGGTCGTCCCCCGCGAAGGCGGCAAGGCCCACGAGGGCCGCAGCTACGAGATCCCCCTCGAGGTCCCGGGCGGGCGTCCTCCGTTCCGCCTGGTCCCTGGCGAGGCGCAGCTGCAGCACGGAGCGCACGGGATCGCGGTCGAGTGGCGCGACCCCTACTACGCGAAGCCCGTCAGTCTGCGCGCGCGCTTCGGGCAGACTCGCCGACGCACCGTTCTGATGGAGATTAGCGAGGAGGAGCTCGCGAACATCGCACTCGAGATGCCCTCGCCAGAGGAGCTCAGCAACGCCCAGCTGCGGGCTCTCGACGAGCTCGAAGCGGCGCGCCGTTCGGGGTACGTCACAGAGGTGGAATACCGACGCCGCCACCGTCTGGTGATCCAGGATCGCCTCGATGAGGCGGGGTACCCTCGAGAGACTCCGTGAGCCTCGTCAGGCGCATCCACGTCGACACGGATCCCGGCCTCGACGACCTGCTCGCCCTTGCCTTCGCGTTGGCCTCTCCGGAGCTGCGAGTCGAGGGCATCACGGCCGTTGCGGGCAACGCCTCGGTGGAGATCGTGACGGATAACCTGCAACGCTTTCTGTCTCTGGCCGAGGTCGAGATCCCGATCGGGCGCGGGGCGAGCGAACCTCTGTCGCTCTCGGCTGTGACCGCAGAGAGGTTCCACGGCGACGACGGACGCGGCGGCGTCGATCTCCCCACGGCGGAGCGGCGGCAGCTTCCCGATGCATCGGAGGTCCTGCGCCACAGCCTGCTGGAGCGAGGGGTGCAGCAGGTCGTGGCGATCGGGCCGCTCACCAACCTGGCGTGCCTGGTGCGCGAGGACCCGACGCTCTTCGAATCCGCGGAGATCGTGTGGATGGGCGGGACGCTGTCCGAGGGAAACGTCACCGGCGCGGCCGAGTTCAACTGCTATGCCGACCCCGAGGCGGCATCGATCGTCCTCGGCTCCGGCCTGCCGGTGCGCGTGATCGGCCTGGACGTCACGCGCTGCGTTGCGGTGCGGGCGCACGCACTGCCCCAAGACCCGTTCGGGTCTGGCCGCATGGGACGTTTCCTGTCCGAGGTCCTCAAGCGGCTGATGCGAGCGGAGCTGCCCGTACAGGGCGAGCTCATGGCGCAGCTCCACGATCCCTGCGCGATCGCGGCGGCTGCCTGCGATGAGCTCTTCCGCTACCAGAAGCACACGATCGACGTGACGGTCAGCGAGGGCGCGGAGCGGGGCCGGATGTGCGCGCGTCCGGAGCTCGAGGAGCGACATGTACTCTACGCAGACGAAGTCAGGAGCAACGACGTGGTCGAGCTGTTTCTGGAGCGGCTTGCGGAATGGTCCGCGAGCTACGTGTAGTGTTTGAATGAGAGGCGACCTCCGCGCCGGCTCACGCGGCGACTTCCACGCCGGTTCACGCGGCGACTTCCACGTCCACTCGACGCTGTCCGACGGGGTGCTCACACCGCGCGCCGTCACAGAGCGGGCCCACGCGGCGGGAGTCGACCTGTTCGCATTGACCGACCACGACGAGGTGGCGGGCGTGACCGAGGCCGCGCAGCGCGGCAGCGAGCTCGGAGTGCAAGTCCTCCCCGGCATCGAGATCTCCGTGATCGAGGCAGGGGGCCGTCGGCAGATAGCACATCCTGGGGCTCGGAATCGATCCGGAGCACGAGGCCCTGCGCGAGTGCGTCTTGCAGCTGGGTCGAGCCCGTGTACAGCGCGGGCTCGAGATTCTGGGGCGACTGAGCGAGCTGGGGGTGGAGCTCTCGCCGCAGAGACTCGAGGAGATAGCGGGGGAGGGCTCGCTCGGAAGGCCCCACGTGGCCCGCGCCCTTGTCGAGGCAGGCGTCTGCGCCAGCACCGACGAGGCGTTCGGGCGCTTCCTCCGCCTGGGACGGCCTGCCTTCGTTGCGCACCCCGGTCTGACGGCGAAGAACGCGATCTCCCTGATCCACGCAGCCGGCGGCATCGCCTCGCTTGCGCACCCGCTGAGGTCGATCGGGATCGACGCACCCGGCGGTCTCGAGAGCTTTGTCGAGGATCTGGTCGGATCCGGGCTCGACGGCCTCGAGGTCTGGCATCCGAGCCAGCATCCAGGACAGTCTCGAAGGATCCGCCGGCTCGTCCGAAAGTGGGAGCTGGTGGCCACCGGAGGCAGTGACTTCCACGGCTCCGAGCGGGTGAGCGTGGAGCTGGGCAGGGGCCGCGGGGCACTCCGGATGGGGCACGCCGAGTGCCAGCAGATTCTGGATCGAATCACGCAAGTGCGCGTCACCTTGAAGGTTTGACCGTCCCGCGGAGCGGGGGTAAGCTCGGCCGCTCCATGCCGAAGCCCACGAAACCCCCCGGCAGCTCGACTCGTGCCGTCCACGGCGGCGAGCGTGAGGGTCGACCCCGAGTTTCGGACGCTCTGACCACGCCGATCGTGCAGACGGCGACTTACTGGTTTCGCGACACGCAAGAGGTGATCGACTACCAGGAGGGCCGCCGCAGCAGCTTCGAATACGGGCGCTATGGCAACCCCACGGTCCGCGTCGCGGAGCAGAAGCTGATGGAGCTCGAGGGCGCGGAGGCCTGTCTGGTCTCGGCCTCGGGCATGAACTCGATCACCACCCTGCTCCTCGCGCTCATGCCCCGGAACGGGCGCCTGGTGACCACCCACGACTGCTACCGCCGCACCCGTCAGTTCATCGGCACGGTGCTCCCCAAGCTGGGAGTCGAGGCGACCGTGATCGATCCGGCCGACCTCGGAATGCTCGAGCAGGTGCTCGCGGCAGGTCCGACCCTCTTCTTCTCGGAGTCGCCGACGAATCCGTACCTGCGGGTGGTCGACATCCCGCGCGTTGCCGAGCTATGCCACGCCGCGGGCACCCTGGTCGTGATCGACTCCACCTTTGCCTCGCCCATCAACCAGCAGGCCCTTTCGCTGGGCGCGGACATCGTGCTTCACTCGGGCACGAAATACCTCGCCGGGCACAACGACGTGATGGCCGGGGCACTGCTGGGCAGCGAGGCGCGCATTGCTTCCATCCGAGCGCTGCACGGGATCATGGGCGGGGTGATCGATCCCCACGCCGCTTTCTTGCTGCTCCGCGGCATGAAGACCCTGGACCTGCGCGTGCAGCAAGCAAACCGCAACGCCGAGCGGCTCGCGGAATTTCTCGAGCGGCATCACGCCGTGGAGCGCGTCCACTACCCCGGACTGCCGAGTCACCCGGACCACGAAGTCGCCGTGACGCAGATGTCGGGCTACGGCGGCGTGGTCAGCTTTCAGGTGCGCGGCAACCTGGAGAGCGCCTCGAAGTTCGTCGACGCGCTGCGCATCCCGTACATCGCGCCCAGTCTGGGTGGGACGGAGTCCCTCGTGGAGCAGCCGACGGTCGTGTCGTACTGGGACCAGTCCCCTGAGGAACGCGCGAAGCTCGGCATCGAGGACAACCTCGTCCGCTTCTCATGCGGCATCGAGAACGCCGACGACCTCATCGCCGACGTCGACCAAGCGCTCGAAAGAGTCTGACTCTGTTATAGGCGGGGTTGCTAGAGGAGGCCTCCGGGGAGGGTGGCTTTTTCGAGGGCGAGGAGTTTGCGTTTCAGGTCGAGGCCGCCGCTGTAGCCACCCAGCTTGCCGCCGCTGGCGATGACGCGGTGGCAGGGGACGAGGATGGGTAGGGGGTTGGCGCCGCTGGCTGCACCGACGGGGCGCGCGGCCCTGGGGCGTTTGATGGAGCGTGCGACCGCTCCGTAGCTCGAGGTCTCGCCGAACGGGATCTCGCGAAGCGCGCTCCACACGTCCAGCTGGAAGTCGGTGCCACGCAGGTCCAACGGGACCTGGAAGTCCCGACGCTGGCCTGCGAAGTACTCGTCGAGCTCGCGCTGGACCTTGTCGAGAGGGGGGAGCCAGTCGAGTGCTTCGGTGCGGGGCAACTCACGTTCGAGCCAGCCCGTGAAGCCGCGTCCGGCGGCACGCGGCAAGGCGAGTCTGACAACGCCCTTCTCGGTGGCCGCTATGCGTAGCCGTCCGAGCGGTGACTCGTACGTCGTGGTGGCCAGCCGCTCCATACGCCGAGCCTATACGATCTCGGTGTCGCCCGAAAGCGAGCGGCGGGGGTAGGCGATGCTACCCCCGCCCCCGCCCTATGCCCAACCTTCACACGGTCTTGAACTCAGGCACATGCGCCTGAGCTTGCCCCGGTTTCGTAGACACGACAGATCGCACGAAAGTGCGGTAGGAGTGTCTCATGGGAAAGAGGAAGCGACGATCGTTCTCGAAGGAGTACAAGGCAGAGGTGGTGGCGCTCATTCGCAAGAGCGGCAAGGGCATCGGGACCGTGGCGAGAGATCTGGGCCTCTCGGAAACCGCTGTCCGCCGTTGGATCAGCCAGGCCGAGATCGATTCGGGCGGCGGGCCGTCGGGGGCGTTGACGACCGCGGAGCGTGAGGAGCTCGCGCAACTGCGCAAGCGGGTCAAGACGCTGGAGATGGAGCGGGAGATCCTAAAAAAAGCGACGGCCTTCTTCGCGAGAGAGAGCAAATGAGATTCCGCTTCATCGAGGCGGAGAAGGCCCTCTACCCGATTCGCTTGCTTTGCCGCTGCCTCGCGGTTTCGAGATCTGGCTACTACGCCTGGCGAAAGCGTCCTGTGAGCGCGCGCGTCAAGCAGGACGCGCGCCTGCGGGTCGAGATCTCGGCGTCGCATTCCGCGAGCCGCCGGACGTACGGGAGCCCTCGCATTCTGCGCGACCTCCGCGAGGAGGGTCACCGTGTCTCCCGCAAGCGTGTAGCTCGGCTGATGCGGGAGCTCGGCCTCGAGGGGCGCCGGAAGCGCCGTTTCCGAGCCACCACGGACTCCCAGCACCGATTCCCGGTGGCGCCGAACCTCCTGAAGCGAGACTTCGACGTCGAGGCTCCCAATACCGCATGGGTCACGGACATCACGTACCTCGCGACCCTGGAAGGCTGGCTGTACCTGGCGGTGATCCTCGATCTCTTCTCCCGAAGGGTCGTGGGGTATGCCCTCAGCGAGCGGATCGATCGCGAGCTTGTGCTCGAGGCCCTTCGCGAAGCACTCGTGAATCGGCCTGGGACTCGCGGCCTCGTACACCACTCGGATCGGGGCAGCCAGGGCGGGTTCAAGGGGTCGTCGCAACGCTGCCTTCTTGAACTGAGATGAAGCTGCCCCGATTCGGTGGACGGTTGATCGTTACCGACGTTCCTGCTCGGCAACGCAACTCTGGTCTTCCTCTTCCGTCCTTCCATGGGGCCTTGCGAAACACGGCCACGAAGGTGGCCGCACCGGGCGAAGCCCGGTCTCTTCAGGTCGCGGACGAAGCTCTCACACATCGCGCAGTCGTAGCAATCTCCGATCGGGCTCCTCGACGGCCTTGCCACCGCTTCCCGACAATGTAGGCCCGAGCGCGGTCGACGTGCACTGGACCGGTTCACCGAGTCGTCGAGCGCGGCCCTCTTGGACTGAGACTAACCAGATGATCGTTGAGAGCCTCGGCCGGGGTTCTCCAGCCGAGGGTCTTGCGGGGTCGGGTGTTGAGGGCAGCAGCAACGGCTGCGAGGTCGTCGGCGCTGTGCTTGCTCAGGTCGGTGCCCTTCGGAAAGTACTGGCGTAGCAGACCGTTGGTGTTCTCGTTCGTGCCGCGCTGCCAGGGGCTGCGCGGGTCGCAGAAGTAGATCGCCAGTCCGGTGTCGATGCGAAGCTGGGCGTGCTCGGCCATCTCAGCGCCCTGGTCCCAGGTCAGCGACCTGCGCAGCTGGTCGGGCAGCGATGTGATCGAGGTGGCGATCGCATCGCGGACAGCCTCCGCACCGTGCCCGGCCAGAGCAGGGCCATTCTTGACCCTGGGCTGGCCGTGTCCCTCCATGCGGGGCAGGTGCAGCAACATGGTGAACCGGGTGGTGCGCTCGACGAGGGTCCCGATCCCGGAGCTGTCCAGGCCGAGGATGAGGTCGCCTTCCCAGTGTCCGGGAACTGCGCGGTCGTCGACCTCGGCGGGCCGCTCGCTGATCATGATCTCGGGGCTGACGAACTTCTTGCCGCGCCCGCGGGTGCGGACCCTCGGCACGCGCAGCGCTCGCCCGGTGCGCAGGTACGCGACCAGTTCACGGCGCAAAGCGCCGCGGCCTTGGACGTAGAGCGCTTGGTAGATGGCCTCGTGTGAGATCCGCATGGACTCATCATCGGGGAAATCGACCTGGAGTCTGTTCGCGATCTGCTCCGGGCTCCATGAGGTCGCCCATCGTCGTTGCTGACGGCGCCCGTGCCGGCGACCGGTCCACCGAACCTCCGGGCCCGGCACGGCCATGCCGTCGCGGGCCGTGATCGTACCCGCGAGGCGGTCCTGCACGTACTGCCTAAGTGCGTCGTTCGCTGCAAGTTTGGCCGCCTTCGGACGCAGGGCCCGCCTATCGGCGTGCCACTGGGCGGTCGAGGCCCGATACTCTAGGCCTCCGCCCCGTGTTGCGGCGTTACGACGTAGCTCCCGCGAGATCGTCGAAGGGGAACGGCCCAGACGCTGAGCGATCTCGCGCACCCCGCAGTCGCGGGCCTGAAGGATTGCGATCTCTTCTCGCTCGACGAAGGACAAGTAGCGCCCCGACAGTGGGGAAGGGCTGACCGATGGCATGCCACCACCTTCACGGAACCAACGTGTTCCGACTGCGGGGGACACGCCGGCCACCGCCCCGGCCTCCTCGCTCGACAACCCTCGAGCGATCGCTTCCCAGAAGCGTTGTCGATGCTCGCGCCGGGCCACCGGCGGTCGACCAGGTGAACGCATCGGCGGACGTCGAGCCCGATCAGCCCGACGACGCTTGCTCGATCCCATCGCAACTCCTCACTGTCGAGATGTTGCGACGACCGCTTGAATCCACCCAGTACGCCAGCGACGACTACCGGGGCGCTCTGGATGAAGCGGGCATCGCGTGCAGCATGAGTCGTCGCGGAAACTGCTGGGACAACGCGGTCGCAGAGAGCTTCTTCGGGACGCTCAAGATGGAGTTGATCTACGAGCTTCCGCTGCAGACGCGCAGCGCGACCCGGATCGCGGTGGCCGACTACATCGAGACCTTCTACAACGTCCGTCGGCGGCACTCGTCGCTGGACTACCAAAGCCCGGTGGAGTTCGAGCTGAAGAACGGGGAACCCGGGGGCTCTGCCCCCGTACCCCAGGGTATGAATGAGAAAGGAAGAGGTCAGGAAAGACCTGGCCCCATGGCATAGTGAGGGTGTCTACGGAATCGGGGCAGACCCAGTGACACCTAAGGCCGCCTAACGCCACTTCAGGGTTCGCGATTGGCCCGATTCGCGCCCGGGACTGTGCCACCGAACCCGTCCGAAGCGTGCCAATCAACCCGTCCTCTCAGAGCAGTCGCTGACCGAGCGCACCTGCCAGCGCCGCCCCGCTGATGTGGTTGTGGATGAACTGCTTGACGAACGGCAGCAGATCGGGGATAGCGTCCGGGTCTTGCGCATCAAGCCCACCGGGTAGTGCAGTCTTAGAGAGCGCCCTTCGGGCCGCGTTACCTCTTTCAAGTCCTTGAGTCCGTGCCCGTACATAGTTTGCTCCTATGATTTTTTGGCGATACTCGCGAGTTAGGTTGCACCTTCCCGCCTCATCGTCCCGCCGCGTTGAGACGGCCGTAGAGGAACAATATGCGCGGCCAACCCAACTCTGTGCCCAGGGTGGTCTGAGAGGACGGGTTGCTTGGCACAGTTCCCCTCTCCCGTTCGTCAGCCTTTTGGGACGCTCCCCCCCTCGGACGCGCCCTTGGGCGCGCGGACAGGAGCCGTTGCAATAGCTCTCTTGGGCGCTGGCCGGCATCGTGTAGAACAAGGCAGCCGCAAGACCCAAGCCGCTAGCGACCTCGACGGAGGCAACCAAAGGCGGCATTGGCGGCAAAAGCGCCGAGACCCACACTTCATGGTAGATCGGAACGGGAATTACATACCAGCCTGCGGAGGCGCGCTGGGGTTCTACCGTAGTTGGTCTGAGCCTCTCTTGCACGGCTGACGTCTCCGCCCAGGGCATCACTCCCCCCTCGCTGAATTGCAGCTCGGAGTGTGTCAGCGATGTTCCGGGTCTTAACTGTCAACCATCTACCAGGTCTGTACCCTCGAGAAGGAGGATCAGAGCCCCATTCAGGTGGCCTACGAGCGCCGTAGCCGCGACCTCGATCCCCAGCTCGTGTGGCGCGGCAAGGACGAGCAAGACTGGTCGGACCTCGTCGTTCAGGCGCCGCCTCTCTTCATCCAAGAGAAGGTCCACCCCAAGATCTTGATCGACGACTTGCTGCATCGCAGCGAGCGGTTTGAAGGCGAGAGCGCGGCG
>CBDDEE010000012.1:0-17928 GCA_965226855.1 Myxococcota bacterium | reverse complement strand
AGCGCGCGGGGCCAACGCGCCAGGCATCCGTATCGCGCAGCCAGGCGAGCTTCGGATGCTCGGCCAGGCGACGACACAGATAGGACCGTTCCTCGGCCCGCAGGTGACCCGAGCTCAACAGATCGCCGAGCTGCGTGATGTAGTGCTGTGCAGCCGGGTAGTCTTTCCCGGCGGATGCGGCCGCCAGCAGGTTTATGAGCGGCGCAGGAGCGTGCGGGACCAGCTGGTTGGCTCGTAACCAGTACGCGACCGCCGAGTCCGCGTGGCCAAGGTCCCCGACGTGATTGCCCAGGTTATTGAGCACGCGTCCGCGCACGCTCGGGGCGTCAGCGAACACGAGCGCCTGCTCGAAGAGCCTCGCGGCCTCGTCTTTGTGGCCCCGCTCCCCCGCCAGCAATGCAGCCAGGTTGAGCCAGTGGGCGTCGTCTTTGGCTGTGGCCCGGGTCCGTTCCAGCTCTCGCGCCAGCATGTCGAGCTCCTGGTCGACCCAGAGCTGGCGCAGTGGCTCGAGCTCCGCCGGAGCCTCGCCGTTGAGCGGTGCGGGCTGAGCGTTCCGGAGCTCATGAACAGAGCGCAGCACGAACTTCCTGGCGCGTGCCACACCAGTGCGCACTGTTGCCGGAATCCGCCCCTCTGCTCGAGCGATGGCGTCGTAGGACTTGTGGCCGAGGCGTTCCTGATACCAGCGCAGGTTGCGGAGCAGCGTCTCGTTTCCGGCCGAGGTCGCGACCGAGATGGCGCGGTGCAGGGCCCGCTCGCTCAGCTTGAGGGCGTCGCGGTCCAGGTTGCCGGGATCCTCTGCCTCGTCTGGGTCGATGGGACGGCAGTCGGCGCTCATGAATGTTCCGAGCCAGCCTCCGCGGGCCGAGACTGGTGCTCGCGGCGCAAGCTGGCGCGGACGCAGGGCAAGAGGTAGCTCTCGAGCGTGCCGACCTCCAGCGCCTCGCGGCACTCATCGGGGTGCTCGCGCACGGTCCGCTCGCAGGCGAGGAAGATCTCACCAAGGCTCTCTGCTCTCCGCTGCGGATCCCCTACCAGCTTCGCGGCGATGCCCTGGGCAGCTCCGGCAAGCTGGTCTCGAAGCTCCGGCTGAATCTCTGCGCTTGGCATGGGCGTGTCCTCCAGGTCTCACAGCTCCAGGTCTCACAGCGTTAGGCGCTCGAGCTGTAGCGAGTATTCGGCCCCCGGTCCGAAACGCTGCACCTGTTAACCGTTGCAGCGCGGTCTCGTCGCGATGTGAGCTGCGCGTTTCAGAGGGATCCGAAACAGAGGCTCACCGGAGCCTCCCGCGCTGGTGGCGTGCCGCCTCGAAACGCCAGCGCACAGGGGTGAGGCTCATAGCGGGCACCCGCCCGGCAGGAGGAAGCCAGTGACCGACGCTGCGAGACTGCACTCCCTTGCCCTGTCCCTGCTCCTGCTCGTGGGCTGCGCCTCGGTCCGTTCGGGTACGGAGCTCTACAGCATGCCCTCGGACCCCGCGAAGGCCCTCTCCCGGAGGATGCTGATCCGTCGCGTCCGGGCGAGCTGGCGAGGCCGCCCTCTATCTGCTCGACCCAGAGCGGTCCGGGGGCCCCGACTACGTCGGGGCGGCACGTCTGTGTCTGCTCGCGAGCGACGTGGCGGACCCCAGGAGCGAGCGCGAGCTGCGCCGTGCCTGCCAGCGCCTCGCCGCGCGGGGGATCGAGAGCTCTACATCGAAGCCGTCGGAGCCTGGGAGCGGGAGGCGAGTCGCGGCGAGAAGGCGGCAGGTGAGCTGTCGGTCCACGTGGCGATTCGGGATCGACTCTGCGGTCGGATGGCGAGGTCGGCTCGCGTCCCGCGCGATCTGCGCCGTCTGCTCCCGCCGCTCGAGGTCGGCGGATGATCCGGCTGCTCGCAATGCTCGGGAGCGCGGCCCTCGTAATCTGGGGGGTCAACCTGGCCCTCGACACGGGCAGCTGGCGCGAGCCGGCCGCCCGCGTGGGCGAGGGTGCAGCAGGCGCGCTGGATGCCCTCGTGGAGACCGCGAAGCTCGTGGCTCGCCCGCAGCAGCTCGAATCTCCGACCCCCGACGACGCGAGACCTGCAGGCCCAGTCCGGGATCGCCGCTCGTCCGGAGTTCGAGCCGGACCTGGGCCAGTGGGGGGCGCGGCCGGGCTGCGCCTGCCCGCTGCAGCGCCCCTTGCGTCGGATCTCGAGCCTGCTTCTGCACGCGAGCTGAGCCGGCTGCGGGCCGACGAGATCCGTTCGCGCCTGGATCGCGTTATGGACCTCGCGCGCGGGTCGAGTCCGTGAGGCGTTCGCTCGAGTGGGCGGTCACCGCGGCCGTCGCGTTCTGCGTGGTCCTGCTGTTCCGGGCTGTCGGCTCGGTGCGGAACGAGCCCACCGTTGCTGCGGCTGCCGCGACCCCGATCGAGATCGCGTTCATCGACCTCGGCGAGCCGAGCGAGACCGAGCCCGCACCCCGGGCGCCGAAGACCCCGGCGCCGATCACCGAGCTCGCAGAGCCAGAGATCGGGGCGAAGAGCGAATCTGCCGCGCTGCGCCCTGATCCTGAGGCCCTCGCGCGTGGGGATGCTCTCCTGCGCGCGGGGGCCTCCCCCGACTGCGAGCCACCTACATCCGGATCGGCTTTGCTGCCTACAGGGAGGCCGTCCTGGCGCTCGGGGGCGCGTTTTACCTGTACGACGCGCGCGCCCGCCGAGTGCTGGCCGAGGTGGACCCGCACAGCGGTCTCCTCGGGGCCGCGCGTGTGCCAGAGGAGCTCAGCCGCTGGCCTCGGGACGTTACGCGCCACCTGGAGAGCGCCCTGGCACTCGGCCGCGAGCGCTACGGCGCGCGTGCGTCTCGGGTCGTGCTGTTGCCACCGGCCAGCCTCGACGCGGCGCTGCTCGGGGCCCTCGATCGGCGCCTACGTGAGCTCGGCGTGAGCTCGGACTCGCTGCTGCGAGTCGACGTGGCCTACGAGATCGGGGGCGGCCGACTGCACTGTGAGGTCCTCACCGTCGCGCTGCGCGACGGCAGCGAGCACGACCTCGGGCTGCGAGTCGATCTCTCCTCGGGGGAGCGCGGGTGAGGCTCGTCCAGTTCAGCCTCTCCGCCGTGGTGATCCTGCTGATCCTTGGCCAGTCACAGCCTGCGCTGGCCTCCGACCGCGTTGCGCTGGCACGCCTGCAGCGCATCGCTCGGGGTCAGTGGCTGCCCCTCGTCGCTCCAGCCACGCACGTACCCTTTGCTGTGGAGATCCGTGGGGCTGCTCGGCGCCACGGCTTGTCGGGCTCGCTCCTGGCGGCACTCGTGCGAGCGGAGAGCGGCTTCGATCCGAGGGCCGTCTCGCACGCCGGGGCGCAGGGGCTGGGCCAGCTGATGCCTGAGACGGCCGAACGAACTCGCGGTGGGCGATCCCTTCGATCCCGCTCAGAACCTCGAGGGGGCCGCGCGCTACCTCGGGGACCAGCTCAGGAGCTTCCAGAACGTGAGGCTCGCGCTGGCCGCCTACCACGCGGGCCCCGAGCGCGCCGGCCGGGGGCTCGCTTTGGTGCCGACGAGCACGCTCTCCTACATCGCGCGCGTGCTGCGCTACGAGCGGGAGTACCGCGATCGCGGGCTTCCCTGACCCGACACCAGGAGGAACCATGCTCCACAGGACGCTCACCTGCCTCGTCGTGCTGCTACTCGCGACCCCGTCGCGTGCGGCGGGTGCGACCGCCGTGCCCTTCGACGAGGAGACGCTGGACCAGATCGACAGCCTGAACCGGGCGATCAGCGATCACTACGAGGAGCTGCAGAGCTCGTCCACCGAGATCGAGGCGCGACGCGCCGTGGTCGAGTCCCGCATCTCCGGCATCGAGGAGGAGCTCGACACCATCGAGCGTGAGCGGCGCGAGCTCCCCCCCGAGCAACGGGAGGCAGACTCGCCGGCTGCCAGGCTGATGGAGGAGCATCGGATCGAGGTGAAGTCTCGCTACCTCGAGGTGCTTGCGGAGCGACACGCCCGCCGATCTCGAGGCGATCCGCTCCTTCGACGTTCACGGCAGCGCGATCCTCGAGAACCTGGAGAAGCTGGCCGTGGCGTTGGAACGTTCGGGTCGTCTCGAGCAGGCCGGCAACGGTGAACAGACACTAGCGGCCTTCCGGTCGCTGCAGCAGGGCACGGGCATCGCGTTGGCCGTGCTCGAGGAGTGGGGTGCGCTCACGCGCGA
This sequence comes from Myxococcota bacterium, assembly GCA_965226855.1. Classification (GTDB taxonomy): domain Bacteria; phylum Myxococcota_A; class UBA9160; order SZUA-336; family SZUA-336; genus JAUXJB01. The sequence goes on along the minus strand of CBDDEE010000012.1, from coordinate 13,747 downwards.
GGACCCGCGCTTTCGGGCCCTGTGGGCGACGTCGCGCGTATTGAACCGCAACCTGCGGAGGACGAAGGCTTCTGAGGGCATCGGGCTGACCGTCGATCTGGTGCGCGAACGCACCTTCGTGGTCCGCTCGCTGATCGACCAGGCGCGCGCGTTGCGCGGGGCCCTCGATCACCAGGGCTTGCTGCTCCAGGTGGCCGCCCAGAACCAGATGCTGAGGCTTCACTTCGCGCGGCTCGGTGCGATCCGGGGTCTTGAGCTCCCGGACCTCGACATCGAAGACTCCACGCGGCGCGTGCTGGAAGACATCGAAGAGGAGGCGTTCGTCGGCAGCAGCGCGTCCGCCGACCCGCTCGACGGCTTCGACGACTGCGTGGAGTGGGGCGTATGCCGCTGAACCAGGCCAATCAATAGGAGAAGTGCATGACCCGACTCGCAGTACTCGTCATTACAGGGCTTCTGACGCTCTTTGCGTCGGCGGTGAGTGCCGACACCGTATCGTGTAATGGGAAGCGCGGCTGGCAGCGCTCGATCGTCTTGGAGTCCGTCCACGGCTGGTTCACGCAGGAGGCGCGAGCGAACGCGCTGCTCGAGCTGGTGCAGGCCGAGCACGGCATCGTGGCCTGCTCGTCGAGCCCGTCGCTCGCGTCGCGCCTGCACACGACGACCCTCCCACGCGGGCTCGAGATGGACCGGCTGGGCGCCTTGCTGCTCGCGAACGAGCTGGAGTGGAGTGGTCTCGTGCCGCCCCCGGAGAGGGACTCGCGGGCGAGATCTTTCGCGTTGACGGTGCTGCCCGTGGGGGCTCACGTTGAGCGCCGGCGCCCTACCGCTGGGCCGTCCGTGGCTGGCAGCCATGCTGCGCTCGGCGACTCTGGGCGCGGTGCTCGGGGGCCTCGTCGTGCTCGCGCTGCGCGTGGGGCCCGAGCCGCCGGCACTCGGCTCGGCGGCCGCGCTGGGCCGTGGGGCCCTTGGCCTGGTCGACGCTCTTTCCGGCAGACTGGGGCCGGTATGGATCCCGATGCTCCTGGTCGCCTCGCGGGTGGCCTGGCTCGCCGGCCGAGCCCTGCGGACGCGCCACGGTCACGGGCCGCCAGCCTCTCCGGTACGACCCGAGCTGGGTCAGCTCGCGCCGCTCTTCGCTGCGCTGGGACTGTGCGGAACCGTCTGGGGCTTGAGCTTTGCCTTTGATGCGCTCGGGGGCGGCGACTTTCTCTCGCGCCTTCCCGTCCTTTTGGCGGGTCTGGGAGCGGCCATGACCTCCACGTTGCTGGGTCTGGGCCTGCAGATCGCCACGCTCTTGATCGCGACGACGAACCCCGCATGGTCCCGCGCGCGGGTCCATCGGATCGCCCAGGGCGTGAGCTTCGAGCTCGAGGGTCATGCGCTCGGCGACGGTGCTGCTGGGCTCGAGGCGCTGGTGCTGGCGCTGCAGGCGCGCCAGCCGGAGGCGCTGCGCCTTGAGCTCGTGCATGGGGTGCCTGACGAGTGGCACGCCAGGATCCGCGACGCTCTGTGGCGGCGCCTCGACAGTGCGCTGCCCATTCGCCCGGTCCGCGTCTGATGCGCGCCTGGAACCCCGGCACCGGCCTGGAGGAAGCGCCAGATATCATGCTCCTCACCATGGCCGCGCTCATGGTGGCGATCGTCTGGCTGGTGTCGCACGCCCAGGAGACCACGCTGCCGCCGATCGAGCTCCCGAAGAGCAGTGCGAACGCACTGGGAAGCGCCGACGCGGCGGCGCTCAATGTCACGCTGCGCCCCACATCTCTCGGCCCCCCCCGAGGTCTGGCTAGAGGACCGGCGCGTTCCTGGTGGAATCCGCGGCCTGGAAGCGGCGCTGGCAGGCTCGCACGCGTCCGCCATCACGCTGCGGGCCGCTGCGGACACTCGCTGGGAAGATGGCCTGGGCGCGATGAGCGCCGCAGGTCGTCTGGGGCTCGCAGTTTCCGTCGCTGCCACGCCTTGAACGACTCTCAGGCGCTGCGCGAGCTACCGCGGCCAGCGCCTGGGCTACCTTACGAACATGATCCGGTACGTTGCCGATCGGGTGTGGGCCTTCGACGCGGAGTGGATTCCGGACCCTCTGGCGGGGCGTCTACTCTATGACGTGCCGGACTCCGTAACCGATTCCGAAGAGATCATGAAGCTCATGTGGCAGCGAGGCGGAGCGACGCCGGAAGATGCCACGCCTTTTCTCAAGCTTGCCGTGTGTCGTGTGGTCTCCATCGCGGCGGTCGAAAGGCGCGTCACCGACACCTCTGTGACACTACGACTGCTGTCCCTGCCGCACGAACTGTCGTCCGACGACGAGTGTGCGGAGACTCACATCGTCCGCACTTTCCTCGACGCTGTGGGCGAGTGCCGACCACAGCTCGTGGGCTTCAACTCGATCGACTCGGACCTCAGGCTGCTCTTGCAGCGCGGCATGATCCTGGGTTTACGCTCGCCAGCCTTCTGCGAGCGGCCGGAGCGCCCTTGGGAAGGCGTCGACTACTTCGCTCGCAGCAACAAGTGGAACGTGGACCTGATGCAGATCCTGAGCGGCTTCAGCAGAGGGACGCCCTCCTTGCACGAGCTCGCGACCCAGTCAGGAATCCCCGGTAAGATGGAGGTGGACGGAACGCAAGTCGCTCGTCTCTGGCTCGACGGGCAGCTCGCGAAGATCGTGCACTACAACGAGTTCGACGCGTTGACGACCTATCTGCTGTGGCTGCGGCTCGCGCACTTCGGCGGGCACTTCACGAGCGAAGAGTACGCCGAGGAACAGGAGCGGCTGCGGGAGCTTCTGCACGCGGAGAGTCGGTCGGGCGACCGTCCGCACCTCACACGCTATCTCGACGAGTGGGCGCGGCTGCAGAAGCTGGTGGCGGAGCGCGGCTGAGCAGCGCTCCGCCGGGTTGCCGTGAGTCGCGCAAGAACCGCCGCTCTCGTGACGCTGCTGCTCATGCCGAGCGGCCTGGCGGGCCCGGCCGCGGCGGCGCAGCTGCCACGGCTCGTGCTGCTGCTGTCCATCGACCAGCTGCGCGCCGACCGGGTCGACGAGGGACTGCCCGGGGGGCTCGGTCGAATCGCACGCGAGGGGCTTCGCTTCACGAACGCGTGGCTCGAGCACGCGATCACCGAGACCTGTCCAGGCCACGCCAGCATGGTCACTGGCCGACACCCATCCGGGAGTGGGATTCCCGGCAATAACTTCATCGATGGCGAGGGCGGAAGGCCGACCTACTGCGTCGAAGATCCGGGCGAGGACGCGGTGCTGTTCGGCGCTGAGCACGGCCGTTCTCCGCGACACCTGCGCGCGACGTCGCTCGGCGACTGGATGAAGCGTGCCAGGCCCGAAACGCGAGTCTTCAGCGTGTCCGGCAAGGACCGGGCGGCGATCATGCTCGGTGGACGGAGCGCGGACGCCGCCTACTGGCTGGTTCGGAGCAGCGAGGTCGGCTTCACGACGAGCCGCTACTACGTGGATGAGCGCCCGCCCTGGGTGGCGGCCTTCAACGTTGCGCTCGCGGCCGGCCTGCCCCAGACGTGGACGCACGACGTGGCGAGCGGTCCGGCCGCCGAGCGAACGGATGACTTTCCCGGCGAGTCTCCCGAGTACGGTCGTACGAGCGGCCATCCACTCTTGCACGGAGACCCCGAGCGGTTCGCCGAGAACCTTTACGTCACTCCCTATCTCGATCAGGTCACACTGCGCTTCGCCACGGAGCTCGTCACGAGCGAGGGACTCGGCCGGGGAGCGGGTCCGGACCTGCTCGCGATCTCGCTCTCCGCCACCGATCGGGTCGGCCACCTCTACGGTCCCTATAGCCACGAGTCGCGCGACACACTGGTGCGTCTGGACCGCGAGCTCGGCCGATTTCTAGACTTCCTGGACGCCGAGCTGGGAGGGGGAAGCACGCTGGTCGTCCTCACCTCCGACCACGGTGTTCTCCCGCTACCCGAGTGGTTGGCAAGGGAAGGCAAGCTCGCTTGTCCCGAGGAGGACGGCCGCGTGGGACTGCGGATGCTTGTGCTCGGGCTCTTCTGGGAGCTCCACAAGGAGCTCGGCGGCGTTTTCTCGTGGCCGAGACAGTGGGTGACCATCGCGGGCTCGCGCATCGGCGTCCGTCGCTCGGCGACCCGGCGAGCGGGGATCCCGCCCGAGAACGTACTGGACGTGGCGGAGTCCTACCTGGAGCGAGTCCCGGCAATCGCGCGCGTCTGGAGAGTGGACGAGCTGCAGAGCGAGACCGGGGAGCTGGCCCGGCTCTACCGGAATTCCTTCGTCCCTGGGCGCAGCGGCGACCTCTTGATCCAGCTGGAACGGAACTGCCTGATCTCGCCTTCCGACTACGGCACGGGACACGGCACCGTCTACGCTTACGACCGCAGGGTCCCGCTGATCTTCTGGGGCCCGGGCATAGAGACGGGTCGGCGCCATGGCCGCGTCGCGACGGTCGACATCGCGCCCACGCTCGCCCGCTCGCTCGGTCTCGAAGCGCCGGAGGATTCCGACGGACGGGCGCACTCCGTGGGCGAGTTCTAGCTGCGTCTCGTGGCGTAGCGGCGGAACACGGAGCGCATCGTCTGCTCGTCATGGATGCCGCCGAGGGGCCACTCGCCCAGCATGAAGGTGGGTACGCCGCTCACGTTCGCCTCGGTCGCCAGCAGGGTCTCGACCTCGACGGCCTCCAGCGCCCGCGCGTCCAGCAGCGGGTCGACGTCGAGATCGAGCTCACGAGCGAGCTGTTCTACGATCCGCTCCTCGTCGAGGTCTCGGCCCTCCTCGTACACGGCGCTCCACACGCGCTCGCGCCAGATGGGCTCTCGCTCGTTTCCGACGAGTCGCAACGCGACGGCCAGCGCGGCCCGGGAGTCCATCCAGTGACCCGGGATCCGCAGTGTCACGTCGAGTTCCTGCGCCACGCGCGCCGTGTTCGCGCGGGCGGGCTCGCGCATCTCGTCACCGCGCCGCCAGTGGCTGAGCATGGTCAGGTCGAGCGGCCTCCAGCGCAGCTCGAGCGCCAGCGCCTCCAGCACCGGCCCCATCCGCTCCATGACCCGGTGCGCCACGTAGCAGAGACTCGACGCGAAGTCGTAGTAGACCACCACGGTCTGCCGCACGTCCGTGTTCACCAGTCTCTCCTCACAGCCGGTCGGGATTCTTCAGCAAGCGGGCCGACAGAGCAACCTGCGTATACTGCCCCGATGCAGCGACGTCGCATCCGGCTGCTGCGCAATGCTCATCCCGGCCGTGCGGCCTTCGACGCTGCGGTGTCGCGGGCGACGCTGCAGCAGGTTGCCCGGGCCGCCGAGCCGGAGACGCTGAGGCTCTACCGGCCCGATGCCATCGTTGCCTTCGGGCGTCGCGATGCGATCGCCCCCGGCTACGCGCAAGCCGTTAGGGAGGCCCGGGCGCAGGGCTTCGCCGCCATCCAGCGTCTTGCGGGAGGGCGCGCCGCGGTGTTTCACGAGTCGACGCTGGCCTTCGCCTGGGCGATCCCCGATCCCCTGGCGCGCGAGCACGTCGAGCAGCGCTTCGCGGAGCTGGCAGACATCATGGTCGCCTCGTTTCGAAGTCTTGGTGTCGACGCTCGCGTCGGTGAGGTTCCCGGCGAGTACTGTCCGGGCGCGTACAGTGTGAACGCGGGAGGAGCGCGCAAGCTCATGGGTGTGGGCCAGCGCGTGGTCCGCGGGGCGACACACGTGGGTGGCGTGGTCGTCGTCGGGCGCAGCGTGGCGATCCGCGAGGCGCTCGTGCCCGTCTACCACGCGCTCGGTCTCGACTGGGAGCCGGCTAGCGTGGGCAGCCTGGAAGACGAGCTCGGTTCCATAGACGCCGAGCGCGTCCTGCGCGCGATCCTCGACGAGTTCGCGGAGCGCTACGAGCTGATCCCAGGCTCGCTCTCCGATGAGACGCGCGAGCTCGCGGAGTCCCTCGAGCGGGATCACGTTCCGCGAGCCTGAGCTGCGCTGGCTTAGCGCGCCAGATCCAGGCGATCGTGCCAGGCGGCGATTGACTCTTCGGGGTAAAGGGAAAACTGCTTGTCCTGCGCGGCGGCATGCAGCTCGACCCACGATGGCTTCGACTCGAGCATCAGGTGGGTTCGCTCGGGCGGTCGCGGGAGCTCCGTGTCGATCGCCGACGCGAAGGGGTGCACCAGCTCTGGCCAGCGCGGATCCCAGAGCCAGAGCGCACTCCCGCACGTGCCGCAGAAGCTGCGCTCCGCGGGGCTCTCGCGGAGCTTCGAGCTGTCCCGATCCGGAAGCGTCGCGTGGTAGGTCCGGATCTGCTCACGTCCGTCCACCTCCAGCGTGGCGAAGTCTCCACTGAGGTTGATCGCGTAGCCGCCGCCGCCCGCTGTCTTGCGACAGATCGAGCAGTAGCAGAGGTTGAAGGGATAGGGATGTTCCGAGCGCAGGCGGAAACGGACGTCTCCGCAGTGGCAGGAGCCTTCGAGTCTCATTCGTACACCTCCCAGGGAATTGTCGACGTCGCTCGTCGAGCTTGTAAAGGCGCCGCCCCGGCTCTAGTGTGCCCGAGTCACGAAGGGAGAAGAGATGAGCAACTTCGGAAAGTTCGCCGACGTCGCCGTCGACCTGAAGGGCTACGTCGCCACGGTCGAGATCCAGCGGCCGCCGCACAACTACTTCGACGTGCACCTGGTGCGTTCCCTGGTCGAGGCGTTCCGCGCGCTCGACGACGAGGAGAGCTGCCGAGCGATCGTGCTGGCCTCAAAGGGACGCTCCTTCTGCGCCGGGGCGCAGCTCGGGGGCGGCGAGTCGGGCGGAGCGCGCGCCGACGCTGCGGAGCCTGGTCCCGGGCGTGACGGCAGCGGTCACCTGTATCAGGAGGCGGTACACCTGTTCGAGACCGAGACGCCCGTCGTAGCCGCCATTCAGGGTGCTGCGATCGGCGGGGGCCTCGGGCTCGCGCTCGTGCCGGACTTCCGCGTGGCCTGTCCCGAGGCGCGCTTCAGCTCGAACTTCGCGCGTCTCGGCTTTCACCACGGCTTTGGCTTGACCGTGACCTTGCCCGAGCTGATCGGCAAGCAGGCCGCCGCCAACATGCTGCTCACCGGTCGCCGTGTGAAGGGCGAGGATGCCTACAAGCTCGGCCTGTGCGACGACCTGGTGCCGATGGAAGAGCTGCGCACCAAGGCCACGGAGCTCGCCGAGCAGATCGCGGGCTCCGGGCCGCTTGCCGTGCGCTCCATTCGTAGGACGCTACGCCGGGGTCTTGCCGACCGGATCCGGATCGCCACGGATCACGAGCTCGTCGAGCAGGACTGGCTGCGCAAGACGAACGACTTCCGCGAGGGAGTGCGCGCGACGGCGGAGCGCCGCGAGCCCGACTTCCACGGGAACTGAGCGACTACCAGCCAGACGAAGATCCATGAGCAACGGCTACGGTAGGGTCACGGCGCGGTACTATGACGCGGCCTACGGGGCAATGAGCTCGCTCGGCGCGGACCTCGGTTTTTATCTCGAGCTGGCGCGGGAGGCTGCCGGGCCCGTTCTCGAGCTCGGCTGCGGCACCGGGCGGGTACTTCTCCCGATCGCTGCCGACGGCATCCCCTGCACGGGCCTCGACGCGTCACCAGCTATGCTGGCGGCTCTGGCTGCGAAGTCGCCTACGTCGAACCTCCGGCTCGTGCAGTCATCCATGCAGGACTTCGATCTGCAGGGCGACCGGTTCGCGCTGATCTTCTCGGCGTTCCGAGCCTTCCAGCACATGTACACCGTCCGTGATCAGCTCGCCTGTCTGGCGTGCGTACGCCGCCACCTCGCACCCGGCGGCTGCTTCGCGTTCGACGTGTTCAATCCGCGCCTCGCGCGCATCGCCACGCCAGAAGAGCCCGAGGAGGAGGACCTGCGCTTCGAGCTCGATGGCGACCTTGTGGTGCGCTTTACGTCGGTTCGTCGCCAGCCCGATCTCCAGCTTCAACATGTCCACATGCGCTACGAGCGCAGACGCGGCGGCGAGGTCGTGTCGAACGAGGAGGTCGGCTTCGACATGCGCCACTTCTACCGCTACGAGCTCGAGCACCTGCTTATGAGGGCCGGCTTCGAAGAGCTGACCCTGTACGGGGACTTCGATCGCAGCCCTCTTCGTGCCGACTCTCCCGCGCTGATCCAGCTCGCGCGCTGAGCCGAGGCGCGGCTCAGCTTTCGACGTCGAGCACCTCGCGCTGATAGGTCTCCAGGTCAGAGAACACGCGCATCGGTCGCCCACGCGCGGACTCCTCGTCTGGCAGAGGAATCGCCCGCGTCAGGGTGAGGAGTTTGTCGAGGAGCCCGCGGTAGGCGTCTTCGAGGTTCTCCTCGTCGGAGATCAGGGTGCGGGGGTCGAAGCCGTCGCTGCGCAGACGAACGATGCGCAGCGTTCCGTCTCCCACCTTGGTCCAGTTCAGGGCCAGATCGATCACAACCTCCGGGCTCTGCCCGAGGCTGCGCACCACCATGGCCGTTGCGAGAGCTTCCACCCTGGCGTACTTGAGCTCGATCATCCGACCCGCGGCCACCTCGATGAAGAGTCCGGCGCGGCTCAGGCGCGCAGGCTTTCCCTCCACGACCTTCACGCCGCTGAAGCGCGGTCCGCCCGCCGAAGAGTCCACGGCCGGAGGCGGGGTCGGCCTCTCGACTCCGATTGCCGGCTTCTCGACTCCGATTGCAGGGGTGGGGTGGGAAGCGGGCTGCACCGTCTCCTGCGTCGCCTCCTCCGGCTGCGGCGCCGAGCCCCCGGCGTCGATCAGCTCCCCGAGGGCAGCGCGCTCGTCGAGCGGCACGTCCGGCATCTCGAGGGCCCTCTTCGCCGCGGCCACGCTCAGCCCTGGGTCGAGCTCCCTGGCATGGCGGACCGCGCGGAGCGCGTTCGGGAGTGTCAGTCCCCGGTTGCGTCGATCGATGGCCTGGCGCAGCGCCCTCTTGGCCTGGTCACCCTCTCCCAGTCCGACCAGTGCCGGGCAGAGCCTCACCAGGAGCGTCGGGTAGGCGAGGGCCTGCGGCACGTCCTTCGTGACCTCGATCCAGGTCCGCGCAGCCTCCTGATCTTCTCCGTGATTCACGTGGTGGTGCACCAGGCGCAACATCTGAGCAGCCGCCAGCTCCGCCTGCCCGGCGGAACGAGCAGCCTCCCAGAAGGCGCGCGCGGCTTCCGGATCTCCGGGGTTGCCCTCCGCTGTGGTCTTGAGCTGATCCAGCTCGGACTCGACCTCCGGCCCCTTCGTCGCCTCTTCGGACTCGCCCTCGGGAGCAGCCTTCTGCCGGGCCTTGCGCCGCTTCGCCCGTTCGAGCCGCTGGCGATCCCACCAGGCCCGGAGCCATAGAATGCCGAGACGGTCTTCCAGACTGAAGCGTGTCACGAGGAGCGCGGTCCCGGCTCCTACCGCGAGCCCGGCCAGCTGACTCGCGCAGAGAGCGCCCATCTCGAGTCCGGGGAGCCACGCCTGCCCCACCGCGCTCGCCAGCCATAGTGGCAGCAGCAGCACGACCGCCGGCAGGGTGAAGCTGCCGTGAATCGGCCCCTTGCGGTCAACCCCGACCAGGTAGTAGCAGCGGATCTTCTGCAGGCGATAGCGTGCCAGCGCCGCGCCCACGAGGCCGGCGGACATCCCGGCCGCCCCGAAGAGCGGGAGCGTCGAGCCCAACGAGGCCAGTAACGCGACTCCTCCCGACGCGGCCGCGCAGATTGGCAAGAGCAGGGCGAGCAGCGGCCCCCAGCGCTCCTCGAGTGCGGCGCCGGCCACAAATAGGATCAGCAGGTTGGCCAGAAGCTGTAGCCAGGTCGCGTGCAGGAACGCGTGGGTGAGGAAGGCGAGCGGCTTCGGCTGCGCCGGAATCAGGCCCCAGCGCGTGAAGATGTTCGATGCGTCCGCCGCGCCCTCTGTCTGCCCCAGCGCCTGCGCGGTCACGAAGTCCAGCACCTCCTGCTGGGCGCGCCGCATCTCCTCGTTATCTGGCCAGCGCTGGTACGACTCGTAGCGCAGCTCCTGCACGAGCTCGCGCCGTTCTTCGGCGGATTTGCCGCGCCCGACCTCGAGAAGGATCTCCGGCTTGGCCTCGAGGTAGGCGTGATCGCGCCAGTACTCCGTCGCCTCCGTCAGCTGCTCCGGTGTGGCCATTGCTGGCACGACGAGTTCGCTGTCATCGGCCAGAAAAATCGCGAGGCACGCAAGGATCACCCACCCGGTGATCCAGGGCACACGCAGAACCTCACTCTGGCCGACTGGCAGAATCATCCGGCCTTCCGCTCTCCTGATGGAGCTATAGACGCAGCCAGTTCCCCTATCGACCGGACCCCCTTTACCTTTTACGAATTGAGGACATGGCGCAGCTGTCAACAAAGCTGGCCGCCCCGACACCGATTGACACCGTCGCAGTTGCACCTTTGTTACCGCTGCTGGCGCGATTCGGCTTCGACACGAACGCTACGTCGTCGAAGGCGCACCGATGGCAGGAGACCTCAGAGAGATGCGTCGTCTTGTGCACGTTGGACTCAGAACAACGCTGTCACAGTTCGGAGTATGCTCTCGCGGACCCGAGAAACGCGGAACGATCTGGTAAGATCTCTGCGTGCGCTCTCGTGTCCGCGGCCGAGTGACTCTTTGCCTACTGACAACCTGGCTGTGTTTCGTTCCAGAAGCGCAATCTGCAGTCGGCGTAACCGTCGGCCTGAACAGCACGGACTTCAAGGTCGCCGACGATCTCGTCGTGCTGCTCGTTAGCGAACCGGACTTCCCGGCTGCGGACTGGAACGGCGACGGTGATTCCGAAGACAACGTCGCGTACATGTTCCTTCGCGGCGGGAAGCTCAACCTACGTATCACCCCGCTGGCACAGACTGTGGGTGCCAGCACTGTGATCGAGGCCTACCTGGTTGGGCGGAACATCGCTGCCTTTGCCGTCGATGAGAGCAGACAGGGCTTAGATCTCAACGGGGATGGGGATACCCTCGATCGAGTCCTTCATGTCCTCCATCCCCAGACGGGACGCACCAGAAACCTCCGGCTCGCCCTCCACAGGTATCAGCTCGCGAACGACCGAGTCGCCTTCTCGGTCTTGGAGAGTGGTCAGGGGCTCGACCTGAACGGGGATGGGGATCTCGCGGACAACATCCTCCACGTCTTCGAACGCGACCCCGTGACTGGAGCAGACAGACTCATCAATGCAGGTGTCGACGCCAGCGAGATGCGAGCGGCCGGAGACTTCCTGGCGACCCTGAGATCCGAGGCGAACGACGGCGTGCGCCTGGACGGAGACGGAGATACGAGCGATCTCGTCCCGCAGGTGTACGACCTCTCCATGCCACTAGACCAGGTGATGAACGTCGGCATCGCCGCTACGAGGCACCGGAGCGGTACATCCCTGCCCGCCCTGTCGTTGTCGGAGCTTGGCGTGCTCGCCTTCGAGGTACCGGACGGGGTCGACAACATCCTCCACGTGTTCGACGCACGGACAGGCCAGACTACGAACCTCGGTATGGAAGGGGCTCAGTACGACGTGGGTGGAGACGTAGTGGCACTCCTGGTTTCGGAGTCGGTCGCCAAGGAGAACATGGACCTGAACAACGACGGAGACCAAGCCGATCACGTTCTCCACATCTTCGAGTGCTCGGTCGGGCTACCCGCCAGGAACGTCGGGCGAAACTCCAACTTTCACAAGGCCTTCTCACGTCAGCCATTCGCGGTCTCGGAGACCGGGCTCGTGCTCCTGGAAGTTCTCGAGTCCGACGAGGCCCCGGATCCCGCAGGCACCGACCTGAACGGGGATCTGGACATGAATGACAACGTCGTGCACGCCTGGGACTCCGTAGGGAACGAGTTGATCTCCCTGGGACTCGCGACCGACGACGACCCCGAGTACAAGCTCGACCGGGACCGCGCGGCGATCGCGGTTTCCGAGATCGCTCAGGACGCGAACCTCAACGGCCCCGGGACTATGTGCGGAGACCCGCTGGACGGCGACCAGACGCTCGGCGAGTCCGTTCTACACATCTGGGAACGCGGGACGTGGCCGCCCGAGAACATGGGTATCGAAGCCTCCGAGCTCCGCTTCGAGGGGGGTCTCGTCAGCTTCCTCGTCGATGAGAGACTCCAGGGACCAACAGATCAGGCCCTGATTGGGAGCCGGAATGGCCTCGACGGGTTCATGGGCGCCGGGGACAGGAATGACAAGGTCGTGCACGTGATCGACGCGGCCACCTTCGACCTGGACAACCTCATGGTGGCGTCGGCACCGGCCGGGAGTGGCGTCGAAGCTGCGTCCAAGCTCTCGCTTACGGCGCTCGCCTTCAACGTGAACGAGAGTGACCAGGGCGAAGACCTGAACGGTGATGGCGACGAGACCGACTCTTCGCTCCACATCGTCCATCAAGGTCTCGACTACTTTCTTCCCGGAGCGCTGCCCGGCGATGACGATGGCGACGGTGTGCCCAATGACTTCCCTGACAACTGCCCGTCCACTCCGAACGCCTCGCAGCTCGACACGGACGGGGACGGTGAGGGCGACGCGTGCGATATCGACGACGATGGCGACGGGTTCGATGACGTAGACGACAACTGCCCGGTCGACGTGAATCAAAGCCAGAGTGACGGCGATCTCGACTCTGTCGGCGACGCCTGCACACCGGACTCCGACGCTGATGGCATCGTGGACGCCCTCGACAGCTGCCCTTCCGACCCCGACCAGACAGACAGCAATGGCGACGGGCTCGCCGACGCCTGTGACGCCGATCTGGACGGCGTTGACAACGACCTCGACAACTGCCTCGACACTCCCAACGCGGCTCAGATGGATGCCGACGGGGATGGGGTCGGCGACGCCTGTGAGCCGCCTGACTGCGACGCCGATGGAATTCCGGACGGCGACGACAACTGCGTTGGGGACTTCAACCCTCTTCAGCCCGACGTAGATGGTGATGGCCAGGGCGACGTCTGTGACGTCTGCCCCGCCGATGCGACAGATCTGTGCGAGATCAGAGGTGTCGAGCAGATCCCAGCTGGAGACTTCGCGGTCATGTGGACGGATGATTTCACGCTGCGTCTGGAAGTCCCCGAGAACAGCCTTGCCGCGGATGTCACCGTCTCCGCGACATCTGGCCCGGTAGGCGGCATCGTCGATCTCTTGAACCCAGAACCCGGGATCGGGCTGGTGGTGACGCTGTGGGATCTAAAGCCCGACGGGCTTCAGTTCCTCATCCCGGCATCACTCACCGTGTTTCCGATGCCCGACGCGCTCACCGCCGAACAGACGGCTGCACTGGGTCTCTACTACTTCGATAGCGATCCGGCGGTCGATAGCTACGTGTCCGTTCCGGGTCTGGGCTGCAGCGGTGGAGTGGAGGACGAGGAGGGGGGCATTTCGGAGCTGATATGTGAGGGTGACGTGAGTCACTTCACCAGGTTCGCAGTGCTGGCACCCGCTGACTCCGACGGTGACGGTGTGTTCGATCTTTTCGGAGGCGTCGAGGACAACTGCCCCGACGACCCCAACCCGGGTCAGGACAACGTCTGTGGTGCGGCCGAGCCAGATGCGGATGGCGATGGCGTGCCGGACGGCGGCGACAACTGTGAGGGTGTGTCGAATCCAGCGCAGTCCGATATCGACGGCGATATGTTCGGAGACGTCTGTGATATCTGCCCCGGCGACTTCTTCCAAACCTGCGCTCCGGACGGGGAGGGTGCCGCGGAGATTCCGGCCGGCGGCGCGGGCCAGGTGGCCACGGCGGACGGCTTCCTGCTAGAGGTGGAAGAAGGCGATCTCC
>CBDDEE010000011.1:0-57981 GCA_965226855.1 Myxococcota bacterium | reverse complement strand
CTAGGAGGGCGCGCGTGCGCGACACAGGTCGGGGACGGCGAGTTCCGACACTCCTGCTCGTGACGCTGCTCCTCGCTGCAGGGTCGGGGCAAGCCGAGGATCAGGTCCCGCGGGCTCTTCCCGGCGCCCCCGCCTTCCCTCGTCAGCTGCGCGAGCGACTGGAGGAGGGTCTGGCGTCACGCGGCCCCGACTACGTGCCGCGTACTGCGAACGTACGAGCGGATGCATCGCCGCAGTACACGAACCGGCTGCTGCTCGAAGCGAGCCCCTACCTTCAGCAGCACGCCCACAACCCGGTCAACTGGTATCCCTGGGGAGACGACGCTTTCGCCGCTGCGCGCAAGCTCGACCGCCCCGTGTTGGTATCGATCGGCTACTCGACATGCCACTGGTGCCACGTGATGGAGGAGGAGTCCTTCGACGACCCGCAGGTGGCCGAGTACTTAAATCGGCACTTTATCGCCATCAAGGTCGATCGAGAGATTCGACCCGACATTGATGCGGTGTACATGAGTGCGATCCACGCGCTTGGTCGTCGCGGCGGCTGGCCACTCAATGTCTGGGTCACCCCGGGTCGCAAGTCGTTTTTCGCGGGCACCTACTTTCCGCCGCAGGACCAGGGCCGGCGGCCGGGCTTTCTGAAAGTTCTTCGCTCGATCGAGCATCAATACGCGGCCGCACCCGAGGAGCTAGCCGCGATCGGCGATCAGCTCGCCGCCAGGATCACGGCCGATCTACAGGGCCCCGGGGTGACTCACTCCGCAGTGCCCAGCTCGGAGCCGCTCGATGCCGCCTGGTCGTACTACTCGGAGAACGCGGATCGCAACTACGGCGGGCTGGACGGCAGAACGAAGTTCCCGCGAGCTTCCCGGTGCGTCTGCTCTTGCGCTACTACGGGCGCAGCGGAAATCCCGAACCGCTCCAGCTTGCGATCCTCTCGCTCGAGCGGATGGCGGCGGGTGGCATGTACGACCACGTGGGTGGGGCTTCCACCGCTATTCCACTGACCGGCGCTGGCTCGTGCCCCACTTCGAGAAGATGCTCTACGACAACGCGCTGCTCGCCATCGCCTACCTGGAGGCGAGCCAGCTCACGGGGAGGAGCGACTTCCGGCGGGTTACGCGCGAGATCCTCGACTACGTGAGCCGAGAGATGACCGCACCCGGTGGAGCGTTCTATTCGGCGACGGACGCCGACAGCTCGGACCCGAAAGGGGAATCGCACGAAGGGTGGTTCTTCACCTGGACACCGGCGGAGCTCGAGAGGGCGCTGGGGGCGGACGACGCTCGCGTGGTGAGCGCCTACTACGGCGTGGAGGCCGGGGGGAACTTCGAGGGGCGGACGATCCTGCACACTTCGCGCTCAGCGGTAGAGGTAGCGGGGGACCTGGGGATCGGCGAGAGCGCTTTGCGCGTGATCCTGGAGAGGGCGCGAGCGCGGCTCTACGAAGTGCGGCTCGAGCGCCCGAAGCCGTCCGCGACGACAAGATCCTCGTGGCCTGGAACGGGCTGATGATCTCCGCCTTTGCTTGCGCGGGCTTTGCTCTCGATGATTCGGCTTACGTCGAGACCGCGGAGCGCGCCGCCGAGTTCATCCTGCGAGAGATGCGAAGCGAGGGCGAGCTCAGCAGGATGTATCAGGACGGTGAGGCAAGTGGCCCCGCCTTTCTAGAGGACTACGCCTTTCTGAGCGCGGCCCTGCTGGATCTGTACGAGGCAGACGCTGACCCGCGCTGGCTCGTGCAGGCGATGGGGCTCCAGCGGATGATCGACTCGTTCTACTGGGACGCGAAGCGGGGCGGCTACTTCCGCACGGCGGAAGACCACGAGCGGCTGATCGCCAGAGAGAAGCCGGGGCGCGATGCGGCGCTTCCCAGCGGGAACTCGATCGCCGCCCTCAACCTGCTGCGGCTGGCAGAGTTCACCCAGAAGCCCGCCTACCTAGAGGGTGCGGGTCAGCTCCTGTCGGCGTTCTCCGCGATTCTAGAGCGCACGCCCATGGCGCTCAGCGAGATGCTGATCGCCCCTGGACTACCACCTCGGCCGAACCAAAGAGATCATTGTAGTGCGGCCGGCCTCTGCGCAGGATTACGGCGAGCTGCTCGCGCCCTTGCGGAGCAGCTACGTCCCGAACCGGATCATCTCGCTCGTCACCGAAGGGCCCGATCAAGAAGCCCACGCGGAGCTCGTGCCACTCGTCTCGGGCAAGGTGGCCCGCAACGGCGCGGTGACGGCCTACGTGTGCGAGGACCGCGTCTGCGAGCTACCCGACCTCGGACCCCGAGGTCTTCGCGCGTCAGATCCAGAAGGGGGAAGCGCCTCGAGTAAGGAGCTAGCGCGTCAAGAGGGCGTCGAGGCGGTCGAGGTCGTTGATGACCTTCCAGGTGCCCGCGCCCTCCTCCACGCGCGTCTGCCACTGGGACAGACGATCCATGTACTCACGTGGGTCGACCTGATCGCCGCGCAGCTTGGTGACGTTGAGAGCGACGACGTGGATGTTCGTCAGGTCGAGCGCGAAGTCTCGCACGTAGCCTGCTTGCAGATCCTCCTCGAGATCCGAGAAGATCAGGATGAACTTGTGACCCGCGCCCGTCTCGTTGAGCCACTCGGTGGCCTGGAGTATCCCGCCCGTGATGTCTGTGTGACGGCTCCCCTTGACGGTCGTGACGAAGCGATCGAGCTTCGTGCGAAACGCCCGCTTCTGTTGGTTCGTGTACGACGGACGAGTATCGAAGGTCACCTTAGAAATGACGTCCTTCTCTGTGAAGCTGCCGCTATCAATCCTCGCCAATCCCAGAGAGTCTCCGCTCGTCAAGACGCCAAGCAGATAGTTGGCGATGGTCTGCGCCTTCTTGATCTCCTTCGTATAGGTCCCGGAGGTATCGAGGAGGAGGTAAACGGCTCGCGTGTGGGGAACCGGCTCCCCACAACTCGTGAGCATAAGTAAGAGTCCAACCGCAATCGCTGTGCTTGTCTTCATGATCCTAGACCGTCGTTTTGTTAGGAGTTCTTTTGCGTGCCGGCTGTCGCCGGCTTTCTCGTCACCATGGCCTCGAGCTTCAATGGCAGGAAGATCGGGAAGTCGTACAGATGGACCAGCATTGCGCCCAGGCTCTGGAAGAGGTCGCCGATGATTTTGAGGACGACCGCGATCCCCCGCAGGATGCCCGCGATCATCGTCCCCGTAACGGTGCGCGCGGACTGGATGAACGATTCCAGGGGAATCGCCACAAACGTCAACGCGAAGGGAAGCATGAACCCGAGCACCATCTGGCCGGCCGACGGGATCCAGCGCAGCGCAGGCGCGGCCACCTCGACCCCTGCCAGCGACTGGGTGAGTGCCTCTCGGTCGGCCGCGAGCAGGTCCCGCATATAGGCGAGCGAGGACTCGACGCAGGCTAGCGTGAAGAGGATCCCGAACGACGCCCAGACCATCCGCTTCCGCATACGATCGTCCATCATGGCGATCAATGGAAACAGGCGGGTGATGCGGAGTGATTCCATCAGGAAGAGCCCCATCGCGATCTCGGTGGCGATAATCACGAGGGCTGCGATATCGGAGACCTTCAGAGCGCCGACGTAGCTCGCGGCGCCCACCATCTCCGACATGGGCAGAGCGATCAGATGGAAGTTGACGAAACCTCCGAGCACCGCGATGAAGAGAACGAAGCCGGACGCGATAAGGTTAGTCATCTGCGAAGAGGACAGCGCCTGGGCGGCCGGATCCGAGTTCTTCAGGATGCCGGTGTACTTTTCCATCAGCTTGTCGATGGTCTCGGCCTTCTTCTCGAGCCCTCGTACGGTCACATCCACCTGGCCCAGGGTTTGCTCGAGCTTCCGCCAGAAGGGAAGCATCTTCTGAAGCAGGCCATGCCTCTCGTTGGTGGCCTTGCGGTAGTCGGTCATGGCGGTCTTCTGGGCGACGGTCATGGTCTTGTGGATGTCATCGAGGATCTTGCCTACGACTCCTGGATCGCCTTTTTGTGGGAGATTCGCGATTGTCTCCACGGCCTCGACCCAGGAAGGCGGCACAGGAGGCGTCTCGCTGGCCTCGCGATAGTCCTCATCGATCTTCGTGATTTGGTCCGCGAGCTTGCGCTGCATGACGGGATATCCACTGAGATCGCGGGCGACCACGGCGTTTACCCTGTAGAACTCGCGCTCGATCAGCCGCTCCGTGGAATCGCGTCCGATCTCCATCAGGACCTCGCGGTTCCGCGTGGTCAGCCGCTCTTCGGCCGACTTCAGCGATTTGGACACCATGTAAAGCGCATCGTGAAGGGCGCGTGCGAGGGCCCGGATCAAGTCGTGGGCCGCAGTTCGCCCGAGATACAACAGCCCGATCCCGATCAGGATGAGAACCGGAAGGGATATCTGGCCTTCCATCACCCCCGACATCAGCTCCTTCAGGTCCGGCATGGGAGGCTCCTTCCGAATCCGCGCACCGTGAAACCGCTGCTCGAAGCGCCGTGCTGGCGACTTTTGGCAGCGCATCCGTCGGCATCCGGCGGGATGAACTTGTGGCCGGCAACCCCAAGGCGGAGATCGCGGTAGCGTCTAGGCCAAGTCGTCATCTCTGCGCTCATACTTGAGTGGTCCGGCCTCCGCAGCTTCGAGCTCCTTCTCGCGACACTCCGCGAGGTGGCTTTTCAGAAACTCGACGAGCGTCTTGCAGTTCTCAGCAGAGCGCTCGATCCCCTTCCGATTGTGGAAGTCGACGGGCAGCACGTTGGAGAAGTGCCCTGCGCCGACTACGCTGATGACCGCCTTCGCGCTGGTCTTGTCGGGTGCGTAGCGGTACACAAAGCTCAGGGTCGCCACACCCTCGCGGCGTCGGTCCAGACAATCGTTGGAGTGCCTCACGTCCAGGTCGTAGTCCTGTGAGAGCACATCGATCAGCGCCTTCTCAAATCGCAGCTCGAGCTCACCCTGGTCTTCGCTCACGTTGCCTCCTGGCACTCGGTTCGCGCCTGTCCGCGCAAATACTCCGTCTCACTCCTGCAGGCTCTTTCGGCCCGTCCGGGTCCGAGTTTGAGCCCAGTGTCTGTTGCTGGGGTCACGCGGCGGCAGCGAGACCCTCGGAGGCTGCGAACCGTCGACGCTTGCTGGCTGTGGGGCGGCGGAGCACCCGGAGTCCGAGCGCCAGCGAGTTCGGGTAAGCTAAGCGTCAACCCGTCGGAGATGAGCGGCAGCATGAGCAAACAAATGGTCTTCTCTGGCAGCCCGCTCGACAGGGCGGGCAACCTGCGCCGGGATCGGACCTGGCTGAACGAGCAGCTCGAGGCGCAGGAGAGTCGATTCTTGCCCTTCTGGCGGCTCAAGGTGCTCGTGAAGACCGGAGCCACTCGGCAGCTGGGCTGGGGGCGCACCGATATGCGGGAGAACAGCGCGCCCGGTAGCGAGGTAGTCCTCCTGGGGCTGCGCGATCGCGTCGCGCATTTCGCGCTCGACGTTTCCGGCCTGGAAAAGCCCGAGGCAGAGCTCGGTCTCACAGGCGTGGCGCGCTTTGAGGACGTGCGCGCCATGGCCACGCAGCTGTCTGGAGAAGAGTGCGCGATCGTCGCGCAGGGTCGCGCGCAGATCGACTGGCACGCCCGCCATCGGTTCTGCGCGGTCTGCGGCGCGAAGACGACCGCGTCGCAGGGAGGTCTGGTGCGCGAGTGCGACGAATGCGACGCGGAGCACTTCCCGCGTACCGACCCTGTCGTAATCATGGTCGTGTCGAACGGAGATACCTGTCTGCTCGGCCGCCAGGCCGGCTGGCCCACCGGCATGTACTCGGCGCTCGCCGGCTTCGTGGATCAAGGGGAGACGATCGAAGAGGCAGTCCGCCGGGAGGTCCTCGAGGAAACCGGCGTTCGTGCAGGGCGCGTCCGCTACCACGCCTCGCAGCCGTGGCCCTTTCCGTCTTCACTGATGATCGGCTGTCACGCGGAGGCGGAGACGAGCGAGATCATCGTCGACTCTGTGGAGCTTCAGTCTGCCCGCTGGTTCCCCCGCGCCGAGATCATCAAATCCCTTGGCGAGCCCGGCGCCGGCGGCCTCACCGTTCCCCCCTCCATGGCGATCGCCCACCACCTGATCCGCGCCTGGTCAGAGCGCAAGGACGCCTAGCCGAGCCCTTCGGGGAGAGAGCGAGTTAGAGTGTCCAGCCCCGCGAGGGCGAGGCGGTCCCCTACAAAAGGGCGCCTCGAAAGCACTGTTGTGCTCGGCTTCGAGACACGGGCTCGCAGGGTCCGGAAAGGCTCAGAGTTCGAGGCGCGGGATTTCGATTTTGGGGCAGCGGTCCATGATGACGGTCAGGCCTGCGTGCTCGGCTCGCTGAGCGGCAAGTGGGTTAATTACGCCGAGCTGCATCCACACAGAGTTTGCGCGGACTGCGATGGCCTGATCGACGATCTCGCCGGCAGCTTCTGGGTTGCGGAAGATGTCGACGAGATCGATGTCCACGGGGATGTCGGCCAGGCTCGCGTAGACGGTGTCGCCAAGAATGGTCCCGCCGGCCGCGCGGGGGTTGACGGGGATGGTGTGGTAGCCGCGCTGCTGCAGGTAGCGCATGACGTCATGGCTGTCTCGCTCGGGGCGCGGGCTCGCACCGACGACCGCTACCACGCGGCTCTTGGTCAGGACCTCCCGGATCTCGGCGTCGGTGTTCACGCGCTGGCGGCCTCTCGTGTCGAGGAAGCTGCGATCACCTCTGCCGCCGATCGCATGTCGTTCGCGCTCGGGTTCTGGTAGACGCGCAGGTTGAACTGGGGGACTACGGCCAGGATGTGATCGAAGATGTCCGCCTGCAAAGCCTCGTAGCTCGCCCACACCTGGTCACTGCTGAAAACGTAGATCTCGATGGGCAGCCCCTTCTCGCTCGGTGCGAGCTGCCGAACCAGGAAGGTCATGTCCTTGTGGATCTTCGGGTGCCGCCGCAGGTACTCCTCGATATACGCGCGGAAGGTCCCGACATTGGTCAGCCTGCGGCCGTTGATCAGCTGCGACGTATCGATGCCTGTCGCTCTGTTGTACTTGTCGATCTCCTTCTGCTTCGTGGCAAGGTAGGCTTTCAGGTACTCGAAGCTCTCGAAGCGCTCGAGCAGCTCCGCGTCGCAGAACTCGATCGTGCTCATGTCGATGTAGAGGGCACGCTTGATGCGGCGCCCTCCAGACTCTTCCATCCCACGCCAGTTCTTGAACGACTGCGAGATCAACGACTGGGTGGGGATCGTGGAGATGGTCTTGTCCCAGTTCTGCACCTTGATCGTGTGCAGGGAGACGTCGATGACATCCCCGTCCGCGCCGTATGCAGGCATCTCGATCCAATCCCCTACGTGGATCATGTCGTAGCTCGAGAGCTGCACGCTCGCCACGAGTCCCAGGATCGAGTCGCGGAAGACGAGCAGCAGCACCGCGCTCATTGCGCCGAGACCCGTGAGCAGACCCCATGGCTCTCGCTCGAGAACCGTTGCGATCAGAAAGATGGCGCCGACGGCGTAGAGCGCGATCTTGGCGACCTGGACGTAGCCGGCGATCGGAGCCTCTCGGGCGCGATCCCGCGACTCGTATATCTCGGACCCCGCATCGAGCAGGGCCTCGACCACGCGAACCGACATGGCGATCATATAGATGGTGGCGAGGCGCGCGACCCAGCTCTCGAAGGTTCCGAACGCCGGCGCGAACAGGTAGATCACGATCGCGGGGGCGAGGCTGGCGAGGCGCCTGAAGACGTCTCGCCTGACGAGAACGTCGTCCCAGTCCGTACTTGTCCGGCTGACCAGGTGCCAGACCATCCGCAGCAGCACCGCCCGCGTAATCAAGTTCGCGACCCAGCTCAGGACGAGCACGACCGATACGAGAATGAGAGTGAGGATGGCGTCTGCGCTGCTTTCGGGCAGCCCGAGTCCGAGCACAAGCTCTCTAACCGATTCCACCATGCTCACTTCCTTCAGCGCTGGCGTCATCTTGCCGAAAGGCACGGCGATGCGCACTGCTCCGTCGATCCTGCTGCTCGATGATGGAGAGCTCGGGCAGGCGAGATCCGTGCTAGCAGGGTTCGGAACCGAGTTCACCCACTTCGAGGGCTGTGAGCTCGGCAACGCCGTCCCCCTGCCGCGAGACCTGCTGGTGACGTCGCTCCGGATGGCGCTCGAGATCCCCGCGTTCGAGCACCCCGAGGGGATGACGCTTGAGCCGACCTGGATCTGCGTCGCCGACCAGGACTGCCGGGCGTTACGGGCGCAGCTGCGGGATCTCGGGGTTCACTACCTCGTCGATGCGCAGCTCGACTCCGAGTCGATGCGGCTCTTCTTTCTGCAGCTGCTCAGCCGCGAGCTAGAGGCGCACGACGACCCCTCGAGCCGTGAAACCGTCGTCGATTGCGACCGCGACTCCGAGCGTCGCACGCACCCCCGCAAGGAGTATCGGAGCAAGCTCTGGGCTCTCGGGGGCGAGCAGGTGGCGGTCGTGCTCGGACGCGATCTCTCGCTGACGGGCATACAGGTCGAGGAAAACTCGAGCCTGGCCGTCGGGGATCGAGTCGAGCTGGCACTCTACGGAGGGACCACGAAGGAGCCCCTGGTCCTCCAGGCCACCGCCGTCCGGGATGAGCCCGAGCGTGCCCTCGGGCTCCGGTTCCTGAACCTGACCGCAGCCCAGACCCAGGTGCTCCAGGCCATGCTCGAGGACCTCCCACCACTAGAGTCCCTCCAGGACGGCACCGGCGTCGTGGTCTCGCAAGTCCGCAAGTCCTGCAAGACTTGATCAGGGTCGGGAGAGGTCAGTGTAGAACGCTCGCAGCGTTCGTTCTGCTCGAGCCGGCTCGTCGCCCGCCCACGTGGGGTTCAGGTCCTCCAGTGCGTCCGAGGCGACGAGCTGATCCACGCTCTGTCCGTCCGCGATCGCCCACAGGACACGGTCGCGGACCGTGACGAGCATGGATCGGTAGACCTCGAGCTCCGCGCGTCCGATCAGGGGGCCGTGGCCCGCGATGATCTTCGTATTCTCTCCTGCGATCTCGAGCGCGCGCTTCAGACCAGCGAGCATTCCCTTCACGGAGCCGCCGCTCTCGAGATCGACGAACGGATACGTCGCGCTAAACAGCACGTCGCCCATGTGCAGCACGTCCGAGTCGGGGAAGTGCACGATCGAGTCGCCATCTGTGTGGGCCGACGGGAGATGCGTGACCCGTATGGCCTGACCGTTGAAGTGAAGCGTAACGTTGTCGTCGAAGGTTACGATCGGGAGGGCCACTGGTGGTGCCGCGGGCAGCTCGCGGTCGAGACGCGCCACGAACTGCGCCACGCTCATCTGTCGTCGCACGTTTTCATGGGCGAGGATCACCGTGCCTCCCTTGCCGAAGTTCTCGTTGCCCCCGACGTGATCCCCATGCACGTGAGTGTTCAGCAGGAAGCGGATCGGTCCCTCATCGAGCTCCGCCACCGCCGCGCGGATCTTCTCCGAGAGTGGGGCGTACTGGTCGTCGATCAGAAATATCCCGTCGGGCCCGACACTCACGCCAATGTTGCCCCCCGCACCCTCGAGCATATAAATGCCATCCGCGAGCTGTGTCGTTCGGATCTCGACGTTGTCGAAGTCCTGTGCACGGGGCTGCGACGGAACGAGGAAAGAGACCAGGACGGCGGCCAGTGTCGTGTGAAGTGCGGGATGCATAGAGCGAGCATGGCACGGCTGCGCGACAGGTGACAAGCCGGAGCGGGCGCGTCATCTTGCTGTCGGTATGTCGACGCCTAGCGCCCGGAGCCGCTGCATCACCCCGGAGGGCTTTCAGAAGCTGCGAGAGGAGTACAGCCGGCTCTGGAAGGTTGAGCGTCCCAAGGTGACGAAGGAAGTACAGATCGCCGCCGCGCACGGAGATCGCTCGGAGAACGCGGAGTACATCTATGGGAAGAAGCGCCTGCGCGAGATCGACAGCCGGCTGCATTTCTTGTCGAAGCGCCTCGACGAGCTCACCGTGGTCAAGCCTGGAGAAGTGGCGGAGGATCGCGTCTACTTTGGTGCCTGGGTGCGATTGCTGGATCAGGCAGGCGAGGAAGTGCGCTATCGACTCGTCGGCCCGGACGAGACCGACGTTGCTCGCGGCCGGATCAGCATCGAATCGCCCGTGGGACGCGTGCTCGTCGGGAAGCTGCAGGGCGACGAGGTGGCGGTAGAGCGCCCCGTTGGTCGCACGACGCTCACAGTCCTCGAGATTTCGTACGAAGAGCCCTGTGTGGACGAGAACTCTGGCGAGGGAGCCGGGACCCCATGAAGACGAAGCTCGCGACTCTGGGCCTGGTGCTGCTGATGGCGGGTCTACCCGCGATGGCCTTCGCCGACGAGTACAATCCGCGCCGTGCTGGCCACCCGCTCCAGATCATCGCCTACGTGCTTTACCCGGTCGGCGTGACGCTCGATCGGCTGATCTTCAGGCCTGCTTGGTCGCTCGCGCAGCATGAGCCGCTGCGGGCCCTGTTCGGCTTCAAGCCGCTCCCGCCGAAGGCGCCGCAGGCCGCGAACCACAAGCCAGACTGAGCTACTTCGGGTCCATTTCCAGGATCAAGATGCGGCGGTCCGTTTCAGCGAGCGGTATGTTTCTTGCGGGGGCGCGGGCCCGGCGTGGATCAGCGGCCGAGTCGCCTTCGAGAAAGGACGCACGCTCTGCCTATCTCCCTGATCCAGCTCGGGAATCTTGTGGTCCTGTGCACCCTGCTGGGGGCGTGCGGGATCGAGGACCTGGCAGCCCCGCGGGTCAGCGTGCCGGCCGTCCTTCCCCCTGCGGAGCTTCGCGGAGTGATCTTCGAGGGCTTCAGCGGCGGCATCCGTGACGCCGAAGTGCGCGCGGCAGAGGCACGGATCGACACCGAAGAGCGGGTTGCCTTGCTCCGCGGCGTGAACATCGGCTTCAGCGATGAGCGGCGGGGGCGGGTGGAGATCTGGGCCGTGCGGGGGACGCTCGACCTCGACACCGAGGACTTTCTCTTGAGTGGAGGCGTCGAGGGCCGCACGGCGGCTGGCGACCGCTTCTCGACCGCCCAGCTGGAGTATCGTCGAGACGGGCAGAAGCTCTGGTCCGATGCCCCTGTCCGCCTGGATCGCGCGAACATGCAGCTTTACGCGGAGGGGATGGAGTTCGACCTGGCAGACCGCCGCGTGGTTCTGACAGGAAAGGTGGAGGCCCGCGTCGGTCATGGGGACCCGGCCGAGACGGGGGAGCAGAGATGAGCGCAGCACGCGTTGCCTCACTGCTGCTCTGCCTCGCTCTGCCGTCGAATGGTCTCGCTGACGAGAAGCCCGCGACTGCTGGGATCGAGCGTCTCGGTGTGCAGCTGGAGAGCGGCGTTCCCATGACCATCACCTCGGACGAGCTCGAGGCGGTGCGCGACGAGAACGGAGCGGAACGGATCATCTTCACGCGGAATGTGCACGTCGAGCAGGGAGAGCTCGAGGTGTTCTGCGACTGGCTCGAGGCCGTCTATCCGGACGCCGCCGGCGGCCAGGCGGACAGAATCACGGCGCGGGGTTCAGTCCGGATCCTCCAGACGGGCCGCGAGGCGATCTGCACGGAGGCGATCTTCGACAACGTGAAGGAGACCGCTGAGTGCACGACCGAGGGCGGCAAGTCACGCTTGCGCCGCGGCGAGGACACCATATTTGCTGACCGGATCCACTTCGATCTGAGGACGGGAAAGTTCCGTGCCTCCGGTGGAGTCGAGGTACAGGTGCGCTCCGAAGAGGAGGGAGAGTGATCTCGACCCTTCACGCGCGGAACCTGTGCAAGAGCTATGGACAAAAGCCGGCGGTACGCGATGTTCGCCTCGCCGTTGCGGCTGGAGAAATCGTTGGCCTGCTCGGTCCCAATGGTGCCGGAAAGACCACGACGTTCGACATGATGGTGGGCAGGGTCCGACCCAGCTCGGGCTGCGTGTTCCTGGGTGATGAAGAAGTAACCGATCTGCCGATGTATCAGAGAGCCCGAAGAGGGATCACGTATCTGCCGCAGGAGCCTTCGATCTTTCGGAAGCTCAGCGTGGAGGAGAACATTCTGGCGATCCTCGAGACCTTACCCATCGCCCGCCGCGAGCGACGGGAACGGCTGGACCGCTTGCTGGGTGAGCTCGACCTGCTCGACAAGCGCAAGCAGAAGGGGACGACCCTCTCCGGTGGCGAACGCCGCCGAGTGGAGATTACCCGCGCGCTGGTGCTCGAACCGCGCTTCATGCTGCTGGACGAGCCCTTTTCCGGCATCGACCCGATCGCCGTCATAGACATCCAGAAGATCATCGCGCAGCTGCGTGAACGCGGTATCGGAATCGTCATCACGGACCACAACGTGCGCGACACCCTCTCGATCTGCGATCGGGCCTACATCATCAAGGATGGGCGGATCATCCGCGAGGGAACGCCAGCTGAGATCACCGCCGACCCGACCGTACGCGAGATCTACCTCGGCCAGGACTTCAGGCTGTAGCTGCGAATGGCACTTTCGCTCGAGCTCAAACTCAATCTCAGGCTGAGCCAGCAGCTCGTCATGACTCCCCAGCTGCAGCAGGCGATCAAGCTGCTCCAGCTGTCGCGGCTCGAGCTCCAGACCAGCATTCAGCAGGAGCTTGTCGAGAATCCTGTCCTGGAAGAGGCGCTCGACGAGGATGCTGGCGAGGCCGAGGAGCAGCCCACGAGTGAGGAGA
This sequence comes from Myxococcota bacterium, assembly GCA_965226855.1. Taxonomy (GTDB): domain Bacteria; phylum Myxococcota_A; class UBA9160; order SZUA-336; family SZUA-336; genus JAUXJB01. Next base: position 45,308 of record CBDDEE010000011.1, on the reverse strand, counting down.
CGTCCGCGCTCGAGGCCGAGGCAGAGCGGGCGGAGTCGGCCGATCCGGCTGCGGAGACGAGTGAGCCATCCGCGGACGAGCTCATCAGCGACGTCGACTGGGAGAACTACATGGAGTCGCGGCCGCTCACGAGCCGTGCCCAAGGGCCCGACGATCGGCCGTCGCTCGAAGCGAACCTCACTCCGGGTGTCTCGCTCGCCGATCACCTGCTGTGGCAGCTCGGGCTTGCGGACTTCTCCGTGCTGGAGCGCGAGATCGGGACCTTGATAGTCGGAAACCTGAACGAAGACGGCTACCTGAAGGAGAAGGTTGAAGCGATCGCGGAGCAGGCTGACACCTCGGTCGAGCACGTGGAGCGTGTCCGGCACAAGATTCAGGAGTTCGATCTGGTCGGTGTCGCCTCCGTCGACCTCTCCGAGTGCTTGCTCGTGCAGATGCGCGTGCTCGGGGTCGACCACCCCCTCGCGACGAAGATCGTTGCGGAGCATCTCGACCTGTTACAGCGCAAGGACTATCGAGGGATTGGCCGCATCGAAGACGTCAGCGTGGAGGAGGTCGCCGCTGCGGCGCGGCTGATCGGTAACTTCGAGCCGCGCCCGGGGCAGCAGTTCGTAGACGAGGAGGTGATCGCGGGGCTCAAGGAGCCGATCTACATCACGCCAGACATCTTCGTGCAGAAGGTCGCCGACGAGTACCACGTGGTGCTGAACGAAGACGGCCTGCCGCGCCTCAAGGTGAGCAACGCGTACCGCTCGGTGCTGCGTGGGGGACATGAGAGCAAAGAGACGAAGGAGTACGTGCGCGAGAAGCTCCGCTCCGCCCAATGGCTGATCAAGTCGATCCACCAGCGGCAGCGCACGATCTCCAAGGTGATGGACTCGATCCTGCGCTTTCAGCGAACCTTCTTCGACCGCGGCCAGGAGTACCTTCGGCCCCTCAACCTGCGCGACGTGGCGGATGACATCGGCATGCATGAATCAACGGTAAGTCGCGTGACGACGAACAAGTACGTGCAGACGCCCCACGGCGTGTTCGAGCTGAAGTTCTTCTTCAACGCGAGCATCCGTACCTCCGACGGCGACGGCATAGCGTCGGAGAGTGTCAAGGAGAAGATCGCGAAGATCATCAAAGCGGAAGATCCGCGAAACCCACTGTCGGATCAGAAGATCGCGGGCGCGCTGAAGGAATTGCACATCCACATTGCGAGGCGAACTGTGACGAAATATCGCGAGGCGCTGCGCATCCTTGCTTCGACAAAGCGCAAAGAGATCGGCTAGACTCGCTCGCGTTTGCCTCGGGGAGTCCCATGAAGCTCACAGACATTCTCGTGCGCGATGCCTGCCTCCCCGAGATGAAGGCGCAAACCAAGAAGGAGGCTTTGCGGGAGCTCTCTGATGCCCTCGCGAACGCTTCCGACGGCCTCGAGGGAGCCGCGTTGCTCAACATGCTTCTCGAGCGCGAGCAGCTCGGCACGACGGCCATGGGCGACGGCGTCGCAATACCGCACGCGCGCATGGAGTCCCTCGACCGCCTCCTCGCGAGCTTTGGTCGCAGCCGCCAGGGCGTGGATTTCGACTCCATCGATGGCAAGCGGACATATCTGTTCTTCGTGCTCGTTGCCCCCGGCAAGGAAGGCAGCGCTCACCTGTTGACGCTGGCCCACATCTCGCGACTGATGACCGCGGACGACTTCCGGACACGGCTTCTCGACCTCGATTCGACGGACGACCTGTTCCGCGCCTTCGAGGAGGAGGAGTCGAAGGAGTAGACGGTGTTCTGCCCCGTGGGTCCGAGTTGGGGGAATGGAGCACTCTATGGTCGAGCCGGACTCCTCAGCTAAGCGTATTCACGGTAGCCTCGTCGAGGTTGGCGGCGTGGGCGTCTTGCTGCTAGGCAAGAGCGGCATCGGGAAGAGCGAAGCGGCGCTCGAGCTCGTCATGCGCGGCAACCGCCTCGTTGCCGACGACGTCGTTCTGATTGGAGCCGACGACAAAGGGGCGCCTGTAGGTCGGAGTCACGATCTCGTTCGGCACTACCTCGAGCTTCGCGGCATCGGGATCGTCTATGTGCCAAGCCTGTTCGGCGAGGCGGCCGTGGCCGAGCAGGCGCGAATCGACCTCGTCGTTCAGCTCTCCGACTGGAACGAGGCCGAGGTCGAGAGGGTGGGACTCGATCAGGACACCCTCTCGGTGGCTGGCTTCGAGATTGCCGCGCTCACACTGCCCGTTGCTCCCGGCCGGAACATCGCCCTGCTGATCGAGGTCGCGGCTCGTGCCCATTCGCTGCGCCAGGCAGGCCACAGCGGGGCACGCGACCTCGACGCGCGCGTGACAGCTCTTCTCAAGCGAGGCGCTTCGTGACCGAGTCCACCTCGCTTGTCATCGTCTCCGGACTCTCGGGAGCGGGGCGCACGACGGCGATGAAGGCGCTCGAGGACATCGGGTTTTACTGCGTGGACAACCTCCCCGTGGTATTGATCGAGCGTTTTGTGGAGCTGTTCAGCGAGCGGGCCCCGCGTCTGGCGGTCGCCGTGGACGCGCGCGAGCGGGATTTCCTTGGCGCATTCCCAGACGTCTATGAGCGGCTCGGTGTCCAGGGTGTGTCGACCCAGCTCCTGTTTCTCGATGCCGAAAATCAGGTGCTCGCGCGCCGCTACGCGGAGACGAGACGGGCGCATCCCGTCGGGCCACAGGATCCGATACTCGAGGGCATTGCCCGCGATCGCGAGATCATGGCGCCGATCGCAAAACGAGCGGACCTGGTCCTAGATACGAGCGAGATGAGCGTGCACGAGCTCAAGCGGTACGTGACGCGCCAATTCAGCGGTAGCGATCGCGGCAGCCCTATGCAGGTCGAGCTGGTGTCGTTTGGCTTTCGCTTTGGTGCGCCTGAATTGGCCGACCTGATGGTCGACGTCCGCTTTCTTCCGAACCCGAACTTCGAATCTGAGCTTTGCGACGGAACCGGGCTCGATCGGGAAGTGGCGGACTTTGTGCTCCAGAACGAGCGCACAGCGGCGTTCCTGGAGCGTTTTTTCGCGTTTGTGGACTATCTGCTACCGCTCTACGAGGAGGAGGGAAAGACGCATCTGCGCGTGGCCGTTGGCTGCACTGGCGGACAGCACCGCTCCGTCGCCGTGATCGGGGCTCTGGACCGTCACCTGCGAGAACGTAGAATCGGGGTTCGCTCGAGCCATCGAGACGTGGAACGAGCGGGGAGGGACCGGCTGTGATCGGTGTTGTGATCGTCACCCACTACAGGCTTGCGGAGGAGTTTCTGCAGTCGCTGGAGCTGATCGTTGGCGAGCTGGACCACGTGCGTGCCATCGGTCTCGACCCCACGTCTGGAAGCCCGGAAGAGATGCGGGTACGGATCGAGAAGGCCATCGGGGAAGTGGAGTCCGGCGAGGGCGTGCTGGTGACTGTGGACATGTTCGGAGGGACCCCGTCGAATCTCTCTCTCGCCTTTCTGGAAGAAGGGAAGGTAGAGGTCGTGACTGGTCTCAACCTGCCGATGCTGGTCAAGATCGCGCGCCAGAACCAGGACCTGCAGCTGCACGAGCTCGCCGAGCTCGCGCGGGACTACGGGCGCCGCAACATCTCCGTTGCGAGCGACATCCTCTCGGGTGCGGAGAAGTCGGGAGGGAGCTCGTGAGCCGAGCGGAGGCGGACTGCGCGATCCAGAACGTGCTGGGTCTGCACCTGCGTGCTGCGGCTGCCTTCGTGAAGATCGCCGAGCGCTTCTCGAGCGACGTGACGGTCTGTCGCGGTGATATCTCGGCGAACGGCAAGAGCATCATCGCGCTCGTGACGCTTGCCGCCCCAAAGGGAACGCATATCCGTGTAATAGTCGAAGGAGAAGATGCCGAAGAGGCGATCGAGGCCCTGGTGGCGCTGATCGACGACCGTTTCGGAGAAGACGCGTGAGCGAGGGCGCGAAAGAGCGTCGCGGGCTGGCCGCGTCCCCCGGCATCGCGATCGGGCCCGCGTATGTCCTGCGCCGTGAGCGACTGGTTATCCCCGAGCGCCAGATCGACCCGCGAGAGGTCGAGGGCGAGATCGAGCGCCTGCATCGGGCCTTTGCCGAGACGCGCGAGACGCTGAACGAGATCCGCGGAGGCCTGGAAGCCACGGGTCTCGTCGGAAGCATCTTCGAGGCACAGTTCCTATTCCTCGAGGATCCGGAGCTGATCGAGAACGCCGTTAAAAACATTCGCGACGAGCTGCTCAACGCGGAATGGGCGCTCCAGCGCGAGCTCCGCAGCGTGCAGCGCATGTTCGAGAGGATCCCGGACCCATATATTCAGGAGCGCGGTCGCGACGTCGGATTCGTGGTGCGACGCGTCCTGCAGGCGCTGATGGGCCGCGAGCCCGAAGGGCTGGGGAACGCGCCCGCTGGCGTGATCGTCGTCGCCGAGGACCTTTCTCCGGGAGAGGTTGCGCAGGTGACCCGGGACACGGTGGCCGGGCTGATCACGGAAGCCGGCTCGCGTACCTCGCACGTCACGATTATGGCGCGGACGCTGGAGATCCCCGCCGTCGTGGGCGTCGGCGACGTGGTCGCCGAGCTCAGCGACGGGATGACGCTGATTCTCGACGGTCGCAACGGTCGGATCCACGTCGATCCAGCCCCGGAGATCGTCGCCGAGTACCAGAAGCAACTTTCCGACTACAGAGCGCTGGCCCGGGATCTGCTGCGCTACGTGGACCTGCCTGCCGAGACGCGCGACGGCCTGAAGGTCGGCATGCTCGCGAACATCGATCAGATCGGCGAGATCTCCGACGCTCTGCGCTACGGAGCAGAGGGGATCGGCTTGTACCGCACCGAGTTCCTGTTCATGAACCGGCGTGACCTGCCCTCGGAGGAGGAGCAGTTCCAGGCCTATCGGGGCATTCTCGAGGCGATCGCGCCGCACGCAGCGGTGATCCGCACCCTCGACCTCGGCGGGGAGAAGGTGATGACAGGCCTCGAGCTCGCGGAGGAGCCGAATCCCGCGCTGGGCCTGCGCGGCGTGCGCATGTCGGTGGGACGGCCCGAGGTATTCCGGACGCAGCTGCGCGCGCTGCTGCGGGCCAGCCATTACGGCCGCCTCAGGATCCTGTTGCCGATGGTTTCGAGCCTCGCCGAGATCGACTTCGCCCGAGGAGTCATGGCTGCGGTGCAAGAAGAGCTCGTCTCCGAGGGCGTGGAGATTGACGAGAACATCCCGCTGGGGATCATGATCGAGACCCCCGCCGCGGCGATGATTGCGGACCTCATCGCCCCGAAGGCGGACTTTCTCTCGATCGGGACGAACGATCTCATTCAGTACACGCTCGCGGTGGACCGGACGAACGAGCACGTCGCCTACCTGTACGAGCCGCTCCATCCTGCCAACCTCCGCATGATCCAGCGCATCTGCCGCGCCGGCCGAGCCGCGGGCATCGTCGTTGCCATGTGCGGAGAGATGGCCGGCGATCCGCTGCAGAGCTGGATCCTCATGGCCCTCGGAGTCGGCGAATTGTCGATGGCGCCCTTCTCGATCCCGCTGTTGAGGAAGATTCTTCGGGACTCGACGGCCAAGGAGGCGCGAGAGCTGCTCTCGGACGTCATCGACCTGGGCAGCGCCGAAGAGATACGTTCGCGAGTCGAGGAGCGGATGCGGGTGCGGTTCCCTCTGGAAATTGAGCGAATGGTCTCGACGGGGTAGAGTTCGCTCGCGGCACGACTCGATCTCGACGAAAGGACCGCCAGATGTCCCGCACACTGTTCACCTCCGAATCCGTCTCGATGGGCCACCCCGACAAACTCGCTGACCAGATATCGGACGGGATCCTCGATGCGTACATCACCGGTGATCGCGAGAGTCGCGTGGCCTGCGAGACGTTGGTCAAGACAGGCTTCGTGTGCGTTGCGGGCGAGGTCACGAGCACTGCCGAGGTCGAGATCCCCGAAGTCGTACGCGAGGCGATCCTCGACGTCGGTTACGACGAAGCGGCGATGGGGATCGACGGGAACTCTTGCGGCGTGCTCGTCGCTCTGGAAGGGCAGTCTCCCGACATTTCGATGGGCGTGACAGAGGGCGAGGGGCTCTTCAAGGAGCAGGGCGCCGGGGATCAGGGCATGATGTTCGGCTTCGCGTGCAACGAGACGCCCGAGCTGATGCCTATGCCCATCATGTTCGCCCACAGACTCGTGGCAAAGCAGGCCGAAGTGCGCCTCTCGGGGGAGCTCGACTTCCTGCGACCCGACGCGAAGTCGCAGATCACGGTCGAGTACGACGGCACGCGACCGGCGCGCATCGATGCGGTGGTCCTCAGCACCCAGCACACGCCCGACATCAGCTACGACTCGCTCAAGGCACAGGTGATCGAGGCGATCATCAGACCCGTGCTCCCCGGGTCGCTCGTAGATGACGACACGCGTATTTTCGTCAACCCGACGGGTCGCTTCGTCGTCGGGGGCCCCCTGGGCGACGCGGGGCTCACGGGGCGCAAGATCATCGTCGACACCTACGGCGGCATGGCGCGCCACGGCGGCGGCGCGTTCTCTGGGAAGGATCCGAGCAAGGTCGACCGCTCTGCCGCCTACGCTTCTCGCTGGGTCGCCAAGAACCTGGTCGCGGCGGGCGCTGCGGACCGCCTCGAGGTGCAGGTCTCGTACGCCATCGGTGTGGCGGAGCCGGTTTCCATCCTCGTCGAGACCTTTGGCACGGGAAGCGCCTCGAACGAGGCCATCGTGCGCGCGATTTTGAAGCGCTTCGATCTGACGCCTCAAGGGATCATTGCGTCACTCGATCTGTTACGGCCGATCTACCGTCAGACCGCGGTCCACGGCCACTTCGGTCGCGAAGCGGACGACTTCACCTGGGAGAAGACCGACAAGGCCACCGATCTGCGCCACGATCTGGGCATATAGGCCGCGGTCTCGGCCTGTAGCGGTCTGGCGCGGAGCACGGAGGGGAGGAAAGTACATGGACGAGAGCGAACGCTACAAGGTCGCGGACCTGGGCCTGGCCGGTTGGGGCCGCAAGGAGATCCGGCTCGCCGAGCACGAGATGCCGGGTCTGATGGCACTACGTGAGCGCTACAGCGCGACCAAGCCACTCACAGACGCGAGAATCATGGGCAGCCTGCACATGACGGTGCAGACCGCGGTGTTGATCGAGACGCTCGTGGAGCTGGGCGCGGACGTGCGCTGGGTGAGCTGCAACATCTTCTCGACCCAGGACCACGCCGCCGCCGCCGTGGCGGTCGGACCGTCTGGAACGGTCGAGAATCCGAGCGGCGTGACCGTCTTCGCTTGGAAGGGCGAGAGCCTCGAGGAGTACTGGTGGTGCACACGCAAGGCCATGATCTGGCCCGACGGCAAGGGACCGCACACGATCGTGGACGACGGAGGCGATGCAACGCTCCTCGTGCACAAGGGCACGCAGTTCGAGGCGGACGGCAAGGTGCCCGAGTTCGATGAGGAGTCCGATTCCGAGGAGTGGGGGGTGATCCTCGAGCTCTTGCGCGACAAGCATAAGGGCGACTCGCAGCTCTGGAGCCGCGTTGCGGAGGGCCTGATGGGCGTCAGCGAGGAGACCACGACGGGAGTGCTGCGCCTGTACCAGATGGAGCGCGACGGCTCGTTGCTCGTGCCCGCGATCAACGTCAACGACTCCGTGACGAAGAGCAAGTTCGACAACGTCTACGGCTGTCGCCACTCGCTCCCGGACGGGCTGGCTCGCGCCACCGACATCATGCTGGGTGGCAAGGTCGTGGTGGTGTGCGGCTTTGGCGAGGTCGGGAAGGGCTGCGCGCAGTCTCTCAAGGGTCAGGGTGCGCGCGTGGTCGTGACCGAGGTGGACCCGATCTGCGCCCTGCAGGCCGCGATGGAGGGCTACGAGGTCGCGACGCTGGACGACGTCGTCGAGAGCGCGGACTTCTTCATCACCGCAACCGGGAACCTCCGCGTGATCAGCGTGGAGCAGATGGCGCGCATGAAGGACAAGGCCGTCGTCGGCAACATCGGCCACTTCGACACCGAGATCGACATGGCGGCCCTGAAACGGGTCCCCGGAATCGTGAGGAACCAGATCAAGCCGCAGTACGACGAGTGGATCTTCCCGGACGGCCACAGCATCCTGCTGCTGGCCGAGGGGCGCCTGCTCAACCTCGGCTGTGCGACCGGCCATCCGAGCTTCGTGATGTCAGCGTCGTTCACGAACCAAGTGCTCGCGCAGCTTGAGCTGTGGACCAACACGAGCAAGTACGACAAGAAGGTCTACGTGCTCCCCAAGAAGCTCGACGAGGAGGTCGCCCGCCTGCACCTGGACCAGCTGGGCGTCAAGCTGACGGAGCTCACGGAGGAGCAGGCGGACTATCTGGGTATACCGATCGAAGGTCCCTACAAGCCGGAGCAGTATCGCTACTGAGGCCTGGCGCGGATCAGCAGACATCGGCCTAACTCATTGACGTTCAAGGTCTTTCTGCTATACCTGCGGTCCCCCTCAGTGGGGAGGGATCTTGCTCCGCGCGACCTCGGCACTCCTTTTGGCCAGTCTGTTCGCCCACCCAGCGTCGGCCGATACAACGCTCCGCGTCCGAATCGAGACGGGCGTCGAGTCGGTCACGCTGGCCGGAAGCCAGCTTAGGGCGAACCGGGAGCCCATGGGAGGCCCCGAGCTCGTGGCGGTAGCGGAGGGCCAGACGGTCCGAGTGGGAGAGCTCCAGAGTTCGCGACCCGTGGGCGTGGAAGCGCTCGGCGGCGTGTGGGTGAATGGACGCCGCTATCCCGGTGCGCTCTCGCTCGTCCCGCTCGGCGAGGACAGGCTCGACGTACTGAACCTGGTCGACCTGGAAGCCTACGTGGAGCGCTCGGTGGCCGGCGAGGTGTCCGCGAGCTGGCCGAGCGAGGCGCTCAAGGTCCAGGCCATCATTGCCCGCACCTACGCACTCCACGAGAGCCTGCGCCGCGCCGGACAGAGCTACGATCTGGAGTCCACTGTGCTGTCGCAGAAGTACGTGGGTGGCGAGGTTCCCGCGAGCGTTCGCGCTGCCACCCGCGCTACCCGGGGAACCTACCTGAGCCACGGGGGTGCGCCGATCCTGGCGGCGTTTCACTCGTCCTCCGGCGGGCTCACTGCCTCCGCGGAGGAGGTTTGGGGGCAGGACCTGGCCTACCTCCGAACCGTGCCCTCGCCGGACGACGCCGCACCGGACTACTTCTGGCGCTACGAGATTCGCGCGCGGGACCTGCTGGCAGCCCTTGCAGAGGCGGGCATCGAGGCGAACGATGGGCCCGGAGTTCGAGTCGTGCGCCGCTCCTCGAGCGGTCGGGTCCTCGAGCTGCGTGTGGGAACAGCCGCGGTAAGCGGTCGACACCTGCGGCAGGTGCTCGGAGGCCGCGCGATCCGGAGCACCCTGTTCGAGGTCGGAGTAGAGGGCGAATGGGTCCGCTTCATGGGCAGCGGCGCCGGCCACGGGGTGGGGCTGTGTCAGTGGGGCGCTCGCGAGTTGGCCCTACGCGGCCGGGAGGTGAATCAGATCCTCGAACACTACTATCCCGGCACACGCCCCCGGCAGGTCGGCGGGGGTCCTCTCAGCCGTAGATGGAGCGGCAGCGAGTGAAGACGCAGTCCGAGATACAGACGTCCCCACCGGGAGGCCAGGCCCAGGAAGCTCCCGGGGGCGGCGGGATCTTTGGCAGCCCGTTTCTGTTTCTTGCAGCAATGCTGCTGTTGATGTGGGCGCTCATCATCCGGCCGCAGCAGCGCAAGCAGAAGCAGCACAAGGAGATGCTCTCGCAGATCCAGAAGGGCGATCAGGTCGTCACGAACGGCGGCATCCACGGCAGGGTGACGGGCGTGGCCGATGACATCCTCACCGTGGAGATCGCGGACAAGGTGCGGGTGCGGCTGAGCAAGAGCGCGGTCTCCTCTCGCTCGCAGAAGACTTCGCAGGAGAAGTCGTGAGCCTGAGAACGCGGGCCATCCTGGTCGCAGCTATGACGCTCCTGATGGCGCTCCTGGCCTTCCCGAATTTCTTCTCGGAGGAGCAACGTCTCGATAGCGCATGGATCTCGGACGACGCCTTGAGTCTCGGCCTGGACCTGCAAGGCGGGATCCACTGGCTCCTGCGCATCGACGATCGCGAGGCCGTGCTCCAGGAGGTGACGCGTACGCAGGCGGTCGTGAGGCAGGTGGCGGAGGACGAGGGCGTCGTCCTCGCGGACAGCCGGATCCGCGACGGTCAAAGGTTGGAGCTGCAGGGCGATCTCGACGGTCTGCGCAGGATCGTCGATGAGAACTTCGACACGGACACCTTCGAGGTCGAAGAGGAGGGTGAGGTGCTGACCCTCTCGCTCTCCGACGACTGGAGGGAGAGCGTGATCGATCGCGGCGTGCAGCAGGCGCTCGAGGTCCTGAACGAGCGCATCGATGGTCTCGGCGTGCGAGAGCCCGTGATCGCGCCACAGGGCGCGGGGCGGATCCTCGTCCAGATGCCCGGCCAGATCAATCCGGTGCAGGCGCGCACGATCCTCGAGGAGACGACGTTCCTCGAGTTCAAGAAGGTCGTCACCTCTGAGCCCAACGAAGAGCTGCTGCGCGCCCGCTACGACGGGGCGGGCCTGCCGGAAGACACGGAGATCGTCATGGACCGCAACGACGATGGCTCTGTCGCTGAGGCCTTCCTCGTCCCGAAGGCGCCGATCCTGACTGGCGCAATGCTGGAGGATGCCCGGATCGGCTACGACCGGCGTAATCGACCATTGGTGAGCTTCACCTGGAACTCAGAGGGGACACGGCTCTTCCGGGAGTTCACGGGTGAGAACATCGGCCAGCGGCTGGCGGCGATCATCGACGGCGAGGTGATCACGGCGCCGGTCATTCAGAGCCGGATCGGGCGGAACGGCCAGATTACCGGCGGCTTCACCGCGACCGAGGCGGCGGCGCTCGCGGTTGCGCTGCGTTCGGGTGCGCTGCCGATCCCGCTCGTGATCGAGGAGGAGCGCAGCGTGGGCCCGGCGCTGGGCGCGGACTCCATCCGACAGGGTGTCCGCTCCATCCTGCTCGGCGGAGCCCTCGTGATCCTGTTCATGGCGGTGTACTACTCCGTCGGCGGCTGGTTCGCGAACGTGACCTTGATCGTCAACATGGTGATGATCATCGGCGCCATGAGCCTGGCGCGCGCAACCCTGACGCTGCCCGGCATTGCGGGCCTCGTGCTCACCGTAGGCATGGCAGTCGATGCAAACGTGATCATCTTCGAGCGGATCCGCGAGGAGCTCCGCCGCACGAACAACCTGCGCACTGCCGTTCAGGCAGGTTTTCGGCGCTCCGCGTTGACGATCCTCGACGCCAACATCACGACGTTGATCGCAGCCGTCGTCCTGCTCCAGTTCGGGCGCGGTCCGGTGCAGGGTTTCGGCGTCACCCTCGCGATCGGCATCGTGTCCAGTGTGTTCGGCGCTCTGGTCGTGACGCGGCTCCTGTTCGACCTCGCCATGGCCCATGCGCCGCAGATCGTTAGGGTCTGATGCAGCTCATCAGTCCCGATACGAAGATCGATTTCGTCAAGCAAGGCGGCGTGTTTGCGATCGTCTCGGCCACTGTGCTGCTTGCGGCGATCGTGCTCATGGTCGTGCGTGGCTTCAACCTCGGCATCGACTTCGCCGGGGGTACGGTAATCCAGTTTCAGGTGCCTGAGGAGGCCGGTCCGGTCGACGAGGGCACGATACGCGCGGCCGCAGCAGAGTCGGGCTTCCCGAACGCGGTCATCGTGCGCCTGGGACCGGTGGCTGACCGCTCGTTCCGCCTGAACATCCGGCTCTCTCAGGAGCTGCGGCGCGACCTCTCGATCGAGGTGCTCGAAGGTCTATCGACCGCCCTCGGGGTAGAGGTGGTCCCGCAACGCATCGAGTCGATCGGTCCCCGCGTCGGCGGGGAGCAGACGGCGCGTGGCATCTGGGCGGTGGTCGCGTCCTGGGCGCTGATCCTCATCTACATCTGGTTCCGCTTCGATCTGCGCTACGCACCGGGTGCCGTCGCCGCGCTGGTTCACGACGTCATCATTACTGGGGGCGTCTTCGTGGCACTCGGGTGGGAGTTCAACCTGCAGGTGCTGGCCGCGCTTCTGGTCGTGGTTGGCTACTCGCTCAACGACACGATCGTGATCTACGATCGGATCCGCGAGAACGTCGGCCTGCGCGGCCTTACGCACCTGGAGGACGTCGTGAACCAGAGCATCAATCAGACGCTTTCCAGGACCCTGCTCACGTCCGGGACGACCCTCGCCGTCGTCGCCGCCATCCTGATCCTCGGAGGTCCGGTCCTGCGAGACTTCGCTGCCGCGCTGGCCATCGGCGTGGTGGTTGGCACGTACTCCACGATCTACGTGGCCAGCACGCTCTTGATCTTCCTGGAACGCCGCTACGCCGGCGTCGCGCGCGGCGCCCGCCGCGCCGAGTCCTGAAATAGGGATGCTCGAGACCCTAGAGCGGGCTGGGGGCTGCGGGAGGACGTGCGGCACCCGGTCCGACCTGGAGCTCCTTGGCCGGGGCCGCGGTCGGTCTCTCCTGCATCGTGATCGTGCCGTTGATTGCGGCTCCCTCGACCACGAGCAGATTGGGGGCGCTGAGGTCCCCTTCGATCACGCCGGAGTTCTGAACGTCGATTCGGTCCGTGGCGACCACGTTCCCCAGGATCGTGCCGATGACCGTGACCCGCTTTGCGGTGACTTCACCGTGGATGTCGCCGTTCACGCCGACGGTCAGATGGTGGTCCTCGAGCACCACCCGGCCCTCTACGCGCCCCTCGATGACGGTGTCTTCTCCACCGAGGATTTCGCCTTTGATCTTGATTGCTTTTCCGATCGTTGCCATCACCGCTCCTCTCTCGCCGAGGCCGCGCGATCTGCTCGATTATCTCACATGCTGGATCCAAGCTCCCTTCGTTGGCGGGCCCACCGGCATTTCGATCATTCAAGGGCCCGCGAATGGTAAGATCTGGAATGATCAGCTCACGGGGACGGGGCATGAAGTGGGAAACGCGGATCGGGAAGCTGGCTGTCTACCCCGGTTACGGCGTGGCGCGGATCGAGTCGTTGCAGCAGAAGGAGGTCGGGGGCCAGAGCCTCGAGTTCCTGGTGCTGCGCCGACTCGAGGACGAGACGCGCATCATGATCCCGCGTGACAAGCTCGACGAGGTCGGGTTGCGCTCCGTCATGAAGCGCCCCGAGGCGGATCGGGTCTGGGAGATACTGCGAACTCGCACCAAGGGACGCAGGCGCGGCGGCATCCCGTGGAGTCGGCAGTTCAGAGAGTTCCAGGACAAGCTGCGAAGCGGGTCGATCTTCGACACCGCGGAGGTGCTGCGCGATCTGCTGCGGCTTCAGCTCGAGAAGGAGCTGTCGTTCGGCGAACGCAAGCTGCTCGAGAACGCCCGCTCGCTTCTGGTGCAGGAGCTCGCCGCCACCCAGGGAGTGGCCGCCGATAAGGTCGAGGCCGAGATCCGAGTCGCCATCAAGGGCTGAGCTCTCCCGCTATATTCCCGGCATGAGTGTCGTTGCACTCGTGCTCGCGGCCGGCCGGGGAACGCGGCTCGATAGAGACGTGCCAAAGGCGCTGCTGCACGTCGCCGGGCGTAGCCTGCTGCACTGGAGCGCCGAGGCGTTGGGGCGCGCCCCGGTCGTGGACGCGGTGCTGGCGGTGCTCCCGGAGGGCTGCACGTCCGAGTTCGCCTCCGTTCGCTCCGCCTGGTCGGCTCCTGCCCGCTTGCTCGAGCCCGTCACGGGCGGACGCACGCGCCAGGACTCCGTGCGCCTCGGCCTGGCCGCCGCCCTGCGACAGCTGCCCGATGTGTCCTTCGTACTCGTGCACGACGCCGCTCGCTGCCTGGTCGAGCCCGGCGACGCCGTGAGTGTGTTCCGCGCCGCGCAGGCGACCGGCGCCGCTCTGCCGGTGGTCCCTCTGGCAGACACCGTGAAGATTGTGGAGGGGGCGAGCGTCGCAAGCACGCCGGACCGCAGCAAGCTGGTACTCGCCCAGACGCCTCAGGCGTTCGAGGTCGAGCTGCTGCGCAGAGCCCTGGAAGAGGCCGATCGCAGGGGTTTCCGTGGCACCGACTGCGCGTCGCTCGTCGAGCGCCTGGGCGTCCAGGTCCGGACCTGCCCCGGACGCGGCGAGAATCTGAAGGTCACCCATCCGCGCGACCTCGAGCTGGTCGAGGCGCGGCTCGAGGGACGGGCGCAGTGAAGATCGGGGAGGGCTTCGACGTGCACCGCCTGGTGGTGGGGCGCCCGCTCATCCTGGGTGGCGTCGAGATCGAACACGATCGCGGACTCGAGGGCCACTCCGACGCCGACGTGCTGGCCCATGCGGTGGGGGACGCCTTGCTGGGCGCGATCGGAGCGGGAGACCTGGGTGAGCACTTTCCAGCGTCAGACGAGCGCTGGCGGGATGCTTCCGGCGCCACCCTGGTCAGCGAGGTACTGCAGCGTGTGGGGGAGGCCGGCTACCGTATCGGGAATCTGGACGCGACTGTGATCGCCCAGGAGCCGCGGCTGTCCCCATGGCTGGGCGCGATCCGCGCGGGCCTGGCCGGGATGCTGTCGATCGACGAGGGGAGGCTGAATGTGAAGCTCAAGAGCGCCGACCGTCTCGGTGCGATCGGGCGGGGCGAGGGAATCGCGGCTCGGGCCGTGGTCCTGCTGGAGGAAGCTGCGCAGTGAGCGAGCTCAGGCTCTACAACACGCTCTCGCGTCAGAAGGAGCGCTTTGAGTCCCGCGAGCCGGGACCCGTTCGCATCTACTCCTGCGGCCCGACCGTCTACGGCCACGCCCATCTGGGAAACCTGCGCCCTTATCTGTTCACGGACCTGTTGAAGCGCACGCTGCGCTACTTCGGGTTCGAGGTCCACCACGTGATCAACATCACAGACGTGGGCCACATCGTGGAGGACGCTGATCTCGGCGAAGACAAGGTCGAGCTCGCCGCCCGAGAGCAGGGCGTCTCGGTCTGGGAGATCGCCGAGAAGTGGACGCGGGTCTTCAAGGCTGATCTGGAGCGCCTCGGCATCGAGGAGCCCGACGTCTGGTGCAAAGCTACGGACCACATACAGGAACAGATTGAGATGATCCAGACCTTGGAGCGGAAGGACTTCACGTATCGGACATCGGACGGGATCTACTTCGACACCTCCAGGGATCCCCACTACGGCGAGCTGGCCCGGCTGCGTCTGGACCAGCAGCAGACCCAGGAACGGACCCTGGGCAGCTCCGAGAAGCGCCGCCCGCAGGACTTCGCGCTCTGGAAGCTCTCGCCCGAGGACGCCCCAAAACGGCAGATGGAGTGGGACAGCCCCTGGGGTGTCGGCTTTCCTGGCTGGCACATCGAGTGCTCCGCCATGAGCTCCAAGTATCTGGGGGAGACGTTCGACATCCACACCGGTGGCGTCGATCACATCCCGGTTCACCACCCGAACGAGATCGCCCAATCAGAGGGGACGTTTGGTAAGCGCCCCTGGGTCAAGGTGTGGATGCACAGCGCCTGGATGATGTTCGAGAAGGCGAAGATGTCGAAGTCGAAGGGCTCTACGCTGAACCTCGACCACCTGCTCGAGCGCGGCGTCGAGCCCGACGCGTATCGCTTCTTCCATCTGAACGCCCACTACCGGCAGCAGACGACCTATTCCGACGATGCGCTGCAGCGGGCGCACGCGGGCTACCAGCGCCTCGCGCGCCACGCGCGAGAGCTCCGAAAGGCAACCGACAGTAAGGGCTGCGATCAAGTCGGGGCGCTTCGCGGGCGTTTCCGGTCAGCCCTGGCCGACGACCTCAACGCGCCGCGAGCGCTCGCTGTAGTCTGGGAGGCTGTGCGCACAACCGCACTCGGCTCGGTCGAGAAGTGGGAGCTGCTGCGCGAGTTCGCCAACGTTCTGGGCCTCCGACTGGGAGAAGACGTACAGACGGCGGGCGAGAGCGACGCTCGGATCGATGCTCTCGTGCGCGAGCGCGACGCGGCGCGCGAAGCGAAGGACTGGGGGCGTGCGGACGAGATCCGCGGGCAGTTGAAGGCAGAAGGGATCATCCTGGAAGATTCAGCTCAAGGGACGCGCTGGCACCGTGCCTGATCTGGAGGTCGTGAGCGAGTACACGCCGAAGGGCGACCAGCCGGAGGCCATCAAGCAGCTGGTGGAGGGCGTCCGTCGGGGCGACAAGTATCAGACCCTGCTCGGTATCACGGGCAGTGGCAAGACCGCCACCATGTCGTGGGTCATCGAGCAGCTCCAACGCCCGGCGCTCGTGATCGCACCAAACAAGACGCTTGCCGCGCAGCTCTATTCGGAGTTCCGCAAGCTCTTCCCGAACAACGCCGTCGAATACTTCGTCTCGTACTACGACTACTACCAGCCGGAAGCATATCTTCCGACGACCGACACTTACATAGAGAAGGACTCGTCGATCAACGAGGAGATCGACAAGCTGCGCCACTCCGCGACACGTTCGGTACTCACTCGACGCGATGTGATCGTGGTCGCGAGCGTGTCGTGCATCTACGGGCTGGGGTCCCCCGAAACCTACGGCGACATGCATGCGTTCTTGGAGCGGGGCGCAAGCCTGGGCCGTGACGAGCTGCTCAAGAAGCTCGTCTCCATGCTCTACGACCGGAACGACTACGACTTCCATCGTGGCACGTTCCGCGTGCGTGGAGACACGGTTGAGATCTTCCCGGCCTACGAGGATGAGCGCGCCGTTCGAGTGGAATTTTTCGGCGACGAGATCGAATCGATCACGGAGATCGACCCGCTGCGTGGCCGTGTCCTGCAGCGTCCGACCAAGACCATCATCTTCCCGAACAGCCATTACGTCTCGACCGAGGACCGCATCAAGGTGGCGATCGAGGGGATCCGCGCGGAGCTCGACGAACGACTCGCATGCCTGCGCAGCGAGCAGAAACTGCTCGAGGCCCAGCGGCTCGAGCAGCGCACCATGTACGACATCGAGATGCTCTCCGAGATGGGCTTCTGCCACGGTGTGGAGAACTACTCGCGCTGGCTGGATGGGCGCAGCGTGGGCCAGTCGCCGCACACCCTGCATAACTACTTCCCCGACGACTTCCTCTGTTTCGTCGATGAGAGCCACGTCACGATCCCGCAGCTCGGCGGGATGTTCCGGGGGGATCGACGGCGCAAAGAGACCCTGGTCAACTACGGCTTTCGTCTGCCTTCCGCGCTGGACAACCGACCTCTGCGCTTCGAAGAGTGGGAGGAGCGCGTGAATCAGGTTCTGTTCGTCTCTGCAACGCCGGCGGACTACGAGCTCAGCAAGAGCCGGGGCGTCGTGGTCGAGCAGATCATTCGCCCCACTGGACTGATGGATCCCGAAGTGGAGGTCCGGCCAGCCAAAAACCAGGTTGAGGATCTGCTGCGTGAGATCCGCGAGCGCGTCGAGTGGGGGGATCGGGTGCTCGTAACCACGCTCACCAAGCGCATGGCCGAGGAGCTCACGACCTACTACGAAGAGATCGGAATCCGCGTGCGCTACCTGCACTCGGAGATCCCGACCATCGAGCGAACCGAAATTCTGCGCGATCTACGCTCCGGCGATTTCGACGTTCTCGTCGGCATCAACCTGCTGCGTGAGGGTCTCAACCTTCCTGAAGTGTCAATGGTCGCGATCCTGGACGCGGATAAGGAGGGCTTTCTTCGCTCGACTCGCTCGCTGATCCAGACCATCGGGCGTGCCTCGCGGAACGTGCGCGGCAAGGTCCTGCTCTACGCCGACTCAGAGACCGACTCGATCCGGAACGCCGTATCAGAGACGCGGCGTCGCCGTGAGCTCCAGCAGCAATTCAACGCGGATCACGGCATCACTCCGGCAACGGTAGTGGCTGAGATCTCGAGCCTGACTCAGAGCCTGTACGAGGAGGACTACGTCACGATCTCGAAGGTCGCGGAGCAGGATCTGTCTCCCGAGAGCGTCGAGGAGCGGACCGGCAAGCTGCGGGTCGAGATGCGCGCGGCGGTCGAGGACCTCGACTTCGAGCGGGCGGCGCTGATCCGCGACCAGATCTTTGCGCTCGAGAACGACGCGCTCATGTCGGGCTTTGAAGCGCCGCCCCGCCGCGGCTCGCCTGGCGGTCAGCGGCCTAGGGGAAGAGGGGGTCGAAAGCGGCGTTGATGTCAGAGAGCCACGAAGCTACCGCGCGAGATCTGCTTCAGGAGCGGGTCGCGGCTCTCCCGGTCCAGTCCGGCGTCTACCTGTTCAAGAACGCCGCCGGCGGCGTTCTGTATGTTGGGAAGGCCCAGAACCTGCGCGCCCGGGTGCGATCCTACTTTGTCCGCGGTGGGGACGGGCGCTTTCGCGTGCATCTGCTGGTCCCGCAGATCGCCGACGTCGAGGTCGTTGCGACGGCCAACGTCAAGGAGGCGCTGCTCCTCGAGAACCAGCTGATCAAGAAGCACAAGCCGCGCTTCAACGTTCGGCTCCGCGACGACAAGAACTACCTGGCGCTGCGCCTCGATCCCGCAGAGGAGTACCCGCGTTTCACCGAGACGCGGCGCTTCCTGCGAGACGGTGCGATCTACTTCGGTCCGTACACGTCGAGCAACTCGTTGCACCGGACCCTGGGCGCGTTGCAGCGGATCTTCCCGCTGCGCACGTGCTCCGACTCCGTGATGAAGAGCTACCGCCGGCGCGGCAGACCGTGTCTCGAGCACTCGGTCGGGCGCTGCGCGGCTCCCTGCTGCAACCTGATCAGCGACGTGGCGTACTCCGAGCTCGTCAAGGGAGCAACCCTGTTCATGAAGGGCCGCTCGAAGGACCTCTTGAACGAGCTCCAAGAGCGAATGAGGAACGCTGCCGCCGAAGAGCGCTTCGAGGAAGCGGCCCGACTGCGAGACCGGATCGGGGCGATCGAGAGAACGGTCGAGCGGCAGTCGATGGTCTCCACGCGCTTCGTGGATCGGGACGTGCTCGGTCTGGCGCGCGACGGAGCCCGGCTCGAGATCCAGGTGTTGCACGTGCGCCAGGGCAAGCTGCTCGGCGGCAACGTCTACAGCTTTGGCAGCGTGCGCGTGCCCGATGGCGACGCGCTCGACTCGTTTCTTACCCAGTTCTACGCCGGCGACCGCGACCTCCCCAAAGAAATCCTGCTCCCCATCGACGTGGACGGCCGGGCGGCGCTCGAGGAGGTGTGGCGCGAGCGGGCGGGTCGCGTGGTCGAGCTGCTCGTTCCCCAACGGGGCGAGCGCCGCCAGCTCCTCCAGATGGCGGAGCGCAACGCCAAGCTCGCTTTGCTCGAGCGGACGCGTCGCGAGGAGGACACGGAGGAGCGCCTGGGTGCGATCGCGGAGCTCCTCGGGCTGGCCGAGCCGCCTCGGAAGATCGAGTGCTACGACATCTCGCATCTGCACGGCGTCCTCAGCGTGGGGTCGCGGGTCGTGTTCTTGGACGGCAAGCCGTCCAAGAACGACTATCGCCGCTACAAGCTGCGAGACACGGACCCCGGAGACGACTACGCGGGTATGCGCGAGGTGCTCCGTCGTCGGCTCGCTCGCCTCGAGACGGAGCCCGCTCCGGACCTGCTCTTGCTCGATGGGGGGAAGGGACAGCTCAACGCCGTACGCGCCGTGCTCTCGGACCTCTCGATCAGCGACATCGCGCTCGCCTCCCTCGCCAAGGAGCGAGATCTGGAAGCGGCGACGCCGCGAGTTCGCCGACACGGCGGCTCGAAGCGCGAGAAGCTGTTTCTGCCGGGCGTCAAGGACCCCCTCGAGCTCAAGCCCGAGTCGCCGGCGACGCTGCTTCTGCAGCGAATACGCGACGAGTCGCATCGCTTTGCCATCCGCTACCATCGCGAGCTGCGCAGCAAGGCGGGGCTGCGTTCGATCCTCGATGAGCTGCCCGGGATCGGGCCCGTGAAGCGCCGCGCGTTGCTCCGCGAGCTCGGCAGCCTGGAGCGCATCCGCAACGCCAGTGCCGACGAGCTCGCCTCTGTCCGCAAGATCTCGAAGGCGGACGCGGAGATGATCTCGCGTTTCTTCGCACAAGCTGGAAAAGAGCCGCAGGCGGAAGATGCTGGAGAAGATGTCTAGCCCAGCAGCCATCCAGATCCGAACGCCCTACCTGCTCTTTCTGGCAGACGCGCGCGACGAGCTGGCCGCCAAGACGGCGCGAGGCATCGCGGATTGGCGCTCGGAGTGGTGCGTTGGCCAGCTCAGACTGCCAGGCTGCAAGGCGGACGTCGGACTTCCGGACCTGACGTTGCAAGGGGCCGTGGAACGCGGCGCGCAGACCATGGTGGTCGGCGTCGCGAACGCAGGCGGGGTGCTGGACCGGAGCTGGATCGATACGATCGTGGCGGCGATCGAGGCGGGCCTCGACGTGGCGAGCGGACTTCACACACGCCTGAGTTCGTTCCCCGAGGTGCGCGACGCCGCGCAGCGCCACGGGCGCAGGCTCGTCGACGCGCGCCACACGGACCTGAAGCTAGACGTGGGCACGGGGGCTCGACGTCCGGGCAAGCGCCTGCTCACGGTGGGTACGGACTGCTCGTGCGGCAAGAAATACACCGCCCTGTCGATCGAGCGTGAGCTGCGCGCGCGCGGCGTCGACGTGGACTTTCGAGCTACGGGCCAGACGGGAATTCTGATCTCGGGGCGAGGGATCGCGGTGGACGCGGTGGTCGCCGACTTCGTCTCCGGTGCGGCTGAGTGGCTGACGCCAGCGAACGATCCCGATCACTGGGACGTCGTGGAAGGACAGGGCTCGCTGCTGCACCCCTCCTACGCCGGGGTGAGCCTCGGCATCCTGCATGGGACGCAGCCAGACGCGTTCGTCGTCTGCCATGAGCCCACCAGGAGCGAGATGCGTGGCATCTCACGTCCCATGCCGAGCATCGAGCATTGCATCGAGGCAACAGTCGTCGCGGGTCGCCTGACGAACCCCGACATCCACTGCGTTGGCGTTGCCATGGACTCGTCGAAGCTCGAGCCGGCGGCTCGTCGCAAGCTGCTGGAACGCACATCGGCCGAGCTCGGGCTCGTGTGTGTCGATCCGATGCTGACCGGAGTGGGTCCGATCGTCGACCTGCTCGTGCAGGGCTGAGAGCAGGGCTTGCGGAGCCTCTCCCTGCGGGCGGAGTCGTGGCCGATCGCTGGGAAGTTCCGCATCTCCCGGGGCAGCAAGACCGAGGCGCGGGTGGTCGTGGCCGAGGTTCGCGATGGCGAGGCGCTTGGCCGTGGCGAGTGCGTCCCCTACGCCCGCTACGACGAGACCGTCGAAGGCGTGCAGGGCGCGCTCGAGGCGATCCGCGCCGAAGTGGAGGCCGGCTTGGACCGAGCCGGACTCGGCGAGCTGCTGCACGCGGGTGCCGCGCGAAACGCCCTCGACTGCGCGCTCTGGGACCTCGAGGCCAAGCAGAGCGGTCGCTCCGCGTGGGAGCTGGCTCAGCTGCCGCAACCGGTCCCACAGCTCACGGCGTACACGATCAGTCTTGATACGCCCCAGGCCATGGCCGAGGCAGCGCGAGCAGCCGCAGACCGGCCCCTGCTCAAGCTCAAGCTCGGAGGCGACACCGATTTGGATCGCGTCTCTGCGATCCGAGCGGCGGTCCCTTTCGCCCGGCTGATCGTGGACGCGAACGAGGCCTGGTCCCTCGAGCAGCTGCGCGAGCTGGCTCCGCGCCTGGCCGAGCTCGGCGTCGAGCTCATCGAGCAGCCGCTCCCCGCGTTCGACGACGCTGCTCTCGACACCTTCTCCTCCCCCGTCCCCCTGTGTGCGGACGAGTCCTGCCACGACACCAGCTCGCTCGAAGGGCTGCCGCGCGGGTACCGCTTGGTCAACGTCAAGCTCGACAAGACAGGAGGGCTGACCGAGGCGCTCCGCCTCGTCGCATCCGCCCGGCGCGCGGGGCTTGGGATCTTCGTGGGCTGCATGGTCGGAACCTCGCTCGGGATGGCCCCCGCAGCACTTCTCGCCAGCCACGCCACCTACGTCGACCTCGACGGCCCCCTTCTCTTGGCCCGTGACCGCGAGCCGGCTATCCGCTACGAGGGCAGCCTCATGAACCCATCGCCCCCCGAGCTCTGGGGTTAGCAGCCGTGGTGGGCGTGCGCGGCGGGAGCGCTTCACACGCCAGACCGCCACACGGGGCGTCAAGGATGACGCTCGAGCAGCCGATGCCAGTGAAAGTGACGAAGGCGAACTCGGCTGCCGAAGAGCACGCGATGCGCCGTTGGGCAATCCTGGTGGCCGTGTGCAGCGTACTCTGCCTGCTCGCTGCGAGCGCGAGAGGGGAGATCTACCAGTGGACGGACGCGGGCGGGCAGGTCCACATGACGGACGACCTGTCACAAGTTCCCGCGAGCCAGCGAGCCGGCGCGAAACGGGAGGTCAACGAGTCCACGCCCACGCGGGGCTGGAACAACGTGGTGATCCCCCCCGCCGCTGCCCTGCCCGCCTCGGCGCAGCCGGGCTGGGAGCCGGCCGCCAAGTCCGGGCGCAGGCACGTGCTGGGCGTTCAACGAGGCGGGAACGAGATCCGCCTGATCGCCACTCTCAACGGCTCGCTCGCCTGGCCTTACGTCGCGGATACCGGCGCGACGCTCAACACCATTCCGCGCTCGGCCGCGGACCGCCTCGGCCTCACGATCGATGCAGACACGCCAACCACCGTGGTGGCAGGGATCGGGGGCGTGGGGATGCAGGTGCCCTTGGTGGCCCTCCGCTCGGTGCGGATCGGCAGCGCCGTGGTCGAGAACGTCGAGATGGCCGTCCTCGACACCATGACCACCGGCCTGCTTGGCATGCCCTTTTTCAACAACTTCCGCGTGGAGCTGGATCCGGCCCGCGGCACGCTGGTCCTGGAGGAGATCGACATCAACTCGATCGAGGGGATCTACGGGGGTCTGGACCAGATCGCCTGGCGCCAGAAGTTCCGCCAGGTCCGCGGCCAGCTCGCCCTGGTCAGAGGGAGGCTGGCGCGAATGCCCGAGGAGAACGTGGCGCAGGTGGCCGATCTCGAGAAGCGGCAGTCCTACTGGGACGATCAGCTGAACCGGCTCGAGCGGAAGGCCACGCGCGCTGGGGTTCCGCGCGGCTGGCGTGAGTAGTCCAGTCCACCCATCGGGCAACGCTCTTCCTCACCGCTGCCCGCTTCGCTCCTAAGCTCGGCGCAACGGGTCGGTCGAAGTCCGCGGTTTCGCTTGCGAACTCGTGTGCGTACCGCTGCAGCGCCCGCTTGGCATCCTCCTTGCTCAACCGAGCCACATGACCGCGTTCAGCAAGAAGCTGATGCAGATTCTCGAGACGCGCTTCGGGGTTGGGGAGGAGTTCTCCGATCACCTCACGCCGCTGCTGGAAAGCTTCGGGAGTCGCGAGCCGAGCGCGGAGGAGTGCGAGGAGCTTCTCGTGAACCTGGCTAGTGCCTATCAGGCCAGCCGGCGCGCCGGGCTGCAGTCGTTGCACGAGGTGAACGCCCTCGTCGGGCAGGTCGTCTCCGAGCTGAGGAAGATGGACGAGTCGCTCAAGGTCCTGGGAGTCTGCCTCGAACGGCTCCGTGAGCAGACGCGCGTGCCCACGCGACCGCCCGTACTCCACTGATCTAGAAGTCAATCCAACCGGTCCCGGGGCGAAATAGCCTGCTTCAGGCGGTGCCACTGCTCCGTGTCGTGCTTCCCTATGCGTCGGGCATCCTGCTCGAGGACGCCCTGGGCTTAGCACGGTCGCTGTGCGGAGTGGCCGTCGTACTGGGGCTCTGTTGCTGGAGGCTGCGGCCGAGCGGCAAGCTGGTGGGCTACGGCGAGATCCTGCTTGGAGTCGGGCTCGGGGCCCTCGCACTGAGCGTACGCCTTCACGCCCCCGTTCCGAGTGCGGATGGTCAGCCCATGGCGTTGACCGTTCTCTCGGCACCGAGCCGCAGTGGAATCGGATGTGGCCTCGATGCGTACGTGCACGGAGTCTCGGAGGGGCGGGCCCGCCTCGCTGCGAATTCCGAGGCGTGCCGGCTCCTACCGGGAGCGATCGCACTCGCCAGAGTGGAGCTGGGCGAGCCGTTGCCCGCCACGAACCCCGGGGCTTCGAGTCCGCGCCAATACTGGGCACGGCGTGGCGTGCGGGCACGAGGACGAGTACGCGGATCGGCGCTTCCGGTGGGCGACGAACCGCGCACGCTCCGGGCGAAATTCGAGCGCGCCCGCCGCAGGCTCGGCGATTCGATCGACCCGCCGGACCAGCCCAGCCGAGCCGGCCAGCTCCTGCGTACCCTGGTTACAGGGCAGCGCGCCGCCCTTAGCGACGACATCCGCGGTGCGTTCTCGCGCGCCGGCACCGCTCACCTGCTCGCCGTCTCGGGCCTGCACGTGGGCTGGGTCTTCGCCGTCGGACGCTTCGTCGTCGCCTGGCTGATCCGGTGGACTCCTGGTGTCGCTCTGCTGCGGCGGTCGCGCACCCTGTCGACGGGCGCGGGCGCTGCCTGTGCCCTGGGCTACGCCCTGCTGACTGGCCCCGGAATCCCGGCCCTGCGGGCGGCGGCGATGGCCTCTGCGGGAACCCTCGCCGTCCTAGCAGGCTGCGGAGAAAGTGACTGGGTTGGGCGGGACGCCTCTGACGGGAGGCGTGCCGAGCAGGGAGAGGGATCGCCGTTCCCGGTACGAACCGGTTCGGTGTCGCACGGGTAGATCTTGCGGGATCATGAGCTATGTCGCCTCCAACAGGTTGCGGATACGGACCAGGTTGTAGGCCGCAGCAGTGAAGGTGAAGACCCAGCCGACCCGATCCGTGCCCCGGTGCCGGGTCTTGCGCATCAAGCCCACCGTCTTCATCCAGCCAAACACCTCCTCCACCCGTTTGCGGAAGCGCTGGCTCACCTCGTAGCCCGGGTGTCCTGTGGTCCTTCGATCGATCGCGCTTCGGCGGTTCGTCGTGTTCTGTGCCACGTGCGGGGTAACGCTCCAGGCCCGAAGCGCCTGCACAAAGCTCTTGGCGTCGTAGCCCTTGTCTCCAGCCAGGGTGATCCGGCGAGCGCCCCCCAGACCCAGCACCATCTCGAGAGCCGCTTCGCGCTCCGCATACCCCGACGCCTGAGTGAGCTTCGCCGCCACCACCAGGCCGTTGCGGTTCTCCGTCACGACGTGTCCCTGATACGCGAGCCGCGCGCCCTGGCCCCTCATCCCCGCCAGTCGGGCGTCCGGATCCGTCCTCGACGCATGCGTCTGGTTGCTCCGCTTCTCGCCCCGGAAGTTGACCGTCGGGTTGCCCGGGTCGTCATCGTCCCTGCGCTTCTCGTCCTTGCGCACGAAGCTCTTCTGGCTCGCCCACGCCTCGATCAGCGTCCCGTCCACCGTGAAGTGCTCCGATGACACCAACCCCTCCGACTCCGCCTGCGCCAGCACCGCCTCGAAGAAATGCTGAGCGATCTCGCCCTTCAGCAGCCGTTCCCGATTCTTGGTGAACACCGTCGCGCTGAACACCTCATCGTCCAGCTCCAGGCCCACGAACCAGCGGTAGAGCAGGTTGTAGTCGATCTGCTCGATCAGCTGGCGCTCGCTCCGGATCGTGTACAGCACCTGCAACAGCAGCGCCCGCAACAGCTGCTCCGGCGGGACCGACGGTCGGCCGACCCCTTTGGCGTAGATACCATCGAAGCGTCGCGACAGCTGCTCCAGCGCCGCGTCCACCAGTCGCCGGATCGCTCGAAGCGGATGGTCCTCGGGAATCCGGGACTCCAGCGATACGTAGCTGAAGATCCCACCCTGGAGCGTCTGCGGTCCTCTCACATCTCCCCCTTGGGGCTTCCCTCAAAGGTGCCCTTCGATGAGGAGTTTTTCAGCAGCCTGCTAGGCGGGCGGCCCACAGCGAGCTGGAACGCGCTAGCCCTCGCAGCACTCGTCGTGATCGCCGTCGAGCCCGCGGCGCTGTTCGAGCCGGCTCTCCATCTGTCTTTTGCCGCCGTGTGCGGGATCGTGCTGTGGAGCCCCGAGCGTGGGACCCCTTCGTCACTCGTGCATTGCACGCTCGCCGCCAGCCTCGCGACGGCGCCGCTGGTTGCACAGCTCGGTGCCCCTCTGCCCGGAGCCGGACTGCTCGCCAACCTGATTACGGTTCCCTTGTTCGGCGCGCTGCTGGTTCCCCTCGCGCTCGCGGCCGCCGTGTTGGGGACCGTCGCGCCCGCCCTCGGCCTTCCCGTCGTGAGGCTGGCCCAGCTCGTCGCCGAGGTGGGCATTCGTCTCGTCGAGCTCCTGGAGAGCGGTGACCTGCTTGCTGCAGCGGGAGATCGCGCCACGTTTGCACTGGGGCTGGCAGGCGTCGGCTTCGGCCTGCGCTTCGTGACGCTGGGCCGCGTAAGGCTCGGCCTGCCGGTGCTGATCGGGGCCTCGATCGCGCTCGTGATCGGTCTGTCCGCGTCGCGCGCCAACGAGGACGCGCTCCCATCTCTCCTGTTTCTCGACGTCGGGCATGGCGACGCCGTGCTAATCCGCAGTGGTCCGCAGGCGTGGCTCGTCGACGCGGGTCCACGCCTCGCCAGCTTCGACGCGGGACGCAGGGTCGTACTTCCGGCGCTGCGCGCCGAGGGCGTGCGCGTGCTCAACGCGGTGGTGCTCACGCACCCGGATCGCGACCACATCGGGGGAGCCGAGTCGGTACTCCGCGGCGTGCACGTCGACGAGCTCTGGATGTCGCAGGCCACGCTAGGCGCTCCAGCGACGCTGCGACTACGGCGCGAGGCGGCGCGGCTGGGGATCCCGATTCGCCTGGTCGCAAAGGGAGACGAATGGCGTACGTCCGGGCTGAGCATCGCCATGCTCTGGCCCCCACCCGGCTACTTACCGAGGAGTTCGAACGGCGCGTCTCTCGTGCTCCGGATCCGCGCGGGTCGGCTTTGCGCGATGCTGCCCGGGGATGTTCCCGCGCAGGTGGAACGCGCACTCTTGCCCGACCTGAGTCGGTGCGAGATCCTCAAGCTCTCCCATCACGGCAGCGCGACCTCGACGGCCCCTGCCTGGCTGAGAGCCCTTGCGCCCCGCATCGCGGTCGTGAGCGCAGGGCGTCGCTCGCGCTCCCCCCTCCCGCACGCCGACGTCCGCCGTCGTGTGCGCGAGGCGGGCACAAGGCTGTGGGAGACCTCGCGCCACGGCGCGATCCGGATTGAAGTCGGCGGCCCCGGAGTCGAGGTCCGCCCCTTCCTGTCCCTGCCGCTTGCGCGCAGAGCTCGCTCGAAGCAGTGACCTCAGCAGTCATCGGAGCGACCCGGAGCGGCAATCTCGGCCCGGATCAACGCGCGCAGGTCGCTGTCGTGCTCCGCGAACCGGGCCTCGAAGCAGGGCAGGGCGCCAAGGTAGGTGCGGTTCGCCAGAAGGTACGCGTTGGAGAGCGGGGCCTCGGCGAACCCCCTGTACCGCGGTGTCTGCCACTGCTTGGCGGGAAAGACCTCCTCCCGGTAGCGTCGGAAGATATCCTCGCGCCGACTGCGTGCCTCCGCTTCAGACGTCACCTCCGCGTAGAGCTCCTCGAGCTCGCCCGCCAATCCCTCGAGCAGGGCTGCGAAGGTCCTGTCGTCCGCGGAGCTGCGTCGTTCCGCGTTCGCCTGCTCGGGCTCCTCCGCGAAGAACTCCAGCGTGGCGATGTGGGCGATGAAGGTCGCGAGCGCCTCGTTGTAGTCGATGTCGTCGGCCACGAAGATCGTCTCGTGCACGAGCTCGTGTGTCAGGCTGTTGACGATCGCGAAGTGTGGCCACAGGAGCATGGAACGTGGTATGGGATCGTCGAAGAAGCCCAGCGTGCTGTAGAGACCGGCTGGTCGAACGTAGGTGTCGAAGCCATCGTATGCGAGGCGGTCCGCAAAGCGCTGCGCGCGCTCGGCGTCGAAGTAGCCGCGGTAGGCGACCCGCCCCACGATCGGGAACCACCAGGTGAGCGGCTCGAACCGGTCCGCCGGAGCCGCCGTCACGACGCTTAGAGCGCTCTGGCCCTTGCGGTCGATCAGGTGACGGTAGCTTGTGGAAGGGTTCAGGCCGAGCGACTCTGCAAACGTCTGCGCGCGTCGCAGCACCTCGAGGCCTGAGCGCTCCTCAGGGGCCAGGGCAGCGACCCGATCCGGTGTCAGGCGCTCTCGGTCCAGCAAGACGCGCATCTGCCCCAGGCCCAGGTGGGTGAGGTAGCTTGCTGGCCTGCAGGCAGCGAGTCCCAGCACGAGTCCCGCTACCAGAACCGCATGAGGGAGAGCAGGTGGAGCCGATCGAGCTGTTCCGGATCGAGCTGCCCCACGCCGAGGTCGAGCGCGTGAGCGCGGAGCTGCACTCATTGGGGACCCACGGCATCGAGGAGCGCATGCGACCGGGAGACGCGGGACCGGAGCTGCTCGCCTACTTCGACGCCTCCGAGGCCCAAGCGCCGCGGGTCCTGGCTCTTGCGAGCAACGAGCGCGCGATCCGGGTCCACGGTCCCGAGCCCGTACCAAAGGTCGATTGGGAGCGGGAGTGGCGCGCTGGGCTGCGCCCGCGGCGCGTCGGAGCGCTCTGGATCCGTCCATCGTGGTGCGACTCTGCGGGCTTGCCGGAGCTCCTGATCGATCCCCAGCAGGCGTTCGGCTCCGGCGAGCATGCCACCACACGACTCGCCCTCGGCCTGCTGCTCGACACGCTGGAGCCGGGAGATCGGCTGCTCGACGTGGGCACCGGAAGCGGGATTCTGGCTCTGGCCGCTCTCCGGCTCGGTGCCGCGGGTGCCTGCGGCGTCGAGACGGATCGCGTCGCCTGCGCGAACGCACTCGAGAACGCGCGTCGCAACCGACTTCCGTTGCAGCTCGTCTGTGGCGACGTCCGGGCGCTGGCCGCGGCGGCGCGCTTCGAGATCGTCGCCGCGAACATGCTGCTTCACGAGCTGCTTCCCTGCCTTCCGCGCCTTCTCCGCGCTGCGAGCCGGACTCTGGTGCTCTCGGGCTACCTCGAGGAGGAGCGCGCCCGTCTCGAGCAAGGGCTGCGCGAGAGTGACTGGAAGACGTTGCGCGAGGAGGTCGAGGAGCAGTCGGGGGACCGCTGGTGCGCGCGCGTGCTCGGTCACGCGCGCTTCCGCCAATCGTCGAGAACGTCGGCCATGGTCTGATCGAAGGGCACGTGCGGCGTCCATCCCAGCTCGCGCAAGCGCGTCGGATCTCCGACCGCAGCGAGCCGATCTGCGCGGGTCGGTCGGAAGCGCTCCGGGTCGACGACGACGTCGGGACTCACCGGCGACTTCTCCAGCAGGCAGTCCAGCAGCTCAGAGATCGCTCGTCCGACGCCACTGCACACGTTGTAGACCGCGCCGGCCTCGGCGCGCTCGAGCAACAGGATGTAGGCCTGGACTACGTCGCGGACGTCGCTGAAGTCGCGCACGGACTTGAGGTTGCCGACACGCAGCATGGGCTCGCTGGCTCCCCTCTCGATTTCAGCAAGCTGGCGCGCGAAGGTCGCCTCGGCATAGCCTGGCGGACGTCCCGGCCCGGTATGATTGAACGGGCGGGCCCGCACCGCGTCGAAGCCCTCGTGTTCGAAGGCGAGCTCGACTCGGCGCTCTCCCGCCGCTTTGGAGGCGGCGTAGAGACTGGTCGGCCGGATCTGCGCTCGCTCCCCGAACGGTGGCGAGCCCGCCGCCTGCAGCCCGTACACATCTCCCGTCCCGACGTAGAGCAGGCGGCAGCCGGGGGCGTGGACGAGCAGCGCCGCCACCAGGTGCTCGACGGCGAGATAGTTCACGCGCAGAGCCTCGAGCGGGTCCTGGGCCGCAAGCGGCGGCGCGGCCAGCGCGGCGAGGTGGACGACCCGTACCGGCCTGGTCTGCTTCACGGCGTCGAAGATCGCGCCGCGCTCTCGCAGGTCGACCTCGAGACACTCGCTCTCGCGACTATCTGGCGCGTGACCGGGTCGCTCCAGGCCGATCACCTCGTGGCCCGCAGCGAGGAGAGCGGGCACGAGCCACGAGCCGACGAAGCCCCCACTGCCGGTTACTAGTGTGGTGCCGCCGCTCACCTGTCGCCGCGACTGTCGTCGCTGGTCTCGCGCCCGTAATCGTCAGCAAGCCGCACAACATCGTCGATCTCGGGCGTCGACACCTCGACGAGCTCCGTATCCTCGATAGCTTCGAAGCGGTGCTGGCGGCCGGGCAAGATGCGGCGTGTCTCGCCTGGTCCGAGTTCCTCGGTCTCGAGCTGTCCGGTCTCGTTCTCCAGGGTCAGGCGGAGCCGGCCGCGCAGGACGTAGATGCTCTCGTCCTTCTTTCGGTGCAGCTGCAGGGAGAGTCGCCGACCCTGACGGATCGACAGGATCTTCCCCAGATAGCGCTCGGTTCTGGCCCAGATGTCCTCGTGGCCCCAGGGCTTTTCGACCCGCCGCGTCATAGCTCGGGACCCTAGCAGAGCAGGTGCTAGGCTTCACTCGTGGAGTGCGGGGAGGTGCTATGAGAATCGGAGTGGCCGGACTCAACGCCTCGGGCAAGACGGAGGTGGTGTCGCTGCTCGAACGGCGCAGCTTCTACCGATCGTCCCTGAGCGACGTGATCCGCGAGGACCTGCGTGCTGATGACCTCTCGCCCACCCGCGAGCGGATGATCGAGCGCGGTCGGGCGTTGCGAGAGAAGTTCGGGCTGGGTGTGCTGGCGAAACGCGCCGTGCGCTCGCTCCCTGCGGATCGAAACCACGTGATCGACTCGATCCGCCACCCCGCGGAGATCGAGTCACTCCGCGCCGGCGGGGACCTCATGCTGCTCTGGGTGGAGGCGAGCCCGGAGGTCCGCTTCGCGCGGTCCGCGGCCCGGGGCCGTCTGGGGGACGCTGCCACGCTGGAGGAATTCCTCGAGCTGGAAGGCAGGGAGCTGTCGAGCGAGGAGGAGGCAGGCCAGAAGTTGATCGGGGTGCGCGAGCTGGCCGACGAGGTCATCGTGAACGATGCAGACCTGGCCGAACTGGAGAGTCGTCTCGACGAGTTGCTGGAGGGCCGCCTGCTCTTTCGCGAACGCCCCTCGTGGGACGCCTACTTCATGAGCATCGCGCGCGTGGTTGGAACGCGCGCAAACTGCATCAAGCGCAAGGTCGGCTCGATCATCACATCTGACCGCCGCATTATCTCGACGGGCTATAACGGGACGCCGCGCGGGCTACCGAACTGCAACGAGGGCGGCTGCCCACGTTGTAACCGCGCAGCCGAGTCCGGCACCCGCCTAGACGAGTGCCTCTGCAGCCACGCCGAGGAGAATGCCATCACGCAGTCCGCGTATCACGGCGTATCCGTCCGTGGCGGCACCCTGTTCACCACCCTCTGCCCGTGTCTCATGTGCACCAAGATGATCATCAACTCCGCGATCGCAGAGGTCGTCTACGACTCGCCGTTTCCGACGGGCGACATCTCGCTCGAGCTGCTTCGAGAGGCCGGTTTGAAGGTGCGGCGCTTCGAGTCGAGAGAGGGCGAATAGTGTCCTCTGTCTCCCGGGACCAGTTGGGACCGCTACTGTCTGCTCAGCCCAAGTCGCCGACGGATCGGGCGGCTCCGCACACCTGGAACGCGAGCGCGATCCCGGCGGAGATGTCGCGGGTGTGGAGGGGTGTCCCGGGGCTCGTGCCTGCGGGGATGTAGTAGCGCGCCGAGGGGCTCAAGCCGACGAGAATCGTCTCGATCCGCTGCGCCTCGAGCTGGTTCACGAGCTGAACCAGGCCCGAAGCCTCGACCGCGTCGATCCGCGCGCCGGTCACGTCGTCGACGACGACCTCGATGTGGCTACGACCGACGTCGGCCTGGATGGCCTCGATCGCCGCGTCGGAGTCCTGGAAGCCGGAATACGGCAGCACCATCACCGGACCCCACACGTGCACGGCAGGAGACATCGGGTCGAAGCCACCCATCATGCTGGTGTCTTCGAGCTCTTCGAGCTGGCTGATGTGCTCTCGGGCTTTCTGCCGCATGCGCTCGAAGTCGAGGTACGGGAGCAGCTCCTGCGCCCAAGGATTCGAGGCGTCGATCCAGTCCTGGACAGGACGCGCTTCGAATCGGCAGCGCGAGCTGCCGCAGGCCGCACACTCCGTCTCCCGCACAAGCACGGTCCTCTCGAGCAGGGCGGAGTACCACCCCGCGGAGTAGCCTGCGGTCGCGAAGCAGATCGGATCATTGGGCGCGTCATATGCGTCCTTGTGCAGACGCGCCTCGCAGCAGCCTTCGAGCGCGCCCCAGAAGCGCGCCTCGAGGTCGCCGGCGTAGATGGTGAACACCATGGGGATGAGGGAGCCCGGAAACTGCGGGACGCTCTCTGCTCCCGAGCTCAGCTGTCGGGTCATCCGCATGCCGTCCACCAGGCCCTGGGTCATTCCGATCCCGTAGAGGATTCCCAGCCCGTACTGGGCACCGATGCTCTCGAAGGTGTTCCTGCGAAGCTCGTCCAAAACCGCGAGATCTCGGAACGGATCGCGCTCGTCGCCGGGGGCAGCTGTGTCCTGGGGCCGGGGGGCTCTCATCATCTCCAGGTGCTTCAAGAGGCGTGCCGACTTCGTCTACTCCCCACCGGAGGTGCGGCGTACGCTGGAATCAGAAGCTGTCTCCGAAGCGTTCGGCCGACACTGCGTCTCTCCTACCGTACCTAGTGCGGGCGAGACGAGTCTCTAATCCGAAACCCACTTGCACGTATCTGCTAGCCGGCTGCTACTCCCCAGCTTACACACTGCGCGCCTGCGGCGGCGCAGAAACGTTCCCGAGCGCCCCGCGCTCTGGCCAAAATCACCGAAATGTGTCGGATTGGGGGCGCCAGGCTGGATCCCGATTCAGAGAAGTCCCGTTCCCGGGACACGCCCCGCCGACGTCAGCGATGCACTCGCTCGCCTCGCGTTCCGCGCGTCCAGCCCAATCGTTCCGCCCTCTCCTGCCATTCGGCCTCGCTCTCGATCTCACGAAGATCGAAGCACTGAAAGCGGATTCCGAGCGACCTCGCGAGCTCGTCGACCCAGCGCGAGAGCCACCCCGCTGGCGTGCTGGCGGGAATGTCTTCGCGCTTGAGGCAACGTCGGGTAGGGCCGCTGCCCTCCTCGATCACGATCACCTCGATGGAGCCGTCGGGCCGTCGCTTCGAGAGGATCTTGTAGCGCACGTTGCGCCCAGGCACGTCGGCCCGAGCGCTGACCCAAAACAGGTGTGGCCGCTCGCCCTCCGCGAAGCGGATCCGGAGGTTTACGGAGGACTCGCGTCGCCACGAAGAGCTGGACATCGAACGGCGAGCATAGCTAGAGCAGCGAGCATCCGCGTACAGTGCTGGCGTATCTGGACCCGTCTGCGTACTCTGCGCAGTCAGTGTCCGAGACGACGAACAGGCAACCCTGCAAGCGTCGAAGGCGGCGCGCGCAGCGAAGGCCGTAGGCCTGAGCCGAGGTGGGTGGCTGGCGCCCGCCCGCGGCCGGGTCCCACAAGGCAGGGGATGAAAGCGATCGAGGTCATCGGAAAGGGCGAAGACGCGAGGCTGCAGCTGGGCGAGGTAGCAGTTCCCGAGCTCGCTGCGAACGACGTGCGGATCGATGTGGTGGCGAGCGCGGTCAACCGCGCGGACCTGATGCAGCGGCGCGGCTTCTACCCACCGCCTCCTGGCGCATCGACCATTCTCGGGCTCGAGTGCGCCGGAGTGATCTCCGAGGTGGGTGAGGGCGTGAGTGGCTACAGCGTGGGAGATCGGGTCGCTGCACTGCTCCCCGGTGGAGGGTACGCCGAGCAGGCAACGGTCCATGCTGGCTCGCTGATCTCGATCCCGGCGGACCAGCCGCTCACGCCCGCCGCTGGCCTGCCGGAGGTGTTCCTGACTTGCTCCCTGAACCTCTTCCAGCTCGCCGCTGCGCCGTCGGGAGGTTGGGCACTGGTCCACGGCGGGGGGAGCGGGATCGGCACCGCGGCGATCCAGCTATTGCGCGAGGCCGGGGTGCGGACGGTGGTCACCGCCGGAAGCGACGAGAAGTGCGGCCGCTGCCTTGAGCTCGGAGCGGACCTAGCTCTCAACTACAACGAAGGGGAGTTCGCGCAGAAGGTGCTAGATGCGACGGGAGGTCGTGGAGTGGATGTAATTCTTGACTCGATTGGCGCACCCTATCTGGCTCAGCACCTGACATGTCTGGCCACCGGAGGTCGGCTCGTCCTGATCGGGCTCATGGGTGGGGCCCAGGCGGAGATCAATCTCGGCCTGCTTCTGGTAAAGCGGCTCAGCCTGCACGGCTCCACCCTGCGCGCCCGACCCGTGGAGGAAAAGGCCGAGATCGTGAAGGCCTTCCTGTCGCGCTTTGGCGACGCGCTCGCCAAGGGGACGATCCGGCCCATCGTCGATCGGGTACTGCCTCTATCCGAGGCCCAGGCTGCGCACGATGTCGTCCAGGAGAGCTCGCACTTCGGCAAGGTCATCCTGCAGGTGAGGACCGAGTCCTAGAGAGCGGCGCCGCCTAGAAGAAGCCGAGCTGCGGGTCGTCGTCGCAGAACTCGATCAGGCTCGGGTCGTCGTTGTCGGCGGAGTTCACTCGAGTAGAGACCGGCCGCGAGCGCAGCCGGTCAGCGGCGACCGGAACCAGGAGCTTCGTGAGCTCCGCGGTCTTGCCATCGAGCGCGGGATCGAGCCAGGCGGACTCGGCCCCGCGGGGCAGGATGACGGGCATCCTGTCGTGCAGGTCGGAGATGGCCGCGTTCGCGGCGGTTGTGATGATCGCGCAGCTTCGCACCCACTTCCGCTCCAGGTCCAGCCGCCTCCACACCGACCAGATTCCGGCCATTGCGAACGGGACGCCGTCTTCGCAGAAGATCCAGTGCGGGATCTTGCGCTTGCCCCGACCCAGCCCGCGCTGCCACTCGTAGAACCCGTCTGCGAGGATCAGGCAGCGGCGGCGCCGAAACGCCTCGCGGTATGCGGGGCGTTTCGCGACGCTTTCGACGCGCGCGTTGATCATCTGCGGGAGCTTGGTCTCGTCCTTCGTCCAGACCGGGATCAGTCCCCAGCGCATGGCCCCAGCTACGCGCGCCTCTTTCTCGAAGGTGACGGTGACAACCGATTGTGTCGGTGCCACGTTGTAACTGGGCGAGAACTCGGCGATCTCGACCTCGAACCTCCGCGCGAGCACTTCCTTCTCAGTGTAGAGCGTGTAGCGACCGCACATCGGCGCTAGCATACAGGATCCACACTCGAGCTCGCGGAATGTTCGTAGCTCTGTGTTGACCCTATCTATCCCGATGACATCTGGATCGCCGAGTGAGGGAACGTTCCCTTACTCCCTGCGCTGGCTCTCTCCCTAGCGTCAGCTGGCGGACGCGGGAGGCCCCTTCAGCTCGACAACGTTTCCGTCGGGATCCGTGATGTACATCGAGGGCCCGTAGCCGTCCGCGCCGTAGCGCGTGTGGACCGGACCGGGCTCGATGTCGTGCTTCTCGAGGTGCGCGCGGAGCCTGGCCTCGTCGAAGCTCTCGAGGCGCAACGCGAAGTGATCCACGTTGCGCCCCTCGGCTGAGGGTCCGCGCCCTCCGCTCTGCCCGAGCGGACCGTCCAGCGGCACGAGATCGATGAGTTGGGCGCCAGCGCGGAGCTGCACGAGCCCCATTTTCTCGACACAGCGCTCCTCACGCGCGTCGAGCACCTCCGTATAGAAGTGAAGCGATCGCGAGAGGTCGCTCACCCGCAGCACCACGTGATCCAGCCCGCGGATTCGGATCGGGTTGTCTCCACTCATCCGCAGGATTGTCCCAGATCCCGGTTCACTTGGGGACGGTCCTTTGCATGACTTCTCTCGACGCGCGCGCTCACTGCGGCTCCCCCACCTCGCGCAGGCCTGCAAGGGGAGTGCGCCGGAGCGCGTCGCGGCCGTTAAACAGCCCGATACAGGCGCTGGCGAGCGCCGCCGCGGCTACGAGCAAGGTCAGATCCATCACGGGTATGACCGCGTTCTGCTCGAACAAGAAGCGCATCAAGGCCCAGCCTGCCACGCAGGCGAGGAGGACGCCAACGGTTCCGGAGAGGACGCCGAGAGCGAAGTATTCCGTCCCGAGGATGCGCCTGAGCGTGCTCGCCCGGGCGCCCAGAGTGCGGAGGAGCAGAGACTCTCGCGCCCGCTGGTAGCGAGAGGTAGAGATCGTTCCCGCCAGAATGACCAGGCCGCTCGCGATGGCGAACAGCGCCATGAAGCGAATGGCGATGGCGACCTTCTCCAGAACTCCGTTGATGGCTTTCAGCAGCATGGTGGCGTCGAGCACGGAAATGTTAGGAAAGCGGGCGACAAGATCGCGTTGAAGCAGCGCGCGAGCGTTCGCGTCTTCCAGCCGCGCCAGGATCACGAGACTCTGGGGAGCTTGGTCGAGCACGCCGGGCTCGAAGACCGCGAAGAAGTTCGTCTCGAAGCGCGCCCAGTCCACCGTTCGAAGATTGACGACCTCTGTCTCTACGGGGACGCCCTGGATGTCCCAGCTAATCCGATCCCCTACGTTGACGCCGAGATCCGAGGCGAGGTCTTGCTCTAGGGAGATCCGATCCACTCCGGCCTCGTGTCTGGATTTTTGTCGCCACCACTCGCCCTCGATGATTCGTTCGGACTCGCGCATGTCCGCCCGATAGGTGAGGCGATACTCTCGTTGCAGCGCCCAGCGGTAGCTGCGGTCTTCGGAGTCGACAGCA
Source organism: Myxococcota bacterium (assembly GCA_965226855.1). Lineage (GTDB taxonomy): Bacteria > Myxococcota_A > UBA9160 > SZUA-336 > SZUA-336 > JAUXJB01. The sequence goes on along the minus strand of CBDDEE010000011.1, from coordinate 8,706 downwards.
AGCAGGGCGTCCACTGGCGTGCCGCGAAGGCGCGAGATTCGAGCGGGCACGATCGGGGTCTGTTCCAGGATCTCCGCCCCATACTCCCGCAGTAGACGAGCGACTTCCGACTGTTGATCGAGCTGGATGTCGAAGGTGGCCAGGTTTGGTCGGCCGGGCCCGCGATCGACGCTGAGTTGCTCCAGGAGGTTTCGCTGCACCACGTGGAGCACCGAGATCAGGAAGAGGCCCAGACCGAGTGCGAGGGTGACGGCGAGGGTCTGGTTCTGGGGACGAAACAGGTTGGCTACGCCTTGCCGCAGCCAGTAGGGAGCGCGTCGTGGAAAGAAGCGTCGCAAGCTCCGCATGAGCCCCGCGGCGGCCAGGACGAGCAAGAGAATGGAGGCAGCGAGGCCGCCCGCAAAGCAGAGGCCGATGAGCGGCGTGGGCGCCTGCCACATCGATATCACGACGAGGCTAATGACCATCGCGCCGAGCACCGCGCGCTGCCAGGGATCCCGCCTGTTTGCGACCGGCTCGAAGTCTCGGCGCAACGCGCGCAGGGGAGCGACTCCTTTGATCTTGAGCAGGGGCAGGGCGGAGAGAAGAGCAGCGCGACCCACAATCCCAGCGTGAGTCCCGTGAGCACTGCGGCGGGATCCACGTGGAAACGCACGTCCAGCGGCAGGAATCGCGCAGGATGAAGGGGAGGGCGGCCTGCACCCCCAGGCCCAGTGCGGTCCCCAGGACGCTTCCGACCAAGCCCAGCATACCGGCCTGGAGCACGTAGATCGCGAACACCTCGCCCTGGCGGGCGCCGAGGCAGCGCAGCACGGCTGCGGTGTCCAGCTTCTCGGTAGCGAACACGTGCACCCCGGTGGCGACGCCCACTCCGCCGCCGAGAAGCAGGGCCACGAGCCCGACCAGCCCGAGGAAGCTGGCCAGCCAACCGAGGCTGTCGCTCAGAGCATTGCCGTACTCCGCGACCGTCTCGTGGCGCACCCGCTTCTTGCGCAGGAGCTCCTCGTGATCGACAAGCAGCGCGTCGAGCGCCGTGGCGTCTGCAACCTTGAAGTAGGCGGAGTAGAGCACCAGGCTGCCAGTGCGGAGCAGGCCCGTCTCTTCCAGGTAAGTAGAGGGGATGACGACCCTGGGCGCGATGGCCTCGCGCACCCCGATGTCCCCAGGAGTACGAGCGATCGTACCTGCGATCTCGAAGCGCGTAGCGCCGATCGCGAGGGTGTCACCAATCTTCGCATCCAACTGGATCAGTGCCGCCGGATCGACGAGTGCCCGGCGCGATGACCGGAAGCTCTCCCACAGCTCTTTTGGATCCGTCACGATCTCGCCGTAGTAGGGGTATCCCTCGGAGATGGCCTGGACGTAGACCATCCGAGTTCGCTCGGAGGGCTCCGCGAGTGCCATCGAGGAGAAGCGCGTGACGTAGGCGGGACGGCTACCGATGCGCTCGATCGCGTCGAAGAGCGGCTCGAGCTCTGGTCCGAAGGGGGCACGGCTGGAGAGCTGCAGGTCGGCGCCCAGGAGCGTGCGGGATTGGGCCTGTACTCCCGCGTCGACGCTGGCTCGGAACGAGCTGATCGCGACCAGTGCTGCGACGCCGGCGACGATCGAGCCCATGTAGAGCACCAGCCGTCGACGCGCGGCCCGACTCTCGCGCCTGGCCATAGCCAGCGTGAAGCGAAGGCTCACTCGGACTTCTCATCGCTGATCACGCGTCCGCCCGACAGACGCACGGTACGTTGCGACTGCGATGCAAGGTCGAAGTCGTGCGTGACCAGGACGAGCGTGGTTCCGGCCTCTCGATTGAGCTCGAGCAATAGCTCGATCACGTGTCGCCCCGTGTCGGCGTCCAGGTTGCCCGTCGGCTCGTCCGCAAAGAGGATGGCGGGCTCATTCGCAAAAGCCCGGGCCAGTCCGACGCGCTGCTGCTCGCCGCCGGAGAGCTGAGTGGGGTAGTGATCGAAGCGGGCACCGAGCCCGACGCGTTCGAGCAGCTCGGCCGCGCGGTCCTCCCCGTGCGCAGTTCCGTGGGGAAGCAGCTCTAGCGGGACGAGTACGTTCTCGAGCGCGGTGAGGCTCGAGATTAGCTGGAAACTCTGGAAGACGAAGCCTACGCTCTGGGCTCGCAAGAGTGCGCGCTCGTCCTCGGAGAGCTCGCTCAGGTTCTGTCCGTCGAGGGTCACGCTTCCGGCCGACGGCAGGTCGAGGCCGGCGAAGAGCCCCAGCAGGGTGGTCTTCCCACTGCCCGAGGGTCCGACGATGGCAACGACTTCCTGTTGCTCGATCGAGAGGTTGACGTCGCGGAGCACGGTCAGGGGTCGGCCGCCACTCAGATACGTCTGCTCGAGGTCCTTTGCGACGATCATGCTCACAAGGCTCTTACTTTACGTTCCCCTGCTGGCAATGACAGTCGCGTGCGAGCCAGTGGAGCCACGCGCGGATCCTGCACCCGCCGTGCCTGCGGCGTCGGAGCTGTCAGACGCTCGGCCGGTCGTCGCCTTCCTCGGGACCAGCCTCACGGCAGGTCTGGGAGTGCCGACCGCACAAGCCTTCCCCGCGTTGATCCAGCAGAAGGTCGACGAGGAGGCTCTCGGCTTCCGTGTAATCAACGCCGGCGTGAGTGGCGACACCTCTGCGGGCGGACTACGACGCATCGACTGGCTGCTGCGCCGCCCCATCTACGTGCTGGTCCTGGAGCTCGGGGCGAACGACATGCTGCGCGGCCAGGACCTCGCCGCGCTGCGCGCGAACTTGCAAGAGATCATCGACCGCACGCTCTCGGAGAACGGGGACACGCGGATCGTCGTCGCCGGAATGCGCTCCGCACCGAATCTGGGGGATGCCTATGGCGAGGCGTTTGCGGGCGTCTTCGCAGATCTCGCGCTCGAGAACCGCGCCGCATTCATCCCGTTCCTCCTCGCGGGTGTTGCTGCCGAGCCGGAGCTCAACCAGGTCGACGGCATTCACCCGAACGCCGCCGGGCACCGTGTGATCGCGGCGAACGTCTGGGAGGTACTGGGCCCCGTACTTCACCAGGCGAGGGCCCCTTGACTCGCGAGTGTCTCCGGCCACGGTGGTTGTGCACGGGTCGGCGAGGTCGTGCATAGACTCTTGGTCGAAGGCCCCCGCACGGACAGCCAGTGCTGGACCTCACAGCTAGGCGGGGGCGTTGCGGATGATGCGGCGGGCGATGACCCAGCGGTGGACCTCGGTGGGGCCTTCGAAGATGCGGTAGGCGCGGAGCTGCTGATACATCAGGTGGAGCGGTGTTTCCTTCGCGATGCCCATGGCGCCGAAGGTCTGAATTGCGTGGTCGACCACCTCTGTCGCCATCTCGGTAGCGAACACCTTGATCATCGAGGCTTCGGTTCGAACGTCGTCACCGCGCTCCACCTTCCAGGCCGCCTCGCGGACCATGAGCTCGGCAGCGTGAATCTGTGTTGCCGCGTCCGCGATCCACCACTGGATCGCCTGGCGATCGGCGAGCAGGGTGCCGAAGGTCCGGCGTGACTTTGCGTGCTGCACCATCATGTCGAGCGCGCGCTGCGCCATCGCGACGGACCAGGCGCCCATCTCGAGCCGCCGGACCGTCAGCCGCAGCTGCATGGGGGCAAAGCCTCCGCCCACTCGTCCCAGCACCTGCGCGTCCGACACGAAACAGTTGTCGAAGACGACCTCGTAGGTCCGGTAGCCGCCCAGCATCGGGTGGGCGGTGCCGATCTTGAAGCCCGGAGTGCCGCGATCGATCAAGAAGGCCGTAATGCCCTCTCGTCCTTCTGCGCCTGCGTCGGTGCGTGCCATAGCGATTGTGAAGTCCGCCTCGGGGGCGCGGCTGATCCAGATCTTGCGTCCGTTGATCCGCCAGCCGTCGCCGTCACGCTCGGCACGAGTCGTCATGCCGGACGGGTCGGAGCCGGCTCCGGGCTCGGAGATGGCGATCGCTGACACCGTCTCGCCCCTGGCGTAGGGCAGCAGGTATCTCTCCCGTTGGTCTTTGGTGACCGTTGCGATCAGCATGTGGAGGTTCGGAGAGTCCGGCGGGAATACGAAGGGAACGATCGTCTTGGCCAGCTCCCCGCTGACACAGATCTTTGCCACCGTCCCGATGTCCTCTCCGCCGAGCTCGGGAGGGACGTCGAGTCCCCAGAGCCCGATCTCTTTGCACTTGTCGTGGAGCGGCGCGAGCTCCTCGGGCGTCAGACGCACTTGCTCGCCGCAGGCCTCTCGTTCGAGGACGTTAGGCTCCAGCGGCATCAGCTCGTTTGCCACGAACTTCTGGACCAGCTCTTGGAGCATCCGTGCCTCTTCGGGCAGCTCAAAATCCATCAGGGGCTCCTTGCAAGCGAGGTCACTCGACTCAGCCGTTCGCTGGCCGCCTCGAGCGCCGCCACGACCCGACCCGTGCCGCGCTCGAAGAGTACCGCGTCTCCATTCTCCACGGCCTCGGTCAGCTCGGGGAACGGCCACGCAGCGTAACCCGTGGTAAGGCCCGGAGCATAGAGCAAGTGTCGGAACCACGGCCGCCCGGGCAACCCGTCTTCACTGAGAAACGTCCGTTCGAGTTGGATCAGCGCCTCGCTGACGCGCCCTGCAGCCAGCGCATCCTCGCGCTCCACGAGCGCGTCGAGCTCCGCGTCGAGTGCGAGGCCGGCTGCTTCGAGCTGCTGCAGAGCAGTCAGCACCGGGCCGAAGTCGGGGTTGATCGCGGCGCGCTTCTCCGTCGTGTTTACGCTCTCGGCGCCGCGCAGCTTTCGGATCGTCTTGCGTCGCAGCTCGTCGAGATCAAGGCGCAGCGCGCGCGCGTAGGAGCCGAAGCGCAGCGGAACGACCTCGGCAGCCGCTAGCCGCATCGCCATCAGACCGTAGAAGCGCGCCGCCACCGCGTGATACAGGAACTGCGGGTCGCCGAAGCGCTCCATCCAGCCGAAGTTGTCGTACATCGAGTGATAGACGCCGTACTTCCCGCTGAAGCTGAAGCTCACGGAGGGGATTCCGAGGTGGTCCAGGAATACGGTGTAATCGGAGCCCGAGCCAAGCGGGCTGAGGGTCGGTTCGAAGGCTGCGTCCGGGTCGGAGAGCTCGACCGGACTTTCCGTCGCCCAGCGCGTGCGCAGCTCGTGCTCCCAGGCGGCGCCGACGCTGCCCCCTTTGAGCGGCTCGCTCACGTCGTTCGCTGCATTGCGCACAAGGTCGCGCAGTGAGGGCGTCCCACTGATGCTGAGCTTCGGGCCGGTCACCGACGAGTCAAGGTTGATGTACGCGACGGTGTTTTCACGCAGCTCGGTGGCGTGCGCCTCGCCCCACTCGGTCGAGCCCACCAGGCCGTACTCTTCCGCGTCCCAGCTCGCGAGCAGGATGCTACGGCGCGGCTTCCAACCCGCCTTCACGGCTGCGGCGAGGCCGCGCGCGGTTTCCAGCCAGGTGGCGGTTCCGGAGTTCGGGTCGACGGCCCCGTGGGTCCAGGCATCCGCGTGGTTTCCGATGATCACCTGGCGCTCGGGCTCTTCGCTGCCACGAATCCGACCGAAGACGTTGAAGATCGAGCGAAGCCCCTCATCCAGCTCTACCCGCAGCTCGAGCGCCGCTCCACCCGGCCCAACGTGGTACGCGAAGGGCAGACCACCTTGCCACTCGTCGGGGACGCGTGCTCCGCCGAGCTGGCGCAGCACCTTCTCCGCCTCGTGATAGCTGATCGGGAGCGACGGAATTCCGGGCACGTTCTGCATGCGATCGCGCGAGACCCGCCTCGCGCGCGGAGTCGACGGGTAGCCAGGCGTGCTCGGGTCGCCAGGCTGCAGAGACAAGTACTGCACAGAGCCACGCTGGATCGCCGAGGGTGGTCGCATGGGACCCCGCGGGTAAACGTCCCCCTTCATGTAGCCGTCGTCCGCAGGGTCGGAGTAGATTACCACCCCGGCGGCCCCGCGCTGCTCCGCCTCTTTCACCTTCAGGCCGCGGAAGACGCTGCCGTAGCGCGCGAGCACGATGCGTCCGGCCACGGAGATACCCATCTTCTCGAGCCGCTCGAAGTCCGCGCGCGTGCCATAGTTCGCGTAGACGACCTGTCCGGTCGCAGTGCCCGCTGCACCGTAGCCGTGAAACGCCGGTAGCACGTTGCTTTTCGCCGAGTCCTTGTCTTCCGCGTAGAAGTCCTCGATCAGCGCCAGCGGGATCTCTTCCGGCTCCGTCAGGCGCAGCGACACCGAGCGCGGGTAGTTCAGGAAGACCTCGTAGTGGACCATCTCGGTCTCTAGCCCGAAGCTCTCGAGCTGCTCGCGCAGGTACTCCGCGATCAGGCGCTGCTGCTCGGTGCCCGCGACGTGCGGCTCTTCCGTGAGATGCGCGAGCCAGGCCCGCGCCTTCTCGGGTGTCGGCGTTGCCGCGAACGTTGCCTCCGCCTGCTGCTGGGCCTGGAGCGACGACGCGAAGAAGCCGGGTCCTGGGTCGGCGCTGACCGCCGAAGCCACGAGCACGAGGATTGCGGTGCTGGCCAGCCGATTGATCCCAGCGAGAGGGCTACGCATCCCCGCTCCTCCTTTCCCTCCGCTCGCACAGCGAGGTCGGCCGTAATCCTACCCGTGTTTCGAGAGGGTCATGACAGGTCCGTCGGTCGGTTGCAATCGACTGATCGATGGAGATACGCTGACCAAGCGGTCATTGAACTGACGGAGCGTTCATGCAGCTGGACCGGCTTGTGAGAACCAAGGAGCAGGTGATTCGGGATTTCCGAACTTCGGAGATCCTCGGAGCGGCCAGGCGCGTGATCGCGGAGATTGGCTTCGCAGAGACCTCCATGGAGCGCATCGCGCAGGAGGCCGGAATCTCCAAGGGGACGATTTACCTGTACTTCGAGGGCAAGGACGCGGTCTTGATCGAGGCGCTGAAGTACGGCTTCGGGCTCTTGATCGAGCGCACGCGCAGCGCTGCGCGGCGAGCCCGTGGCCCCCACGCCAAGCTGTGTGCGGTGGTCGAAGCCTGGCTAGAGCGCTCGGAGGACCACCGCGCGTTCTTCGAGTCGCTCGAGGGCTGGCCGCAGCTCGGCAGCAGCGGCGGGTCTCTGCTCCGGGATCGCCTGCAACCGCACACGGAGGCCTACCTCCACTTTCTCGTCGGCCTGATCGAGCGCGGCATCCGCACGGGCGCGTTCCGAAAGGTCGACTCTCGACGCGCAGCCCGGGCACTGCTCGAGCTGACGCGAGGCGCGATCACCGAGCGACTCCGACAGGCGGAACCGACTTCGACCGCCGAGGAAGTTGCTGCGATCGTGGGCATGTTTATAAACGGCATCGGAGCGGGAGAACGCGTGTGAATAAGTCCATCTGGGCAATTGGATTGGTGATCTTCCTTCTGTCCGGGCTGGCCAGGGCGGACGAAGCTCCTGAGCCGCCACCGGCAGGTCCTCCGGCAGGTACGGTGATGGCACAGCCCGAGCTCGGATCGGAGCTCCGCATCAGCCGCGATGACGCGCTCCGGCTGGCGCTGGAGAACAATCTGAACCTGATCATTGCCCGGACGGGCCCGGAGCTCGCACAGCAACAGGTTGAGCGCGCCGGCGGCGCCTTCGACCCGCAGCTCTTCCTCGACCACCAGTTCGCGCAGAACGATAACCCCATCTTCAGTCCCTTCCAGATAGCTTTCGGTGGAGGTACGTCGATCGAGGACAAGGAATGGCTCTACAGCGGCGGATTCGCAGGACTGGTGCCCGTCGGAGTGACCTACTCTTCCAACTACAACGTCCGCCGGTTACAGACCTCGTCCGCTTTTAGCGCCCTTGAGCCCGAGTGGCGCGGGGACTGGGAGAGTGAGCTCAGGATCCCGGTCCTGAAGAACCTGTTCAATAACCCCGCGTCCGTCACTGTCGAGCGAAGCGTGATCGGGCTCGACATCTCGGTCGAGGACTTCCGGGAGGACCTGATCAACGAGATTCAAACGGTGGAGTTCGCCTACTGGGAGCTCGGGGCGGCCCGGGCCGAGAAGGGCGTTGCCCAGAAGAGTCTCGAGACCGCGCGCGATCTGCTCGAGCAGACCCGGGTCCGGTACGAGGTCGGAGTCGTGTCGAAGGTACTGGTCATCCAGGCAGAGGCCGGCGTCGCCGAGCGCGAGGTGACCGCGATCGTCGCCCTGAACCGCGCCGAGGGCGCCGAGGATGCGCTACTGGACCTGATCGCGGCGCCTACGATGCAGGAGTTCGAGAGCACCCGGCTCGTCGTCGACGACCCGAGCTTCGTGGACTACACCGTCGAACCCGACGTGATCATCCGGCGGGCCATGCGGCTGCGCCCCGAGATCAAGATCGCCCGAAAGCGCGTGGAAGATGCCGAGCTACAGCTCCAGCTCGCCCAGAACCAGGTGCTCCCGAGCCTCGACCTCGTCGCTTCGTATCGACTGAGCGGACTGGCTGGGAAGGAAGCCACGCCCGGCGCGATCCCATCACCTTTCCCCAAGCACAGCTCCGGGCTGACCGACGACTGGTTCTCGGCCAGCCAGAATCGGAGCTGGGCGATCGGTGCGCGCTTCGAGCTGCCGCTCGGGAACGACGTGGCGCGCGCCGAGCTGGGTCAGCGCAAGATCGAGCTGCGACGCGAGCACACCCGCATGAGGCGTGTGGAGCAGGACATCATCCTCGACGTACGCAACGCTGCGCGCGTGCTGCGCAACTCGGCCGACTCGGTCGCGGCCTCAGAGCGACGCCGGGTCGCGTCGGCG
>CBDDEE010000010.1:0-25467 GCA_965226855.1 Myxococcota bacterium | reverse complement strand
CAGGAACCTCACGTTGTCCAGCACCATGTCCTCGGTCGAGGAGAGATCGGTTACTCTCTTCATCATCACCTGGTAGTCGGCTTTCAACTGCGAGATGGTTTGGTGAATTCGGTCCAGGATCGTCCGGAGTCCGTCTCGTTCCTGCTTCAGCAAATGCCAGCGTTTGTGGAGGGACTCCAACTGGTCGCGCATGTCGCTGGAGTGGTCCAGCAGTTCCCTGTACTCGGTGATCGCCTCGATGAACCGTTTGACTTCGGCATCTTTTAGCATCCCTCCCCCCCTCTGTTCACGGGTCCCGTGAGCCGCAGCTGTAACGGGAACCGGATGCCGTGTTCAGAATCGGTACGGCCCTGAGCGGCTTCGGATCTGAAGGACCACGAGCAGACTTCTGTCGCCCAGATGAAGCACCGCAATGAAGCGGAAGCGAAGACGCATGTGGCGTCTCTTCGTGCGTTTATCGACTGGTGGTGGTGCGCGGCTTGACGCTCGCCTCGGACCTGAGGCCCTCGCAGCGGTGCCCCGCAGGTTATCTCGGCCCCGTGGTCGAGGGGACGCAGCGAACGGAGCGACGCCGCTTCCGACGAGTCCGCCCGCAGGGCTTCTCCGAGGCAGTCCGAGCGTCTAAGGAGATCCACACACCGTCGGAGATCGCCTTCATGGCCGCGAGGTAGTGCAGCGACGACCGTGTCCGACCTGCACCGACTGTAGCTTCAGACCTCTGAAGCTGGTCCAGGAGACGACGGCACTGAGCGCTGGGGGCCGTTGGCGTCACGCTGCTGTACTCTGGAATCTACGTAGGGAGGCCCGTGGCCGAGTTCACGACCGCGGCTCGGTGCCGAGGCAAGGAGGAGTCATGAAGCTACGCAAGGCCGCCCTGTTGACGCTCGCGGCTCTCACGATCACGGGTTGCGTGCGAATCGGCTCGGGAAGCCAGGGTGTGCTCTTCAAGCTCTGGGGGGGCACGCAGAGTGACTTCTTCGGGGAGGGGATTCACGTCCTCTGGCCCTGGGACACGATGTACATCTACGACGTTCGCGTCCAGGACGGGCCCGAACGACTCACCGTCCTGGCCAGCAACGGGCTCTCGGTCGGCCTCGACATCTCGATCCGCTTTCGGCCGCAGGGCGCAGAGCTTCCCGCCCTGCACCAGAATATCGGGCCGGGCTACTACGCCAAGATCATCAACCCCACCATCCGCAGCGAGATTCGCAAGATCGTGGGCCAATTCACACCCGAGGAGATCTACTCCACGAAGCGACAGGCGGTCGAGACCAACATCATCCAGGGGATCGAGAGCGCGCTCACGGGCCGGCACATCGTCGTCGAGGCCATCCTGATCCGGAATGTCGAGCTCCCCGAGAGGCTCCGCCTCGCGATCTCCGAGAAGCTCGAGGAAGAGCAGCGGGCCGAGAAGATGGTTTTTACCCTCGAACGGGAACGCCAGGAGGCAGCGCGCAAGGCCATCGAGGCCCAGGGGATAGCGGACTTCCAGCGGATCGTGTCCGAGGGGCTGACGCCAGACCTGCTGCGCTGGAAGGGCATCGAGGCCACCCAGAATCTCTCGCAGAGCGACAACGCCAAGGTCGTCGTGATCGGCTCGGGACTATAGGGCCTCCCACTGATTCTCGGGGGCAACTGAGCGGAGCGAATTGAGAACCCTCCTCCATGCCAGGCACGTAGCGGTCGATCACGCTGTGGAGGTGCTTGTCGAGCGATGCAACCAACGGACGGTAAATGCCCAGCTCCCGAGCCATCTGCTCGACGATCTCGATTCCGAAGAAGCCTAACTCGAGCTCGTCGGTACGACATCTGCCTCGCCGCGATCGACTGCCTGGACCGCCCGCGTTACCACGGTCCACGCGTCTGTCTGGCGCTCGACACCTGCAACGCCGAGCCCGAGTATCGGCTCGCGAATCGCCACTGCCGAGCGCTTATCACGACGAGGGTCGCGCGCGAGGGCGCCAACGGAAATCACTCCTCCAGGGGCGCGCATCCCGGCGATTCCGTTTGCGCCGGAGACCGCTCCCGCCCTTTCACACATAATCGACGATTCTCAGCGGATAGGGGTCCAAACCATCGGAGTCCCCAACCGCCCCCGGCGAAGTGGTGCTGGAACACGTGCGTATGCAGCGGACCAGGGTTTGGGCTCCGTCCTCGGCGTAGCCTAAACTCGACCCGCGATGACGCGCACCGCTCTCGTGGCAGCCGTCCTGCTCCTCACGGCGAGTGCCGAGGCACCTTCCCGACCCCGCCCCAGCGGCATCGAGGAGTGCTGGATGTTCGACGAGAACAACGTCCCAGTGGGGCAGCGGTACGACTTTTTCATACGGTGCTGTCAGCGCCTCCGATACGAAAATTCGAGTGCTTCCGCCTGTGGGTCGAGCGGAAGCCCCGAGGAGTGGCTATCGATGGTCGCCTCCCGGGCGCAGCCAGAAGGTGACATCTGCGCGCCTTCCAATTTGCGTGTGGTCCTTGGGGAGAGGGCGTGCATCCATGAGGACCAGCTCAGTCGCCCCGCCTTTAAGCGGGGCATCTTGGGGTGCCCCCGGGGGGGTGGGTGGGAAGTAAGCGATGAGGGCGTGGTGACACGAACGCGAGGCTCGGAATCTATGACGCGGTGCAGCAGTACGTAGCCCCAGACTTGCAGACGATCTGCATCGGACAGGCCGCGGGCATGGCGGCGATCCTCCTCTCGGTGGGCGCGTCGGGGAAGCGTTACTCGTCGCCCAACGCGCGCACCATGATCCATCAGCCCTTCGGGTGAGGCCCGGAGATCGGCAGCGGACCTCCAGATCCACGCGGAGGAAATTCTCAGAGTGGACGAGATCCTCGCTGACCACACCGACTTCGACATCGCGGACGTGGAAGCAAGTACGCAGAGGGATACCTTTATGTCGGCAAAGGAGGCGCTGGTCTACGGGATGATCGACAGGATCATGGAGCGGGACTCTTCGAAGGATCCGAGCCTCGATCCGATCCCGCGAAGCTCGGTGAAGGTCGGTAGAGGCAAACGGTTTCGGGGACTCGCTTCGGGGAGCAGGAAAAGAGAACCACGTGGGAGTGCCCGACAGCAGGACCCGGCGCCGTCTCTGTAGCTGCCCGATGCGAGTATCTAGCTCCGGATATCTATTGGGAATCATGGTCCTTTCCGCGTGCTTCAGCACTGTAGTGTCGAAGACGGGCTTGGATCCCGCTGTTGGAGTGCAGATGGGGAACGCGTACTCGGGGGTTCGGTTGAATCTCAAGTCGTGGCGTTGTCTTCCATCGGTTTCGCCGGGGGGTATTCGCCGGCAGCAAAACTTGTGTTCCTACCCGTCAGCGCATCTCTGCTTGTAGTCGACCTTCTTGTTTCAGTGGCTGCAGATACGGTGATGTTCCCGATTGATCTCATGGTTGCTCCCAGCGGAAAGCCGATTCGTCCGCTGATGGACGAGTGTGATTGACTTGCAGTCCTCCATCCGTGGATAGTTGGAAGAGTCGGAGGAGACTCATCTGGTGCCTAATGAACATGGGGCCGCTCTTAGAATCTCCTCCCCAAGGCCCATCAGCGGGCGCTGAACGCGACTCTCTCCCAGACCCGGCATCGTCTTGCAGCGGTGATCTCTCCGAAGCGGAAGAACAGATGGCAGCTCCCGCCCGCCAGTTCCACACTAGTGGGATCGGATGGATTCCCTGAAGACGCCGCCTATAAGGGAGGTCCCAATCTGACGGCGTGAGGAGAGCAGTATGAGCGAGCAGACCCAGAAGCAGCGGCAGGGAGGGGGCGAGTCGGGCACCTCCGGGTCAGCCGAGTCGAGCGGGCAGAAGAAGCTCGCCAAGAAGGGCGAGGAGCTCAAGGAAGAGATGGATTCCCTGATGGACGAGATCGACGAGGTCCTCGAGGAGAACGCAGAGGAGTTCGTCAAGAACTACGTGCAGCGAGGAGGCCAATAGGCGTGTTCAAGGGGCAGACGTATAACGGCTCGAGCTTTCTCGAGTTCCTTCGCACGGATCATCCGCAGCAGCTGCCGAACTTCGATCGCAGTGATTGGAGGGGACTCGAGCTGCTCAAGGCCACGACCGTGCTCGCGCTCGTGTACGAGGACGGCGTGCTGATGCGGGACTCGAGTACGATCGTGGGGTGGTCATGCTGGCGGAGAACCGCAGCACCCACCTGCGCAAGATCGCCGAGATCTACGATCGAATCGCCTTTGGCGGCGTCGGAAAGATCGACGAGTAGAATCTTCGGAAGGCGGGGATCCGCTACGCCGACCAGCAGGGATACTCCTACTCCCGGGAAGATGTGTCCGGCAAGAGCCTGGCCAACGAGTACTCGACCGTGCTCGGCTCCGTCTTCACCCGCGAGATGAAGTCGCTCGAGGTCGAGATTCTGGTGGTCGATGGCCTCGTGGAGAGAGAGGTCAGGCTTCCAGTCCGCCTTGAGCACACCCATCAACACATCGGGATAGTACCTGGCGGTCCGGCACGGCCTGGAGCGAGACGTCCCCCCCGGTACTCGATCTGGACGCGGAGGTGCGCCTGCACGAGCTCCTGCGAGACGCTGCCACAAACGACTGTTGCGCTCAGCGCACGACGTGTCCGACGGAGGGCTTGCAGTCAGCCTGGCCGAGTGTGCGCTCCGCTCCTCGGTGGGGCTGCACGCCGATCTGCCCGGCTCGGATCTACGGCCCGAGGCCGCGCTGTTCGGGGAGTCCGCTTCGCGTGCTGTCGTGAGCTGCCGGCAGTCGGATCGAGGCGAGCTCCTCTCGCTGGCCGAACGCTCGGGCGTTCCCGCGCGTATGATCGGCGAGACTGGCGGAGATCGCATCCGCATCGCGCCGGGTGTCGACGTCGGGCTCTCGGAAGCGCACGATGTATGGGCTGGGACTCTTCCGGAGGCGCTGGAATGACGGGACGGGAGATCCGAGACCTGCCAGACGATCTGGATCGGTTGCGCGAAGAGTGCGGCATCGTCGGCATCTCTGGACACGTGGAGGCCTCGCACCACGCCTACCTGGCTCTCTACGCTCTCCAGCACCGCGGCAAGGAATCCGCGGGCATCGCTACCCGTGACGGTGGCGAGATGCACTTCCACAAGGCCATGGGCTACGTCGCGGACATCTTCGACGATGAGATTCTGCGGCGTCTGCCGGGCCGCCACGCGATCGGGCACGTGCGCTACTCGACCTCCGGCGTCAGCGCTCTGCGCGACGCGCAGCCCTTCCTGGCGAACAGCGGCGGCGTCGACGTGGCGCTCGCGCATAACGGGAACCTCACGAACGCAATGGCGATCCGGGAGGAACTCGAGGGCTTCGGCTCGATCTTCCAGTCGACCATGGACTCCGAGGTCTTCGTGCACCTGTTTGCTCGAACCCGCGGCAAGCTCCCGGAGCGCCTCTCCGACGTCTTCTCGCGCGTCCGCGGCGCTTTCTCCCTGGTGATGATGGTCGATGACGTGCTGGTCGCCGCGCGGGATCCGTACGGCTTCCGCCCCCTCTCTCTTGGCCGGCTGGGCTCGGCGTGGGTCGTGGCCAGCGAGACCTGCGCCTTTGACCTGATCGGTGCCACGTTTGAGCGCGACGTGGAGCCCGGAGAGATCCTGATCATCCGCCGCGGCCGCATGCGCTCGATCCAGCCGCTGCCGAAGGTCCCGGAGCGCCTCTGCGTGTTCGAGCACGTTTACTTCGCGCGACCCGACTCGCGGGTCTTCGGCAGCAACGTTTACCAGACACGCAAGCAGCTCGGTCGCGAGCTGGCGCAGGAAGCGCCCGTGGATGCGGACATGGTCGTCCCCGTGCTCGACTCGGGGGCCCCGGCGGCGCTCGGCTATGCCGAGACTACCGGCCTGCCGTATGAGACGGCCCTGATCCGCAACCACTTCGTCGGACGCACCTTCATCGAGCCCGAGCAGTCGATTCGCCACTTCGGGGTGCGGATCAAGCACAACGCGATCCGCGAGGTGGTGGAGAGCAAGAGGCTCGTGGTCGTCGACGACTCCATCGTCCGCGGGACGACGCTCAGCAAGCTCGTGATTGCCCTGCGCGCGGCGGGGGCGCGAGAGGTGCACGTCCGGATCTCCTGTCCGCCGTGGGTCAACCCCTGCTACTACGGGATCGACACGCCGACGCACGCGGAGCTGATCGCCGCGAACCAGAGCGTGGCCGAGATCTGCCAGACGCTGGGCGCGGACAGCCTCGCGTACCTGTCGCTCGAGGCGCTCCGCCGCGTCGAGTCGGCGATGAAGCACGGCTTCTGCGACGCCTGCTTCTCCGGCGAGTACGTGATTCCGGTGAGCGAGATCAGAGCCGAGGAGAAGCAGATCCCCCTGTTCCAAACGGAAGCCGAGTCCCCGGGCGACTAGCTAGGTGTGGGTTCTAGGAAGGTCTGAACCTGCGCGGGACAAAGTTCACACCCACGCGCGCGCGCGAGATCGGTCGCGACCCTACTAATTTTGGGTTCCTCCAGCCAGGATTCCTACTGTTCGTTCTCGACCCCAAGCGCGCGTAGCAGATCCGCGATCCCCTGAAGCGTGATTCTCCTCTTGGAGCGCGCGGACTCGTCGAGTTCCCTGTCTGGCTGTCTCCGAAGAAACTCCCTCGTCTGCTTGAGGCGGAGCACCTCTCGAATGGTGGAGTCGGCTCCCGTCTGGAAGAACTCGATTGTTCCGCCTCCCGCCAACTCGAACTCGCACGCCAGCAAATCGAGCTGCTCCATGATCGCTCCGCGCTTGTTGTCTTGGTCGGGGCCAAGCCCTTCAGGTGCGCGGTCTTCGATTGTGTACGTCAGGACATCGCCAGTGCGGGCACGAAGCACGTCAACCCAGTAGTCGATGTCGGTCCGTATCACCTCGACACTTCGACTTTGCTCCTCGTCGCTCATGCGCTCGTCTCCGCGCTCCGATACAGCTGACACTCCCGGCAGAAATGCCAGTCAGTCGGCGCGTTCTCTCTCGTCAACATCTGAAACGCAATAGCCTGCGGTATCCTCCGCGAGCTTCCAACACAGCGTGCGTTGCTCGAGGCGGGTCGACCTCCGCTCACCCTGCCCGTACAGGACAAGGTGAATCGACGGCTCGAGCTCGCCGAACAAGTCTGGCGAGAGACTCCTCGGACTCCGCCTCTAGCCAGCGGTAGGGAGAGATCGCCCAGACGCCTGTAGACGCCGCAGCCGATCGCGCCGTGGTGATCGAGATACCATTTCAGGCGCTGCGCGATCGCCATGTCACGAGTATTGTCGCCCCGCGAGCGAGAACGAGGCAAGCATTCTCCGAGTCCCAGCCGCTTCTCGCCGTCGCTCCCCACCACGATCGCGCCGATGTCCGAGAGGTAGGTCTCGCCCTCGATCAGCCAGACCTCACGGCCGGAGGGGCTGCGCGCAACCCGGGGCGCGCGATCGCCCAATGCCGCAGGGGCGCGCGCCGACCACAGATCGGGTAGCTCGCGTCCAGTGCGCATCCACATCGATCAGCACCGTCGCGTCTCTCACGGCGTCCTCCTCAGGGTGCCTGCTACCCGGGACCATAGAGGAACATCCCAGCCGGGCGCGCGCTCCGCGAATGACTTGATCTCGCGCTTCGTGCGGGGTCCAGGGCGCGACGATGCGGCCAGGATCGTGGCGGGCACCGCGGGCTATCGCCTGTCCGCGCCATCATCCTGGCCTGGGGGCCTTCAATGGTGCACGTCTACCTCTGCCGACGAGAGGGAATCCATCCGTTGTACGCGACGCCGTACAGGAAGTACTACGAGTTCAGAGGCTGGAGCTGGTCCGAGTAGACGGTCGACAGCCGGGCACTGGTGTACGAGATGGGGGCCGACAGAGAGCTAACCTCTACGCGAGGTCCTCACCTTGCCGAAAGTGCTCGGTCGCATTCTGTGCCTGCTGGGTGTGCACGACTTCCGCCTCCTCGAGAGGATTCTCAGCTTCGGGTCCGAGGGCGGTGTCGAGAAGATCCGGTGCACACGCTGCGCGCTGACCATCACGCGACATGGATGAGGACGGGGAAGCCGGTTGCAGGCGAGTCCCAGGGGTTCCTTGCCGCAATCGCGCTACGGTCCGACGGGTTGCCCGATTCCTGCTGCTCGCAGTGCCTCCGCATCGAGACCTGACC
Source organism: Myxococcota bacterium (assembly GCA_965226855.1). GTDB lineage: Bacteria > Myxococcota_A > UBA9160 > SZUA-336 > SZUA-336 > JAUXJB01. The sequence continues at coordinate 17,381 of CBDDEE010000010.1, read as the reverse complement.
CCGCGCAGCAGTCGGCAAGCCTCCCGTCGATGACCACTGCCGGAACCGAGTGGATACCGAGCTCGCCTGCTCTCCGGGCCACCACTGGATCTCGCATGTCGCGGACTACCACCTCGCGGGATTCGTGGGCCAGGTTCAAGACAAGCGACACCGCCCGGTGGCACAACGAACAGCCCGCACTGAAGACCTCGATTTCGCCGCGTGGGGGTGCGAGGCCAAATAGGATTACGGAACCGAGGAGATCCGTAACCCGTTCGGAGCCCCATGAGGACCCGCACCAAGTCGCACCGCTCGTCCAGTCCTTCACGCCGCTATCCCGCCGAGGTCCTCACCGAGGACGAGATCCGCTGCCTGCTGCGCGCGTGCTCGCCGAAGGCAGCGACAGGGATCCGGAACCGCGCCGTGATTGCCGCCCTCTACCGCGGCGGCCTCCGGATCGGGGAGGCGCTTGCCCTGGCCCCCAAAGACCTCGACGCTGCGGCTGGTACGGTCCGGATTCTCCATGGCAAGGGGGACCGCTCGCGGACCGTAGGTCTCGACCCGGGCGCGTTCGCCCTCCTCGAACGCTGGCTGGACACTCGCAGGGACCTCGGGATCAGCCGCCCAGCGCCTGTCTTCTGCACGCTCAAGGGCGGACCGATGAAGGATGCTTACTTCCGTGCGCTCTTCCCGCGCCTCGCCCGCAAGGCGGGGATCGAAAAGCGCGTGCATACCCACGGCTTCCGACACACCCATGCGACGGAGCTCGCACGTGAGGGCCACTCCCTCGCCGTAATCCAGGCCCAGCTCGGCCACAAGAGCCCCGTCACCACGAGCCGCTACCTCCATCGCCTGGCTCCAGAGGCACTGATCGAAGCCATACGGTGCCGTCCGACATGGGCGTCGGAGTGAGTGGGGGTGGCCCCCTAAGACAGCGCACGGAGGCTTTGCCCTACCGGCTCGGAAATTCGACTCGGAAATTCCGAATGCGCGTTCCGTTGCCGAGAATCAGGCTGTCATCCCCGCGCTGCCGCGGGCCGGGAAGCCTTCGGTGCTCGAACCACGAACTAGAAACGCCTCGACTCGAAGGGGTCGTCGACGAAGAGCTCCGACGCGGAGCCATGGACCGACCGTCGAGGGCCTGGTCGTCCCGTGGCCAGGGGCGTGCGAATTTGAGTCAGAGCTGCTGAGCGGCCGCAGGACAGGCGTACGTGCCGATCCCAGCCACGGCGACGGCTGTGGCGATTGAAAGAAGCCCGCGCTTATGCATGATGGGGAGCTTCCTTGTAATCGGAACCGCGAGGGCACCGATGAAAGGCGCGGAGCCGGACTGCTCATGTCCTAGCTACCTGCCGCCCGGGTGGGTGATCGAGCAGCTCGCCGACATACCGAGCTAGGATGTCGGTCTCGAGATTGACGCGATCACCCGGGCGTCTTCGGACGTGGTTGGTGTGAGCCTGCGTGTACTGCACGAGCGACACTGTGAAGGTGTCGTCTGTCTTGCCGGTCACGGTCAGGCTCGCCCCGTCAACACAGATCGGCCCTCTAACGATCACGTAGCGGAGCAGCTCGCTCGGTGCTCGATACGTGCATACGAGAGCATCTCTATCCGGTTGGGTCGCCTCGAGAGTGCCGGTCCCCTCGACCACGCCTCTCACGATGTGTCCACTCAGGCGATCCATGAGTCGAACGGAGCGCTCGAGATTGACCGGATCGCCGCGATCGAGGTCTTCGAGATTGGAGCGGCGGTAGGTCTCAGGCATCGCATCGAAAGAGATCTCGCATCCGCGGACTTCGGTCACCGTAAGGTCGACGCCGTTGATCGCGATGCTGTCGCCGAGCTCCGCGTCCGACGCGATCGACTCGGAAGAGATGCGCAGGTGCCCGTGGCCTGCCTCCACCACGATCCCGACATCTTCAACGATGCCCGTAAACATCCGGGTCCCCCTTGGCTTCGTTGCAACTACTCATGACTCAGTAGAAGATGCATCTCGTTCGATGCAGCGGCAGCGCCTTGTACTTCGCTTCCTGTCCCCGCTCCAGAGCCAGTGATCCACAGCGCGCGCGTTGACATCCACGGGACAAGAAGAATATTATTCTAGAACAACGATCGGTGCAAACAGGGTCGCGCCAACGTGGCTTCTAGCGTGGGGGTTGGGTTCTTGAGCGAGGAGGACCGCCGACACTGGGATAGCCGCTACGCCGAAGCAGGCATGGCGCCGATTGGCGGATTCCCTCCGCCGGTCTTTGCACCCTTCGAGCATCTTTTTCCCACTGAAGGCCACGCCCTGGAGCTTGCATGTGGTCGTGGCCGGGCTGCAGTGTGGCTTGCTGGCCGGGGGATGAACGTCTGGGCCGTCGACGTCTCCTCGGTGGCCATCGATCTCTCCGGTCAGTTGGCCGTCCTTTCCGGCGTCGCCAACCGCTGTCGCTTCGAAGTGCTGGATCTCGACGGCGAGCTTCCCGAAGGTCCGCCCGTGGATCTGATCCTCTGCCATCTCCCCCACCTCTTTCGAGATCAACGGCTCAACGAGGCCATGATCGACCGCCTTGCACGCGGTGGCTTGCTGGCAGTTGCGGTACTCAGCGAGGTCGGCCCGGGTCCGGGACCGTTCCGCGTTCGCCCGGGTGAGCTCCTTGACGCCTTTGGGAAGCTCGGAGTCTTTGTTCAAGGCGAGGCCGATGGCATGGCATGGATCCTGGCCAGACGGCACGCATGACCCCACAAACAGGAGCTGTTGACATCGATAGACTAGAATTATATTCTAGAGTTATGATCTGTCCGAACGAGAGTTCCCTCGAGCATCGCGCGGCAGATTGGTGCTGCTGAGATGAAGGGCAGCAGTCTGGGTGTGGAGAGGGCCATCGAAGCGATTGGCCAGGGCCGCATCGTGATTGTGACCGACGCAGAGAACCGCGAGGACGAGGGCGACTTCATCTGCGCGGCCGAGAAGATTACGCCGGAGATGATCGCCTTCATGACCCGCGAAGGCGCCGGACTGCTGTGCATGCCTATCCTCTCCGACCTCGCTCGCGAGAAGGGCTTCGAGTGGATGGTCGAGCGCAACACCTCGCGCACGTCGACACCGTTCGCGGTTCCCGTCGACCATGAGAGCTGTCGTACGGGCATCAGTCCAGAGGAACGCCATCGCACCATCCACGCGATCCTCGACCCCACTTCGACACCAGGGGACTTTGTGGCGCCCGGGCATCTCTTCGTGCTCTTCGGCAAGGAGGGTGGAGTCCTGCGCCGTGCGGGTCACACCGAGGCAACGATTGACCTGGCGCGACTGCCGGGTTGCGGCCGGCTGGCGTACTCTGCGAGATCTGTTCGCGCGACGGAACTGGTATGGCCGGTCGCGACGAGCTGCAGCAGATTTCGCGCGAACACGACATTCCGATCGTGACGATCGAGGAGCTCATCCGCCACCGACGGGCGCGCGAGAAGCTCGTGCGCCGGCTGAAGGATGCGGACGCCGAGCTGCCCACCCGCTACGGCCCCGGGCGCATCCTGGCCTACGAGATTGAACACGAAGACCAGCAGCCAGTCGTGATCACGCTGGGCGACATCGCCGGCGCCCAAGCGCCACTCGTACGAATCCATAGCTCCTGCTTCACGGCGACCTGCTCGAGTCGTTGCGCTGCGACTGCGGCGATCAGCTGCACATGGCGCTCGACGCCATGGGCCGCGAGGGCTGCGGCGTTCTCGTCTATCTATACCAGGAGGGCCGCGGCATCGGCCTGATCGAGAAATTGCGCGCCTACCGGCTTCAGGACGGAGGTCTCGACACGGTCGAGGCAAACGAGGCGCTTGGCTTCAGAGCCGACACACGCGACTATATGGTCGGCCTGCAGATCCTGAAAGATCTGGGTCTAGAGCGCGTGCGCCTGCTCACGAACAACCCCAAGAAGGTCGACGCCTTCGTCTATTCGGGCGTTGGGATCAAGGTCGTCGAACAGGTTCCCCTGCATGCACCTGCGGCCGCGCCCCGCGAGCGCTACTTGGCCACCAAGCGCGATCGCTTAGGCCACGACTTGCCAGAGGACCAGGTTGAATAGAACGGCCGAACCTGGGAAACGACTCCTCTAGATCCGGTGAGTAGGGCGGAAGCGACAACGACTCGGCGAGAGGAGATCCTCGGGGCGGCTCTTCAGTGCTTCCACGACGTTGGTTACGAGAAGACGACGATCGCCGACATCAAGGCTCGAGCAAGAGTTAGCACGGGGAGCATCTACCATCACTTCTCGAGCAAGGAGCAGTTGTTCGCCGAGCTCTACCTGCAGGCGATCCGTGAGACACAGGACTTCGGCCTTCGTGCATTGAAGCGAGCGAAGAGCGCCGAGCAAGGTGTGCGTGCTCTCGTGAGTTCCTACCTCCGATGGGTTCAACGAGAACCCGAGAAGGCGGCCTTCCTCCTCACCATGCGACGGGCCGAGTTCATGGACGAGGTGGAGGGGGAGCTGGAGGCCTTGAATCACGAGATCGGCAAGACGCTGACCGAATGGACGGAGCGATACGTCCGACGAGGTGAACTGCCGCTGGCAAACACCGATGTGTTTATGGCGCTTCTCTTCGGCCCGAGCAGGGACTTCGCAGGTCGGTGGCTGCGGGGAAAGACATCGACTTCTCTGAGGGAATCAGCCGACCTGCTTGGAGAGGCTGCGTGGAACGCGCTACGCGCGCTCGCGCGCAAGTCTATGTCATGAAACGAGCGAGGCTCTGCCTTGCATAGGAGAACGCATGACCACCACTCTCAGCAACCGCGACGGCAATGGGAAGACCGAATCGCCTTCGTCCAAGCCTGCTGGCACCGCGAGATCGTGGACCAAGCGCGCGACGCCTTCCTCGCATCGATCGAAGGGCTGGGCTACGCGCGCAGCCAGGTCGACCCCTTCGAGGTCCCGGGCACTCTAGAGATTCCGCTTCAGGCAAAACGGTTGGCAGCGACCGGCCGCTTCTCCGCGATCGTGGCCACAGCCTTTGTCGTTGACGGCGGCATCTACCGGCACGACTTCGTGGCTGCCACCGTCGTCGAGGCGCTCATGAGGGTACAGCTCGAGACCAATGTTCCGATTCTCTCGGCCGTCCTGACCCCGCAGGCCTTCCACGATCACGACGATCACCGTGCGTTCTTCATGGATCACTTCAAGGTGAAAGGCAAAGAAGTCGCCACCGCCTGCGCCCAGACCATCGAAAATCTGGCCGCGATCGGGAGCTAGGCGCGCGCTCCCAACTCCGCGATACGCGCCATCTCGATGCTTCGCGGTCGGAACCGACCTGCTGGCCCTGCAACTGCTGTTGGCATCCCATTCGCTTTCGGTCACGAGTGCGTAGGTGAGGTCGTCGACCTGAGCGACGATCGCCCTGCTTCTCGGCCTTCCGAATTCACGCCGGCCAGGCAGCTGGCGAAGGAGGCACAGGTCAAACGTGATGCAGCCGATGGAGGCTACTAGTTCGAGCCTGTCGGGAGCGGGGGAAGTGTGGGAAGCTACTGAGATCTTCTTGTCTCCTTCGCGGACTACATTGGCTACCCAGTCCCCTTTTGGATTGACCGCGGCGTGGTAGTGGAGGAGGCGTTCGTAGCAGCGGTCGGGTAGATGCTCAGGCTGATCTACCATGTGATAGAGCAGCCCATCGAGCATGAAGGCCAACCCCCGCGACGTGGAGATCCATCGGGTGCTACCGGCCTATGCGGGCTTCGAACCGGGTGAGAGCGGAGCCTGAAGGGGCGAGGGAACGATTGCGACGACAGTAACGGGTTTGAAGTCGTCAGAGAGGTCACCGGAGATCGGCCAGGAGCCTCACAAATTCGGGACTTTCCCTGAGGAGCCGGCCACCGACCTCTATAAGTCTGTCAACGGTCTCGTCGTCGAGCGCAAAGCTCGTCGCGACGTTGTTGAAGAACTCCCGCTCCTCTTCATCCGCGAGCGTCTCGAAGGCTACCTCGATGAGATAGGTCTGCACGGCCCGCCCCTCCGGGTCGGGTGGCAGCGCCCGCGCCCAGTTCTCCATGCTCGCCCTCATCAGCTCGAGGGTCTCGAAGTTGTAGCTCTGAATCTGGACTCCGCTGACGGAACCGATCATGGCGCCGAGCGAGGGTGCCCCTGGAATCAAGTCGAGGCCTCTGGAGGTCTGGCCCTGCGCGTTGACCACCACCACGACGATGAACCTGAGATGCTTCACTCCGAGCCGCTCCAGCCGTTCCCGGATCCCGCCCGAGAGGAGGATGCCTTCGAGTGGACCGCGGAGCCCCAGGTTGTCGGCGATACCGCCATCGACGAGGTGGATGTACTTGCGGTCGCGTGCATCCAGATAGCTCTCGGCGATGGACGCACTCCGAAATCTGCGCCGAGCGTTCCGGTCCGCGAGCGCCTCGTCCAGCCACGCGGGGCGCTCGAAGCCACAGGAGCCCGCGTAGTTGCGAAGCGTGACCGCATTGAATAGCCCGGGAACCGCCGAGGAGGCGGCCACCGCCCGCGCGACCTTGAGCTGCGACAAGTCGGAGCAGATCAGATCGAATTGCGGCTGTATGAACGTAAAGCGATAGCCGACCCCGAGGTCGGCTGCGTTGATCTGGAGGTACGGCCCGTCTGCCGCTAGCAGATCCCCGAACGTGGCGCCGTCGAAGATCTTGCGGTCGTAGAGCTCGATGGCGAGCTCGGTGCGGTCAAAGAACGTGCTGGCGAGGCGGAACCAGTTCTTCGGCCGAAGCAGCCCCCTGATGAGACTCCCCTGGACGTTTCGCCGCAGAAAGCGCTCTTCGAAGTCGTCGAAGATGCGGTCGCCGAACAGGCCGTAGTAAGCCGAGACAAAGCTGCCCCCGGATACGGAGGTGATGAGGTCTACCTCGTCAAGGAGCGATTTGCGCTCTCCGCGTACGGAAGCACTCGTGTCGCGGAGCTCTCGTAGTACGCCGTACGACAAGGCGGCCGCCCGGGTCCCTCCGCCCGAAAAGGCGAGAATAAGGAGGACGTCGCCCGTGGGCCTTCTCTCGTTAACTGCCTCGGGCCGATAGCCGTAGTTCTCGTTCCAATGCTCGATCGGCTGGTTCACGGGTCGGTAGGTTCCGCATCCTACGCCCAGCAGCGCGACCAGCGCAGCCGTCGCCAGCGTTATTCTCATGAACTCGCCTCGTATCGGGCTGGCACTGCCTTCGGCGCCATGACCCCACAGATCTCCTTGATACCTTTATCAAGGTCAGGGAAAAACATGATGGTTTGGGTTGAAATCACGGCGTCGAACTTTAAGTCATCAAACGGCATGTCGTCGACGAAAGCTTCACACCATTCAATTGGCAAGTCATCATTAGCGGAGAGAGCGCGTGCGACCTCTAGCATAGTCCTATCGGGATCGAGGCCAGTTGTGGTGCCCGTTACGAAACGATCAAAGTTTTCGGCTGCATTACCAACTAACTTGTGGTCATTGGACATATCACCTCTCCTAACTACTAAGCAGGAGGATTCCAATGTTAATACTTACATGGACAGCACGAAGGCCGAGGACATGGTTCCGGTGCGCCGCAGCACCCGCGTAGGGCCCGGTCGAGTGTCGCTCACGGGCTTCTCCGACCTCGCCCATGCCCGGAACAGCGTCCCCGATCGCGGACGTGGCCGCGGGACCGGCCGCGGACGTGGACTTGAGCGACTTCGAGGCGGGTCCGATCGAGCTCAAAGGTGAGTAGGCTGTCGAAACCGACGCCGCGCGGCCACTCGACACCTCTGGCGGCCGCATCACGAGGCCCACTGATCGCTATCGAATCGCTGTCAGGCACGGACTGGCCCAACTCCCGGACCTCCTTCACCCATAATGCCTGCACCTTGAGCAGCACTGGCGACGCGGCGGAGCGAGCACAACGTTCCTTTCTTGGCTTCCGGGAGGGGCTTGCTGCCGCGATCTTCCTCACTCTCGCGCAACTAGCGAGTGCGGGTTCCGGCCGCCTGACTGGAGACTGGGGAGGCGCGCGAAACACGCTCGAGAACCGTGGCGTCGCTCCGTTTGCGGAGTACGTGTCCGGCGTCTGGTCGAATCTGCGCGGCGGTTTCGACACCGGTACGCGCTACGAGGGGCTCGCACTCTGGGGAGCGAACGTCGACCTCGAGAAGCTGGCAGGCTGGGAGCGGACGAGTTTTCACATCGACTGGTTCTCCTACCACGGCGGACAACCGTCGAGTGACCTCATCGGAAGTTTCAGCACGAACTCGGTCAGCGGGTGGGAAGCGGACGACGCGGTTCGCTTCTATAACATCTACCTCCGGCGCGAGTTTCTCGATGGCGCACTGCTGGTCAAAGCAGGGCAGCTGGCCGCTGACGACGACTTCTTCCTCAGCAGCTTCGCGGACACCCTCCTGAATGGCGCCTTCGGCGACTTCAGCAGCGCTCGAGAACAGCAGCTGGCGCCGTTCTACCCGCTGGCCGGACCCGGCGTCTACCTGCTCGCCCGGGGATCTGAACGCTGGTCAGCACGCGCGGGCTTGTACACGGCGGATCCCGGCATGGAGGAGAGCAGCAACATCGGTCTCGAATGGCATCTCGACGAGGGCGTCGCGTTCTACGGACAGCTCGATCTGCACCTGGAACCTGCGTCCCTGCCCGGCACCTACAGCATTGGCATGGGAAGCACGACAGCGAGGCTGAGAGACTTTGACGGCCAGGACACGGATGACGCCTGGTCGGTGCACGTCCACGTCGATCAGGCCCTGGCTCTGAACCCCCAGAATGACCCGGCGGTGGGCGTGTTCCTCCGCGCCGGCTTCAGTCCGACGGACGACAGGGTCATAGTGCGAAGGTATTTGAATGTAGGAGTGAAGGTTTTCGGGCCGATCCGGGGACGGGACGCTGACACTCTTACTGCGGGAGTCGCATACACCGATGTCAGCCACGCCTACGTCGACAGCCTCCGTTCCGCAGGCGAGAAGGTCAGCGGGCACGAGACAGTAATCGAGCTCGGTTACAGGGCGGCGATCACGGACTGGCTGAGCCTTCAACCCGATCTCCAGTTCTTTATCGACCCCCACCTTAGTCGGCGCGACGCGCTGGTGTTCGGGCTACAAGCACAGATCACGTTTTAGCGAGTACGCTTGGTCCCGTCGTGGAAGGTGTACTGTGAGAATGGGGGATTCGATAGACGCGCACCAGCTCTTCACGTCTGTTGTTACGGGCCACCTGCCGCCACCGCTGGGAGGGCCTCCGTCACTTGCTCTCCGTCGAAGGTGGCTGTCAGTGCGCCCGCACACGGATCCTCCACGGCCTTCTTCGAACGAAATCCCATCCGCTTTCGAGCCGCACTTCCAGGCCGGAGGACGTTGCTGGCCAGACCTCGCACGACACTCGTTGCGAGCGACCGTTTGACCAGGCGAATGGAAGGATCGGCGAGCGGGCCGATCACGTCGACGCTGGGGACGATGCTGACCACACCCGGATTTCGAGCACGCGGCACCAGCCTGAGCTGGAGTGTGCCCTCTCCCAGATCGACACGCCCCGTGCCGATAATCGTGGCCTCAGGAGCGTCCACGTAGAGCCGTCGGACGTGCGCCACTCCGTCGTCAATCTCGAAGGCCGCCAGGATGCACTGCATAGGCACGTCGTCGCGCAACTTGCGATTCGGCCAGACCGAGCGGACGAGGTTGAACACAAAGGCCCGCCCGATCTCCGAGGCGATGGTGCCCTCACGACCCGTCACGGCGAACCGGCCCGACACGCTCGAGCGCAGCGCCGGGACCGTGCGACCCCGGGCCGAGAGCTGGGTCGATACGTGTAGTACTCCCGCGAACTCGGTGTCCTGCTGGAACTGCGAGGCGATGCTCGACAGGTTGACGCCCGCGACTTCCGCTGCCAGCTCGAGTTCGGGGACCGCAGGTCGAGCGTCGACGCGGAGTCCGACCTGCACGCGGCCCGTTTCGTACTCGCCGCTTACCTGGCGGATCACCAACTCACCGTCCTGTAGCTCTAGTGTTAGTTGCGTCCCCGCCACGTCGAGGCCACCCTCGTCCGGTGATGCGCTCGATGTCGATCGCGATATCGAGATCGACCTCGTGCAAGAGCTCAAAGGGCAGTGGCATATCGCTGTCCCACAAGCTCGAGCCTTCGCTCTCCGCTACCGCCGGACTCCCATCTGTCTCGGCCGACTGTAGGGCAATCAGATCGTCCAAATGGACGTGCGGCGACTCCACCCTTGCGCGGATCGACGGCCGAGTCCCGGGCGCGAACGACGCGCTCACCTCGGCGGTGATTTCCGTAGCGTCCACCCGCCAATCTCCGCGCACGCGGAGCAGTTCGTTTGACCCCGCCGCTCGGCCTGCGAAGGACACCGGACCTTCGGCGGGCAGCTCGACTCCAGCGAGCTGCCCGATCAGGGCCAGATCCCGCGCCTCGAGTTGCGCCTCGACTTCTATCTCGTCGATCTCGGTGAGGTCGTCAAAGGCACCGGAGACCTTCGACGAGAAGCGCGCCCCGGCGGCCAGCCCGTATGTGGAAGCGTTCGATGCCGAGGGTGCCGTCGGCGTCTACGAGCTCCGCGGTGCCGCTCAGAGGCCCAAGGTCGGGCAGATCTCGTTCAAGATAGGGACCGAGCGCGCGAATATCCGGGGCGCTCACTTCGGCGGAGAGCGCAACGCCTCGGAGCTCGAGCAGGTCGCCGATACTCCCGGTCACCTGCGTCCACAGCTCGCTGCGCCGGCCGAGCTGAGCCTCGAGCCGGTCGAGATGCGGGCTCGACGCGTCGCCCGACACGTGGGCCCGCACGACCAAGGGACCCAAAGGGGGAAGGGACTGGTCCGCCAGCTCCTCGAGCAGCTCGAGGTCGTCCGCCTCGAGTACCAACTCGAGATCCATACCCCGAAGCTGTTGCAGGTCGTCGATTGAACCGCTCACTTGGGCGAAGGTCTGACCGCGTCGGCCGAGCTCGACGTCGAGCTTCTCGAGCCGAGGCGTCGGAAAATCGCCGACGAGCCGAGCGGCCACGACGACTGGAGTCAGAGGAGGAAGCGCCTGGCCAGTCAACTCCTCGAAAACCCCGAGGTCGTCTGCTTCCGCGGCCAACTGGAAATTCAGCCCACGCAGCTGTCGCAAATCGTCGATCCCACCACTCAGCTGCGCCCACAGACCTCCGCGCTGCCCGAGCTGTGCGTCGAGGTTCCGCACACGCAGGTCCGATACGTCGCCCTCGACACGTGCGCTCGCAACCAGCGGCCCCAGCGGCGGAAGCGGTCGACCGGCGAACTCCTCGATCACGCCGAGATCCTCCAGCCGGACCTGGACATCGAGCACCAGGCCCACGAACCAGCGGTAGAGCAGGTTGTAGTCGATCTGCTCGATCAGCTGGCGCTCGCTCCGGATCGTGTACAGCACCTGCAACAGCAGCGCCCGCAACAGCTGCTCCGGCGGGACCGACGGTCGGCCGACCCCTTTGGCGTAGATACCATCGAAGCGTCGCGACAGCTGCTCCAGCGCCGCGTCCACCAGTCGCCGGATCGCTCGAAGCGGATGGTCCTCGGGAATCCGGGACTCCAGCGATACGTAGCTGAAGATCCCACCCTGGAGCGTCTGCGGTCCTCTCACATCTCCCCCTTGGGGCTTCCCTCAAAGGTACCCTTCGATGAGGAGTTTTTCAGCAGCCTGCTAAGGGGCGACGCCGAACAGAGCAACGACCTCTCTCGTTGAGCTGCTGAGTAATCACGAAGTCCTCGCCATCCCTGCAAATCCAACGAATCTCGGATGGTGTGCACGGGCCTTGGTCTAGAGTCGCCGCCCGAGCCTCACATCCGCCTTTGTGGATCACTGGGACCTCCCATTGGCTTACATTCTTCTGGTAACAGCTCGCTAGGCCAAGCCACAGCAGGGCAGTGAGTGAGAGGGCCTTCACAGCAACTCCGCGTTCGCCACCATCTTTGGCAGCGCCGCCTCACCGCTCAAAAGGTGCACGTCCTCTCGGATGCTGCCCGGTGCGGGTAGCTGGGCCTTGTAGTCCCTCATAACCTCGACAGCGTCGGCCAGTTGTTGCCGCGCCTCGAGCGTCAGCCCTCCAGCGTGGAGGTGAGCGTGTCTCTCCACAAGTTCGCCAGTCAACTTGGCCGTGAGCTCGATGTTGCGTCGGAGCTCTGAGATGGCCACCAGGGCCGTTCTGTTGTCCCCCGAGTCCCTCGAATCATTGAGAATCGAGAGCGCTTCGGTGGTGAGGCCCTGGAGCTGGTTCAGCAGTTCGTCCCCGTGGTCTAGTTCGCGTGCGCCGCGGGCTTCGAGGGCGTTGGCCATCATCTTCGGCACGCACTCCCACCTCACGGCCGACAGCTATCAGAAATACCTCTTCAACGAGTCCGCGATCTCGCAGCGCCTACGTGCCGACTACGATTCCCTAGCGCGCGAGCTAGGAGGGTTCCGCCCAGACGAGGGGAAGACCGGCTACGGATGCAACATTGACGGCCACTGGATCTCCACCGATCTGCTGCGGTATATGCAGGCGGTCGCCGACCTGGTCCAGGCCGGCGTGCTCTCCCGAGATCGTGCGGAGCGCATCCTGGAGATCGGCGGCGGCTATGGTGGCCTCGCCGCCGTCTGCATGGCCTACAACCCCCGGGTCAGTTACGCGCTCTGCGACCTCGAAGAGACGTTGTTCTTCCAGGCCGTCCATCTCGCCAATCGCTTCGGGTTCACATCGTTGGAGCTGTGTGAGACGGCGCTGCCGACCGCCGAGGCCTTCTCACCGGGGCGCTTCTATCTACTACCGCAGAATTGCGCGGAGTCTCTAACGTCGGCCTCCCTCGAACTGGTCGTCAACCAGCAGTCCTTCCAGGAGATGACTCGTGAGCAGGTGGGCGTACTGCGCTCTGATTCGCAAGGCAGCGCACTACTTCTACTCGTGCAACGCCGACCATCGGGAGAGCGTGGCGTCCAGGATGAGGATCGTGCAAGGCCTGGACCGATTGTTGGACGAGGAGTTCCACGAGATCAGGTGGGAGACCTACCCGCCTCGCGGGCTCGCGAAGCTGTGGAAGCAACTCCAGGGTGGCCGGCGACGTACAGGCGATCGGAAGCTCCGGCGGGTCGTCTACAAGATCTAGCGCGGACCGAGGAGCGTATCTCAGGTGTAGTCCGGCACGCCGACGAGTAGCTGACGCAGCTCCCGATTCTGCTCCGCCTCTCTGGCAGCGAGTTCCGCTTCCTTGATCTGCTGCTCCACCTGGGATGGGTCATCCGGCCCGACTTCGGAGGGCTGGCGCGACAGCCATCCACGAAGGATCGTCAGGGCCGCGCGAACATCTCCCGCGTCGAGGGCCTGCTCCACGACATCGACCGAACGCTGAGCAAGCGATGAGTGCTGGCGCGGACGATGCAGCCGCTGAGGAACAGCTCAACGAATCTCTCCGGTCTTCGAGGCGGAAGCGGGGGAGGTTTCTTGAGGCCGGTCACGGCCACGAAGTCGGCCCACAGGTTGGATGACGGACGAGGGCGCTTCTGCTTCTCCTTCTTCCTCGCTCCCGCCCGTGACCCGGCCGAGCACGTTGTCGGTGGGCAGGGTGGCGGTGAAGGTCGCCGTCTCACCGGAGCCCACGCTGAACTGGTCGAAGCTGTGGAAGAGGTTGGGACCGGCCCGCTCGCCCAATCCCTCGTGGATCAGGTAGGTGGCGGGCTGACCCAGGTCATCGACCCCACCGGCAACTGGACCTAGACCGCCCGGTCCGATGCTGCCGTCACGGATCACCTGAGCCGAGACCGGCGTGGCTAAAACGACCAGAACGAGGAGTACAGCACGACTCACCATCGCCGCGTGACCTCATAGAGATGAAGCACGAAGGCCAGGCGCTGGCCCGCATCTTCTTCCTCGAGGACCCCGACGGCTACAAGATGGAGGTCATCGAGCGAGGCGGCCGCTACGTGTAACCTTGCCTCGGGGCGCAGCACTGCCTCGGGACGGCGCCCGCGGAGTCGCTGGAAACGTCCTTCCCAGGTCGGTCCCGCATCCTGTGGGCCACGCAGGAGGGAACAATGCCAACATCCACCCAGAGCTCCGGGCAAGCTGTAGCAACCAGCGCAGAACGAGTTGCCGGTAGTCGTGGGCCCGTAGCAGGGGGCAGCGAGGCCGCGGCGTTTCTGAAGCGCATCGACGGCATCTTGCCCTTGCTCAGGAAGCAGGCCCCGGAAGCGGAAGAGCTTCGTCGGATGCCGGACGCGAGCATCCGCGCAATGACCGACGCCGATGTCTTCCGTGCAGTCCAGCCGAGGCAGTGGGGCGGATTGGAAATCGATCCTTCGACGTGGTTCGAAGCGGTCGTCCGTGTCGGCTCAGCCTGTGGCTCAAGCGGTTGGATTGCCGGCCTGGTCGGCGGCCACGCCTGGCACACCGCCATGTTCCCCCAAGAGGCGCAGCAGGAGGCCTGGGGCGAGAATCCAGACGCCCGCATAGCGACCTCGTTCGCGCCGACCGGTAAGGCCGAGCGGGACAAGGACGGCTTCCACTTGACCGGACGGTGGAGGTTCGTGAGTGGTATCGATCATTCCGAGTGGGTCGTACTGGCCGCAGTCCTTCCCGACGATGGGGAAGGCCCGGAGTGGAGGAACTTCCTCGTGCCTGCCCGTGATTTCGAGATCGATCAGGACAGCTGGTGCGTAGAAGGCCTGCAGGGAACGGGAAGCAAGGACATGACGGTGGACAGCCTTGTACCGGACCATCGCACGCAGACGATCGAGCAGGCCTACACCACTACGGAGCCGGGCAGGACGGCAAACCCCGGACCGCTCTTCCAGCTGCCCTGGCTGTCCATGTTCGCCTATGCGGTCGGCGCGGCTGCAATCGGCGCCGCGGTCGGAGCCCTCGAGGAGTTCGTCGAGGACAATCGCGACCGCGTCGCCGCATTGATGGGCTTTGCGGCGGTCCAGAATCCCCCCGTCCATGTCCGATTGGCAGAAGCGGCAACGCTCGTAAAGGATGCCCGAGCACGCATTCCGCGGACCTGGGGAGACTTCTACTCCAAAGCTCTAGCAGGGGAGCAGATATCCGACGCGAGTCGGGCTCAGTGCCGCTACGAGGGTTCTTATGCCGTGGCCGGGTGCCTCAGCGCGGTGATGAAAGTCTTCGAGATCGCTGGCGGCGGGGTGCTTCACAGCGACAAACCGTTTCAACGCCATCTGCGAGATCTGATGGCAATGCGCAACCATCCCTTCTCCGTCCCAGAGAATTGGGCAAGTCTCTATTCAACGACTCTGTTTGGCTTGCCACTCCAGATGCCCCTAGATCGCTCGAGCCTGGGGTGCTTGTTCTAGAGCGGGAGGCTCCACCGGGAACCGGCAGACCCGCGCGGGGCTTCGAGCGAGTTGCGGCCTCCACCGCCCGCGCGAGCTCTCGCGAATCCACATGACGCCGATCGGAGACGTCGCCGGGGGTGCTTGCTCGGATCACGAGCCTGTACCGATCGCGTGGTGACTTGCCCGCTGGCTTTTCACACCCCCGCGCGCGCACAGTGGGCAGAGCGGAATAGGACCCGCAATGACTGCCCACTACGCGCGCGCGCGCGGGGGGGGGTGTGAGCTTCGTGAGGGTCCCGCCCAGCTCCCGGTACGAACTCAGCGTGGGCTTGGCCACCACGCCCTCCAGGTCCAGCTTGCAGCACTGCTCGAATAGCTCCACGCCCTTGCCGTTGATGTGGTCGAGGTAGAGGACGCACGAGGGCTTGCTGGGGATGAGCTTGCGGAGCTTCGCCTTGCGTTCGATGAGGGACAGATCCCGAAGGTCGACACCATCCACATAGAGCAGATCGAACGTGTAGAAGTAGGGCTCCCCGCGGTGGAACATGAGGTCGTAGAACTGGGAGCGGCCCTGGTCGTCGAGGCACACGATCTCGCCGTCGAGGATGGCGTTGGTGGTGTTCAGGTCGGTGGCGATCCCCTCGGCTAGCTCGTTGAACCGCTTGTAGGTGTGACCCTTCCGGGAGACCAGCTCGCAGTGGCCGTCGTCGACGTAGGCCAGCGCCCGGAAACCGTCGAACTTCACCTCGAAGAGGAAGTCGGGGTCGTCGAAGGGTGTGGGGAGCTGGATGAGGTCCATCGGGGTCATCTTGGGCAGCCCGCTCATCGCTCCGTGCCTAAGCTGTCTCATTCCTCAACGAGACAATTCTGCCCGTCGAACCCGTACATCATCACCCCCGAGACTCCGGTGGAGGGGTCCAGGACCTCCACGTCGCAGTTGAGCGCATTACCCGCAAGATAGAGATGCTTCAGCCGGTCGAGGTAGGAGAGACTCAGCGGGAGGTCCGACAACCCTTGTCCATCCGTCTCATCTCCCGGCGCGAAACCCCGGCTTAGGTTGAGCACCTCGAGCTTGGTGAGATCGCCGATCTCCTCCGGGAGTTCCCACAGAGGGTTGTCGTTCAGGTGGAGCGCACGCAGGGAGGTCAGGTAGCCAACATTTGCCGGTAGCTCGTGAAGCTCGTTGTGACCCAGAAACAGCTCCTCGAGGCGCAGGAGGTCGCCAATGGCCTGGGGCAGAGAGGTGATCCTGTTGTCGTGTAGGCGAAGCTCCTCGAGGTTCGCCAGGTCGCCGATCGCCTCCGGGAGAGCTTCAAGCTCGTTCCAACCCAATCCAAGGATCTGGAGAGCGTCAAGCTGACCGATGCTCTCGGGCAGCTCGCGAATTTGGTAGCTGAACGAAAAGTCGCGGCTAGGGCCGAGATACAGCGCAACTAGCCGACCTCCCTGCCACTCCTGAAAGCCAAGCTCCGTGGCCTCGAAGTCACCGTCGCCATCATCGTAGTCCCCTGCCGACGATGCCTCCGTGAGCCCGTTGATAGCGATGATGCCTCGTAGTACGGACAGGTCGGACTGAGAGAAGAGGGGAGCCGCCGCGTCCACCGTGGTGTGGATTTCGCTGTCCGCGGCCAGTGCGCCGCTGCTGGTGCGGTCTTTCCTAGCCACCGGCGTGGAGCCGAGCTCCGGGCCACCCCGCTCCTGCTCCGGCGTTCGCTCGTATCGTCTGGTCGCGATTGGAGCCTCCGCGCTTTTGTCAGTGGGCGAAGGGGCAAGCGAGGTGGGCCGACCCTTCCAGGGTGTGTCTTTCTGCTGCGTCTGCGCGATGGCACCGCTCAACGCTCGGTTCACAATGTAGATGGGGGCCGCTAGGGCAGTGAGAGCAAGCAGGACAGCGATTCCTACCAACCAGCGCATGGGGCCGCCACCGTATCACACCAATGCTGTCTTGGGCTCGAACAATTCGGTGTCGACCTCCAGGGATGGTCCGGCAACACTGAGCTTGCCTAATGCGGTAACCTGGTAGGCCGGGGAGAAGTGAAGATGCCGCGAGGCGTCAACCTATGGGCGGCTCTGGTTGTACCCGTCCTGCTGGCTTCAGGATGTGGTGGAGTCGATGGAGTCGATGGAGTCGATGGAGGCGGTGGAGGCAGCACTCCGCAGGTAC
>CBDDEE010000009.1:0-16198 GCA_965226855.1 Myxococcota bacterium | reverse complement strand
CGGCCGTGTGCCGAGATCATGGTGCGGCTCGTGCTCGAGAAACTGAGGCAGCAAGCAGTGAGGGAGGGGCCTACTCTGGACCTCTGCGTGACCCACGACATGAACGTTCACCTGATCAAGGACCAGGTGCTGGGGCTCAGGCACGAAGAGCACGGCCCGGTCGAATTCCTGGACGGCGTCGTCTTCTTCGAGCGCGAGGGGACTGTCTGGATGCAGGCTCCTGTGGCGCCGGCCATGCCCCTCGACCACTTCTTGCAGGCGTCGAGATGACCCTTGTCTTCCGACCTGGGAGACCTTGGCGGATCGATGCAAACGACAACCCATGACTCGCTTCCCTCCGCCACCCTGCTGCTGGTCCGGCACGGGGATTCTCGTGCCGTAGAGGGGTCGCTCGACCGATACACGCCGCTGTCCGACTGGCAGAGCGACATGCCCATACTCACCGCGTCGATCACTGAGCTCGGGTACTGGCCGAGCGGCCGCATCGCTTTAGCCCGCACCTGACGCCCGAAGAGAGCGGTACCCACAGCACTCTTCGATAGCGTTGCTGCCGTCATTTGCTCTCGTTCGAATTCGTAAGACTGATGTCGAGCTGGCCGCCCTCACGCCGGACTTCGGCCGCGCAGCAGTGGCGCGCCTCAATCTTGCCGGAAACCGGGTATGGTCAGGTAGGAAGTGCTGGCCTCGCACGAAGCAAGGCCCCTACCGAAAGCAGGAGGTCGCATGGAACTGTCGGAGTATCAGGATCGATTCAAGACGGCCGTGGTCAGCCGAGATGACGACGGCGTGCTCACGATTCGCATGCACAGCCGCGGCGAGTCGCTGTTCTGGGGTGGACTGCCGCACCGCGAGCTTCCCGAGCTCTTCGCTGCGATCGCCTCCGATCGCGAGAACCGCGTGGTCGTCCTTACAGGGACCGGCGACAGCTTCATCGGCTTGCCCCCCGAGGGAGCGGCGGGGCTGGCGCAAGGGAGCGCGTCACCAGCGCTCTGGGACCGGATCATCTGGGAGGGCAACCGCCTCATCCATCAGCAGCTCGACATCGAGGTGCCGATGATCGCAGCCGTCAACGGGCCGGTGATCGCCCACTCGGAGCTTGCGGTCCTGTGCGACATCGTGCTGGCCGCCGAGCACACGTACTTTCAAGATGCCCCGCACTTTCCCGGGGGACTGGTGCCCGGCGACGGCATGCAGGTAATCTGGCCGCTCTTGCTGGGACCCAATCGGGGCCGCTACTTCCTGCTGACCGGAGAACAGCTCCCAGCGACCGAAGCCCAGCGGCTTGGAGTGGTGGGCGAGGTCCTTCCGCCCGATCAGCTACTCGACCGGGCCTACGCGCTCGCCGCGGATCTCGCGGTGCGCAACCCGATCCTGCTCCGCAACACGCGACACGTCCTCACCCGACCTCTCAAGCGCGCCATGGCCGACGACCTACACACAGGCCTCGCACTCGAGGGCATCGCGTCAATGTCGGGAGCCGAGTGGCAGAAGCGGGCCTGATCCCGTGTCGCGCGACTGAAGCGATCGCTTCAGTCGCGCTCGCCGCTGCGATAGAGCGCTTCGACGCCGAGCCGTTCCAGGCAGGTGTCGGCCGTATAGGGCAGCATGAGCGATCCACAGCGACTGTCACGGTACAGGCGCTCCAGCGGCATGCTCTTCATGATCGACCGGCCCCCGCACGTGCGAATGGCCAGCTGACAGATCTCATTGCAGTGCTCCATCACCGTGTAGTGCGAGGAGTACATCCGCAGGCGCTCCTCGCGACTCGGATCCACTCGCGCTTCTGCGAGCGCCGCGCGCCACAGCGCTTCTGCCTGATCCAGCTTTAGCCGCATCTGAGCCACGGCAAACTGCTTGCTCGGCTGCGCACGACGCGCCGGACCAGTTGCCCCGGGCGCCTCACCCCTCAAATAATCGACCGTAAAGTCATAGGCCGCCCGGGCAATCCCCATATAGGCCGGGTTGATACTCAGGTAGGCATGGGGCCAGCGACGAGCGGCCTGGATGAAGGCGCCGCCCGGCATGAGCTGATTCCGGTCCGGCACGAAGACGTCGCGGAGCTCCAGATTCCGGCTGACCGTGGCGCGCATCCCCAGCGGATTCCAGGTGCCCGTGATTCGGAAGCCCTCCTCGTCTTTGGGCACGATCAAGAACAAGATCTTGCCCTCTGAGTTTTCAGCGTCGCTGATCTCGGTACACGTCATGGCGTAGTAGTCGGCGGCTCCGGACAGCGACGCAAAGTGCTTCTTGCCGCTTACGTGCCAGCCGCCGTCCACCCGTCGGGCGCGGGTGGTGAAGGCATCACCCGACGGCTCGGAGAACGGCTGAGCAAATAGCACTTGATCCTTCAAGACCTTGGCGAACCAGTGCGCCCGCCGTTCCTCATGCTCGTGCCGTTCGGTCCGGTCCAAGTCCAGATCGTCACATACAATTCCGCTCCACAGCATCGAGATGGAGTGCATATTGAATGTGAGCGCCGTAGCGCCACAGTGCTCCCCGATCTTCGCCGCGATCATGCAGTAGCTCTCGAAGTCCGCCCCCAGACCCCCGCACGACTCCGGGATGCAAAGGCCGAGGAATCCGTTGTCCCGCAGGTCAGCGTAGTTCTCGAACGGGAAGCTGGCATCGTCGTCATGAGACGACGCCCGCGGTGCGAAGCCTTCTCGCCCCATGCGATCCGCGATTTCGATCAGCTCATTGCGACGATCGGTCTTCACGAGTCGCTCATGCGAGCTCACCCTGCAGGGCTCCGTTCTTGACGACAGCCCGGCCATCGAGCTCGACCGTGCAATTGCGCATGGGTAGATCGAAGTGACCCAGAGTGTGGCGTCCGGCAACCTCGTTCGCGCCCGTGGAGTAGAGGAAATTACCCGCGAAAGCTCTTTGCTCGGTGCCATTGGTCTGGCTCTTATCGTACAGATTGATCGCGTCCCATCTGGCGTTTGGATTCATCCCCCAACCGACATGGCTCGTCGCATAGGCTTCCCGGTCTCCCCATGCGGCCAGATAGCTCTGGAACAGCGCCGCGTCAGTTCCCTCACCGCCAATATCGACGATGTAGTCAGCTTCTATCCGCAGCGTGATAGGCGATTCCAGATAGCGCTTGAAGGTCAGGTTCACGTCACCTGCGTCGAGTACGAGCGTGCCATTGACCGAGCCGCTGCCTGGGAAGCACAGACACAGGCCTCCGGGCCAGTGGGAAATGGTGCCAGGCTTCGAGGTGTATCCCCAGCCACCTCCGGCCGGAGCCTCACCCACGTCGATGGTGAGATCTGTACCTGCGGTAGAAGTGACCCGCATCTCGCTGGCGGCGCGCAACATCTTGATGCCGAGCTTGACCTTGGGCTCGAGCTCCGGAGTCGGAACCAGGCGCTCGAGCGCCTCCGGGTGCTCGTTCGAGATCATCAGCACGCGCGCACCCCCCTTCAGGATCTGCGGCAGCTCGGTAGCGTGCAACAGACCCTCCACCGTGCAGTCGGCGACAAAGCCCGCGCTGGCCAACGCTCCTATGACAGGCTCGAGGCCGCCAATAGCGTCTGATGCTCCGGTCGAGCGCACCGGGACCGGCGTCGTTACGCGTGGCGTGGGCACGACGACGTGAAAGGGACGAGCACCCAGCCTGGACAACGCGAGCTCCGCCAACCGAACATGGGTCTGCCGGCTCTGGGTTTCCGAGAGGATGGCGGCGGCCTCCCCTGCCTGGATGCCGCACAGCTTGAATACTTGGTAAAGGCATCGATCCACTTCCACTCGATTCGTTCTTCCATTCCAACGACCTCTGCTAGACGATACGGGTATTGCGCCTTCGTGTGGGATCGGGTCCAGGGATTGGCTCAGCGGGCCTCGGGGAGGCCGAGGATCTGGGCGGTCTCCCCGGGAGACGCGGGTGGTCTTCCCACTTGCGCCGCGAGCTCGCCGGCCTCGCGGACGAGCTCTTCGTTCGTGGGTTTGCGCACGCCTACGTGCTCCTCGAGTCCGACGTGCAGGTGGCCGCCGTGCTCGAGGGCCAAGCGCGCGACCGGCGTCTCGATCAGGTCTCCGCCCCAGACCGATACCGACCAGGGCAGCCCACTCCCCTCGAGCAGCTCGAGATAGGCGTTGAGCGCCTTCTCGGTCGGGGGCAGGCCGAAGCTCACGCCTGGCTCGTTGGCGAACACACCGCACTCCCCGCCAAAATAGAGCTTCACGAGCGTGCCCGCAGGCAGGCGGCCCACTCGCTGGTAGCTGAGGACGGCGCGCAGATAGCCCGGTTCGAAGACTGCGATGATCGGACCCAGGCCAAGGCGTGCGCAGAACGCGAAGGACTCGCGGATCTGCTCCCACGAGTTGACGTAGACGGTTCCGTGCGGCAGGCCGTCGGCATCGGGGGAGCCGAGGTTGACCGAGCCCGGATCCACAGCCGCAGTGCGGAGCCGAACCTTGGCGGTGAGCGCCTCGAAGTCGGGCCCCGTGAGAAGTCCCGGGTACCACAGCGTGTCCGGGTGTGCCTCGAGCACGGGACCCCAGGCCTCGACGTAATCGTCGATCGCCGCCCCCGGGGCACGAACCCCCTCGTCGAAGTTCATCCCCGCCATGCGGTGGTGCGCGTGCAGGAGCGAGGCACCCGCGTCCAGACACCGGAGAGCGTCGGCGGTGACCTCAGCCGGCTCCGTGGGCAAGTGAGGGTTGCGCCGCTTCGTGTGGATGCCGTTGAGCGCGACCTCGATGATCGCGGGATCCGTACTGGCCATTTCACCTCCCGTTCGCGCGCCGAAGCGGGCAAGAGCCCGACGCTGCCGCCGTCCGAGCTGCTCGTTTCGCTCTAGCTGCCTCGTTTCGTCAGCTTCACGTCGAACTGCTCTGCTGCGTTCGCGCCCAGCATTCGCGCGAGTGTGGGCTCGTCGATGCCTGCGTCAGACAGGGTCTCGATCGCGTCCCAGGCACTCGTGGTGTCGTGGTGCGGATAGCGCGAGCCCCACACCACCTTCGCCCCGAAGGTGTCGGGGAGCCTTTGAACCAGCCGCTCCTCCGCATCAAAGCCGATCAGCGTTCGCCCTTCATTCCACATCTCCACGGGATCGGTTCGCACAGGGTAGTGGTGGAGCAGGGGAATGGTCCGAGTGGACGCCTCCATCTTCTCCAGAACCTCTTCCATCCACGAGGCCTTGCCGTGCGCCATCACCACTTTGAGGTCCGGATAGCGCTGCATGACCGTGAACCCGATCAGGGTCGACGCAACGAACATGTGATTGTCGAGCCAGTGGGACAGGACCGGTGCGATGGGGTGACCGAGGGGAGGCGTGGCTAAGAACGAGAAACTCCGGTCTACGCCCCCACCCGCGGAGGGTCCACCGCCCACGTTGCCGAAACTGGAGCGCTGGTTGAGCCTGCCTTTTATCTTCTCCAAGAACGGCCCGTGCGAGGTCCACTCCGGGTTCCATAGCCCCGCTGTCGGGTGTACTGCCGCGGTCAAGCCCGTGGTCTCGAGCTCGGCCCAGAGCGGATCGTAGAACGGGTGCGTGAAGTAGCGCCCCTCGATGAACATGGGGCGGAGGAAGGCCCCCCGCAGGCACGGTATGCGCGCAACCCGGCGCAGCTCCTCGACCGCGAAGTCGATGTTCTGCAGCGGCAGCATGGCCGCCCCAAACAGACGATCGGGTGCCGCCGCGCAGAACTCTGCGAGCCAGTCGTTGTACGCGCGCGCCAGCGCGTACGCCACGTCAGGATCCTCGATCAGGTGGAACCCCTCGGCGAACCAGGTCGGGTACAGGAACGCCTGATCCACACCCATGGCGTCCATGTCCCGCAGGCGTGCGTGGGCATCCGACGCACCCTCGGTCATGGCATGGGGAACGCTCGCGTCCAGCTCCCCGATGTCGTCCCACGTCGTTCCAGGTCGCCAGATCGCGTGACGGGGGATGTTCGTGTTTGCCGAGTCCCGGAACATCTTGCCGTTGACCTTCAGATACGAGCCGTGTTCGCCCTCTTCCCGCCAGAGGGCGAAGCGTCCGAGCGTGCGGTACTCCGGGTCCAGGTACTTCTCCCAGATCGTACGGGGCTCCACGACATGGGTATCGGCGTCAAAGACCGCGAAGCCGGGACTCACCGTCATCTCTGGCTCCTCCGCCGGTATAGGGCGGCCTCGGGTTCCAGGGCCCGCTCGATCTCGTCATCCGTAGGCCACCAATCCGGCCGCTCGATCTCGGTTACTCGCTCGCGGATGAAATTCTGCGGCGCCTTGATGTTGTACAGGCGCCGCGCATTCTCGCCGAGAAACCTGGCCTGATAGGACGCCGGCAGGTCGCACTCACGCATTGTCTCGAGCGCACGCCAGGCGTCGTCACCGTCGTGGTGGTAGACGTCGGACGACCAGGCCAGGATCTCCTTATAGAACTCCGGCAAGCGCGACGGCGGGGACTCATCGCCCTCGAAGCCAGTGACACAGTGCTCAAGAAAAGTCTCGCTCGGCAGCCGCGTCAGCGGCGGAAGCTGACGCTCGTTCCGGTACAGCTTGTAGACCTTGTCGCACTCGTCGAGGAGAAAGCTCAACCGGTGGACGAGGCCTCGAACACCGCTGCATTGAGCTTCGGGAACCGGTCGAAGAAGCCAGACATCAGCACCATGGAGACCCACAGAGCGGCTTCGGACTGAAAGTTCTGCACGTTCGTCAGGAAGAAGTGCGGGAGCCCGGCCGAGAAGGCCGACTGCCCGATCAGCTCGGCTGGTGAGTACTGTTCTGTGTACCCTGGTGGCTTCAAGCTCCCGAAGGCCGGGAAGGGGTGCATCCCGTAGACCACGCCGGCCTCTTCCATTGCGTGCCACAGCGGATCGTACTTGGGCTGGATCGGGTAGTTCCCCATCGCATCGATCGGCCGCACGAGCGCCACCCGACAGCCTTTTGCGGCCACCCGGTAGAGCTCCTGTACGGCGAAGCTCGTGTTCTGGAGCGGAAGCAGTGCCGCGAAGTAGAGGCGCTCGGGGTCCTCCTGACAGTACTCGAAAGCCCACTCGTTGTAGGCCTTGCACATGGCCTTGGCGCCCACGGCGCTCTGAATCCAGGGATACGTGTCGATGTCGGTGGGGATGATCATCACCTGGTCGATGCCCTGCACGTCCATGTCGCGCAGGCGCTCCTTGGGCTTGTAGGAGCCCTTGTGGTCCAGGTAGTCCGCCTGCTCCTTCGTGATCACGGTTCTGCGATCGAGATTGCGGACGTTGAGGGCCCGTTGGATGTCGTGCTTCACGCCCGGGCCCGCCAGGCTCAGCACGTGAAGCCCCCCAGGGGTTCCACCGACGCGCTGCGACCCGATGCCCACCCCCGCAAAGCCGTTGATGAGCAACTGCTTGGTCTCAGCGTCGTACCAGGCACTCGTCTTCAGCGCCTCGTACTCTTCCTGCGTCAGCCAGTCCACGGCCCGCTCCCAGAGCCAGGGCGGCTCGGTGACGTGCGCGTCGCAGTCAAAGGTCGGGAAGCTCTTGGTCATGGGTTCGAATCTCTGCACCGGCACGTTCTACCTCCTATCTGCTTACGATTTCACTTCCACGAGGATCAGCTCCATGGGCTGGTCGCCGATGTTCTCCGGCAAATGCTGCTCGGCCTCGCTCCAGCTCGTCTCACCGGGCTCGCGCGAATCCTCCTGCTCGGCTCCGTCCGGCGCTCCAAACTTCACCTTCTGCTCCGTCAGGAACACCGCCACGCTCTCCGGGTGCCGATGCATGATGGACTTCTCGCCGGGCTCATAAGAGATCCGCAGGACGCGAACCCGCTCGTTCTCGAACTCGAGCTTGTAGTGGTCAGGATCGACCTCTACCGGATCAGCGCCCGCCCAGGTCCTGACCACCGCCGAAGGCCCGTCATCACTGAAGGCGTCCACCGCCACTTTCCAGCTCCCGTCCTCCTGCTTCTTCCAGATGGTGACGTACTTGCCCGTGGTCTCCGCGGTGTTTCCGGCGGAATCGCTCGAGGTCGCCGTGAAGGTGCCGAGGCTGTACCCAAGGTCACCGCAGGCGGAGACATCGCCCTCGGACGCGATCCACTTGACGGCGCCAGGCGCGTTGGCTCGGATCGCAGCGTGCCCGCGGGCCTCGGGAGTCCCGCCGCCCTGCAAGATGCCATCGTTCGTGAAGAACGCGGCGAAATCGTCAGCATCCGGCGGCGTCTCCGACCACGCCCTGTCCGCTTGAAGAACGGCGTCGAGCGCCGCTTCTCGATCGACGCCCTGTTGCGGGCTGCAGGCTACCGTGAGAAGGAGCAATGCCGAGAGCAGAGTCTTGCTTGCCATGGTGTCATCTCCCTTGTGGACTATTCTGTCAGCCGAGCGCGGGTGTGGCCGTGTCGCGGCCGGAGCGCAGCACGGTCCCTGGGCGTGCGTCTGTGAAGGTCCCGTCCCGCACGATCTCGACCCCGTTCACCAGCACGTGGTCGATGCCCCGAGCCTCGCCGTAGAGGCGGCTCGCTCCGGCCGGCAGATCCGTCCGCGTGTGGACGGGGCCGGGTCCGATCGAGTCCAGGTCGAACACGACCAGATCAGCGCAAAAACCGGAAGCGATTCGGCCGCGTCCGCGCAACCCGTAGAGCTGTGCTTGAACGTCGGTCAGCAGATGAACCGCCTCCTCGAGCGGGAGCAGCGCGCGCTTTTGCACGGCCTCCTCGAGCATCCCGGTGGCATAGTAGAAGCTGGCCAGGATGTCGAGGTGGGCGCCCGCGTCCGAGCCGCCGATCACCGCCCGCCCGTCGCGCCACACCTTCACCCGCGCGCGCCAGTCCTCGTCCGAATCGCCGCGTCGCGGCATGGCGAGGACCGTCTGTAGCTCGTCGGCCACCACGATGTCGAGCAGCGCGTCGAACGGGCTCTTGCCCTCGGCCTGGGCAATCTCGCCCACGGTCATGCCGCTGTACGCTCGCGTGGCGGGCGCGAAGGACTCCTGCACGGTCAGCGTCTCCCAGCGGGAGAGCCCGCGGAAGGGTCCGGGCCTTTGCGCGCCCTCTTCGAGTCGCTCGCGCTCGTCCGGCTTCGAGAACAGCTCGATGCGCTCGCCGTACGGCAGCGCCATCGTGTCCTTCCAGCCTGGCAGGGCGTCGAGCACCATTCCGGTCGCGAACGAGAGGCGCGCCTGGATCACGATCGGAATCGTCAAGGCGACGACCTTGCCCCCGTTTTTCGCCGCGTGGTCGCCCGCGCGGAGCTGGCGCTGACCGCGCTCGAAGCTGTGTGCGGTGACCGGGAGCAGGTTCCAGTTGAGCGGTCGCTGCGCCGCCGTCGACATCCGGGTCATCAGGTCGATGTGATCGTTGGTGAACGCCTCGACCGTGGGGATGAACTCGATTCCCGTCCCCTCGAACTCGCCCAGCACGCGGCACAGCTCGACCAGCTCCGTGTCGCTGGCATAGCGCGACGGCACGAGATCGCCGTCAGCGTCATTGTGCGTGGTCGCCCAGGACGACGAGAACCCGAGCGCCCCCGCTTCGAGGCTCTCGCGCAGCAGCCGTTTCATGCGCTCGAGCTCGTCGGCGTTGGCCGGTCCGGCGTTGGC
Source organism: Myxococcota bacterium (assembly GCA_965226855.1). Lineage (GTDB taxonomy): Bacteria > Myxococcota_A > UBA9160 > SZUA-336 > SZUA-336 > JAUXJB01. The sequence continues at coordinate 6,685 of CBDDEE010000009.1, read as the reverse complement.
TCGCTCGCCTAGCGCGACCCGGCGAATCGCAGAGTGGCCCGCCATGAACCCGGCGTTGACCGAGAGTGTGGAGTCGAGCCGGTCGAGGTACTCCGCGGTCGTGGTCCAGTTCCAGGGTACGCCGGCCTCGAGCGCCTGGAGCGGAATGCCCTCGACGCGGGCCAGCATCTTGGAGAGATAGCCCGCCTGGTCGCTCGTGAGCGGGGCGATCGAGAAGCCGCAGTTCCCGGCGAGCACGGTGGTGACACCGTGCAGCGGAGAGGGGCTAGCCGTGCCGTCCCAGAAGAGCTGGGCGTCGTAGTGCGTGTGGACGTCGATGAACCCGGGCGCGACGAAGCGGCCCGTGGCGTCAATCGTTCGCGCTGCCTGTGCGTCGTCCAGCCCGCCGGGGGGCGCGATCGCCTCCACGCGGCCGTCGCGAATACCGAGGTCTCCGGGCCGCGGGACGGCGCCGGTGCCGTCAACGATGGTTCCGCCACAGATCTTGGTGTCTAGCATTGGACTCTCCCCTCGCCCGCTATTGTACCCGCGGTTGCGTCGGATGGGATACTGCCTGCAGCCGGGTCGATCCCGGACAAGGAGTGCGACATGCCGATCCGAGCCGTCTCCCACATCGCCGTTGGCGTGCGCGACATGGACCGTTCACTCGAGTTCTACCGGGACGTGCTGGGCATGTCCGTCAGCCTCGACGCCGTCGAGGAGTTCCCTGGCCGCGACGGCGCCGGCCCTACCCGCCGCCGCGGTGTGTACCTGCGCTGGGGAGCGGGGGACGACGCCTCGTTCATCGTGCTCGACGAGCAGCTCTCGCGCGACCCTTTCGGAGCTCCGCCGCGCCTGTTCCAGGTCGGCACGCACCACTTCGGCCTCTGGGTCGACGACCTCGACGCGCTGGTCGCCCGTGCAGAGGCAAGCGGCTTCACCCCTGCGATCAGGGCAGTGGACGCAGACAGCCAGGCCTACGGTGAGGCTCCGGGCCGCAAGGTCCGGACCGTCTTCCTGCGCGATCCGGACCGCAACTTCGTGCAGCTGGACCAACGGTTGTCGTAGCGCGTGGTGTTGAGGGCGGCGGCGGTCAGCCGCGCCCGCCGATCGCGGACCTCACTCCAGGCCGTAGATCCTCGCCGCCGTGTCGTGGACGATCTGCCGGCGCTGCTCTTCAGGCAGGTGGCCGAGCCGCTTTTGCACGATCTCGCGCGAGCGCGGGAAGGTCGCCGCCGTGTGCGGGTAGTCGGACGACCACATGATGTTCTCGGGCCCGTAGCGGTGCAGCGAATCGACGAAGACCGGGTCGGCGATGAAGGTCGCGAAGACCTGGCGCTTGATGTACTCGCTCGCACGTCCCGCGAGCTTCAGTCCGCCGAGCGCCCCGAGGCGGTGCTGCACGGTGTCGAGCCGGTACATCAGGTAGGCCATCCAGCCCGCATCGTTCTCGGCCGACACGATCCGCAGGCTGGGGAACTTCTCGAACACTCCGCCGAGCACGAGCTCCGCGATCGAACGCTCGATCTGATGGTGCAGCGTCGCGAGCCCGAGCAGGAAGTCGCGGCCCGAGCCCGAGCCGGTCCCCGTGCCGCTTCGCGCCGTCAAGATGTGGAGCGAGAGCGGCAGGTCGAGGTCCTGCGCGGCCGCCCAGAACGGCTCGTAGTCGGGGTGGCTGTACGGCCGATCGTCGGGCGGCTCGGCCCAGATCATGGCGCCGCGCATGCCGAGCTTCGCGATGCGCTCGAGCTCCGCGACGCCCAACGGGATGTCTTCCAGCGTGATCAGCCCGAGTGGGATGAGGCGAGCGCGGTCGTAGCTGCAGTACTCGGTGGCCCAGTCGTTGAAGGCGCGGAAGCAGGCACCGCGCACCCCCGCATCGTCGAGCCCGAAGAGCGGCATGCCCATGGACGTGTAGATCACCTCGGCCCGAACACCGTCTTTGTCCTGGTCCTCGATCCGGTACGCCGGATCCCACACGCTCTTGGGCGCCTCCTCGAAGCCCTTCTTGTTGTGGGCCTTGAGGTCCGCCGAGGGCACGCCGGCCCCGAAGAAGGCCGCAACTGACATGGGGACGATGTTCTCGCACACGAACCACTCGCCGTCGCGGCCTTTCAAGCCCTTGACGGTGTGTGGGGCCCGCTCGCGATAGGCGCGGTCGATCCGTTCGGCCCACATGGTAGGGGGCTCGACGAAGTGAGAGTCGGCCGAGATGAGAACGTCTTGGGTCATCGGAGTACCTCCTCGAGAAGTATACTCTGGTGAGAGGAGGGCTGGCGTGGAGAAGATCGTCACGACGACAGAGAAGGGTGTTCGGACAGTTCTGCTGAATCGACCGGAGAAGCGAAACGCGCTCGACGGGGAGATGCTCTCTCAGCTCCTGGATTCGTTTCGCAAGCCGCCCGATCCAGCCGAGCGCGTGGTCGTCGTACGTTCCGCAGGCCCGGTCTTTTGCGCCGGCATCGATCTGCGGGAGCGCGCGGACGCACCCGGCAAGGTGAGCAACATCGAGGAGGTGCTGGACGCAATCGAGACGTACCCGCTACCCGTCGTCGCCGTCGTGCAGGGCGCGGCGATCGCCGGCGGCAACGAGCTGGCGCTACACTGCGACTTCGTCGTAGCATCCGAGCGCGCCGCGTTCGGCATGTCGCTCGCACAAATCGGCCTCGCGCCGAGCTGGTTTCTGGCAAAGAAGCTGCTCGAGGTCGGCGGACCAGTCGTCGCGCGAGAGTTCCTCCTGCTCGGCGACCCGCTCCCCGCCGAGCGGATGCACCAGCTCGGGATCATCTCGCGAGTGGCTCCCCACGGGGAACTCGAGGCAGCAGCCGCGACCCTGATCGAGCGCCTCGCCGCGAACGCCCCCCTCTCGCTGCGCTCGATGAAGCAGCTCCTCGTGCGCCAGATGACCTTCCGCAACGGAATCGCGCACGAAGACGTCGATGCGCTGCTCGCCGAGGCCCGCTCGAGCGCCGATGCCCGCGAGGGTATCCGGGCGCGCCTCGAGAAACGGCCCCCCGACTTCCAGGGCCGCTAGCGTCCCGTCCGGCTGTGCCTCAGCTTCAGCGGGGGCCGAGTCGCAGCTCCACGGGGCCGCGCAGGAACGGTGACTCGCTCCAGCGAATGCTCGAGTCTCGACGCTGCAGCTTCTCGAGGCGGGAAACTAGCCCTTCGAACACCACGCGGGCCTCCAGGCGCGCGAGGCCCGCGCCGAGGCAGAAATGGATGCCGAGCCCGAACGCCAGGTGGCCCTGCGCGTTTCGCTTGACGTCGAAGCGGTCCGGGTCTCTGAAGCGAGTCGGGTCGCGGTTCGCCGCCGCGTAGCTCGGCAGCACGATCGCACCGGCAGGCAGGCAGGAGCTGCGCGCTTTCCTCCGCTGCAGCGTCCTGGCTCATGGCTTTCTCCGCCTGCATTGTGAGAATTGCGGACACGATCGCCTGGTCGCGTTCTCGTGCAAGCGCCGGGGGTTCTGTCCGTCCTGTGGCGGACGACGCATGGCGGACACGGCGGCGCACCTGGTGGACCGCGTACTCCCAGAAGTGTCGATCCGGCAGTGGGTGCTCACCCTTCCCTACCCGCTCCGGTACTGGTGTGCCTACGACGCAAGACTCACGAGCGCCGTGCTCCGGGCCTTCGTCCGAGCGCTGTTCGCGGAGCTTCGCCGGCGTACGCGAAGGCAATGGGGTGTTCGGACGGAGCAGTGTGGCGCCGTCACCTTCATCCAGCGCTTCGGCTCGGCACTCAACCTGAACGTCCACTTTCACACCCTCGCGCTGGACGGCGCCTACACCTACACCGTTGGCCAGAGTCGAGCGCCGCGTTTTCTCCCCCTGCCCCCACCGAACGCCGATGAGGTGGCGCGGGTGCTGGCGGGCACCGCCCGTCGAATCCAACGGCTGCTCGGAGAGCGCGCCCGAGACGACGAGGACGCGCTTGCCCGCGACGAGCCCGTACTGGCGATGCTGGCCGCCGCGTCGCTGCGAACCCGCATCGCTACCGGGCCGCACCGCGGAGATCCATGGCGCCGGCTCGGCGATCGCGTCGAGCCCCGGAAGACCGGGCAGGCCGACGAGGACCCTGAGGCATCGGCGCGCGTGCCGCGGCACGGCGGGATGAGCCTCCACGCGGACGTGGCCGTCCCCGCGCGAGACCGACGACGCCTCGAGCGGCTCTGCCGCTACGTCGCCCGGCCTCCGCTCGCCCATGAACGACTCGAAGAACGCTCTGACGGGAGGCTCGCTCTGCGCCTGAAGACCCGCTGGCGCGACGGCACCACACACATCCTCATGGAGCGAAACGAGCTCATCGAACGACTCGTGCCGTTGATTCCACCTCCGCGCACCCATCAGGTTCGGTACCACGGGATCCTGGCGCCCGGTGCGAGCCAACGCGATTGGATCGTGCCAGATGTGGGAGTCGAAGGACCCGCCGGCAACACGGCGCGGCTCGGCCGTGACTCCATCGCGCGCACCGCGCGCGAATCGCGGGAAGCAGTGGGGGTGATCGGCCAACGGCACAGCCCCTCCGGCGCCAAGTACGTCGGGAGAAGCCGTCGACAGAGAGAGAAGTCGACCTCTCCAGCGAGGAACCTCCCTCCGATGCAAACTCGCGAGACCGATCCCACAGGATGCGATGGGCTTCGCTGCTTCAGCGCGTCTTCGAGATCGACGCTCTGCGGTGCCCGCGCTGCGGGTCCACGCTGCGCCTCATCGCGGCCATCGAAGATCCCACGGTGGCGCGGAAGATCCTCGAATGCCTGAAGCTTCCAGCACGCGCGCCCCCGCTCGAGCCCGCGGCGGCTGACACCCCAAACCTGGGGCAGGCTGAGGACGACTGGCTCTTCGATCAGTCACCGGTCCACGACGAGCCGTAGCCCCTCGTCCCCGAGTCGCACTCGCTCGCAAGGCCACTGCAGCGCGCTGCCGAACTCCACCCCGCGGTCCCCATGGCCCACGCTCGCCCGCGTCCCGATACCTTGCAGCGCAGCACCGCCGAGGCGCCCATCCGATCGCCGACCAGGGCGCCGTGCGGCTTCCGGCACAGCTTGAAATCGCCCCGCCGCGGGTCCCCGTAGGGGCTTGACATAACGCCCCTACTCGGACCTGGAGCCAGAACGCAGCCTGTTTATCCTATGCCCCTCCGGCGGGGATGTCCCAGAAGGTGTGATTTAGAGAGATGAGAGTGGCGGCTCCTTCGCCCTCCGTGTGGTACGGAGGGGGTATGCAAACCCAACGAAGGAGCCAACCATGGCGAAGCATTTCACGAAATCAAAGTTCACTCAAGACCTACCCGTTGCTCACACCGCCCACGTCAAGTTACCGCTACCGATGTTGTCGGCGCTCGAAGACATCGACCGCGCGTTTTTCGGTATCTGCGTCGAGGCAGGCAAGCAAGTGCTCGGTGCGATGATGGAGCACGACCGCACGGCGCTGTGCGGTCTGCCTTGGAAACCCGATGAGGAGCGCCCCGGTCGTCGCGCGGGGAGCACGGAGAGTCCCGTCACTTTGGGAGGTCGGCGGATCGCGATTCGTCGACCTCGCGTTCGGTCGATCGAGGGCGGAGAACTTGTACTGCCGAGCTTCGAGGCTGCGACGGATCGGGATCCACTGGATCACCACACGCTCGAAGCGGTGGCAGCGGGCGTATCGACTCGACGCTATGCGCGAAGCTTGGATCGACTGCCGCCCACGGAGACCGAACGGTCGACCTTGCAGCGCAGCACCGCCGAGGCGCCCATCCGATCGCCGACCAGGGCGCCGTGCGGCTTCCGGCACAGCTTGAAATCGCCCCGCCGCGGGTCCCCGTAGGGGCTTGACATAACGCCCCTACTCGGACCTGGAGCCAGAACGCAGCCTGTTTATCCTATGCCCCTCCGGCAATCAGGTGTTGTAACGCCGGTCCTTTTGATAACGTCTCCAGCCCGGATTGCTCGGAAGGGGACGGCGATGAAAATTGGGGTGGCAACGGCCTTCAACAAATACAGCACGCCCGAATCGATGCTGCGTACCGCGAAGATTGCCGAGGAAGCGGGTCTTCACTCCCTTTGGGTACCCGAGCACGTCGTCTTCTTCGAGCGTCACGAGTCACGCTATCCGTACTCCGAGGACGGGCGCCTTCCCGGCAACCCCGACGGATTGGTCGACCCGTTCTCCGCGCTTACCTTCATCGCGGCGCACACGCAGCGCATTCGTCTAGGCACCGGCGTCTGTCTCGTGCCGCAGCGCAATCCCATCTACACCGCGCGTCAGGTGGCCGACGTGGACTTTCTGTCGGGGGGGCGTTTCGACTTTGGCGTTGGCGTCGGCTGGCAGAAGGAGGAGTTTGCCTCCCTGGGTGTGCCATGGGCGCGCAGAGGCGCTCGCACTGCCGACTACGTCGAGGCGATGAAGGCGCTGTGGACACAGGACACGGCCACTCACGATGGCGAGTTCGTGCAGTTCGAAGCGTGTTTGCAGCATCCGAAGCCCGTGCAGAAGCCGCATCCGCCAATCTTTTTCGGCGGCGAGAGCGATGCGGCCCTCACCCGCGTGGCCGAGCTTGGCCAGGGGTGGTATGGCTACAACCTCGGCCCGGAAGAAGCCGCGCCACTGCTGCGAAAGTTGGATGACAAGCTTGCTGCGGTCGGGCGCGCACGCGACGACATTTCAATTTTCGTCGGTGTACCTCGTCGCGCCGCAAATACAAACGCACTCGCGGAGCTCGAGGCAC
>CBDDEE010000008.1:0-31741 GCA_965226855.1 Myxococcota bacterium | reverse complement strand
CAAAACGCGGCGCCCGCGAAGCATTAGCCGGCCGCAATTGGCACTACGCGGCACTACGTGGCACAAGATCAACCCCTACATGTAGTGGTGGGGGGTTGTGCCCTCTCTTCCGAAGGGGTGTGCATTCTTGGGTTTAGGCCCGATCTGCACCGGGTGCAGGGGGCCGTGGCGACCTGGGTCAAAACGGGGGAAAACCCGGCGGCCGCGAGGCGCGCAGGAGGGAAACGAGGCGGCATGCAGGGCCCGTGCGGCTGCGCGCGCGGCACCCCCTTTTAGGTAGGGGGATTATTTCTCCAGCGCTTTCATCCCACCCCCGCACTACGTGGCACACTACGGCACAACATCTTTTACCTAGTCGCAGAAGCAGCTCGGTTCCGGTTCCTCTTCGTCGAACAGGCTCTTCTGGCGAGTGTACGTCGTCAGATCTTCTGGGACCGTTGGGCCGATTTTCTTAGAGAGGGTTCTCGCTCCCATTTGCGGAATGGCTTCGTGCAGCCGCTCGTGGTTGTAGTACTCGACGAAGCGAGCGAGGGCCTCCATCCGAGATCACCTTTTGCTGTTCACCCCGTTGGCACAGTACCGCCGCTAAAACGTGAGCGGCGCTGCGGGCGGCTCGAACCCTCGTGGCTGCCCACGTGCACCTGGGCGTGCGACTGCCTCGGGCGATTCAGCTCGCCGGTAACATCTAGTACCCTACGTTGCGTAGGATTTGCGCCACCAGGCGAGCGCCTCGCCCAGACTCTGCCGGTCGATCACCGTGATCGGCAACCGGGCTCGTGCCGCTCGCTCGCCGGAAGCTGCTCGTACAGCCGCATTGCCGATCTCCGCGTTTTGTCCCGTTTTTAGCGGCGCATTCACCGTCCGATTCGTGACGTTTTCACCGTCCTCTGGCGGCCACTGTAGCTCGCCGACCCGGAGGTCGTGCGCGGTCTTCTCGCGGGAGCTGGGCTGGATGGCACGACGTGGCGATCCCAGAGGTCCTTCGAACGCGCATGTACGCGTACATGTAGGGGGCGCTCTTGTGCCACGTAGTGCCACGTAGTGCCAAATGGGGCCGGCTCGTGCGCCGATTTTGGCCCGTTTTCGGGACACTAGAGTACGCTGCAGGAACAATGGATGCGGGGTGGCCGCCAAACGCTGGCGAGCACGTGGCGGCACCGCGCAGGCCGGCGTTGACGGACTTGCGGCCGATCTTCACCTTGGCGAGTGGCCGCCAGAGGACGGTGAAAACGTCTTTCAGCGTCCTCCCAGAGAAGCCGATCCGGTCGCGCGCCCGCTCGAGGAACCACCGCCAGTCGGGCGTCCGGATCCGTCCTCGACGCATGCGTCTGGTTGCTCCGCTTCTCGCCCCGGAAGTTGACCGTCGGGTTGCCCGGGTCGTCATCGTCCCTGCGCTTCTCGTCCTTGCGCACGAAGCTCTTCTGGCTCGCCCACGCCTCGATCAGCGTCCCGTCCACCGTGAAGTGCTCCGATGACACCAACCCCTCCGACTCCGCCTGCGCCAGCACCGCCTCGAAGAAATGCTGAGCGATCTCGCCCTTCAGCAGCCGTTCCCGATTCTTGGTGAACACCGTCGCGCTGAACACCTCATCGTCCAGCTCCAGGCCCACGAACCAGCGGTAGAGCAGGTTGTAGTCGATCTGCTCGATCAGCTGGCGCTCGCTCCGGATCGTGTACAGCACCTGCAACAGCAGCGCCCGCAACAGCTGCTCCGGCGGGACCGACGGTCGGCCGACCCCTTTGGCGTAGATACCATCGAAGCGTCGCGACAGCTGCTCCAGCGCCGCGTCCACCAGTCGCCGGATCGCTCGAAGCGGATGGTCCTCGGGAATCCGGGACTCCAGCGATACGTAGCTGAAGATCCCACCCTGGAGCGTCTGCGGTCCTCTCACATCTCCCCCTTGGGGCTTCCCTCAAAGGTACCCTTCGATGAGGAGTTTTTCAGCAGCCTGTTAGCGCCTTGACGGGACCGGAGCGGATTCCAGCGGTCGGGACCACATCAAGCTCGGAAGAGCTTGTAGTATGTTGCGTCCGGGCGGCGCGAGAAGGAGCAGCCGGTCAGGTCGGATCAGTATCTCGGCTATGAAGCAGGAAGGTGTCGCGGGATGTCAGAGGGTACCGACGACGCAGCTAGGGTGTTCGTGGTTCTCGGGATGCACCGAAGCGGTACGAGTGCAGTGGCGCAGGGGTCCAGACGCTTGGAGTCACCCTTGGGAGCCCACTCCTACCCCCCAACGCTGAGAACCCGGGAGGGTTCTGGGAACATGAAGCAATAGTCGATCTGAACGAGAGGTTACTCCGCGCGCTCCACCTGCGCTGGGACTCCATACGCTTGATCCGTCCTGAGAGCTGGGAGTCGGATGAGGTCGAGGCATTCTTGGCTGAGTTCTCAGATCTAGCCGCGCGATACTTTCGAGGAGAGCATCGTTGGGCTTTCAAAGACCCCCGAACGATGCGCCTGCTTCCCTTTTGGCAGCGGGCCCTTCTCCGCGGTGGGTTTGCCCCCAGTTACATATTCGTCGTGCGGAATCCGCTGAGTGTCGCAGAGTCTCTTCGGAGTCGGAATCAGTTTTCCATAATCAAGAGTCAACTGCTGTGGCTCGCTTACAATTTGCCCGCGGTCAGCGCTCTCCGGGACAGCGCGGTTGTCTTCGTCGACTACGATCGGTTGGTGGACTCACCTGTGAGAGAACTCGGCCGTGTCGCGAAGACCCTGGGTCTCGACCTCGAGAATGCGAAGGAAGAGCTGAGTGGTTACGCGGAGGAGTTTCTCGATCCCGCGCTGCGACACTTCCGACTCACGGCGGAGGATCTTCGCAGGCATCCGGATGTGCTCGATCCCGTTAGGCGGGCATATCAGTGGTTGCATCAGCTCGCTGCCGACGAGATCACCCTTAGGGACCACTCTCTGCTCAGCGGATGGTCGGCTCTAGAGCGGAGCTGGCGGTCATCGTCGAAGCTGGCGGAGTGCATTGACGAAGTCGAGGCTCATTTGGTGGAGCTGCAGGAAGCTCATCAAGAGGCGCTGGAGAACGCGAGGTCCGAGTGGGATGAGGCGACGGCTGCAAGGAGGTTGCTCGAAGGAGAGAGGGTGCGCTTGGAGAAGCGCGCCAGCGATCTAGTCGTCGAGAGGGACGAGGCCACGGCTGCAAGGAGGTTGCTCGAAGGAGAGAGGGTGCGCTTGGAGAAGCGCGCCAGCGATCTAGTCGTCGAGAGGGACGAGGCGACGGCTGCAAGGAGGTTGCTCGAAGGAGAGAGGGTGCGCTTGGAGAAGCGCGCCAGCGATCTAGTCGTCGAGAGGGACGAGGCCACGGCGGCTCGCGCAGCCTTGGAGGAGGAACGTACGAAGCTCGAGCGGTACGCCTCTCTGCTCCTTCAAGAGCGTGATAAGGCCGTGGCGGAGGCGAGGGCTCTGAAGACTGAGGGTAAGAAATTGGAGCACTATGTGGCGCGTCTTACTCAAGAGCGTGACAAAGCCATGGCAGCGGCAGCCTGGTGCCGCGTTTTGTCCTGTTTTTGGCGGCGCTTTTACCGTCCGATTCGTGACATTCTCCGTGGTCATGGGCGACGGCACTGATTTGAACGTGACAGCTGCCATCGGGCTGCAAGCCCATGGGTCCGCTGGGCGAGATGCTCCCAGAGGCATTGATTGGAGCAAACATGCTGTTAGCGCCCGCGATGAGAACGCCATCCATCTCGATGTACTCGGGCATGGACAAGGCCGGGCTGCCACTTTCCGTCACTTTCGACGGATACAGCGGTCAGGATCGCCGGCTGCTCGACATCGCGGAAGACCTCAGCTCGGACTGGTGGTGAGTTAGGTAGGACTGGATCCCGGCGCGATCTGCGGTGATTGCTGCGGCTTTAAGCGTCCCGTCGCCCAGAGCGTGCTCTCCCGGTTGAGGTGTCCCCACTGGCCATGGGTGGCCGCTGTAGCGTAAACGGAACACCCACTAGGAAGCCGTCGGCGCAAACGCTCCCCCCGGAAATCGAGAGACGAGACCGGGACCGATAATGTGGCGCGATGCGCACGTCCCGCGCGTCTCGCGGTGCGCCTACTCCGGCAAAACCCCCGGAAACTGTACGGAAAACCCGCCCTCGTCTCCTCCCTGTCGAGATTGGGCAGCCTGCTTGGCGGTGGGGGGAGTCCGGAGCGAACCGGTCTCGTCCCCTCGATGCGGCTATTGCCCCTCGTCGGCCGCCCAGAGAACTCGCGGGATTTCGTGAGACGGGGCTGACCTAAGTGAGAGTTCGTGGGAGTTGGAAGCCCTCGGGGAACCCTCGCTTGACTTTGCGCCGGGGGTGCGACGTAGGGTCCTGGGCCTTACAGATTCTCGAACCACTTGTCATTCACGGAGACGCTCTCCACTAGCTCTACCTCGATGCCGAGTTCCAATTGCTTGAGCTTCTCAAGGAGGCGGTCACGATCGACCAAGTCGATCGGAGGTGCCCCGTCGCGGCGGGCCTCTCTGCGTGCTTCACGGGTGAAGACGCCGGTAGTTAAAATGAGGCCCCGATCAGCTCGTCCGACCATCGCACCGCGGAAGTCCCGAACGACCGACGGACCTACGCCTCCTTGGTATCGCTTACACTGAAAGAGCACCGGGAACGCAAGGAGATCCCCGAGCTCGACAGCTCCCGTGCCATCGATGCCGCCATCTCCAGAGCGGCCAGTCACCTCGACGTTGACGAAGCCCGACTCGCGGAGGATCCGCTGGCAGAGGCGTTCGAACTTCTTCGGGTGCAGTTCGAGCAGTAAGTCGAGTAAGACCCCGCGCCATTCCTCATCCGGTGGGTCGCCTTGGTCTTTGGCGATCTCCTCGGATTGTTCTCGCGCTGGGCTCGGTCGGCCATCCCGGTAGAGGACGCGCACAGAGCGCCTGACCTCGGTAGGATCGACGGATGGCGTCTCGGATCCTCGAGGCGTCAGGGACCACACGCGGCGCTCGGAGTTGGTTACGAGTCCAAATTTCTTGAGGTGTGAGCGCGCCCACGCGAGTCGGTAGGCAAAACGGGACTGGCCCTTACCCGTCCGCTCGTCGAGCTGCTCGTCGCTGAGAACCATGATTCGGGCGGTCTCGTCGATTAGCTCTGAGTTGGAACCGGATCCGCCCAGGTTGCGCAGCGCCTCGAGGAGAGGGTTGAAGAGTTCGTCAATCTTGGGAACTGCCATCGTTACACTTTCAGGTCCCGTTAGCCTTGTGGGCGGTGTCCCGATTGCTGTTGATTTTGGCATGCGGCGACTTCGTTGACATCGGGTTCTACGCGACCTTTCTCTTCTTGTCGAGTGCGAGCTTGGCCTCGTGCTGCTGGAGAGCAGCGACGAGGGTGCTCATCTCGCGGTAGCTGTCGACCACCCCTTCTGGAAGACCCACGGCAGCGGGTGTAGTTTCGCGCAGCCGGAGCTTAAACGGCGGCGCCGATCCCATGGTACATCTTCACCCCGACGCGCCGGTACATTTTTACGCCGCCTTTGACACCTGGGTGAACTAGAGCTGCCGCCGGTCCCGGCGGCGAGCCACGGCTGAACAACGGTTCAAGAGCTTCGGCACTGAGTGTCAACGAAGGCAAGATGTAGTCCCGCGGGGCGTAGAGCCGGTCTCCTGCAGCGTGGCTTGCGATCTTCGAGCGCCTCCGGTCCGCCTTCCAGGTAGCGCTTGTACCAGGCGTAAAACGTCGAGTGCGGCAGCCCGATCTCGGTCAGCGTGCGCCGGATCGAAAGCTAAGAGCCCTCCACCAGTGTGTGGGGCAGTCCGCTATGCGGGCGGTGGTGCTGCAACCAACGTTTGCTACTGCCATTGCGCGAGCTGTCGGAGGGCGACGGGGGCGCCCTTCGTTGCGTGGGCCACGCTGGATCTTCGTCTCTTCAGCTTTGGGGAGGCGGAACCAGCGCGGTACAAGTCGTCTCCGGAGGTCTCGCGGACGTTCTGCGGCAGTTGCGGTACGAGCCTTACCTACCAGCACGAGGACCGGGCCGACGAGATCGAGGTGACGATCCCGACGCTGGATGAGCCCGAGCAGCTCGAGCCCGAGTGCCACATCTGGGTGTCCGACAAGCTCCCGTGGCTCAGGCTGGAAGACGGGCTGCCTCAGCATTCCGAGTGGAAGAGTAGCTAGCTCGGTTCGCGTATGCTGGAGCCGTGACGCAGGAGCGGCCGGACAAGCCTTCGAGTGGAGCGCCGACAGCGGAGGACCCGGAGAGTCGTCGCTACGCGAACTACGTGCTCGGCGTCCTGTTCTTCGTCTACGTCTTCAATTTCATCGATCGGCAGATCCTCTCGATCCTGCTCGAAGACATCAAGCTCGAGCTGGGTGTGTCGGACACCGCGATGGGTTTCCTGACGGGAATCGCCTTCGCGATCTTCTACACGTTTGCAGGTATCCCGATCGCGCGCTGGGCCGACGTGGGCGTGCGGCGCTCGATCATCGCGATGGGACTCTCGCTCTGGAGCCTGATGACGGCTGCATCGGGGCTGGCGCGGAACTTCACCCAGCTCCTGATCGCGCGGATCGGCGTTGGTGTTGGCGAGGCCGCCGGAAGTCCGCCAGCGCACTCGATCATCGCCGACTACTTCCCGCCGGAACGGCGCGCGACGGCACTTTCGATCTACAACATGGGCATCAGTGTCGGGATCTTGTTCGGCTTCCTCGTCGGAGGCTGGATCAGCGAGTTCTTCGGCTGGCGGCTGGCGTTCTTCGTGGTGGGGCTGCCCGGGTTGGCGCTGGCGCTCGTAGTCCGCTTCACCGTGCGCGAGCCCGTGCGCGGCGCCTCCGAGGGGGTTACGCAGGTCGAGGATCCGGACCCCGTGATGAAGGTCTTCGCCTTCATGTGGTCGCTCCGTTCGTTCCGCCATCTGGCGATCGCGTCCGGCCTGCACGCGTTTGCCGGCTACGGTTTCGCGCAGTGGGCTCCGACGTTCCTGCGCCGCGTGCACGATCTGGGCGCCGGCGAGACCGGTACCTACCTCGGACTCATCATCGGCCTCGGTGGGGCTGCGGGGAGCCTGGCTGGCGGCGTACTCGGCGATCGGCTGGGTCGCAGAGATGCGCGCTGGTATATGTGGGTGCCGGCGATCTCGTGCATGCTGGTGATTCCCTTCGTCGTCGGCTTCCTGCTCCTGGACTCGCTCACGTTCTCCCTGCTTGCCTACATCCCCGGCGTAGTGCTCGGCTCGATGTGGCTCGCGCCGATCATCGTGAGCGCCCAGGTGCTCGTGAAGCTGCGGATGCGGGCAGTCGCCTCGGCCATCCTGCTCTTCATCCTGAACCTGATCGGCCTTGAGGCGGGCGCGTTCCTTCAGGTAATATCACCGCAGGTCGGGGTCAGCCTGTCGTTCCTGCCGTTGATTCTCATCCTGATCCTGGCGATCATGTATCTCTGGCCGCAAGCGGTAAAAAGAGTGGAGGCGCAAGCGGCCTGATTGCAGCTGTCAGAGTAACATTGGCGGCAGCCAATAGAGGGGGAGAACATTATGACCGCACAAGCGGAATCGCAAAAAGCGTTTCGCCTCGAAGAGGCGACAATCGATGAGTTGCACGCGGCAATTAAGGATGGACGAACCACCGTCGTCGAAGTGGTGCAGCACTATATCGACCGCGTGCGGGCCTATAACGGCGTCTGCAGCATGCTGGTCACCGAAGACGGCATGTCGGTGGCGCCAGCGCGCGGGGTTGTGCGCGGCGGCGCACCGATCGAGTTTCCCACCAAGACTATCAAGGCCTCGGAAATCCTGCCCGACATGGACAAATACAAGGGGCCGCCGTTGGAATTTGGCCGTATGGAGGCAACCTCGTCGAAGCCCGACGTCGACCAGCAGTTCGGCATTATCGCCGGCATTCCCAATGCCGGTCAGGTAAACGCATTGGCGACTCTCAACATCCGCGGCGAACGCTCGGTGACCTGTTGGGGCGAATACGATAAGCATCCGGACGACGGCCCGTTGCCGGCCGGCGCGCCGCCGATCTGTGAAGTGTTCCGCCAGCAACCCGACGCGCTCGAGCGGGCGGCCGAACTCGACGCGGAGTTTGGCACCAACCCTGATCTGGAAAAGATGCCGATGTACGGCGTCGTGTTTTCGTTCAAGGACCCTTACGACACCAAGGATATGCGCTCGACCGGCGGCGCCGATGCCGCTTACGACAACGATTTTCCGGCGCGCGACCATGTGCTGGTCGACCAGTTGCGCGACAAAGGCGCGATCATCTTCGCCAAGGCGGTGAGCACCGAATATAACGGCCGGGCCGGCGATCCCGGCGGGGTCGTTGGCGATCCCAGCGGCGGCCACCACCCCGAGAAAGTGTTGCCCTCGGTCCTGGGCTACCAGCGCACGACTTGGGGCGGCAACCCGTCCAATCCGTACGACACCACACGGGCGGCCTCGCTCGGCTCGAGCTCGGGGTCGGCGGTGTCGGTGTCGACCAACTTGGTGATGGCGAGCCTGGGCGAGGAGACCCGCGCGTCGACCCGCGGCCCGGCCAATCACAACGCGATCGCACTGATCCTGCCCCACAAGGCGCTGCTCGGCTTCAACGGCGGTGCGATAGGCTCCGACATCTACTGCGACCGCGCCGGCATCATGTGCCGAACCATCGGCGACTGTGCCAAGGTGCTCGACGCGCTCAAGGATCCCGCGGTCGGCTACTACGACTCGCGCGATCCCTACACCACGGTGCCGCGCTCGTCTGTGCTCGACGGGTCATACGCCGACAATGCCACAGGATCGGGCGCCAAGGGCGCGCTCAAGGGTGTGCGTCTCGGCGTGATCCGCGAATCGCTCGTTTATCCGGAGGACTCGAAGACGGAGGAGCCGATCGTCACCGCGGCCAACGCCCAGATAAAGGCGATCCTCGGCGACCACCTCGGTGCCACTCTTGTCGAATCGTCGGACCGACTGGCCAAGCCGGATCCGGACATGGAGCAGATGACGGTCGATTTTCGCCAGGCGCTGGCGCGTCTGGTACCGGTGTTCATGCCCGATATTCTGTTCCGCCTTGGTGCCGACGGCCAGCCGCTGTTCAAAGAGTTCGCCGACGCCGTCACGCAAACCGAGTTCCAGCCCGGCAAGGTGTTTGGCTCCGGTACCATGGCGCCGATTGACTACATGGTGGCGCTGGCCGATGGGCGCATCGAGCCGCCGGCCAATTTCGACATCGGCACTGTGCAGCAGCAACAGCTGTCGACGACCTTCCGCTACCTCATCTCCCAATATCTGTCGCGCCGGGCGGAGGACTGGCGGGCCGCCGGGTTCGACGAGACTCTCGCCGACTGGGCGGCGCTCAACGCCCGCTCCAAGTTCTGGGGCGACGACCAGCGCGCCGCCTTCTTGAACTGGGAGGAGATCACCGACCCGCGCAATCCGCTCGACGGACGCCAGGGCGTCAACGAACGCATCATGCTGCGCGAGTTGCTGCGCCGGGTCGACATGATGGTGATCCTGGAAAACAACCTCGATGCGCTGGTACGCTTGCACTCGCCGTGGCCACCGGGAATCATCGGCGGACCGCACCAGTACAACATTCCGCACAACATCACGGCGGAAAGCCTGTACGGACCGAATGCCGGCTTGACCGAGGTGCTGATCCCGGCAGGTTATGTCACAACCGCGTACGATCCGGTATTCGCCCTCAGCGATGATGCCACGCGCTATGTCTGGTCGCCGTCGAATACGCCGACAACGGTTCCCTATCCCGGCCTGCCGTTTTCGCTGGTGTTTCGCGCCGAACCCGGCAAGGAGGATATCTCGTTGCGGATCGCTTCCGCCTACGAAGCTGCATCGGAACGACGCGTGCAGCCGCCCGATTTCGGCCCGCTGCCTGACTAGTCAGTCTGTTTCGCTTAGTCGACGTGCGGCGCCCAGCAGCGATGGCAGATTGCTCGTGTTGTGATTCGGGCCATAAACTCCTGCGGGAAAATTCGTTGTTGGATCACCGAACGCGAGCCGAAGTCGGACCACCGGCGGTTTGCCGACGAGCCCCCCGGGCCCTCGGACGACTCGATCGGACGGAAAGGCCAATGTCAGAACCCGAAAACTCCTCTTAAACTTCCCTATCCCCGACCGCCGATCAGGGCGCCGCGCGGCTACTGGCGCAGCTTGAAATCGCCCCGCCGCGGGTCCCCGTAGGGGCTATTCATAACGTCCATGCTCGGGCGTGGACCCGGAACGCAGCCTATTTTGCCTATGGTACAACTAGGTATATAATCCCCGGACGTTTCTGTCGGGGAAGGAGGTCCGAACGAACAATGAGGGTGGCCGGGTCGCTTCGTGTGCTCGCCAGCGTTTGGCGGCCACCCCGCATCCATTGTTCCTGCAGCGTACTCTAGTGTCCCGAAAACGGGCCAAAATCGGCGCACGAGCCGGCCCCATTTGGCACTACGTGGACTACGTGGCACAAGAGCGCCCCCTACATGTACGCGTACATGCGCGTTCGAAGGACCTCTGGGATCGCCACGTCGTGCCATCCAGCCCAGCTCCCGCGAGAAGACCGCGCACGACCTCCGGGTCGGCGAGCTACAGTGGCCGCCAGAGGACGGTGAAAACGTCACGAATCGGACGGTGAATGCGCCGCTAAAAACGGGACAAAACGCGGAGATCGGCAATGCGGCTGTACGAGCAGCTTCCGGCGAGCGAGCGGCACGAGCCCGGTTGCCGATCACGGTGATCGACCGGCAGAGTCTGGGCGAGGCGCTCGCCTGGTGGCGCAAATCCTACGCAACGTAGGGTACTAGATGTTACCGGCGAGCTGAATCGCCCGAGGCAGTCGCACGCCCAGGTGCACGGGGGCAGCCACGAGGGTTCGAGCCGCCCGCAGCGCCGCTCACGTTTTAGCGGCGGTACTGTGCCAACGGGGTGAACAGCAAAAGGTGATCTCGGATGGAGGCCCTCGCTCGCTTCGTCGAGTACTACAACCACGAGCGGCTGCACGAAGCCATTCCGCAAATGGGAGCGAGAACCCTCTCTAAGAAAATCGGCCCAACGGTCCCAGAAGATCTGACGACGTACACTCGCCAGAAGAGCCTGTTCGACGAAGAGGAACCGGAACCGAGCTGCTTCTGCGACTAGGTAAAAGATGTTGTGCCGTAGTGTGCCACGTAGTGCGGGGGTGGGATGAAAGCGCTGGAGAAATAATCCCCCTACCTAAAAGGGGGTGCCGCGCGCGCAGCCGCACGGGCCCTGCATGCCGCCTCGTTTCCCTCCTGCGCGCCTCGCGGCCGCCGGGTTTTCCCCCGTTTTGACCCAGGTCGCCACGGCCCCCTGCACCCGGTGCAGATCGGGCCTAAACCCAAGAATGCACACCCCTTCGGAAGAGAGGGCACAACCCCCCACCACTACATGTAGGGGTTGATCTTGTGCCACGTAGTGCCGCGTAGTGCCACGTAGTGCCAAATGGGGCCGGCTCGTGCCCCGATTTCCGCCTGGTGGAGGGCTCTTCGCTTTCGATCCGGCGCACGCTGACCCCCCACGTTCCGTCCCTGATGAAGCCCGGCTGAGCGAGCTGGACCACCTCACGACCAGGCGCGGGAACGCCTGGCCCAGCCGCGCGGGCGCCAGGCCGAGCCGCGCGAGCGTGCCGGGCGCGAAGTCCTCGGCCAGAACGTCAGCGCCCTCGAGCAGTCGGTCGAGCTGCCTACGGCCCCCGTCCTTGGCCAGATCGAGTACGACGCTCCGCTTGCTCTGGTTGTAAAGAACGAAGAACGCGCTGTCGCGTTCCGGCGTCGCCCCTGCGAGCTGTCGCGACGGATTTACCTCGGCGGCGCCCAGGGGATCAGAAGGCTATTCAACCAGAACATGCGGAAGCGGGTCCCGACCTTCACGATCGAGCGCCAGGATCAGATGGCGTACTCACAGATGCTCCTGGCCGAGAGCGCCGTGCGTCTCGACGCGTGCGAGCGCTTGGTCTACCAGTACGCCGACGAGCTCACGGCCGCGGGCGAGGCGCTGGCCAGCGGAGGCGAGCTCGACGTCATGGAGCGGCGGCTGCGCTCCCTCGCCTGGCGCTCCTACGTCGCCCGGGAAGGCCGCGCAGCTGCGGCGGCGCTGTTCGAGAACGCCGGAGCCTCCGCGATCTACGCGGGCACTCCCATCCAGCGCTTCTGGCGCGACAGCCACTCGATTGCCCAGCACGTCGCGGTGAACTACGAGGTCGGGATGCGCAACTACGGTCGCTACCTGCTGGGGCAGGAACCGCTGCCGTCGCTCTACTAGGTTCGGGCCAGGCTCAGGCTGTAGGACACTCTATGCGGGGGACGCGCTACAGGTCGTCCGGAGAGTACTGGATGAGCTGCTCGGGAGTGGCACGCGCCTCCTGCAACCCGACGATGTAGACGACCCGCTCGGCGATCTCACCCTCGGCGTGCAGCGTACGCGCGGGGATCACGATCTTGTCACCGGGCCCGACTTGGTGGCGATTGCCGCTCTCCGCGTCGTCGAACCACGTGGTTCCCTCAATCAGGTAGGCGTGTACGTTGTAGTCGTGCCAGTGGACCGGGATTCCCGGCGAGGCGTTCGACACGAACGTGCTGGGCCAGTAGCCACTGGCCTTGATATCGTCGAACACCTCTTCCCGCTTCTCGAAGAACCCCTTCAATACCTCTAAGGCCATGTCTGTTCCCTTCGTTGGAAGTCCTCCGTCATCTTCCCCCCTGTGCCGCCGTCGGTCAACAGCGAGGGCGATTCGGGCAACCCGACGAGCCACCGGCTTCGCGCGTCGCAAATTCCCCTTTGCCGACGCCAGCTTGGAGTTCTGGGTCCGGAGGCTCGACAAGGGCGACGACCGCTGAACGCCTTTCGTGAGGTAGCCGCTTGATCTGACCTCTGACCCCTCGAGCATGGGGTGCCTGTTCTAGAGCCAGGGACCTCTTTAGCTGCCGCGCCGAAAGCTCCGGAGTCCCGCGGTTTTTGGGGCCGAAGTCGCGCCTGCGCTGCCTGAGAGGGGCCAGCGAGGCAGCCGGATTTCGTTGACAACCATCTCCTTCGCGGGGTGTAATCGCGACACTTCGTAGGGATGGAGGGAGAAACATGCCTGGTACGAATAAGCTGAGCTGGATGATCGGTCTGGTCACGTGTGCGCTGTTTATCTTCGCTGCTTCGAGCGTTTGGGCCGACGAGATGGACGAGCCGATGGCACCGGCCGGGGCCGCAGCGGTCGAGACGGATCCGCAGGGGGAGACCGCAGGCGCCCGGCGGGCGGGGATCGAGGAGATCACCGTCACCGCCAGGAGGCGGGAGGAGAGCCTGCTCGAGGTGCCGGAATCGATATCCGCCTTCTCCGAAGTCCAGATAGACCGGGCCAACATCAGCGGTCTCTCAGACATCGGTCTGCTCGTCCCCAACCTCTACATCGGTAAGCGGACGGACGGCTTTCCCAACGTCACCATGCGCGGCATGGGCTCGTTCGGCAATGTCCAGGGGGTCGGTTTCTACCTGGACGATGTCCAGCTCTTCGGGGATTCCTCTGGCCGCTTCGGTGACCTCGAGCGAATCGAGGTGTTGAAGGGCCCGCAGGGAGTCCTGCACGGCGGCACGAATGTCGGGGGCGCCATCAAGTGGATCACGAAGCGCCCCGATCCGGACGAATTTTCGGGCCGCGTCAGGGCGGGTGTCGGTACAGACAGCTTCTTCGACACGGAACTCGAGGTGAATGTTCCGCTGCCGTTCCTGGGGGAGACCTGGGCCGCGCGGTTGTTCGTCTACGGCGAGGATGATGAGGGGTTCCTGAAGAAGCGAAACGCCCCGCGCTTCAGTGGAGAACGCGGTACCGCCGATTCGAACATCATGGAGATGCATCGCTACGGGGTACGTGGCTCCATCGCAGGCGACATCACGGAGCGTCTGTCGCTCTTCGCCACCCTGCGCTACCACGAGGAAGACGGGCCGAACGACTATTGGAGCCGCGAAGCCAACGGCAGCAACTTCAGTCACACCGACACGAGGACCAACAGCTTCAATCCGGAGCACTACAGGGAGACCTGGGCCTGGAGCGTGCAGCTGGACTATGACTTCGATGACTTCACGGTCACCTCTATCACCTCGAACACGGACACGAATTCGGATCGGGAGACCGATGTGGACGTCTCCCCGGAGTTCGTGCTCGATCTGTTTCGGATCCACAGGATCGACGTGGTCACGCAGGAGCTGCGTTTTACCTCCACGGGAGCGGGGCCGTTCCAGTGGCAGTTCGGTGGCTTCTATCAGAATTACGATCGGGATCTGAATGGCGACCTGTACCTCTTCGGCGGCAGCAGCTTAGCCTTCGCGGACCCGGCCTTTATCCCGGACCCCGCGACGGAGACGGACCAGGGGCTTGACTTCAATGATCCGGCGAACCGCGATCGTGACGACCCCGACGCCGTTTTTCTTGGCTGCAGTGACGTCACGCTCTGCGATCCGCTCGTCTTCGAGCGCAGCAAACGGCAGCGCGACACTCACGCCGTGTTCGTGAATGGCAGCTATCGCTGGAAGGCCTTCGAGTTCTCAGCCGGCTACCGCTCCGACACCTGGGAATCGCAGCGGTTCAACGACGACAGTGACGTAGCCGGCAAGCGGAAGCAGACCCAGAACCTGTTCCGTGGCAACGTGTCGTGGTTCCTCGATGACGAATCGCTGCTGTACCTAACCTACTCTCAGGGCTTTGAGCCGGGCGACTTCAACCTGACGAGCTTCGAGGGCGTGCGTGACCTGTTCGGTTACGGGCCCGAGAGGGCGACGAACTACGAGCTCGGCTACAAGAGCCGCCTGTTTGACAACAGAGTCGTGCTGACCGCAGCTCTCTTCAAGACCGACTACAAGGACCGGCAAGCCGAGCTCCAACTAGAGGCACCCACTGGCGAGGTGATCGAGGGGATCATCAATGCGGGCGATTCCAGGAACATGGGCTGGGAGGCGTCCGTGCAGGCGCTGCTCCATCCCGATTGGACCCTCACCGTCGATGGCGGCGCCATCAGCTCCGAATGGAAGAG
The DNA here is from genome assembly GCA_965226855.1 of Myxococcota bacterium. Taxonomy (GTDB): domain Bacteria; phylum Myxococcota_A; class UBA9160; order SZUA-336; family SZUA-336; genus JAUXJB01. The sequence continues at coordinate 16,785 of CBDDEE010000008.1, read as the reverse complement.
CGGCACGACCTCGCCGGTCACGGGCCGCAGCATCTCGGGACGAACGCCGCTCAACCACGCCGACTGGAGTGCCAGCTTTGCGCTCGATTACGACCGCCAGCTTGGCGTCGACACGAGGATGTTCGGCCGGTTCCAGGTGCGGTCAAAGGGGCCTGCCGCCACCAACTCTCAGTTCTTCGATACGCCCGATGACAGCTTCCCACCCTGGGATAACGAGCGCTTCACGGTCGCGGATCTCAATGTAGGCGTGGAGTGGAAGCAGTTCGAATTCGGCCTTCGCGTCGAGAACATCTTCGACGAGGAGTACTACATCGACGTCCAGGAACTCCCGAACTTCGCTGGGCCGCTCTTCTCGCCCGGCGGCAGCCAGGAAGCGATCATCATCGGCACCCTGGAGCAGTCACGCCGTATTCGGGGGTACGTGCAGTGGCGTTTCTAACCGAGCATCAGCGCTGATCCGGCAAGGAGAAGACCCATAGCACGCCCCCCTGCGGAACGTAGGTCGACGTTCCCAGGAGGGGGTTCAGCAGGTCCTGCTTGCGGGCCGCGTCGACGCCCCAGCCGGAGAGCACGGCCACGTACTGTACGCCGTCGACTTCGTAGGTGCTCGGTACGCCGGTGACGCCGGAAGATTCAACCCAAACGGCCATCGGTGGCCACTGTAGTGCAAACGGAACACCCACTGGGAAGCCGTTGGCGCAAACGCTCCCCCCGGAAATCAAGAGACGAGACCGGACCCGAAAATGCTGCTCTTTCCGCGCCTCCCGGGCGTCTCGTGTTGCACCCGACTCCGGCAAAGCCCCGGAAACTAGGGAGAAAACCCGCCCTCGTCTCCTCCCTGTCGAGATTGGCCCGACTGCTTGGCGGTGGGGGGAGTCCGGAGCGAACCGGTCTCGTCCCCTCGATGGGGGCTATTGCCCCTCGTCGGCCGCCCAGAGAGCTCGCGGGAGTTCGTGGGAGTTGGGAACCCTCGCTTGACTTTGCGCCGGGGGTGCGGCGTAGGGTCCTGGGCGGGAGCCTGAGTCAGACCGAAAGGTCGCCAGCCCAATTCGTTGAGCGGGCCGTGGGTCTGCCAGAAGAGGTGATCGACGGGCAGGACGAGGCCGTCCCACTCGAGATGCTGGGGGCGGGTGCGGGAGTCATTGACCGCGTCGTACATCAGGTAGGGGAAGCGTCCGTTTGCGCTACAGTGGCTACCGATGGCATTCGCGAGGCGCTCTGCGGCCCCACGCCCCTAGATATGGTGGCCCGGGGCGGGCGCTGCCAGTATCACTAAGCGCCACTAGCACGGCGCGGCCCAGCGCGTGGTGATCTCAAGCACAGGCAGCCCGGCCAGCCGACCGGTCAGTCCGAGCGTCCCGGAACAACTCCGACTTTCCGCATGCCGAGCTCCCCTGCCCGGAGAAGCTAGCCCATATTCATTTCCTGGGAGATTACGGCGAAGCCCTCTGTCGCAGCGAGGCGCTTCCCGACGACCTTCTGGTAGTCGGGCGAGTTGTACCACTCCTTGACTTTCTCGACGGAGTCGAACTTCAGGATCACCGTTTGGGGTCCCGGTGGCTTTCCCTCGATAGTCTCTGCAGCGACGTCGATGGCGACCAGCTCGCCGCCGTGTGCGTCGAGCGTGGGACGGGCACCCTGAGCGTACTCGCCGTAGAGATCACTATCGTTGACGACATACTGAGCGATGAAGTAGGCGGGCATATCTCCCATCTATCACAGTCGCGTCCGATCCTGCAAGAGGCGTCGCTGGACGAGCGTGTGCGGCGACGTCCGAGTCCAGCAACCCCTGTAGGCCGTCAGCCGAGTTTGGACAGATTGGGTCGATGATCTAAGAGAGGGTTCCGGGCTTCGAGGGGAGTGCCCAATCTCGACAGGAAGGAGACGAGGGCAGGTTTTCTCCCTCTAGCAGGCTGCTGAAAAACTCCTCATCGAAGGGTACCTTTGAGGGAAGCCCCAAGGGGGAGATGTGAGAGGACCGCAGACGCTCCAGGGTGGGATCTTCAGCTACGTATCGCTGGAGTCCCGGATTCCCGAGGACCATCCGCTTCGAGCGATCCGGCGACTGGTGGACGCGGCGCTGGAGCAGCTGTCGCGACGCTTCGATGGTATCTACGCCAAAGGGGTCGGCCGACCGTCGGTCCCGCCGGAGCAGCTGTTGCGGGCGCTGCTGTTGCAGGTGCTGTACACGATCCGGAGCGAGCGCCAGCTGATCGAGCAGATCGACTACAACCTGCTCTACCGCTGGTTCGTGGGCCTGGAGCTGGACGATGAGGTGTTCAGCGCGACGGTGTTCACCAAGAATCGGGAACGGCTGCTGAAGGGCGAGATCGCTCAGCATTTCTTCGAGGCGGTGCTGGCGCAGGCGGAGTCGGAGGGGTTGGTGTCATCGGAGCACTTCACGGTGGACGGGACGCTGATCGAGGCGTGGGCGAGCCAGAAGAGCTTCGTGCGCAAGGACGAGAAGCGCAGGGACGATGACGACCCGGGCAACCCGACGGTCAACTTCCGGGGCGAGAAGCGGAGCAACCAGACGCATGCGTCGAGGACGGATCCGGACGCCCGACTGGCGGGGATGAGGGGCCAGGGCGCGCGGCTCGCGTATCAGGGACACGTCGTGACGGAGAACCGCAACGGCCTGGTGGTGGCGGCGAAGCTCACTCAGGCGTCGGGGTATGCGGAGCGCGAAGCGGCTCTCGAGATGGTGCTGGGTCTGGGGGGCGCTCGCCGGATCACCCTGGCTGGAGACAAGGGCTACGACGCCAAGAGCTTTGTGCAGGCGCTTCGGGCCTGGAGCGTTACCCCGCACGTGGCACAGAACACGACGAACCGCCGAAGCGCGATCGATCGAAGGACCACAGGACACCCGGGCTACGAGGTGAGCCAGCGCTTCCGCAAACGGGTGGAGGAGGTGTTTGGCTGGATGAAGACGGTGGGCTTGATGCGCAAGACCCGGCACCGGGGCACGGATCGGGTCGGCTGGGTCTTCACCTTCACTGCTGCGGCCTACAACCTGGTCCGTATCCGCAACCTGTTGGAGGCGACATAGCTCATGATCCCGCAAGATCTACCCGTGCGACACCGAACCGGTTCGTACCGGGAACGGCGATCCCTCTCCCTGCTCGGCACGCCTCCCGTCAGAGGCGTCCCGCCCAACCCAGTCACTTTCTCCGCAGCCTGCTAGGAGAGTGACCCAAGATTCGGGTGGGCGGAGGTGATTGTAGCGAGGGCCCCCAACTGGACGTGGAGCGATGTACGGGCCAACGGGGGTCCGAGGTAGCCGGTAGATGTCGGTCTACACAGATATGCGTCAGATCCAGGGCCTGACGTGCGCGAAACGGGTCCGCACCCGCCCGATCACGCCATCTGCGCTCGGCAGAGCGCCATCACGTTGAAGCCCGAGCACACCAGGTCCCACTCTCCCGTCACCTTCTCCTGGCCGCGCAGCATGAAGCGCCGAAACCGCTGTCGTGCCTTGATCTCGGCAAACGGCCGCTCCGCCTGGGTCTTCCGCTGCGCGTAGCGTTGCTGGGCCCAGGGCAGTCGTAAGATCCGGTGCATCCGCTGCGCCCGGGCTCCCTTGGGCCAGCGGGACGACTTCCGCCCGCGGACCGCGATCAACGCCTGTTGTCCCCGCCGTTCCAACGCCTTCAGGTTCGACTCGCTCAGGTACCCGTTGTCGGCCAGCAGAATCTCCGCTCGCTGACTCGTGTTCGTCTCGATTGCCTCGACCATGGGCTCCAACTGCTCGTAGTCATTGGCCTTCTCTGTCAGCTCGTTCGCCACGATCAGGCCGTCCTCACTCGTCGCCAGCTGCGCGTTGTAGCAGTACTGCAAGGATCCCTCGGTCTTCATCATGTTCGCTTCGGGGTCCGCGAAGCTCTTCTGGTGCTTCGCTTCGAGCTTCTCCCCCTTCTCCCGCTCCAGCTGCTCCCGGGCCGCTCGGATCCGCTCCCGTCGTCGCTCGCGCAGCTGTAGCTCTTCTGGAAGCCCACCTCCGCCATCGTCGTCCCCGTGCTCTTGCTCTTCCGCAGCGTTGAGCTCGTCCATCTGCGCCACGATCTGCTCGATCTCGTCGCTCAGCTGATCCTCCGCCTCCAGCATCCGCGCGTGGCTCATCGCCTTGGACCGCGACGTGTTCGCCCGGATCTTCGTGCCGTCTACCGCCACCTGCCCGAGCTTCACAAGCCCCATCGCCTGCGCCACCTTCAGCGTCTGCAAGAACACCTCTCGGAAGTCCCTGTGGTGACGGTCCCGGAATCGGTTGATCGTCCGGAAGTTCGGTCGTAGCCCAGCCGCGAGGTAGCGAAACCGCAGGTCGTAGTGCAGCCGTCGCGCAAGCTCCCGCCCGCTGTACACGCCCACGACCGCCCCCAGAAGCCACAGCTTCAACAGCATCCGAGGCGGGAAGGCTCGCTCTCCACGCCGGCGATACCGCTTCTCGAACCGCCGCAGATCCAGCGACTCCACCAAATCGTCGATGAACAGCGCCGGATCCGATGGATCCAGAGCCTCCCCCACGTGCGCCGGTAGCAGCTCGCCCTGCTGCGGCACATACGCCTTGAACATGACCTCTTCCCCCACGCTCCCAAGTTAGCCAATAAGGGAATCTTGGGTCACTCTCCTAGGGGACGGGGAGGGCGCGGTTCTTGGCTTCCCGGAACACGCCGAGCGGCGCGACGTTGCCAGATTCCTGAGGGTCTGGCTTCGCACCGACAACGTGCCGGAGGGTGCTCTGCAGGGCTTCATGGGCGAATTGCGCGAAGCAGTCGCCAATGCCGATGTCGTAGGGTTGCCGCGCATGGGTCAAGCCGCCAAGGGCCGGCTTTGGGGGGTGGTCGAGAAGGCGATCGAGACGCACGGCCTTGCCGGTTCTTGGGAGTCTACCGACACCGCGCTTCACCGCCTGTTGCAGCACGCGCTGTTGTACCGTCCGTTGCTGGCAGGTCGGGATTTCGTCGGTCTTGTAACGTCCCGAGACGCGGCCGACGACATCGGCAGGCTGTTCGGCATCGGGGACATCCGAACCCATCTTGTCCGCGGCGACCGCGACCAGCCGGGCCGCGCTGTCTTGCCGAACTTCCCCGAAGGCTATGAGGCGATCCGCGAGGACTTGCGCGTGCCGTACCGAGGTGCCCTGTTCCTGGTCGGCGCCGGGGCGTTCGGCAAGGTCTATTGCCACTGGATCAAGCAACGCGGCGGCATCACGCTGGACATCGGGTCCATGTTCGATTCGTGGGCGGGCATCGGGCGCGGAGCGGGCATCGCGCTGCGCAGTCTCGATGTCTATCGCCAACTGCCTAGCATCGCCCGGCTCGACGCGGTGTGGCGCTACAACGACATCGCCGAACGACTAGGTATTGACGACACGCCACAGGCCGAGGCGTCCCATGTCGTTTCGTTGCCGGATTCGTGGTAACCAAATTCAAAATCCACGGGCATAGGTCCGTCCGCGGCTAGGAGCCTGACCCAAGACACGTCATTTGGTAAGCATGACGGTCATGGGGAGTGAGATCGAGTTCAAGGGCTATCAGCAGCACCAGGGGCAGCTGTTTCCGGCGCATTTGAGCGAGGCGCTGGATCCGGGCGACCCGGTGTTTTTCATCAACGACCTGGTCGAGGGCCTCGATCTCGAGGCCTTCGAGCGCCGCTACGCCAGCATGGGCGAGCACGCCTATCCGCCGCGGCTTTTGCTGAAGCTCTGGCTGTTCGGGGCCATCGAGGGCGTCTACAGCGGCCGGGAGATTGCGCAGCGACTGCGCTGGGACCTGCGCTTCCGCTATCTGGCCGGTGGACTGTATCCGGACTTTCGGACGATCAACCGCTTCCGGGTGCTCCACCTGCGAGGATTTCGCGGAGGTATTTCGGCAGACGGTGCGCACGGCGCGGGCGTCGGGTCTCGGGAAGCTGGGCCGGGTGGCGATCGACGGGAGCAAGATCCGGGCGAACACGTCGCGTCACAAGGCGATGAGCCACAGGCGCATGAAGCAGGCCGAGGACGAGGAGCACGGCGACGACGACGGAAGCGGCGGTCTCCCGGCGGAGCTGCAGGACCGCGAGCAGCGGGTCGCGAAGCTGCGGGCGGTGCGGGAGCAACTCGAGGCGGAGCGCGGGTCGGATCTGAAGCCGAGCAGCCAGAAGAGCTTTGCCGATCCCGACGCAAACATGATGATGACCGGGGAGGGCTCGCTGCAGTACTGCTACAACGCGCAGGCTGCGACGAGCGAAGACGGTGTGATCGTCGCGGCGGAGATCACGACCTCGCCCCGTGATGTGGGACAGCTCGTACCGATGGTCCAGGGGGCTGCGGCAACGTTGCCTCGTGGCAGTGGGACGCGAGAGAGGGCGGCCGACGAGTTGGCCGAAGGGGCGCCTCACGCAGCGCATGCACACGGTGCTGCGCCTACCCTGGGCCCGGCAGATCTACGACTACCGCAAGACGCAAGGAGAGAGGCCCTTCGCCGAAATCAAGCAGACGATGCGATTCCGGCGTTTCTCGCTTCGTGGACGCGCCAACATCCGGGGCGAGTGGAACCTGGTGTGCGCGGCCGCGAACGCCCTGACGATCTACAGAGCGGAAATGGCATGAGGAAGCACCCGACGGGCGACCATGAGCCCGGATGAAAGCCGGGCCCTAGACGGTCCCACAACAGCCGAGCCGATGAGTCGGGTGCCCAGCCCAACCGACCAACCTCGGAGCCGCATCTCAATACGACTCCTGGGTCAGGCTCCTAGTCCAAGAGACCGTTGAAGGTCTCGAAGACCGGCGGTCCCCGTTTGGCTCTCTTTCGAACGTCCGTATCGTACGCAACGATGGCCAATGCCTGACATCTGACACCTGATCTGGGAAGAAGGTGAAAGTGCCGTGAATCGGACGATGAAAGCGCCGCAAAAAAAAACGTGGCAAAAACCGGCACCACGCGGCATAAGACGGCCGTAGGTAGCAGTGTTTCCTAACCAGCGGTCGCTCGGGGATGTCCCAGAACCTGTTGATCAGATGCGGTAGGCGCGGCGGCTTCTCCCGCCGGCCTGTGGTAGGACGGCAGGTGACGAAACCAAAAGGAGAAGCCGAGATCCCCTTGGGGGGGTCGTCGCACGCCGATCCGACGTCCGCGGGTGCGCGGGGTTGTCGGGGAGGAGCAGGAGTTACCGAGCTTCCGCTGGGCCGCGGACCGGGATCCGCTGGAGGCGCGGACGCTGGCGGCGAATCGACCGCGCCGTACGCGCACGGCGTGCTCGAGCTTGATGGGCACCTGACCTGGAACACGCCGCCAGTCGCTCTCCGTGACGTGACCAACCGGCTCTCGTCGCCGCTTCGCGCGAGCTTCATCCTGGGTTAGGGTACGCGTTCAGTGGGATGGCTTGACGCACTACGAGACCTCGGCGGAGCGCTCTCGGAGGTGACCGAGCGCTGGGTACCGGACGCCTGGGTGATCTGCATGATGCTGACGGCCGTCGCCCTCGCGTTGACGCTGTTTGGAGCGGGTGCCGGGCTCGAAGAGACGGTGCTCGCGTGGGGCGCGGGCGTCTGGAACCTGCTAGAGCTCGCGATGCAGTTCACCATCGCTCTGGTAGCGGCCCACGCGTGTGTCGCCTCGCGCCCTGTCCACCGCACCCTCGATCTTCTCGCCGGTCTTCCCGACCCCCAGAAGCCAGTGCAGGCGGTAGCGCTGGCCGGCTCGGTTTCGTTGGTGACAGGCTACCTGAACTGGGCCTTCTGCATTGTCGCCTGCGCGCTGTTCGTCCCATTCCTGTGTAAGCGCAACCCGCGTGCAGACGTGCGGGTTCTGGTTGCGGCGTCGTACATAGGGCTTGGCACTGTCTGGCACGGCGGCTTCTCCGGCTCGGGGCCGCTGATCCTCGCGACTCCGGGCAACCCCCTGCTCGAGCCTGGGAGCGGGCTGGCCGTCGTCGACCGGCTCTACCCGGTGACGGAGACCTTGTTCAACCCTTTCAACCTGGTCTACCTGCCCGTGATCGGCGTCGTCGGGCTGGTCGCTTCGATGGCACTTCACCCGCGCCGCAACGTTCGCAGCCTGACATCCACCGAGGTCGAGCGTATTCTCCCAAAGCCGCCGGAAGCGGTCGCGCCCCTGCCGACACCGGCGGGCCGTCTCGATGCGTTTCGCGGCTGGGTGTGGCTCGCGGTGATCTTGCTCGTCTACCCACTCGGCCACTCGATCGCGACGCGTGGTTTCGGCGTGAGCTGGAGCATCAATGCCTACAATGTAGTCTTCCTGGCGCTCGCGCTCGTGCTCCACGGGCGCCCGCTGCCCTTCCTCCGCGCCTGTCGCGACGGTGTGGATGCCGCCTGGGGGATCATCCTGCAGTTCCCATTCTACGCTGGCATCTTCGGACTCATGCAGAACACCGCACTCGGCACGTGGCTTGGCACGCTCTTCGCCGAGCTTGCGAGCCAGCGCACGTACCCGCTCCTTGTCTACGTGTACTCCGGTGTCATGAACCTGTTCGTGCCGTCCGCTGGCTCCAAGTGGCTGATCGAGGCGCCGTTTCTGCTCCCGGCCGGCCAGGCGCTCGACGTCTCGACGGTCACCGTTCTGCTCGCCTACGCGTACGGCGACTCTACGACGAACCTGATTCAGCCGTTCCTTGCGATCCCGATCCTCGCGGTCACCCGCATGCGCTTCGGGGATATCGTCGGCTACACGTTCCTGATCGCGCTCCCGTGCCTTGCCGTGAACCTCGTCGCGATGTTCCTGATCCCAGTAGATCTCTGAGCTTGGAGCATCCTGGGCTATCTGAGCGAGTCGCGAACCGCGGCGTCATCGACTCCGGCTCTCGTGTAGTCTAGGAGCTGTCTTCCACTCGGGAGGCTGCAAGATGTCGAGCTACGAAACGATCCGGTACGAGGTCTCCGGAGGTCTCGCGCGCCTCACCCTAGACCGTCCGGATCAGCGCAATGGGATGACCAATCGGATGGTTCGGGAGACCCACACGGCCCTGACGGAGGCAGCGGCGGATCCCTCTCTGCGGGTGCTGCTGCTGACCGGGGAGGGCACGTCCTTTTGCCCTGCGGGAGTTGGGAGCCCGCGGGGAACCCTCGCTTGACTTTGCGCCGGGGGTGCGGCGTGTGTCGAACTGGGCGTTTACCTGGTTGGCGATCTCTCCCGTAAAACTTCCGTCGGCCACGAGTTCGTGCACCTTCAGGAAGTACTTGTCCTGCCCGCCGGGGATACTCCAGTCGACCATCTTGGCTACGGTCTGCCCCACGTTCTTGAACGTGTGCAGCGTGTTGCGGGGTATGAAGGCAACGGTTCCGGGCCCCGCGGTTTTCTTCACGTCGCCGATCTGTAGTTCGTAGGTACCCTCGACCACACAGAAGTACTCCTCCTGATTGCGATGAAAGTGAGGGGGTACCACGGCTCCGGGTTCATGTTCGATAAAGAGGGCGGAGAATTCGCCGCCGGTATCCTCGGTGCGCAACAACACCTTCATGTTCAGACCGAAGGGTTGAATCGCCTGCCCATCCGCGGGCGTGACGACCCGCGGCTTCAGTTTCGTGAGGGAGTCTAAGAGGGTTTTTTCGGGTTCTGACAATGGCCCTTCCCGTCCGATCGATTGGTCTTAGGGCCCGGGGCGCGGTGTTCATGCTACAGATGGTCGGTCCTGTGGGATGGAAGATGGACGATGGTTCGCAGAATCCGCAGGGCTGGATGGAAGCGCAGCAGCAGTGGGAGAAGCAGCGCGCCGCGCGCTCAGCCGCGTGAGCTGCGTTATCGGCTGATACCGCGCGCCCTCGTCATCTCCAGACCAGGCGGTTCAGGAGCGAGAGCAAGACTGCCAGGAGAACGGCGCTGGCAAGGATCAGCACGGCTCGGTCTGCTCTCGCACCTGAGCGCCGACGGGCCAGCCACCAGAGCGACCCGCTGAAAGACGCCATCAGCCCCGCGAGCAACAGCAGCACCGACGAAGGCACATAGAACAGAATCCGGGACGGCTCCTCGGTGATCCCGATGAGCGAGGGGGGTCGGGAACTTGCACACCGAGCAGCCCCACTAGCGCCACCAGCGCGCTGCCGAGGAAGATACGGCAGTAGATCCTCTCACGACCCATCGATCCACCCTATCGGGTTCGCCGGATCGGGGCTCAGAGAATACTATCTCGCCCTAGCGGCTACCTAGCGGCTGTCTACTCGACAGGGATCTCGAACCGCGAACGTGGGATGATTCGACCTGAGCCCTTCTCGGCGGCGACTTCTCCTCCCTCGTAGACCACCTCGCCCCGCCGAATCGTGATCTGCGGCCATCCAGTGACCTCCGTCCCGGCGTAGATCGAAAATCCGGTCTTCGAGAGGACGTCCGAGTCGGCGATGGTTCTTTTCTCCTCCGGATCCCAGATCACGAGGTCGGCGTCGGAACCGGGCGCGATGGTGCCCTTGTGAGGGTAGAGCCCGAAGAGCTTTGCCGCGTTGGTGGAGGACACCTCGACGAAGCGCTGCAGCGAGATCTTCCCGCCGTGAACCCCTTCGGAGAACAGCATGGGCAGCATCACCTGGAGATTGTTCACGCCGGGGCGAAATGAGGTGATGGTCTGCTCCGGGTCGAGCTTTTCCTCGCGGGTCCAGGGCGCGTGGTCGGTGGCCAACGTGGCGATCGCGCCGCGTGCGAGCCCCTCCCACATGGCCTGCCGATCGTCGGCTCCTCGAATCGGTGGCATTCCGACGAAGAGCGCTCCGTCGGGCCGGCGGTAGTTCGCCTCCGTGAAGTGGAGGTACAGGGGACGCGTCTCGACGAACACGGGATGCCGCGACCGCGCCGCCTCGGCCGCCGCGAGGGCCCGGGCGGCCGACAGGTGGACGATGTAGAACGCCGCCCCCGTGATCTCCGCCATCGCCAGGGCACGTTCCGTCGCGACGACCTCGGAGATGATGGGGCAAACCCGCACCTAGCCCGAGCGCCCCGACCGTCGCGCCCAGGATGTCGCCGGTCGCAGTAGACCAGACCCCTCCGGCGATTCCCATCGACCATGTCGCCAGGCGCTTGCCTACGGACCGTCCAACGGACCGCCGGTTATCGTGGGCCAGGTCGGCGATCTCCTGCCTCCTCTCCAGCAGCGCGGCCTCCCGCTCCGCAGGGTCGCTGATCCGTCCAAGTTCGACCAGAAAACCCCTTAAGCTGCGCATGTAGGCCTTGTGCGCTTCCCTGTGGTCCTCCCGGAGCTTTGAGCACTTCCTCGAGTGGGATCGTCGACAGGTCCAGTGTCACCGGCTCCAGATCCAGCTTGACCACCCCTTCACAGGACGGCATCGGCTCCCTGGACAATGCGTCCAGCAGATCGGTCGCCGCCTCGGGCCAGTCCGTCGCCGGATGTACGGCCATTCCGCGACGGTCTCCCGCTTCTCGCGCCAGCTGGCCCAGGATCACTAGGATCGCCGTGCGAACCACCGGGTGGAGCGGGATCGAAACGCCGTCTTCGCTCGGCCGCGCCAACCCTCTCTGCCGGAGCTCGTCGACCAGAAACTCCGCCAGATCCGCGTCCGCTCCGTAGCCCATCCGCGACTGGGACAGTTCCGCGAAGTAGCGTTCCTCCGGTACGGGGGGCGCATTGGGTCCCGGCTTGGTCGGGATGCTGTCGGAAGACGGGAGCTTCACGGCAGCGTTCCTGCTCATCGGATCGGTTGCGCTCGTCTCGGCCGGACTGGCTGTTGCGATCGACCGCGCCGTGCGCGCACGGCGTGCTCGATCTTGATGGGCACCTGACCTGGAACACGCCGCCAATCGCTCTCCGTGTGAACACCGGCTCTCGTCGCCGCTTCGCGCGAGCGTCATCCTGGGTTAGGGTACGCGCTCAGTGGGATGGCTTGACGCATTACGAGACCTCGGCGGAGCGCTCTCGGAGGTGACCGAGCGCTGGGTACCGGACGCCTGGGTGATCTGCATGATGCTGACGGCCGTCGCCCTCGCGTTGACGCTGTTTGGAGCGGGTGCCGGGCTCGAAGAGACGGTGCTCGCGTGGGGCGCGGGCGTCTGGAACCTGCTAGAGCTCGCGATGCAGTTCACCATCGCTCTGGTAGCGGCCCACGCGTGTGTCGCCTCGCGCCCTGTCCACCGCACCCTCGATCTTCTCGCCGGTCTTCCCGACCCCCAGAAGCCAGTGCAGGCAGTAGCGCTGGCCGGCTCGGTTTCGTTGGTGACAGGCTACCTGAACTGGGCCTTCTGCATAGCACGCCAGCGGCGGACAGGCGCGGTCCCTCTATCAGGAGCTCACTCGAAACATCGCGACTCGCTCTATGCCGGAGGGAGGGGCGCTCCAGAGCGTGGTGGAGCGTTTCGTCACGAGCGCACTCTCAGAGGCGCGCCAGCGGAGTATCGGTGCCGACGCCGTTATCCACGAACGTCTCGCGACACTCTCTGAGATGCTCGGCGGCTACGACTTCGCTGAAGTTATAGCCGCCTATTGGCGGGGGCATGACACGGGGGACGACGCTCTGAAGACGAACGCCGTGCGGTGGCTCCGCGGTGAGTTCTCCACCAAGACCGACGCCCGTAACGCCCTTGGTGTCCGCACGATCGTGGATGACTCCAACGTCTACGATCACCTCAAGCTGATGGCGAGGTTCGTCCGTCTTGCGGGGTACGGCGGCTTGTTCGTGTGTCTCGACGAGCTCGTGAATCTTTACAAGCTCTCAAGTGGGCGCGCCCGTAGAGCCAACTACGAGCAGTTATTGCGAATTCTGAACGACACGCTGCAGGGCAGTACCGCTGGGCTCGGATTCGTTCTGGGCGGAACTCCGGAGTTCCTGCTCGATACGAGAAAGGGCCTCTACAGCTACGAGGCTCTCCAGTCTCGCCTCGCGCAGAATCGCTTCGCTTCGGGCGACCTAGTCGACATGAGTGGTCCCGTCATAAACCTCGCGAATCTGGCCCCCGAGGATCTTCTCATTCTGCTCGGGAAGATTCGTGATGTGTACACAGCTGGCAATCCGGGCGCACCTCTCGTGTCCGACGACGGGCTGCGGGCATTCATGCAGCATTGTTCGGACCGCGTTGGCGACGCGTATTTCCGAACGCCTCGGAATACAATCAAGGAGTTCGTGAATTTGCTAGCGGTGCTTGACCAGAATCCCGGAGCCTCCTGGGAGCAGCTGGTCGGGAACGCTGAGATCGGCGAGGAGAGCAACTCCGATCTGGCCCCCCTTGAGGAGTCCGAAGACGACGACGATGAACTCGCCTCCTTCCGGCTCTGAGAAACCGAGATCATGGGTCTTCGATCGCCTTCACGAGGGGGTGCGGAGGTGGATCTGGGATCAGAACTGGACGGCTCTTCGTCCCGTTCAGGAACGCGCCGCCGAGCCGATTCTTGAGGGCACGTCCGATGTCATCATCTCGGCTCCGACCGCTGGCGGAAAGACTGAGGCTGCCTTCTTGCCAATCGCGTCGCGGCTCGCCGAGGCCGACCTGACCAGCGTGGGCTGCATCTGCGTCAGCCCGCTGAAGGCTCTGATCAACGACCAGGCGAATCGTTTGACCCCGCTGTTCGACCGAGTGAAGCTCCCACTGACGCCCTGGCACGGGGACGTGACACAAGGCCGGAAGCGAGAGTTGCTCCGAGATCGGGCGGGCGTGCTTCTGATAACGCCAGAATCGCTCGAGGCGCTCTTTGTGCTGCGAGGATCTCAAGTCTCACAGTTGCTCCACGATCTGCAATACATCGTCGTCGACGAACTGCACAGCTTCGTGGGCACCGAGAGAGGGCGACAGCTCCAGTCGCTATTGAATCGCATCGAGCTCGCGATCCGCAGACGAGTCCCGCGGATCGCGCTCTCGGCGACGCTTGGCGACATGAGTCTCGCCGCGGAGGCTTTGCGCCCCGGATCTGGAGCGGATGTCGTACTGATCGAAGGAGAGAGGGATGGGCGCGAGCTGAGAATACAGCTCCGAGGCTACAAGCGACCGCCGACGATAACCGGGCCGCCCAATTCCATGAATCCCGACGAAGGTGACGACCACCGCCTGGCCGGTGATCTGTTCGAGGCTGTGCGAGGCAGCGACAATCTGATCTTCGCCAACAGCCGTAAGCGGGTCGAGGAGCTCACGGACCAGCTCAGACAGCTCTGCGATGCCCAGCACGTGCCGAATGAGTTCTTTGCCCACCACGGGAACCTCTCCCGCGAGATTCGGGGAGAGGCCGAGCAAAGAGTGAAGGATGCCTCCCGGCCTACCTCGGTCGTCTGCACCAGCACTCTAGAGCTGGGCATCGACATCGGGAACGTCACCAGCATCGCACAGGTCGGCTCGCCGCCTTCCGTCGCGGCCCTTCGACAGCGTCTTGGACGCTCAGGGCGACAGGAGAACGCGGCTGCTGTGCTTCGTATCTTCGTCGTCGAAGAGGAGCTCCACAAGACCTCGAACCTCCTCGACGAGCTGCGAGCCCAGCTCGTCCAGTCGGTGGCGATGGTGCAGCTCCTGCTGGCTCGCTGGTGCGAACCTCCCGCATCCCGCCAGCTCCACTTGTCGACTTTGGTCCAGCAGGTTCTATCGGTGATCGCTCAGCACGGAGGAGCATCGGCTCGCGACCTGCATCGAGCGCTGTGCCAATCCGGCCCTTTTCGAGGGATCGATAGTGATGTCTTCGGCCGCTTGCTTCGCTGTCTAGGCGATGGTCACCTGCTAACGCAGATGAGCGACAGAGCGCTCACGCTCGGCGATCGTGGCGAGAAGCTAGTCGATCACTACTCGTTCTACGCCGCGTTCGTCACGCCGGAGGAATATCGGCTGGTCGCCGGAAGCAAGACCCTGGGCTCCATGCCCATCTCTCAGCCTCTGGCAGTAGGAAGCCACCTCATCTTCGCAGGCCTTCGCTGGGAAGTGCGGAGTGTCGACGATTCGGCCCGCGTGATCGACCTCGCACCCGCGAAGGGTGGTCGCGCGCCTCGCTTCTCGGGCGGCGGCTTCGACGTTCACGATCGGGTACGGGCGGAGATGCTCCGGCTCTACTCGTCGACATCGGTGCCCGTCTATCTGGACACCATGGCCAAGGAGTTGCTCTTGGAGGGTAGAAGAACGTTCGAACGCTGGGGGCTGTCGGACCATTGCGTCGTGGAAAAAGGCGGGCTTTTGTATCTTTTTCCGTGGCGCGGTGATCGAGTTCTCCACACGCTCGCGCTCCAGCTCACCACACACAAGCTGACTGCCTGGATTGAGGGCGTTGCTATCGGCGTGCGCGGAACGGACCCAGCCAAGCTGGCGTGTGCACTTGAGCAGATCGCCCGAGGAGCAGGGCCGAGCGGTCCGATTTTGGCGCGACTAGCGAGTAACTAACTGGAAGAGAAGTACAATTGGACACTCAGTCCGGAGCTGCGTTGCTTGGACTACGCCTCGCGCCACCTAGCGGAGGATGACGCTCGTGAAACTGCGAGTGAGTTGAGTGTCTTTCTGCAACATCAAGCAAATCGTTCATGAGCTCAGCAGAGACCGTGTCCGCATGAGCAACGAACGGACCCCCTACGAGGTCGTTCTTTCCTCACTTCCCGAGGTCAAAGGCTCACCGCTCTTCGATCGCGGTATGTATCATCGGAGTTAGCATACTTACGTGGCGTCCGATTCGTGACATTTTCAGCGTCCTCCCAGACCACCGCGCCGGGTTCTGCGCAACGCACTTTGCGGCCGTCTTATGCCGCGTTTTGCTCTCGCGCTGCTGGTCCTTCCGGTTCTCGCAAGCGCCGGGCCCGCGAACGCGGATCGTCGGCTCCGAGTGTCATCTAGTGCCACAGTGCCGAGCCCGCCCGATTCGAACGTGCCGTGCGAGACGGCTTTAGATTCATGGGTTTCGTTGCCGAGCATCTAGGGGGGCCAGGGAAAACGGACGTGCTGTTGACGACCCCACTCGGGAAGGACGATTTGTACCGAGTAGCGGTAGACGCCAAGACGACTGCTAGCGGGTCGTTGGGCGACAATCAGGTGGACTGGGAGACGTTGAAGGAGCACCGAGAGAACCACGGCGCCAAATACTCGTTGTTGGTAGCGCCCAATCCGACGGGCAAAAGGCTGATGGACAGAGCGCGCAAAAGCTTGGTAGGTGTGCTGTCGGCGGAGCAACTTGCCTATCTTTGCCGGGGGCATGCGCGCGCGCCCTTGAGCCTGGTGGACTATGAGCAGTTGTTCGCGATCCCTGGCGAGATCGATACAGCCGTGGTCGACGAGCAGGCGGACCATTTGGTCCAGCTTAGGAGGTTGGCATCGGCGGTGTGCAGACAGTTGCCGGAGAAGACGAATCGGTTTGGCCGCATGCCCGCGAGGGATGTCCAACTGTTGTTGGGTGAGGAGGCGGAAGGAGTCTCCGAAGAGGAGACTAAGGATTTGTTGAAGATGCTCTCGCACCCGCTTGTCGGAGCCGTTTACGGCTTCAACGGCGATGGCCGTAGCGGGTCGATGGAGGGGTACGTTCTGGCCACCAGCCGAGCTGCCTGTCGTCGGCGGATCGAGCTACTCGCAAGCGAGATCGATCGGCTCGGGGACAGAGACGGTAGGCGTGAGCCATAGCGTCCTACGGCCAGACCAGCTGAGGTGGGCTGATCTGGTTCAGCGCAAGTAGGTCTCCGTAACCTGGGATCTGAAGTGGCCCATCTCCTTCGACACGATGGCCAGTGCCAGCCTGTGTTCCGCATGGTGCATGAGTTCCCGCATCCGTTGTTGGGCGTAGCTGTGCCGCAGCCCGTGGGCGCCGCGGCTCTTCCCGAGCGCCTCGATACTGGCGCGCCAGAACGAGGTGGTGAACGCGTGCCCGCCGCAGACGTCGTAGCGTTGCCGGTAGCGGACGCCGCGG
>CBDDEE010000007.1:0-37713 GCA_965226855.1 Myxococcota bacterium | reverse complement strand
CAGCTGCTCCAGCGCCGCGTCCACCAGTCGCCGGATCGCTCGAAGCGGATGGTCCTCGGGAATCCGGGACTCCAGCGATACGTAGCTGAAGATCCCACCCTGGAGCGTCTGCGGTCCTCTCACATCTCCCCTTGGGGCTTCCCTCAAAGGTACCCTTCGATGAGGAGTTTTTCAGCAGCCTGCTAGACGCTGGGAAGTGGGGGCATCGTCCTCGTGAGACGCGGTGCCACTCCGACGGTGCACATCTTGCACGACATCTGCTCACCGTGAACGTGACGGTGAAGCTCCGCGGGGCGCTCGGACGGGCCAGCAAGCGGCCGGCCGACGGGGCCTTCGACTTTACGCTGCCCGACGGGGCAACGACGGGTGATCTGCTCGCACGGCTCGCCGATCGTTTCGGCGAGCCGTTTTGCGATGCGGCGGAAGGCCCCAACCTGAAGCTCCCCAGCAGCGTTCGCATGTTCGTCGAAGGTCAGCTGCCCCTGACGCGCGAGCAGCCCCTCGCCGAACGAGGCGTAGAGTCGCAGAAAGTCATCGTCATGCTGATCTCCCCGATGACGGGAGGCCGGTAGGAGGACAGGAGTCGTGGAACACACCGCTGAACGAACCGCCCAGCTGCAAGATTCTTGTGCCGAGTCCATCGGTCAGTCCGGCCATATGGCTCAGCTGACAGTCGGGCCAGGAACCGGCGTGTAGTCAAGGAAGGGGTACTAGGGAGTGGTCGCGGGAGGCGGCAGGGCGAAGACCCAGAGTACGCCCCCCTGGGGCACGTAGGTCGACGTTCCGAGGAGGGGGTTCAGCAGGTCCTGTTTGCGGGCCGCGTCCACGCCCCAGCCGGAGAGCACGGCCACGTACTGCACGCCGTCGACTTCGTAGGTGCTCGGTACGCCGGTGACGCCCGAGTTCGTGCGCTGCTGCCAGAGCGTGGCGCCGGTCTGCGCGTCGAAGGCTCTGAAGTAGCGGTCGTTGGTCCCGCCCATGAAGACGACGTTGCCCGCCGTCACGAGAACTGGCCCCCAGTTGTGGCTCTTGAAGGTCCGGGTCCAGACCTCTTTCGGCTCGTTCAGGCTCCAGGCCTGGAGCTCTCCGATGTGCTCCCTGGCGCCGTCGTGCAGGATCAGGCCGCCCGCCTCTTCGGGCTCCGTACCCATGTACGTCTGGCCCCGGCGGTACTCGACCTCTTCCCCCTCTAGCCACGCGCACAGGTTCTCGTTCGCGGGGATGTAGAGGTACCCCGTCTTCGGGCTGTAGGCGGCGGGGGGCCAGTCCTTGCCGCCCCACCACGAGGGACAGAACTGCGCGCGCTTACCGGTTCCCGGCTTGCGAGCCATGTCGTACTCGGGTCGACCGGAGCGCGGATCGATGCTCGTGAAAACGTCCTGTCTGACGTAGGCGCGAGCGTCGACGAAGCCGATCCGGTCGCGCGCCCGCTCGAGGAACCACAGGTAGCCGTTGCGCGCGGGGTGGACCAGTCCGTGAATCGTCCGCTTGCCCCGTTTGAAGTCGACCAGGATGGGCGCCGACACCTCGTCCCAGTCCCACGAGTCGTTCCAGTGGTACTGGTGGTGGGCTCGGAGTTCGCCGGTGTCAGCGTCGAGCGCGATGACGGAAGTCGCGTACAGATTGTCCCCGGGCCGCGTGTCGCCCATCCAGGGTCCGCCGTTGCCGGTACCCCAGTAGGTCAGGTTGAGAGCCGGGTCGTAGGAGCCCGTGATCCAGACGGGAACGCCGCCTGTCTTCCAGCTGTCTCCTCTCCAGGTCTCGCTGCCTGGCTCGCCGGGTGCCGGGATCGTGTAGGTCTTCCAGGCGGGCTCGCCGCTCACGGCGTCGAACGCCGCGACGAAGCCCCGGATCCCGAACTCGCCGCCGGAGACGCCGACCATGACCTTGCCCCTGGCGACCATGGGGGCCAGCGTCATGTAGTAGCCCCCGGTGTAGTCCTCTACCTCGCGCTCCCATACGACAGCCCCGGTCCTGGCATCGAGCGCCACCAGGAAGGCGTCTGCAGTCGCCAGGTAGACGAGCTCGCCGTAGAGCGCGACGCCACGGTTCGTCGGGTGCATCTGGAACAGGTCTTCAGGCAGATCGCGCGCGTAGCGCCACAGGAGATCGCCCGTGCGCGCATCGAGAGCCATCACCCGATTGTGCGGGGTGCTGATGAACATCACGCCGTCGTTCACGATCGGGGGGACCTGGTGTCCCTCCCGCATTCCCGTGGAGAAGGTCCAGACGGGGACGAGCCGGCTCGCGTTTGCTGTGTCGATCTGATCCAGCTCGCTGTAGCCCCTGGAGTCGTAGGTCCCGCGATACATGAGCCAGTTGCGCGGCTCGGGCTCGAGGAGCCGCTCTGCCGTGACGGGGCTGTAGCTTGGCGGGGAGTCGGCCGAGCCCGCCACCGGAAGCAAGCACAGGACGAGCAGGGCGGGAAGAAAGCTGGCCCTCAGCTGCCGCGCTTAGCCTCGGTCGAAGCTCGGGGTCATGCAGACACTCCTGGCACTATGAAAGCGCTCACTGTGGCTGAAAGCCGACCCGTCTCGTGAAGCCGCTCGCAACGCGCAGCTCCCCATCGTCCAACTCCAGGGGGAGCATCGCGAGCGGCTTGGGCGCTGGACCGCTGAGGACTAGCGCGGCGTCCGCAGCATCGAACTCCGAGCCATGACACGGGCACACGAGGCGAAGCTTCTCCCCACGCCAGCCCGAGACGTCGCAGCCGGTGTGCGTACACACGGCCGAGTAGGCCACGATCCCCTCTGCCGCTCGCGAGGCCGCCTTCGCTGACAGGACGGCCGGGTCGACATGCATCACCAGCACCTGATTGAGCCGGGATCCGTCTCGAACCAGCCCAGACAACGCTTCCACCGGATACGCGAGCAGGGGCGCGGCGGCGCGCATTACGTGCTCCGCCAGCAGCTTCTTCCCCCTGTGCTCGCCGAAAGCGTAGACCAGACCGTCGCCAGGCTGCGGCCGGAGTCGCTCCGGCGGCCGCGCCGGTCGCTGCGCGCGGGCGCCGGTGGGCCCGAGGCAGGCGAGCGCAACACCCAGCTGTAGCAGCCCGCGCCGCGTCCAACGCACGGACCGCTCGGTGGACTCCGCCGGCTTCTGGAGACTCGGAGGGCTCAAGACCGCAAGACTACCCCGGAAACGGCGAGGCTCGCTCTCCGGGCCCGTCAGTCGTCGCGCGACGGGCTCGCCGCGGCCCGAAGCCGCCAGCGGAAATCGCAGTAGGGGGCGCCCTGCATGCGGGTCTGCGTGCGCTCGAACTCCCAGTCCGGCCGGAGCCTGCGCTCCGCGGCGAAGTCGATGCCGCAGGTCAGCAGCGCCCCAATCTCGGGCTCTCCGATCTTGCGGAAGTAATCCGCGAACGCACAGCTCGTCATGTTCACGGCGTAGGCATGCTCCGTGTGCTCGATCACTTCCGATTCGACTGGGTAGTCCAGGCCCTCGCCACTGGCGGGGTGTGTGTTGCGCTCTGCCGTGCGACCCGCGAGGAACTCCCCCCACGACTCCGCGATGGCGTTTCCGACGATCTCGTGTGCCCGCGCCTTGCCGAGCTCCGCCTCGAGCGCTTTGACCACGGGAACAATCGCGCGCGCCTGTATCTTCACGGCCTCCAGGACCGACGTCTTCGCCACGTCGACACCTCCTCAGGGCGGGAGCCCCGCCCGACGCCACGATACCACGACACGGCCGACCCCTCGCCGAATGACAGATCAAGCGCCGCGCCTTCGGATCAGTCGCGGCGCACCCAGTACTCGGCCAGGCCGCGGAAGCCGGGAACCCGCTTGTAAGTGAATGCGCGCTCCGAGCGGCGCAGGTGGGGGAAGCGCACGATCAGCCCGGCGATTGCCTCCTCGGTCTCGAGGCGCGCGAGTTGAGCGCCGAGACAGAGATGCGCACCCCCGCCGAAGGACTGGTGGTGCGTGTCCTCGCGCTCGATGTCGAAGCGGTCGGGATCCGGGTACACGTCGGGGTCCCGGTTCGCCGCCGCGACAACCGTTGTGATCGACTGGCCCTGCCGGATCGGAACGCCGCCGAGCTCGAGATCCCGTGGAGCGATCCGACCGGTTTGTGTCACGGGTGGGTCGTAGCGCAGCATCTCCTCGATCGCGTTCGACAAGTGCAGAGGACGCCGCTGCAGGGTGCGGAGCTGATCCGGGTGCTCGAGCAGGGCGCGCACGCCGTTCCCGATGAGGTCGCTCGTGGTGACGTTCCCCGCCACCAGCAGCAGGTTGCACATGGTGACGATCTCACGCTCGGTGAGCTGATCGCCCTCTTCCTCGGCGAGAACCATCTTGCCGATCAGGTCGTCGGCAGGGTGCGCGCGACGCTTCTCGATCTCGGCGCGGAAGCACGCGTCGAGTGCTTGCCGGGCGCGCTCCGCCGCCGCCTTCTGCTCCTCGGAAGCGAACGGGTTGAAGCCCGCCTGGACCGATGCCTCAGACCACTTCTTGAAGTCGGCCTGCTGCGACGGATCGACGCCGAGCAGGCGCGCAATCGCGATCGCCGGAAGTGGCGCCGCCAGCGCCTGCACCAGGTCGAACTCTGCCTCGCCGCCCGTCTCAACCGCGTCGAGCAGCTCGCGCGCAACCTCGTGAACGACGAGCCGCCACTTCTCCACGGCCCGCGGTGTGAAGGCTCGGCTGACGAGCAGGCGCAGGCGCTTGTGCTCGGGATCGTCCAGCCCGAGCATCGAGGGCTCTCGGTCCTGCATCATCTCCGTGCGGCGAAAGTAGTTCTCCTCGGTCGACCTGCGGATGTCGACCCAGAAGCTCAGGTCCCGCAGGACGCGCTCGATGTCGTCGTGCCGTGTGATGACGAAGCGGTGGAAGTCGCGGTCCCAGTGCACCGGGGCGCGCCGGCGAAGCTCGGCCAGAATCGGATACGGATCGTCCCGATAGGCAGCGTCGAGCGACGTCAAGCGCAGCCCGTCGGGCAGCGGCGTCTCCTCCGCGGCACCCGTCGCAGAGAGCAACTTTGAGATGGGCTCGCACGACGTGGCTCCCTCGCCTGCCAGCTCCCGCTCCGCGAACGCGGCGAGGGCCTGCTCGTGCCGGAGCACAAAGCTCGCGAGCTCGTTCAGCTCCTGGGGTGCGGCCTCTGCAGCGATCTCGAAGCCGGCCACGAAGCCGCGCACGGCCTTCTGGAAGGCGCCCAGGCGTTCCTGCCAGGGCAACGCGCCAAGTGCCGCAGCGCCCGCACGCCCCTCGTCGACCCTGGCTCGATCCTCGCTCGCGTCGATGTCGCGCCGCTCGAGCTCACCGCGCAGCCGGCACTTGACGTGCCTCTCGAGCCGTTCGAGCAGACGCCACTTGGCAGCGGGCTCGGCCTCGCGTTCGCGCTCCGCCAGGAGAGCGAAGAAGGCCTCGCCCATGACCTCGCCGTGGTAGGCATCCGTCAGGTACTGCGCGGCGTCGAATCCGGCTGACATCTCATCCCTCCTGGCGACTTCCCGTCTTGACGATCTCCCACTGCGGGATGCGGAGCTGCTCTCCGGTATCCGGGTCAGCCACCTCCTCGAAGGTCACCCGGGTCCGCTGTCCGATCGCCACGTCCTTGGGAGCTCGACCGCGCACGTTGCCGACCACGTTCACACCGGGGGCGTCGTCGATCGACACCACAACCAGCGCATAGGGCACCACGTCTGCGAGCGCGGGATGCACCGGATGGTGTACGACGACCACGCTCTCGATGCGGCCAAGACCCGAACTCTCCCGGAGCTCGAGGTGGGAGCTCTGGCACGCTGTGCACACGTCTTCGGGTGGATGCTGGAAGCTGCCGCAGTCGGTGCAGGCCTGGACCTGTAGGACGCCGCTCGTGAACCAGGCTCGGTTGTGGTCGTCAAGAGCGGGAAGCAGCCAGCGGTCGCCGAGTACGCGCGTCATGCCTTCTCCTACACCGGTCCGAACAGCACGGCGCTGCCCGGAGCATAGCCCGGCCCGGCGACGACCAGCGAGAGCTCAACGTTGTCGGCCTGGCAGGTCGATTCCCCGCGCACCTGGCGCACAGCCTCGTTGATGAGCTCGAAGCCGTGGATATAGGCCTCAGCCAGGTTGCCGCCGCTCGTGCTGAAGGGAAGCCGCGCGTTAGGCCCCGCGAGCGCGCCATCCGCGACGAACGCCTCCGCGTCTGCAGCTTCGCAGAATCCCATCTCGACGAGCGCGATCAGCACGGGACCCGTGAAGTTCTCGTAGAACTGGACCACGTCGCAGGCTTCGGCCGTGACGCCCGCGCGCTCCCAGAGCGTGCGCGCCGCGTCGCGATAGAACGTGCCGGGAAACCAGCGATCCTGGAACGCCGTGACCCCGAAGCGTGGACCGTTGCCTCCTTGGGCCGCCGCCACGATCGCGACGGGCGGCTTCGGCAGGTCGCGCGCCCGGTCGGCGGAGCTGACGACGATTGCGGCAGCGCCATCGTTCTCCGGGCAGAAGTCGAACAAGTGAAACGGCTCTACGATCCAGCGCGAGGCATGGTACTCCTCTCGAGTCAGGGGTCGGCCGTAGCGAGTGGCTCGCGGGTTGCTCTGCGCGTTCGCGTAGCACGCGAGTGCGATCTCACACAGTGCCTCTTGCGAGATGCCGTGGTCGTGCATGAAGCGCGCGGTGTGGAGTGCGCACTCCTGTCCGGGAGAGACCAACCCGTAGACGGCGGACCAGGCCAGGCTGGGCGGGGCGCGTCCCGCGAGCTGGCTCTGGCCGAAGCGACCGAACTGGCCCTGGGCCAGCGCCCGGAACACGACGACGTTTCGGGCGTAGCCCGCGGTTACGGCTGCGTCCGCCATCTGGACCACGGAGCCGACGTTGTTCCCGCCGCCGCCGAACGAGTGCGAGCTCCAGCGCACGTCGCGGATGCCGAGCGCCTGGGCAAGCCGGAGAGGATCGTTTCGCGTATCCATGTACGTGACAATGCCGTCGACCTCGGCCATTTCGAGACCCGCGTCCGCGACGGCGTTGCGGATGGCCGTGCATGCGAGCTGGAACTCGTTATCGGGGGAGCCGCCGCGTTTGTAGTACGCGGACTCGCCTACGCCAGAGACGATCGCAGAGCCGTGCATCGCAGGGACACCTTAGAGCGGAAGAGCGCTCGGAATCCACTCACCGTTCGCGGCGGGCGTCGTGGCGGCGCACCTCGCAACTAAAGAGATCAACCTCTACGATGACCAGCTGTTTTGAAGGAGCGAGGATGAGCACACCCTACAGAAACGTGCGGATCGTCGACCTGCTGGGTGGCCTCACCGCCGGCTACTGCTGCAAGCTCTTCACCGACGCAGGGGCTGACGTGATTCTGGTCGAGGAGCCGGGGGGCGACCCGCTGCGGCGCTGGCGAATCGGGGATGTCCCCTCCCGACGGCGACGGGCCGCTGTTCCGGTTTCTCCGCCACGGCCAGCGCTCCGCGACCAGCGACGTCGAGGCGTGGATCCGGACTGCCGACCTGGTGATCGTCGGCCTCGACGGAGCCGACCCCGGGGAGCTGCGGCGCCTGCGACCGGGGCTCGTCGTGCTGTCGATCTCGCCCTACGGGCGCACGGGGCCCTACCGCGATCGGCCCGCGACCGAGTTCACCATACAGGCCGACTCCGGCGGGGACTGCCATGCACGGCCGCGCGGAGACCGAGCCCTTCCACGCCGGCGGTCGCACAGGAGACTGGTTCGCGGGTGTCTGTGCCGGCGTGGCCGCGGGCGCGGCCCTGCGACGCGCGCGGAGGACGGGCTGCGGCGAGCTGATCGACCTGTCGCTCGCCGAGGCGAACCACCTCGCCATGACGACCTTCAGCGACCTCACAGCGGCACTCATCGGGCCCCGGGCGCTCGAGGCACCGGCGCGCGTGCTGGAGACCCCCTCGGTCGAGCCGACCCAGAACGGCTACGTCGGCTTCAACACCAATACGCGTCAGCAGTGGAACGACTTTTGCGCACTGATCGGCCGACCCGACCTCCGGGAGCAGTACGCGTCGCCCGAGGCGCGATCCCGCGACTGGAAGGCGTGGAACGCGATCGTCCACGAGTTCACCACCAAACACACCACCGAAGAGATCGTCGAGCTGGCCTCCGCATTCCGGATCCCGGTCGCACCCGTCTGCAACGGCGAGACCGTTCAGCGCGTCGTCCACTTCGTCGAGCGGAGCGTGTTCTCTTCCGATCCCGCGGGTGAGTTCGTCATGCCTCGACGCCCCTGGCGGATCGACGACGAGCCCCCGCCGGAGATCCGGCCAGCTCCCGCCCTGGGGGACGCCGGCCCCCCGGACGCGCGCGCGCCTCACTTGCCCGAAGCGGGCTCGAACACCGAGCTTCCCCTGCACGGGATCACGGTGCTGGACAGCACCGCCTGGTGGGCGGGTCCGACCTCGACCATGGCGCTCGCCGCACTCGGCGCCGAGGTGATCCACGTGGAGGCGGCCTCCCGTCCCGACGGCATGCGCATGTTCGCCGGCCTGTTCGCGGGCCGGGACCGGTGGTGGGAGTGGAGCTCGTTATTCCTCGGCGCCAACGCCAACAAGCTCGGCATTACGCTCGACCTGTCGAAGCCGCGCGGGCGAGAGCTCTACCTCGACCTCACCGCCCGGGTCGACCTGATCGTCGAGAACTACACCCCGCGCGTCTTCGAGCAGTTCGGGTTCACGCGGGAGGTGCTGCAAGAGCGAAACCCCGGGCTCGTCTTCGTTCGAATGCCAGCATTCGGGCTCGACGGTCCGTGGCGCGACCGGCCGGGATTCGCGCAGACGATGGAGCAGGTCACCGGCCTCGCGTGGGTGACGGGCTTCGAGGACGACCAGCCGCGAATCCAGCGCGGGCCGTGCGACCCGAACGCCGGGATGCACGCGGCGTTCGCAGGGCTCGCCGCGCTTGCCGAGCGAGACGTCACCGGGAAGGGATGCTTTGTCGAGAGCCCGATGGTGGAGGCTGCGCTCAACGTGGCCGCGGAGCAGGTGATCGAGTACTCGGCGTATGACTCCCTGATGCAGCGCGGGGGCCACCGCGGCCCCTACGCAGCGCCCCAGGGCCAGTACCGCTGTCGCGAGAAGGAGACCTGGCTGGCGGTTGCGGTCGCCTCCCAGGCACAGTGGGAAGCCCTCGCCGCTGAGCTCGGGCGTCCAGACCTCGAGGCCCTCGACACGGCCGAGCGCCGAGCTCGCCACAACGAGATCGACGACCTTATCGCCGCCTGGGCGGAGGACCAGGTGGACGAGGTCGCGGCGCAGCAGTTGCTCGACGCCGGAGTCCCCGCTGCGATCGTGCGCGACCCACGCCACTCCGGGGGGCACCCGCAGTTCGCCCACCGCAACTTCCTGGAGACTCTCGACCATCCGGTCGTCGGCCCCCAGGCCACGCCGAGCCTGCCGTTTCGCTTCGCCTCCATCGACGTGTGGTTGCGGCGGCCCGCGCCGATTCTCGGGCAGCACAATGCGCTTGTGCTCGGGCGTCTGGGCCTCGGCCCGGCCGAGCTCGAGCAGCTCACCCGGGAAGGGGTCATCGGCGACACGCTGGTGTGACGTCCCGCTCCCGCAGCGACTCTCTCGCCTGCAGCTCCGGCTTATACTGGTAAAGCGCGAGAGACGAAGACAAGACAACCTCCAGGGATGCTGGCCATGAGCGGGTACCAGACGATTCTGTACAACGTCGAGGACGGCATCGCGCGGCTCACCTTGAATCGACCCAAGGTGCCTTCGTCGAGAAGCGCGAGCCGAACTTTGCCAGCAGCTAGACGGGGCTGCGCGGCGTTAGCACCGAACGGGAACCGGCCCGCACCTCACGGCTCCGACGATGCCGACAAGGCGCCAACGATCATCCTGGTCCCGGGTCTGGACGGTACGGGTCTGCTGTTCTACCGGCAGGTGCCACTGCTCACCGAGCGCTTCAACGTGGTGGCTTTTCCGCTGCCCGACGCGCCCATGGCGACGATGGCTGACCTGGTGGCGGGACTGCGCCAGCTGATCGAGCAGGTCGCCGCGGGCCCCGTGATCCTGTTCGGCGAGTCCTTCGGCGGGGCCCTCTCGATGAGCTTCGCGCTCGCCCACCCCGAGTGGGTGACCTGTCTGGTCATCCTGAACTCGTTTCCCTACATCCGGTCTCGCGCGCGGCTGCGGGTGGCGCCGCCTCTGCTGCGCGTGCTTCCGTGGGCGGCCATGCCGCTCGCGCGACGCTTCACCGAGTCGCGACTGCACAGCCCGCACGCGTTGCCCGAGGATTTGCACGAGTTCCACGAGCGCTCCAAGCGGATCGGCCGCCGCGGCTACATTCGCCGGCTCCAGATCCTGCGGACCTACGACATCCGCGAGCAGCTTGCCAAGATCGAACTTCCCACCCTGTTCCTCGCCGCCGACCGCGACCAGCTACTGCCGTCCCTAGACGATGCTCACTTCATGTCAGGGCGCGTTCCCGACGCGACGCTCCGCGTGCTCGAGGGCTATGGGCACATCTGCCTGATCAACCACGATCTGAACCTGCTCGACTACATCGCTCCCTGGTACGACCGCTTGGCCCGTCAGTCGCGCTCCGCCTAGACCCGCGGTGTGACTCCATTACTGGCCCCAGGGCCAGTAGTGGTGATTCACATCACTCCACGAGGGTGCGAGAGGCGCGGAACTCGGCCCCGTCCCTGTTCGCTGAAGACTCAGGCCGCGCTCGCTCTGCTGGTTGGTGGAGCCCTCCTCGGGAAGGGCCGGTAGCTCGATGTCGAGCTTGACGGCCGGTGGGATGGGTGGACAGGCCCGCGCGCTCGGCAACTCGCGTAACGACATAGTGCACGACCGGTGTCACCAGTAGCGTGAAGACCGTCGAGAAGATCAGACCACCGACGACGACCGTGCCGATCGGCTGCCGGCTCTCGGCCCCCGCACCGGTCGCGAGCATGAGGGGCACGGCGCCGAAGACCGACGTGGCGCTCGTCATGAGGATGGGGCGGAAGCGCGTGCGGCCGGCGGATGCGAGCGCGGCGACGAGCTCCTTCCCCGCGCGCCCGCTCCTGGTTGGCAAAGTCGACCAGCAGGATCGAGTTCTTCGTCACAAGGCCCACGAGCAGAATGATCCCCACCTGGCTGTACAGGTTGAACGTGTTCCCGGTGACGTACAGCGCGAGCAGCGCCCCGAGAGACGCCAACGGCACGCCGAACAACACCGTGAGCGGGTGCACAAAGCTCTCGAACTGCGCCGCAAGGACCAGGTAGATCACAAGGAGCGCGATTCCGAACGTGACGAACACCGCGCTCCCCGACTCCACGTATTCGCGCGAGATGCCCGAAAGCGCGGTCCCGAAGCCCTCTGGCAGCTCCTCGTCGATGATCTGTAGAACGGCGGGGAGGGCCTCGCCCAGGGTCGCGCCGGGCATGAGGTTGGCCGTGATAGCGGCCGAGCGCTGCATGTCGTAGTGGTTCAGCAACGTGGGGCCCGTTACCGCCTCCACGCGGATCACAGAGGACAGTGGGACCATCGCCCCGTCGTAGGCCCGCACGTGGATCTCGCCGAGCTGCTCGGGGACACTCCGGAACGTGCCGGCTAACGCCGTCACGACGTCGTACTGGCGGTTTCGCAGCACGAACTCGTCCGCGGCGGTCTGCGAGACCAGCAGGCGCAGGCTGTCTGCCACGGAGCTCACGGGCACACCGATGTCGGCCGCGCGTTCGCGGTCGAACTCGATGTCGAGCTGGGGGTTGTCGAGCTTCAGGTCGGTGTCGACATTGATCAGGCCGGGCACGTCGCGCACGCGGGCGAGGATCCGGTCGGTGACGACGCGCAGTTCGTCCAGGTCAGCCTGCGAGCTTTTCAACACGACGTGAATGTCGTTCTGGCGCATCTGCCCGAGCGAGGGCGGCTGGACCGGAAGCACGAGGGCTCCCGGGATCGCGAGCAGGTCGGGAGTCACCTCGGCCACGATCTCCTGCTGCGAGCGGGTGCGCTCGCCCCACGGCTTCATGCGCACGTAAACCATGCCGTCCGCCGTGTTCGAGGGGCCCATGAAGCTCGACGCGATCGTCCCGAAGAACCCGTGCACCTCGGGGATCTGCTGGATCCGCTCCTCGGTCTGCCGGAGTGCCTGAAACGTGTACGCCCCGGTCGAGCCTTGGGGCGCCTTCACGAACGCGAACCAGCTACCGCGGTCCTCGAGCGGCACGAGGGTGCGGGGGATCCGGTCGAACACGGCGTAGAGCGCGCCGAGCGTCGCGAGCATGAAGATGCCCGCAACCATTCGGTGGCGCAGGCTCCAGCTGAGTGCGGTCTGGTACGCTCCGGTGATCCCGCCCAGGAGCGCCTCGATACCCCGCGAGACCCGACCGGTCGAGCGCACCGACAAGTAGCGCGCGCACAACATGGGGACGAGCGTCAGCGCGACGAACGTCGAGATGACAATGGCAGTCGCCATCGTGAGGGCGAACTCGCGAAAGAGGCGCCCGGTGTTCCCCTCCATCATGGAGAGCGGAATGAGCACCGACACCACGGCGATAGTCGTGGCGATCACCGGGAAGCCGACCTCGCGGGCGCCGTTCAACGCGGCACGGAAGTGTGTCTCTCCTGCTTCGCGGCGCCGGTAAATGTTCTCCATGACGACGATCGAGTCGTCGACGAGAAGTCCGATCGCCAGGACCATGGCAAGCAACGACAATACGTTGATCGAGAAGTCGAGTACCAGAAGCACTGCCATGGTGCCGACGAGCGACACGGGAATGGCCACTGCGGTAATCGCCGTCGACGTCGGTGAGTGCAGGAAGAACAGGTTCACCAGCACGACCAGCAAGAAGACGATCCCCAGCGTCTTTGCGACCTCCCGGAGTGACGCCTCGACGAAGATGCTGTTGTCGATGGCGATGTCGAAGCGGACGCCCTCGGGGAGGGCTCGCCCCATCTCGGGCAGCCGCTCGCGTACGGCCGCGGCCACGTCTAGTTCGTTCGAATGGGACTGCCGTCTGATGCCCAGGGCGACGATGGGCTCCCCGTTGTGCCGGCTCAAATTCCGGTAGTCCTCGGCGCCGAGCTCCACCCAGCCGACGTCGCCGATGCGGATCGGGATACCGTTCTCCTCCCGGATCACGATCTGCTCGTAGTCGCGGGGGTCTTCCAAGTGCCCGCGGACGTTCACCGTGAACTTGCGCGCGGCCGCCTCGATCTCGCCGGCGGGCACCTGCAGGTTGTTGGCACGGATCGCGCGCTGCACGTCGGCCGCGTCGACGCTGTGCGCGGCCATCTCGACGGGGTCGAGCCAGACGCGCATGGCCAAGCGCCGAGCCCCGGCGACCTCGACGCGCGCGACCCCCGGAATCATCTGGAGCATGGGGCGCACGACGCGGTCCGCCATGTCGGTGAGGTCTTCCGAGGAGTAGCGCTCGCCCTTCAGCGCAATCCACATGCTTCCCACCCCGCTGGAACTCGCCTTCGAGAGGATGGGGCGCTGCACCCCGTCCGGGAGCTGGCCCAGGACGCGCTGCAGCGCGTTCGACACATCCGTCGAGGCCAGGTCGATGTCGCGGCCCGCGTCGAACTGGATGTTGATGAAGCTCATCCCGAACGCGCTGGTCGACTCGAGGCTGTGGATGTCGTCCACCGCATTCAGCACCTGCTCGAGCGGCTCGGTGACGGTGGCCTCGACCGTCTCGGGGCTAGCCCCGGGGTAGATCGTGCGGACCGAGACCACTGGGAGTTCCACGTCGGGGTACTCGCGGAGCGGGAGCTCGCGAAACGCGATAACGCCCGCAACCACGATCAGCAGGTTCAGGACCGTGGCGAGGACAGGCCGCTCGATGGAGACGTCAGAAAGTCGCACCGCTCGTCCTGCACTCCGCTGTGGGGCCGTGCCAGCCAAGCTGGAGGAGCTCGTTCTCGACCGGCGTGTGGGGCTGGGGAGCCGCGAGCGCGCCCGGCCGGAGCTTCTGGTGGCCGGTCACTACCACGGTCGCGCCCGGCTCCAGACCCTCGGTCACGTGGACACCGTCCACGAAGTAGTCGCCGAGCTCCACCTCGCGCTGCGACGCGACCCCGGCCTCGTCCAGCGTGTAGATCAGGAACTTCGTGCCGTACCGGATGATCGCTTCCTGCGGCACCACGAGTGCCCCCGGGTACATGTCTACCAGCAGGCGCACCCGTGTGGACATGCCGGGCCGCAGCTCTCCATCCGGGTTGGAGACGGTGGCCTGCAGCCGCAGTCGCCGCGTCCGCGGGTCGACCTGGGGGTCGATTGCGTCCACGCGGCCCTCGAAGCGCAGACCGCAAAGCCCCACGGTTGCGAGCACGCGCTGGTCTAGCTCGATGAGCGCGGAGTGGCGCTGGGGGATGGCGAACTCGAGCTCGAGCGGGTCGGTGCGGGTGAGCTCGACGACCGGATCTCCAGAGTCCAGGTACTGACCCTGGTTCACCTGACGCAGGCCGAGGATGCCGGCGAACGGCGCGTGAATTCGCGTCTTGTCCAGGCGGGTCTGTGCCTCTTGCAGCGCACCACGCGCCGCGTCGAGCTCGGCCCGCGCGTCGTCGGCCGCCTGCTGGGACGCCACACTGGCCGCCCGCAGCGAGCTGGTGCGGTCCTGCCGGTTCTGAGCGCTCTGGAAGCGGGCGCGCGCCACAGCGGTCGCCGCCTGCGCCTCGGCATCGTTGAGCGTCGCCAGGAGGTGCCCGCTCTCGACGGGCCGGCCCTCCGGAATGTCGAAGTTCGTGACGGTGCCCGTGATCTCGGCGGAGACGACCGTGGTCTCCGAGCTCGAGAGCGTGCCGACAGCCGACAGCACACGGGGCAGGTCCGTCGGCGCCGCGGTGACCACCTGCACCGGGATTGCCGGTCGCGGCGCTTCCGCCAGGTTCCCATGGGACTCCGAGCCACACGCCGCCACGATCAACGCGAGCAGAACGCGCCTCATGCGGGCCCTCCCGGGCCGAGAACCCGGCGGAACAGCTCACGCACGCTGGGGGAGAGCCTGGTGAGCGAGTGGTCGGGATCGCTGTTCAGGACGTGTTCCGCAGCGTTCGTGACGGACCCGATCAGAGAGATCGCGACTGCTTCGGGATCGATGCCCTTCAGGGCGCCGGCTTCCACGGCATCCCTGCAGATCTTGATGACCCAGCGTCGAAAGTCGCGGATCCCGCCTCGCGCCGGAACGCCCATGTTCTGGTGAATGCGCCACGGGAGTCCCTGTGTCTCGAAGAGCATGATGCGAAGCACGTCCCGGTTCTCCTCGAAGCACTCGAAGAGCGCATCGACCAGGCTCAGGATCCGCTCGCGCGGGGCTGTGATGGCCTCGACCCGGGCGATCACGTCGCTACGCATCCGCTCAGCCGAAGTGCGGATCACCTCCTGGTACAGCTCCTCCTTCCCCTTGAACAGCTCGTACAGAGAGGCGCGGGACAACTCGGCAGCGGCCGCGATGTCGGTGATCTGGGCGTCGTAAAAGCCCTTCTCGGCGAACACGGCCGTTGCAGCCGCGAGAACATCCTCGCGCCGCTGCGCCTGCTCGCGAGCCCGACGCTCTTCCCTGGGAGATCCACTCATCAGTTCGCCGCTCCTCTTCAATCCCGAACTCTCGAGTCTATAGGTCAGACCACTGAGTCTAGTCGGGTCACGAGGTCTTGGCCAGGGGACACGATTGGCGAGGGGGCCTCGAAGAGGTCGCCACGCATCACGAAATCCACGGGTCCCCGCGTTCCAGTCGAGGTCCGCGCCGAAGGCGTTTAGCCCGAAGGTGTGATACGGGTCCTGGCTCAGGTTCCTTCCGGAGACCGCTCCAGGTCCAGTCTGGAATGCAGGCGAAATCGAGCTCATGGCGCAAACGAAGCGTGAAGCTCAGCCTCGCTGGAGGCCAACGACGACGTGGCGAACGAGCAAGGCGAACGTTTTCGGCTGAGCCTCTCGGGCTGGATCGTTCTCGCCTTCGCGGTGGGAATCGCGACGGGCCTCTTCTTCGGCGAGTCCACGGCCTTTCTCAAGCTGCCTGCAACGGGGTTCATCAGACTCCTCCAGATGGCGGTCTTGCCCTACGTAACCGTGTCGCTCGTAGCCGGGCTAGGGAGCCTCAGCTACCGCGAGGCGGGCTTCGTCGCGCGCCAGGGCGGGGCGATCCTACTCCTCCTGTGGGGGCTCACGTTTCTCGTGATCGCCGCAATTCCCCTGGCCTACCCGGACGTCCTGGCGGCCTCCTTCTTCAGCACGACCCTCGTCGAGCCACAGGCCGAGTTTGACTTCATCGGCCTCTACATCCCCGCCAACCCCTTTCACTCGCTCGCCGAGAACGCCGTGCCGGCAGTGGTGCTCTTCTGCATCGCTCTCGGCGTGGCGCTGATCGGCGTCCAGGGACGGGAGACGCTGCTCGATAACTTCCACGTCCTCTCGAGAGCACTCGGGCGCATCACCTCCTTCGTCGTACGATTGACACCGATCGGTGTATTCGCCATCGCGGCGAGCGCCGCCGGCACCATGACCATCACGGAGTTCGACCGGCTCCAGGTCTATGTGGTCACCTACGTGCTCGCTTCCCTCTTCCTGGTCTTCTGGATCATGCCAGGGCTGATCGCTGCACTTACCCCTCTGCGCTACCGCGACGTCGTGGGACTCTCTCGGGATGCGCTCGTTACCGGCTTCTCGACCGGGAGCACGTTCGTGATCCTCCCGCTCCTCGCAGATGCGACAAAGCAGCTCCTCCAGAAGCTGGATATGCCCGATGATTCCGAGGCGGTGGTAGACGTCATCGTTCCGGTTTCCTTCAACTTCCCAAACGCTGGGCGCCTGTTCGCACTCACGTTCGTGCTCTTCGCGGGCTGGTACGAGGGCTCCGCCGTCTCGCTGGGCGAGTACCCTATGCTTGCGCTCGCCGGACTCTTCTCACTCTTCAGCAGCGTCAACGTGGCACTGCCGTTTCTCCTGGATCTCTTCCGCATTCCCGCCGACATGTTCCAGCTCTTCATCGCGGTGGGAATCGTAGAGTCGCGCTTCGCCACGCTCCTTGCGGCAATGCACATCCTCGCCCTTACTTTGCTCGGCACGTGTGCTGTGAGCGGCGTGCTGCGCATCCACTGGGGAAAGATCACGCGCTACGCCGCGGTTAGCATCGGATTCGGTGCGCTCATGCTGTCAGGGGCCAGCGAAGTTCTCCGCTACACCTTCGACACCGATTACCAGAAGTCCTCACTGGTGACCGGACGGTCGCTCTCGCAGCCGCCGGTCGAGTTCGTCCTGCGGACCGAGATTCCCGCGGACCTGACTCCGCGGACAAGAGAGGAGTCGCGCCTCGATGGAATCCGTGAGTCCGGAGTGCTGCGCGTGGGCTATGCACCTCGGCCGCTTGTGCCGTTCAGCTACCTGAACGAGCGCGGTGAGCTCGTCGGCTTCGACATCGACATGGCACACCGACTTGCGGCCGACATGGGAGTCACCATCGAGTTTGTGCCTTTCGACAACTTGAAGCTCGCGGAGCATCTCGAAGCGGACCACTTCGACATCCCCATGACGGGAATGTCGATGGCCGCAGAACGCTCGCAGGAGGTTGCGTCTTCAATCCCGTACATGGACTTGACCTTCGCGTTCATCGTGAAGGACCACCGGCGCAAGGAGTTCGCGACTCGCGAGTCCGTGAAGCAGCTCGAAGCGCTGAGGATTGCAGTCCCCCCGAGTCCCTACTACCGCGAGAAGATCAGGGAGTACGCACCAGACGCCGAGCAGGTGGTGTTGGAGTCTCTCGACGATTTTGGCGACAACCTGGCGGACGATGTCGATGCAGCGGCATTCGTCGCAGAGGCGGCTTCGGCTTGGACACTGCTGTACCCGGAGTTCTCGGTTGTGGTTCCGCAGCCTGACCCCTTCCGGGTTCCAATGGCCTACTTCGTCTCGCGCAGCGACCAGGAGCTCGTGAACTTCGTCAACGACTGGCTCGAGCTGAAGAAGCGCGACAACACCATAGACGCGCTCTATCGCTACTGGATCTTGGGGCGCGACGAGGAGAACCGGGAACCGCGTTGGTCGATCGTCCGCAACGTTCTACACTGGGTCGACTGATGATCGTGAGGCAGAACGCGCGCGAACGCTTCGCTGAGCTGGCAACCGGAGACGACCAGGAGATCGACCTGGGGGAGGCCGCGCTCCAGATCGCGCGCGAGGCGCGCCCGGACCTGGATGTGAACGCATGCCTGGCCGTCTTGGACTCGCTTGCCGAGGGCGCGCGTGAGTTTCTGGGCGACGCGGACGGACCCGATGCCATCGTGCGCCTCAACGAATATCTGTTCGAGCACGAGCATTTTTCGGGCAATCGCAGCGACTACTACGACCTGAACAACAGCTTCCTCGACCAGGTGCTCGAGCGGCGCCGCGGCATCCCGATCACGCTCGCCGTGGTCTACCTGGAGGTGGCTCGGCGCATCGGTCTCGACGTACGCGGCGTGAGCTTCCCCGCTCACTTCCTGCTGCGCACAATGGACGAGCCGCCGGTGCTGATCGACCCCTTCTACGGCAGCATCCTCACACGCGAGGACTGCGAGGAGCTGCTCAAGCAGGCGCTGGGCGAGGACGCGAAGCTCACATCCGAGCACTTCGAGCCGTCCACGCCCCGCCAGATTCTGGCGCGCATGCTCTCCAACCTGAAGCAGATCTACGCGCAGCAGAACGGGCTCGAAGAGGCGCTGGCCTGCTGTGATCGCATTTTGCTGCTGATGCCCGACTCCCCACTCGAGCTGCGAGACCGCGGCATGATCTACGCGCAGCTCGAGTGCTTTGGCGCTGCAGTCGCCGACCTGGAGCGTTTCGTCGACCTGGCCGGGGATCGACAGCTGACCGCACCCATGTTCGAGATCCTGGACGCGCTGCGCGAGAAGGCCCAGCAGATCCACTGATGTCGCATAAACGATGACCCGACCCTCGTCGCCCGGCGGGACGATGTACCCGAGGAACTCAAGAAACGGTCGGAAGAACCTCATGGCCTCGGGTACGTCACTGACGGTGATCGAAACGTGGTTGATGGATCCGTGAAGCATATTTGGAACGACCTCCCATCGATCAGTTCTGCCTTCGCCGTGTACGGGTCGAAGCCGTCGATGCAGGCCGCGTTGATGCCAAACTGGTGCCTGCCGGCGAAGTGAGACTCGAAGAACGTGAAGACGCCGCAGACCTGGCAGAAGTGATGCGTTCCCGACTTGCTGCCGAACTGATAGCCGCCGAGGTGCTCCTCGCCCGAGAGCAGCTGGAAGGCCTCCGGCGGCACGTAGAACATCACGGCGCCGCGGCGGACGCAGAGCGAGCAGTTGCAGCGGACGAAGTGGTCGAGGCCGCTCTCGACTTCGAACTCGACACGACCGCAATGGCAGCGGGCTCTGTGCTTCAACGAACTAGGAGAGTGACCCAAGATTCCCTTATTGGCTAACTTGGGAGCGTGGGGGAAGAGGTCATGTTCAAGGCGTATGTGCCGCAGCAGGGCGAGCTGCTACCGGCGCACGTGGGGGAGGCTCTGGATCCATCGGATCCGGCGCTGTTCATCGACGATTTGGTGGAGTCGCTGGATCTGCGGCGGTTCGAGAAGCGGTATCGCCGGCGTGGAGAGCGAGCCTTCCCGCCTCGGATGCTGTTGAAGCTGTGGCTTCTGGGGGCGGTCGTGGGCGTGTAC
The DNA here is from genome assembly GCA_965226855.1 of Myxococcota bacterium. Classification (GTDB taxonomy): domain Bacteria; phylum Myxococcota_A; class UBA9160; order SZUA-336; family SZUA-336; genus JAUXJB01. The sequence goes on along the minus strand of CBDDEE010000007.1, from coordinate 18,157 downwards.
AGCGGGCGGGAGCTTGCGCGACGGCTGCACTACGACCTGCGGTTTCGCTACCTCGCGGCTGGGCTACGACCGAACTTCCGGACGATCAACCGATTCCGGGACCGTCACCACAGGGACTTCCGAGAGGTGTTCTTGCAGACGCTGAAGGTGGCGCAGGCGATGGGGCTTGTGAAGCTCGGGCAGGTGGCGGTAGACGGCACGAAGATCCGGGCGAACACGTCGCGGTCCAAGGCGATGAGCCACGCGCGGATGCTGGAGGCGGAGGATCAGCTGAGCGACGAGATCGAGCAGATCGTGGCGCAGATGGACGAGCTCAACGCTGCGGAAGAGCAAGAGCACGGGGACGACGATGGCGGAGGTGGGCTTCCAGAAGAGCTACAGCTGCGCGAGCGACGACGGGAGCGGATCCGAGCGGCCCGGGAGCAGCTGGAGCGGGAGAAGCTCGAAGCGAAGCACCAGAAGAGCTTCGCGGACCCCGAAGCGAACATGATGAAGACCGAGGGATCCTTGCAGTACTGCTACAACGCGCAGCTGGCGACGAGTGAGGACGGCCTGATCGTGGCGAATGAGCTGACAGAGAAGGCCAATGACTACGAGCAGTTGGAGCCCATGGTCGAGGCAATCGAGACGAACACGAGTCAGCGAGCGGAGATTCTGCTGGCCGACAACGGGTACCTGAGCGAGTCGAACCTGAAGGCGTTGGAACGGCGGGGACAACAGGCGTTGATCGCGGTCCGCGGGCGGAAGTCGTCCCGCTGGCCCAAGGGAGCCCGGGCGCAGCGGATGCACCGGATCTTACGACTGCCCTGGGCCCAGCAACGCTACGCGCAGCGGAAGACCCAGGCGGAGCGGCCGTTTGCCGAGATCAAGGCACGACAGCGGTTTCGGCGCTTCATGCTGCGCGGCCAGGAGAAGGTGACGGGAGAGTGGGACCTGGTGTGCTCGGGCTTCAACGTGATGGCGCTCTGCCGAGCGCAGATGGCGTGATCGGGCGGGTGCGGACCCGTTTCGCGCACGTCAGGCCCTGGATCTGACGCATATCTGTGTAGACCGACATCTACCGGCTACCTCGGACCCCCGTTGGCCCGTACATCGCTCCACGTCCAGTTGGGGGCCCTCGCTACAATCACCTCCGCCCACCCGAATCTTGGGTCACTCTCCTAGCAGGCTGCGGAGAAAGTGACTGGGTTGGGCGGGACGCCTCTGACGGGAGGCGTGCCGAGCAGGGAGAGGGATCGCCGTTCCCGGTACGAACCGGTTCGGTGTCGCACGGGTAGATCTTGCGGGATCATGAGCTATGTCGCCTCCAACAGGTTGCGGATACGGACCAGGTTGTAGGCCGCAGCAGTGAAGGTGAAGACCCAGCCGACCCGATCCGTGCCCCGGTGCCGGGTCTTGCGCATCAAGCCCACCGTCTTCATCCAGCCAAACACCTCCTCCACCCGTTTGCGGAAGCGCTGGCTCACCTCGTAGCCCGGGTGTCCTGTGGTCCTTCGATCGATCGCGCTTCGGCGGTTCGTCGTGTTCTGTGCCACGTGCGGGGTAACGCTCCAGGCCCGAAGCGCCTGCACAAAGCTCTTGGCGTCGTAGCCCTTGTCTCCAGCCAGGGTGATCCGGCGAGCGCCCCCCAGACCCAGCACCATCTCGAGAGCCGCTTCGCGCTCCGCATACCCCGACGCCTGAGTGAGCTTCGCCGCCACCACCAGGCCGTTGCGGTTCTCCGTCACGACGTGTCCCTGATACGCGAGCCGCGCGCCCTGGCCCCTCATCCCCGCCAGTCGGGCGTCCGGATCCGTCCTCGACGCATGCGTCTGGTTGCTCCGCTTCTCGCCCCGGAAGTTGACCGTCGGGTTGCCCGGGTCGTCATCGTCCCTGCGCTTCTCGTCCTTGCGCACGAAGCTCTTCTGGCTCGCCCACGCCTCGATCAGCGTCCCGTCCACCGTGAAGTGCTCCGATGACACCAACCCCTCCGACTCCGCCTGCGCCAGCACCGCCTCGAAGAAATGCTGAGCGATCTCGCCCTTCAGCAGCCGTTCCCGATTCTTGGTGAACACCGTCGCGCTGAACACCTCATCGTCCAGCTCCAGGCCCACGAACCAGCGGTAGAGCAGGTTGTAGTCGATCTGCTCGATCAGCTGGCGCTCGCTCCGGATCGTGTACAGCACCTGCAACAGCAGCGCCCGCAACAGCTGCTCCGGCGGGACCGACGGTCGGCCGACCCCTTTGGCGTAGATACCATCGAAGCGTCGCGACAGCTGCTCCAGCGCCGCGTCCACCAGTCGCCGGATCGCTCGAAGCGGATGGTCCTCGGGAATCCGGGACTCCAGCGATACGTAGCTGAAGATCCCACCCTGGAGCGTCTGCGGTCCTCTCACATCTCCCCCTTGGGGCTTCCCTCAAAGGTACCCTTCGATGAGGAGTTTTTCAGCAGCCTGCTAGGGCCCGGCCGATGGTATGAGGAATCCATCACAGGATGATGATCTACTCGGATCGCAATGGACTTGGACCGATCCGAGCACAGGCCGACCAGCGTCTCGGAGGCTCCGTACTTCTCGGCCATCTTCTCGTTGACGCGAGCGATGGCCTCGGGGGTCTCCACCGGGACGGCGTGGTAGGAGCGGCGCTGACCGGCTCGTTCGAGCTCGATGTCCGGGCTGCTGCGCAAGCGGGCGAGCCACGCGCTCGTCGGGCTGCCCGAGCGTAGCCACAGGTTCCCTCCGTCCTCGACCACCCAAAGCTTGGTCTCGTGCGTTCCGCCATCCGCATCTCGGGTCACGAGCACGGCCACCTCGTCCGACGGTGAGGCGGCGACCGACCAAAGATACACGGCCAGCAGAACCCCAAGCAGGGCTCCGACTCCGCTTACGAAAGCGCGCATAGGCTCTCTCCTCACCGCCCCGCCGAGCTTACAGGACCCAGCAGCTCTCGAGCGGCTACTCGATTCGCTACAGCACGTCGGGTTAAAGTACGGGGGCGGCCGAGGTGTTGCTCAGGTTCTCGAGCTGGCGCAATCTCGGGTCGCCGGATCGCCGCCGCGTGGCGCCGTCCGCGACGCTGTGATTTCGTCAGGGGGTTGTTGATGCCGGAAGACGTGCAAGTCTGGTAGGCCTAGACTGCCGTTGATGGACCTCCCACTCGCTTCGCCGCTCAAGCCGATGCTCGCCAAGCGAGTGGACACTCTGCCCGACGGAGACAAGTGGATCTTCGAGCCCAAGTGGGATGGGTTTCGGAGCCTGGTGTTCCGCGACGGCGACACTCTCCTGATCCAGAGCCGGGACCAGAAGTCGATGAACCGCTACTTCCCGGAGCTGCTCGAGCCCCTGCAGGAGCAGCTGCCGGAGCGCTGCGCGCTCGACGGGGAGCTCGTCATTGCGGGCGAGGGCGGGCTGGACTTCGAGGCGCTTCTACTGCGCATCCACCCAGCCGCTTCGCGCGTCGCCCTGCTGGCCGAGCAGACGCCCGCAGCGTTCGTCGCCTGGGACCTCCTCTGCCTGGGGGACCAGGACCTGAGCCAGACGCCGTTCGAGAAGCGTCGGGAGCTGCTCGAGGGAGTTCTGGCCCACGTCCGCCCACCGATCTACCTGACACCGATCACGCGGGACCGGGACCTGGCTCAGGACTGGTTCGATCGTTTCGAAGGCGCCGGCCTGGACGGCGTCATGGCAAAGCTCGCAAACGGCGCGTACGCGCCGGGCAAGCGCACGATGCTGAAGGTGAAGCACCAGCGCACCGCGGATTGCGTGGTGGCCGGGTTTCGCTGGCACAAGAACGGCGAGGGGACGATGGTGGGCTCGCTCCTGCTCGGGCTGTACGACGAAGAGGGACGGCTTAATCACGTGGGCGTGGCCGCGAGCTTCACGGTCGCTCGCCGCAAGGAGCTGGTGGAGGAACTCGCGCCGCTCCGCGTGGCAGCGGACGAGGGACACCCCTGGCACGACTGGATCAGCGCGGGAGAGCATCATCAGCGCGTGCCGGGCGGGACCAGCCGCTGGAACCGGGGCAAAGACCTGAGCTGGCTCCCACTTCGCGCGGAGCGCGTGGTCGAGGTCTCCTACGACCACATGCAGGGTACGCGCTTCCGTCACACCGCCCACTTCGTGCGCTGGCGACTCGACAGGACGGCGGAGGACTGTGGCTACGACCAGCTCGACGTGACGGCGCCCTTCGAGCTGCAGCAGATCTTCTCGGCGGGGTAGGAGCTAGGGGTTCTCAGCCTTGGACGCGGGTCGGCGTCTCCACTCGCTCCCGGGATCGTAATCCGGGTCCGGCGTCTCCTCTGCCGGTCGCAGGTCTTCTGGCACGTGGCGCAGGTTGAGGCGTACACGCGTCCAGACGCTGGAGCGACCGCGCATTGCGTCCACGAGCTCGTCTTCCAGCTTCAGGTGCGACGCGGCCTCGGGATGGCGCTGCTTCCAGCGTTCGAGTCCGTCCAGGGCAGCCTGCTTCTGCTTGGCCTTGGCAACGGTGATGAGGGGCATCGTCGAAACGCGGCGGCCTTCGCCCTTGCGACGGGACGGTTGCACGCGTACTGGCTCCCCGCGCTGCTTGCGGTAGTGCGGCGGCCACGGGGCATCGCCCTGCCCTTCCGCCTCGTTCCGCGCGGACAGCTCGAGGAGTGCGTCAAGGGAGCCCGACTCGTCGTCGATGCCTTTGGCCAGGTCGCCCAGCTCGGCGAAGCGGGCCGGCATGGTCGCGAGTGTGAAGTCCTGCAGCTCGCAGTCGGGCACCTCGTCCCAGGTTACGGGCGCGGAGACGCATGCCTTCCGGTTGGGGCGCACAGAGTAGGCCGCGGCCATCGTGCGGTCCTTCGCGTTCTGGTTGTAGTCGAGGAACACGCCGCTGCGTTCCTCCTTCCACCACTTGCTGGTCGCGAGCGTCGGGGCGCGCCGCTCGACCTCGCGCGCCAGGGCCAGGGCGGCACGCCGCACCTGATCGAAGCTCCAGCGGCGCTCGATGCGCACGTTCACGTGGATGCCGCGCGAGCCCGACGTCTTGGGCCAACCGACGAGTCCGTGCGCGCCTAGCACGTCGCGAACCTGGAGCGCCACGCGGCGGACTTCGTCCCACCCGACTCCCGGTCCGGGATCGAGGTCCACGCGGAGCTCGTCAGGGTGGTCGAGGTCATCGGCCCGTACCGGGTGCACGTTCAGGTCGATGTTGCCAAGGTTCGTCATCCACGCGAGCTGTGCGAGGTCGGTCACGACGAGCTCCGAGGCAGTGCGACCGGAGGGAAAGCGCAGCTCCACGGTGTGCACCCAATCCGGGTGCTTCCTGGGCGCGCGCTTCTGGAAGAATCCCTCGCCCTCGATCCCGTTCACGTAGCGCTTGAGTACGATGGGGCGGTTGTAGATGCCGCGCAGCACTCCCTCGCCGACCGCCAGGTAGTAGCGGACCAGGGCCAGCTTGGTGATGCCGGCGGTCGGGAAGTAGACCTTGTCGGGGTTCGAGACCCGGACCTCGCGCCCGCCGACATCGAGCAGCTCTTCATTGGCTTTCGCGGCCATCCCTTCGACTATAAACTCTTTGGCGTGCCGAACCGACCGGACGATCTCTACGCGCTGCTGGGCGAGCTGGTGCAGCTGACCGTGCTCGACGACGGCGATCCGCAGTCGTTCCGCGCTCGGGCGTACGAGAACGCCATCATGGAGCTGCGCTCCGCGCCAGGTGACGTCGCTTCCATGAGCGAGTCGCAGCTCACAAAGCTCGACGGGATCGGCAAGAGCACGGCAAGGAAGATCCGCGAGTTCTTCGACTCGGGCCGGATCTCCAAACTGGAGCAGCTGCGCGAGAAGTACCCGCTGGAGTTTCAGCGTCTCGCGAAGATCCCGGGCCTCGGTCCCAAGACGCTGATTCGGCTGCGCGAGGAACTCGGGGTCGAGAGCGTCGAGGATCTGGAGGAGGCGATCAAAGGGCAAGAGCTCCGCGCGCTAAAGGGGCTCGGGGCGAAGGCGGAGAAGAACATCGCCAGGGCGATCGAGCGACTGGGGCTCTCCGGAAAGGATCGACGCACACCCATAGCGGAGGTGCTGCCGGTGGCACAGCGCCTGGTCGCCAAGCTCGAGGAGCTGCCGGAGGTCGAGCGAGCTCGATACTGCGGCAGCTTGCGCCGCTTGCTGCCGACGATCGGCGACGTCGACATCCTGGTGATCGCCAGTGAAGCCCGTCCCGTCATGGAGCACTTCGCCTCGCTGTCGCTGGTGCGGAAGGCGCCGCACCAGGGCAATACCAGGTCATCCATCGTCACCGATCGCGGCCTGCAGGTGGACTTGAGGATCGTGGAGCCAGACCAGTTTGGCTCCGCCGCGCTCTATTTCACCGGCTCCAAGGCACACAACATCAAGCTGCGTCAGCTCGCCATCAAGAAGGGCTGGACGCTCAACGAGTACGGTCTGCTGCACGCCGAGACAGGCGATGTGATCGCGTCGCGGACGGAGGAAGAGATCTACGACGCGTTGGGCCTCGAGCCGATTCCACCACCCATGCGCGAGGACACGGGCGAGATTGAAGCCAGTGCCGCGGGCGAGCTGCCCCGAGCCGTCGCGGAGGAGGACTTGCGCGGGGACCTGCACGTCCATACCGATCTCTCAGGAGACGGACGGAGCTCGCTCGAGGACGTGCTGAAGCAGACCGCTGCACGGGGGTACGGATACCTGGCGATCACCGATCATGGCGAAGACCTGGCGATCAACGGGGTGAGCCGCACGCTACTTCTAGAGCAGCGCGAACGCCTGGCTCGCTTGCAGACGAGCTACCCCGGCATGCGGTTGCTCCACGGTGTGGAGCTCAACATCGGGCCGGAGGGCGGGCTCGACTACGACGCGGAGTTCCGCTGCACCTTCGACTGGTGCGTCGCCGCAGTGCACTCGCACTTTGATCTCGACCAGGATGCGCAGACCCGGCGCGTCATCGCGGCCATGCACGACCCCGCGGTGAATGTGATCGGGCACCTGAGCGGACGCATGATCGGGAGGCGGCCTGGGATCGAGCTCGACGTGGACGCGGTGCTGCGGGCAGCCGCGGCCACGGGCACCGCAATCGAGATCAACAGCGCCCTGCCGCGCCTGGACGCCGCCTGGGAGGTACTGCGCAAGGCACGCAACCTCGGCGTCACGTTCGTCGTCAGCACCGACGCCCACCACGTAAGCGATCTGAACCGCACCCAGTGGGGAGCGCTGCAGGCACAGCGCGGCTGGGTGGAGCCCGAGTCCATCGCCAACACATGGTCCCCGGAACGCTTCCTGGCCTGGGCCGCAAAGTCCCGAGACTAGAACTTGGCCCTTTACTCGAGGGCGCCGCTCACCGCGAGATCGGAGATTTCGGTGCCTGATAGACCGAGAATCTCGCTCAGGATTTCCTGGTTGTGCTGGCCGATCGTGGGTCCCGGGCCGCCGTACCGGGCCGGTGTCTCCGAGAGGCGAATGCGGGAGGCTTCCACCGGGACAGAGCCCAGCAGCGGGTGGTCGAGCCACACGAAATGTTCGAGCGCGCGGAGCTGCGGATCCTCGAAGTGATCGGCATTCCTGCTCACGCGGTGCACCGCCACGTGCACGGCCTGCAATTCCTCTTCGAGGTCTGCCACCTCCTGGTCACGAGTCCAGGTGGCGATCGCTTCGTCTAGCTCGGCGCGGTGGCGGAGCCGGGCGTCGGGGGTGGCGAAGCGCACGTCACTCTCCCAGCCTCGGCCGGAGAGCTTGCAGAGCTCCGCCCAGTTCTCGGCTTGCGGGGCGGCGATCGCCACCCAGCGGTCCTCGCCGCGCACAGGGTACACACCCGACGGGGCGTAGCTCCGGTGGCCGTTGCCCTCAGCGCGGGGGATGCGTCCGTTCACCTGGTAGTCGAGCATCGCCGAGCCGATCATCTGGATCGACGCTTCTACTTGTGAGCAGTCGATGTACTGGCCCTCGCCCGTGCGCCGTTTGTGCTCCAGAGCCGCGAGAATCCCGCAAGTCGCGAAGCGCGGCGATACGTAATCCGTGTACGCGCCGAAGGGGCCGCAGGGAGCACGGTCCTCCCAGCCGGTTAGATGGCCGAAGCCCGCGAGTGACGCACCCATCGTGCCGTAGCCCGCCAGCAGCGCCTCGGGCCCGGTCTGCCCGTTGAGACAGCTGGAGAGCACGATCAGCTCCGGCTTCACGCGGCGCAGGTGCTCGTAGTCGAGACCCCAGGCCTTCATGGCCTTCGGCGTGAAGTTCTCCACGACGACGTCCGCCCACTCGACGAGGCGCAGCACGAGCTCGCGCGCGGCGGGGACGGAGAGATCGAGTCCGAGCCCGAGCTTGCCGACGTTGAGGTTCGCGTAGCCCGCCGAACGCTCGATGTCGGGAACACGGTCCTTGTAAGGCCCACCGGTACGCAGAGCGTCGAGCTTCTTGCCCGTCTCCACGCGGATGACGGTGGCGCCGTAGTCGGCGATCATCTTCGTGATCGCCGGCCCCGCGTACACCCAGGTGAAGTCGAGGACGCGCAGTCCAGCGAGCGCGGGCCTGCGCTCGAGGGCATCCTTGCCTTGTGGCGGGGGTGCAGGGGGACGGTCCTCCTCGAGGACTTCCTGCTGGTGCTCGCCGAGCAGAGGCGGACGCCTGCGAACCTGAATCGGAGTCCGGCTGAGCTTGAGGCTTGGACCAGGGTAGTCGACCGTGACTCCGAGCTCCTCGTGTCGAACCGGCACCCAGAACTCGCGTTCGCGGAGCTGTCTGGACTGCAGCAGGTCGGCCGCGTCGGATAGCGGCACGATCAGGACGCGCCGCTCGAACGCCCCGCGGTAGAGCTCGGCCTTGGTGTGCGCGCGCGTGAAGCGCTCGATCAGCTCAGCACAGCGTCCCAACTCCGACAGCGGCTCTGCGCCGGTTAGGATCGCCGCGCCGAAACCCACCCAATCCTTGTCGCGGGTCGCCTCGTCGACGAAGCCCTCCTCGTACATCCACTCGAACATCCTGGCCGTGAACGGGCCGAGCGCCGGGCCGAACAGGAACGTGAAATTCACGTAGCCGTCCTTGCACGGGTACACCAGGCGAATGCGGATCGGCCCGGCGCGGATGCCGCCGCCAAGTCGCTCGAGCTGCTGGTCGCCCCAGCCATGTGCGAGCACGAAGGACTGGGCCGTCATCATCATCGACGTCTGCGCGGAGACGATCGCGTGCTGGCCCCGACCGCTGTGCCAGCGCTCCGCGAGCGCGAGCATCGCGGCCACCGCCGCATCGGCTCCCGCGTTGAGGAAGGCCTGCGGCACGGAGCACGTGAGCGGGGGGCGATCCTCGTCCCCAGTCTGGATCATTGCGCCCGACGCAGCCGTGAGTGTGAGGTCGGTCGCAGCCCAGTGAGCCTTGGGACCGGACTCGCCAAAGGGTGTAATGGACACGACGCAGAGACGCGGATTGATTTCAGAGAGCGCCGCGTAGCCTAGCCGACGCTCGTCGAGCCAGCCCCTTGGCATGGACTCGATGACAACGTCCGCACTCGTGGCGAGGCGTCGGAAGGATTCGCGCCCCGGGGCACGCTCTAGGTCCAGGCTGATCGAGCGCTTGTTGCGGTGCAGCGCCCAGAAGCCGACGCTCGTATTCGGGTCCGCTCGGTCCTTGAAGAATGGCCCCTCGTGACGCTCGGGCACTCCTCCCGGGGGCTCGATCAGGATCACGTCCGCACCGAGGTCAGCGAGAGTTTGGCCTGCAAGCGAGGCCCCGCCGCTGGTCAGATCCAGGACGCGGTAGGAAGAGAGCGGCATGACGTACCTAACTACTGAGGCGGCTCTATTCGGGGCCTTCCGCAGCAACATCGCCGACACCGCTACGAACGGTGTCGAGGGCCTCGCGGAGCGTGACTGCCCAGATCTTGATGATGCGCCTGGCATCCGCGGTATTCGTGACGCTGTTCGAACTGAAGCCCGTTCCAAAGTTCCGCACATTGCGCCGATCGATCGCGCGAACGAGGATGGCGCCAGTCACCGAATCGTAGAGCTCGATGAGCGCCGTCGCCGCGCCGGCGGAGGTGACATACGTTCTGGTCACCGTACTCGACATCGTGTTAGGCGCGTTGACGACAAGATCGAGAATCGCCGGGCGCACCACGAGCACGTCCTCACCTGTCTGATCGACGATCTCGTATCCCCCAGCCTCCAGCTCCTCCACGAACACCGAACGGAAGGTCTCAGCGACGTTGCGCTTGATCCTCTCCATGTCGCTCTTCCTGACCCCGCGTTGTTCCCTCCTCCAGTTTTTTTTTTTGAACGCGACCTCGACCTCCATGATCCCGACCTTGCTGTAGCCGCTCAGATCGACGTCGGGGATGGCGTAAACCAGTGCCAGCTTGCTGTCCTCAACCCGGCACAGGCCATCAAAGCTGACCTCGGGCGGGTCTTCGGCGGCGATCGCGGTGCGGACGCCAAGCGGACCCAGAAGGACTCCCGCTAGTAGGGTGACCAGTAGTGCCTTTACGTTTGCTCTCATCGATGTCCCTCCTCTTCGCGTTACGGAAAATCGTTCGCCTTCCGCCACAGCACCTCTTCAAGGACAACGAGGCCAGCCTGTTGCAGCGTGAAGCTCAGCTGACGCCAGTGCTCGACGCGCGCGCCGCGCTCTGCTTGCACCCATTCGTGATACCGCTAGAGCTCGGTCACGCGCCGGGAATACTCGCGCGCCCACATCTCCCTCTCCCAGGGATCGTGCGCCCTCACGGCGCGGTCGTGCGCCTGGCGAATGCCGTCCTCGCGCGCCTCGAGCGCGCGCGGGTCGTATGGGGTGGCGCACCCGAGAGAACCGGATCCGAGCAGGACGAGACACGTCGCGAGAGACAGGACTCGCATGGGGGGATCTCCTTGCGCCTTGGACGCATTATACGCGCCCAAGACCCCCGTAGATGCAGAGGCCTGCACGACCAGGGCATGCGCCGAGTCACTCGCCTGGGGCGATCAGCTGGACGACGGCCGGTCAGTCGCCAGACGGGAGCTCTTCACCGGCTCGGGGAAGCAGCCTGCGCAGAATGCCCAGCGCCCGCATGTCGACGTTGAGGAAGCGCACGGCGAAGCCTCCGGTCGGCGTATGCCGAATGACTTCCCCTGCCAGCCAGAGAGGCTTGTCCAGCGAACCGAAGGGCAGGACGATCCTCAGCTGCTCACCCACGAGCGGCCGGCGTTCGACCTTCTCGATACGCGCTCCCGAGAGCGAGACGTCGAGCATAGAACCCTTGCCGGTCAAGATCGCACAGCGGAACTCGACCGCGGTTCGCGTTTCGTACCGCTCGGCGCCTCTTCGCTCCTGTCTCATCGGAAGGACAAATCGGAACGAATGCAGACGATCTTGACCTGACTGCCCCAGCTAGCGAGGCCAGCTTCGAGCGCTAGTAGCGGCCTCGGCCGCCCCCGCCGCCGCCGCCGCCGCGATTCCGCTCCTGGGCCTCGTTCACCCGGAGGTTCCGGCCTCCAAAGTCCCTCCCGTCGAGGGCCTCTATCGCGGAATTCGCCGCGCTGTCGTCGTCCATCTCGACGAAGCCAAAGCCGCGCGAGCGGCCTGTTTCGCGATCCGTGATCACGTTTACCGAGTCGACCTTCCCATGCGCCTCGAAGAGATCTCGCAGCTCGTCCTCGGTGGTAGAGAAGGCCAGGTTTCCAACGTACAACTTCTTACTCAACTCATGATCCTTCGCCGCGTCCCGGTTGCGGGCTCGCGGCACCGGCGCCTGCTGCCAAACCGGACAGTCCGATGGGGCCACCAGACGCTATGTACACCGCCCGTCACGCCGGTCGCCTGACCCTGCACGCACGAGCAGGAAAGGCGAACTCGACGTGGAAACAGAAACAGGCAAGTGAAGCCAGAAGCTGTGAGCCGATCGGAAGGCCTCTCCGCAAGAGACTCTAGCAGAGGCGTCGATTGGCGCCAAGCACCTGTAAGTGACCGATTTGGCTCGCTTCCGTCACTCCGTGACCAGACCTGCCACTCTGAGTCACGACTAGCGTTTCGTCGCAACCACCGCGACGAAGCCCAGCAGCCCACCCTTGTCTGCATGCAGCATCGCGGCCTCCTTTTCATACGGCGTGCCTCCAGTGGCTCGTTTCCAGTCGTCCGACGCTTCCGACCACAGCAGCCAGTCTTCGCCGCCATGCGGAAGCAGCTCGGCGCGGGCGACCTCCACCAAGCCCGTGCGCTCCCAGTGCTCCCTCCACCACTCTGGCGTGTGGAAGGTGGAGAAGCCGTCCTCCCAGTAGGGCTCGAGCCAGTCGGGTACCTCCCCGATCTCCCCAATGACCCCGGGACAAACCACGCCCAGACGTCCCCCCACAGGCAAGAAGCGCAGGATCTTGGCGAGGTATTCCGGATCGATTCCGAAGTAGTGGTAAGCGTCGACGCTGACGATCGCGTCGAAGTAACCATCCGCGAAGGGCAGTCTGCTCGCGTCCGCATGGATCGGAACGACGCGCTCGCTCTCTCCGGCCGCCACGATGCGCGGCCAGTTCTCACCAGCCGGAATCCACAGATCTACCGCGTGGACCCGCACGTCGAGCTCTCGTGCGAGGAACACCGACGTCAGGGCCTTGCCGCAGCCCAGATCCATCACGCGCTGGCCCGGCTGCAGGTCGATGAGAGTCGTCAGGTATTCCATGAGCCAGAGCGGATGCGGACCCATCATGTGCTCGATGATCCAGGCCGGGTCGTAGCGACTCGAACGGGGATAGCGATCGAGGGCAAGCCGCTCGGCGAGCTCCGTCGCGTTCATGCCCCGATCATAGGCTGCGGAGCCGTGCTCCACAGCCTCGCAGGGCGTCAGTCCACGTCTTGCTCGAGCTCCGGCATCAGCGCAACGTGGACGCGCTGAAACTCGGACTCGATCCTGGCTACGCGCACCACGGCATCTTCGATGTCACCGGCTCGCGCCTCGTCTTCGAGCCGCTTGCAGAGCTCGGAGAGATGGCGGGCCCCCACGTTGGCGCTGCTGGACTTCAGTGCGTGCGCAGCGTTCTGAAGCCCTGCGTCGTCACCCTTCGATGCGGCTTCCCGCAGCCGATCGATCAGCGGTGGCGAGCCGTACAGGTAGGCATTGATGACCTGGGACAGGATGGACTGCTCCTGTCTCTTCATGCCTCGCAGACCCTCGATGACGGTCATGTCGATCGGCCCGTCCACGTCGTAGGGCTCGGAGCGCGACATCGCCTCCGCGCGATCGAGTAGGCGGATCCCTGCCTGCGCCTGACCGGCACGCACCAGATACTTGCTCCGATGGCCCAGAAGCACCGGCTGGATCGGCTTGGTGATGAAGTCCGTGGCTCCAACGTCGAAGGCCCTCTCGATCGAGGTGAGATCATCGAGACCAGTCATGATGAGGATCGGCGTAGTGTTGCCGCTGGTCGTGCTGCGGAGCGTCGAGCACACCTCGAAGCCGTTCACAAGCGGCATGTCCACGTCGAGGATCAGGAGATCGGGACGGACGCGCTGGAAGTCCGCAAGGGCTTGCCTGCCGTCCGCTGCCTCCACCACCTCGAAGCCGGCCTGCTCGAGCGCCGCCGCACAGAGGATGCGCAGGCCCGCATCATCGTCGGCGATCAACACCACTGGCCTTTGCTCGGCGCTCATTCCGTCTCCCGCTGGACCAGCGACATGAGTGCCTCCTGGGCCCGCTTGTACTCTTCCCAGATCCCTGCCACCTGCTCTTCGGCATCGGGGACCGCCCCCTGTCGCGCTACGTGCTCGAGCTCCTTGCAGAGCTCCGCCAGGTTGCGAGCCCCAACGGTGCCGCTGCTGGACTTGAGGGCATGTGCGTGCTCTCGCAGCCCGTTCGAGTCGCCACGTCCCGCGGCCTCGCGCAGGCGCTCGAGCAGCGGGGGCGTGCTCGCCAGATAGGAATCGACGATCTGCGGGATGATGGGCTCGCCGTTGCGGCACAGGCCCTTCATGGCAGCGACGACGGTCATGTCGATGGCGTCGACAGTCTCGGGACCCTCCGGTTGCACAGCCGCTTTCGCAGCGTGTTTCGCTGGGTTCTCCGCTTGCAGCTGACATAGGAGGTTCTGCAGCTGCTCCAGCTTGTAGGGCTTGGCCAGGTACTCGTCGAAGCCGGAGGCGAGACAGCGTTCCCGATCCCCCGCCATCGCGTTCGCGGTGAGCGCGACGATCGGAGTGCGGCGCAGGCCGCCCTCCTGCTCACGAGCGCGGATGAGCGCGGTCGCCTCGTAGCCGTCCAGCCCCGGCATCTGGCAGTCCATGAGCACGACGTCGAAGGCGGAGCGCCCAACGACCTCGACCGCGTCGCCTCCGTTCTCGACGATCTCCGCCGAGCAGCCGAGCTCTTGCAGCATCGCAAGCGCTACCTCCTGGTTGACGGGGTGGTCCTCCGCGAGCAGGACATGACACGGCAGCCGCGGCAACGGCGCCACCGCCGCGTCGGAGCCCGCGGTCGTTGCCACGGAGTCCGCGGAGCGCTGCCCGAGCGCCTCGGTCAGGCAGCGCTGCAGGTCGGCTCGGCGCACCGGCTTTGCGATCCAGCTCGAAATGCCGTACTGGCGCAGTGCATCTGGCTCGAACTCCTGGGCGATCGACGTCAGGATCACGAGTCGCAGGCTCGGAATCTCGGCGTCGGTGGTGATCACCCGCGCTAGATCGAGTGCGTTCATCTCCGGCATCTCCATGTCGATCAGGGCAAGCTGGTATGGGTCATTGCGGGCACCTGCGCGGAGCATTTCGAGGGCGCGAGAGCCGCCGTGGGCGTCGTCGCAGCGCATGCCCCAGGAGGTAACCTGCTCACAGACCACGCCGCGGCTCGTCGCATTGTCATCGACGACGAGAATGCGGAAGTCCCGCGTCAAACCGGCGGGGGCGCTCTCCTTGGCGCTCGCGGAGCACCGGAACGATGCAGTGAACCAGAAGGTCGAGCCCACCCCGGGCTGACTCTCCACACCGATCCCCCCACCCATCAGCTCGGACAGCTGCTTGGCGATGACCAGGCCCAGTCCGGTCCCCCCATACTTGCGCGTGGTCGACTCCTCGGCCTGGCGGAAGGGCTCGAAGAGTCGGTCGCACTTGCTCGGATCGATGCCGATCCCGGTATCCCTGACGTAGGAATGCAGGAAGACCTCGCGCTCCCCCTCGGAGTCGTGATCCGAGACCTTCCAGACCTCGACGGCCACCTCTCCCACGCTCGTGAACTTGAGCGCGTTCGAGACCAAGTTCATGTAGATCTGGCGCAACCGCGTGCGGTCGCCGATCAGCAGGTCGGGGACTTCCGCATCGATGCGCGCGACGAGCTCGATCCCTTTCTCGTGGGCCTGGCCCTCCAGCAGCTCCAGGATCTCCTCGATGACTTCCCGGATCTCGAACTCGGCCTCCTCGAGCTCGAGCTCACTGGCTTCGATCTTCGACAGATCGAGGATGCTGTTGATGACGTGGAGCAGCGAATCAGCCGAACGTTGGATGGTCAACACGGAGTGTCGCTGTCGTTCGCTCAGCTCCGTGCGCAGGAGCAGGTCGGTCATCCCTGTGAGACCGTTCAGAGGGGTCCGGATCTCGTGGCTCATGTTCGCCAGGAAGCCGGATTTCGCCTGGCTCGCCTGCTTGGCCTGGCGCGCGGATCGGAAGGCTCTGCGCATGGCGGATTGGAGGGCGAGCGTGCGATCCGAGCTCTGGCTTTGCACCTCCTTCTGCAGAGGCTTCAGTCGAGTGAGCATGTGATTGAAGACATCCACGAGCTGGCCGATCTCGTCGTCCGCGGCTTTGGTCGCACGGATGGAGCAGTCCTGGCTGTCCGCGATCCGCTTTGCCGTCTCCCTGAGCCGTGCAAGGGGAGTGGTCACCGTACGCCGCACAAGGGTCGCCAGCGCCACACCGAGCAGGCCGATCACGACCAGGCCCGCTACACCGATCAGCGTTATCTCGAACAGGCGCGAGCGCAGCTCGACCGTGTCGAACCAGCCGATCGCCGCGAACGCGAGGATAAGTGCGACAACGGCGCCCAGCATGCTCAACCCGGAGAGCTTGCGCTGGATTCCAGTCATGAGTGACCTCTGTTGCCCGTTCAGGAGCGGCCAGGCACGTGTGTCCGCCCTACAGGCTGCGATGTGAGAGGACAGCGTTATCTGTTGCGAACAGATCGCGCGCTGGTTCGTGGGCCTGGAGCGCAGGGCGAGATCGCTCAGCATTTCTTCGAGGCTCGACCGATCGAGGCGTGGGCGAGCCAGAACCAGCCGATCGCCGCGAACGCGAGGATAAGTGCGACAACGGCGCCCAGCATGCTCAACCCGGAGAGCTTGCGCTGGATTCCAGTCATGAGTGACCTCTGTTGCCCGTTCAGGAGCGGCCAGGCACGTGTGTCCGCCCTAAGGTTGATCGGGCAGACGACCCCCGCAGTTGACCGTCCTAGCATGCAGATCAGGAAGGTGAGCGCAGCTCGTCGAGTGTCGAGCGGAGGATCTCGCCTACCTCGCGCATCTGCTCGTCGCTCTCGTACTTCGTGCGCGGCCAGAAGAAGCCGCGGAGACCATCCTTGCGCCGACGTGGCACCACGTGGATATGCAGGTGAGGAACGCTCTGGCTGATCCGGTTGTTGAGGGCGACGAAGGTGCCCTCCGCGCCGAGCCCGCGCTCGAGCGCTTGCGCGAGCAGACGGACGTTCGCGAAGACCGGGCCCACCAGCTCGGGTGGAAGGTCGAGGAGCGTCTCGTAGTGGGCGCGCGGAATGAGCAGGCAATGGCCGTGAAACAGCGGCCGGCGATCTAGGAACGCGAAGGACGTCTCGTCCTCGAACACGCCGCACGACTCGAGCTCGCCACCTACGATTCGGCAGAACGTGCAGCTGACGTGCTTAGGTCCGGCGCTCACGGTCTAGATGGATTCTAATTCTCGCGCAGACCTACGCGGCTCATCAGGTCGGCGAAGCGCGGGTCGGAGCGGAGGAGGTAGGTCGAGCCTCGGACCACCTGATCGAAGACCAGCATTTGTGACCGCCCTTCGTACGCTCGCTCGAACCACCGTGTACAGCTGAAGCCAGGGAAACTCCGGGCGAGTTGGGCTAGGCGAGGCCTCTGCCAGCCCCGCGCGATTTGTAGCTCCCTACTGGTCCCGAGACCAGTGCGTCCATAGCGAACTTTCTTGCAAAAAGTGCATGAGAACCCTTGACAGGTTTCGAGAACTCCAACGAGTCGACGCGAGTTCCGCGCTAGAACTTCGTTCCTTGGAGCTGTGACACGTCTCCGCGATTTGTTATCCGGACTTCTAGCCGCGAAGTCGCAGGTTCGTTTGATCGCGCGGTGCAGCGAATCCTCTGACACCGAAATACGTCGTGCTATCGTTCGGACCTCACCACTTCTCGGTCCCGAAGGAAAGACAGGAATGGAGGGTTATCTTAAGACCGTTTCCGATCACAAACTGCTCCGAGGCCTCGACGAGCTCGTAACGAAGACTCGCCACAACGAGGCGGATCTGCTCGCGTACCTGGCCGAGGTCGACAAACGCAAGCTCTATCTCGCACAGAGTTACTCATGCATGTATCTCTACTGCACCGAGGCGCTCCACTTCTCGGAGGCGTCCTCCTATCGTCTCATCGCGATCGCGCGGGCGGCGCGCGCATGTCCGCTCCTGCTCGAGCGAATCCGCGAGGGGGCGCTACATCTAGGAGGAGCGAAGCTGATCGCTCCCCATCTGACTCCGGAGAACCACATGGAGCTGCTGGACCTGGCCCGCCACAAGACCAAGCGTGCGATCGAGATAATGCTGGCTGACCGTGCTCCGAAGCCGGACGTGCCCGCCCGGGTCAGGCAGCTCCCTAACCCCAGACCGGGCGCCTCGGCTGTCGGGATGTGCTCCAAGGGCGCTGAGGCTACGCGTCGCGAGGCAGCAGCCTCACGCCCGGTGCCGCGCTCACCGAGCCCCCTCGGCGGCAAGCGGTTCAAAGTTCAGTTCACAGGCGACCAGACGCTCTGCGACAAGCTTCGTGAAGCGCAGGCGTTGCTGCGTCACCAAATTCCAGACGGCGATCTCGCGGAGATCTTCGATCGAGCTCTCACGCTGCTGCTTGAGGATGCGAAGCGGAAACAGTTCGCCCAGACGTCGAGACCGCGTAAACGGTCGAACGGTTCGCGAGGGTCCGGAACCCCGTCTCGACACATCCCTGCGGAGATCAAGCGTGCCGTAGTCGCGCGGGACGGAGGTCGGTGTGCATTCGTCGCGTCGAGTGGTCGGCG
>CBDDEE010000006.1:0-17609 GCA_965226855.1 Myxococcota bacterium | reverse complement strand
TGGGTCTCCCGCGGAAGCGCGTTCAGCGTGGCCACGCCGGGATCCCCGATCGCCCCGAGCACCTCATCCTGGTCCGCCCAGAGCTCGGGCCGCGGACTTGCCTTGAAGCTCTCGCTCGAGTATCCGCAGGGCTGCTGGCACACGCTACGGCCCTCGGCCTTCCACTTGTGCCAGCCGCCGTCCAGGACGGCAGCGCGGTCGAAGCCGGATGCGCGCAGCATCCACCACATGCGTGTCGCCCACATCGCGTGACTCGTGCTGTAGAGCACGACTCGAGTCTCCATGCCAATCCCGGCACCGGATAGAACGCGCTCCAGCTGCTCTGGGGGCGGCATCGTGAAGCGCAGGCTGCTCGAGGGGTCCGCCAGCTCGCCGGCCAGGTCCAGGAAGCCAGCGGTGGGTATGTGGCCCTGCTCGTAGTCGGCCCTTCCGCTCTCGATGCGGTAGGTCCGAGGCGGATCGGGAAGCAGATGCACGGTGGTGTCGAAGATCCGGAGCTCTGGACCGCCCAGGTGTTCAGCCAGCCATGCCGTATCGACCAGCTGGTCAGGATTCGTGTAGCCGCGCGTCATGCTTTCCACTCCTCGGTCTGCTCTTCGTTGTCTCGAGAACGAACCATATCCGACTCGCGGGCTCCGACGCCGGGGGCATGCAGGCACGCTTCGTGCTCTCAGTCGGGGGGAGACAGGAGCCACCATCATGCGTACACCCGAGCGGCGCAGAGCTGCCCTCGCACCCCGCCGTCCTCCCGCATCCGCCCGAGGCACCACCCATCCTGGCCAGCTACGCCAGAAGTGGCGGAACGAGCGGGACAAGCCGGGCGCCTGGGAGGTGACCCGGGTCTGGCTATGCCTCTGCTCGGCTTGCGCGCTCTTCTGGGTGCTCTTGATCGCCTGGATCGAGCGCTTGCTCAGCTAGCCACCGCCCGCTGCTCGGGAAAGGCAGGGCCGGATTTGCAGCGGCGGCCCCGCAACCGAAGCCGTGACTCAGTTCGCTAGGGCCTTCTCCAGGAACGAACGGACGGCTGCGTTGAAGGCTTCCGGCTGATCGATGTTCGACGCGTGGCCCGCATCATCGATCACGACGTGGGTCGCGCGGGGAATCTTCCCTGCCATGTACTTCGTGGCTGCTAGGAAAGGACGATCCTCGGCTCCGACCAGGACGAGGCTCGGGACCTCGATGCACGGCAAGGACTCGATCACCCGCGCATCGAACTGCTTGAGCGTGCCCCGAGCCGCCAGGGCGAGTCCCGTTGCGGAGCGATGCTGGCTGATGCGCACCTCGGCGCCGCCACCGAGGGCCTCGAGGCCCTTCTTCTCAAAGGCTCGGGCGCGGGCCTCCGCGTTCTCGTTCCAGCCCTTTCGGGCCGCGTCGTTCTTGTAGCCGGGACCCGTGTCGAAGAGCATGAGCGCCAGGACGCGGTCCGGATGCTCGAGGTGAAAGGCGAGCGAGATGTAGCCGCCGAGAGAGAGCCCGCCCACCACGGCGCGCTCGATCCCGCAGTGGTCGAGGAGCGCTGCCATGTCCGCAACGGCCTCCTTCTCCACGTAGTGCTCAACGTCCGCGGGGCTCTCGCTCAGTCCGTGACCCCGCATGTCCCAGCTGAGGACCCGGTAGTGGTCCGCAAGGGCGTCGACCTGCCCGCGCCACATACCGGAGGTGGCACCGTAGCCATGGCTGAAGAGCAGCGCCGGACCGCGCCCGTGATCTTCGTAGTGTATTCGGACCCCGCTGCGCTCGATCTCAGGCATGCTGTGTCTCCACCTTCCGCTCTCGGAACGGATTCCCAGCTCTCCACTTCTGAACGAACTCGCCCATGGTCGTGAAGTTCGCGTCGCTCTCGCGCATGTGCACGATCAGCTTCTCGAGCATGAGCAGCCGGTGGCCCCGGCCGATCACCTGCGGGTGCATCGTCAACGTGTACACGCCCGCTCCGAGCTTGTGACAAAGGTAGTCGAAGTCGCCAGACCAGACCTCGTACACCCGCGACGGAGCGGCGAGTCCGGGATTGATGCCGCGGCGGCTCCGTACGTGCTCGAAGTAGGGGTGGTCGTCCAGGTGCCACGAGAACGGCACCTCCACCAGGTCGACCTCAGACCCGAACACGTAGGGCGCGTCCACCGGCGCCTCGTGGCCGACGCGGCAGTAGTAGGGCGAGAAGTCGTCCGCCATCATGCTGCTGTCGTACGAAAAGCCGTACTCGACGAGAAGCGCCAGCGTGTTCTCGCTGAAGCTCCCCGACGGGCAGCGGTAGCCTCGAGGCGAGCTCCCGGCGAGGCCCTCGATCAGGGCGATCCCGCGCTCCAGGATGCTCCGCTCCTCCGGTAGCTCGAGCGGCCCGGGATCTTCGTGGCAGTAGCCGTGGTGGCCGACCTCGTGACCCTCTGCGACGATCCGCTCCGACGCGACCGAACTCGCCGCGGGAAAGCGCGTTCGGGGACTTCGTCCGGAAGCCTGCGATCCACGAAGATATGGCATCGAAGTCGAAACTCAGGCACACGTGAACGCCGTCGACCACACTGTCCTCCTGGCGTGGATTATAGAGGAGGCCGACCCTCGTCTTCGCGGAACTCGTAGAAGTGCGCGTCGATCCTGTGCACCAGCGTGAACTCCGGGGGCGCGATCTCCTCCAGCAGCGCTGCGTGCTCGCGATCGAAGGCCCGCACCTGCTCCTCGGGCAGCGAGGCACCGATGCCACGCAGTGCGCGCATCCGCCCCCGCCACGACTCACGGTTGAACCGAATCGGCTCGTCGTAGACAAAGAACGCGCGCAGGTTGAATGCAGCTCGCGACCAGCGCGGATGGGCGGGAGTCCGACCCTCCCAGTCGACGCCGCTCCAGTCCGGGTTGTACTCCAGCACGAGCCGCTCCGTGGGTGGCCGACGTGATCGAGGGCAGGCTCACCAGGGAGCAGGTCGCAAGCGCGCTCGAGACGCTGCTCGCGTTCCTGCGTGAGCAGCGCAGGTCCGAGCTCCTGGAGGTGGCCATCGAAGCCAAGCTCCTGCTTGCGCCGATCCTGACGATCGCGGACCTACGCGCCGACCCCCAGCTCGCGGCGCGTGACTACTGGGACACGCGTAGGAGAGCGAGATCACCCCGGTCCCTTCGCCAGATTCTCGCTCACGCCAGTCCGACTCGCGTCCCCAGCGCCCAAGCTCGGGGAAGGCCAAGCCCTGCTGGACGCGCCCCGCACACCGGCGAGGACGCGCGGCTCCGCAGCACCGCCTACACAAGACGGCGTTTTTGCCGGCCTCAAGGTCGCGGACTTCGCCTGGGTCGGGGTGGGACCCATCATCAGCAAGGCGCTGGCGGACCACGGAGCGACCGTCGTGCACGTCGAATCGAGCTCACGCTTGGACGTGCTCCGACAGCTGCCCCCCTTCAAGGACTCGGAGCCGGGGACCGACCGCTCCCAGTTCATGCCGAACTTCAACACGTCGAAGCTCGGCATGTCTCTCGACCTCTCGACGGACGGCGGCCGGCGACTGGCGCGCCAGCTGGCCGACTGGGGCCGACGTGGTCGTGGAGAGCTTCACGCCCGGAAACATGAAGAAGTTCGGGCTGGACTACGAGACGCTATCGCGCGAGCGAAGCGATCTCGTGATGCTCAGTACGTGCCTGCGCGGACAGACCGGACCTCAGGCCACCTATGCCGGGTTTGGCAACCAGGGTGCGGCCATGGCGGGCTTCGTAGGGATCACGGGCTGGTCGGACCGAGAGCCGTGTGGGCCGTGGGGCGCGTACACGGATTTCATCGCGCCGCGCTACGGCAGCGCCGCCCTCGGCTCCGCCTTGCTCCACAGAGCTGACACCGGAGAGGGTCAGCATATCGACCTGTCGCAGATCGAGGCTGCCATTCACTTCCTGGAGCCGCTCGCGCTGGACCATACGGTAAACAGCCGAACAGCGGGCCCGATCGGTCACGCCTCGAGCACGGCCTGCCCACACGGGATCTACGCGACGGCCGGCGTCGAGCGCTACGTGGCGATCGCCATCGAGACTCCCGAGCAATGGGACGCTCTCCGCTCCCTCACGAGGCTACGCGCTCTGCAGGGCGAGGGGCTCACCACGCTCGACGCTCGAATCGCGAAGAGAGACGCCATCGATGCGGCGCTCGGCGAGTGGTGTCGGGAGCGCGAACCCTTCGATCTCGCACGCAGCTTGCAGAGCGCCAGCGTTCCCGCCTACGTCGTGATGCGCCCAACGGACCTGTACGAAGATCCCCAGCTCACCCACCGCGGATTCTTCGTGACTCTCGACCACGGTGTGATGGGACCGACGCCGTACGACGGGCCGGTGACCCACTTCTCAGCCACGCCGGCACGACTGCGGAGGCCCGGCCCGTGCATTGGCGAGCACACCGAGCACGTTCTACGCGAGCTGCTCGGCTTGAGCGACGACGAGATCACGGAGTACGCGATCGCGGGTGCACTAACGTAGGAACGTGGGACGGAGTCGGCGGCTAGTGTGCTTTTTCCGGGGGGACGTCGAACTTGAAGACGCGGGCCGCGTTGAGGCCGAGGATCTTTGCACGCTCCTCGTCGTTCAGGTGACGCATGCTGCGCTCGACCGCCGCGGCCGAGTGCGGCCACGTACCCTCGTGATGCGGGTAGTCGTTCGCCCACATGAAGTTGTCTACTAGGTCGTGCTCTCTTGCGATGCCGAGCCCGGGAGGGTCCTCTCCGAAGGTCGCAAATCCGTTGCGCTTGAAGTACTCGCTCGGCAGCAGCTCCAGCTTGGGCCGCACGAACATGTGGTGCTTCATGTAGGCTTCGTCCATCGCGCAGAGCGCCCATGCCACCCAGCCGATACCGGCCTCCACCGACCCGAAGCGGAGCTTAGGGTAGCGCTCCACAACACCCGAGGCGCACAGGTTCGCGATCGGCTCCATCGTGGGCGCGAGCGAGTGGACCGCGTAGTTGATCACGGCACCCCCGTTGCCTCGCGACGTGCGCGGGTCGCGACCCGTCGATACGTGGAACGTGATCGGAAGGTCCACGTCCTGAATGGCCGCCCATAGCGGATCGAACTCCGGCAGGTTGTAGTTCGACTGCTCCCAGTCCGGGGGACCAAAGACCGGCTTGCAGGGCAGCGACACCCCTCGAAAGCCGAGCTTGGCGACCCGGTGGATCTCCGCAATTGCGGGCTCGACTTCAGCTGGAGCGATCGCCGCCATGGGCGAGAGGCGATCATTGTAGGGACCGAAGGTCTCCCAGGCCCAGTCGTTCCAAACGCGACACATGGCGAGCGAGAACGCGGCATCCTGAGTCGCCCACATGGCGAGGCCCTTGTTCGGGAACATGATCTCCGCGTCGATTCCGTCACGCGCGTGGTCGCGCAGGCGTTCCTCCGGGGTCCTGCCCGCGCGATTCCGCTCGAGGTCCTCGCCTTCGAACTTCACGTTGCGTATCCGCACCGGGCGAAAGCCCTCGGTCTTCTGGAACTGCTTGCCATCCGCGTCGAGCACGACGCCTGGCAGGCGCTCCTGGTACTTCAGATCCATGCGCTCGCGCCACAGATCGGGGGGCTCGTTCGCGTGACAGTCCGCCGAGACGATGAAGTACTTGTTCGGATCGGTGGGTTGTGCCGTGCGCTCCCATCCCTCTCGACCGGGCGTTTCTGTTCTCCAAGCGTTCGGATCTGTGCTCATCGTGTCCCCTCATTGACGCTGACGAGTGAAGCCCTGCTCGCGGGCAGGGTGGTATTCTAGCGCGACTCGATTGCCAGGTTAGGAAACTCCCGTGGTCAGTGAGCTGTGTCTCTCTTCCGTGAAGTCCCTCGCAGAGTCGATCGCCACTCGCGCTCTCTCTTCGGAGGAGGTGGTCCGCACCTTCCTCGAGCGGATCGAGGCGGTCAACCCGCAGCTCAACGCCGTGGTGCAGCTCGCGAGCGAGCGGGCCCTCACCGAAGCACGGGCCGCGGACGCAGGGCTCGCCCGGGGGGAGAGCCACGGCCCACTCCACGGCGTACCGATGACCATCAAGGACTCGCTCGACACCGAGGGAGTGGTCTCGACGGGTGGAACCAAGGGTCGCGCCGCCTTCGTGCCGGAGCGCGATGCCACCGTCGTGTCCCGGCTGCGAGCGGCGGGAGCCATTCTGCTCGGCAAGACGAACACGCCGGAGCTCACGCTGTCATTCGAGACGAACAACGCGATCTATGGCCGCACGAGCAACCCGTACGACGTCGACCGGACCTCCGGCGGCAGCAGCGGCGGGGCTGCGGCCATCGTCGCGGCGGGGGGCTCGCCATTCGACATCGGCAGCGACTTCGCGGGGAGCATCCGCGTCCCCGCGCACTGCTGCGGGATCGCAGGGATCAAGCCAAGTTCGGGACGCGTCCCGCGAACGGGACACATCTATCCGTTTGGCGGGGTCCTGGACTCGTTCCAACAGATCGGTCCACTGGCTCGCAGCGTCGACGATCTGGCGCTGCTGCTGCCGCTCCTCTCCGGACCGGACTGGATCGACCCGATGGTCGTGCCAATGCCGCTCGGCGACCCGCAGCAGGTCGCGCTCCGGGAGCTCCGCGTCGCGTTCCACACCGACAATGGCGTCGCCACACCCACCGAGGAGACCATGGAGGCGATCCGGAGCGCCGCGCGAGCAGTCGGGGAAGCGGGTGCTCACGTAGAGGAGCTTCGACCTCCGGGGATCGAGGAGAGCTACGAGATCGCCACGGCGCTCTTCTCGGCCGACGGGGGCGCGGCCAGCCGGCGGCTGCTCGAGGCGGCTGGAACCGAGGATTCGAGCCTTGGCGATCGGGGCGAAGCCCTATCCCCGGTCGAGCGCGACGCCCTGCACCACCGCTGGGACCAGTTCCGCAGCAGCATGCTCTCGTACCTCGCAGACTGGGACGTGCTCCTGTCCCCCGTCAACGCCAACCCGGCGCTCCCGCATGGCGAGTCGATGGCGGCCGGGCTGGCCGGCTTCAGCTACACGATGACCTACAACCTGCTGGGCTGGCCCGGCACCGTCGTGCGAGGAGGTACCTCCCCGGAGGGACTCCCGATCGGAGTTCAGGTCGTGAGCCGGCCCTGGCGCGAGGACGTGGGCCTGGCCGTCGGGAGTCACCTGGAGCAGGCGCTCGGCGGCTTTCGTCCTCCCGCGCTGTAAGCTCAGCCCTCGATCAGACGGCCCCGCTCGTCCCGCAGCTCCGGACCCTCGACCCGAGCTCGGCCATCGCCGAATTTCTCGTCTCGTGCTTGCAGCGCTGCTCGAAGCCCCTGCTCTTGCGCGGTGACCTGGAACTCTCGGGCGCTGGGAGCGAGGTGGGCGCGCGCGTCGTTCTCGCAGGCGAGGCGCTGGAGCGTACGGGCACCCATGAGCTCCAGACCAACGTTGATGATCCGCTTGTTTGCCGAGAGCAGCGCCGTGTCGATCATCGCGAGCCGATCCAGCAGGCCCTCGACCTCCTGCTCGAGCAGATCCGCGGGTACTGACTTCAGCACCAGCCCGATCTTCGCCGCCTCCGCGCCGGTGACGGTGTCACCCGTCAAGGTGAGCCGCTTGGCCCACTGCGGTCCCACGTTGTAGAGCCACATGTTGTTGGGAAGGGCTCCGAGGTCGCGGGCAGGCGGAAAGCCGAAGACCGCATCGTCCGCCGCGATCACCATGTCGCACAGGAGCGCCACGTCTGTACCTCCCGCCAGGCAGTATCCGTGTACCTGGGCGATGACCGGCTTGTGCATGTCGAAGATTGCCATGCGCAGTCGCTGCGCACGCTCGAGCTGCCAGGTATCGTCGTCGAAGGCGCGCGCACCGCGGTGGCGCGAGTCGTCACCGTTGCTCCGGGGACGCGGCGTCAGGTCGTAGCCCGCGCTAAAGGCGCGCCCCTGGCCGCGCAGAACGACGGCGTGAACCTCGACGTCGTTGTCGGCTTCCCACAGCGCCTCGTTCAGCTCCGTCAGCAGCTCGCCCGAGAGCGCGTTCAGCTTCTCGGGCCGGTTGAGGATGATGCGCGCGCGGCCGCGTTCGACCTCGTAGAGAATGGTCTGGAAGTCGCTCATCGTGTCTCCCCTGGGTTGATGTCGTGCCATTCTACCCGGACCGACCGGCAAGCCGAAGGCTGATACAATCCGCGAGAGGCATGGAGCTCTGGACCCTCACGACTTCGTCGGGGCGATCGATCGGCGCTGCCGCCGAGCGCGCTGAGGCTGCCGGCTGGCACGGATTGGCGGTCGTGGATTCCCAGAACCTGGCGGGGGATTCGTACGTCGCTCTGACGATCGCCGCCTCGCACTCCGAGACCCTCGGCCTGGGCACTGCGGTGACGAATCCCGTGACGCGCCACCCGGCGGTCACCGCCGGAGCGATCGCCAGCGTGCAGCTGTGCTCGGGTGGCCGCGCAACGCTCGGCATCGGCCGGGGAGACTCGTCGCTGGCGCACCTGGGCCGTGCTCCAGCCCGCGTCCGCACGCTCGAGAAGTACGTGGCGATCTTGCAGGCGTACCTGCGCGGCGAGGCGGTGCCCTTCTCAGAGCTCGACTTTCACGAGCGCGCCGCGCCCGCTGTCGACGAGCTCGGACTCGCGGACACTCCGGACACGAGCCGCCTGCCCTGGATCGACGGCTCCCTCCCGAAGGTACCCGTCGAGGTGGCCGCGACGGGACCCAAGGTGATCGCAGCAGCCGCGCGGACGGCGGATCGGATCATGTTCGCGCTCGGCGCCGAGCCCGAGAGGCTTCTGTGGGGCATCCGGATCGCGCGCGACGCTCGCAAGGACGCGGGGCTGGAGCCCGACGGGATCTCCTTCGGGGCCTACGTGAACGCCGTCGCCCACCCCGATATCGCAATCGCGCACAAGCTCGTGAGCGGCGGCCTCACGACGTTCGCGCGCTTCTCCGTCATGCACGGCTCCGTGGTCGGCCCCGTCAGCGAGGAGCAGCGCCGGGTCCTAGAGGGGATCCACGACGCGTACGACATGCGACAGCACACCCGCGCGGGCTCCCCGCAGAGCGAGCACCTGACGCCGGAGTTCATCGAGCGCTACGCGGTCGTCGGATCGCCACAGAGCTGTGTCGAGCGTCTGCGCGAGCTGGAGGCAATCGGGCTCGAGCGCCTCATCGTGATCGGACCCGGCGGTGGAGCGGATCGGGACGAAGCGCTCCGAGCGCAGCGCCACTTCGCAGATGAGGTGCTCCCGGCGCTCCGCAGCTGAGCATGCTGCTGGGTCCCTCGTCGGTCCGGGGCGCAGCGGGAACGCTCGTGGACCGTGCGCTCAAAAGAACGAGAGAGGCTACTGACCCTGCAGTGAGCATGGAGCGCGAACGATCGGCTTACTCCCAGAAATAGGGTTCCGAATCGTCCTGTGAGTGCTCCCAGCCGTCCGCTGCGGCCGGGGCGGGATCCGTCTCCTCGCAGCGTGTGTACCCGATCGGCCCGCTCAACATGGTGTGGGAGACGGCGCCACCCTCGCGCTCGAAGCTCAGCGTGACGCCCTCTTCCGCCACGAGCTCGAGCTCCACATCCTGGGGCGGCTTGCTGTCCAGTCGTAGCCGGTAGCGGCCCTCGGGCAGAAGGATCTGCTCGTTGGAACCGAGTGCGCCCTCGCCCACGACCTCGTCATCACGCAGCACCTCGAAGGCCGTGCCGACGGTCACGGCCAGCGCTTCTCTCAGCTCCTCGGCCGACTGTGCGGTAAAGTACCGGCCGCCCGCGGCAGTCGCGATCGCCTCGAGGCGATCCACATCTTCGTCCGCCGCATTCCCGAGCCCGAAGCCAATCACGTGAACCACGGTATCCCGCTGCGCGAGCCCACGCGCGACCTCTACGGGATCCCCGCCACAGCTCTCGATACCGTCGGTCACGAGCACGACCGCGCGTTCACCCGTAAAGTCCCCAAAATCGGCCGCTACCTGACCCAGCGCGTAGGCGAGCGGCGTCTGCCCGCGGGGGCGGAAGCTGGCGATTGCCTCGCGGACCCCGGACCGATTGTCCGTGCTCAACGGTACCAGTAGCTCGGAGTCGGTACAGTTACGCAGCTCGCGCGGATGCTGATGGCCATAGACGCGCAGCGAGAGCCGCAGGTCGGCAGGCAGCGCGTCCAACGCCTCGTCCAGGATCTGTTTCGCAATGCTGATCTTCGGCGTTCCGTCGAGCTGGCCCCACATGCTGTTCGATGCATCGACCACCATCTCGACGGCGCGATCCGAGATCGACAGCGTCGGGTGCCCGTTTGCACGCGCAGTCACCTGCAGCTCCGAGCAGCCGTCAGGCCGGACAGAGATCATGACCGACTCGCGTGCGCTGCGGCCGTCGAGACTCGTGGCGACGACCCGCACGCGATGCTCGCCCTCCGGAAGCTGCAGGGTGCCCACGAAGTGACCGTCCGTAAGCGTAGCCCGCTGCGGAGGCGAGCCGTCGATCTGGAGCACGACGCTGCTCACATCGAGCTCCGGCCGCACTCCCTCGAATTCCGCAGGCAGATCGACAAACGGATCGACGTCGCCCTCGACGACGACCTCGGGCTCGCGCCGCCCGAGCACCGTCCCCTCGGCAGGGGAGACGATTCGCAATTCCATGTCACCGGAGACCACCACCCTGACGGTGTCTTCGCTCGTCTCGCCGCTCAGACTGGTCGCCGTAGCCACGATCCGGTTCTCACCGGGGCGCAGCGGCACTCGTGCCGAGAAGGTGCCCCCCACCAGGCGCGCCGGAAGAGGCGGCGCATCGTTCACTTGCAGCGTCACCTGCTCGACTCCCGTGGTGCGGAGATTCACGAAGGCCTCGGGGAGTCGCTCGGGATCGATGACCCCGACGAAGCTGCCTCCCGTTCCGGCCGCAACGCCCCGCAACATGGTCTCGCCGGCTTCGCTCCCGCCGAGCAGGATGGTGTGGACGACGACGCCGCTTTGGCGCGCCTCGAGCATGGCCTCGTGGGCTCGTTCGGCGTGCGACTTTCCGTCGGTGAAGAGCATGATCACGCGCGTGGAATTGATCCTGGGGTCGCGGTCGAGCTCCGCGAGCGCGCTGCGTATCCCAGCCGCGATGTCGGTGGTGCCATCCCTGTCGAGGCTCTCGATGGCTTCGACGGCCGCGTCCCGGTCCGCTGTGAGCGGCAGGACGAGCGAAGCCTTCGAGTCGAAGTCGACCACGCCCACGCGCATGTCGCCACGATCGGGCAGGCTGCGCACCAGGCGCACGGCGCCTGCAGCGCGATGGTCGTCAGGATCCGTGCTCCGCAGGCTCTGCGAGCTGTCGAGCACCAGCAGCAGATCCAGGTACTCGACCCCACCAAAGACCGAGGCGCCGCCCTTCACGTCGAGCGACGACTCCCAGTGGCGCAGCTCAAGATCGGTGTACGGGCTCTGAATCGCGACTCGGAGCTCTCCTCTTCGATCCGAATCGGCCTCCCAGCTCATGTCGGGGGGCAGCTCCCAGAGCTCGGGATCGACGGAGGTGCATGCAGTCAGGAGTGCGATGAGTGAGACGGCGAGAAGGCTTCGCATGGGTGACCCTCGGGGCGCGGAACGGTTACGGCTTCGCCGTATGGTGTCGGCGGGCCAGGACGCCGGCTTGATCGTGCGCGGCGAGCGCGTGCTGCGCTGACGCGTATGTCCGCTCAGAGATCCCCTGCGGGCGACGAGAGGCCCTCGACCTCGTAGGAGCCGACGGCGATCGGATCGAGCGACTCCTCTGCAGCGTAGATCGTGACTTCGTACGATCCTTCGCTCCAGCCCTCGGGCTGACCCAGCCAGACGTAGCTGTCTCGGTCCACTGCGCCGATCGGGTAGCGGTCGAAGACAAGCAGCTCTGGCTGGTCGAGGCGCTGCCACTTGACCAGGACGGTGTCCAATCCGTACTGGTCGGTCGGAAAGACGGCGTAGATCCTGTCGGAGTCGGAGCCGAAGGCATCGCTCGGGGCGGTGGGAGTGTTGTCTGACTCGACCGAGGTCGAGAACTCGACCTGCATGGCTCGCGCGGGAATCTCTGCAGGTGGCGTGACCACGCCGCTCAGGGCAATACGGGCCAGCCGCTCAGCGAAGCCGCGCACGTCCGCGATCTCCTCGAGCTCCGACTCGCTGAAGAGCGCGGTGCCCGACACAGTATCGATCAGCTCTAGCTCGCTCATCCCCGCGATGAAGCCACCGATCAGCTCCGCGCTCGCGGCATCGAGCTGCTGACCGAGCAAGCCGTCGAGCGGCAGCTCTCGGGCGGGAGTCGAACGGGGCGGGGTTGATCCGGGTTCGGATTGCGTCGCAACCGCGCTGAGCAACGCGCCGAACGGAATCTCGCCCGGCGTCGCGGTCACAGTCTCGGATTGCGCCTCGGCGACCGGCGTGGTCGAGATCGCAGCGGCCGCGCTCCCATCCAGGACAGGGTGCACCCGCGCGATCCGCACGCCGAGTAAGAGACCTGCCACGAACGCGACTCCTACAGAGATCCAGGCGAGGCGCAGGGCTCGGGTGCTTTGAAGGGCTTCCCCCCGATCCGGCCGAGCGCCGGGTCGGGGGGTCCGCGTTCCGGGGATCACGCTCAGCGGATTGGCGCGAACGCGATCAGGGCGTCGAGGTCAGCGGCCATACCAAGGCCGTGGCCTGGCAGGACCATGTCGAACATCCCGACCTCGTTGTGGAGCGCCATGTAGTTCAGCACGATCGACTCGGCCAGCGCGGTCACGTTGTCTGCGACTCGCGATGACGCGGTCTCGACGGATCCGTCCGGCCGGAAGTAGCCGATCTGGTTCGCCGTGGGGGTCGTCAGCTGTGGGCGCCCGGCCGGATCGTAGACCAGAATGAGCGAGGCTGAAGTCGACGAGTTGTCGCCCCGCCAGATACCCTTGCCACGTCCATCGGCCGAGTCGTCGATCTCGCCGTTGCTCGCGACGGAGCCGTCGGAGAGCACGTACAGCATCAGCTGCTGGCCGCGCAGAGCTGCGAACTCCAGGCAGGCACCCATCATCTGACCCGCGAGGAAGTCGCGGACCTCACCGGTTGCGCGAGAGCTGTCGTGGTAGTCGTAGCCCCCGTTCTCGATGGTCCCTGCCCCGGCAAAGCCCTCGACCACGAGCTTCATCACCGCGGCCGTCTTCTCGAAGCGGCGCTCATCGAGCTCCGCCGCGCTGAAGATACCGCCGTTGATGAGGGGGTCGTTCAGAGGATCGAGTGCATCCGGACTTCCGAAGTTCGCGACCAGATCTGTAGTCTGAACGTAGCTGCAGTGGATCAGATCTTCGAGGGCCGGGTCTTCTGCTGTCTTCGTGAGCTTCAGATCGCTGAGCTGCTCGATCGCGCCCATGACGGACGTCGCGTCCGCCTGGTCGAGAAGCTCGACCAGCTTCCCTGTATCCACGAGGCCACGCGCATCGCTCGCACGATCGACCTTGGTCGGGCGTACCGCCGGGTCGATCTGCGACTGCGGCGCTTCAGACTTTCCGCCGGATTCCGAGTTCTCCGTGCCGATCAGGGCTAGGATGTCACCGTCTGCACCCGCCTTCTGGATGCCGTACATGGGGTTGTGCGGGTTGTTGTCCGTGTCGTTGTCCGAGCGGGCGCAGATGACCGTGCCGTTCGTGTTGTCCCGCGTCGTCTGAGAGGTCTTGGAGATGATGCCTCTCAGGAACGCGCTGTCAGCGTGGAACGCTATGCCGAGCTCCAGACTGACCTGACCGGCTCGGTCTGGCGTCATGCTCGCGGGCAGACCGAGCTTCTCGTAGCCGTCGAGGCCCAGAAAGTCCATCTGACCCCCCGGTCCTCCGACGAGAGCGTTCGAGCCCGCAATGTTCGCTCCGCCCGCCAGGTCGAAGGCGATGAAGGGGATCTTCCCTCCAGCACCAACGACACCGACGCCGCAATCGAGGACGCCCTGGGCGGCGGCGCGCTGCGGAGAGGCGAGCGACAGCAAGGCTGGCACCATCACGAGTCCTGCTCCTGAGATCAGCCCTCTGCCGAGGAAGTCCCGTCGGGAGACGGGCTTCCCGTGACCTTCGAGCTGAAGCAGCGGAGCGTCCGGGTTCAGTGTGGCTTTGTGCTTCATGTCGTTCACCTCTAGTGAATGGTTACCGCGGCGCTGCCAAGCACCGAGGAGCATGCGGCCTTCACGACCGTCTGCGTGCGGGTCGCGTCGCAGGTCGCCGGGGTACAGCCGGAGGTCAGGTCGTCGATCAGCATGTTCAGGACCGGCGAGATCTCCGCGAAGTTCGGCTGCGTAGCTAGCGCCGTGCCGACCATCTGATCTACGAGCGCATTGATGATGATGTCGCGCTCGACTTGGCCCGCGAAGGCCGTCGGGACCGGCTGGTCGAACTGGAACACCGTCCCGAAGAAGGCATCGCGCAAGGCCGCGGTGTCGACGAGCTCGTTGCAGTACTCCAGCGCGAGCTTAGCGATCCCCACCTGGTGGGACGATACGAACGCACTGATGTTCGTGTCCATCGGAAGCTGCTGACGCAGGTCGTCGAAGGCCGCCTGCACGGAAGCCGTACTGGGATCGACTCCGGTGATCTCCGACATGGTGTCGTTGATCCGAGCGAAGTCCCGGATGCCGACGTCCGGACCCGGAGGCAACACGCTCGTGTCCAGGGTCGGCACTGGCACCGCCTCGACGACGCGAACGTCGTTTCCGGCGAGCAGATCGAAGAACACCGCGAACTGATCCAGGTTTGATCCGAGCTCCTTCGGCACGACAGAGCACAAGCCCGACAGCACCTGCGGCGACTGGGTCACCGTTGCACTGAGCTGGCTGAAGCTCTGGCTCGCTACCGGCGGCGTCCCGTTGACCGCAATGCGAATGCTCTCGACCATGAACCCGTTGGGATTCGCGGTCACGAGGGTCGGGAAGCAGAACTGGTAGCTGAACGCATCGAACTCGCTGATCTCGAACTCGATGTAGTCGCCCGCAGTAAGGTAGTCATCCAGACCAAAGCGCAGGGTGAACCTGTCGAGGGCTCCCGCGCTGTAGTTCTGCATGACCTGAGTGGGCGTGAGCGCAACGTTGTAGATGGCGACATGCTTCATCTGGCCCATCCACAGCCGATTGTCGCTCGTCTCGTTCCCGAGCAGGAAGGTGTAGCCCGGGTCCCAGTTCACGAGCGACTCCGCGGCGAACTCGTCCACGTCATCGGTAAACTGGCCGTTCACGTAGATCCGTCGGCCGCTCGTCTGATCGTACGTCGCTACGACGTGCTGCAACGTGGCCTGCAGGTCCTCGTCTGCGTCTGCAGTCTCGAGTGCCGGCGTCCCGTTGATACCGATGTTCGGGTCCATGTTGCGGTTGCGGAAGTTGTAGTTGTACAGGGCCTGCCCCAGGGTGAAGTTGCGCTCCTGGGTCCCCTGTGAATAGGTCACGATTCGTGCGGGCCCTTCCTGGGTCACGTTCGCGGGCGTGATCCAGGCCTCGATCGAGTACGCCTGGCTGCCGTTCCCACTTGCGATCAGGTTGAAGAGCTTCTGGCTATCGGTCGGGTTGGAGGTCGCCTTGCCGCTGACGATGTCGAGCCCGCCACCCGGGATCCACTCGGTCCCGGTGAGGGTCAGATCCATCGCGGGCTGCACACCCGACAGGTCGGCCGTGACATCTCCCTGCTCCTCCTCAAAGGTCCAGAGCGCGATGATGTTCCCCTCGAAGCGCTGCACGTCGACCTCGGTTGCGTTAGCAAAGCTATTGGTGAAGCTCGCGATCACACCGCCCGGCATCACCGTGCCCGTACCCGTGCCACCACCAGCGGTCCCCGTTGCGGGCGTGAAGCCGAACAGGTTGCCCCACTCGACGATAGCGGCCGACATCTCGGCCCCGTCCATGGCGCAGTCGCCGCTCCAGCAGAAATGCCTGTCTGTGACAAGCCGCTGGACGAGCCGACTGGAGTCGGGCATCGCGAAGTTGACCTTCTGGTTGTCCACGACCGCGCGATACGCGGTCCCCACATCGGGATGCGCGATGTGCGGGAAGCCCGGTCCAGCGCCCGCGTGACAGGCTACGCAGTACAGCTCCGTCAGCGGATAGACCGTCTGCGCGAAGGCAGCCTCCGGGTCCATGATCCCGGTCGGGGTGGGAGTCGGTGTAAAGACGGGATCCTGGGCAACCGGGTCTCCGGCAACCGGGTCTCCAGCAGCCGGGTTTCCAGCGGCCGGAGCCGAGGAGCCTGTAGACGCGGTCGTCGCTCCAGACGAACTCGATCCACTGCCGCCACCGCAAGCGGAGACGGCGAAGAGAATCACGAGAAGTAGAGCGCCGAGCTGGTTCGAATGTGCAGGGTGGGTGAGAGCTCTCATCGATGCCTCCGAGCGGTTCCGGTGTGGGTACGACATGGCCTCAGTCCCCCATGCAGTACGCCGAGACCTCGGCGAACACGCGCTTCATGCTGTAGTTCTGCGCCTCGAAGACGTCTGCGACGCGCTCGACCTCGGTCCGATCCGTCGGGTTGCCGGGCGGCTCCAGACAGATGTGCTCGAACACCTTCTCCACCTGGCACTGCGAGAAGGCTCGGCTCTGCGCGACCTCCTGTCCCAAGCTCTTGGGCCCGTTGCCCGACGACGCGGCAGCGCGCCAGCCAAGCGCGGCGTTCGGTCCCTCTCGCCAGTAGTTCAGCCAGCGGTCGTCCACTGTCACGTAGCCGAAGGGGAAGGCCCCCTCGTTGATCAGGTACTTTTGCTGGACCATGCCGGGCGTGTAGATCACGCGCGAAAGCATGTCGTCCCACTCGAAGTAGGCGAAGGCGCCGTTGAGCGGGTCCATGCCGCTGTGGCAGCCGACACACTTGTTGTGAAAGATGCGGCTATCGCCTCCGGGACTCCGGGTGACGTCCTGACGGACCCGATCGGAGGACCGGGTGATGTCGTTCAGCGCTTCCATGTCGCGACACAGAAAGTTCATTCCAGTGAAGCGCCACATCCGGCGGTTTGTTCCCGCCTTGAGGAAGGCTTCGCCAGCGGCCCGCGTCGTCAGGACTCCGGCCGTGTCCGCGGCGGTGAGCTGGGCATCGAGGAGTGCGGACTGCGCCATCGGAACGAGCATCGCGGGATCGCCCAGATCCACGCGGTTCTGATCCAGCTCCTCGTAATGGGCGTTGTCCGTGTGTGCGTACGGAGTGTTCGACGCGCCTGGTCCACCGACATAGACTAGATCCGCCGTCAGCATGTCCGTGAACGGGCGGTCATCGCGGATGATCCCGATCGCGGTAGCCGTGTAGTCGTTCAGCGGCGCGAATACTGTCTGTGCCTCGTTGGTCCAAGGCGTGATGAAGTTCTTCAGCGCCGAGCTGTAGAAGAGCGGATGCTCCATCGCGCGATAGGCAGCGCCCATCGCGTCTCCGTTGAGCACCATGCCCTCTAGCAAGTCGAGCTCGGCCGGCGTGGGCGGTACGCCAACCAGACGATCGTGAATGCGCTTCGCCTGCTCGCGAGGTCCCGCTGCAGCAGGCAGCGCGAAGGCGAGGGTCAGGGCGAGCACGGCAGCACTAGCCTGCCGGCGACTCGGATATGTCATCTCATTCTCCCCATGCCCCGTCGAGATCCGGGGCTGAGGTGACTTATCGGCCGCCCACACCGACAACTTGTGACTCTTTTGAACTTTTCTGAACGGCGGAGTCCTTTCTCTGACGGACCGCGACACTGGAGTCGCAGCTGCGCCCGCGTAGCGACCCGGATCGCCGTAACCGCCGCTCGGGAAGGT
>CBDDEE010000005.1:0-41034 GCA_965226855.1 Myxococcota bacterium | reverse complement strand
GATCACACCCTTCGGTAGGGCCGGACCGCGTTCCCACGAGCAGGCGACGGACCTGACGATACTCGCGGCCGGTGGGCCCGTGTGGAGCTGTGGCTACGACGACCACTCGGTGCCACCGGTGCGCGGCGGAGGAAACCAGGGCTACCACACGGGCTGTCACTTCGCGGTGATGTCGGCGCTGGTGGCCCTGCTCGTGCGTCACGAGACCGGCCTCGGGCAGCACATCGACGTGAACATGCACGCCGCCGCGAACGTGACGACGGAGGCTGCGAGCTACGATTGGCTGGTTGCCCGGAGCACCGTGCAGCGGCAGACCGGTCGTCACGCGGCGCCGCGCATGACCCAGGAGAGTCAGATCCGCTGCGCCGACGGGCGCTACGTAAACACGGGCGTCCCGCCGCGCTCGCCGCCGGAGTTCGGCGCGCTCTACGCCTGGATCGAGGAGCTCGGGCTACTCGAGGAGTTCCCCGAGACCTTCCTCTTGAAGATCGGGCAGGAGCGTGAGCGCATCGACCTGTCCAGGATCGGAGAGGACGAGGAGCTGCGGACGATCTTCGGCGCCGGACGCGAGGGCCAGAACTTCGTCGCCTCAAAGGTCTCGGCGTACGACTTCTTCATCGGTTCGCAGGAGCGCGGCTTGCCGGTCGGTATCATCTACTCTCCGGAAGAGGTGATGGAGGACCGCCACTTCGTGGCGCGCGGCTTCCGGGTGGAGGTCGAGCACGACCACCTCGGCCGCAGCTTCACCTACCCCGGCGCCCCCTACGTGTTCCACGGCTCCCCCTGGCGCATCCAGCGGCGCGCCCCCCTCCTCGGCGAGCACAACGAGCAGGTATTCTCCGCACTAGGCGAGGCGTCGGCCTAGCGTCCACACTCCAGCTGCCGCGGCAAGCTACACAGAGACGCCGCGCGCCGGCTCAGGCGCCGTAGAGCTTGGCGGCCTGCTGTTGCAGCTCGGGGCGGAAGTCGGGGTGGGAGATCGCGACCAGTTCCCGCGCGCGCTCTTTGATGCTCTTGCCGCGTAGCGTTGCGATACCGTGTTCGGTCACGACGTAGTCCACGTAGGTACGCGGTACGGTGACGACGCCTCCGAGTGCGAGCGTGGGCACGATGCGCGAGACACGCTCGCCCGTGCTGCTCGGAACGGAGCTCGACGGCACGACGCTCACTGACTTTCCGCCGGGCGAGTAGGCGCCGGCGATCATGAACACCGTCTGCCCCCCCACTCCGGTGTAAGGTCGGTGGTCGAGCGACTCCGCGGAGACCTGGCCCGTCAGATCGACGACGAGCGCATTGTTCACGGCGACGAAGTTCTCCTGCTGGATGAGGCGGCGCAGGTCGTCCGTGAAGCCGAAGTCATACAGCTCGAAAACTGGGTTCCCATCGATCGCCTCCAGCTCCTCCACGCTGAGGGCGACGATGGCGCTGCCCACCACCTTGTACGGATGGAGAGTCTTGTATTTCCCCGTGACCACGCCCTTCTTCACGAGGTCGACGATGCCGCCTGTGATGAGCTCGGTCTGGATGCCGAGGTCGTGCTTGTGGTCCAGGTAGAGCCCGAGCGACGCTGAAACCGTCCCCACACCCATCTGAAGGGTGTCCCGGTCGTTCACCAGCTCGGCGGCCACGAGCGAGCAGATCACCTCCACAACGGCGATCTCTTCGTCGCTGCGCACCTCTGCGGGAGCGCTCCCGGTAGGGACCTCGCCCTCCACGAGCAGGTCGATCTGGTCGAGGTGAATGTAGTTCTCGCCGTAAGTCCGGATGAAGTCCGGCTGAACCTCGGCGATCACCATCTTGGCGTTACGGCTCATCGTGCCCGAAAACCAGACGCCAGGTCCGAAGCTGCAGAAGCCCTTGTCGTCGGGTGGAGAAACCGGAACCAGGAATACGTCCGGGCACTCGGCGAACCCCGGCGGGATGGAGTAGCTCTGCCACATCCCGACAGGCACGTACTCCATCTCTCCTGCGTGGCAGGCGGCCCGATTCATTGGGGTCGCGTAGTTATCGTGCAGCTCGAAGGCGCCCTTCGCGTCGGGATCGGTCCAGGCGAAGATGCCTGCGAGGTGATCGATCCGCACGTTCTCGATGCTTCCCGACACCGCCCGCTCCATCAGCGCCGTGCAAAGCGTGTATGGAGTGGTCGTATAGGGTGCGACACTGACCGTGAAGCCCGACTTCACCTCCATGATCGCCACGTCCCGGGAGACGAGCTTGTTGCCGCAGCGTTCGCGCCAGTCCATTGCCCCGCTCCTGCGCTGATTCAGACCGAGTATACCCGGGCAGGGTGCCGAGGGGGTGCCCGCGCCTCTGGCCCTTGACCGCGCGCCAGCCGGTGAGGGGCCGACCTGACAGCGACCGGGACCCTCCTCGATCCGGACGGCTGCTCGAGGACATCAGGATCATCGACACCGATTGAACGCGCCGGGACGAATCCTTGCGCGCGTCTCGGGTAGACTCAGCGAGGGGGCAGCAAAGGAGTTGGCTATGAGACTCGAGGGCAAGGTGGCCATCGTAACGGGCGGGGGCCGCGGCATCGGTCGGGCTGAGTGTCAAGAGCTGGCGCGCCAGGGCGCGTCGCTCATCGTGAACGACTTCGGTGGTGGTGCGGACGGTACGGGTGGTGCGGAGGGACCGGCAGACGAGGTGGCTGATGCCGTCACGGCGGCCGGTGGGAAGGCCATTCCCCACTACGGGGACGTGTCGAAGATGGCGACCGGCGAAGAGCTGGTGCAGCTCGCGCTGCACGAGTTCGGGCGCCTGGACATTCTGATCAACAACGCGGGCATCCTGCGCGATCGCATGCTCCACAACATGACGGAACAAGAGTGGGACGGCGTGATCGCGGTACACCTCAAGGGGACCTTCGTCTGCACCCGCGCGGCTGCGACGGTGTTCCGGGACCAGCGCTCCGGAATCGTCGTGAACACGGGCAGCGAGTCGGGCCTAGGCAACATGGGGCAGAGCAACTACTCGGCGGCGAAGGAGGGCATCGTCGGCTTTACTCGCACCGTTGCCCGAGATCTCGGCCGCTACGGTTGCCGCTGCAACGTGATCCGACCCCGCGCTGCGACGCGCATGACGCTCTCTGACGAGCTGCGCGAGGCCGCCGAGCGCGCACGCAAGGCCGGCGAGCCTGCGGTGGACATCAGCCAGATCGAGAAGCAGGCGCCCGAGGCGGTGGCGGCGTTCGTCGCCTGGCTCTGCAGCGATGCCGCGGCCAACGTGAACGGGCAGGATTTCGTCGTGAGTGCCGACCAGATCAGCCGCATGACGCAGCCCAGGCCCGCGGAGACGTTGTTTACTACGGACGCATGGACGCTGGATCAGCTGGACGCCGCGGTGCCCGCGACGCTTGCGCGCGGGCTCCGGAACGAGTTCGCGCCGAAGGAGAAGCGCTAGACGGCCGGAGAATCCAGGCGTACGTCCATCAGAGTCGGGCCCGGTCGTGGGGGGCGTCGAAGTCGAGCTCGGGTCCCACTGGGATCAGCGGCACCGCGCTGCGTCCCCGCACGTTCGACCAGTAGATGCGCTTGATGTGCGGAAGGCTGACGGTGTCCGCGACGCCCGGAAACTGGTAGAGGTCGCGCGTGTAACCCCACAGGTTCTCGTAGTCGACGATGCGCCGCAGATTGCAGCGGAAGACCGGGCAGTAGGCCGCGTCGAAGCGTACCAGGCTGCAGAAGAGCCGCCAGTCACTCTCGGTGATGCGGTCGCCAAACAGGTAGCGCTGCCGCCCGAGCTGCTCTTCGAATTCGTCGAGAAGCGCGAACAGGCGCTCGAAGGCCTCCTCGTAGGCCTCTTGCGTGCCGGCGAACCCGCAGCGGTACACGCCGTTGTTGACGTCGCGGTAGATGCGCTCGTTCAGCGCGTCAATCTCGCTCGCAAGGTCACACGGATAGAAGTCGAGCTTCGCGTCCCCCCACGCATCGAAGGCGCTGTTGAACATGCGGATGATCTCAGACGATTCGTTGTTCACGATCGTCCCGGTCTTGCGGTCCCAGAGCACAGGCACCGTGACTCGCCCCGTGTAGTCGGGCTTCGCGGCCGTGTACACCTGGTGTAGGTGCTCGGCGCCGAGGATGGGATCTGGAATGCAGCCCGATCCGGGCGCAAAGCGCCAGCCGCTGGCTCCCGCAGCGGGGGCCGTGGCCGACAACGAGACGACGCCCTCGAGTCCCTTCACCGCGCGGAACAGAAGAGCGCGGTGGGCCCAGGGGCAGCCCCGGTTCACGTACAGATGGTAGCGGCCGGCTTCTGCCGGAAAGTCTGTAGAGCCGTCCGCGCTCACCCAGCTCCGGAAGCTCGAGTTCGCCCGCAGGAAGCCGCCGCGCTCGTCGAGCCGACGCGGGTCCTCGTCCTGCCACACGCCGTCGACGAGCAAACCCATTGGGTCGAGTATAAGCTGCAAGCGCCGCGAATGCGGCGCTTGCAGCGAAGGCCGTAGGCCTGAGCAGAAGTGGGTGGCCGCGGACTCCCCGCGGCCGGGTCCCACAGCTACTGCAGCCGCTTGAAGCGCATGCGGCGCGGCTGCCCTGCCTGGCTTCCGCGACGCCGTCGCAGGTCGAGCTCGTACTCGGCGAAGTTCCCCGCGAAGAACTCGACCTGGCTGTCCCCCTCGAATGCGAGTATGTGCGTCGCGATCCGGTCGAGGAACCAGCGGTCGTGAGAGATCACCACCACGCAGCCGGCGAAACCCAGCAAGCCCTCCTCTAGTGCGCGCAACGTGTCGACGTCGAGGTCATTCGTTGGCTCGTCGAGCAGGATCACGTTGCCGCCGCTCTTCAGCACGCAGGCCAGGTGGAGCCTGTTGCGCTCGCCTCCCGACAGCATGCCGACGCGCTTCTGCTGGTCCGCCCCCTTGAACCCGAACGACGCCACGTACGCGCGAGTCGAGAGGTTGCGCTGGCCAATGGAGAGGCGCTCCTGGCCCTCGCTGATCGTCTCCCAGACGCTGCACTCGGGGTCGAGGTGGCTACGATCCTGATCCGCGTAGGCGAGCGCGACGGTCTCGCCGATCTGGATCTCGCCCGCATCTGGCTTCTCCTCGCCGACGAGCAGGCGAAAGAGGGTTGTCTTGCCGGCGCCGTTGCCGCCGATCACGCCGACGATCCCGCCGGGTGGCAAGCTGAAGCAGAGGTCGTCGATCAGGAGCCGATCGCCGTAGGCCTTCCGTAGCCCGCGGACCTCGATCACTTGCTCGCCGAGGCGCGGCCCGGGGGGAATCGCGATCTCTACGCTCTCGGGGAGGCGCCGCTCTTCCTCCTGGCGCAGCTTCTCGAACGCGTTGATCCGAGCCTGGCCCTTGGCCTGGCGCGCGCGCGGCGACATGCGGATCCACTCGAGCTCGCGCGCGAGCGTCCGTGCCTTGGCACTCTCGCGCCTCTGCTCGGTGCGCAGCCTCTGCGCCTTCTGGTCGAGCCAGCTGGAGTAGTTGCCCTTGTAGGGGATGCCCCGCCCGCGATCCAGCTCCAGGATCCAGCCCGCGACGTTGTCGAGGAAGTAACGGTCGTGCGTCACGCCGACGACCGTTCCCGGATACTCGTGCAGGAAGCGCTCCAACCATGCCACCGACTCCGCGTCGAGGTGGTTCGTGGGCTCGTCCAGCAAGAGCAGGTCGGGCTTCTGCAACAGCAGCCGGCACAGGGCGACGCGACGCCTCTCGCCGCCCGAGAGCGTGTTGACATCGGAGTCTCCCGGAGGGAGGCGCAGGGCGTCCATGGCGATCTCGAGCGTGCGGTCGAGCTCCCAGGCGTTCGCAGCGTCGATCGCGTCCTGAACCTTCGCCTGGCGCTCGAGCAGGCTCGCCATCTCGTCGTCTTCCAACGGCTCGGCGAACCTGGCGCTGATGTCCTCGAACTGCTGCAGCAGTGCGCGGATCTCCGCTACTCCCTCCTCGACGTTTCCGAGTACGTCCTTCGAGGCGTCGAGCTCCGGCTCCTGGGGCAGGTAGCCGACGCGGATCCCCTCGCCGGGCTGGGCCTCGCCCAGGATCTCGGAGTCGTGGCCCGCCATGATGCGGAGCAGCGTGCTCTTGCCTGCACCGTTGTGCCCGAGCACGCCGATCTTGGCGCCTGGCAGGAAGGCCAATGTGATCCCCTCCAGCAGCATGCGATTCGGCGGGACGACCTTGCCGAGCTCCTGCATCGTGTAGACGAATTCCGGCATGGCGGTGAGACTAGGAAATTTCGAGATCCGCTTCAGGATAGGGCCCCTCCTGCCGTCTAAATCGGTACAATCAGGTGGGCCTTTTTTCGAGAGGACCTCGTTGCCTCGATCAGCGGAAGACCAACCTCCCAGTACCTGCCGGTACCCGAGCGTCCCTGCCAACCGGGACGCAACGAGGTGATGGCCTGCGGCCCCCGCTTCTCCTGTCCCGAAGCGATGCGCTTCTAGGCCCTTTCGTCAGCTCCGCCGAGGCCGGCTCTGCACGAACCGCCACGGCGCACTCGGAGAGTCCATGGATCCCATCCTGTCAGTAGCAATCATTCTCGGCTGCCTGGCCATGGCGGCTTTCTTTTCCGGCAGCGAGACCGCCCTGCTGCGCTTGCGCGCACACGAGGTGGAGCAGGACGTCCGCGCGGGCATTCAACCCGCCCCGGTGGCGGTGCGTAACCTGCTGGCCTCCACGTCCCGTCTGCTGGTAACGATCCTGCTCGGCAACAACATCGTCAACATCCTCGGCTCCGCGGTGGCCGCGGGCCTTGCGATCAGCCTGCTCGGCGTTCAGAACGGCATCCTGGTCGCGACCCTTGTCATGACAACGCTGGTCCTGATCTTTGCCGAGGTGCTGCCCAAGGCGGTCGCCGCTCGCTACCCACGGCGCATCTCGTACATTGTGGGGCTCCCCCTCTACCTGCTGCACTGGGCCTTGCGTCCCGTGCACCTTCTGTTTGACCTCTTGATCGAGCCCGTGGTGCGGAGGGTCTCCGGACCCTCGGAAGATGAGGCGCTGCGAAGCACCGAAGACGTGCTGCGGCTGGCCCGCCAGGCCAAGGACTTAGGGCAGTCGGATGGCTCCCCGCTCGCGATCATGGGCGCGACTGCCGGCGCCGCCCAGATGACCGTCCAGGAAATCATGGTGCCCCGGACGGAGATCGTCGCTTTCCCGATCGGCACCGAGCCATCTGAGCTGCTCGAGAGCGTTCTGCGCGAGCGCTTCACTCGTGCACCCATCTACGAGGATGACATCGACAAGATCCTCGGTGTCGTTCACTTGAAGGATCTGATCAAGCTGGTTCGCAGCGGTGGCTCCGATCTGCACAGCATCATCAAGCCTGTGCTGCGCGTACCCGAGCGCAAGCCCATCCTTCCGCTGCTCGCGGACATGCAGCGCGCCTTCGTGCACGTTGCCATGGTGAAGGACGAGTTCGGCGTGACGGAGGGCATGGTCACCCAGGAAGACATCTTGGAGGAGATCGTCGGCGAGATCCGGGACGAGTTCGACCGCGAGGAGCTGCTGGACATTCGCAAG
The DNA here is from genome assembly GCA_965226855.1 of Myxococcota bacterium. Lineage (GTDB taxonomy): Bacteria > Myxococcota_A > UBA9160 > SZUA-336 > SZUA-336 > JAUXJB01. The sequence goes on along the minus strand of CBDDEE010000005.1, from coordinate 33,560 downwards.
CTCGCCGACGGCGGCTACCAGGTTCTGGGACGCGTCACCGTTCTCGATTTCAATCGCGAGACCGGCTGGGAGGTGCCAGCCGAGCGTGGTGACACGCTGTCCGGCTTGGTTTTCAACGAGCTCGGGCGGGCGCCGCGAAGGAGCGACGTCGTGCAGCTCCCGGGCTACGAGTTCGCCGTCGCGGACATCTCGGGCACGCGCATCACGCGTGTGCGTGTGCGTCGGTGCCAGAAGGAGCGCGCCGGCGAGGGCACCGACCGGAACGGCTCCCTCGGCTAGGCGCGGGTTTCCTCGTCGTCCTCGACCGGAGACACCCGGATCGGGTGGGGAGCGTAGTCTGGGCCATCCGCCCAGCCCTCGACCCGGTTTGCCTCGGCGAGCCAGGACGCAGCGACTGATTCGTCGAGCACGACCGAGCTGTCATCAAAGCCCTCGGAGAGACTCTCCCAGAGCTCCTGACCACCGTTCTCCCACCAGGCCCGGGTGGCGTTCTCGAAGTCGATCGCTAGGCGCACGAGCATGCCAGGCCCTTCGGCAGCGGCGGCGGCGCAGGGGTCCCGCCATCGGGAGAGTAGGGGCGCGGCGGGTCTGGTGACAAGAGCCCCTCGGGGGCCCGCTCAGTTCCTTACCGCGAAGCGCAGCCGGGCGCGCAGGCGTCCCACGGCCTTGGAGTGAATCTGGCACACGCGAGACTCCGTGATGCCCAGGATGTGCCCGATCTCCTTCAGGTTGAGATCCTCGTAGTAGTAGAGCGATACGACGAGCCGCTCCTTCTCCGGGAGCGCCTCGATGCCGTTACCCAGGGCCTGCGTGAGCTCGCGGGTCTTGAGGGTCGTGAAGGGGTCCTCAGCGTTCACGTCCTCGAGGTTCGCGCTCGGAGCCGGGTGGTCGGAGTCGCTCTGCGCGCGCAGGTCGTCCATGTTCACGATGGAGATGCCGCGCGTCTGACTGAGCAGGGTGTGAAAATCGCTCAGGTTGATCCCCAGCGAGTCTGCGATCTCGGAGTCACTGGCCTGGCGCCCCAGGCGCTTCTCGGCTTCGCTGTAGGCCTGCTCGACCCTGCGACTCTTCTGGCGAACCGAACGGGGGACCCAGTCGAGCGAGCGGAGCTGGTCGAGGATCGCTCCCCGAATCCGGAACTCCGCATACGTCTTGAACTTGCAGTCCTTGTCCGGGTCGTACTTGTCGACTGCGTCCATCAGCCCGATGACACCGGTGTTATACAGATCCTCGAGGTCGACGTGCGACGGGAGCCGCACCGCGATCCGGCTCACGATGTAGCTGATCAGGGTGGTGTGCTCGAGAACGATCCGGTCCTTGAGATCCCGCGAGATTCGCCCTTCCTCTTTCCACGCCTCCCGGATCATTGCCTCCATGCGTGCACTCCCTCCGCAGTTTGCGTGCGATGGAAGCGGGTTGTGCAAAGGCAGTGCCGGGGTCGAGAGCGCGTCCGGCTCGCAGCCAGAGATCCACGGTGTGGATCGGAGCGACGCTAGAAGTCAGCGAGAACACTGGGGAACCGACGGGCCATCTCCGCGGGTGAGGGAGATTCCCCCAAGCGACATTGCCCGCCTCTGGGGTGAGTAACGGTCAAGACTTTGACGCTCGCGCCGGCTGAACGCTGGAATCTCGACGCTCGTCCGCTCGATTTCTCGAGCTGCTAGCCCGAGGAGCGCCGGGCCGGAGGCTCTTCGCTCGCGATCTGCTCGCCCTCCGACTCGCTGCCCTCGATGAAGGGCGCCTCGATCGCCGCAGGGAAGTCTTTGAAGGGGAACGGGGGCTCATCGGAGTTGTGCGTCACGTAACGGAGCATGCGGTAGAAATAGGTGGAGATTCGGTTCCCGAGCTCGGACACGCGCTGGCTTGGCTCCCGCTTGGTGACGAACGTGTACAGCAGCTGGAAGATCACGATGGCACCGACCACCGTCTCCAGCACGCTGATGATCAAGGCGAAGAGCAGGCTGTAGGCCATGCGTACCGCCGTGTCCGTGCGCTCGATCCCGCTTTCCTCGTAATCCATGGCTATCTCCTGTCTGATCCAGCTGCAGACTCAGGGTTGCATGCAGCGTACCAGCTCGCGCTGGCTCTCTGGGCGAAATCACGGCCCCCGCTGTCGCCTTGCGGTCCTCGGTGCCCGGTGATTCCTGCACCTCGCGGCCGATCCGAGGTACGCGTAGACTCCTTCCTGATGGCGGAATCCGCGCGCAAACGTACGCTGCTGCGCTACACGCTCTTGCAAACCCCGGATGTGGCTCTGGCTGCTCTCGTGGTGTGGGCGCTGTGGAACTGGACGCTCATTCCGGGCTGGGTAGCGCTGGCGGCGCTCGTCGTCTGGATCGCGAAAGACATCGCGATCTATCCACTCGTGCGCCGCTCGTTCAGCCTGGGCGAGAGCGAGTGGGTGGGCGTCCGGCCTCTGATCGGAGCGCGAGGCATTGCGACCGAAGACCTGTCGCCCTCCGGCTGGATCCGGGTCAAGGGAGAGCTCTGGCAGGCTCGGACCGCCGAGGACGTCCCCGTGCGCGGGGGGACCCACGTGCGTGTCCGGGAGGTACGCGGAATGACCCTCCTGATCGAAAGCGAGCAGCGCCCGACGCGGCTCAAGCAATCGGAGGAGGTGGACGTAGAGCCAGCGGATGGAGACGGTCGCGCGGCGGATCAGGGACCTGGTGGCGACGAAGTTCGAGGTCGACACGGCGACGCTCACGCCGCTCGCCGACCTGTCGGATGATCTCGGTGCGGACTCCCTGGACCTGGTCGAGCTGATGATTGCGATCGAAGCGCTGTTCGCGATCAACATACCCGACGAGGACTTCGCGGAGCTGCAGACGCTCGCCGAGGTCGCGGGTTACGTGGCCGGGCGGCTGTAGTCAATGTGAGCGCTCCGACTGGCCCACAGACCGCACTGCGGCAGCGGTACGAGCTGATCCGCGGCCATCCCGCCGAACGGCAGCTGCGCGAGTGTGTCGACTACCTCGAGAACCCGGAAGTCTTCGTGGCGGAGTTCGTCGATTCCTATCAGGCGATGGAACGCTTCGCGCAGAGCGGGAGGCGCATGCCCCGCGGCTGTTCTTCGGAGCTGGTCGGTGCGGCGAAAGCCATCGAGGCCCTCGCCGGTGAGGAGCGGATCCTCGTGCCCGAGCGTGGCACCTACGCGTTCCGCCTGGTCTCCCCGGAGCAGGACCCCCCGAAACACCCGCCCCTGATCGACTACACAGCCCTGACGCTGGAAGACCCGCCGTCCCCCATTCTCGGCGGCGTCGCTGGCCCACCGAGCAGCTCCCCGTATCTCACACTGCTGCGCCTCCTGATCGGCCTTGCCGAGGTCGCCCCGCCTCATTGCCTGGAAGCTTCGGCAAGCGACCTGTTTTCGACCGCCCTCCCCATCCCCGCCGGGTTCACCCTGCACATCGTGGTGCTGGGCTCCATCCACGAGGGTTGCATCGAGCCCCTCCAGCAGCTCACCCGGGACCTCGCAGAGGTCTTCCGCGCGCGCATCGCCGACGAATGGCAATTCCCCAACCCCCTCCGTCAGATCTCCTGCCTGGAGCTGGACACCGAGGACTTCGGCGGCTCCCTGGCCCAAGCCTGGTCCGTCTGACAGTTCTTGTGGGATCGGCAAACCTGCAACCCCCCCCCCCAGAAGTCGGCGCCCGCAGCGAAGCCCCCAAGTTCCGTTCCCGTTCCGATTAAGGACCGTCCCCAAGTTCCGTTCCCTCGAGGACTCCCTGCAAGCGCCGCGAACGCGGCGCGCGCAGCGAAGGCCGAAGGCCTGAGCGGAGGTGGGTGGCCGCGGACGCCCGCGGCCGGGTCCCATAAGTAACGACTACGAACCCTCGCGCTCTCGGAAGATGGCGAAGGCGCTGGTGTAGCCGTGGAGGAAGGTCTGGGTTCGTACGGGTCCGATCTCGCCGTTGCAGAAGAAGCCCGTGAGGGGGACTTCGCCGACCCTGGAGTAGAACGCGCGGCTGTCGTGGTCCCGCGAGCCGTACAGGCCGACTCCCCGACCGAGGCAGGAGAAGAGCAGGGCGCCGCGAGCTTTGCTCCCGCCTACCTCGACGCTGTAGCGGTTGAGACATCGCTCCAGGTCCTCGGCGGAGGCCTTGGCGTCGCGCAGGTGGAACTGCACCACCTGGGAGGGTCGAAGCGGAGCGGCGATGGCGAGCGCGCCGTCATCGGGGTCAATGCCGATGATGTTGCGGATCAGGAAGTCGCCCTGCGCGTACTCTCCCTGGTCAGACTGCATCTCAAGGCCGAGGAATAGCGAGTTCCGAAAGAGCTCCCGGTCCGACGCACTCGCGGCCTCGAACAGCTCTTCGACCAGCTCCACCGGAGGCTGGCCGTCGAGGCGCTGCAGCACGTTGTCTTGGCAATGTGTCACGAAGAGCGGCACCCCGACGGGCCGGCAGCCCTGGGCGACGACGGGATCGATGACCAGGTTGCCCGAAAGGCCGACGCCGACGAGACCCGAGCGCCGGGTCTCCGCTCCGAGCCAGAGCGCGTGCTGGCCGGGCTGCTGGCCACCGCTTGCCATTCCTCCGACCTTGATGCTGGCGGGATACGCCTGGTCCATGCCGCGGATGAAGTGCTCGGCGTCGAACCCGAAGGAGTCGGCCAGCAGCAAGAAGTGAGGCCCCGCACCGGGGTCCACGCCAATCCGCTCGTGCCACACGGCGGGCACGGCGTCCAGGGGCGGTAGCCCCTCCGCATCCAGGCCAAACGGGTGAATCGCGACACCGGGCAGCGTCGCTCCCATGAGGGCCAGACCGGGTTGCGACTCGAGCTCCTGTCCTCCCCCAATCACGCTCTGGCCGCTGCAGCCGATCAGTATGGCTCCGCCGAGCTCGCGCGAGAGGGTGCTCCCGATAATGTCGCAGCAGCTCGCGTGGTGGCCCGATGCGAACACGATGGCGAGATCCGGGTCGGTGTCGAGCTCGCTGCGTAGTCGGGCGGACGCGTCGAGCGCCGCCGCCTCGGACTCGCGTTCCTCGGACAAGATCGAGGCCCACCGCATCGCGACATCCTATCGCATCCGGCGTCGAGCGCCTCTGCAAGCTATCGATTCTGTGCCTTCCGGAGCGGCAGGCTCCCGAGCGGGAGGCTCGATGTCTCCTTCAGCGTCGTGAGCACGATCGTCGAGCGAGTGCGATGCATGCCTGGGATGGTCCCGATCTTCTCGCGAATGAGCTGCCCCAACGCGTCGCTGTCCGCGGCTCGTATCTTCACCAGGTAGCAGTCCTCGCCGGCGATGTAGTGGACCTCCTGTAGCTCGGGGATCTCGGTCAGCGCCGCGCCGGACTTCATCTCGCTCACGGGCTCGATCGCGGTCACGAAGGCAAAGGCCGTGACGCCCAGGCCTACGGCAGCAGGGTCGAGACGCGCCTCATAGGCCTGGATCGTCCCCCCGCGTTCCAGCTTGCGAATGCGCTCCAGGATCGCGGATGGGGCCATGCCGAGGCGACGCGCGATCTCCGCGTTAGGTGTGCGTCCCGCGGACTGCAAGATCGACAGAATTGCAGCATCTCGGTCGTCGAACATTCTCGATACTCCAGACTATAGAGATGATTATTCGGACTTGGTCATCGAGTCAAGCACTCGCTTGCATCCGGGTGGCCACCGGATAAAGCTGTGCGCAAGGCAGGAGGTGCCGTCGTGGGCGAGCTCGGGGAGTTCCCTCGAAAGTGGAGACTCTTCCTCCGCGCCTATCGCTGGCGCCGCATCGATCCCGTTCCGTGGACGCAGCTCGCCAAGCCACTGTCGGAGTGCAGGCTCACGCTGGTATCGAGTGCCGGCTTCGTGCTGCCCGGGCAGGCTCCCTTCGACGAGACCATCAGGGGTGGAGATCCGAGCTTCCGCGAGATCCCGAGCGACACCGACCCCACTACGCTGGTCGAGACCCATCGTAGCGAGCTGTTCGATCACGCCGGGCTGGCCCGCGATCCGAATCTCGGGTTCCCGATCGCGCGCGTGCGGGAGCTGGCGGAGCGCGGCCGCGTCGGCGCCGTGAGCCCGTTCCACCTCTCCTTCATGGGGAGCATCACCGCTCCTGCTCGATTCACGCGCGATTCGGTGCCGGAGGCGGTGCGTCGGCTGCTACCGGAGTCGGTGGACGTCGCTCTGCTCGTCCCGGTCTGACCGATGTGCAACCAGGCGGTCGGCCTGGTCGCGGCGGAGCTGGAGCGCCAGGGGATCGCGAGCGTTGCGATCCAGCTACTGCGCAGCGTCGCCGAACGCGTACGACCGCCCAGGTCGCTGCTCGTTCCATTCCGTCACGGCTATCCGCTCGACGTTCCCGGCGATCCGACCCGCCAGCACGCCGTCATCGAGGCCGCGTTGCAGCTGCTGGAAGCCCCAGATCTCGCCGCTCCGGTGCTGCGCGAGTACAATCCAGACCATGCGACGTGACATCTTCAGCGACGAGCACGAGCTATTCCGCAGTCAGTTCAAGCGCTTCGCGCAGGCTGAGATCGAGCCGCGGATCGAGGAATGGAATGCACAGGGCAGCAGCGACCGACAGACCTGGCGGCGCATGGGGGAGGAGGGCTTCCTCGGTGCCAACGCCCCCGAGGAGTACGGAGGCGCGGGCGCGGACTTCATCTACGACGCGATCGTCATGGAGGAGCTCGCGTACATGCGCGCCCACTCCCTGATGATGTCGCTGCACTCGGACATCTGTCTGCCCTACCTCACGGTCCACGGCACGCAGGCGCAGAAAGAGAGGTATCTGCCCGGCGCCGTCGCCGGTGAGATCATCCTGGGCATCGCGATGACGGAGCCCGGGACCGGCTCGGATCTCGCGAACGTGCAGTCGACGGCCATCCGCGAGGGCGACGAGTACGTGCTCAACGGCTCCAAGACCTTCATTTCGAACGGTCAGATCGGCGATCTGTTCGTGGTCGTGGCGAAGACGGAACCTTCGGCCGACCCGCCGCACCGCGGCATCAGCCTGTTGCTCGTCGAGGCCACAGCGCCGGGCTTCGTGCGCGGACGCAAGCTCGACAAGCTCGGGCTGGTCGGTCAGGACACGAGCGAGCTTACTTCCAGGACTGTCGCGTGCCCGCCGAGAACCTGCTTGGCGGTGAGGAGGGTCGCGGCTTCTACCAGCTGATGGAGAATCTGCAACAGGAGCGGCTCTGCATCGGCGTGAGCTCGATCGCGTCCTGCCGTCGGACGCTCGACGACACGGTCCACTACGTGAAGGAGCGCAAGGCCTTCGGCAAGCCCATCGCCGCGTTCCAGAACACGCAGTTCAAGCTGGCGGAGATGGCCACGGAGGTGGAGGTCGGCCAGGCCTTCGTCGATCGCCTGCTCGTCGCGCACGTGCGCGGCGACGAGATCGTCTCCGAGGTCAGCATGGGCAAGTGGTGGGCCAGCGACCTGCAGAAGCGCGTCACCTCCGAGTGCCTGCAGCTCCACGGGGGCTACGGCTTCATGAAGGAGGTCCCGATCTCGATGGACTACGCGGACGCGGCCGTCCAGTCGATCTACGCGGGGACGAACGAGATCATGAAGGTCATCATCGCCCGCCGCATGGCCCTCGACGTCTAGCTACTACGGCCGAGGCCGCTCGCGGCCGGGTCTCACAAGACTCTCTAGACATCCGTCCAAGCGAACGCGGCTATGGGAGGATCGCCCCCTTTGCTCGAGCCGGCGACGGGAAGGCCCGCCTGCTCGAGGCCTGCGCGCACGTCGAAGGGGCCGAAGCCGCGCGAGCGGCTACCGTACGCGCCCAGGATGAGTCGGCCCGAGGGCTCGACGAACTCGCTCGCGAGACGCTGCAGGTATCGGCTCAGGTGTGAGCGCGGCACGCAGTCGTACAGCGTGAATACGTAGCTGTAGCGACGTGGCGGCTCCCAGTCCCAGGCATTTCCAACATAGAAGTGTGACGCCCATTGCGGCAAGCGTTGCCGGGCGAGGGCGATCAGGCCCTCTCCGAAGTCTACACCGTAAGGAGTCAGTCGCTGCCCACGCTCGCGCGCCCAGTCGACCAGACACTCGGCAAGGTGCCCGTTCGCGCAGCCCACGTCGAGTAGATCTCCGTCTGCCTCCACGGCGTCGAGCAGCGGCTCTCGCTCCCGGCGCCAGCGCTCTTCGCCCCCGGCAAAGCCACTCGCGCGGATCGGGTCGCGCTCCGCGAGGTAGGCCTTCTCGAGTACCTCGAGGTAGCGCAGGAACTCCCCTGGCAGTTTCGTGGCCTGCAAGAGAGCTCTAAGGGCCGCGCTCGCGCTTCTGGACTTCGCCGAGCAGCTCCTCCAGGCGACGGCGCAGCGCGGCCATCTCCTCGCGCATCCGCACGATGACGGCCACCCCCGCCATGTTCACCTCGAGATCGCGGACGAGATTTTGAGCCACGCGGACCCGCTCGAGCATGCGATCCGAGAACTCGCCAACGTCGTCCGCCGGAGAGTCCGCGACGATGACCTCCTCCTGCTCGAGCGTCGCGATGAACCCATCGTCCGTGTCTAGGAGCTCCAGTAGCTGCTTGCGCGTGTAGTAGCTCACTTCTTGCTCCTGAGCTCTGCGCGAACGTCTCGATCCTCGTAGAGGCCGCGCATCCGCTCCGCCAGCTCGTCGTAGTCGGGCTGGTCGGCCTCGGGAAGCACTGCCACCAAGGTCACGAACAGGTCGCCGCGACCGCCGTCGCGGCGCGGCACCCCCTTGCCGGCCAGGCGCAGCTTCTGGCCGTTTGCGGAGTGCGGAGGGACCTTCAGGGTCACGGGACCGTCCGGCGTGGGAACCTGGACCGCGGCGCCCAGCATCAGCTCGGGCAGGGTGACAGGAACCTCCAGGTAGAGGTCGGATCCGGAGCGCGTGAAGTTCTGATCCCGGCGAACCTCTAGCGTCAGGTAGAGATCACCGGGCTCGCCCCCGTCGGGCGACGGCAGTCCCTTACCGGCCAGCCGGAGCCGGGTCTCGTCATCGGACCCGGGCGGGATGCGCACGCGCAGGGTCTTGCCGTCGAGCTGGATCGGGACCTCCGCACCCTTCACGGCCTCGAGAAAGTCGACCGTGAGCTGGGCGTGCGCGTCTCGACCCTGAGAGGGCCCGCCCCGTCGGCCAAAGAGCCCCGAGAGCAGGTCGTCGAGATCCAACGTGGAGCTGAAAGCGCTGTGCTCCGGGCTGCGCCGGGCCCCCCTGGACCAGCGCGTGTAGGCGCGCGCCTGCTCCGGGTCGAAGCCCTCACCGAGCGCCTGAATCCCAAACTCGTCGTAGCGGCTGCGCTTCTCTTTGTCGGCGAGAATCTCGTTTGCGAACGCGATCTGCTTGAAGCGCTCCTCGGCCTTGGGGTCGTTCGGATTTACATCGGGGTGATAGCGCCGTGCGAGCTTGCGGTAGGCCCGTCGGATCTCGTCCTCGGAGGCGTCCCGAGCCACTCCCAGATCTTTGTAGAGGTCGCGTTCTTCCACCGGCCGAGAAAGTAGCGCAGCGACCGACCCGCTCCGGCGGGCGGCTCAGGGCTCGAGCTCGGGTGGCGCGGAGCGCTTGATCAGCTCCTGGCAGCGAACCTGGCCCTCTTCGCGTCCGTAGGCGCTGTGAAGCAGGTCGCACGCCAGCTTGAGCTGCTGCAGGTGGCCGAGTGATGGATGGTAGCAGCGCGTCTCGTACTCCAGGACGTAGTGCTTCCGCGCGCCACCCTCGGCGAAAATCACCGGTACGCGCCGGCTCTCGCACACGATCTCTCCTGCAGATGAGCCCGTCAGCGCGGCGAGTAGCAGGATGACGGCTGGCTGGATCACGGTCCCTCCGAACCCCCGCGACTAGCCTACGCGAACTGGGTGAGAATGACTACACCAAGACTTCCTCTTTGAGAGGGGCCGTCCTTACCGGACAGCTGACCTGCCGCAGGACGCGCTACGCGACGCTGCCCAGGAGCAGCTGGGAAGCCGCCAGGCGCTCGCTTGCGAACCGGGTCCGGGGGGCTAAAGAGATCGGCATGACGCGGGGTGGCAGTACAGTTCGGCGGACGGGCTGGCGTCTCGGACGTGTGGCCGGAATCGAGCTTCTCGTCGACTACAGCTGGCTGCTCATCTTCGCGCTCGTCACGTTCTCCCTCGCCCAGCAGTTCGCCGCGGGTGCGGGCGTGCTGGGGGTCGATGCCTGGTTCGCGGCCGCGCTGGTGAGCCTGGTGTTCTTCGCATCCATCCTGCTTCACGAGCTCGGCCATAGCCTGACCGCGCAGCGGCTCGGCATTCGGGTGCGCTCGATCACCCTATTCTTGTTCGGTGGCGTGGCGGAGCTGAGCTCCGAAGCAAAGCGTCCTCGGGAAGAGATCGTCGTTGCGCTGGCGGGACCGCTGGTGAGCGTGCTGCTCGGGCTCTTTTTCCTCGGCCTCGCGGCCGGAGTGGCGGAAGGGGAAGGCCTGACCGGTCGCGGGCTCGGCTGGCTAGGGCGCATCAACCTGATGCTCGCGGCTTTCAACGTCGTGCCCGGCTTTCCCCTCGACGGCGGCCGGGTGCTGCGCGGAGTCCTGTGGTCGATCTCGGGCGACTTCACGCGGGCTACCCGTGTCGCGGGGGCGTGTGGCGCTGCCTTCGCCTGGTTCCTGATGGGAGTGGGAGCGCTGGGCGCTGTCCTGGGAGGTCAGCTCGTCGGAGGCATCTGGTTGGTGCTGATCGGCTGGTTCCTGCTCTCCGCGGCGCGCGCCACGGTGGGACAGGAGGCGTTGCAGCGTGCCCTCGCCCGGGTCTCGGTGCGCGACACCCTCGTTCCGGTGAGCGAGGCGCTGCTGTCGGGGAACGAGAGTGTGGCCGAGGTGCTCGACACCATGGTGCTTCGACAGGGTCGGCGCACGTTCTTCGTGGTCGACCCGGAGGGTCGACTGCGTGGTCTCGTCACCCTCAGGGAGCTCGCGCAGACGCCGCCGGCCGCGCGCGCCACCACGCTGGCCGCGCAGGTGATGCTTGGAGCCGAGCAGCTTGCCGTGGCCTCGCCGTCGGACAGCGGGGAAGCCGCACTCTCGCGCATGGTCGAGCTAGGCGTGAACCAGCTGCCGGTGCTCTCGGACGGTCGACTCGTGGGCGCGGTGACCCGAGAGGCGCTGCTCGGTGTCGTCCGGGCCCACCTCCTGGTCGTGGACCGATGAGGTTGGTTCGCCGGCTGATCGCTCGCCGCGTCGAGCTGAGGGCTAGCCGTCGGCGGGATCGCGAAGCGGAATGCTGAGCGCGCCCTGGCGCTCCAGGCCCGTCGGACTCTCCGGCAGCTGTTGCACGATCTGTCGCTCCAGCGCAATCACCTTCGGAATCTCGTCGTCCGCGAGCGGCTTCATGTACTGCTTGCGCGCCAGGGCCTGCTCCAGGAAGGGTGCGAGCTCTTCTAGCTTGTTCCGCTCGCGTTCCTCCTCGTGCTCGTGAAACTCCGGCATGACCTCCTTGCCGAACAGCTCGAGCGACTCGCAGATGTGCTCGTGCTTGTTCCGTCCGCCCTGCTGGATGAAGCAGACCTGGTCGACACCGGCCTCCTGAAAGCTCCGCAGGTGTTGGCGGAGCTGCTCCGGCGTACCGATCCCGCGGTTCGCTCCCTCCTGGGGCATGTTGTCTCTCGCGGCTTCGAAGCGCTCCCAGATGTTCGTCCGACCGGGCGTGTGCTCGCCGTAGATGTAGTGATGCCCCAGCGCGTACCCGAAGAAGCGGAAGCCGTCCATGCCCCGGCGCTTCGCTTCCTCCTCGTCCTGATGGCAGGAGAAGCCCGTGACCATCGCGATGTTCGGGTTGATCGCGTGGCCGATGGGAACGCACCCGTTCTTCAGGGTGGTGTAGTAGTCGTCCACCCACTTTTTGGCCTCTTCCGGGTCGATGAACGCGAAGGTCAGCGCGCCGATCCCGAGCTTTGCCGCCACGTGAATCGTGTCCCGGTTAGAGCAGGCGATCCACAGTGGGGGGTGGGGGCGCTGCACGGGCTTCGGCACGACGTTGCGGCAGGGCATGCTGAAGTACTTGCCCTCGAAGCCGGGGTAGGGATCCATGGCGAGCATGTTGGCCGCTTGCTCCACCGACTCCTGCCACTGGTCGCGCTTGGTCTCGGCGGAGACGCGGAAGCCGCCGAGCTCGGCGAGTGACGCAGATTCGCCCGTGCCGAACTCGACCCGGCCGTTCGAGACCAGGTCCAGCGTCGCAATGCGCTCCGCGACGCGGGCGGGATGGTTGTAGCCCGAGGGCATGAGCACGATCCCGTGGCCCAGCCGGATCCGCTGCGTCCGCTGCGAGCAGGCGGCGAGGAAGACCTCGGGTGCCGACGAGTGCGAGTACTCCTCCAGGAAGTGGTGCTCGACCTCCCAGGCGTAGTCGATACCGATGCGGTCGGCCAGCTCGACCTGGTCCAGGGCTTCCTGGAACAGCTGGAGCTCGTCTCCCTCGCTCCAGGGGCGCGGGAGCTGGTGCTCGTAGAAGATCCCGAATTTCATGGTTCCTACCTCCAGGCTCGACCTGTCGTCTGCCTGAAGAGTGTGGCTCACGACGGCACGCGAATGCCAGCCCAGCCCGCGAGGCAAGCTACGAGCTGCCGAGCGGCCTCAGGACCGCCAGCAGCACGATCGCGATCAGGAACAGCGTCGGGATCTCGTTGCGGATCCTGCACTGGCGCGACGTCAGGTACACGTCGTCCGCGGCAAAGCGGCGCCGTACGCTCCCGACGTAACCGTGGTACCCGGCCAGACCTAGCACGAGCACGAGCTTCGCCTGGAACCAGCCCAGGCTCAGGTAGGCCGGGTTGAGCGCGATCATCCCCAGCCCGAACACGAAGGTCGCGATCAGCGCGGGTGTGGTGATCACGCGATACAGGCGCCAGGCCATCGACTTGAGCACGTCGGTGACCTCGGGCTTTCCCGTGTTCTCCGCGTGGTAGACGAACAGGCGGAACATGTAGAAGAGCCCCGCGAACCAGGCCACCACCGCGATCAGGTGCAGCGCTTTCAGCCACAGCAGGGTCACAGCGTGCTGGAGAACCTCGGGCGCGACGAGTCCTGCTCGCTCAGATACGCATCGAAGGTCATTGCCACGGGTCGCAGAAACAGACGACCGCGCGGCGTGAGCTGGTACGCGTCTCCGCGTGTCGAGAGCAGGCCATCCGCGACGAGCGGCGCCAGCCGCTCTTCCAGCGCGGGAAGGCGCGCGGACAGGAGCTCCCCGAAACGATCCTCGTACGCGCGCGAGCTGATCTCGCCCTGGCACATGAGCCGCTGGATGAGCCACTTGCGTCGCACGTCGTCTTTGGACAGCGCCCAGCCACGCATCGTGGCCAGGCGTCCCGACTGGATGCGGTCGCTCCACTCCGCGGGTTTGCGCAGCGACTGCGCGTAGGCGTCGGCCAGCTCCGAGATGCCGCTTGCACCGAGACCGATCAGGTCCACGCTGGCCTTCGTCGTATAGCCCATGAAGTTGCGACGCAGGTCGCCACCATGGGCGGCGCTCGAGAGCTCGTCGTCCGGCAGCGCGAAGTGGTCGAGTCCGAAGAACAGGTAGCCGGCCTCCGCGAGCCGTTCGTTCGCCAGGAGGAAGATCGCGAGCTTTCGCTCCGCAGAAGGCAGGTCCATCTTCTCGAAGCCCCGCTGCTGCTTCGAGATCCAGGTCACGTGTGCGTAGCTGTAGAGGGCGATACGGTCGGGCCGCAGCTCGATCACCTGACTGAGCGTGTCGTCGAAGGAGTCGGTGGTCTGAAAAGGCAACCCGTAGATCAGATCGAAGTTCACGGAGCGGAAGCCTAAAGTGCGCGCGCTCTCCGTGAGTTCCTCGGTCATGGCACGTGGCTGGATCCGGTTGATGGCCTTCTGCACCTTGGGGGACATGTCCTGGACCCCGAGGCTGATGCGATTGAAGCCGTGCTCTGCCAGCACCTCCAGCTGCTCGTGGCTGGTCACGCGGGGATCGACTTCGATGCTGCGCTCCGCGTTCGGGCGCGGTGGGAAGTGGGCATCCGCGATCTCGCACATACGCGCGAGTTCGAGCTCCGAGAGGTAGGTCGGCGTGCCCCCGCCTACCGCGAGCTGGACGCACGGGCGCTCTCCGCCGATGGCCTCGGCGATTCGTTCGGCCTCTTCTTCCAGCGAATCGAGGTAAGGGCCGGCTACGGAGTGGTCGCGTGTGATCAGCCGGTTGCAGGCGCAGAAGGTGCAGAGCCGCTCGCAGAAGGGGATGTGGATGTAGAGCGAGAGCGGTCGGTTTGCGGCCCGCGCGAGCGCGTCACGGAACTCGTCCTCTCCGAACTCCTCGCTCCAGACCGGCGCCGTCGGATAGCTGGTATAGCGCGGGCCCGGCCGCTCGTACTTCGGGATCAGGCGTCGGACGCTCTCCAGATCGGGGATCGCGAAGTCATCCGCTGCTGTCCGTGTCACGCTCGCTCCCGTGCGCCGATTCTGCAGTCTGCGATTTGTGGGGCTGAGCCGCCAGGCAAGTTCTGTGCTCGATCTTCCGGCGACAGGCGCCGTAACCTGTGCGAATGGGGTTGCGTATGGCTTCTGAGGTGCCCGCGGTTTCCGCAAAGCGAGGCTCGTTTCGGACCTGCTGGGCTCTGGCTTCGGTCCTGGCCTTGGGAGCCTGTGAGAACGACCAGTCCGCCCTACCTGAGCCCGTCGCTGCGGGCGGCACGACGGAGCGTCTTGCCACGCTCGGGCCCTTTCTTGCCGCGCACTGGAGCATTCCCGTGGCCGCGCAAGGACCGCCACCCGCGGGCTTCTCCGCGGCCGAGGTCTCGCTCGACCCCGCGACTTGCGGTGCCTGCCACCCCGAGCAGTTCTCGCAGTGGCGGGGCTCGCTCCATGCGGCGGCCTACTCGCCGGGCCTGGCCGGACAGCTCATCGAGGGCAGCCTCGCTCATCCCTTGCAGGTGCGGAACTGTCTCTCCTGCCACGCTCCGCTCGGCGAGCAGCAGCCCTTCGACCAGTCGCTTCGGCCCAATCGCCACTTTGATCCCGAGCTTCGCTCGCGAGGTCTCGTGTGTGCGGGCTGCCACCGGCGCGCGCACCGTACCTTCGGCCCGCCCCGGCGTGCCGACGCGGGTCCGCAGGCCGATCCCCTGCCGCATGGCGGCTTCGAGATCCGTCACGAGTACCTCGAGAGCCGCTTCTGTGCCGAGTGCCACCAGTTCTTCGATGATCCAGGGGTGAACGGCAAGCCGCTCGAGAACACGTTTCGCGAGTGGGAACGGAGTCCCCAGGCTCTGGCCGGTCGTCAGTGCCAGGATTGCCACATGTCCGATCGGGCGCACCTGTGGAAAGGCATCCATGATCCCGAGATGGTGCGACAGGCCGTCGCGATCGAGTTTTTTCCCGCTGCTTTGGACGGCGCAGTGCTGCGAGCGGCCCTCGTGCTGGCGAACCGCGACGTGGGTCACGCCTTCCCGACCTACGTCACCCCGCGGGTCTTCCTGGAGATGGTGCAGGTCAGTGGCGACGGGAAAGAGCTCGACGAGACCCGCGTCATCGGTACGATCGGCAGAGAGGTCGACCTGGCTCGGTCGGTGGAGATCTTCGACACGCGCGTACTGCCCGGGGAGTCCGTCCGGCTCGACTACGAGCTTGCTCGAGCTGACGCCGCGCGCGAGCTCGTCGCCCGGGTTCGCGTCGATCCCGACTACCACTACCGCGGCGTATTTCAGAGTCTGTCCGCGAGCCTGAGCGAGCCGGACGCGCAGGCCCTGATCCGGGAAGCGGACCAACGCATAAGTGTGTCAGCCTACGTGCTCGTGGAGATCCGGCGTCCGCTCACGAGCGGAGCGAACGAGCCCTAGTCGTCGGCGGCTCCTCCAGTACGAACACAGGCTCCCGCGTGGCGTGCGCGGGTACGCGGAGAAGGGCCAGTATCAGGGCCGAGGCGGCGTACAGGCCGAGGAAGGTCAGGAAGGCGTTGTTGTAGCTGCCGGTCCGGTCGAACACCCAGCCCGCGAAGGGGATGCCGAGCGTCTGGAACGGGATCATCATGGGACCCATGAGTCCCATGACGCGTCCGAACTCCTCACGACCGTACAGCGCGCCGAGCAAGACGCCCCAGAGCGGCAGGATGCCTCCGTATCCGAGCCCGAACAGCGCTCCCGAGCCGAGCAGAGACACGTATGTTGTGGCGTTCATGATGCCGAGCAGCCCGATGGCCTGGAGTACGATCGTGCCCCACATGCAGCCGCGCCTGTCGTAACGGTCGGCCAGCCACCCGAACAGGGGCTTTCCGAGCGCCCCCATCCCTGCCATCACGGAGAGGACGGTCGCAGCCTGGGTGGCGCTGTAGCCGAGGTCGGTCGTAAGGGGGTAGATCTGCAGAATGACCGCGCTGGTCCCGGCAAAGTTGAGGCCGATAACGAGCGCGATGATCCAGACGCTCCGCTCACGTACCGCCCGTCCGATCGTCCATGCGGTCCGCTCGATCGGATCGGGCGCCGCGGGCTCCACGGGAGGCCGCGGCCCGCCGTCCGGCCGCAGCTGGCGGTCTTCCGGACGACTCACCACCAAAAACCAGACCAAAGGCATGAGTACGACGATCGGAACTACGCCGAACGCCACGGCCGTACCACGCCAGCCCACCTCGACGACGAGCCAGCTGGTGACGTAGGCCATGACCATGCCCGAGCTGGAGACCCCGATCTGTGAGATCCCCAGGGCTGTGCCTCGGCGCCGCACGAACCAGGCGGCCACGAGTGCCGTGTTCGCGATGCCGCCAAGCAGGGCCATCCCCAGAGAGATCAGCAGCCCGAACACCAGGTAGAACTGCCAGAGCTCGGAGACGCGGGAAAGTGCGAGGAAGCCAACGGAGAGCGCCGCAGCACCGAGGAGCAGCACGGCACGGATCGAGCCTCTGTCGACGGCGCGGCCGATGAAGGGGCCGGCCACCCCGACGACGATCAGCGTCAGGGGCAGCCCGGCGCCCACCGCCAGACGCGAGCCCCCGAGGTCGTCCGCGAGCGGCTTTAGCAGGACGCCGTAGGAATAGAAGACGCTCCCGACCGTCACGAACTGCGTGAGGAAGGTGACCGCAACGATGACCCAGCCATAAAACACGAACGCTTCGACCTCGCGGCCGCCCAGTATACGCGGTGGTCGCGGGGTCGGTTGGAGGGCGCGCGTTAGCGGTTACAGGGATTACTCCTGGCTCCGCAGGGGTTCTTGCCAGCGCCGCACGGATTGCACGGGTTGACCATCGCCCCCGCCACCGGCACGTAGCCCGGCTGGATGTTCTCCACCCACGTGGCCAGGGCGGCGAGGTCAACGGAGTCCCACGGCAGCGGGTCCGCCGCCATCGGCACCATCATGCAGAACTGCACCATCTCCGCTGCGTTGACCTCGAGAGCTCCTCCCTGCTGGGCGGCCATCGCGACGTAGTGCGGGTACGGCTTGGTGAAGCTGGCCTGCATCTGCATGTAGTTGTTGATGTGGCAGCTTGCGCAGGCCAGCCCTGACTTGCCGAGCGTGCGGTCGTTCCACAGCTCTTCTCCCCGGGCGACCAGCTCCGCTTTCGCCCCCCGAGCGAGCGTCACTCCGCCGGGCTGCTTGAAACGGGAGGCGTCGACCATCACTCCGCCGCAGGGGTTACAAGGATTCGCTGCCTTTCTGGCGCAGGGGTTGCCTTTCGCCACGCATGGGTTGAGCGTCTTGGCAGCGCAAGGGTTGAGCGTCTTCGCCATGCAGGGATTCAGGGTCTTCGCCGCGCAGGGATTGAGAGTCTTTGCGGCACACGGGTTCAGTGTCTTGGCAGCGCAGGGGTTGAGTGTCTTTGCCGCGCACGGGTTCAGTGTCTTGGCAGCGCAGGGGTTGAGCGTCTTTGCCGCGCACGGGTTCAGTGTCTTGGCAGCGCAGGGGTTGATCGTCTTTGCTGCACACGGATTGAGGGTCGCTGGCGCTCCCAGCAGTCCGTCTCGCGCGCCAACTCCCCAAGCGCCGACGACAACGAGCAACGCCAGGGCTGCCCCCCAGCCCAGCTTCTTCTTCCATGAGCGATCCGCCATCGTGTTCCTCCTACCGGGATCCAACGCGCGTAACGCGGATCCGGCTATCTGCTTGCCACGTAAACCGTTGAGTCCGGGTGAAAGGCGGTCCACGCAAACCAGTACCCCTCGATCACTTCGACCTCGGGCGGAGCGTCGACCTCGAACGTTCGACTGGCCTGGTCGTACGAGACCTCGATGCGCATGCCCTCGAAGTTCTCCACGACCACGCTCCCGCTGGGGGTGAGCTCGGGGGCCGGATACGCTCGCGCGGACCCGTCCGCGGTGCGCAGGCCCAGCGTCGGGGTCTTCGGCGGGTAACGGGGGTCGACCGGAGCGGGGAAGTAGAGGCGCGAGGAGGTCGAATAGCCGCGGTAAGGCGTCTTGCCGTAGTCGCGGCGGTAGCCGGTGGCGTCTGACAGCACCGTCGTGTCGGGGTGTCGCTCTCGCCACTCGCCCCAGGGCATCTGCGCGGAGCGCAGAAGCTCGAGTCGTTTGCCGCGCTGTGGTCCCGCGATCGCCTCGGACGCGATCTGAGACCAGAGGCTCTCGCTACCTCGGTCATATAACAGCACGTCTGACTGGTAGAGTAGTCCAGACACGCCAAAGCTCCGAACCTGCCCGCCGATCTCGCGATCAAAGACCATCCCGGTTCCGCACAAGGGGCAGTACGTGACCAGGATGTCGCGGCCACCCAGGCGGTCGTTCACCAGCTCGTGCCAGTCGAGGATGGCGATGGGGTAGGCACGGCTTGTGCCGTCGAGTGTGACACCGATGACCCGATCCTTGTCCCCCCAGGGCGCCTCGGCGACTGAGACCACCGCGGGAAGGGTGAGGGCGGGGATGCCGTCGCGGGGCGGACCGCCGTTCAGGATCTCGGACTCGGGCACGCTGGACGACTTGAGATCGAAGCCGTTGCGGAGTGGCTCGGCGCTCGTGGCCGAGCAGAGCCCGAGCACCAGGGCGCCGGAGGCCAGGGCGGTCCGGGTTCCTCTGCGCAGAAAAGCCATCGCAAATCCTACGAGACCGGCACCAGGTCGGTTACAGACCTGGCATCTCCCTTCGGGTGGGGATAGGGTGCGCTCGGGCGCATGCAGCGGCACGAGCGGACGAAGGTGGAGGAAAGGTCACGAGACTCGGAGTGACGCTGGTCGTTAGTGCACTGCTCTGCTGCAGCGCAGCGAACGAAGCGGTACGTGAGTACACACAGGAGGAGGTGCTCGCTCTCATCGACGGGGAAGGCTCGCGAGAAGGACCGCTCCTGCTGGACGTGCGCAGTCCTGGCGAGTTCGCGTCCGGCCACCTGCCTGGCGCCGTGAACATCCCCTTTGACGAGCTCCCCGGGCGCACGGAGGAGATCGCGGAGTTCCGAGCACCCGGCGTGATCGTGTACTGCGAGTCTGGTCGACGAGCCGGGATGGCGGAGGAGAGCCTGAGGGCTGCGGCCTTCCCCGAGATCGGGGACCTGCAAGGCCACATGAGCGGCTGGCGGGCGAGTGGACTGCCCACCGAGTAGCGGTTCGTCGCGCTTGCGCTGGACTCGTCGTCGTTTCGCCGAACCGCTCCTCCTCGCCGCGCTGGCGGGATGTGCGGCCCTCACGAGCTCCGCGACCTCTCGCCTGGCAGACAGCGTCTCCGGCGCGATTCTGAACCAGACCGACACAGCGACCGTTCGAGACGGCGCGCCCGCGTACCTCCTCTTGATCGACGGCCTGATCGATGGCGATCCGGACAACCAGGACCTGCTCCTTGCGGGCGCCAGCCTGTACGGTGCCTACGCCTACGCCTTCGTCGACGACGAGGCGCGCGCCTTGCGCCTGTCCGATCGAAGCAGGGGGTATGGGCGCCGCGCACTGTGCTTGCGTCGCAGGGACCTGTGTGCGCGCATCGACGAGCCCTTCCGCGAGTTCGAGCCCGGACTGGCGGAGCTGCGCCGCTCCGACGTCCCCGCGCTTTACGGCTTCGCTGTCTCGTGGGCAGGCTGGGTCCAGGCGAATTCGGACGACTGGGCCGCTGTGGCCGAGATCCCGAAGATCGAGGCGTCGCTGCAGCGGGTGGTAGAGCTCGATCCTGGCTACGAGCTCGGAAGCGCCCATCTCTATCTCGGTGTGCTGGCGACCCTGCTCCCGCCGGCGCTGGGAGGGCAGCCCGAGCTCGGCCGGCAGCACTTCGAGCTCGCGATCGAGCGGTCCGGCGGTCGGAACCTGATGGCCAAGGTGCTCTTCGCGCAGAACTACGCCATGCTCGTGTTCGACCGGGAGCTGCACGACGAGCTGCTGAATCAGGTGCTGGGCGCCAACCCCGTGGCGAGAGATCTGACGCTGAGCAACACGCTTGCCCAGGAGCTGGCGAGCGAGCTCCTCCAAGGCGCCGACGACTACTTCTAGGGAGCAAGCGATGAATCTTCGAACACTGCTGACCCTGGCGCTGCTTGCCGCGCTGCTGCCGCTCGCGGGAGCGACCCCCGCCGCGACCCTCAAGATCGCGACCGTCGTCCCGGAGGGCAGCGCGTGGATGAAGGAGATGCGTGGCGCCGCCAGCGAGGTCGAGCAGCGGACGGAGGGTCGGGTCAAACTCAAGTTCTATCCCGGCGGCGTGATGGGGACGGAGAAGGCGGTGCTGAGGAAGATCCGCGTTGGGCAGCTGCAGGGCGGCGCCTTCACCAGCAGCAGCCTGACCGACCTGTATCGGGATGCGGAGATCTACGGGCTGCCCTTCCTCTTCCGGTCCTACGAAGAGGTTGACTACGTCCGTGCACGCATGGATGGCCGCATCCGGGAAGGCTTGCGAAGGGCCGGACTCGTAGCCCTCGCGATCAGCGAGGCGGGTTTCGCGTACCTGCTCTCCAACAAGCGGGTGCAGACCCTCGACGATCTGCCCGGGGCTCGGGTCTGGGTGCTCGAGGATGACCGGCTCAGCCAGATCGCGCTGGAGATCGCCGGAGTCTCTCCGGTCCCGCTTCCACTGGCGGATGTGTACACCGGCCTGCAGACAGGGCTCATCGACACGGTGGCAGCCTCACCCGGCGCGTGCATCGCCTTCCAGTGGCACACCAAGCTGCGCTACCTGACCGATGTTCCGTTGATGTATCTCTCTGGCGTTCTCGCGATCGATGGCAGGGCCTTCGCGAAGCTCAGCGAAGCCGACCAGGCCATCCTCCAGGAGGTGACGGAGCTGTCTGCCATGCGCCTCGACGCGCGGAATCGCACGAGCGACGAGGGCGCGAAGCTCGCGCTCAGGGGTCAGGGGATCGAGTTCGTCGCCGCCTCTCCGGGCGAGCTGAAGCGCTGGCGGCGGGTGGCGGATGCTGCGCTGGCCCGGGTTCGCGCGGACGACTACTACTCCGACGAGATGATCGAGGCTCTGGAGGGACTTCTCAAGACCTATCGCGAACGTCCTGCGACCGCCAGCGAGTGATGACCGATGGCGGAGAGGGGTGGTTCGAGCTCCTCCTGAAAAGGCTGCGGCGCCTCGAAGACGCCGCGCTGGTCGCGCTCCTGGGGGTCCTGGTCCTGCTGGCGTCGGTCCAGATCGCGCTGCGCAACCTCTTTGACGCGGGCATCGTCTGGGGCGACCCGCTGCTGCGAGTCCTCGTGCTCTGGGTCGGGCTGCTCGGGGCCATGGCGGCGAGTCGCGACGACCGTCACATCAGTGTCGATGTGCTGTCCGGGATGCTCTCTCCCGGGTCCCTGTCGCTCGCGCGAGCCTGCACGAACCTCTTCGCCGCCGCGGTGTCGGCGTTGATCGCCTACCACTCGGCCCGCTTCGTAGCGCTGGACTACCAGGCGCAGGTCAGCGCGTTTGCCCGCTTTCCCGCCTGGCCCTTCGAGCTGATCCTCCCGCTGTCCTTCGGCGTGATCGCCCTGCGCGCGTCTATCTCGTCCGTGCTGCACGCCCGCGCGTTGGTCTCCCCGCAGTCGTCCTCGTGACGCTTCTTCTCACCGCCGTGCTGTTTGTCCTGGCGCTTCTGGGAGCGCCGCTCTTCGCGATCATTGCTGCTGGCGCGCTGATCGGGTTCGCGCACGAGGGCATCGATCTCGCGGTGGTCGCGATCAATATCTACGGCCTCACCGATGTCCCTGTCTTGCTGGCGATTCCGCTCTTCACCTTTGCGGGCTACGTGCTCGGCGAGAGCGGTGCGCCGCGCCGCCTGGTTCGGTTGACGAACTCCCTGCTGGGCTGGCTGCGCGGAGGACTCGCGGTGGTGTCGCTCGTCACCTGCGCGCTCTTCACGGCGTTTACGGGAGCGTCGGGAGTGACTATCGTGGCGCTCGGAGCCGTCCTGTACCCAGCGCTCAAGCAGGCGGGCTACGCAGAACGCTTCAGCCTCGGGCTCATCACCACCTCGGGAAGCCTCGGCCTGCTCTTTGCGCCAGCGCTGCCGCTGATCCTCTACGGTGTCGTCGCCCAGCAGCTCAGCTTGGACCAGCCCGTGCGGATCGACGACCTGTTCCTGGCCGGCCTTCTGCCGGGGCTTGCCATGCTGCTGGTGCTGTCGCTGTGGAGCGTTTTCCAGGGCAAGGTGCCTCGGCACACGCGACCGAGTGTCTCGCACGCCTGGCGCGAGATGCGGGAGGCCGTGCGCGATTCCAGTTGGGAGCTGCCGCTACCCTTCGTAGTTCTCGGGGGGATCTACGGTGGCTACCTCGCTCTGTCCGAGGCGGCCGCGGTAACGGCGCTCTACACGGTGGTCGTCGAGGTCCTGATTCGGCGCGAGCTCTCGTTCCAGAAACTGCTCGAGGTGATGCGGGAGTCGATGGTTCTGGTGGGTGGCATCCTGATCATTCTCTCGGTCTCCCTCGCTTCGACCAGCTACATGATCGACGCAGACGTCCCGCTCCGGCTCTTCGAGCTGATCCGCGCGCAGGTTACAGACAAGTGGACGTTCCTGATCCTGCTGAACTGCTTTCTGCTCGCTCTCGGCATGATGCTCGACATCTTCTCTGCGATCGTGATCGTCGTACCCATCATCCTCCCGATTGCGATCGGATACGGCATTCACCCGATCCACCTGGGCATCGTATTCCTCGCGAACATGCAGATCGGCTACATCACTCCACCGATCGGGATGAACCTCTTCATCTCGAGCTATCGCTTCGAGAAACCGGTCATCGAGGTGTACCGAGCGACCATCCCGTTCTTCGTGCTGTTGCTGGGGCTCGTACTGGTGTTCACGTACTGGCCCGCGCTGAGCCTGTTCCTACTGCAGCAGCCCGACTAGCTCCTCGCCGCGGCGCTCCACCTTCCGCGCCCGTGCGGGGTCGAGCCTTGCCGCCGTCCCGGTGGCTCGCAGCCACGTGCCCTTGCGCCCTTCCTCGCTGGCGAAGAGGTCCACGCAAAGCTCGATGGACGTGACCGCGTTTGCGTCGAGCTCGGCGGCACGCTCGCGGAGGTCCTCGAAGACGCGCGTTTCCGCAAGCTGCGTCCTCCGCTCGCGCGAGGTGACGGGGTCGTCCGAAACGAACACACCGGCCTCGACCGGTCCGAGCTGAGTCGCTGGACGCTTTCCGGGTACCCACGCCCCCACGTAGAGCTCGACGCTCCTGCTCATGGAGCCACTGTCTTCAACGCCGCCCTGGTGGTGCCTTTCAAGAGCCGCGGAATGTGCGAGCGGAACACACCCAGGGTTAGCTCTTTCGCAACGCTGTCGTCGAAACTCAGATCGATCACCAGCCAGCGACCACGCTGCGGATCGTGGATGCCCACGAGCGCGGGGACCAGGTCGATGCCGGCTAGGATCTCGTCTTCAGAAGCGATGCTTCCATCGACCAGGGTTCCTGTGACCACGACCTCTTCGCCGCTCAGCGGCGACCAGCCGTAGGCTCGAGAACGTCCGACGTAGAAGAGCTGCAGCTCGCGTCTGAGCGACGCTATGTCGGGGGCGTTCTCGACGCGCTCCGGCTTCTTGAGCGGCGTGAGCCACTCCAGCGCGTGCCGGATGGCGCGTTCATTCCCGTCCGTGGGTGGACGCTTGCAGGCCTGAATAACGACTGCTCGGCTCGGCTCAGCGATCTGGAGATCGGCCAGCTCCGCGTTGCTCTCCACTTCCATCTCTGCGTGCAGCTCGCGGTGACGTTCGTCAGTGTAGGTCTCTGCGAGCGACCATGCTCGCTCGACGTCCGCCTCCCGTCTCCTGCGCTCGATCAGCAGCGTGGGTGCCGCATGCAGGGTCTCGTCGACGAGTACCCTGAGACAGATCCGATCCGCGATCGTCTCTGCGGATATGAGATAGCCCGAGACCGACGCCACCTTCCCGGCCAGGCTGTCTCTGTGGTCGAGCAAGCGCTGGCTGCTGACCCGAATCGGCTCGGGCTCCGGCCCGAAGGAGCTGCAGGCGGCCAGCGCTCCGGTGAAGACTCCGATACTGAGCCCTCGGAGAGTGGAGAGGTGTATACGTCTCATCGGCTTGCGGTGAGCGTCCGGTGCGACCGCCCGTGTCTCGACGGGCAGGACCAGACACGTCTCTTAGACGCGCCCCGATCCCCGGAGATTCGCGATCCAGATAAAGGAACGAAAACGCGCGGTTAGCGTCTAGCTCGGCTGGTACTCGAAGCGGTAGATGGCGATGTCGGGGGAAGGGCTGGACAGCCGATCGCCGAGGCTGTACTTGGCAGCGAGGGGCGCGAGCAGCGTGCGGAACTCCGCTCGATCCGTCTGCTGCACGAGGCGGCCGGGATAGATCTTTCCGTCGATACCGAGGCGGACCGACGGGTTCTGACGCACCAGCTCGGGCCACTTCTTCTCGGCGGGTCGTGCGGCCGGGATGTAGAGGTCCCCCGCGTACACAAAGCACCAAGTCGTGACGGAGTGTGGGAAGCCGGGACGTGTCTCCAACGCGATGGTCACGATCTCGTCGGTGAAGCTCCAGTCAGAGGTCGGAGTCTTGACTTCTTCTCCAAAGAGACGCCCGCCAGACACACGCGACACGGGACCGCAGGCGCTGAGTGTGAGCAGTGCTGTGCAGGCGATCGCGAAGAGTCTCATGCGGTGGGCCTCCGGGCCGCCAGCTTATCACGCAAGCCCGTCGCCTGCGTGTGGTTTATGCTTGTGCGATCGAAGATCCAGCCTCGCTATTCCGCTTGATCGCGCCGCTCGTCGCCCTCGGGGTTCCGCTGTATGCGGCACGTGTGAGGAGCCGTCAGTACGCGGCTTTCGCGGCTGTCGTACTCCTGTTCTCGCTCCCCGGAGCGATCATCGTCCACGAGCGCCTGCTTGGGCTCCTTTCGGCAGAGGTCCGGCCGTCGCTGACCCTGGTCTTCGCATACCTCATGGCCGCGACGGGAGTTCACCTCGTGTCGCTGGTCTCGCCGCGGCTGCGCGCGCGCCTCTTCCGTTACGTTGCGAGCGTTCCGGGACAGCTCTTCCTCGCAGCAGGTTTCCTGGCCGGTGTATGGCTGCTTTTGCTCTTCCCGGTCCGAATCGTCCTGGGCCTGCTCCATGCGGAGCGGGCTCTGCTTGCGTTGGCGTGGGCGGACCTGCTGCCCTTCGCGGTCGTAGCGCTGTCGCTCGTCACCAGCCAGTGGCCGGTGTCGGAGCTCGTGCGGATCCCCCTCGGCAAGGACGGGCCCGCTCGCGTGACCCGCGTTCCGGTCGCCCGCTACCGACGCCGCAAGCCGCCAGCCGCTGCCGAGCGTCCGCTCCGAATCGTGCAGATCGCCGATCCACATCTGGGTCCCTGGCAGCCGGTGCCGAAGCTCCGGCGGCAGATCGAGAGGTTGATGCGCTGGCAGCCCGATCTGGTGCTGCTGACGGGTGACTTTTTGACCATGGAGGCTGCGGGCACGCCCGGCGCGCTGGCGCCGGCGCTGGCGCCGCTGCGCGCGCTTCCCGGGCGCTGCATCTCGATTCTCGGTAATCACGATTACGAGTCCCTGGGTGAGGTGCAGACCGCTCTGGCGACGAACGGAGTCGAGCTGCTCGTCGACGCGGAGAGGATCGCGCACACTGACATCGGGCCGGTCCAGATCATCGGTGCGGACTACCGACGCGATCGCGAAGAGCACATCCCCGAGCTGCTCGACCGCTTCCCGCGCCGTGAAGGACATCTGTGCATCCTCCTGCTCCACGACCCGAGCGGCTTCCGCTTCGTTCGGCCCGGGGCCGCGGACCTCACGCTTTCGGGGCACACCCACGGGGGCCAGATCGGGCTCGTGAGCCTGGGTCTGGACTGGACTGTCCTGACCCACTCGAGGTGGCCCGATCACGGTCTCTTTGCCCACGGCCCCAACCGGCTCTATGTGCACCGCGGTACGGGCTTCTACGGCTTTCCCATGCGCATCGGAGTACCGGGGGAGGCCTCGCTGCTCGAGGTCCACTTCGGTTGACGTCCGACCACTCCGGCACCAAGGTCTTGAGATCATGCGCTGCCGTAGCTGCCAGACGGAGCTGATCGAGGGGAAGGGCTTCTGCCACGCGTGTGGCGCCCGGGCGTCGAGCGGCTGCGATCGCTGCGGTTCGCCCCTGGAGCCCGAATACCGCTTCTGCCCGGACTGCGGCGCCCCAGTTTCCCTCCAGCTCCGGCCCGACGAACCTCGCCACGCCGCAGCGGTCGAGAGCGCGGCGCGGCCCGTGATGGACGCGGAAGGCGAGCGCTTCTCTCGGCTTGCCAGACACATCCCGCAGGCTGTGGCCGAGAAGATCCGCCAGGCCGGCGCGGAGGTGGGCGAGCGCAAGCGAGTGACAGTGCTGTTCTGCGACCTGGTGGGTTCCACGGCGATCGCAGAGGAGCTCGACCCGGAGGAGTACCGGGAGCTGCTGGAGCCGTACCTGGAGCTCGTGTTCGAGGAGGTCTACCGGCTCGAAGGCGTCGTGAACCAGCTCTCGGGCGACGGGCTGATGGCGCTCTTCGGCGCGCCCATCTCGTATGAGAACGATTCCGAGCGCGCCGTTCGTGCGGCCCTCGCGATCCAGCGCGCGCTCTCGGAGCTAGGTCCGCGCGCAGGCGGCAGAGAGCTCAGCGCGCGGATCGGAGTTCACACGGGCATGGTCGTCGCGGGCACCGTCGGCAACGATCTGAAGATGGACTACACCGCGATCGGGGACACGACGAACCTGGCGGCAAGGCTCCAGACACTGGCCGCTCCCGGCTCGATCCTGGTCAGCGATGCCACGCATCGCTTCGTGCGCGACACCTTCCACACTCGGCCGCTCGGCCCGTTCGAGGTCAAGGGCAAGCGCAAGCCGGTCGAGGCTTACGAGGTGCTCGGTCTGTCCGAGGTCCTCACACCCATGTCCATCGCGCGCTCCGAGGGTCTCACGCCGCTCGTCGGCCGGGTCGAGCAGCTGGCCCAGCTCCACTCATGCTACCAGCGCTCGCGCGGCCGACTGGGCCAGGTCGTTGCCGTCGTCGGTCCCGCGGGCTCCGGCAAGTCACGCTTGGTCTACGAGTTCAAGCAGCAGCTTCAGCAAGACGAGGTCTCGCTCTTCGAGGCGCGCTGCTCTTCGCTTACGCAGGGCATGCCATACGCCCCCTGGGTCAGCATGCTGCAGCGCTACTTCGGCATCGTGCCGGGAGAAGAGGCAGAGGAGTCTCGCCGCAAGATCGAAAAGGGACTGGCAAGCCTCGGCAGTTCCGAGGAGGACATTGCCCGGGATCTTCACGCCATGCTCTCGCTACCCGACCTCGAGACGGGCGCCGAGGAGCAGAAGCTTCGCTCGTTCGCCGTGGTGGCGGCGCTCGTCAAGCTCGCAGCCGTTCGGGTACCCGTGCTGGTGATCGTCGAGGATCTGCACTGGATCGACGACGCCTCGCGCGAGATGCTCGAGCTCTCGATCTCGGAGTTCGAGCAGGGCCGCTCGATGCTGCTGGTCACCCACAGACCGCAGTATTTGCCGGCCTGGAAGTCCGTCGCCGCGTTGACCCAGCTGCACCTCTCGCCACTCTCCGACGAGGAGGGCGCGGAGATCGTGCGTGCCCGCGCGGGTGGACCGCTCCCGGTCGAGCTGGAGGAGCGTGTGCTGGCCAAGGGGGAGGGGAATCCGCTGTTCCTCGAGGAGCTGACGAAGACCCTGGTCGAGGAGGGGACTCTGGTGAGCACCTCGGGTCGTGTCGAGCTCACCCGTCCGGTCGAAGACATCCGCATCCCTGACACTGTGCACGAGCTGCTCGAGGCGCGACTCGACCGCCTGAGTCGGTCGGCCAAGCGCGTGGCACAGATTGCCTCTGTGTTCGGACGGCAGTTCCGCAGGTCCCAGCTCGCGGCCCTCGCCAGCGGCGAGCAGATCGATGTGGATCGGGAGCTCGAGGAGCTCGAGCGCCTCGGGATCATCCACCGGAAGCTCGGCATGGACAAGGACGAGTTCCGCTTCGGCGAGAGCCTGACGCAGGAAGTCGCGTACGGCGCGTTGCTGCTCCGCGAGCGGCGCACTCTTCACCAGCGTGTAGGCGAGCTGTTCGAGGCAGCGGACGGGGAGTCGAGGGCGAGATTGCCGCTCCTCGCCCATCACTTTGCCCGCAGCGAAGACCGCGGCAAGGGAACGCGCCTGCTCCTCCAGGCCGCCGCCGAGGCCGCGGCACTGCCGTCGTACGGCGATGCTGCCCGCCTGTATCGAGAGGCATGGGGGTTGGCCGAAGTCACGCTGAGCGAGTCGCAGGGCGAAGACGAGTCGCTGCTAGAGTCGGTGCTCGAGGCCAGCGCTGGCGTTGCGCACGTGGGCCTCGTGTACGGGGGAGAGCGAGAAGAGCAGCACCGCGCCGCTCGGCGCGGCGTCGAGCTCGCGCAGCAGCTCGACAGCCGCGAGGCGCTGGCGGATCTCCTGTCGACCCGCGGTCTGCTCGTGATCGATAGCCGCGGCGGAGACTTCGACGAGGGCCGTGCCCTGATCGAAGAGGGCCTGGACGTGGCGCGTCGTGCCGGAAACGAGCAGTCTGCGGCGCGCATTTCCCGCACTCTCGGCTGGGCTCTAGCGCTCGACGGTCGTTTCGAGGACGCCCGCCGCAAGACTGAGGGAGCCCTGCTAGAGCTGGAGAAGCTGTACGGGAAGGGAGGCAGCGCGAATGCCTACCTGACCGCGCTTTTCTTTCGAAACCGGGTTCTGTTCGAGGCGGATGAGTTCGGAGTGGTGGAGCCGCGTATGCGCGAGACCTACGAGCTCGCACAGGAGCACAACAACCGCACGGTCCAGAGTGGGTGCGCAGCTGTGCTCTCCACGTTGGAGTTCGCGCGGGGCAACAGCTCCGAAGCGGTGCGCTGGGTGGAGCTCGACCTCCGCATGGCAGATCAGATCGAGAACGTGTCGGCTGCCCGATCGATGCGAGCCGTCCGACTCGCTGTGCGCGCGGAGAGTGGCGAGCGCATGGCGGACCCGGCGGAGCCCGAGCGAATCGAGGAGAGCCTCCGCAGCGGCGAGCTTCCCATCAACGTCGATCTGATTGTCGAAGCGCTGCTCGCGAGCGGAGAGCTCGAGCGCGCCAGGAGGGTCGCAGAGGGAAGCTCCGGGCGCGGAGGCGGGCGCGTACGCGAAGCCAGGGGCCAGGTGAGCCTGGGGCTGGTCTCGCTCGCAGGAGACCCTTCGGAGTGGGGGAACGCCGAACGGTGCTTCGACGAGGCGCTCGGGTTGGCAACCCGCCTGGGCGCGCGCTCGGTTCGAGCCAAGGCGCTGCTGGGTCGAGCGCAGCTGGCAGCGCTGCGCGGCGAGCTCGACGCGCGGGATCGAGACGGCTCCGCGTCTGCCGCGATCTTCCGTGAGCTCGGGATGGGCCGCTACGAGAAGCGGGCTCGGACCCTCCTCGCAGAATCAAGCTCCACACTGCGGGCCCGATAGGAGGGAGAAGGGAAGCTATATGACGCTCGATCGGAGCTCCGAGCTACGCGGTCTGCTGGTCGAGGGGAAGATCGACGAGTTCAACGAATGCGCCGCAGAGGAGGCGCCACAGCTCGAGAACGCCGGCCTACGGGGCCTCGACCTGCGCGGTGCGGATCTCTCCCATGCGAACCTGCGGGGCGCCTATCTGCGCAACGCGGATCTGCGCGGCGTCGACATGATCTACGCGGACCTCGACGGAGCGAGCCTCCACGGGGCCCGGATTGGCGGCGCCCGCTTGCCGCGCCAACCTCGGCGCCGCGGAGCTCGACCTGTCGATTCGCCACGGGACGCGGCTCCGGGTAAGCGGAGCCGCCGACGAGCAGGCAGCCCAGGCCTCCTGAGTCGGACTATGCCCGACACCCCCGCCATCCTGGAATTCATCCTCCCGTTGGGTGATGTGAGCGCCGAGATCGGGAAGCGCTTCTCGGCAGAGGGCGCGCTGGGAGTCGTCAGCATCGACGCCAGCCCCCTCGACCAGATCGAGCGCCGCTACGGTCACGAGGCCCATAGTCGGGCCCTCTGCACGTTGGCTGGCATCGTGAAGTCCGTCTGCGGCGAGGGCTTCGGCGGCGGTGAGCTTCTGGCTTCCGGCGAGGTCGGCCGCAGCGAGGTCATACTCTGCCTGGCTCGCGACCACGGCGACGAACAGTTCTATCGCGAGGGACTCCCCAAGCTCGCCAGGGCGATCAGGGAACGTATCGAACGCACAGGGCAGCGCGTGGTGTACCCGTACCTGCGAGAGACGCCGGTGCTGTCCGTCGGGTTGGCCTTTGTGCTGCGCAACCCACTCGTCTCCAGCGCCACGCAGCTTCGCGATGCGCTCCACGAGGCACGCCGGGACGCGGATCTGAACGCCCAGCTGTGCAGCCGCGATCGTCGGCGGGAGCTCCTGGACATCATCGTGGCGGGCCGGTTGCGTTCCGTCTACGAGCCGATCGTGTTCGCCAGCGACTTCACGGTCTTCGGCTACGAGGCCCTCGCCCGCGGTCCGGCCGGCAGCGCGCTTTCCTCGCCACTGGCGCTCTTCGGCCTTGCAGAGCGCGAGAACCTGACCTTCGAGCTTGATTGCCTGTGTCGGCAAAAGGCAATCGAGGGAGCGATCGACTTCCCCGAGGAAATGAAGCTATTCATCAACATTCGCCCCACTGCGATCCACGACCCGAGCTTTCAGCCCGACGCGCTCACGGTCACGCTCGATCGCTGCGGGCTCAGTCCCAGCGACGTGGTGTTCGAGATCTCGGAACAGGAGTCGATCGAGAACTACGAGATCTTTCGTGAGGCGCGCGATGCGTACGGGAAGCTCGGCTTCAAGTTCGCGCTGGATGATACGGGGGCGGGCTACGCCTCGCTGGAGGCGGTGCTTGAGCTCGCGCCGGAGTTCATCAAGATCGACCGCGCGTTCGTGCAGGGGATCGACGAGGATCCCGCCAGACAGAACATGGTGCGCGCCTTTCAGGCAATCGCCGAGGATACGAACTCGAGGATCATCGGCGAGGGGCTCTCCAGGCTCGAGGAGCTGCGCACGCTCGGTGAGCTCGGGATCGAGTTCGGGCAGGGCTGGCTGTTCGGCAAGCCCGCGCCACTCTTGCCCGAGTGAGTCTTGCGGGACCCGGCGCACGCACGGTTGCTCGAATGGCAGCTAGTCCAGGGTCGCAAGCACGGGGGCGTGGTCGGACGGACCCTTGCCTTTCCGTTCCTCCCGGTCCACCACGACCTCCCGCAGCCGGCCCGCTAGCGGCGCCGTCACAAGGATGTGGTCGATCCGCAGGCCACGGCCCTTCTGAAACGCGAGCCGGCGGTAGTCCCCACCAGGTGAACTTCTGCTCGTTCGGATAGAGAGCTCGGAAGCTGTCGGTGAGCCCCCAGGTCCCGAGCTCGGCGAACGCCTCTCGCTCAGCGTCGCTGCACATGATCTCCCCGCGCCACACTGCAGGATCGTGGACGTCGATGTCGGTGGGAGCGACGTTGAAGTCGCCGAGCAATGCGAGCGGACGCTCCGAACTCGAGTCCTGCTCCAGGAAGCGGCGCAGGCGCGCCAGCCAGTCGAGTTTGTACTCGTAGCTCTCGCTCCCCACGCTCCTGCCGTTCGGTACGTACACGCACACGCAGCGGACGCCCTCGATGCTCGCCGCGATCATGCGCGCCTGCGAATCGTCACCTCCGTCCTCGAAGCCTCGCTTCACCCGATCGGGAGGTTGGCGCGAGAGGATCGCCACGCCGTTGTAGGTCTTCTGTCCGAGCAGCGTCGACTCGTAGCCGGCGCGGCGGATCTCCTCCGTCGGGAACGATCCGTCGACCACCTTCGTCTCCTGCAGGCAGACAACGTCCGGGTCGTGTCGCTCGAGAAAGGCAAGCAGACGATCCTGCCTGGCGCGCACGGAGTTCACGTTCCAGCTGACGAGCTTCATGCCGCAACCCTATCTAGTCCTCCTCGAGCTCGATGCGGAGGTCGCTGTCGATAGACGCGTCGTCCAGGGGGACGAGCGTGACGAAGACGTCGGGCGGGGTCAGGAAGTTGATGCGGTCCGCCGGCGGCTCACGCAGCGTCAGGATGATGAGCTCGGGGCGGTAGCCGTCCTTCTTTAGGTAGACCTTGTGGTCGCTCCTGGTCCCGATCGGAACTCGGGTAGGCGTTTTACCGATCAGGAAGCCGTCTACGTAGACCTCGGCCTCGGCCGGTCGGCTGTCGATCCCCACGTTCTGGTAGGGCGCACACGTGGCAGCAAGGAGCGCAAGCCCGAATGTGCTCGCCGCGAGCGCAGCCCACGTACGTCGAGCCAGGATCCAGCTCCTAAAGCGCCTCTGCGCGCCGGGGGCGCCCGAGGGGTTCGCGTCAGTAGCGATCTCGCCCGTAGCCACCGCGGCCGCCGCCCCCACCGTCTCGCGGGCCGCCGCGCCCGCGGTCGTGAGCCTCGTTCACGCGTAGACTCCGGCCGCCCATCTCGGTCCCGTCCAGAGCTTGTTGAGCGGTCTGCGCGCTGCTCTCCTCTGCAAACTCGACGAATGCAAACCCACGTGACCGGCCCGTCTCCCGGTCCGTGATCACGTTTACCGACTCGAGCGTTCCGTGCTTCTGAAACAGCTCTCGAAGTTCAGACTCGGTCATCGTGAAGGGGATGTTCCCTACGTACAGCTTCTTGGCCAAACTAGATTCCTCAACGCGAGCTTTGAAGTCCCCGCGTCGGTCCCTCCGACCGCGGAGCCCAAGCGTCTCGCCGCCCGACCATATCACAGCGCTCGGCAGATCGGACAGGAAAGGCCCGGCCCGCCGGGCGATCTCGCCGCGGTGTCGCTACAGGCGCACGCCGCAGAACTTGCAATGAACGGCATCGGCGTCGTGTCCCTCCGCTGAGCAGCTGGGGCAGGCCTGCGTGCTCACGGGTCTCCGCGCCAGCTCGAGGAGTTCGACGGAGAAGATCCCCGTGGGAACAGCAAGAATGCCGTAGCCCATCACCATCACGACCGACGCTAGGATCTGCCCAAGCGGTGTCTGGGGCGAGATGTTCCCGTACCCAACGGTGGTCATCGTCACGATCGCCCAGTACATCCCGCGTGGGATGCTGGTGAAGCCGGCTTCGCCGCCCTCGATCAGGTACATCAGCGAGCCCATGATGGCCACGACCGTAAGCATGGTGATCACGAACACGGTGATCTTGCGCCGGCTCTGGCGCAGGGCGGTTCGCAGCACGTCGATCTCGCCGAGGAACTGGGCGAGCTTGAAGATCTGGAACACGCGCAGCAGGCGCAGCCCGCGAATCATCAGGAAGGACTGCGTGCCGGGGAACAGCACGCTCAGGTACGTGGGCAGGATGGCCATCACGTCCACGATTCCGAAGAAGCTGCGCGCGTAGGCG
>CBDDEE010000004.1:0-47273 GCA_965226855.1 Myxococcota bacterium | reverse complement strand
CTGGCCATCTATCAGGCTGCTGGCGAGGGTGGGAGCTTCGAGGGCCGTTCCCGGTTCCATGTGCGCTGTCGTCGAAGACGAAGCGGGGGCCGTCGCGACCTGCATGGCAGACGTCACTCACTTCTCCAGAATCGGTGTGATCGCGGGTGCTGATACCGACGGGGATGGGATCCTCAACCAGTTCGGTGAGGTCGACAACTGCCCGCTTATTTCCAACGCCGGTCAGCTCGACTTTGACGGCGACGGGGCCGGAGATGCGTGTGATGGCGATGACGATGGGGACGGGATCGCGGACGGCGCGGACCTCTGCGCCAGCACTCCCGTGGACCAGACTCAGAAAGAGGGAACAGGGTGCTCGAAGGACCAGCTGTGCGCACTGCTCAAAGAGAAGCCTGAGCTAGACGTTCCCCACTCTGCAAAGAAGCTGTGCAAGGAGCCGGAGGCGAAGGCCCATGGGGAGCTCCGCCACTTCCGGGTGCGCCTGAGCCACATCATCAGCCACCTCCCCCCGCACGTTCGCGAGCACGTGAAGCGGGTCTTCCACCGGCACGCTCCGCACCTCCGGGCGCACCTGCGGAAGGTCCCTAAACATGTTGTCCACAAGAAGGTTCAGCGCCACAAGGTGTCCTGGCAGAAGGGCAGGAAGTGGCTCTCCCGCCGCTAGGGGATCTCGGCGAGTGCCTCCAGGATGAGCGAAGAGTCGAGCCAGGCCTGGTAGTCCTCGCGGATGTCGACGAAGCGGACCATGCCGTTGCGATCGAGTACGTAGGTCGACGGGTGGGGAACTCCGGTCTCCAGCAGGTCGGGATTCGGGCGGCGCAAGCCCAGACGATCGATGGATGCGCTGAACGGGTCTTGTAGAAAGATCACGCGGTCTGTCAGGCGGTTTCCGTCGATGAAGAAGCGCGACTTTCGGTTGAGCTGGTTGTCGGCCAGTACGTAGAGCAGCACGAGATCCCCCACGCCTTCGATCTGCTGGCGTAGCTCGATGAGACGCGCCTTGCTGAAGGGGCACCAGTCGAGGCTGCGCTCGAAGGTCAGCACCACGCGTTCGCCCCGGTAGTCTCGAAGCCAGACCGAGTTCCCCTGCAAGTCCTGCAGCGAGAGCCGGGGCAGGCGCTCGCCGATCGTCCCAACGGCTTCCGAGACGTCGCGTCGTGTCGCTGCCTCGCTCTCGCGCCGACCCATCGTCGTGTAGGGGATCGCCAGGGCCAGCGCGAGAATGGCGCCGATCACGAGTGTTCCGAGGATGCGTCCGATCATGAGTCCACCCTGCGGGTGGATGAAGGCCGCAGCCAGACAAAGACCAGGGCGAGGGTCAGCAGTCCGATCGCCTCCAGTCGAGGCGCTTCGCCCACCCACCAGAAGTCCCCGAACAGCCAGACCACGATCCGAATGATCGCACCTAGCGACAGGCCGATGGCCGTGGCCGAGCCAATCGCCCGGCCGCCGTGACCGCGGGCTGCGCCGAACAGGCAGAACCCCCACGCCACCATGCAAGTGCCGGAGAAGGCCACGAAGTAGTAGCCCTGCGGTCCGATCGGAAAGGGCAGGGGCGAGCTCGAGCCCGGGGTGATCGAGACGACGAACAGACCGCTGAAGCCCAGACCGAGCAGCACCATCAGGCTGCCCACGATCCAGCACAGAGCCTTGTAGGCGAGCTGCATGGGTGGAACCGTGACTCTACTCCGTCGAGGGGCTCTCCCCGCACCGCACGCACATTGGTGTTGACCCTCTAGCGTGCGGAGAAGTGATAACAGCGGAGGGACAGAGGTCTTCGAGCAGATGTCGAACTACATCGTCCTGGTTCGTTTCACGGACCAGGGAATCCAGAACATCAAGGATGGCCCGAACCGGCTCGAAGCAGCCCGCAAGAGCTACGAGACAGCGGGGGCCAAGATCGTGGACTTTTACCTGACCATGGGCTCCTACGACGCGGTCGCCATCATCGAGGCACCGGACGATCAGACCATGGCGAAGCTGTCGCTGAAGGTCGGCTCCATGGGCACCTCCCGGAGCGAGACCCTCCGCGCGTTTAGCGAGGACGACTTCCGCAGCATCGTCGCGGCGCTCTGACCCCGTAGGGGCCGCAAAAGGGGTCAGCTTCTCTCGATCGCAGGCCGAAGGGCTTCCTTGGGAAGCCATGGGCTACGGCAACATCGAGAGCATCATGACCAAGGACGTCCTCTGTGCGGAGCCAGAGGATACCCTCGCCGAGGTTCTGGAAAAGATGCGCAAGAACCGCGTGTCCTGCGTTCCGGTCTGCGAGGGCCAGATTCCGATCGGCATGATCACCGAGAGGGACGCGGTCGCGATCGCGTCCCGGGCGCTAGCCGGCCAGGAGGACCGGAGACTGGCCGAGGAGGTAATGTCGTCTCCCGTCACAACGATCCGCTCGACAGACAGCCTGGAAGATGCCGCCACCTGCGCGCAGAACGTGTCGATTCGTCATCTCCCTGTCGTGGACGATTACGGCCGGCTCCTCGGCGTGGTGACGCAGAGCGATCTCCTGAGTCGACGCCTGATGCAGGAGCTCGTCGAAGAGCGCACCGTGCATCTGACCACGGCGAACAAGCGTCTCGACAAGCTCGCCAGGCTCGACGGTCTGCTCGGCATCGGAAACCGTCGCTGGATGGAAGAGAGCCTGACCAGGGTGCACGAGCAGCTGCAACGCGAAAACGTGCCGTACTCGCTGGCCCTCTGCGACGTGGACCTGTTCAAGCTCTACAACGACCATTACGGCCATCTCGCGGGGGACCGCGTGCTCAAGAAGATCGCCAGCCGGCTGGTGGATGTGCTTCGCGGAGCGGACCAGGTGTTCCGCTTTGGTGGCGAGGAGCTGCTAGTGCTGCTCCCCGAGACCGTTAGGACCGAGGCCGCTCGGGCCGGCGAGCGAATTTGCGAAGGAGTGCGCAGCCTCAAGCTTATCCACGAGGAGTCACCGCACGGCATTGTGACCGTGAGCTGCGGCGTTGCGAGCGCGAGCCCCGAAGAGCCGCAGTGGCGCTGGCAGGGCGTGATCCAGCTGGCAGACGAGGCCCTCTACTTTGCGAAGCGCCACGGCCGCGATCAGGTCGCGATCGCCTGCGACGCGCCCGCTTAGCCCCCGGTTCGCGAGCGACGCAGCTCCATCGCCGTCGCCTGGCCGTCATGGGTCGGCTGGTACCAGACGCTGATCTCGGAGGTCGCCGTCACCCACTCGTCGAGCGCGTTCTCGCTCTCGATTTCGAACGCGTTGAAGCCGCAGCGGTGCATGAACAGGAGCTGCTCGAGCAGCACGTCTCCCACCGCGCGCAGCTCGCCCTCGTAGCCATAGCGCTCGCGGAGCAGGCGCGCGTACGAGTAGGCACGCCCATCCTTGAAGCCGGGGAACTCGAGCTCGATCAGCTGGAAGCGCCCGAGATCGTCGGCGATCTGTGCCGGCGATTCATCACTTCGGAGCCGTAATCCCAGGGCCCCCGCCCGTCCCACGAGCTCGCCGCGCTCGGCCTGCCAGCGACTCAGGCTCACGACGATGGGCTCGCCCGCCGGGAGGTCGTCCTCATCCCGCAGCACGAGCCAGGCGTCGTCCACCAGCTTTCCATCCACGAGCAGTGCCATGCCTACGCGTCGGCGTACAGCCGTTCCTTGAAGGGCTTCATACCGACGCGCTGGAAGGTGTCGATGAAGCGCTCGCCCTCTTCGCGGATGTCGACGTACGTGTCGAGGATCGTCTCCACGGCGTCGACGATCTCGCCGTTCGAGAAACCCGGACCCACGACCTTGCCCACCGCTGCGTCTTCGGAAGCCGAGCCGCCGAGCGTCACCTGGTAGAACTCCTCGCCCGCCTTGTCGAGTCCCAGGATCCCGATGTGGCCCACGTGGTGGTGGCCGCAGGCGTTGATGCAGCCCGAGATCTTGATCTCGACGTCGCCGATCTCGTGTAGCCGGTCCATATCCTTGAAGCGCTCGCTGATCTGCTGGGCGACAGGGATCGAGCGAGCCGTTGCCAGTCCGCAGTAGTCGAGTCCGGGGCAGCAGATGATGTCGGACGTGAGCCCGATGTTCGGTGTGGCCAGCCCGAGCTCTGCGAGCTGTTCCCACAGCGCGAACAGATCCGCCTGCTTCACGTGCGCGAGCACCAGGTTCTGTCGGTGGCTCACGCAGATCTCGCCAAAGCTGTAGCGGTCGGCCAGCTCGGCCACGGCGTCCATCTGCTCCGCGTTCATATCGCCTGGCGTTCCGCCGACCGGTTTGAGGGAGACGTTCGCGATCGCGTAGCCCGCCTGCTTGTGGCGGAACACGTTCGTCTCCACCCAACTCCCGAACGCGGGATTCACGACGCGACTTGCCTCGAACTCGGGGATCTCGGCATCGAGCTTCTCGTAGCTCGGGGGTGCGAAGTGGGCCGCGATGCTTGCGATCTCCTCCGCTGGGAGCTGCAGGGCGCCGTCTCGGATCTGCTCCCACTCCTCCTCGACGAGCTGGGCGAATTTTTCTGTGCCCGTTTGCTGGACCAGGATCTTGATGCGCGCCTTGAACAGGTTGTCGCGCCGGCCGAGCTGGTTGTAGATGCGCAGGATCGCCTCTAGATAGGAGAGCAGATGCTGCTTTGGCAGGAACCGCCGGATCGTCTTCCCCACGAAGGGGGTGCGGCCGAGCCCGCCTCCGACCATGACCTCGAAGCCGGTCTCCCCGTCATCGTTCTGGTGCATGCGCAGCCCGATGTCGTGCACCCGCACGGCGGCCCGATCTCTTGGAGACGCGGTCACCGCAATCTTGAACTTGCGCGGGAGGAACGAGAACTCCGGGTGCAGCGTCGACCACTGGCGGATGATCTCGCAGTAGATGCGCGGGTCCTCGACCTCGTCCGCGGCGGCTCCCGCGTACTCGTCCGTCGTTACGTTGCGGAACGAGTTGCCACTGGTCTGGATGCCGTGCATCTGGACCTGCGCCAGCTCGGCCAGGATGTCGGGCGTCTCTTCCAGCTTCGGCCAGTGGAACTGAAGGTTCTGGCGCGTGGTGAAGTGGCCGTAGCCCTTGTCGTAGCGGCGCGCGATGAATGCCAGCTTGCGGAGCTGGGTCGAGGACAGCGCTCCGTAGGGAATCGCTATCCGCAGCATGTAGGAGTGCAGCTGCAGGTAGAGCCCGTTCAGGAGGCGCAGCGGCTTGAACTGCTCCTCGCTGAGCTCGCCGTCGAGGCGCCGCTTGACCTGGCGCCGGAACTGCTCGACGCGCTCGTCGACCAGCCGCTGATCGAATTCGTCGTACTGATACATCCTCGGCCTCAGCCCTCTGCCTGCTTGCCCAGGTCCTTGCGGACCGTGGGTCCCGCGGCTCGGATTCGCTCTCGTGTCTGGACGGGCCGGATGCGCGAGTTCTCCACCACCACGTTGGTCAGGTAGGGATCCACGATCTCCTGGCGGCTCTGCGCTTGCCTAGCGCTTTCCATGCTCTCCTCGCCTTCGGACTCGCTCTCGATGATTCGACTTTCTTCGATGATCTCGGACCAGTGTCCGTGTCGGCCCAGGAAGACGACGCGCCCATCTACCAGCCGGCTGGCGATCACGACTTGGGGCATGGACTGGTCCTTCGCTAGGAATATCAGCGAGTTAGGCGCATCCTGCCCAAGGGGACGCATGGGAGGAGCGGCGCAATAGTACCGCAAAGGGCGCTCGCGGGCGCGTCGTAAAGATCCAAGGGCCTGCCGTCGATTTACCCGGTGGATGGCGGTGCAATTCTTCGGTCAATTCCTCGTGGGCTCGGGCGAGATCAGCGAGGCTGAGCTCCTCGAAGCCCTCGATCTGCAGGGTGAGCGAAACCGCAAGCTCGGCGAGTGGGCGAGCTGGTGCGGCTACCTGACGGAGGCTCAGGCCGAGCAGATCAACCTGGCCCAGCGACGCACGGACCGCTTCTTCGGCGAGCTCGCCGTGGAGCTCGAGCTCCTGACCCCGGACCAGGTCTCGGAGCTGCTCACGCGACAGGAAGCAGCCCAGCTGCGCGTGGGAGAGGCGCTGGTGGAGATCGGTGCGCTGGACTGTGATCGACTCAAGCGCCTGCTCGATCGCTTCGACGCCGAGCAGAGTAGCTATTCGTCAGAGAACCGGGTGCTCCCCGAGGCCCTGCGCAGGGTTGCCGTTGCAGAGAGGACGCTCGAGCTTCTGCCAAAGGTGTTTCTGCGCGCGCTGAACGCGCCGGCCAAGCCCGGGTCGGATCAGCCCTGGGAGGGCACCTCCGAGTTCGTGCACGCGGCCACGCTCTCGATCGGCGGTGTCGGCGGGCTGGATGTAGCTCTCGCGGTGGACCGAAGCGCAGCGGAGGCGATCGCGATGGCACTCGTCGGCGTGCCGGAGGAGGGCGCCGAGCAAGACTGGCTGGCGCGAGGTCTGGGCGAGCTGCTCGACGCACTGGTCGAAAACGTGGTCTCGAATCTGGGAGATGATGGGATCCATCTCGAGGTCGGCGCACCGCGAAAGGGCGTGCGGCTGAAGGGCGGCCACGCCTTCGAGCTCATCTTTCATTACGGACTGGGACTGCTGATCCTGAGCACTCGATCGCCGGACGCGTAGACGCCAAGGGGCGGTCCGTCGGGACGAACTCCGAGCTCGAAGCGCAACCGATCGCGCGCGCGCCCCCGGCCGCGAATCGAACGACGGCAGCGCCGTCCCGAGCCGCTCCCCCGCCGAGGAATGTGGGCCTATCCCTGTTTGGTGTCGGCAGTCGATGCCGACGGGAACGGGCTGGCGGGATCCGGCTCCCCGACCTCGTAGTCCCCTTGTCGCCACTGCTCCAGGCCTTCCATCCCCGGCGCACCTTACACCGCTAAGCGTGGGTAGAGAAAGAAGAATTTCTCCCTCCTTCCGTGCTCGAGAGACTCGGATTCGGGCGCCTGAGCCTGGAAATATTCCCACTCCACGGGACGGCACCATGGTAGCCTCGCCGAGGCGTGCACGGGAAGACGCACGCTGCTGGAGGGCTCTAAGAGGAGGGAAACTCGATGAGGCTACTGAGCATTTCGTCACGAGGGACGGCGATCGCTGCCAGCTTTTTCTTACTACTGGCTCCGGCCTACGCCGACGAACCCGGCGGTCAGCCGGGAGAGATGGCGCCGCAGGGAGTGCAGACCGAAGCCGCGCCAGAACCCGCGACGCCGCTGCCCCGAGGCGTTGAAGAGATCGTCATCACCGCGAACAAGCGGGAGACCAACCTGCAGGAAACGCCGCTCGCGGTGAGTGCGTTCTCCCAGACGGACTACGAGGACTTCAGGATCGATAGTGCCAACGACATCGCCCTGCTGGTTCCGTCCGTGTCGTTCTTCTTCGGGCGACTCTACATCCGGGGGGTCGGTCGGACACAGAACGCTCTTGGCATGGATCCGGGTGTAGCGAGCTACAACGACGGGATCTACAGGTCCGACCTGGCATCGGTGCTGTACAACTCTTCATTCGGCACCGAACGACTGGAGATCATGCGGGGTCCGCAGGGGACGCTTTACGGGCGGAACGCCACGGGCGGGGCCGTCAACTATGTCACGCAGCGGCCTACGGACGAGTTCGAATACCAAGGTACCGCCGACATCGGGAACTATGCCAAGCGCGAGTACGGCCTGAGCGTGAGCGGCCCCATCACCGACTGGCTCCGCTTCAAGCTACTGGCCATCGACAATTCCCGAGACGGGATACAGGAGAATATCGGGACTGGAAGGGACTTCGAT
This sequence comes from Myxococcota bacterium, assembly GCA_965226855.1. Lineage (GTDB taxonomy): Bacteria > Myxococcota_A > UBA9160 > SZUA-336 > SZUA-336 > JAUXJB01. The sequence continues at coordinate 39,580 of CBDDEE010000004.1, read as the reverse complement.
TCACAAAACAACCGCCACTACGACGTCCAGCTCGAAGCCGACCTCACCGAGGACGTATCCCTGTGGGTGAAGTGGACCAAGGATCTCTGGGACTACGAAGGCGGGCTCATCGTCGCCGCGCAAACTCGCTCGACCAAGTACATCGACGATTCCCCGTTTGGCGGCACCAGCGGCTTAATCGGGTTCAACAACCAGTTCGGCTGCGACGTGCCCGAGCCATCAACGGTCACGTTCGGTTGCCCGCCCAACCCCGGGGTGAGGAACGGGCGCAAGAGCCTCATCAACGACGTGCCCAGTTCTCGTCTGCAGGACACATGGAGCATCACTGCCGAGCTCCAGTGGGACGCCGGACCCGTCCTGTTCACGTACCTGTACGGCTACCAGACCTACGACTTCAACTACAAGCACGGGGATTGGGACACCACGAGTCGGACCGACTCGCTCGTGGCCAATATCAGCACCCTCACGACTGACTTCGTAGATTTTGGGTTCGACCCGTTCGGCCTGGGCTCGGTAGCCGGGGCCAACCAAGTAATGCACTACGTCCGGGAAGCGAAGACTTACTACTCGCATGAGCTGAACGTGGCATCACAGGGCGACGGTCGGTTCAACTGGCTGGCGAGCCTGTACTACTACCATGAGGACATCGACCAGCCGTTCACGCTCTACAAGCCATTTCAGAGCAACCTGCAGAACATCTGCGTGTCCTGCGGCACCCTCGGCGAGAACCTGGTGCCTGGCCTGGCCAACTTCTTGGATATATCGGTCATCAGGCCCAACACCAACGATGCTGGCGGTCAAAACCTCAGTGGGATCACTTACTACCAGAACGGTACGATAGAGAGCACTGCCTACTCGGGCCACGTGGAGCTCTACTACGACCTGACGGAGACGCTTCGCCTCACAGGCGGTATCGCTACTCCTACGACCACAAGGACGCCGAGGAAACCCAGAATAGCTACGCCGATCCGCTCTTCTACAACGGATTCGGCGCCTCTCCGGGTTTCCCGACAGGCTTCACCACCGACTACGAGCAGAACCCCTTCAACGGCTTTGGCAGTCCTTTTGGCACTCCCGGCTTGCTCGACGGCGACTCGGTCTTGCAAGCGGCCTTCGGCGTTCCTCCTGTTCCTAACTGCTGCGCCTGGATAGTCTCTGAGGAGTCTCGGACCCTGTCGGACCACTGGAACGCCATGACCGGACGCATCATTCTCGACTGGATGCCCGATGACGACACTCTTGCATACGCGATGTACAACGTCGGGTACAAATCGGGTGGGATGCGCTTGGGCGCCGTGCAGCCGGGCGACCCGACCTTCCCCCAGGAGAAGGTGAACGCCTATGAGGTGGGGCTCAAGAAGACCTTCCTCGACAGGAGAGTCGTGTTGAACACGGCAGCATACTGGTACTGGTACAAAGACATGCAGGTGCTGAAAGGTTTCCAGGGAGAGGACGACCCCTTCCCCCTCGAGCAGGTGGTTAGCGCCCCACGGACGAAGTTCTACGGCTACGAGGTGGAGGCCAAGGCATCGGTTACCGACGAACTGGTCCTCGGCGGGAACTACTCCTTCAACTACGGTGAGTTCACGCGCTTCTGCTGTGCAATAGACCTCAGCTTCCCCGACCGGGGAGACCAGGATCTCGCAGGCAACGACACACCCCAAACACCCCGAAACAAGTGGACGGTCTACGACACCTACACTTTGGACAGCGACTGGGGTGCGTTCTCCTTCACTCCGCGGTTCTCGTGGGTCGACAAGACGACGTACAATATCTTCAACAACGTCTATGCTCCCCAGTATCACCGCACCGACTACACCTTGTCGTGGACGAGCGAGGATGGCACTTTCAGGTTGATCGCCTACCTGAAGAACGCGGAAGGGGACGATAACTTCATCGGAACCCGCTACGGCACTGAAGGGGCGGGCGGGTTCGAGACGCCCCGCAGCCTGATCAGTAACATGAACGCCCCGAGGACGTACGGCGTCCAGGCTTTTGTGAGGTACTGATTCTCTCGGGTCTCGAGCTCACGACCCGAGCAATGCCCCGGTCTCGGCCGGGGCATTGTCGTTTTTCGGCTAGTCTCGCTCGAGGTGACCCAACAGCCGAGCACGAGAGTTCGCTGGATCCGGGTCGCAGCCCTCGTTGTCCTCACGGGAGCCGCATACGTTGGGCTGCGCGCGACAGGGCTGAGCGAGCAGATCGGCGTCGGCAGCGTGCGCGATGCAGTGCTCGATGCGGGGGGCTGGGGAGTCGCCCTGTTTTCTGTCGTGTTTGCGCTGGGGGAGCTCGTCCACATCCCGGGGATGGTCTTCGTTGCGGGGGGGATCCTCGCCTACGGAAAGCTCATCGGCTTCGCTGTCAGCTGGCTCGCGGCGGTGTTCTCCGTCTGCGTGAGCTTCGTGCTGGTGCGTTCGCTCGGAGGGCGGTTGCTCGCCGAGATCGAACGGCCCTTCGTTACTCGTCTGCTCGCGAGGCTCGACGAGCGGCCGATCACCACAGTTCTTCTTCTCCGGACAGTGCTCTGGCTGGCTCCGCCTCTGAACTACGCTCTGGCGCTCTCCAACGTCCGCTTCCGGCATTACCTGATCGGATCGGCAGCGGGGTTGGTGGCGCCCGTCGGCGGCGCAGCTGTCTTCTTTGACTGGCTCTTCGCGTGAGACTGAACCAGCTCATGATCGACACGACGGATCCGACGCCGGCACCGGCCGCGAGCCCCGTTGTCAGGCTCGGCAGGAGCCTGAAGAAGCCGAACTCGAACCAGGCGACGGCCGTCCCCGCCAGCGCGCCGGGGATCGCACAGCAGAGCGCCCAGAGCAGACCCCAGAAGAGCGGCGCCGCCCGGCCGGCGTGGCGGTACTCGTAGTGGGGCGCGTGAAGGATCGCGGCGACCACCCCTGCGGCGAACCCGAACATCGAGAACGCGACGGCCATCCGCACCAGGGGTATCAGGACGGAGACCGCAAATTCCTGGGTTCGCCCCTCGACGAACGCGATCCAGGCGACGTTCGAGACGCAGCCCAGGAACGCGAAGAGCACGATGTGGAGCAGACACGCGACGCGCATGACCAGCACGCTCTTCGGCGGGCCAGCTCGGTGTCTGTACAGGTAGAGCGGCCGGCCGGGTGACTCCCGACCGGCCGCTCTGCCTGCGTCGCAGGAGTGTTGCTCAGGTCCTCTCGGGGGCTCAGCACCGTGAAGCTCTGTGACTCGACTCCACCGGCGAGCCCGTCCAGGATGGCGTTGTCGTCGCCCTCACCGAACAGCCGCCGCACCATGGCGTCGACTGTCTCTCGACCGGCGAGCGGGGTAGTACGGCATTTTTTTGGTTACGTTTGCGTGCGCGCCCGAGGAGGCGGAATGGGCTGGATCCAAGTGCTCAGGGGGCTCGAGGCCACCCCGATTCCGCGAGCGGCCGCGGAGCGCTGGGGTGGGGATCTCGACTCAGTCCAGCCCGTCGGCGTCGGCGCGAACGCGATCTACCGCCTTGCCCTCGAGGAGGGTGCCGGGTTCCTGCGGATCATCCACCCGCAAGGCCGCGGTCGCGCCGAGCTCGAGGCGAACCTTGCTTACCTCACCCACCTGTTTCGGGAAGGGGCCCCGGTCAACGAACCCCTTCCATCCCAGCGCGGCGCGTGGATCGAGGCTGTGGAGCACGACGGCGAGCAGTGGCTGGTGACCGCGGTCGGGTCCGTGCCCGGCGAGCCCGTCAGCCACCGCTGCACCGATCCGACGGTGTATCGAGCCTGGGGCGTAGCGATGGCTCGGCTGCACGTGGCCGCGGAGACCTTCCGGCCGTCCCCGAGCTCGTACTACGGCGCCGATCGAGAGTGGAGGGAGGTCTGCGAGCGGCTTCCCTTCGCCGACGAGGCCGTCCGGGGCGAAGCGGAGCGGGTTCGGGCCTGGCGCGCGCAGCTCGAGCGCGACGACCATGGCTTCGGATTCACCCATGGAGACTTCAACGCCGGGAACGCCCTCTGGGATGGGGAGAGCGTCCACGTGATCGACTTCGACGAGCCGTCTATGCACTGGTACGCGGCGGACGTCGCGCGGCCCTTCAACGAGGTGCGCGACCGCTCGCCCGAGCAGATTCGCGAATGGGTCGACGCGCTGGTTGCAGGCTATCGAGTGGTCCGCGCGTTGCCGGAACGGTGGGTTCGTGACATACCCTGGTTCCTGCGCCTCCGGGTGCTGTCGGTCTACCTCTGGTCGCTCGCCGAGTGGGAGGACGAAGAGGTCATTGGTGGCGGCAGCCGAGAAGCCGAGCTCGCTCTGCAGTACGAGCACATTCTGCAGCCCACGCTCTATCCGGGCGGAATCTCGCGGTAACCCAGGGTGTCGGCCGCCCGTCTCATCACGGCGATCGGCTCGTAAGCGCGGAACGAAAGCTCGTCTATGCCCTCGAGGAGCAGCGCATCGCGCGCGTCCTGCGTCTCCGGATCTGCCAGAGCAGAGCGCAGCGCTCTTCGCAGCTCATCGACACGTTCGAGTGTCATCGCCGCAGCCGTGACGAAAGGCGGCGCGGGTACGAGGGGCGTGCTCTCGAGTACGCGAGTGCCCGCCAGAGCCACGGGTCTGTGCCGTGCGAAGAGGGCATGCGTGACGCAATCGATGGCTGCCACGTCGACCTCGTCCCCCCGGATCAGCCGAAGGCTCAGCTCGTGGCTCCCGCTCGTGCGAACGCTGGTGAAGAAGCGCCGCTTCTTTTGCAGACGCGCCACCCGCTGGCGAAGCGCGTTGGCCCCGGAGTGCGAGGACGGCGCGTTGATCGCGGCCCGTGCCCCTCGCAGGTCTTCGAGCTTCTCGTAGGGAGAATGATCTCGCACGACGATGTGGCTCGAGTAGTTCGGACCCTCGCGGCCGGGAGCCGCGAAGCGAGGAGTGGCGACCAGCCTGAGCGCGTCCGCAAAGCCGTACAGCACGTCGTAGCCACAGGCCTGGCTCAGCAGCAGCTCAGCGTTCACCCACTGCACGGTGTAGGCCTGGCTGCGCTCGAGGGCAGCCGGGACTTCCCGCCAGCCGCGCTCGCGCAGTTCTCGACGAATGGCGCTCCAGAGCACGTCTTGCGCCCAGCGGATCTCCGCCAGGTCGTACCACGGGAAGCTCGCTATCCCCACGCGGCTTACCCCGAGGCCAGCGGGGGCATCATCTCGCGCTCTCCCGACATAGTTTCTGCCTAGGTGAAAACTGGCTGCCAGTCCCCCGCCCGTTGCAGGAGCGAGGATCGCTAGCCGAGCAGGCCTTCTCGGCGGTACAGGCGCGTCGTAGCCCAGGCCCCGAGCCCGCCAGCGGCGAGCGTGCCCGCGATCGAGACGAGGATCGCGGAGAGCGCCACCGGATCGTCCTTCAGCAGCTCCGTGATCAGCAGGTGCTGACTCAGCACGGGAAGCCCCATCCAGTGGAGGCTCGGCTGGATGGGGGCGAGTGTGGAGGCGATGAAGGGGATCATGGGGACCAGCAGCACGAGCGAGAGGTAGGACTGGGCTTCCTTGAAGCTGCGCGTGAAGGAGGCAATCAGCGTGAGCAGGCTCGCGGCCAGCAGCACGAAGGGGAGGGCGACGCCGAGCACCTTCAGCATCACAGCAGGGCCAAAGTTCGCCGTCATGCCCACGTCTTCGAGCGGGATGTAGGAGATGCTGATCCCGAAGGCGAGGATCGCGAGCAGGAGCGAGATGATCGAGTACAGGCAGCTGGCAGCGAGCTTGCCGAGGGCCAGGTGAGAACGTCCCACGGGCAGCGTCAGGAGGGCCTCCAGCGAGCCCCGTTCCCGTTCGCCGGCAGTAGTGTCGATGGCGATGTTGAAGCAGCCCATGAGGATCGAGAACAGCACGAAGTAGGGCACCATACCTAGCAGGACAGCGGAACGGCCCGACGGGGTAGAGACATCGGCCTCCTCCACGACCAGCGGAGACAGTGCCAGCGCGCTCACGCCACGCAGCTGCAGCTTCAGGAGCGCCAGCTGGCGGCTATAGCTACCAAGCAAGGCGCGAGCGCGGGCGACGTCTCTGGCGGCGCTCTGGTTCGAGCGGTCCATCACCAGCCGCAGCGGTGCGGGAGTGCCCGCGCGAAACGCGTCAGCGAAGGCCGCCGGGATCACGAGCACCACGTCGCGCTCGCCGGCGCTCACCGCGGCCTCGGGGTCCGCCGGTGGATCCAGGATCTCGACATTCTGCTCGCGAAGGAACTGAATCAGGTTCGGGGCCTGCTCCGCCCCGACCACGGGCAGCTCGAGAGCCTCGTCGAGCTCCGCCACGGTCTGCCGCAGCACGGCGGTGATCAGAAACGCGAAGAGCGCCGGTCCCAGGAGTGGACCGAGCAGCAGCGCCGTCAGCAAGGTGCGGCGGTCGCGAAAGTTGTCGACGACCTCTTTGCGGAACACGGCGAGGATCGAGCCCATCAGCGCGCGAGCCCCTCTTCGCTGCCGATGGCTCTCACGAACGCATCCTCGAGGTCGGCGGTTCCCATCTCGCTGAGAAGTTGGTCAGGGCTGCCCTGGGTGACCACCCGGCCGTTCGCGATGATCACGATCTCGTCGCAGAGCGCGGCCACCTCTTGCATGACGTGGCTCGAGAAGAGCACGCAGCGGCCCTCGTCGCGCAGCCGACGGATCAGGGTCCGAAGGGAGCGCGTGGCCATCACGTCCAGACCGTTCGTGGGCTCGTCTAGCACGACGTTCTTTGGGGCGTGAATGAGTGCTCTCGCCAACGCGACCTTGAGCCGCTCGCCGTGTGAGAAGCCCTTGGCCCGGCGGTCGGCGAACGTGTCGATCTCGAGCAGGCCGATCAGCTCAGCGACCTCACGCTCCAGCGCCTCCCCCCGCAGCCCGTGGAGCTCGCCGTAGTAGCGGATGTTCTCGCGCGCGGAGAGCCGCGGGTAGAGCCCAGCCGAGTCGGGTAGCACGCCGAGCAGGCGGCGCGCCTCGAGCGGGTGCGTGACGACGTCGCGGCCGTCGATGAGCGCGGAGCCGCGGTCCGGCTTCAGCACCGAGCACAGGATGCGAAGCGTCGTCGACTTCCCTGCGCCATTGGGTCCCAGCAGGCCGGTGATGCGACCGTCCGTGGCCCGAAAGCTCACGTCAGCAACGGCCTCGACCTTCCCGAACGCCTTGCCGAGCTCGCGCACCTCGATCATCTCAGGGCTCCGGTCCCGTGAGCCGCAGGAAGAAGGGCGCTGCCTGGAGAACGTCGGCGCACGACGGGTCGAGCCCGGCCGGGCTTCCGGCCTCGACGAACTCCGCGATCAGCCGCTTCAGGCAGCCCCGCGGCGCCATCCCGTGTCCCTGCCCCGGCCCGACGATGTGGAGGCTGTTCGAAAGCGTGGCGGCGGCCTGCTCGGCGTTCGCCGGCGGGGTGATGGGGTCGTTCTCTCCGGAGAGCAGCAGCACCGGCCGCTCGGACACGACGCGATCCTTGAATCCCGCATCGATGACCCCGCGCGGCCAGAGCGCGCAGAGCTCGATCAACAGCTCGTAACCCAGCGCGCCCAGGTAGCTGCGCTCGAGCGCCGCCCGGTCGACCGTTCGACCATTATAGAAAGGGGCCGTCCTCCGTGCAGACGACCGCGTTGTGCATCCCCGCACTCAGGCTCTCGTCGAGGCTCCGTGCCACCAGTAGCGCCTGCAGCGCCAGCCGTTCCAGCTTCCCGGCGCGACCCTCCCAGATCAGGATGGGCAGGAGCGAGGCGGTCTCGGGCGCGTAGCTCAGCAGCCGCACCGCCAGCCCGAGCTGCTCCACGCCAAAGAGCAGCTCGACCGGCGTGCCGTCCAGGGGATCCGCCACCTCCAGGGGAACGGGCCGTTCGCGGAGCTCTTCCAGCAGCTCTCGGAACGCCTCGCGTAGCTCGGGGAAGCGCACGCTACAGCCCGGATCCGCCGCGCAGCGCTCGAAGATGTCGTCGAGTGCGGCCTGCGCGTCGAGCGAGATGTCTGGACCGAGGACGGCGCTGGCGGGCACCACACCGTCGAGCACCACGCTACGGGTCGTCTCCGGGTAGCGCCGCAGGTAGTGAAGGGCAACGCGCGTCCCGTACGAGATCCCGTACAGATTCCAGCTGCTGTACCCGAGCGCAGCCCGAACCGAGTCCAGGTCGCGGACGGCCACGCTCGTCGTGTAGTAGCGCGGATCGCTCTCTAGCTCTGCGAGGCAGCGCTCCGTCTCCTCGCGAACTCGCTCCGGGCTCGAAGCCTCCAGGCCCCCAGAGTCCGAGGAACAGTCGAGCGCGTTGGATCGGCCGGTGCCGCGCTGGTCGACGAGGACAATGTCGCGCTCGCGCCGGATCCGCTCGAAGCTGCCCGCCACGCCTACGTAGAACTCGGTCGACGCCTGCCCCGGCCCGCCCGCGATCACCGTGAACGCGTCGGGCTCAGCAACCTTGGAGAGGGCCGGAAGCACGGCGACGAAGAGCTCGATCTTGCGGCCGTCTGGCTCAGAAGGGTTCTCGGCGACCGGGAGCGTCCCGCAGCGGGCCGCCAGGCGGCCGAACCCGCCCGGACCGGCCAGCTGACAGTCCTCGAGCTCGATCGCGACGGCGGCTCCCGTCGCCACGAGGCCCAGCCAGAGAGCGACTGCGAGCGTACGCACCGTGCAGGGAAAGGAAGCGCGTCTGGCGCCGATAAGCTCGCCCTTCCGCGACATCCCCGTCGGGCGCGGTCAGCTCCGCCCGCTCTCGGAACCCTGCTGCGCCGCTGTCCGCTCCGCCCGCGAGCAGTGCAAGAGCGACGCGCATAGAATCGGCGGGTCCCGGTCCCGCAAGACGAGGAGAGCTCTAGCATGCCGACTGACGTTCGTCTGGATCCTCCCGCCGAGCTCGACATGCCGATCGGCCACGCGATGTTCACGCAGCGCGCGATCCGTAGGCTCAAGCCCGACCCGATCTCCGACACGCAGCTCGAGCTGATTCTCGACGCTGCTTCCAAGGCGCCGAACGGCGGGAACGTACAGCCCGCTCGCTTCCTCGTGGTGCGGGATCGCGAGAAGATTCGTGCCTTCGGCGAGCTCTATCACGAGGCCTGGTGGGCCAAGCGCCGCGACATGCAGGGCTGGTCCGGACCGGAGGACGTGGACGAGCGCTTCCGCCCGGCGATGCAGCTGGCCGACGAGATCGGCAATGCTCCCGTCGTCGTGCTCGCCTTCGGCGTTGCGTCCGGACTCGACCACTCGGTGTTGCCGGCGGTGCAGAACCTGCTCCTCGCGGCCCGCGCGCTCGGGATCGGCACCACGCTCACGACCCTGCACCCGAGCGTAATGGACCGGGTCTACCCCCTGTTCAAGATCCCCGAACGGGTAGGTTTCACCTGCTGCATTCCGATGGGCTACCCCCGCGGTCACTTCGGCCCCACCCGGCGCCGCCCCACCTCCGAGACTACCTACTACGACGAGTGGAAGAACCCACCACCCTGGGCGACTGGGAGACCTGGGTGAGCGGAGATACGAGCAGGCGCAGGCTCGCCGCGGTCATGTTCACCGACATCGTGGGCTATACGGCCCTGATGGCGGAGGACGAGGAGCTCGGGGTCCACGTGCGTCAGCGTCACCGCGAGGTTGTCCGCGGTCTGGTCGACCGCTACGGGGGCGACAGCATCGAGGCACCCGGGGACGAAACCCTATCCACGTTCGAGAGTGCACTGGCTGCCGTGAACTGTGCGCTCGCGGTTCAGGAGGCGCTACGGGAGGACCCCGAACTCCGAGTGCGGATCGGCGTGCACTCCGGAGACGTCGTGTTCGCCGACGGAGAAGTGCGTGGCGACGGCGTCAACCTCGCGGCCCGCGTTCGCCCCCTGGCCGAGCCGGGCGGAGTCGTCGTCACGCAGGAGGTACAGCAGTCGATCCGCAACCAGCCGGGTATCGACACCAAGCCCCTGGGAGACAGGGAGCTCAAGAACGTGGGGCGGCTGGTGAGCGTCTACGCTGTAAGCGGTGCGGCGACTTCGCCCGCGCCAAGCGGGAAGCCGCCACAACGTGATCCGAGACCGCGCCGGCTACGTTCCGCAACCATCGCCGCAGCAGCCCTGCTCCTGATCTTCGCGCTGGGGCTGTGGGCGAGCTGGCCGCGTCCGCTCGCGTACGCGCTGGACCGAGCCGGAGTCCTGGGCCCTCCAGTCGAGCCACCGCTGCCGGACCGGCCCTCACTCGTTGTTCTGCCCTTCGCGAACATGAGCGCCGACGCCGGCCAGGACTACTTCAGCGATGGGATCACCGAGGAGCTCACCGCCGCCTTCGCGCGCAATCCAGGCCTCTTTGTCATCTCGCGCAGCTCCGCCTTCAGCTACAAGGGTCGAAACGTGCGGCTGGGAGACGTGAGCCGCGAGCTCGGAGTGCGCTACGTGATCGAGGGGAGCGTGCGCAGGGCCCAGGACCGGGTGCGTATCACCGTCCAGCTGATCGACGCGACCAGCGACTTCCGGCTCTGGAACGAGCAGTACGACCGCGACCTGGCGGACATCTTTGCGGTGCAGTCCGAGATCGCAGAGTCCATCCAGAGCGCGCTGCAGGTCGAGATCCTGGAAGCCGAGCTCGAACGGGTGCGACGCAAGCCGACCGAGGATCTGACGGCATACGACGCGTCGTTGCGCGGACTCTTCGAGATCCAGCAGTTCACTCCCGACGCGAACACCCGAGCTCGAGCGCTGTTCAAGCGTGCGATAGAGGTCGATCCCGACTACGCAGAGGCCCACGCCGCGCTCGGAATGACCTACTTCTTCGAGTACGCTCTGGTGTGGAGTCTCGACACCGAGCTGATCGAACGTGCCGAGCGCTCCGCTCTTCGAGCACTCGAGCTGGAGCCGTCCCTTGCCGACAGCTATCGGCTGCTGTCGCAGCTGGAGATGCTCGCGGGTCGACACGACGAGGCTCTCGCGATGGCAGAGCGGGCGGTCGAGCTCAGCCCGAACGACGAGTGGTCACGGGTCTTCCTCGCCGTTGCTCAGTTCGAGCTGGGCAGCTACCTGGCGGCGGGCCAGACGCTGGCCGCGGCTCTTCGCCTCAATCCGAGGGCGCCCTCGGCGATCTGGATGTTCGTTGCCTTTGTGAACGCGGCCGTCGGTCGCGACGAGCAAGCCGTCGAGCTCTGGGAGCGAGTCCGCGCGGAGTACCCGCACATGGTCCTCGCTCGCATCCCGCTCGTCATCTACTACGAGGGGCGCGGCTTCCCTGCGGAAGCCCGGACCGTGACCCAGGAGATCCTGCGTACGAATCCAGAGCTCACGGCGGAGCAGGCGATGATCGCGCTGCCGGGTCACGAGATCGGTCTCTTCGGAGCGCCGGATGCGGCCGAGGACCTCGAGCACCTCCGCAGCGCGGGGCTCCCGTAGGTCGCCCGCGGGTCGTCGCCGAGTTCAGATATGCTGAGTACAGATGCCTGACGCCATGCAGTGCCCGACCTGTGGCAGAGAGAGTCCCGCGGACGCGCGTTTCTGCATGCACTGCGCCTCGCCGCTGGCTCAGACCTGCTCGCAGTGCGGGGTCGAGCTTCCGGCAGAAGCACGCTTCTGTCCCCAGTGCGCGGAGCCGGTCGACTCCGCCCCGGTCGGGCCCGAGCCACCAGCGCCGCCTGCAGCACCGGAGGAGCTGCCGGCTTCCGGACCGGAGCGCAGGCAGCTGACGGTGCTGTTCTGCGACCTGGTGGACTCCACCAAGCTCGCCGCCGGACTCGATCCAGAGGACTGGCGCGAGGTCGTTCGCGGTTACCACGAGCGGTGCTCGAGGGCGATCGAGCGCCACGAGGGGCACGTTGCGCAGTACCTGGGCGACGGCATTCTCGTCTACTTCGGCTACCCGCGAGCGCACGAGGACGACGCGGAGCGCGCGGTTCGCGCAGGCCTCGAGATGCTGGTCGCGGTCGAGGAGGGAACGATCGAAGGTGCGCCCGAGCGGCTCGAGGCCAGGGTGGGCATCCACACCGGGCCGGTGGTCATCGGCCTTGTCGGGGCGGGCGAGCAACGCGAGACCCTGGCCCTCGGCGATACGACGAACCTGGCGGCTCGCCTGCAGGGAGTGGCCGAGCCGGGCTCGGTCGTCGTCAGCGACGCGACGCTCCGACTCGTGCCCGAGGTGTTTGTGACGGAGGATCTCGGCACCCCCTCCCTCAAAGGCATCTCCGCGCCGGTCCGGGCGCACCGCGTGATCCAGGCGAGCGGGGTGCGGAGCCGCCCCGGTGGGGGGGCCCGACTGACCCCGGTCGTCGGGCGCGAGCAGGAGCTCGGCATCCTGCTGGACCGCTGGGAGCGGATCGGCGAGGGGGAGGGACAGACGGTGCTCCTGTCGGGCGAGGCCGGGCTCGGCAAGTCGCGACTGATCGACGAGCTCCGCGAGCGTCTCTCCGACTCACCGCACTCGTGGCTCGAATGCCGCTGCTCTTCCTATACAAAAAACAGCGCTCTCTTTCCGCTGATCGAGCTCCTGAAGCAGGGCATTGGCTACACCGAAGAGAGTGGACATGAGGAGCGGCTCGCACAGCTCGAGCATGGGGTTGGCGTGCTGGGACTCTCCGAGCCAGACGTCGTCCCGCTCCTGGCGCCCCTGCTCGATCTCCCGCACCCCGCAGGCGCTCCGCAGCTGGGGCTCACTGCCGAGCAGCAGCGTGCGAAAACGCTCGAGACGCTGGTCGCCTGGATCCTTGCGCTGGGCGAACGCCAGCCGTTGTTGCTGCTGTTCGAAGATCTGCAGTGGTGTGATCCCTCAACGGTGGAGCTGCTCGGGATGCTGCTGGAGCAGGTTCCGACGGCTCCGGTTCTGACCCTGCTCACCTTCCGACCGGAGTTCAAGCCGCCCTGGCACGCCCGCTCACATGTCACGCCGGTCCAGCTGAACCGCCTCACGCGCCGTCACGCGCGGGCCATGCTCGATGGCATGACTCCGGGAAGGTCGCTGCCCCAGGAGGTGATCGATCGCATCGTGGCGCGCGCGGATGGCGTTCCGATGTTCGTCGAAGAGCTGAGCAAGATGGTGCTGGAGTCCGGGCTGCTCGAGGAACGCAACGGCTCTTACGAGCTCACGGGTCGGTTCGACGAGCTCACGGTGCCCGCAACGTTACAGGACTCGCTGATGGCGCGCCTCGATCGGCTCAGCGTTGCGAAGGAGGTAGCGCAGGTGGCGGCCGTCCTGGGTCGGGACTTCCAGTACGACCTGCTGCGAGCGGTCGCGCCCCTCGACGAGCCGGCGCTGCGACAGGGACTCACGCGACTCGTAGACGCCGAGCTCCTGGTGCAACGCGGCTCGCCACCGAGCTCGAGCTACCTGTTCCGACACACTTTGGTGCAGGACGCTGCCTACCAATCGCTGCTCAGGAGCCGGCGCCGAGAGCTGCACCGCAAGATCGCCAACGCGTTGGAGAAGCGCCACGGCGAGGGGCGCGACACTCCCCCGGAGCTGCTGGCGCATCACTTCGATGAGGCGGGTCTTGCAGAGCCCGCCGTGGCGTATTACCGCAGCGCGGGAGAACGAGCCGAAGAACGTTCCGCGAACGCAGAAGCCGCGGCCCACCTCGGGCGTGCGCTGCAACTGATTGCTGCACTGCCCGAGACACAGGAGCGCGCTCGCGAAGAGCTGGCCCTGCTGCTCGCCTTCGGGGTCGCGCTTCAGGCCACGCGCGGCTTTGGCGCACCCGAGGTGGGGAGTGTCTACGCGCGTGCCCGTGCGCTCTGTGGAACCCTCGGAGAGGAACGCCAGCTCTTCCCCGCCCTGTGGGGCCAGTGGGCGTTCTTCGACCAGGAGTCGGGTTTCGAAGATGCCGATCGCCAGGCGAACGAGCTCCTCGACGTGGCGAAGCGCACCGGGGAGTCCGGTCTCATCCTGCAGGCGCATCACGCGCAGTGGACGACCGCGTTCCTGTATGGCGACCTGACCGCCGCCAGAGCGCACGCCGAGAGCGGCCTGGAGGTCTATCGGCCGACCGAGCACCACCGGCAAACCCTGCAGTACGGCAACCACGACCCCGGCGTGTGCGCTCACTTCCATAACGCCTGGGTGCTGTGGCTGCTCGGCTACCCCGATCAGGCTCGCCACGAGAGCTTGCGTGCGCTCGAGCTGGCCCGGGGGCTCGAGCACCCCCACAGTGTCGCCTGGAGCCTGAGGACGCGCATGTTCGTGGAGCAGTGCCGCCGCGACGTCGCTGCTGCGGAGGAGTGCGCGCAGGCTCTGATCGAGCTCTCGCGCGAGCAGGGCTTTGCGGTGCCGCTGGCCTTTGGCCGCTGCGTCTCCGGCTGGGCCCGCACGCAGTCGGGAGCGCTCGAGGACGGTGCCACGGAGCTCCGCCAGGGTCTCGCCAGCTTGCGGGAGCGACGCGCGAAGTTCTGGCAGGTTCCCCTCGCGCTGCTTGCCGAGGCGTACGCGACGGCGGGCCAAGCCGACACCGGCCTCGAGGTTCTGGCGGCCGAGCAGCAGCGGCTGCGTTTGCTCGGCGGCCACTTCTACGAGGCGGAGCTGGATCGAGTTCGAGGCGAGCTCCTCGCTCAGGCCGGCGAGGCGAGTCGTGGCGAGGCCGAGCCCGCCTTCATCAAGGCGATCGAGACGGCGCGCCGCCAGGGTGCGCGCTCGCTCGAGCTGCGTGCCGGCGCGAGCCTGAGCCGATACCTCGCCGCCCAGGGGCGGGTCGAGCGGGCGCGCGAATCGATTGAGTCGGTCTACTCCTGGTTCACGGAGGGCTTCGAGACCCGGGACCTGCGCGACGCCCGCGCTCTGCTGGAGGAGCTCGCCTAGCAGGCTGCGGAGAAAGTGACTGGGTTGGGCGGGACGCCTCTGACGGGAGGCGTGCCGAGCAGGGAGAGGGATCGCCGTTCCCGGTACGAACCGGTTCGGTGTCGCACGGGTAGATCTTGCGGGATCATGAGCTATGTCGCCTCCAACAGGTTGCGGATACGGACCAGGTTGTAGGCCGCAGCAGTGAAGGTGAAGACCCAGCCGACCCGATCCGTGCCCCGGTGCCGGGTCTTGCGCATCAAGCCCACCGTCTTCATCCAGCCAAACACCTCCTCCACCCGTTTGCGGAAGCGCTGGCTCACCTCGTAGCCCGGGTGTCCTGTGGTCCTTCGATCGATCGCGCTTCGGCGGTTCGTCGTGTTCTGTGCCACGTGCGGGGTAACGCTCCAGGCCCGAAGCGCCTGCACAAAGCTCTTGGCGTCGTAGCCCTTGTCTCCAGCCAGGGTGATCCGGCGAGCGCCCCCCAGACCCAGCACCATCTCGAGAGCCGCTTCGCGCTCCGCATACCCCGACGCCTGAGTGAGCTTCGCCGCCACCACCAGGCCGTTGCGGTTCTCCGTCACGACGTGTCCCTGATACGCGAGCCGCGCGCCCTGGCCCCTCATCCCCGCCAGTCGGGCGTCCGGATCCGTCCTCGACGCATGCGTCTGGTTGCTCCGCTTCTCGCCCCGGAAGTTGACCGTCGGGTTGCCCGGGTCGTCATCGTCCCTGCGCTTCTCGTCCTTGCGCACGAAGCTCTTCTGGCTCGCCCACGCCTCGATCAGCGTCCCGTCCACCGTGAAGTGCTCCGATGACACCAACCCCTCCGACTCCGCCTGCGCCAGCACCGCCTCGAAGAAATGCTGAGCGATCTCGCCCTTCAGCAGCCGTTCCCGATTCTTGGTGAACACCGTCGCGCTGAACACCTCATCGTCCAGCTCCAGGCCCACGAACCAGCGGTAGAGCAGGTTGTAGTCGATCTGCTCGATCAGCTGGCGCTCGCTCCGGATCGTGTACAGCACCTGCAACAGCAGCGCCCGCAACAGCTGCTCCGGCGGGACCGACGGTCGGCCGACCCCTTTGGCGTAGATACCATCGAAGCGTCGCGACAGCTGCTCCAGCGCCGCGTCCACCAGTCGCCGGATCGCTCGAAGCGGATGGTCCTCGGGAATCCGGGACTCCAGCGATACGTAGCTGAAGATCCCACCCTGGAGCGTCTGCGGTCCTCTCACATCTCCCCCTTGGGGCTTCCCTCAAAGGTACCCTTCGATGAGGAGTTTTTCAGCAGCCTGCTAGGCGCGGCCACGACCGCCGCGAAGATCGACCGGCATCTCACGTGCTGGCCTAGGTCTCGCGAATGCGGAAGTGACTGACGTAGACCAGCTCGCAGCTGCCCTCGCCTGTGTCCATCCGGCTGAGCGAGCTGCGCCAGACCCAGCCGTCGGCGGCGTCGACCGCCACGAGATAGCCGCCGAACTCGACGACGTGTCCGGTACGGACGCGCTTGAGCTCATCGGCGATCGTCGCGCTGCCGGGAATCATGTGCATGTTGGCGCTATAGCGCGAGATCTCCCCGCTCGGGATCGGGAGCTTCGAGGCGTTCCAGAAGTAAAACCGGCCGTTCTGAAAAATGTCGATCTTGTCGAGAACCCCGTTGGCAGACATCGGTCCCCAGCCAAGAGCGAGGTCGATCGGCGCGAGGTCGGCGGCGCGGCCGAAGTGGTACCGCTCGTGGCTCAGCACACGCGCCGCCATCGAGAAACGGGCGAGGGGCATCAGGCGGTAGCCCTTGTAGAACTGCGCCTGGCCATCCCGCATGTTCATCTGCCGGGGTTTGGCCGGGGCGAGCGCTCCGTTGGGCTGAGGAATCTCCCGACGCAGATCCCACGTGTAGTAGCCCGGCACGGCCAGGATTCCCACGACTAACAGGAGCTTGAGCATGGAAAGGTGTGCCTCTTGCGGTTCCTGAAGTGCTCGCTCCCCTCACGCGGACTCATCGGTCGCCCTGCGCCAGGAACTGAGTCTTGAGACAGTGACCTGCGGGCAACCGCGGTCTAATTCTCGGTGTACAATGCTCGGGGCAAGGACGAGGTCTTCTGGATCCTGATAGGAACGAGCTGGCGTTCGTCTTCGGGGGTGGGGGAGCGCGAGGCGCCTACCAGGTGGGTTTCCTCCGCCACCTGGCCCACCACTATCCGGATCTGCGCGTGCCGATTCTCACCGGCGTCTCGGCCGGCGGGATCAACGCCGCACACCTGGCAAACTCCACAGGGTCCTTCGCTGCCAACGTGGAGGCCCTCACCAGGCTCTGGTGTGGGCTGTCCGTGGAGCACGTCTTCCGGGTCGACAGCATCTCCCTGCTTGGCCACCTGCTGCGCTGGTTCGCGCAGGTCACGGTCCTGGGCAGCCGGCGCGGAGTCCCACAGGTTCGGGGCCTGGTGGACGCGGCTCCCCTGGGGGAGTTCCTGGCCCGCGGGTTCGGGAGCGCCGACGGCTCGCTGCCAGGCATCGAGCGCAATCTCGCCTCGGGAGACCTGCGGGCCGTTGCACTCACCACGACGAAGTACTCGACCGGTCAGACGGTCACCTGGCTTCAGGGTCGCCAGATCGAGACATGGGAGCGGCCAGAGCGACTCAGCGTGGAGCGCGCGCTGCGGGTCGAGCATGTGATCGCATCGGCCGCTCTACCCATCTTCTTCCCGGCCGTGCAGATCGAGGGCGATTGGTACGGCGACGGCGGGATCCGGCTGCACTCCCCGCTGGCTCCCGCGGTGCATCTGGGTGCCGGCCGCATGATCGCGGTGTCGACGCGTCACGGCAGGAGCAGCGTCGAGGCCGCGCGTCCGTCGGTGCGCGGCTATCCGCCCCCGATCCAGGTGCTGGGCGTGCTCTACAACTCGATCTTTCTCGACCTGCTTGACCAGGACGCCATCCATCTCGAGCGCATCAATCGGCTCCTGCAGGACCACCCCGAGCCTGCGCCACTCAGCCCGAGGAGGATCGAGCTGCTCGTGCTGCGGCCGTCGCAGGATCTCGCCGTGCTGGCACGCGACTACGAGCCGCGCTTGCCGCGCCTCTTCCGCAACCTGACGCGCCGACTGGGCACGCGCGAGAGCAGCAGCCCGGATCTGCTCAGCATCCTCATGTTCCAGGGGGACTACGCTGAGCGGATGATCGAGCTGGGGCTGTCGGACGCCGCGGCGCACGCTGACGAGATCGCGCGCATCATCGAGTCCTGAGGCTCGGAGAATGCTTGCCTCGTTGTCGCTCGCGGAGCAATACTCGTGACATGGCCATCGCGCAGCGCCTGAAGTGGTATCTGGATCACCACGGCGTTGCCTACGAGGTCATCCCGCATCCCCGCACGGAGTCGAGCCTGGAGACGGCGCGGGCTGCGCACGTGGACGAGCGCCACCTCATCAAGTGCGTGCTGCTCGAGGACGAGCGTGGCTACCTGCTCGCCGTGCTGCCCGCGTTGCGTCGTGTCTCGCTGGAAGACGTACGCGAGCACTTCGAGCGTCCGCTCGAGCTGGCAACGGAGGCCGAGCTCGGCGACATCTTCGACGACTGTCAGGTCGGGGCCGTACCCCCGGTGGGCCGCGCCTATGGGATCCCGACAGTCATCGATGAGAGCCTGCTCCGCCTGGAAGATGTCTACTTCGAGGCGGGGGAGCACGAGGATCTCGTCCACGTCGATGGGGCGGAGTTCGCGCGCCTGATGGCTGGAGTGCCCCATGCGGTGTTGAGCCGCGAAGAGGGCGCTCCACCTGGCTCGTCGACGGCGACCCTGCGGGGCCATGGGCCCCGGGTGAGCCGCCTGGACGAGGATCAGATGCACGTGTTTTCGCTGCGCTCCTATGGCGCGGGTTTGCGTCGCCAGCCGGAGTACGAGAAGGACGGACATACCGGCATGATCCTGATCAAGACCCGCGAGCTCCGGGTTGTGCTGGAGGCGACGCAGGCGAATACGCGACTTGCCGCCCATGTGATCCACGGACCCGCCACGCTCTACGTGCTCACCGGAGCGCTGGACGTGACGACCCGACAGGGGACGTTCCGTGTGGGCGAGGCCGAGATGGCCGTGCTCCCGCGCAACGAGGAACGCGAGATCTTTTCGCCGGCCGAGAGTCTGTTCCTGATCGCTCTCGCGCCGGCGTAGCTGCAGCCAGCCGGGTTCTGTGTCGGGATCGCGGGTGTAGAGGCTCTGGCCCCGGAGCTAGGTCCAGCCTACGAGCTCGTAGCCGCGTTCCTCGAGGCAGCGCTCCACGAATAGGTGGAAGGTCGTCTCGTCGTTGCGCTCGCGGGGGCCTCGGAAGATCGCGCGCACCAGTGAGCCGGCGGCTCCCCCAGCCGCCCCGGCGCCGGCACCACGCCCCGCGTTGCCGAGCACCGCACCCACCGCCCCGCCGGTGACGGCGCCGATGGTGGCGCTCTCCAGCACGTCGGTCGTGACTCCTTCTCCGGGCTGACTGGGAGGGTTCGCCTCGAAGTCCTTTGCCAGCGCGACACACTCGTTGATGTCGGCCTGCGCGCCCTCCTCGCCGGCTTCCGCGTACGTTAGGTTGGGATAAAGGATCGGGCGAGGCGTCGAGCAAGCGGAGACCACGAGGACCAGAAGCACGCGACAGTGAAGCATCTGTGGCTCCCTTCACCGGGTCCAACCGACGTGTTCGAGAGGGGTTGCGTTCCGCAGCGGCGCTCGCTGCATGGCATCGGAGGAGCTGGTGGAGCTATCCTACGGGGGGAGGCACATCGTGAAGCGCTTCATCTCACACGAAGAGCTGGCCCGCGATCGCCGCTTCAAGCGGGCGCGGAACACCGCTCGCTTCGGGGCCAATCTCCCGAACGACGTGGATACGATCGTCGATGTTTTCGAGAAGATCGCACCAGAGATCGAGAAGCGGGTGCAGGGTACGCGCCTCGAGGAGATCTACGACGAAGTCGGCCCGGGCTTCCAGATCCTGTCCCAGCTCGGACGACTCGGCACCGACGCCAAGAGTACGCGTGTACAGATGCAGATGCGCATGCACGGCATCCTCGTGGGTGAGCTCCAGGCGCTGGAGGCCGCGGGGCGGACCCTCTGGGACTTCCCGGAGGCCGACTGGGACTTCAAGCTGAATATGGCGCGCCAGTGCTGGGACGAGGCGCGTCACGTGCAGATCTACGAGAAGCTGCTGCTCCACTTCGACGGCGTGGTGGGCGAGTTCCCCGAGAACACGTTCCTCTTCGAGACCGGCTGCGCCGACGACCCGGCGCTGCGGGTCACCGGAGTGAACCGCTGCATCGAGGGGCTGGCCTGCGACGTGTTCCGCGAGCTGATCGAGACGGGCAAGAGGATGGGCGACCCTGTGCTCGAGCAAGCCGTCGACTTCGTGCTGGCAGACGAGCTGACGCACGTGCGCTTCGGCAGCGAGTGGGTCAAGGAGTTCACGAAAAACGATCCGGAACGCGCCAAGCGCACCAAGGAGTTCCAGCGGGAGACCGAGCGCAGCTTTACCTTTGGAGGTCGCCGCCAGATCGCTCACCAGGATCGCATCGAGGCGGGATTCAGCGAGGAGGAGCTGAAGGAGCTCGACGATATCTTCCGCTCCGTGCGCGAGACCGGTCCCCGGACCGATACGCTGCTCGAGGCCGCCGAGATCCTGCGTGAGCGCCATCGGGCGCGCAAGCGCGGCGAAGAAGTCCCGGAGCTCCGAGCGAGCTAGGGCAGGGGGATTCCGCAAAGCTTCGAGGCCGTCTCGTGCAGCACCTTGCGCTGGACTCGCGCATCGAGCTCGCCGAGCGTCTGCCGTAGCGCCACGTCGGGTGCGGGAGGTCGGTCTCGAAGGCATCGCGGCCCACGAGGTACTATTGCGCCTGGCAACCAGCGGAGGTCAGTCGCATGAAGTTCGGAATCACGGGCTCGAACATCGGCCCGTTCGTGCGCCCGGAGAATCTCGAGCACCTGGCCCGGACGGCCGAGGAGGTGGGTGTGGAGTCGCTCTGGAGCGTGGAGCACGTGGTCGTGCCCGTCGGCTACACCGCGGAGTATCCCTATAGTGCCAGTGGTCGCATGCCGGGTGCCGAGGACGTGTCGATTCCGGATCCCGTGCTGCCCCTGATGTTCTGCGCGGCCGTCACGAAGACGCTCCGCGTCGCGAGTGGCGTCGTGATCCTGCCGCAGCGGCACCCGACATACGTCGCTAAGGAGTTCGCCACGCTCGACGTGCTCTCCGGCGGGCGCGCAATCCTGGGCGTGGGGATCGGCTGGTTGCACGAGGAGTTTGCCGCAGTCGGAGTTCCATTCGACGAGCGCGTGGCGCGTACCGAGGAGTCGATCCGCGCGATCCGTTCGCTCTGGAGCGAGAAGGCGGAGGCTTTCAAGGGCGAGTACTACAGCTGGGAGGCGGTCGAGTCCAACCCGAAGCCCGTGCAGCCGGGTGGCGTGCCGATCGTCGTCGGCGGGCACGTCAAGGGCGCGGCCCGTCGTGCGGCGCGCTGCGGAGACGGCTTCTTTCCGGTGAGAGGTGACGAGGCGTGCATCGCCGAGCTGATCCAGGTCCTGAAGGACGAGTGCGTGCGGATCGGCCGTGATCCAGCCGAGATCGAGATCACGGCCGGCGCGAACTTTCGCGACCCGGACGCGATCAAACGCCTGCGCGATCTCGGCGTGAGCCGTGTCGTCAGCGGACCTCCCGCCTTCGACCGCGACGGTCTCAGCAAGGGGCTGGAGGAGCTGGGCAACCAGGTGATCGCCAAGCTCTAGCAACCACCTTCGCGCGAGTCCTGCGACCGACCCGAGGCTTTTTTCTCCCCGATGCTAAGATCTCCGCTTGGAGGGCTCCTTGCCGTGAAGAGCATTGGCTTGAGCGAGCACCTGGCCGGCGAGGTTCGGGATCTCGATCTCTCCCTTTCCCTGTCCGTCGAGGAGATCGCCGAGCTGCGAAAGCTCTGGAATCGACACCTGGTGCTGCGCTTTCGCGGGCAGAGGTTGACGGATGACCAGCTCATGGCGTTCAGCCGGCACTTTGGCGAGCTGGACTACGCGCCCATGGGTCGCATCAGCGTCGAGGAGCGGGCCCGGCTCCCGAACCCCTACGTCGCCATCGTTTCCAACATCGTGGAGGATGGGCGTCGTATCGGAGATCTGGGCGCGCTGGAGGCCCACTGGCACACGGACCTGTCTTACGTGGAGGAGCCGATCAGCGGCAGCATCCTGTACGCCGTGGAGGTGCCCTCGAGCGGCGGCGACACCAGCTTCACCAGCACGCACGCCGCGTACGAAGCTCTTCCGGGGTCGCTGAGGGCGCGTATCTCTACGCTCAGCCTCAAACACACCGCTTCGCACGACAGCGCTGGCGAGCTGCGCAGGGGCTACGAGGCGACGACCGATCCCCGAGATGCACCGGGCCCCGTACATCCGCTGACCGTCGTGCACCCCGAGACCGGACGTGGAGCCCTGCTGCTCGGGCGCCGTCAGCTCGCCTATATCTCCGGGCTGTCGGTCGAGGACAGCGAGGCTCTGCTCGACGAGCTCTGGAGCTACGTCGGCGCTCCCGAATACACGTGGACCCAGCGGTGGCAGGTGGGCGACGTGCTGATGTGGGACAACCGGGCGGTGATGCACCACCGCGATCCATTCGATTCCGCCAGCCGACGCCTAATGCGCCGCACTCAGCTCAAGGGACAGAAGCCAATCGCCGCCTAGCTTGGCTATGCGAGTGCGGATACGAAGCTCCGCAGGCAGCGCTTGCTGCTCGTCGGTGCAGGGTCAGTCGAACTCGATCGGATCGAAGCTGACCTCTACGTCGATCCGCGGCTTGACGCGCCCGAGGCTTGGTGGAGTGAACGCCACGTCAGGCAGCTCCAGGTCTGGCATGACGCTCTCGACGCGCAGGATCGTTCGCTTGTCGTCGCGGTAGTCCCAGAGCGTGACGGTGTGCGCGATCCAGGCGTTGCGCACGCGGAAGATCTGCTCGGGATCCGTGGTGGCCACCTTCCTGGGGGCTGCGCCGATCTTCTCGTACAGCTTCGCCTCCAGCGGGACGCACATCTCCTTGTCCACGGAGGTGACGATGCGCGCGTATGCCGACGTACCCGGCTCCGGAGTGCTCTCCAGCACGTACGTAGCACGATCGCCGATCCGGTCGTCGTCCAGGCGCACGACCCGCTCCGACTCGGATCGCACAAAACCGAGTAGCTGGCTCAGGTCCTCGTACGAGAGGCCCGTCCCGAACAGGCTCTGCCCCCGCTCGGCTGCGCCCTGGAGTCGTCTCCGCCCGACGTCAGGGACATGAATCCAGAGCTCACTGTTGGTCGGGTCCTGGAGCACGAGGACGGCCGAGCCCGCAAGCTCGGCTGGTTGCTTCATCGTGATGAGGGTCCGGCTCGCCCCCGGACCGAGGTGCCGTGCAAAGACGTTCGCCTGCGTTACGCGGTCGACGCCGACACGGTCGCGCGTCGTCAACGTGATCGAACGCAGCTCGTCTCCCTGGGGGATGTTGGCTGCGATGCAGGAGACGATCTCGTCTGCCGGACGCTCGGCTTGAGCGAGTGCGCTGGCTCCCGACACGAGGGCCGAGGCAGCAACGAGCACGAGCACCTGGGGGATCAACCGAAACATGCACACCTCCTTGTGGGATAGCAGATCCTAGCCTCACGCCGGAGTCGCTGCTGTGAACCAGATCACCGGCTCAGGAGCTCCAGAACCGGTCTCCACGAACCCATTTGGCGTGAAAGCCCGCTACGAGTCTCCGGTGTCCTTTGACCTGCCAAGGTACGATCCCAGCACGCGACCGATCAGAATCGCGACAAACAGCTGCCCACTGACCGCTGCAAGCGTCGCCACTCCTTGTGCGGCGTGCGACAAGGGCAAGACGTCCCCGTAGCCGAGCGTCGTCATCGTGACGAAGCTCAGGTAGTAGAGCTGGGGATAGGCGACGAGTGCATCATCGCAGCCGGCAAGCTCCGGACTCGGCTCGCAGACGTTCGCGAAGGAGCCCGGATGCAAGAACTCCACGAGCGTGAAGACGATCGCCCAGAACAGACCGATGAGAAGGTAGAGTCCGACTGCGATGAGAAAGGTGTGCGCTCGTATCTCCGTCTCCCGCCAGATCTCGACCGCCAAGTAGCCGGCCGTGACGGCGAGGAACGCCAGGGACAGGACGTTCCGGGCCACGATCAGCGCTGGAAGCTGGTGCGAGACGAGCAGCCACTGTGCGATGAGGTCGAGCGCTGCTATCAAGAGGACGGTGTAGGGTGTCAGCTTGCCCTCACTCAGACGCCACACTGCCGTGACCAGCAGGGCCGCGAGTCCTGAGCGCACCAGACGCAGCATCAGCGTCGATTCGTTGAAAAACGGGAGCAAGACGACCACGATGGTGGTCACGCCGAGAAGGGTTGGCAGGAAGGTGCTCCCGCCGATTCGCTGTCTTCGCGTCAGCCTGCTCGGTTCCACGGGCCCATTATCGCAGCCACCCAGCCCCCGGTGCACGCGACGTCCTCTCAGCATCGGGCGGCTGCTAGACTCGGTCCGAAGTAGGAGGACAGGTGCAGATCTATCGCTACGTGACGCCGCGCAAGGTGCTCTCCGGTGCCGGGTCCCTCGAGTCCCTCCGTTCCGAGGTGGAAGCCGCAGGCGCCCGACACGCTTACGTGTTGACCACGCGCAGCCTGCAGACGAGTGCGGGCCTGCGGCGCGTGGAGCGCGTGCTGGGCGAGCTCCGCGCCGGGACATTTCCCGCGTGTCGCCAGCACACCCCCCAAGCCAGCGTCGAGCAGGCGACCGCGGGCGCAAGGGCGTGCGGGGCGGACCTGATCGTGGCCTTTGGCGGTGGCAGTGTGATCGACACGGCCAAGGTCGTCGCGTTGCGGCTGGCAGAGAGACGCAGCGAAGACCCCCTGCCGCAGGTGGCACTCCCGACGACCTTGTCTGCAGGCGAGTTCACGGCGGCGGCGGGCGTCACCGATGAAGCGACGGGCGTGAAGAACGTGGTGGCCGATGCGCGCATCGTGCCGCGCTCGGTGATCCTGGATCCGGAGCTAAGCGTCGATACGCCAAGGACGCTCTGGCTCTCGACCGGGGTCAAGGCGGTGGATCATGCACTGGAGGCGCTGTGGGCCGCGCGCCCGCATCTCGTCACAGACGTGCTCGCCGAGGCGGCCCTGCACGACCTGCTCGAGTATCTGCCCGCCTCGGCAGACCCCTCCGCCCTCGACTCCCGTGGTCGCTGCCAGGTGGCTGCCTGGATGTCGATCTTCGGGATGGCCAGCGTCGGGGTTCGCCTGAGCCATCCGTTGGGCCATCAGATCGGCGCGCGCTGGGACGTGCCGCACGGGATCACGTCGTGCATCGTGCTGCCGGAGGTCATGCGCTTCCTCCACGATTGCCCGCCGCGCGGAGTGACCCGGGCCGCGCAGGTTCTGCGCGTGGAGCCGGCGCAGGCACCGGAGCGGCTCGCGGCCTTCATTCGGGAGCTGGGCTTGCCACGCCGCCTGCGAGACACGCCGGCTAAGCGCGAAGAGATCCCGCTCGTGGCGAATGCGGTCGCGCGTGAGCTGGCACACTTCGGGCCCGCTGGAGAGAGTCCCAGCGAAGCCGAGCTGGTCCAGCTTCTGGAGGCGGTCTGGTAGCCTGCACAGGTAGACCAGACGGAGGAAGCGAGATGCTGGGGACGCCGGAGCTCGACAAGTTCATCAGCGAGCAACGCTGGGCGGTCGTGACCACGCTGCGGGGCTCCGGGCAGCCCTCTAGCTCGGTCGTGGCGTACGCCCGCGAGGCCGACGAGCTCGTGATCAGCACGCCGGGCAAGACCTTCAAGGTCCGGACGCTCGAGCAGGATCCCCGCGTCAGCGTCTGTGTGTTCGACGAGGCCCAGCACCCGAGCTTCGTCACGCTGGAGGGAACCGTTGAGATCCAGCGCGAGGACCTGAAGGACGCGACGCAGAAGGTGTTCGCGAACCTCGCTTCGACGGGGTTCCGCCCGCCGGCCGACCTCGACACCTGGCTCCGCGATCAGGAGCGCGTGATCCTGCGCGTGCGTCCGCAGCGGGTCTCCGGGGTGCTTGTGCCGAAGCGGGGCTAGAGGAGAAGTTTC
The DNA here is from genome assembly GCA_965226855.1 of Myxococcota bacterium. Taxonomy (GTDB): domain Bacteria; phylum Myxococcota_A; class UBA9160; order SZUA-336; family SZUA-336; genus JAUXJB01. The sequence goes on along the minus strand of CBDDEE010000004.1, from coordinate 13,833 downwards.
TGCCTTGCGTCATGTCCTCGTCAGCTAGGCCTGGTGGTTTACCGGTCCATGACCGTGGCCCAGACCGGGTGCGCTCCGGATGGCACGGGTGATGAAGTCCTTGGCCTCGCGCGCAGCAGCAGCCAGAGGCTCGCCGCGTGCGAGGAGTGCGGTGAGTGCCGCCGCATACGTGCAGCCCGTGCCGTGCGTGTGCTGGGTCTCTACGCGTGGCGCCGCCAGGCGCAGGAACTCGGCGCCATCGTAGAGCAGGTCCACGGCCTCGCTCCCCGGCAGATGGCCTCCCTTCACCAGCACGGCACCGGCCCCCAGCTCCGTGAGCGCACGCGCCGCGTCCCGCATCCGCGCCTCGTTCTCCACCGGGTGGCCGAGCAGGGCGCCAGCCTCGTGCAGGTTCGGGGTGACCAGCGTGGCGAGGGGGAAAAGCAAGCTCTTTAGCGCCTCTACCGCGTCTTTCTCGAGCAGCGCATCGCCGTGCTTCGAGATCATCACCGGGTCGACGACCAGAGGCGAGAGGCCGTGCCGTTCGATCGCGTGTGCTACGACACGGACGAGCTCTGCGGAGCCAAGGGCGCCGGTCTTGGTGGCGCCCACGTCCAGGTCCTCGACGACTGCTGCGATCTGCCGCTCGACGAGCTCGGGCCGCAGGAGCTCCACCTCTTGCACCCCGACCGTGTTCTGGGCGGTCACGAGCGTCAGCGCGCTCGCTCCGTACACGCCAAAGCGCTGGAACGTCTTGAGGTCGGCCTGGATGCCCGCTCCCCCGCTCGAGTCGGAGCCGGCAATCGACAGCGCGACCGCGGTCACGCGCTGTCCCAGGCCGCCTGGAAGAACGCGAGCTCGAGCTCCATCGCCCGCCGGTACAGTGCGTGGACCCGCGACGGGTCCCCTCCGTAGCGATCCAGCAGGGCTTCCAGACGAGCGGCCAGTGCGTCCACCTCGGCGCTCGAGTAGGTCTCCACCCACTCGCGATACGGGCTCGTCTGATCCAGGTGTGGCGCGAGCTGCTGGCCGAGCCAGGCGTACAGGCGCGCGCACGGGGTCATGGCCGCGGCCGTATGCGCGACCGGCTCGAGCGACGCGGTGCTCAGCAAGAAGTCCGTGTAGGCCCGGGTCGAGGGGAGCGGCTCCGGCTGCAGGTCGATGCCCCAACGCTTTGCGTAGCTGCGGTGCAGGGCAAGCTCCTCTGACACGCCGTTCAGGAGCTCACGGAACGCCTCGATCCCCTCGCGATCGGGACTCTTGGCGAGCGCCAGCGCATAGGCGCGCGTGAACGCTTCCAGGAAGTAGGCGTCCTGTGCCACGTAGACCTCGAAGCTCCTGCGCGCAAGCTCACCCGTGGCGAGCCCCTGCACGAAGGGGTGCTTCAAACACGCCTCTGCCAGCTCGCGATTGCGCTGCCACAGCTCCGGTGCGGTCATGCGGCTCAGAGCTGCTTCAGGATCGCCTCTGCGCTGCTCACATCGAACTTCATGGGCTCCTCGACATGGAGCGACGTGACGACGCCGTCCTCGACGATGGCCGCGTAACGCTGGCTCCGCTGGCCCATGCCGAAGCGGCTGACGTCCAGCTCGAGCCCGACCGCGCGCGTGAACTCGGCGCTGCCGTCGGCGAGCATGATCACGTCGTCGCCGGCACCCCGATCCTTGGCCCAAGCGTCCATGACGAACGCGTCGTTGACCGCGAGACAGACGATGGCGTCTACGCCCTTGCCGCGAATCTCCGCCGCCTTCTCGATGAAGCTGGGGAGATGCTGGTTCGAGCACGTCGGCGTGAAGGCCCCGGGCACTGCGAAGAGCACGACCTTCTTCCCGGCGAAGAGGTCTTTCGTCGAGGCTGCCTCGATGCCGCCCGGCTTCGCGACCTGCAGCTTCAACTCTGGAATCTTGTCACCGACCTTGATCGCCATCGCGTCTCCCTTTTAGCTGGTTCTGCCAGCGATCCTACGGCACGGGCTTGGGTCACGACAACGACTTCCGGCGAGCACTCACTCCTCCATGCGGTAGGCGCGCAGCACGTTGCGCCCGAGCAGCCCGGCCCGTGCTTCCTCCGGGAGCGGGGCCACGAGCCGCTCCAGGTTCTCGATGTAGTCGGCGGGTGGTCCGGGTGGGGGAAGTCGGACGCCCAGAAGAAGCGATCCTGGCCCACGATCGGCATGATCGCCGCGAGACTCGTCTCGTCCGGGTCGCCCGAGATCCAGCACTGGCGCCGGAAGTAGACGCTGGGACGCTCGGGCAGCACCTGCCGCACCAGCATGCCCTGCGATGAGGCCCAGACCGCGTCCATGCGGTCGAGCCAGTAGGCGATCCAGCCCGCGCCACTCTCGAGCACCACGACGCGGAGCTCCGGCTGCTGCTCGAAGACGCCGAACTGGAACAGGCTCGTGAACGCGTGCCGCACCGCATCGCTGGCGGTGATGTTGAGGAAGAACGAGTAGCGTCCACCTGCCAGCTCGCCGAAGCGGCCTGGCGCGGCCCACTTTGGCTCGAAGCAGGGGTGGATGCCGAGCGGCAGGCCCGTCTCCGCCACCGCGGCGAAGAATCGCGCGTGGTCCGGGTGGCCGAGCGCCTTGCGGGTGTGCGTAAAGGGTGGCACCCAGACGCCTCTTACCCCGTCGCGGGCCGCACGGAGCAGCTCCGCCTCGGCGCCCTTCGGATCTCCCAGCGAGAGCTGGGCGATCGGCACCAGCCGCCCGTCGGAATCCTGGCAGAAGTCTGCGATCCAGCGGTTGTAGGCCCGCCCGTAGGCCTGAGTGAGATCCTCGTCCTCGCATTCCGCGACCCACAGCACGCCGAGGGTGGGATACAGGAATGCGCGCTCCAGGTTCTCCAGATCCAGGCGTTGGATCCGTTCCTTCGGGTCCATCCCCCCGAGCGGCGCGTTGTCGACGTAGGCGAGTCCCGTCTTCCTCTCACGCTCGTAGACGATGCCGCCGAGGCGATCCATCGACCCCGTACCCTCCGGCATCCCCGCGCGGATGAGCTTGGAGGGGCGCCCGTCGATCTCCAGATACTCCTTCCCGTTCGCGTTCTTCTGGATGCGCAGCGCTCGATCGCGATACGCCGGATCGATGTAGCGCTCCCACAGGTCGGGCGCCTCGAGCACGTGGCCGTCTGCGTCGACGGCGCCGGAGTACGAGAGACGTGGCAGGGACTTCACTGACGCGCTCCTTCGGGGGCCAGTCTGACAGACGCCAGGTAGGGCGCCTAGTTCGGGGTGCTCGCGTCCCGAGCTCTCAGCCGACGGGCAGGCGCGGCTCTTTCACGGCAACGCCGCGCGCTACTATCGCCAGTAGTGATGGCGGAGCAGCTCCCTCGGCGAACTCTGGGAAACAGCGGCGTGTCCGTCACGGCCCTCGGACTTGGCGGCGCTCCGGTGGGAGACCTGTTCGAGAAGATCTCGGACACAGGGGCGGACGAGGTCGTGCAGGCCGCCTATCAGAGTGGGGTCCGCCTGTACGACACCGCGCCATTGTACGGCCACGGCCTCTCGGAGCACCGCATAGGACGCCCGCTCCGCTGGCAGGAACGCGGCGACTTCGTGCTGTCCACGAAGGTGGGGCGCGTCTACACGCGACCGCGTGAGCCGGAGAGCTTCTCTACCACTCCGTGGGTGGGCGGCCTGCCCTTCGAGCTGCGCTTCGACTACAGCTACGAGGGCGTACTGCGCTCCTACGAAGACAGCCTGCAGCGGCTCGGGCTCAACCGCGTGGACATGCTCGTGATCCACGACCTCGACAGCGAGTACCACGACCCGGAGCAGCTGGCGTCGCACCGTCGCGCCCTCGAGCAGGGCGGCTACCGCGCGCTCGAACAGCTGAAGAGCCGCGGCGAGATTCGCGGTATCGGCGCGGGGATCAACGACCACCGCATGATGCGCTACTTTCTCGACCGCTTCGAGCTCGACTTCTTCCTGGTCGCCATGCCCTATACGCTGCTCGATCAGTCCCCGCTCGAGACGGACTTCGAAGCCTGCCGCCAGCGCGGCATCGGGATCGTCATTGGCGCGCCCCTCGCGTCCGGCATCTTGGCCACGGGAGCGGTCGAGGGAGCGACGTACGCCTACCAGCCAGCGGATGCCGAGATCCTGGAGCGGACGCGCCGCATCCAGCAGGTCTGCGACGAGCTCGAGGTCCGACTGCCGGCCGCGGCCCTGCAGTTTCCTCTGGCGCACCCCTGTGTCGCGGCGGTCATCCCCGGGGCGACAGAGGCGACGATCGTCACCGACAACGTCCGCAACCTGCTGGCGCTGATTCCCGCAGAACTCTGGCAGCTGCTGAAGGCGAGGGGGCTGCTCGCGCGCGAGGCCCCGGTGCCGGAGCCGGGCTGGCAAAAGGTTCAGCTTGGGGACGGTCCTTAATCAGAACTTTTCGTCAGCGGAATTGGCGGATGTAGCGGACGTAGTCCGGCAGGCGCTCCCGCTGCTCGTCGGCTGGGCGCGGGTTGAACGGCAGGACCAGGCGCCGGAAGCCGAGCTCGAGCAGCTCCTCGATCTCTTTTGGCTCCGGGAACGGGTTCGGTCCCACTACTCCCTGTGTGCCCACGCTCAGGTCGAGCTCGTCCATGGAGCGGCCGGCGCGCGACATCTCCACGCGGAGCGCCTCTGCAACCGGTCGCAGCGCAGCCGGGGCGCCTATGGGGAACCAGCCATCGCAGTACTCGACCACGCGTGCGGGGGTCCACCTGGACGCCGCGCCCATCAGCACCGGCGGCCCGCCGGGCTGGACGGGCTTGGGCCAGGACCAGAGGGGCTCGAAGTCGACGAACTCCCCGTGGTACTCCGCGACCTCCTCGGTCCACATCTTCCGCATTGCCAGAACCCGTTCCCGCGTGATCTTCCAGCGATCCTCGAAGGTGACGCCGTGATCTCGCATCTCTTCCGCGTTCCAGCCGGCGCCGATTCCGAGCAGCAGGCGCCCCTCCGACACGCAGTCGAGCGTCGCCACCGTCTTCGCCAGCGTGATCGGGTTGTGCTCGGTCACCAGGCAGATGCCGGTGCCCAGCTTGAGTCGCTCCGTTGCGGTTGCGGCAGCCGCGAGGGCGACGAAGGGATCGTACGAGCGCTTGTAGTACTCGGGCAGCTTCCCACCGCCGGTCCACGGGCTCTTGCGGCTGGTCGGGATGTGCGTGTGCTCCGCGTAGAAGAGCGACTCGAAGCCGCTGTCCTCCGCCCAGCGCGCCAGCTCGGCGGGCTGTAGCGCGTAGTCCGTTGCAAAGGTGATCAGTCCGAATTCAGCCACGGGCCTGTCTCATCTGCTGTAGCTCCTCCAGGATCTCGCGATGGCGAGCGCGATTCAGCTTGTAGTGTGTGAAGCACCAGACCGAGACGACCGCGAATCCGGCGACGATCGGTCCGTAGAGAATACCCAGATAGACGAGGGTTTGCGGGGCAACGTCGGCCGCCGTCTGGATGTGCGCACCTCGCGGCCAGGAGATCAGGTCGAGGCCTACGCCCGCGACGATGTTGCCGAGCCCCGATGCGCTCTTGCCGGAGAACGCGACCGCGCCGAAGAAGATGCCCTCCTGACGCTGTCCCGACTGCAGCTCGTGCTCGTCCACGACATCGGCCATCATCGACCCGAAGCTCACGAGCGACTGCGCCACGATCGCGCCCTGGAAGAACTTGTATGCCAGCAGGTTCCACATGAGCAGCGCGGTTCCGTTCTCCGGGAACCAGTCGGCCAGACGCAGCAGTACGGGCACGATCTGGCAGATCGCCCAGCCTGCGGTGCCGATCACCAGGCCGGGCTGCTTGTCGAACAGACCGTGCAGCGACCTCGCGAAGAAGGTCCCGACGATCAAGCCCACCGGGTATGCGATGTTCAGGAACAGGATCTGCTGGCCGTCGAGCTCCCAGAAGTACTGGTAAAGGTAGAGATTGAGCGCGCCATCCACGCCCACCATGAGAAATACGATCAGCACGCCCGCGAAGAGCCAGCGGAACGAGGCGTTCTGAAAGGCGCCGGCGATCTCGTGCGCGAGCCGACTCAGCACACCGCCCTCGCGCCGACGTGCGCCCGGAGCTGGCAGGTAGGGGATCTCCTTCTGCGTGCCATACGCGGAGATCCAGATGGTCGCCACCATGAGCACGCCCAGCACGAGCGCGTACGGTGAGTAGGCGGCGCCGTTCAGCCGACCACCCCTGGCGTCGGCAAAGAACCAGCCGAAGGCGAGCGCCACTGCGAGCATGGTCCCGAAGGTCCCGAAGGCCTGGCGATACGCCACTATGGTCGTCCGCTCCTCGAAGTTCTCCGTGAGCTCTGCGCCGAGCGCGAGGTGCGGAACGTGGTAGAGGGTCATCGCGGCTCGGGTCAGGATCGCGAACACGAGCAGCCACAGGAACAGCCCGAACGATCCGAGCTCAGGCGGACTGAACAGTCCGAAGAACGCGAGCGCAAGGGGTATGGCCGACGCGTACATGAACGGGTGCCGTCGACCGAGCCGGGACTTCCAGTTGTCCGAGAGCGACCCCGCGAGCGGATCCGTGACGGCATCGAAGATCAGTGCGATCCCGAGGGCGAGACCACACAGAGTCCCCGGTACCCCCAGGACCTGGTTGTAATAGAAGAGGATCAGGATGCCGAAGGCGGAGTTCTTGAGCCCCTCGGCCACCTGCCCGACGCCGAAGTTCAGCTTGGTGCTGAACGCGATTTTGCGATCCGCCATGCGCTGGCGCAGATTCTCTCATCTCAGCCGCGACGCGTGCGGAACCTGTCAGGCCGCGTCGCCGGATTCGGCAAGGAAGCAGCGGCACGCCCCCTCGCGCAACGGGAAGAGCACGGGCGCCTCTTCCGTGCAGCGCGCGAACGCCTCCTCGCAGCGCGTGTGGAAGTGGCAGCCCGTCGGCGGATGCATCGGGGAGGGCACGTCGCCGCGAACGCGCGCGGCCACAGTGCGGCGCGCCGGGTCGACGGATGGTATGGCGGCCAGCAGCCCGCGTGTGTACGGATGCTGCGGATCCTGGAACAGCTGCTCCGTCGGTCGCTCCTCCACGATCCGCCCCAGGTACATGACCGCGACGCGATCGGCCAGGTACCGCACCACACCCAGGTCATGGGTGATGAACAGGTACGCGAGCCCGAGCTCCTGCTGCAGTTCCCGCAGCAGGTTCAGGATCTGGGCCTGGATCGAGACGTCGAGCGCCGAGACCGCCTCGTCGCATACGAGCAGGCGAGGCTCCACGGCCAGGGCGCGCGCGATGCAGATGCGCTGGCGCTGTCCGCCGGAGAACTCGTGCGGGTACCTCCCCATCTGGGCGGGGTCCAGCTTCACGCGTTCCATGAGCTCCGCCACCCGATCGCTGCGCTCGGACTCCGACTCCCCGATGCCGAACGCGTTCATGCCCTCCGCGATCGTGTCGCGGACGCGCAGACGCGGGTTCAACGAGGCGAAGGGATCCTGGAACACGATCTGGATGCGGCGCCGATGCGGGCGCAGCGCGGCACTGCTGAGCTGCAGCAGATCCCGACCCTCGAACCAGACCTGCCCCTCTTGCGGCTCGAGGAGCCGCAGGATCGACAGCCCGACCGTCGTCTTGCCGCAGCCCGATTCTCCGACCAGCGCGAGCGTCCGTCCTTCGGGCACGTCGAGATCGACGCCATCCACGGCCCGCACCCATGCCACCGGGCGCTGCAGCAGGCCGGCCCGAACGGGGAACCAGGTCCGCAAGCCCAGGACGCGCAGCAAGGGCCTTCCCGCTGGGTCCCTCACGCCGGCGGCTCCCCGACCAGGGCGTGGCAACGCGCCCAGTGCGTCGCGGAGATCGAGCGCGGGTCCGGATCCAGCTCCTCGCAGGGGGAAAAGACGCGCGCGCAGCGCGGCGCAAAGGGGCAGCCGGCCGGCCACCGATCGGGCGAGGGGACGACACCCGGAATCTCGGCGAGTCGTTCGCCGGCTCGACCCCTGGCGGGGATCGAGCGCAGCAGCCCTTCGGTGTAGGGGTGGCGTCCGCCACCCAGCACCTCCATTCGTGTGCCCTCCTCGACGATCCGGCCCGCGTACATCACCGCCACGCGGTCGGCCAGCTCGTTTACGATGCCGAGGTCGTGGGTGATCAGCAGGATGGCCATGCCGAGCTGATCGCGTAGCTCTCGCAGCCGCTCCAGGATCTGCGCCTGGATCGTGACGTCGAGAGCGGTGGTCGGCTCGTCTGCGATCAAAAGCTCCGGCTCGGACGCCAGCGCCATCGCGATCATCACGCGCTGCTTCATGCCGCCGGACAGCTGGTGAGGGTATGCGTCGATGCGCTGGGCAGAGTCCGGAATGCCCGCACGCTCGAACAGCTCCAGCGTGCGCTCCCGCGCCTCGCGCGCAGAGACCGCGTTATGCAGCCGGATCGCCTCGACTACCTGCTTCCCGACACGAACGACGGGGTTTAGACTGGTCATCGGCTCCTGGAAGATCATGGAGATCGCGTGCCCGCGGACGCGACGCATGTCCGGTACGGACAGCGCCAGCAGGTCGCGCCCCGCGAGCTCAATGTGTCCGGAATCGATCCGCCCGGGCTTGGGAACGAGCCGCAAGATCGAGAGCGCCGTCACGGACTTGCCGCAGCCCGACTCGCCCACCAAGGCCAGCACCTCGCCGCGCTCGATGCGCAGGTTCACGCCCTTCACGACGGCGGCACGGCCGGAGCCCATCGGGAAGCTCGTGTGGAGGTCGCTCACCTCGAGCAGCGATGTCACAGGTTCTCCCGCAGTGTGCGCGGATCCAGGATGTCGCGAACAGCGTCCCCCACGAAGTTCACGGCCAGGAGCAGACCGAAGAGCGCCGTGCCGGCGGCGGTGATGTTCCACCAGATCACGGGATCGCGCGATAGCTCGTCACGAGCCTGGTCGATCATCTGCCCCCAGCTGCCGTCCACGCCGATGCCGAGCCAGGACAGGATGGCCTCCGACAGCACGAGGCCGGAGAACATCAACACGAACGTGATCACGACCAGGTGCGCCAGGTTCGGGACGATGTGACGCAGGATGATGCGCCACTCCGACACTCCGAGTGCGCGGGCCGCCTTGACGTAGTCCATCTCGCGCAGCTTGAGCGTCTCCCCGCGCGAGATACGAGCGAACCCCACCCAGCTCGTGACTCCCAGCGCCAGACAAACGGAGAGCGTTCCGCGTCCGAACGCCATGATCAGCGCGATCAGGAGCAGGAGCGAGGGCATGGAAGCCAGTGTCGAGATCAGGAAGAAGACGACGTCGTCGGTCCGCCGCCCGAAGTACCCGGCCGACACACCGAGGAGTAGCGCAAGGGGGATCGCGATCAAGCTCGTGAGCCCGCCGATCAGGAGTGCCACGCGCGCCCCCTTCAGCGTCATGTAGAGCACGTCGCGCCCCAGGATGTCCGTCCCGAGCGGGTGATAGCCCGGATGGCGCAAGGGCATCGCGTCATAGAACTCCGCCTGGGCGAACGGAGCCGAGTAGCTGCGCTCCCGCGTCGCCGCGAACGCGCGATCGATCACGCTGCGCGCCTGGTGCGCCGCCACCAGGTCGGCGTCAGAGCCCGAGCTGCTGCGCCATGCCAAGGAGTCCAGCATCGCGATGGTCGCGTAGAGCGCGATGAAGGCGAGCGCCAGTGGCCGGCGACGCCATAGCTCGCGCGCCGTCTCGCGCCACGGGGCGTTCCGTGAGATCAGCACGAAGAGCCCGATGCCCGCCCCCAGCAGGATGATCGCGACCAGATTGGACAGGACCCACGGCTCCACTGCCTACTCCAACCGCACGCGAGGGTCCACGATCGAGTAGCTCACGTCGGTCAGAATCTGCCCCAGGATGAAGAGTAGCGACCCGAAGTAGACCATCGTCCGCAGCGTTGCGAAATCGTTCCCGTTGATCGCGTCGACAGTCACCGACCCGAGTCCCGGGATGCCGAAGAAGGACTCGAGCAAGAGCGAGCCCGTCAGCAGGAAGGGAATCGCCACGACGACGTTCGTCAGGATCGGGATCAGCGCGTTCCGGAGTACGTGTGCGATCATGGTGCGCGCCTCCCCACAGCCCTTGGCCCGCGCTGTGCGCACGTAGTCGCGATGGGTCTCCTCCAGGAAGACCGTCCGGTAGAAGCGGACGTTGCTCCCGAAGGCAGACAGCACGCCAACCAGAACGGGCAGGGCGAGGAAGCGCCCGGCGGCACCGGGGTCGAAGCCCGAGATAGGGAACCAGCGCAGCAGCTTCCCGATCAGGTACTGCGCGCCGATGATGTAGAGCAGGATCGAGATGCTCATGGCCAGCACGGCGAGGAATACGCCCATGCGGTCGATGTAGGTCTCGCGGAAGAAGGCGACGAACAGCGACAGCAGGATCCCCAGCACCAGCCCCAGCACGAACATCGGCAGCGTGAGCGAGAGGCTCGGGCCGATCCCCTCGCGGATCCGGTCCGCAATCAGCGTGTCGTCCGCGTCGCTCTTTCCGAACTGGAAGGTCAGCATGCGGCGAAAGTGGTCGTAGAGCAGGCTCTCGCGCGGGCTCTGCCAGGACCACTTGGGCCGGTCGTAGCCGTGGTTGACCTTCCACTGCTCGATCACCTCCGGCAGCGCCTTCTCGCCCAGCGCGCGACGGGCGATGTCGTTCGGCTCGGTCATGGCAAAGAACAGCACGAACAGGAACGCGAGCACCCCGAACACGACGACGACCCCGTAGGCGAGACGGCGCGCGATGTAGGCCAGCACTACTGGCGCTCCCGGAAGAAGGTCGCGATTCCCGGGATCGTGACGACGCAGCCCAGGCCGAGCAGCGCGTAGAGGGGCCAGACCACCGGCTGGTTCCAGCTGGCGCGCAGCTTCGCTCGTAGCTCCGGGTCCAGGTCGCTGTACTTGACGGACGGGCTCGAGAGGCCGGGCGGCTTCACGTTGCGAAGCCAGGCGTGGCGCAGCACGTAGCTCTCCGGGTGTAGCAGCTCGATCCAGGGCCGTTCGTGCTCCAGGATCTGGCGCATCTTCCGGATCAGTGCCAGACGCTCGGCGTCGTTCTCGCGCGCCTTCATCTCCAGGAACAGCGCGTCGAATTCGGGATCGGAGAAGTTCGCGCTGTTCGGCCCGCCGCTCACCGAGCGCGCCATCTCCGACCAGAGCAGGAACATGAAGTTCTCGGGGTCGGGGTAGTCCGCGATCCAGCCCCACTGAAAGATCTGGTAGGACCCGTTCCGCATCTTCTCCTGGAACTGGTTGTAGTTCGTCGCCGCGACGACCACGTCCAGACCTAGCTGTCGCCAGGCATCGACGAAGAACTGGTAGCGCAGCAGCCCCTGGGCTGAGGTGTCGGAGGAGTCGAAGGTCATGCGCAGTGGCTCGCCGGTCTCCGGGTCGATGCCGCCCGCGTACCCGGCGGCCCGCAGCAACTCCTTCGCCCGCTGCACGTCCACTTGCCTGTACGGGTTGTGGTAGCTCTCCTCGTAGCCATAGAGTCCCGGAGGGAGGGGCGACTGCGCCGGGAGGCCGCGGCGGTTCGTGAACAGCCTCGTGTACTCCTCCGTGTCGACAACCAGGCTCATCGCCTGGCGCAGCAGGCGCCCGCGCTCCCGCGCTGGTGCACCCACGACGGGATCGTCCATGTTGAAGCCGATGTAGTAGATGCCAAGCGTCACGGTCTTCTCGAGCCGGATTCCGAGCGCTTCCATCTCCGCCGACAGGCTGTCCTCGTGAATCACACGGTCGAAGCTCTCACGAATGATCTCCGAGGCGTCGTAGTAGCCCTGAAAGAACTTCGTAAAGGTCGGGATCGGCTCCTTCTCGCGCCGGAACTCGATGCGTTCGATCTCTGGCAGGGGTCGTCCGACGGTGGCCGGATCCAGGCGGCCGGCTGCGGCGTCCCCGGGCTCGCCCTCAGTCGGGTAGGTCGCGCCGGGCGCGCGCCACTCCGGATGCTGTACGCCGTACCAGTTCGGGTTCTGCTCCAGCACTATCCGGAACTGCTTGGCGTACGAGCTCATCCGGTAGGGTCCGGCGCCAACGGGATGGTCGGAGAAGCGGGGCCGCCCGTCGCTTCCGTCGTAGAACTCGACGGCCTCCCACGGCACGGGCGCCGTGAACGGCATGGTGAACCAGTACAGGATCTGCGGGTAGGGAGCGATCAGCACGATCTCGAGCTCGCCCGGTCCGGTCACACGCACCCCCTCGATGGGCCCCGCCCGGTCGTACTGCTCGCGCGTGCTCAGCTCCTGGAAGGCGGGATCGGTCGTGCGCAGCTCCTTTAGGCGCGCGGAGAACTCCCGAAAGCCCACGAGGTTCGAGAAGGGCTCGGTCACCGGGCTGTTCACCGCGGGATCGGCAATGCGCGCGAGCTCGAAGGCAAAGTCCGCCGCGACCACCTCGCGCGTCGGGCCATCGCCGAACTGCTCGAAGCACGGATCGTCCTGGTACAGGACGCCGGGTCTGAGCTCGAAGCGATACGCGACGCCTCCCTCCGGCAGAGCCTGTGGCCGGGGCACGTGCTGCGCTAGTCCCGGGATCAGCTCGTACGGGCGCTTCAGGTAGTGGTACTCGAGCAGCGTGTCGTAGATGTTCGCCGACACCGCGTGGGACCCGGTGGTGTAGGCCACCGCCGGATCGAGCGTCCTGGGCGCCTCCCGGAAGCTCCGGTAGAGCACCTTGCGCCCCGCGTCCTGATCCGGATAGGGGTCGTTGCTGCAGGCGGGAAGCAGGGCTCCCCCTGTTCCCCACACGATCCCCAGCCCGACACGCAGCAGAAGTCTCGAGCACCTCACCGCAGTAATCGTAACGCAGGACCGCGGTGGCGCCCCCGCGAGTGCCATACTCGTCGGCCATGTCGGAACTGAGGCTCTGCTAGCCCGCGTCCGGCTCCAGGTCAAGCACCATCAGCAAACGACCAAAGCCGATGTACTGCCCGGTCATCATCCCGAGCTCGAGAATCTGCGCGTCGCTGAACTCGGCTCGCAACCGCTTGAAGAGCTCGTCATCGATCGCCCGGTGCTCGAGCGCAAGCTTCTCCGCGAACTCCAGGGCGAGCTCTTCGCGCGCCGAGAACCCCGCGCCGCTGGCATCGAGCCGGGCGATCTTCGCCTCGTCGAGCCCGTTCCGCGTCGCCGACGCGAAGCGCGCCCGTTTTCAGGTGGGGCAGTCGTTCAGCCGCGCGATCTTCAGCCGCACGAGCTCCTTCAGCTCCAGCTCGAGCAACCCCTCTTCGTGCGATCGCGAGTAGAAGCGATAGTACCGCTCGAACAGCTCGGGATGATGCGCGAGCGCGCGCGACACCGAAGCATCCCCACCCGCCTCCTCGATCGACGCCACCTTCTTGGCCGTCTCGGGCGGCAGCTCGTCGTCAGCAAGCAGTCGAATTCGCGCCATTCAGCCCTCCACGGCCAGCCTATCACGCCCGCGATAGTGCAACCGGAGCTCCGACAGATACTGCATACCCACTGAGTCACGGTTCCGCTCGAGCCAGTCACGCAGGCGGATCTCGCCCCGCGGCTCCTGCTGAGACACCAGCAGGTTCCGCCGCAGCCCGCGAAGCTCGTCCCGTGTTACCAGCACATCTCGTACAAACAGTCCGAGGACCCGCCCCAGCCAGAGGCCCACCAGGGCCGGCACGTGCACCACAAGTGACCGACTCCCGACGCTTTCTCGAATCACCCGCACGAGCTCCTCGTATGTGAACACCTCCGGCCCGGCAACATCCGCAATCAACGCTTCGCTCGAGTCACCGGCCTCGACCGCCACCCGCGCCAGATCATGCACATGCACCGGCTGCAGCTCATACTCCCCGCCCTCCACGATCGCGAACACCGGCAACCGCCGCAGCAGCCACGCGATGTTGTTGATCAGAATTCCCCGATCCCCGAACAACACCGTCGGCCGCAAGATCGCATACGACATCCCCGACTCGAT
>CBDDEE010000003.1:0-30603 GCA_965226855.1 Myxococcota bacterium | reverse complement strand
AGATCACGCACCGGGTCGCCCTCGGGCTGCTCGACCGGCCGTTTAGAACACGTTTACCACGTGATCAAGAAGGGAAAAGCAATGACTAGAAATCAAGCGGTCGCCTACACCCAGCGGACTGGAACCTCCACTGCGCCGGTAAACGAGTGCCTTCTGCGGGAAGCGCTGGCGAAGCTACGAGGCGCTCCAGCCCGGCTTCAAGCCTCACAACGGCAGTACCACCTGCGACGATTGCTACGCCTCTAATGAAATGGAGCCAGAGTCGGCCGACCCCAAGGGAGAGCGCTGCCCTTTCAACGTCAGATTGGCAGAAAGGACGAGGGGCGCTAATGCGGGCTGCTCTCGTCAGCTCCTGATCCTGGATGGTCGAGCCGAACAACCCCTCACCACTACATGTAGGGGTCGATCTTGTGCCACGTAGTGCCACGTAGTGCCAAATGGGGCCGGGAACTGCCGGCTCCTGCCCGATGTTCACACGTTTTTCGGGACACTTTCACCGTCCGATTAGGGACATTTTCTGGCGGCTGTACGGGTGCCACGATCTTCGCGAAGTCGGCGAGGGATTCGATCCATGCCCCGACGATTCCCATCCGCCGGGGAGACAGCGAGCTTGAGCCGGCGTTGGAACCTGGCCGCCCTACGAAGAGCGGGATCGCGCGACCATGATGATCGGCGAGTCGACCCAGCCGCAGAAGGCGCCCTTCGAGGCCGAGAGACGCGCCTGGGACGGAGTGCCGAGCGACCGGCTCCTGAACATTCCCTCCTGAGGGGCGCACAGGCAACGCGCAGGCACTCTCCCACACGGTTATGGGTGGCCGACATCACCTACATCCCGACCTGGACGGGGTTCCTGTACCTGGCCGTGGTGATGGACGCCTGGAGCCGGCGGATCGTGGGCTGGGCATGGCGACGCACCTGCGGACTGAGCTGGTCCTCGACGCACTGGACATGGCGCTGTGGCAGCGGCGGCCGGACGAGGTGATCCACCACTCGGATCAGGGCAAGAGAAGGGGAAATCAGAAAAGAAGACTCAAACGCTCAACTGTCCACGGAAGCGGGGTAGCTCCAGAGAACCCTCGGGGTATGTCCTCCACCCCAAGCCGGCCTAAGTGGGCTAGAGAGCGGGGTTCGAGGGTGTTCTACCATCGCAATGATCTGGAGGAGTGGGTCTACGGCCGTCGGCTGCGGTCTACGTCGGATGCGCGCCCGTAGGGAAGCTGATGGGACAGGTCCTCCCTCTCACGGCCGCCGCTGATGGTCCGACTCCAATACGAGTGGCAGACGGCATTTACACCGTCCAGCTCGTTCTAGGTGGCACGCATCGCAACGACCGGGTGTCTTCTCCGTACTCAAGACTCAGTTCTCCACTTCTCCTTCCCTCTGTAGCTGCAGGACCTGCATGCACATCGCGACCGGCGGTGAACGCAGACCAGCGGACAACGGCCATCCGAGCGGTCGCCTACCGTGATCAACGCTTGGGCAGCCAACGGCTTCAGAGTCTCCGCGCTCACAAGACAGCCTCGGCTCTGGCCGTCGATGCGGGGATGTCCCAGAAGGTGTGATTTAGAGAGATGAGAGTGGCGGCTCCTTCGCCCTCCGTGTGGTACGGAGGGGGTATGCAAACCCAACGAAGGAGCCAACCATGGCGAAGCATTTCACGAAATCAAAGTTCACTCAAGACCTACCCGTTGCTCACACCGCCCACGTCAAGTTACCGCTACCGATGTTGTCGGCGCTCGAAGACATCGACCGCGCGTTTTTCGGTATCTGCGTCGAGGCAGGCAAGCAAGTGCTCGGTGCGATGATGGAGCACGACCGCACGGCGCTGTGCGGTCTGCCTTGGAAACCCGATGAGGAGCGCCCCGGTCGTCGCGCGGGGAGCACGGAGAGTCCCGTCACTTTGGGAGGTCGGCGGATCGCGATTCGTCGGCCTCGCGTTCGGTCGATCGAGGGCGGAGAACTTGTACTGCCGAGCTTCGAGGCTGCGACGGATCGGGATCCACTGGATCACCACACGCTCGAAGCGGTGGCAGCGGGCGTATCGACTCGACGCTATGCGCGAAGCTTGGATCGACTGCCGCCCACGGAGACCGAACGGTCGACCTCGAGGAGCGCTGTCTCCCGTCGGTTCGTGGCGTTGACCGAGCAGAAACTGGGCGAGTGGATCAGCCAGCCTCTCGCCGAGCTCGACTTGAAGATCGTGATGCTTGACGGCATCCACTTCCGTGACCACTGCATTTTGGTGGCTCTGGGGTTCGATTCCGACGGGAAGAAGCATCCGCTGGGGATTCGCGAGGGCAACACCGAGAACGCGGCCGTCGCAAGGGCGCTTCTCGCAGACCTCGTGGAACGTGGGCTCTCGACCGACCAGGCGTTGGTGTTCGTGATCGACGGCTCGAAAGCGCTGCGCCAAGCGATCGACAAGATTTTCGGTGACCTGGCGCTGATCCAAAGGTGTCCGGTGCACAAGCGCCAAAACGTACTCGGGCACCTGCCGCAGACCGCTCGCCCCAGCATCAAACGCGCGCTGGACGAGGCATGGAATGCGACGGACGCAGCGCGGGCGCAGCGACTTCTCGAGAACCTGGCGCGGTCGCTCGAACAGTCGCATCCGGGTGCAGCCGCCTCACTTCGCGAGGGCTTGGAGGACACTCTCACCCTGCTGCGCCTCGGAGTGAATGGAATTCTCCTTCAAAGCCTCCGGAGTACCAACGCGATCGAGAGCCTGAACGACAAGATCGCAACCTACACACGACGAGTGAAACGGTGGCGGGGAGGGAAGATGATGCTCCGTTGGGGCGGAGCCGCCTCCTCGACGCTCGGAAAGGCTTCCGCCGGGTCAGGGGATTGAAAGACATGTCAACGCTCGTCAACGCTCGTCGACGCACTTCGACGCCACGAGGAATCACTTCACGTAGATAACGAAGCCGCGTAAGATCGTTCAATCGGGAGTCGCTGCTCTCGGAGATTCAACACCGAATAGGACAAGCCCGTCGATGCTGTAGAGGTAGCTTGGAGATTCCCGTGGAACTCGCGAGCTGATACGATCGAACGGTCGACAAAGGAGAAAGCGCCGATGAGCAACAAGCTGGATGATCCACGAATCGATCCCCGCGTTGGGGAGGCGTTCAAGGGCTTCGCGCTGGACACTGTCATGCTTGGCAGTAATGTCGAGAGCCGCGACGTCTTGCTGGCCGAGGCTGCGACTGCTGAAGCCAAAGCGGCGGAAGAGGCAATCAAAGCTCATTTCAACATCTGCGACACAGAAGAGATCGCGCCATCGACCGGTCTGGCGATCAGCAGGCAGGATTTCACCTCCAAGCCGGATGGCAACACAATCAACATCCAGTTCATTCGCCCGGAGTCGGGTGAGGCGCTGCCGTGCGTCTACTACATTCACGGCGGCGGAATGCAGACGATGTCCTGCTACGATGGCATGTATCGCGCGTGGGGCAGGATCATCGCGCAGCAGGGTGTCGCCGTTGCGATGGTGGACTTCCGCAATGCCTTGACCCCGTCCTCAGTACCGGAGGTGAAGCCGTATCCCGCAGGCCTCAACGACTGCGTGTCCGGACTGGAATGGGTCGCGGCCAATGGCGACACGCTTGGAATTGATCCGGGCCGCATGATCATCGCGGGCGAAAGCGGCGGTGGCAACTTGACACTCGCCACGGGGATGCGCCTCTTGCGCGACGGGCGGATCGACCTGATCCAGGGGCTATACGCGATGTGTCCGTACATCGCGGGGATCTGGCCGCTTGCGCAGAACCCGTCCTCGATCGAGAACAACGGTTACCTCATGGATCTGCACAACAACCGCGGTGCGATGGCGTACGGGATCGAAGAGCTCGAGCGCAAGAATCCACTGGCTTGGCCCGGATTCGCGAAGGGGGAAGACGTGCGAGGGCTTCCTCCGACCGTGATCAGCGTCAACGAGTTCGACCCGCTGCGAGACGAGGGCGTCAACTACTATCGCCTGCTGATTCGAGAGGGCGTCCAGGCGGCGTGCCGACAGGTCATGGGGACGCCCCACGGCATCGAGGTCTTCCCGATCGCCTGTCCCGAGATCAGCCGCGAGACGGCGCGCAGCATCGCCGACTTCTGCCGGGGAGCGACGAGGTAGGCGGCGGCTCAACGAGTTGCTGAGCCTCCTTTACTGGCCCCCGCCCCCGGGGCGAGCTGCTCTTTGATGATCTTCTGGCGGCGGGCTCTTCAGGGAGAACGCACTCCTGGTCCTTCGCGGTGTGCTCGCCCTGGCCGAGGGAGACACGGAAGCCGCCATCCCGCTGCTAGAAGCGGGGCCGAAAACTCACACCAACCGTTTCGCCGACGAGAAGGAGCGATGGCCAGTAAAGCCACTGCAACGAGGCGTTCGTTACAGTTAGTGTGACCCAACCTCTTCCAGCCCAGGTTTGAGCGGAGCGTTTCGGTCGATGCCCCGGCGTCGAACATGAAGCTTGCCGCGGTAGCTCGGAGACCCGGCGACTTCTTGCTCCCGAAACAGATTTCTGAAGCCTGCTGCAGGTTGGAGATCCCTAGATACAAACCGGAGGACTTGCACCCTCAACGGTTTTCGAGACCGCCCCGTTCAACCGCTCCGGCATCTCTCCGCGGAGAAAATTCGCGTACTTAGCGGTTTCCCGCAAGCATGTGCAGTCGCTTTCATGGCCACGATGGGTGCTACTCCGTCAACTCCGACTCGATATCCAGGGTCTTTCGAGAGTGGCTGTAGTGGTTCCCAACCACGATCTCGGGGCGATCGAGTTCAGGAGCAATCATGGAGGTCGTCAGAATCACTTGGTGCTCCGTCTCTACGTCTGAGAGCGCCGCAAGTAGCTGAACCTGGAAGTTGTGGCTCCGGTCAGGCTGCATTCCCTTGTCCTCGATGCTGTCGAAGAGAGCGAATCGCGGATAGTTGAAGTTCTGGTCGTCACAAGACGCCAGCAGCAATGCCAGATGGAAGGAGTTCCGAAGAATCACCAGAGAACTGGCTGAGAAGTTCGCTCTATCTCGAACAAGAACCGTATTGTCCCCAAAGCTGAACCACACGTCCTCTGTGGTCGCGTTGGGGTACTCTGCCTCTCGCGGAAGATCTGCCCTTAGAAGTTCAGCAGTCCTGCGACTTACTAGCATCCTGCTAGAGCGCTCTTTGGCCTGGCGAGTCGCGTCTAACCGGCCTTTCTCGTCCCTTAGCCGCGTGATCTCGTCCGCGAGCTGACCGCGCCTCTCCGTAAGTAGATCCAATGACCTGGCGAGTGCGATCTGCTTGTCCAAGTCCTCGATTTGACGATCGAGGTAGCCCGCTCTCTGGTGCAGATCCCAAATCTGCGCCTCTATATTCGAGCCGACGCGCTGAAACAACTCGTCGTAACGAATCTGAAGTCTCTCAACGATCGCCTCCGCACCCGGCAGCTGAGACTCGACACGATCAAGCTGAGCGCGAACTTCCTCCAAGTTCTGTTCTGACTCTCTGATCTGGTTCGCGATCTCTTCCTTCATGGCGAGAATCTGAAACTCATCCTTCTGATCCTCAGTCTCCTCCTTGCAGAGCGGGCATCTGCCTCCCTCGCCTACGACCCTTAGTAGCGTGTAACAGGAAGGACAGAATCTGAAGGGGATCTTCCCAAGTTCTTTGCTCAAGGCCTCTGCGTCATCGAGAGCGTCGAGATTCGATCCGAGCGTTGAGATCAGTTCTTCGGTATCGGCAATCTCCAGTGCATGCTGCTGTCGATGCTGGAGGAGTTCCTCTCGCCGTACCCTTGCCGCCCGAAGATCGCCTCTCAGTTGGCTGAGCTGCGTTTCATGCTCTTGGACGAGTTGCACATTCGGCTCGCTACCTTGCTCCAGCTGCTGGACCAGTCTTTGAATCTGTCTGCGCTCTGCGATCGTATTCTCTCGAGTCTGCTCCAAGAACTGCGAACTCACAGTCTGGTCCGCGCGCGTGAGCAACTGAGTAACTGACTCGAGCTGGCGCCTGATTCCGCCGCTCTCCACCTCCGCTTCATTCAGCCTGATATCGATCTCATATCGCCTTGAGTTGTAGAGACCGCACAAGAGACTTCCCGCGGCGTCGCGAATCTGATTGCTGTCGAACTGTTCGAAGCGAAAGACCGATGTAGGTGGAGAGAGCTGGTCGGCGTACATGAGGCGAAGTAGCTGATGCATGGTTAGACGAGCAGTAAGCTCCGTACCACGGACTTCGGGTACTCCTAATGCGTTGAAGAGCACCTGCGAGAAGCTGCGCTGGGTACCACGCACCGCGAATGAGTATCTCTGCCACCCCTCCGCAGCCCTTCCTGACGCCTCGTCGAACCCGTCCCAGCAGACGCTCATGGGCTGTTGTCTGGTTGAAGAGACCTCTCTTCGCAGAGTAGCTATCTCCCCATTGATGGACACTTCTGCAAACACGGAGTCACAGAGCTTCGCAGCCTCGCGCCACGCGAGGAGTTCGCCTCCCAACGCGAAGAAAATGAAGTCTGCTATTGTCGACTTTCCCGAGCCATTCTCGCCCGTGATTGCGTTCACCCCGAGATGAAACATCTGATCGTAGACGGCGCCACCGTTCCTATAGATGACGAGCCGACGCAGTGCCAAATGAGGACTAAACGACGTCATAACGATGTTCAAGGAGCCCAGTACGATGCTTCAGACCATCCCGTCCTTGAAGTGGGATCTCCGCCATAGGTCCTGTAAGGAACCCCAAAAGCTCATCTTGTTCTTCCGTACGAATTCGGATGCGTTCTTCCAGAATTGGTGGTAGCGGTCGTGCAACCCGCACGACCGACTGGTCTTCGCGAGCTGCGTTGACGTTTAGAAGCTCCTTGGCGAGCAATCTTCGGACAGCTCCGTCTTGCAGGGCATGCATCTGCTTGAAGACTGCAACAGGATTGGTGGGATAGTGATAAGGGTTTCGTTCCTCCCGAAAGCGACGCTTCCATCTCATGAGGTGAGATGGAAATCTCATGTCCTCAATGAAAGCCGGGAATGTCAGATAGAAGTCGAGAATCCGAAGGAGGTCCAGGCTATACCGCCGCTCCACGTACCGTACGATCTCTAGAATGCGAAATGCGCTGTGATACGGATCGAGCGCGCGATTGTACGTGAGCATGGCGTTCTTACTCAGCTCCAGTCTAGGTGGCAATTTCCTGTAAGGAAATACACCATTCCTTGTAGGTGTTCTGGAGTCAAATCAAGTGGATTCTCCTCCAGCATATCCATGAGCGGTCGGATCACATGCTCAGCAACAGCAGTGTCGATATCGCCGGGTATTGCGCCGGAAAGAATGAGAGGGCGGACCTTTGCTCTGAACTCAAAGATCGCGTGACCCATTAGGCTTGCGAATAGGCCTCGCGCAACTGGACTGAGCTGATTCCGCTGTAGCGTCTTCCAAAAGAACTCTTTGCTCCGCCGTGCTGCAGAAAACTCACCTTCGCGGCCAGCGAGACGTAGCTTGTCCGCTAGGTCCCGGCGATCCGACGGATCGGGGCTCTCAACAACGTGCTCGAGCGCTTCCACGTATCCTTGGATCTCCTCGCTCTCTTCAGTCCCCTCTTGGAGACGGTCGAGCAAGTGCCGTAGGGGGGACGGTCCCCGAGAGAGGTAAGTTTTGTTTATGTCGCGACCAGCTTGATCCCCAGCGACGATGTTTCGGTTCTGGCGCGTCCGGTCCGGCATGCTGCGCGCGCTATCTGATCTTCGTAATGTCCCCGCCGGATTGGTCTCCGCCCACGACGTTCTTGGTCTGCTTCGTAGAGCGCTGCTGCTGGACTCGAATACCCGCTTGGTACGCCACAAGCCCACACACCAAACCCGACAGCAAACCGGACACTACTGCTGCGGTAAAAGTCTCCACCCGACGGTCCCCCGTAGGAGTCGTTGCGATCGAACGGTACGCGAGTGGGTTGAGCCAGACCACAGCCAGATCACTTGCACCCAGGCCAACTTTAGGCGCTCCACTCATAGAAACGAACACAATACGAGACTAATTCGAAACCGACAACGGCTCCTCTCTGTGTGTATATGCCCCCCCCCAACGTAGCAAAAGGTCTGCCGGCACTTCTCCCTTCGCCATCTGCAGGGGCTCCAAGTACTAGTCCCCAGCGCATCAGCGAGCGTAGCAGGGTCGCGGCCGGTCCCACCTGCTAGCGGGTGAAAACGGCTACAACGAGAGCTTCAATGGCGAGCTACGAGATGAGCTGCTGAATGGACCAGCTCGCTCAGCCGGGCTTCATCAGGGACGGAACGTGGGGGGGCAGCGTGCGCCGGATCGAAAGCGAAGAGCCCTCCACCAGGCACGTTCCGCTTGAGGCACCGCATCAGCTTGTCCGGCCCGTGCGGGGCTTCCGAGGCTGAGAAGAGACCTCGCTGGAGATCGTCCAGCTCGAAGAGCATCCGGTGGAGGAGCACATGCGCGACTTCGTGGGCAACGGTCGCCCGCCAGCGCCCTTCGATTCCCGGCGACTCCCCTTCGTCAAAGGCTCCCGTGAGGTCTGCGTTGATCGAGATCTTGGGCGGCCTCCGTGTACGGAACTCAGTCATGCCCAAAACATCGGCATCGAGAGGCTCGTGTTGATCCAGCTGGAGCTTCAAGTGGTCCTCGACGAGCGACTCGAGATCCACCGTCACGTCGTCCTCGCCGGGGTCCGGCATCAGCTCTGCACGAACGAGCTCGTCCTGCATGATGCGCTCGATCTCGTGACGCTCATACCAGAGCTTTCGTTGGCCGCCCGCCGACCGGTATTCCTTCATCGCCTTTTCTTCTTGGTGAGCTGGTCGGCCAGGGCATGCAGCTTCTCGAGTTCCGCCTTCCCGGCCTTGCTATCGGAGAGCTTGCGCAGCAGCGCTGCCGCGGCCGGCTCTTCCTGGGCGTAGCGCTTCGCCTTGTCGCCAAGCACGAGGTGAGCCCCTGATAGCATAACTGCAGAGCGCAGCACGGAGGCGAGATGTCGATACGGTTGACGGTTCAGTTGAACGTTCAGAAAGGGAAGTCGAGCGAGTTCGAGGCCGCCGCAGGAGGCGCGGCGTCTACGGTGCGGGCCGAGGACAAGGGCTGCGAGATGTACGACCTGTTCAAGAGCGTCGACGACGACACCCGCTACGTGCTCGTGGAGGCCTGGGCCACCAAGGAGGATCTCGAAGCCCACGGAACCTCCCCAGGCATGGCTGAGATGCAGACCGGGCGATATTGGCACTTAGCGGCACCTCGTGGCACAAGAACCGACCACTAGATGCAGTGGTGGGGGGGCGGAGCAGGAATCCGAGAGGAAGCGCTCAATCCTCGCCAAAAGAGTCTGTTCGATGAAGAGGAACCGGAACCGAGCTGCTTCTGCGACTAGGTAAAAGATGCCGGGGGTGGGATGAAAGCGCTGGGGAAATAATCCCCCCTACCTTAAAGGGGGTGCCGCGCGCGCAGCCGCACGGGCCCGCTCGGCACCGGACGGTTCTTGTGCCACGAGGTGCCACGTAGTGCCAGTTACGGCCGTCTTAATGCCGCGGGGTGCCGGCTTTTGCCACGTTTTTGGCGGCGCTTTCACCGTCCGATTGGCGGCGCTTTCAACGTCATCCCAGAGTAGGCCTGAACCCGCCCGCCTTCCATCCCGCGGCCGTGTGCCGTCCCCAGGGCAGGTGATCGAGACGGCCCTGGTGCACACCGAGCTCTCGCCGCGCGAGCTGGCTTGCCGGATCACGGACCGAGAGGGCGAGTTTCTCTCGGAGTCGAGCGTCTCCCGGATCGAATCGCTGCTGCCGCTCGTCCAGAAAGTCGGAGAAACGGCCTTCGCGGGCTTGGGACCTTCTTCGAAGGCGCTGCACGGAGCGTGCGAATCCCGCGAAGGCGGGCGGGATTCAGGCCTACTCTGGGAGGACGTTGAAAGCGCCGCCAAAAACGTGGCAAAAGCAAGCGTTTTGTCCCCTTTTTGGCGGCGCTTTTACCGTCCGATTCGTGACATTCTACGTGGTCATGGGCGACTGCACTGATTTGAACGTGACAGCTGCCATCGGGCTCTCGTGGCACAAGAACCGACCACTAGATGCAGTGGTGGGGGGACGGAGCGGTCAAGCGCAACGCGGCGCTGGACCGGGTACGGTGGACTGAGTCATGGATCCCACCTCACCTCGCTGGCAAGAGATCACGCCCTCGGAGTTCCGGTGGGAGCGCGAGGCACTGGTCTTCGTGCGCGATGGTCTCCCCGACCACGAGCCCTACCGCGCCTGGTCGAACTTCGAGTTCATCGCCGACGATGGGTCGATCAACGAGGTCGACCTGCTGGTGCTCACCCCCAAGGGCTTCTTTCTCGTCGAGATCAAGAGCGCGCCGGGAATTGTGGAGGGTGATCAGGGGACCTGGTCCTGGCACCACGAAGGTCGCATCCGTACGGCCGACAACCCCCTCGTGCTTACGAATCGGAAGGCCAAGAAGCTGATCTCGCTTCTGCGCCGTCAACCGGCGCTGCAGAGGATGCGCAGCCCCTTCCTTGAGGCGCACGTCTTCCTCTCGCACGAAGACCTCGACTGCCGGCTCGCCGACTCCTTGCGCGACCGTGTGCATCTCCGTGATCGGCCGGGGAAAGACGGTCGAGCGGAGCAGCCCGGGATCGTCGCGGCGCTCAAGCGCTGGAGCGCCGATTCGCCGCCCCGCATGCGCCTTGACCGTCCCATGGCCAAGGCCGTGAGCCGAGCGATGGAAGAGGCCGGCATCCGCCCGTCGCAGCGTTCACGCCGCGTCGGCGACTACACACTCGAAGAGCTCCTGCTCGAAGGGCCGAGCTTCCAGGATTGGGCCGCGCGACACGCGGCCATCGAGAGCGAGCGCGCTCGCATCCGGATCTACGGCGTTCCCACGACAGCATCGGAGGAGGAGCGAGAGGTACTGCGCCGCGCGGCACGCCGCGAGTACCGGGTGCTGCGAGGGATCCAGCATGAAGGGATCCTCCAGGCCAAGGCGTACACCGAGCACGTACAGGGGCCGGCGCTCGTCTTCGACCACCGAACCAGTTGCCAGCGCTTCGACCACTACCTCAGCGAACGGGGCCCCGCGCTCGATGTCGATGCGCGCCTGCACCTGCTCCGCCAGATCGCGGAAGCGGTACGCTACGCGCACGCGAAGCGCCTCGTCCATCGAGCGCTATCGCCTCAGAGCATCCTCGTCCTCGATCCCGAAGCTCCCCTTCCTCGCATCCAGATCTTCAACTGGCAGACGGCAGCTCGAGGGGGGCTCGAAAACCGCACGGCGGGGTCCGGGACGTCGGGAACCAGCCACCTGGAAGCACTCGTCGAGGAGGCCGCCTGGGTCTACATGGCTCCCGAGGCGGTGACGGACCGCGGGACGGCTGGTGAGCAGCTCGACGTCTTCTCGCTCGGCGCCATCGCCTATCAGCTCTTCTCCGGCCAGCCGCCGGCGTCGAGCTTCTACGAGATGACCGAGCGACTGCGGGAGGAGAAGGGCCTGCAGATCTCGTCCGTTCTCGACGGAGCCTGGACTCGTCTTCAGCTCCTGATTCAATACGCGACTCATCCCGAGGTGACCACACGGCTCGAATCAGCAGCCGAGTTCCTCGAAGAGCTGGAGCGCCTCGAGGAGGAGATCACGCAGCCCGAGGAGCGCCCGCGGCCCGACCCGCTCGGAGCCCGCGCCGGCGACAAACTCGAGCACGGACTCGTCGTGAAGAAGCGGCTGGGGAAGGGATCGACAGCGCTGGCGCTTCTCGTCGATTTGGATGGGCGCGAACAGGTGCTCAAAGTCGCGCTCTCACCCGAGAAGAACGAGCGCCTCGAAGCCGAGGGCAAAGTCCTGGGTCGCCTCCGCCATCAGTACATCGTCGAGCTGCACGAGGTGCTGCGATTCGGAGAGCGCGTCGGGCTGCTGATGGCGAAGGCGGGCGATGAGACACTCGCCGACCGCCTTCGGGAGGAGGGGCGTCTCCATCTCGAGCTGCTCGAGCGCTTCGGCGAAGACCTCCTCACTACCGTCGACTGGCTCGAGCAGAAAGGGATCCCGCACCGCGACATCAAGCCCGAAAATCTGGGCACCATGAAGCTGGGAGACCAGCTCCACCTCGTGCTCTTCGACTTCTCCCTCGCGAAAACCTCCGCCAAAAACATCCTGGCCGGAACGCGCCACTACCTCGACCCGTTCCTGCAGCTCCGCAAGCCGCCGCGCTGGGACACCTATGCCGAGCGGTTCGCGGCCGCGGTGACGCTCTATCAGATGGCGACGGGGTCTTTCCCGCAGTGGGGAGACGGACTGAGCGAGCCCGCCGTCCTCGACTGCGAGGTCACGATCGACGCGGATGCTTTCGAGCCCGCGATTCGCGAGGGGATGACCGATTTCTTCGAGAAGGCGCTCTGCCGCGACTATCGCCAGCGCTTCGACAATGCGCAGGAGATGCTCCGCGCATGGCGCCAGCTCTTCCTGAGCGCGGCGCGGCCCGAAGTCGGTACGGACCATGGGGAACGCGAAGGCCCTGTCACCTCACTCGAAGAGGCGAACCCCGACACGGTGCTCAGCGCGCTGGGCCTGAGCGCGCGCGGGCTGAGCGCCGTCGAACGAATGAACGTGCGCACCGTGGAGGACCTGCTTCGATTTCCGTTGATCCAGGTGAACCGCATGCGCGGCGTCGGGAGCCGAACGCGGCGGGAGCTGACGGATCTGGCGAAGCGGCTCGCCGACCGTTTCCCGGAGGTGGCCAAGGCTCCGAAGATCGCGCCCAGCGAGGAAGCGGAGGAGATCCCCGAGGAAGCTGCGCGCGCAAGCGTGGATGAGCTGCTGCGCCAGGTGCTGCCAGCAGGCCGAACGGCCCAGGCGAAGCGCGATACCGAGGTGCTGGCGGTGTTGCTGGGACTGAGCGCCGATGCAGATTCGTCGATCTGGCCGAGCCAGAGCGACGTCGCGCGTGTCCTCGACATGACCCCGGTTGCGGTGAGCCAGACCCTCACGAGGGCACGGCGACGCTGGGCGAAGACAGCTGCGCTGACCCAGCTCCGCCACGACATCGTCGAGCTCCTCGAAGCGCACGGGAACGTGATGACACCGCAGGAGGTGGCTGAGGCCATCCTCGTGCGTCGCGGCTCGGTCCAGGAGCAGCCCCTTCGCTCGCGGCACGCGCGGGCGTGTGTGCGCGCCGCCGGCGAAACCGAGCGGGACCGTGCCGCACCGCGCTGGATTGTGCGACGCATCCAGACACAGAGCCCAGCAGGGTGCGTGCTGCTCGCTCGCGACGAGCTCGACGAGCGCGGTGAACCGCGCATCGACGGCCAGAAGCTCGCGGACTATGCCGAGCGCCTGGGCCAGAAGGCGGACGAGATCGCAGGAGCAGCCCCGCTTCTCTCACCCGCACGCGTCCTCGAGACACTCCAGGCCGTCTCCACCCCGTCTGGGTTAGCGAGGACGGCAGCGAGTCGACTGCTACCGCTCGCGGCCGCGGCCTCCCAAGCGGCGGCACTCTCCAGCCGGCTCGAGCTGTATCCGCGCGGAATGGACCGGCGCCGAGCGCTCAAGCTTGCGCTCGGCGCACTGGCTGGGGCTCAGACGCTGACGCCCGACCAGATTCACGCGCGGGTCTCCGGCCGCTATCCCGAAGCCGAGCGACTGCCGGACCGACCCGTGCTAGACGGCCTGCTGGCCGACGCGGGGAGCGAGCTGCGCTGGAACCCGGATGAAGCGGAAGGGTCGGGCGCGTACGAATCCCCGTTGCGGAAGTTCGTGACAGTTGGCTCTGCGACCAGCTATGCGCGAGGCACGGCAACGAGGCGAGGCACCGAGGCACCTTCCACAGAGGAGGTAGACATCGAAGGCTTCGAGCGTCGTCTGCGACGCGCGCTCGAGAGCCAGGCCTTCCTCGCGCTGATCACGTCGCCACGCAAGCTCATCGAAGCGGAGCGGGCTCTCAGCTCCGCCTTCCAGCTCGATGTGCGCAGCTTCGATGAGCTGCTAATCCGCCACATGAAGGGGGTGGCGCTCGAGGCAGGCGCGGATTGGCAAATCGTGCTGAGGGCCGATCGAGGTCCCGAGGGAAGCCGCGACTGGACCAACCTCATGCGATTGGTCGAGCATCGGGCCCTCCCCCGCGTGCGGGCGGAGCTGGCCGAGGCACCACGCACAATCCTCCTCACCAACCTGGGCCTCCTGGCCCGCTACGACCAGATGACGTTCCTGGATGGGCTTCGTGACTCCGCGGGCCGAGCGGGAGGTCCACCGGGCATCTGGCTCCTAGTTCCAGGCGACTCGCAGGAGCCCCGACCCATGCTCGATGGGAAGCCCGTTCCTGTCTTCACGTCGGGACAATGGGCTCGGATTCCCGGAGCGTGGCTGACCACGCGGCAAACGGGCGAGGCGCATGAGGGCCGGGAGGGGCGAGCGTGATCGACGCGAAGCGTCTTCTCACAGACCTGGAGCGGCTCCGCGCAGAACTCGAGAGACGATCTGGGGACGCGTTGTAACGAGAATACGGAGCTCGATGCGGCGTTTCGCGAGCAGTACCACGCGGCGCGCGAGGCCGGACGTACAGGCGAGACCTATGCCCTCTGGCGCGATGAGCGTCTCACCCAGGTGGCGATCGCCTGGATCCTCGGCTGCGTCTTCATCCGCTTCCTCGAGGACAACGAGCTGATCGATCCCCCGCGCCTATCCGGACCCGGGGAGCGTCGTCAGCGGGCGCTCGACGAGCACACGCTCTACTTCCGCGCGCACCCCACCGAGAGCGACCGCGAGTACCTGCTCCACGTGTTCGGCCAGGTCGCAAAACTTCCCGCCGTAGAGGCGATCTTCGACGAGCGTCACAATCCGCTCTGGATGCTCGGCCCGTCGGGTGATGCGGCAGGGCGGCTCCTCAAGGTGTGGCAGCGGATCGATCCCGACTCGGGGGGCTTGGTGCACGACCTCACCGACGCCGCCTGGGATACACGGTTCCTGGGCGACCTCTACCAGGACCTCTCCGAGAGTGCCCGCAAGCGCTACGCGCTCCTCCAGACGCCCGAGTTCGTGGAGGAGTTCATCCTCGACCGGACGCTCACGCCTGCGGTCGAGGAGTTCGGCTTCCGCGAGGTCCGCCTGATCGACCCTGCCTGCGGCTCGGGGCACTTCCTCCTGGGTGCATTCCGCCGCCTCGATGCGCTCTGGGCGAAGCACGAGCCCGGAACGAACCCGCGCGAGCGGGCGCGTCACGCGCTCGAGCAGGTGGCGGGTGTTGACGTGAATCCCTTCGCAGCGGCGATCGCTCGCTTCCGGCTGCTCGTGGCGGCGCTGCGCGCGTCCGAGGTGAGGCGTCTCTCCGATGCGCCAGCCTTCGACATCCACGTGACGTCGGGCGACTCGCTCCTCCACGGACCGCGCCCCGGCCCCGGCACCATCGGACACCACCAGCAGCACCTCGATGCGAGCGAGGATCCGCTGCGCCACGTGTACCACACCGAAGACGCCGAGGCGCTTCGGCAGATCCTCGGACAGCGGTATCACGTCGTGGTTGGGAACCCTCCCTACATCACACCGAAGGACAAGGCGCTCAACCAGGCATACCGCGATCGTTTTCGCTCTTGCTACCGCAAGTATGCCCTTGCCGTTCCGTTCACGGAGCGCTTCTTCGACCTAGCACTAGCGCCCACGCCCGGTGCGACAGAGCCTGCCGGCTTCGTCGGGATGATCACCGCTAACTCCTTCATGAAGCGAGAGTTCGGGAAGAGGCTCATCGAGGAGTCCATCCCGCACTGGGACGTGACTCACGTGGTGGACACCTCGGGTGCGTATATCCCGGGCCACGGGACGCCGACAGTCCTTCTCCTCGGGCGGCATCGTGGACCGGTCGAGGATGTCGTGCGCGCGGTGATGGGGATCCGCGGCGAGCCAGCGACACCGGACGATCCGGCCAAGGGTCTGGTCTGGTCAGCGATCGTCGCGCAGATCGACCGCGTGGGATCCCAGAGCGAGTTCGTTAGCGTCTCCGACGTTCCTCGAGAACGCTTCCACAGGCACCCTTGGAGCACCGGGGGCGCTGGTGCTTCTGAGCTCAAAGAGCTGATTGAGGGTTCGGTTGCCGGGAAGCTTGGGGAGCTAGCGGATTCCATTGGGATTACTTCTTTCACACTCGAGGATGACATCTTCCTGCTTCCGACCGACGCGGCGTGGAGGAAGTCTCTCCCATCAGATCAGCTACGCGAGATGGTCGTCGGTGACGCGATTCGGGACTGGAGACAGGATGTTTGTGGACTTGCCGCCTTCCCGTACGACGCAGAGTTCAGTGCGATTTCCGACGATCCCACACATCCGGTGCTCAGATACCTATGGATGGCACGAGTGAATCTCGCAAACAACCGAATGTTCGGAGCACAGACCAAGATTCAAGCAGGCCTTAGGTGGTACGAGTACGGTCGTCTAACGAGTGAGAAGCTCCGGACGCCGCTCTCGATCACGTTTGCGAACGTGGCGACGCACAACCACTTTGTGCTGGATCGCGGGGGAAAGGTGTTCAACCGGTCGGCGCCCGTGATCAAGCTGCCGGCGGGGGCTAGCGAGGACGATCACCTTGGGCTCCTCGGACTCCTCAACAGCTCGACGGCGTGCTTCTGGATGAAGCAGGTGTTTCACAACAAGGGAAGCACCGTGGATCAACATGGGGCCCGTCAGCGGACAGCACCATTCGAGGACTTCTGGGCGCATGATGGGATGAAGCTTCAGAAGTTCCCGCTGCCCGAGGCGCGCCCACTTCAGCTCGCTCGCCCAGCAGTGGGCCGAGACCCTCCCTGCCGCACTGGTCGCCCACGGCACGCCGTCCGCGGAAGGCCTGCGCGAAGGACGTATCCGGGCCCTGGAGATCCGCGAGCAGATGATCTCCCTCCAGGAGGAGCTCGACTGGCACTGCTATTGCCTCTACGGCGTGATGGGAGACGAGCTCTGCGTGGCGGATGGCGCGCCGCCCCGCGTCTCGCTCGGAGAGCGAGCGTTCGAGGTGGTGCTGGCGCGCAAGCTCGCAGCAGGCGAGGTAGAGACGAAGTGGTTCGAGCGCCACGGCTCGACGCCGCTCACGGAGCTCCCCGACCGCTGGGCCGCCGGAGTACCGGGCGCTCGTGCAGCGGCGAATCGAGATGATCGAGAAGGATCCGAACGTCGCTCTCATCGAGCAGCCCGAGTACAAGCGCCGCTGGAACGACCAGCCCTGGGAAGAGCAGGAGGCCCGAGCGCTGCGGAGCTGGCTACTTGACCGTATGGAGGCGCCGGGGCTCTGGGCGGAGCCGCGGCTCACGACGACAGCGAAGCTTGCAGACCGCCTGCGCGACGATGCTGAGTTCCTGGAGGTGGCCGAGGTCTATGCGGGGCGATCAGACTTCGATCTAGCGAAGCTCGTAGCGGAGCTGGTGGAAGGGGAGAGCGTCCCGCTCCTCGTGGCACTCCGCTACAAGCCAGCGGGTCTGCGCAAGCGCAAGGCCTGGGAGGAGACCTGGGAGCTGCAGCGGCTTGAAGACGCGATCGACGCGCGGACGGAGCTCCCCGAATCCCAGCCCGATCGCCTCTCGGAAGCCGAGGCCCGGGCAACGAAGGCACGTGAGGTGGGCGAGATCCCGGTGCCCCCGAAATACACATCGGCCGACTTCCAGAAGAGCACGTACTGGCGGCTCCGCGGGAAGCTCGACGTGGCCAAGGAGCGCTTCGTGAGCCTCCCCTTCTGCGAGCGCGAGGCGGATCCGTCGCTCGTGGTCGGCTGGGCGGGCTGGAACGCGCTCGACCAGAGCCGCGCGGTAGCGACCTACTTGGTTCAGATGAAGGAGCAGGAGGGCTGGTCGCCGGAGCGGCTCGTACCCCTCCTCGGCGCGCTGCTTGAGCTTCTGCCCTGGGTGAAGCACTGGCACAACGAGCTCGATTCGGAGTTCGGCGTGGGCATGGGCGACTACTTCGAAGGCTTCATCGACGAAGAGGCGCGAGCGCTCTCGCTCACGACCGAGGCTATCCGTGCCTGGGCACCTCCCAAGGGCCGGCGCAAGAACAGTGCTCGGAAGAAGACCGGTGGAGGCGAGTCCGCGGGGCGCTCCCGGCGGAGGAAGACCTCGACATGACGCTCATCCGCGATCTGATCGACATCCCCGAGCGGGTCCATCGCGACGACTTCGTCCTTCGCCTGACCGAGAGCGTGACGCGGCCCGACGAGACGCTCAAGAACTACATCGTCACGCCGCAGCTCGCGGACGCCTTCAACCGGGCGCTCGAGCTGATCCAGGGAGCGCTGGGGTCGAACTCGAGCAAGGCCGCGTACCTCCACGGGAGCTTCGGCAGCGGCAAGAGCCACTTCATGGCGGTGCTCCACCTGCTCCTCCAGCAGAACGCAGCGGCTCGCGCCAAGGAGGGGCTGGAAGGCGTCGTCACGAAGCACGAGGAGTGGCTCGGAGGCAAGCGCTTCTTGCTCGTGCCCTATCACATGATCGGCCATCCGAGCATGGAGGCCGCTGTGCTGGGCGGATACGTGCGGCGCGTGGCGCAGCGTCATCCCGAAGCGCCCGTGCCGGGTGTCTACCGCGCCGAGGGGCTCTTCGAGGACGCCCGAAACCTCCGCGAACGGCTCGGCGACGAGGCCTTCTTCCAGGGCTTGAACGAGGCGGCATCCGGGGCCGGCGGGGGAGATGGGGGCTGGGGCGACCTGTCCGCGAGCTGGGATGGCGCGACCTTCGAGGCCGCCCTCACGGCCCCCATGGGCTCGGAGGAGCGCAGCCGTCTGGTCGCCACGTTGGTCGACTCGTTCTTCCAGGGCTACCGGGACGTGGCGCGTGGGAGTGAAGATGCCTTCGTCTCGCTCGACGACGGTCTGGCCATCATCTCGCGGCACGCGCGCGATCTGGGCTACGACGGCCTGGTCCTCTTCCTCGATGAGCTCATCCTCTGGCTCGCGACCCACGCTGCAGATCTCAAGTTCCTGAACGAGGAAGGGCCCAAGGTCTCGAAGCTCGTCGAGGCGGAGACGGCCGATCGACCGATTCCGATCGTGAGCTTCGTCGCGCGCCAGCGCGACCTGCGCGACCTAGTGGGCGACCAGGTGACAGGCGCGGAGCAGCTCGGGTTCGCGGACGTGCTCCAGTGGTGGGAAGCGCGCTTCGAGATGATCACGCTCGAGGATCGGAACCTCCCCGAGATCGCGGGCGGCGCATCTTGCGCCCGAAGAGCGAAGCCGCCCGCCAGGAGATCGACCGCGCCTACGCGGAGACGGAGAAGGTCCGCCACGAGGTCTTCGAGACGCTGCTGACGCCCCGAGCCGACCGCACCGTCTTCCGCAAGATCTATCCGTTCAGCCCGGCGCTGGTCGAGACGCTGGTGGCAGTGTCTTCCTTGCTGCAACGCGAGCGGACGGCTCTCAAGGTGATGCTCCAGCTCCTGGTCGACCAGCGCGAAACGCTCGAGCTCGGGCAACTCGTGCCGGTGGGCGATCTCTTCGATGTGATCGCCGAGGGCGACGAGCCCTTCACCGAGGGCATGCGTCACCACTTCGAGAATGCGCGCCGCCTCTACCACCAGAAGCTGCTGCCGCTCTTGGAGCGCCAGCACGGCGTCTCGAAGGAGGAGGTCGACTCGCTGCCGCAGGGCGACGCCAAGGCACGGGCTTTCCTGGCGGATGATCGCCTCGCGAAGACGCTGCTCCTCTCCGCGCTGGTGCCCCAGGTCGAGGTGCTGAAGGGCCTGACGGCAGCTCGGCTCGCAGCGCTCAACCACGGTTCGATCCGTACGCCGATCGAGGGACGCGAAGGTCAGGAGGTACTGCGGCGCTGTCGCACCTGGGCCGCCGAGATCGGCGAGATCAAGATCAGCGACGAACCCAACAATCCGACGATCACCCTCCAGCTCGCCGCCGTGGATACCGATAGCATCCTCGCCAACGCGGAGCGCATCGACAACACAGGGAACCGTCGCCGCAAGATCCGGGAGCTCCTGTTCCGCGAGCTCGGGATCGAGGATCGCGACGAGCTCATGCTTCAACACGAGGTCACGTGGCGCGGCACACCGCGCCGCTTCGAGGTGATCTTTTCCAACGTGCGCGAGCTTGCCGACGAGTCGCTTGCGGCTCGCGGGGACGAACGCAAGGTCGTGATCGACTTCCCTTTCGACGAGCCGGGGCACACTCCCGCCGACGATCTGGCGCGGCTCGACAACTACCGACAGGACGGCAAGCCGGCGCGGACGCTCGTGTGGCTGCCATCGTTCCTCTCTGTATCGGCGCAGCGCGATCTGGGCACGCTCGTGAAGCTCGACTACGTGCTGGCGGGCGAGCGCCTGCGCGACTACGCCACGCATCTGTCCCCGGTTGACCAGGCCTCCGCGCGCGAGCTTCTGCGGAACCAGCAGAGCCAGCTTCGGCAGCGGCTCGTGCGCTTCCTCGAGGGTGCGTATGGCGTGGAGAGCCCGGCCCCGGGCTCAATCGACGAATCACACTCGCCCGCGGAGCATTTCCAGTCACTCGATCCTGCCTTTGCCCCGCGACCCCCGGCTCGGGCAAACTTGCGTGCCGCACTTGAGAACCTGCTCGACCAACTGTGTACGAGCCAGTACCCCGCGCACCCGGACTTCGGAGCCGAGGTGAAGATCGGCGCATTGCGGCGCGTACACGAACAGGTCTCGAGGGCCGTGCAGGAGCCGGAAGGGCGGGTTGCCATCGACAAGCCGCTACGCCCTTTGATTAGCCAGATCGCCGTCCCGCTCCGGCTTGGGGAGATGGGGGAGACGCACTTCGTCCTCGGCCAGCACTGGTTCAGCCACTTCGACAGGCTCAGCAAGCCGCTCACCGTTGGAAAGCTCCGCGAGGCGATCGACGAGCCGCAGCGGATGGGTCTCCCGCGGGCGGTACAGGATCTCGCGATTCTCGTCTACGCCGACCAAGCGAACCTCTCGTTCCGGCGGCATGGGGGACCCTGGCCGGCCACGCTCGAAGGCCTTCCGGAGGACCTCGAGCTTCGCGAAGAGGAGCTTCCTTCAGAGGAGGTGTGGGAGAAGGCGACTGAGCGCGCCGGAAAGATCTTCGGGATCGCGATCTCGCCACTTCGCAATGCCAGCAACGTGAGCGAGCTCGTCGAAACACTGGGCAAGGGCGCGGAGAATGCCGTCGAGGCGTGCGGAGGGCTAGTCGAGCGGCTCGACACGATCGGCCGGAACCTCTCGGTGGGGGGACAAGACGCGAAGCGTCTCCGGACGGCCAAGACGACGGGGGCGCTCGTTCGCTCGCTGGGTGCGCTCAGCGGCAAGGGTCGGATCGAGAAGCTGGCCGAGATCGAGCCCGACACCTCGCTCGAGGCGATGGGGACGAGCTTCCGAAAGGCACAGAGCGTGCTCGATACGCTCCAGCAAACCAAGTGGATCCTCTTCGACTCGATCGGGCGGTTAACGGGGGAGCGTGTGGAAGCGACCAAGCGCATTCGTAGAGATCTGTCGGACGCGATCAGTGCGGACGAATACGCGGTGGCGCTCGCCGCGAAGCTCCCGGCTCTCGAGAACGAAGCCATCGAGCTTCTGGCACCGCCGCCTGGGGACGAGCCGGAGACCGACGGTGCCTCGATCGTGGGGGAAGGCTCCTACGAGGATCTGGATCAGGATCGGTTGAGAGAAGCGATGGCAAAGCTTGAGAACCTGCTCAGTGAAGAGCCGGCGGCGCGGCTCGCACTCGTCTGGAAACTCCGACGCCGCGAGGGCGGCGAGTGAACGGCGTACCTTCATGCGCCCAGGTACGAGCGCAGGTCGCGGCCGTACGCGAGAAGGTTCCGGATGCGCGGATCATCGGGATCAGCGTACCCCCCGAGCTTACCTGGGACGGCCCGACGCTGCGGGTCGGGGCCGAGGACCTACCCGTCGCCTGTTGTGGATCGGTTCTCGAGGTGCGCGCCCAGCTCGTCGAGCACTCTGGCGAGAGGCTTCCACTCGTCGTGTTGACCAACGTCCCGCCGGCTGCACTGGGCGCCGACCTGCTCGCCCGGTTCGCTCGCCGACAGCTCTTCTCGATCGAGCCCTGGCAGCTCGTGAAAGAGCGCTTTCGGGCGCGCTACGTGGATCCGCGCCTCGTCGAGCGCCACTCATGGGTGGCAGGGTCGCTGCTCGAAGCGGAGCCGGCCGAGGGCTACCCGCCGGCTCCGAGTGGGGTTCTCGAAGCCGAGACCGCGTGGCGGCACCTGTTCGAGACCCTCGCGGGTATCCCCAAGGGCGAGCGGGATCCCGATGCACTTCTCGCTTGGGCGCTCGACGGAAAGCCCGCGGAGAGGCTGGAAACGCTCGGTGAGGATGTGCGCGCGGGCCTGACCAAAGCGGTGAGGGAGAGCGCGGGACCCACAGCGGGGGCGATCTTCGAAAGCGCGAGTCGACTCGGACTGCGCGCGTTCTCGGTAGGTCTCGTTGCGGGCGTTCTCTTCGACCCGGAGGCCAAAGGGGACGAGCGGGCCGCGAAGGCTCGTGGGAAGATCGAGGCGCTACTCGGTCTCGCCGATCTGGACGGTGAGCTGGCACGCAGCTGGGCTGCTGCCGCAGAGAGAGTTCTCCAACAACGGCTCTCGATGGTGACAGCCCCCCAGCACGCCCTCGGCACGCTGTTGGCGAACGCCGATGCGCTCTTGCGCGAGCTCGGGGCCGAGGAGCTCGCGTGGCGAAGCGGGGTGCTGCGTTCGGCGCTCGATCAACGACTCGACTGTCTTGCGCAGGAGATCGCTCGATTCGTACAGGTCTCCGAGGACGAGTTGCCGGCCTCTCTGCGCGCTGCTGCTGAGTTGGTGCTGGGTCACGCGCTCTCCGCTCACGACCCCTCGCGCCAGTCGGGGTCGAGATGGCGCTGCGCTTGGCCGGCTGGCTCGCCAAGCGGAGTGCCGGCACCGCAGCGAAGCCGGGCTCGTTCATGGATGCAGCCCTCCGCTACCGCGAGGACAGTGGCTTCGCAGACTGGGCGCGCACCCGTGTCTGGGACGGAGATCTAGCGCTCTCCGAGGCATACGCACTCCTTGCGCAGAAGGCCGACGCAGTCCGTCAGAGCGATAACCAGCAGTTCGGCTCCCTCCTGGCCGGCTGGCTGACTGCGGGCTCCCACGGCGCGGATGTTCTCGGTGTGGAGGCCGTCCTCGACCGCCTGGTCGCGCCTCTCGCCAAAGCGCATCCTGTCCTCTTGCTGGTGATCGACGCGATGAGCGTGCCTGTGTTTCGGGAGCTTGAGCACGACCTCGCGCAACGCGGGTGGGTCGAGCTCGTCGCAGAAGGGTCGCGCGTGCGGCCGGCGGTCATCGCGGCGCTTCCCACCGTGACCGAGGTGTCGCGCACGAGTCTCCTGTGCGGTGAGGTTACGATCGGCAACGCGCCGCGAGAGAAGGAGGGGTTCTCGAAGCACGCGGCGCTTCTCTCCGCGTGCGAGCCGATGGCGCCTCCAGTGCTCTTCCACAAAGGAGACCTTCGCGAGGCGGGCGTGGCAGGGGTTGCTCTCAAGGTGCTCGAGGCGATCGGCAACCTCCATCAACGCGTGGTCGGCGTGGTCATCAATGCTGTCGACGACCACCTGGCCAAGGGCGACCAGGTTCGCGTCCCCTGGACGGCGCATCACATCCGGCCTTTGGAGGAACTGCTCGAGGTGTCGCGCGCAAGTGACCGAGTGATTGTGCTCGTCAGCGACCACGGGCACGTGCTGGAGCGTGAGACGGAAGCCCGGGAGGGAGAGGGATCGGAGCGGTGGCGTTCGGCGTCCGGCGCAGCGGCCGAGGACGAGGTACTGCTCGAAGGGCCGCGCGTCGGCGTCGAAGGCAATCGCATGCTCGCCCCCTGGAGCGAGCGTGTGCGCTTCGGGATGAAGAAGAATGGTTACCACGGGGGCGCCACGCCCCAGGAGGTCGTAATTCCGCTTGGCATCTTTGCGACCGCGGACGCAGCATCGAGGCTCAAAGGCTGGCGCGAGGCTGCACCCGAGACCCCGCTCTGGTGGCAGTGGCGGCGGGAGCAGCGTCCGGCCCCCGAGCCTCAAGAGAAGGCACCGAAGGTTCCCAGCCGACCGCCGCGGGAGGGCGAAACCGGAGACCTGTTCGTACAGCCGGTCACCCCACCCACGAAGACCACCTGGATCGATCGCCTCTTCGAGACCGAGCTCTTCGGCGCACAGCGCAAGCAGGCTGCCCGGACCGCTCTTTCAGAGGAGCGCATCCGAACCATTCTCGAGACTCTCGATCAGCGGGGTGGGAAGCTCACCGGCGCAGCTCTTGCGGAGCGCCTCAGGGTTCCTCCCTTCCGGCTCGGCGGGATCGTTTCCGCCATGCGCCGGATCCTGAACGTCGACGGCTATGACGTCCTGTCCCTCGATGAAACATCCGAGACCGTCGAGCTGAACCGCGACCTTCTGGAAGCTCAGTTCGGCCTGGCGGGGCGAAAGAAGTAGCGTGGGGAGGCCCTGCCGATGATCAGTGCCCAACGACGTAGCGAGATCATCGATGCCCTCCGTAGGGGAACCGTCCCGCGACGCAGCCTCGACGTGTTCGCGGTGGGCCTCGAAGTGTTCGACGCTGCCATCGGCGAAGAGCTGGCCTCGGTGGCGGCCGGGGGTGCCAAGTTCAAGGCCGTTCGGGGAGAGTACGGAAGCGGCAAGACCTTCTTCGTGCGCTGGCTGCAGGAACGGGCCAAGCGCGAGGGCTTCGCCGCGGCTGAGGTCCAGGTCTCCGAGACCGAGACTCCGCTACATCGCCTCGAGACGGTCTACCGGCGGCTCGTCGAACGGCTCTCGACGGCCGACTCCCACCAGGGCGCTGTCCGTTCGATTCTCGACAACTGGTTCTACGCGTTGGAGGAGGATGTCCTTGCCGAAGGCGAAGTCGCCGAAGACGACGCCGAAACGCTTCTCGCACGTACGACCGAGCTCATGGAGCGACGGCTCGCCTCGGTTGCCCGCCATGCCCCCGCATTCGCAACGGCATTGCGTGCGCATCGGAGAGCCGTTTCCGAGAACGACCGGGCTACGGCCGAGGCCTTGCTGGCGTGGGTCTGCGGGCAGCCCAACGTCGGCGCCGCCGCCAAGAGGTATGCCGGCATCAAGGGAGACCTCGATCACTTCGGGGCACTGAGCTTCCTGCAGGGACTGCTCGTCATCCTCCGCGATTCGGGCTTCTCGGGCCTGGTAGTGGTGCTCGACGAAGTCGAGACGCTCCAACGCGTTCGGAGCGACGTGCGCGAGAAGAGCCTGAACGCACTGCGACAGCTGATCGACGAGATCGATTCTGGACGCTTCCCGGGCCTCTACCTCGTCATCACTGGGACGCCCGCCTTCTTCGAGGGCCCGCAAGGAGTCAAGAGGCTTCCGCCTCTCGCCCAACGGCTTGAGGTCGACTTCTCCGGAGAAGAGCGCTTCGACAATCCTCGCGCGCCGCAGGTGCGGCTGCAGAACTTCGATCTGGAGCGACTCCAGCTCGTGGGGAAGAAGATTCGCGATCTCTACGCAGAAGGGTCCAAGGCTTCGGAGCGCGTGCTGGAGCGTACGGATGATGCGTACCTGTCCGAGCTGGCCCGCGCCGTTACGGGTGGGCTCGGAGGCAGAGTCGGGGATCGCTCCGCGCGTCTTCCTCAAGAAGCTGGTGCAAGACGTGCTCGACCGAGTCGACCTCTACGCGGAGTTCGATCCGAGGCGCGACTATGCACTCACCCTGTCGGAGAGTGAGCTGACCGACGTCGAGCGGAATGCCCGCGCCGCGAGCGGTCCGGACGACGTTGAGCTCGAGCTGTGAGCAGCGACGCCGATTTCGACCGACTGCATCCGGCTCTGCAACACCACATCGTCAACTCGCTTGGCTGGAAGTCGCTCCGCCCGCTGCAGGAGAAGGCCATTACCCCCGTGCTAGGGGGCGACCACGCCCTGCTTCTGGCTCCCACCGCGGGTGGCAAGACCGAAGCAGCGGTGTTCCCGCTCTTGTCGCGGATGCTGAGCGAGGATTGGCAGGGCCTGAGTGTTCTTTACGTGTGTCCGATCAAGGCTCTCCTCAACAACCTCGAGTCCCGGCTGCGTGACTACTGCTCCCTGGTTGGCCGGCGTGTCGAGCTCTGGCATGGTGACGTTGCAGCTTCGGGACGGCGCAGGATCATGGCGGATCCTCCCGATCTGCTGCTGACCACACCCGAGTCGATCGAGGTCATGCTCGTCTCGAGTCGATCGGATCCGCGGACGCTGTTCCGG
Source organism: Myxococcota bacterium (assembly GCA_965226855.1). GTDB lineage: Bacteria > Myxococcota_A > UBA9160 > SZUA-336 > SZUA-336 > JAUXJB01. The sequence continues at coordinate 4,471 of CBDDEE010000003.1, read as the reverse complement.
AACGTTCAGGCGGTGGTCGTAGACGAGCTCCACTCCTTCGCGGGCGATGATCGAGGATGGCATCTGCTCGCAGTACTGGAAAGGGTGCGTCGGTTCGCTGGCCGCGAGGTCCAACGACTCGGTCTGTCCGCGACCATCGGCAATCCCGAGGCGCTTCTCGAGTGGCTTGCGCCTGCCTCGTCTCGGCCCAGGCGCATCATCGCACCGGACGGCCGGGCGGTGCAGTCGGCTTCCGTGCAGCTGGACTATGTGGGTGGCGTCGAGAACACGGCGAGGGTCGTCTCCTCGCTCCACAAGGGCGAGAAACGCCTCGTCTTCTGCGATAGCCGAGCACGGGTCGAGGAGCTTGCGGCGGGTCTGCGGCAGCTAGGTACCGAGACGTTTGTCTCGCACAGCTCGCTCAGTTTGGATGAGCGCCGGCGTTCCGAGGACGCGTTCGCGCAGGGCAACGACTGCGTGATCGTTGCTACAAGCACGTTGGAGCTGGGTATCGACGTTGGAGATCTCGATCGCGTGATCCAGGTCGATGCGCCAGCGACCGTCGCCTCGTTCTCGCAGCGATTGGGTCGTACAGGCCGGCGGGCGGGCACCTCACGAAACTGTCTGTTCCTCGCAACGTCCGAGGACGGATTCCTGAGGGCCTCAGGCCTACTCCGGCTCTGGCTCGAGGGCTATGTCGAACCGGTCGTGCCTCCACCGCACCCCTTTCACATCTTCGCTCAGCAGATCATGGCGCTTGCGCTTCAGGAGGGGCGGATCGGACGCGCGACCTGGAGGGAATGGCTCGGCGAGATGCCGGCGTTCGCAGCGATGGCGCGCGGACACCTCGATGACATCGTCGAGTTCATGCTCTCGCAGGGAATCCTGTTCGAGGAAGAGGGGATGATGTCGCTAGGCACGGAGGGAGAACGGGCCTTTGGCCGGCGTCACTTCATGGAACTCATGTCCGTGTTCACCAGTGCTCCGCTGTTCTCCGTTCAGCACGGGCGCGCGGAGCTGGGTCTCGTTCATCCCCTCTCGTTTCAGGTTCGCCGTGAAGGTCCCGCCGTCCTTCTGCTCGCAGGGCGCAGCTGGGAGGTATCACAGGTCGATTGGGAGCGTCGTGTGGTCTACGTGAAGGCCACACGGGAGAAGGGCCGCTCCCGGTGGATCGGCTCGGGAATCCCGCTCCGTTTCGAACTCTGTCGCGCGATCCAACAAGTCCTGGAGGAAGGCGAGCTCGATGTCGAGCTCAGCTCCCGTGCACGTTCAAAGCTGGACGAGATCTGCGAGGACTTCTCCTGGGTCGATACCACCGGTACTTCCGTCGTCCGAGATGCGACTGACGTGAACCGCTGGTGGACGTTTGCGGGACTTCGGGCGAACACGACCCTCGGCGAGCTGATCGGCGGGCTTCGCCCCGACACCTCGCGCGAGGAGAATCTCTCGATCCGCCTGGTGGACGGGACGGGCGCCGAAGACCTGAAGAGGCAGCTCGATCACGTCGCCGTAGAGGCCAAAGAGAGGATCTTCCCCATAACGGACGAGGCCTTGGAGTCGCTGAAGTTCTCCGCCTGCCTGCCCAGGGAGCTTGCCAACCGAACCCTTCAGAAGCGCGGAGCCGATCCGGAGGCCGTCGCGAAGTGCCTACGGGAGCCGATTCGGGACATCACCCTCGGGTGAAGATCTGTGCCGACTCGGGCAGCCAGTTGCCGTCTCATGCCGCGTGGTCCAGTGGTCAGTCGGTCAATAGTCCCATCTCCCTGAGTCGCACCATTAACTTGTTGGGTAGTCCCGTTGGATTCGTCAGCTCCTTGAGCGTCTTAAGATGAGGCAATGCCCAACCCTCCCGCGACGGGGGTGGAGGCATAGGTGGCCAGAATCCTGCGTGGCGTAGGTACTAGATGTTGTGGATTGGCACAGTTCGGACAGGTTGGGTGGCACAGTCCGGGCGCGCGAATCGGGCCAGACGGCCGCCTGAAGTGGCGCTAGCTGTCGTTGAGCGGCGTTGAGTGGCGCGGAACCCGGGGGGAGGGGGGGGCGATGCGCGCGCTAGGGGGGGTGGGTGTTGCGCCCCACCACAAACATCTAGTAGGGGCCATCCCACGCCGCCCCGCGCCACCTAACGACACCTAACGCCACTTTTCCGGGCGCCGTCTGAGCCGATTCGCGCGCCCGGACTGTGCCACTGAACCTGTCCGAACTGTGCCAAGCAACCCGTCCTCTCAGAGCCGTTCCGAGTACGGCGTCCCGGTCCGCCGCGATCCGCTTCGGCGAGAAGCTCACGGGACGGGTCGGCCCGCTGAACCTCGGGTTGCTGAGCACCCGCGTCGAAGGCTACTGGACACCCCCCAGGTGACACCTAACGACACCTAGCGCCACTTCCGGGCGCCATCTGGCCCGATTCGCGCGCCCGGACTATGCCATGCAACCCGTCCGAACTGTGCCAAATCCCCTGTCCGACCAGAGCAGGTCAGCGTGAAAGGGGCTCTCTTGTCCGGCTCGGTCGATGGTCGGGGGGACAGCCGTGCGCGCGGCCTTCCCGTCCGAGGAGCGGGCGGCCCGACCATCACGGCGCCCTGAATCCCGTCGGTCAGGATGTCGGCGTGGGCGCCGCCGAGTAGCACGTAGATCAGCAACACACCTCCGGTGATCAGCAACGCCCAGGCGGAGCTCAGGCCCAGCATCATCTCGAACATCACCAGGCCCGCGACCAGCTGCCCCGCCAGGTAGAAGAGCAGCAACAGCGAGAAGATCGACACCAGGATGCGGATCAGGTCGGAGTCGTAGCGCTCACCGAGATATTCGGGGATCGAACGGCTGCCGTAGACGTGCCCGGCCCGGCGCACCAGCCGAATACAGATCAGGACACCCAGGTAGACACCGACCGGGTACAGCACGCTCGACCAGATCGCGGAGAGGCCGGCGGTGTAGGAGATGCCGGGGAGGCCGAGGAAGGTCGCCCCGCTCGCGACTGTCGCCGCGAACGCGAATGCCAGGAACAGCGGCCCGTAGCTGGAGCGAGCCGTCGCGAAATCGTCGGCGGTGCTGACTCGCCGCTGGCCCAAGACGCCGATTCCGACCATGAGGGCGACGTAGAGCAACAGAAAGGTCCAAGACCACCCGACGAGGTCCACGCTTCCCCCTAAAGTCCAGTGAGCGCGCCATTCTATAAACAAAGGCCGAGGAGGACCATCGGGGGTACGGCCCGTTCGTTTTGGAGCCACGCTCCCGCAGATCAAGCGCACCTGGGAGGATACCCGGCAAGCCGCGCTCGAGTTCGACCGGCTGGGCTACGATTCCGTCTGGGTCTGCGACCACCTCCAGGGGAAGCGCTTCTCGGTAAACGAAGTCAGCTGCGAACCCAAGCGTCGGTGTTCCCGGCCGGCCCGACCACCGCCTGCGTCGCCACGCTCTTGCGGCTCTCCGCGTTGCCCCGATCGTCGGTGAAGCTCAGCCGCGTGATGGCGAGCTACAGAACGGCCTTGCGGAGCGTTGCGGCGACGGACTCCTCTGGGAGGACGCTGAAAATGTCACGAATCGGACGGTAAAAGCGCCGCCAAAAACGGGTCAAAACGCGGCACTAGGCGGAATTAGCCGGCCGCAATTGGCACTACGTGGCACAAGCCTCGAGCACTAGATCTAGCGGGTGTAGGGACGCCGCCTCGTTTCCCTCCTGCGCGCCTCGTGGCAGGGCCCGTGCGGCTGCGCGCGCGGCACCCCCTTTAAGGTAGAGGGGATTATTTCCCCAGCGCTGGAGTTGCCCGGTTTCGTGGACACCCTCAGACTTGGGGAGGAGGACACGATGCCGAGGAGCCGACCGCCGTATTCGCCGGAGTACCGGCAGCAGATGGTCGACCTTGGTATGACAAAGAGGCTTTAAGCGTATCCCGTCGCCCAGAGCGTGCTCTCCCGGTAGAGGTGTAGCCGCTGGCCATGGGTGGCCGCTGTAGCGTAAACGGAACACCCACTAGGAAGCCGTCGGCGCAAACGCTCCCCCCGGAAATCGAGAGACGAGACCGGGACCGATAATGTGGCGCGATGCGCACGTCCCGCGCGTCTCGCGGTACGCATACTCCGGCAAAACCCCCGGAAACTGTACGGAAAACCCGCCCTCGTCTCCTCCCTGTCGAGATTGGGCAGCCTGCTTGGCGGTGGGGGGAGTCCGGAGCGAACCGGTCTCGTCCCCTCGATGCGGCTATTGCCCCTCATCGGTCGCAACCGCTCTGCGGAGAAAATCAGGTGGAGGAGCAGGGCGGACCGGCGCCAGGGTGGTCCTTTTACACCGACTCGAGCTCTGCAATCCCGGACTGAATTGCAAGAAGATCTCGCTAGACCGTGGCGCAAAGCCAAACGCAGAGTCCAGTCGCGGGTGCGGGCCCTCACTCAGCAGCTCTTTGAGTCGAAGCGACCTGCGCGTCTCGCTGGTCTTGAAAAAACTGGCTACCGCTACCGGCTCCACAGAACCAGTCTTCCGTTCCCCGTAGCCGAC
>CBDDEE010000002.1:0-32104 GCA_965226855.1 Myxococcota bacterium | reverse complement strand
ACGCTGCTTCGTCGCCCAGATAATTCCCGTTACGGTCAGCTGAGAAAGGTCGAAGCGCTCCAGAGGCGAAAGCGCCTCCGTGTCCTTCACGAGCTGAATCTGCTTGAGAAACGACCTGAACGGATCGGGCTTCCCCGTCGGGTCGTAGCGGAAGTCCTGCTCACTATGCTCTACAGCCACCGCTTCGGCCGTCTCTGGTGCATAGATCTGGCGCTTGGCGCCGCCGGCCTTACCACCGTCGTCTGAGCAGCCCGACATGAGCACGACAAGGGTCAGCAGGGTCGCGCCCGCACGCAGGTGCGCCACGTCACTCGCCTCCCATCCGCGTGCTCATGTCAACAAAGAAGTAGGTCGTCGCGATCCCCGTCACCTCGAGTCGCGGGGTATCGTTTCGATAGTCGGAGAGCTTCATCGCGAGCTCGGTGATGTTGACGATGCGAGAGAGGTGCGCCAGGCGATCAAAGAAGATCCCGACGTCGTGGTATGCGCCGTAGAGCTTGAGGGCAATCGGTACTTCCGCGTAGAAGCCCCGCTGGATCTCACCGCGCGGGCGAAACTGGTGGATCTCGAGGCCGGACTTCTTCCCCAGGCTGGTGATGTCCGTCAGGAGCACCGGCAACTCGCTCGAGTTCGGGAGTTGCTGCAGCGCGGTCCGGAGCTCGGCCTCCAGCTCCTTCTGCCTCTCCTGGAAACTCGTCAGGTTCGACGCGACGGTTCTCGCCTCGACGATATCGCTCTCGATCTGCGTGAGCTGCGTCTTCAAGCTGGCGAGGTTCTGCCGCGTGCTGCTGAAAATAGTGAACCAGTAGACGGCGATCAGGACCGCAGCGACCCCCGCGAGGATCCCGAAGCGGGCCGGCGCGGGCAGCCGGTCGATCTGCTCGAGGATCTTCTTGGCGTCGAGACCTTCGGCTATGGCCATGACCTCGCCCCCGTTCAGTGCCCGCGCCGGGTCGGCGCTGGCGCAGCCTGCTCCTCGAGGAGCGGCTTTACTTGTGGGTAGTTCGCATGGATCTTGAAGCTGTTGAGCTTCAGGCCCTCGATTTCTTCGAGCTTCGTCTCCAACAGCTCGACCTTGGAGAGCGACGACTCCTCGAGACCGGTCAGGAAGGCTGCGACGATCTCGGCATCCAGGCTCAACCCTTCGAGCGCCAACAGACCATCCTTCGCGCTCAGCTTCAGCAGCCACAGGCGCTCGGGGATTCTCGAGGCGATCTCGTCCATCAGGCGCACGGGACCCGTGCGCGCTTTCTCGAGCTGAGCGATCACGTACAGCTTCTGCTCGATCTCCTTGCGCTCCGCCTCGAACCGCTCGACCTGCTTACGGGTCTCCTCGAGCGAGGCCAGCTCAGCGTTCTTCTGAACGATGAGCCGCTTGTGCTGGGCGATCCGCGTGCTGACGGACAGGTGGAGGCCCACGCACGCGACGATCCCGATCCCCGCAGCCACGCCTAGCAGGCTGCTGAAAAACTCCTCATCGAAGGGTACCTTTGAGGGAAGCCCCAAGGGGGAGATGTGAGAGGACCGCAGACGCTTCAGGGTGGGATCTTCAGCTACGTATCGCTGGAGTCCCGGATTCCCGAGGACCATCCGCTTCGAGCGATCCGGCGACTGGTGGACGCGGCGCTGGAGCAGCTGTCGCGACGCTTCGATGGTATCTACGCCAAAGGGGTCGGCCGACCGTCGGTCCCGCCGGAGCAGCTGTTGCGGGCGCTGCTGTTGCAGGTGCTGTACACGATCCGGAGCGAGCGCCAGCTGATCGAGCAGATCGACTACAACCTGCTCTACCGCTGGTTCGTGGGCCTGGAGCTGGACGATGAGGTGTTCAGCGCGACGGTGTTCACCAAGAATCGGGAACGGCTGCTGAAGGGCGAGATCGCTCAGCATTTCTTCGAGGCGGTGCTGGCGCAGGCGGAGTCGGAGGGGTTGGTGTCATCGGAGCACTTCACGGTGGACGGGACGCTGATCGAGGCGTGGGCGAGCCAGAAGAGCTTCGTGCGCAAGGACGAGAAGCGCAGGGACGATGACGACCCGGGCAACCCGACGGTCAACTTCCGGGGCGAGAAGCGGAGCAACCAGACGCATGCGTCGAGGACGGATCCGGACGCCCGACTGGCGGGGATGAGGGGCCAGGGCGCGCGGCTCGCGTATCAGGGACACGTCGTGACGGAGAACCGCAACGGCCTGGTGGTGGCGGCGAAGCTCACTCAGGCGTCGGGGTATGCGGAGCGCGAAGCGGCTCTCGAGATGGTGCTGGGTCTGGGGGGCGCTCGCCGGATCACCCTGGCTGGAGACAAGGGCTACGACGCCAAGAGCTTTGTGCAGGCGCTTCGGGCCTGGAGCGTTACCCCGCACGTGGCACAGAACACGACGAACCGCCGAAGCGCGATCGATCGAAGGACCACAGGACACCCGGGCTACGAGGTGAGCCAGCGCTTCCGCAAACGGGTGGAGGAGGTGTTTGGCTGGATGAAGACGGTGGGCTTGATGCGCAAGACCCGGCACCGGGGCACGGATCGGGTCGGCTGGGTCTTCACCTTCACTGCTGCGGCCTACAACCTGGTCCGTATCCGCAACCTGTTGGAGGCGACATAGCTCATGATCCCGCAAGATCTACCCGTGCGACACCGAACCGGTTCGTACCGGGAACGGCGATCCCTCTCCCTGCTCGGCACGCCTCCCGTCAGAGGCGTCCCGCCCAACCCAGTCACTTTCTCCGCAGCCTGCTAGGAGAGTGACCCAAGATTCGGGTGGGCGGAGGTGATTGTAGCGAGGGCCCCCAACTGGACGTGGAGCGATGTACGGGCCAACGGGGGTCCGAGGTAGCCGGTAGATGTCGGTCTACACAGATATGCGTCAGATCCAGGGCCTGACGTGCACGAAACGGGTCCGCACCCGCCCGATCACGCCATCTGCGCTCGGCAGAGCGCCATCACGTTGAAGCCCGAGCACACCAGGTCCCACTCTCCCGTCACCTTCTCCTGGCCGCGCAGCATGAAGCGCCGAAACCGCTGTCGTGCCTTGATCTCGGCAAACGGCCGCTCCGCCTGGGTCTTCCGCTGCGCGTAGCGTTGCTGGGCCCAGGGCAGTCGTAAGATCCGGTGCATCCGCTGCGCCCGGGCTCCCTTGGGCCAGCGGGACGACTTCCGCCCGCGGACCGCGATCAACGCCTGTTGTCCCCGCCGTTCCAACGCCTTCAGGTTCGACTCGCTCAGGTACCCGTTGTCGGCCAGCAGAATCTCCGCTCGCTGACTCGTGTTCGTCTCGATTGCCTCGACCATGGGCTCCAACTGCTCGTAGTCATTGGCCTTCTCTGTCAGCTCGTTCGCCACGATCAGGCCGTCCTCACTCGTCGCCAGCTGCGCGTTGTAGCAGTACTGCAAGGATCCCTCGGTCTTCATCATGTTCGCTTCGGGGTCCGCGAAGCTCTTCTGGTGCTTCGCTTCGAGCTTCTCCCCCTTCTCCCGCTCCAGCTGCTCCCGGGCCGCTCGGATCCGCTCCCGTCGTCGCTCGCGCAGCTGTAGCTCTTCTGGAAGCCCACCTCCGCCATCGTCGTCCCCGTGCTCTTGCTCTTCCGCAGCGTTGAGCTCGTCCATCTGCGCCACGATCTGCTCGATCTCGTCGCTCAGCTGATCCTCCGCCTCCAGCATCCGCGCGTGGCTCATCGCCTTGGACCGCGACGTGTTCGCCCGGATCTTCGTGCCGTCTACCGCCACCTGCCCGAGCTTCACAAGCCCCATCGCCTGCGCCACCTTCAGCGTCTGCAAGAACACCTCTCGGAAGTCCCTGTGGTGACGGTCCCGGAATCGGTTGATCGTCCGGAAGTTCGGTCGTAGCCCAGCCGCGAGGTAGCGAAACCGCAGGTCGTAGTGCAGCCGTCGCGCAAGCTCCCGCCCGCTGTACACGCCCACGACCGCCCCCAGAAGCCACAGCTTCAACAGCATCCGAGGCGGGAAGGCTCGCTCTCCACGCCGGCGATACCGCTTCTCGAACCGCCGCAGATCCAGCGACTCCACCAAATCGTCGATGAACAGCGCCGGATCCGATGGATCCAGAGCCTCCCCCACGTGCGCCGGTAGCAGCTCGCCCTGCTGCGGCACATACGCCTTGAACATGACCTCTTCCCCCACGCTCCCAAGTTAGCCAATAAGGGAATCTTGGGTCACTCTCCTCAGGATCCCCTGGTTGCGGAGCCCCGCCTGGCGACGCGCTTCTCGGACCGGGAGTAGGTTGACTCGGATCACGGCTAGTTCGCCCCTCTCATGGCGAGTCCGAGTGCAACGCACAAGGAAGGAGCCAGCTCATGGAGCTGCTCCGGATCGAAGCTTCTCGTGGCGATCTCCACCTTCGAAAACGGGTCCGCGATCTCGACCGGGATCTCGATCTTCTCCTGAAAGAGCCGATCCAACCCAGCCACGCGCGCCGCGCCACCACACAGGATCATCTTCTCCAATGACCCACTCGGGCTCGTCGCCCGGTAGAAGTCCAGCGAGCGCTGAATCTCCCCCAGAAGGGTCTCCGAGACCGCCCGCATGGCCTCTTCAACCTCCTGCGGCACGACATCCTTGCTGGTCCCGGTCGCGGCACCGCCGACCTTGATTCGTTCGGCCTCTTCTGAGCTGATGCCGAGCGTCTTCTGAATCTCCTCGGTGTACTGGTTCCCGCCCGTGGTGATGTCTCTCGTGAAGGCCGGTACGCCTCCGTTCATTACGTTGATGTTGATGACGGAGGCCCCGATGTCGACCAACGCCACCGTGCTATTGGGCGAGGGGTCGTAGCAACACTCGTACATGTTGCCGACGGCAAACGAGTCGACGTCCAGCACCGCCAGAGAGAGACCCGCATCGGCGACAACACTGGTGTAGTCGTCGATCAGATCTTTCTTCGCCGCGACGAGGATCACGTCCATCTGGCCCTCGAGGCTGTCTTCCTGGAGGACCTGGTGGTCGATGTTGACCTCGTTGATGTCGAACGGGATGTACTGCTCTGCCTCCCAGCGGATCGTCTCGTCGAGCTCGTCCTCGCTCTGGATGGGCAGCGAGATCCGCTTGACGATGACCGAGTGTCCCGACACCGAGGAGGCCACCTCTTTCGCGCTCGTGCCCGCCTCGTCACACGCATCCCGAATAGCGCTAGAGATCGCGGGGGCGTTCATGAAGGACCCCTGCACGATCGCCTCTGGAGGCAACGTCGCATAGCCGAGCGCGGTCAGCTTGTACCCGCCAGACGACGACTCGAGCTCCACGGCCTTGACCGAGCTGGATCCGATGTCCAGCCCCAAGATGCACTTGTTTCGGAACAGCATGTGATCTTCCTTAGATCGAGCCCAACGGCTCGCCGCCGCCGCCGATCGGTAGCAGACCATCGGGCGACTGATCCCCGAAGACGCGATCCTTGTCGGAAACCTTGAGGCCGAGCGCGTGGAGGATCTTGCGCTTCGTGTCGAGACGACAGGCCTTCCCCGCCTCGACACGATCGATCGTCAGTGTCGAGAGCCCGGACTTTCGAGCCAACTCAGCCTTGCTCATCATGAGCGCTTCACGTATCCGTCTGACGTTGTTCTCAGACACTGACCGCCTCCAACACCTGTGTGTTCAAGCCTCTGGTTCGAGGCTGATCGGAGCTTGAAGACAGCGACTTGAGGGCTGTAGAACCCAAGCTTCGCGTCTAGGGCCAGCAGCTCTGATGCAACGCCAGAGCGGCCAGTGACGCCTCACTGTGCCGCCGCTGGACTGGTTCCCCAGCTGAGGTCCAGTGAGTACCGTTGCAGGGTCCGCGCGCCATGTGGATCCGAGACAGACAGCTCGATTTGAAAGCTGCCGTTCGCATCGCGGGGCACCGCCCAGGTCACGATGCCCGAGGTCGCGTCGACCAGCATTCCCGAGGGAGCCTGGAGAAGTTCGTAGGTCAGAGGCTGATCGCCGTCCGGGTCGATCGCGTTCACCGCGTACTGATACAGTCCGTCTGTGTTGAGTGTATACGTCGGCTGTGTCGTGATGCCCGGCGCCGAGTTTCCGACGAGCAGCGCGTCGGACCGGACCCAGCGTCCGAGCTCCGTCCCATCGAACCCCGCGACCTCGACCGATACTCGATTGGCTCTCCTCGCCGTACGTGGTGGAAGTTCGGCACCCTTGGCGCCGATGCGTGAGTCGTCAACGTACCAGCGATAGCGATACTCCATCTCATCTCCGTCGATGTCGGTCGCGCCCACGTTTGCACGGATCACGTCGTCGGCAAGCGCGGTCTCTGGAGAGAGCCCGAGCGACGTGATCTGGGGAGCCGTGTTCCCAATGAGGACCTCCTCGCTGCTCCGAGAGGTAGAGTCGATGCCGTCGCTGGCGTGCACGACCACATAAACGCGATCCCACTTTACGAAGGAGAATGGCTTCAAGCTCTGAGCCACACCCCTATGGTGAAGGCCTCCGTTGCGGTACCACGCCACCTCGAGGCTGACGTCATCGCGGTCCGGATCCTGTACGCGGACTGCTAGCGAGAGGCTGTCCGAGGCGGCTGGGTCCCTGGGCAGGAGCGAGGCCGTATCGATGCGGGGCGGACGGTTCTCGGCGGCGACAGTGACGTCAGGGCTGTCGTCTCCACCACAGCATATACACAGAGTGGCGACCACCGCTGCGCCAGTCCGCGACATTTCCACACCCCCCCAGAGCCTGGCAAAACACTGCTTATGCGCCTAGCTCGTATCGGAGTTCGCCGGCAGCGGATTGAGGGGAGAGATTTCGTACTCTTTGAGCTTGTACTGGAGGGCCCGGGGGCTGATCTCCAGGATCCGGGCGGCCTGCGTCCTGTTTCCGGCAGTCCGCTGCAGGGCGAGCCGAATGAGCTGATCTTCGAGCGCTCGCCCGCGGCGTTTGATCGAAAGATCATCCGCCTCCGCTTGACTACCCGGAGGGCAGACCGACAGGCGATCGGCTGTGAACGGAAAGAGGTCCGCCGACAAGCGCTCGCCCGGCGCGAGGATCAGTGCGCGCTCCAGCGTGTTCTCCAGCTCGCGCGTGTTCCCAGGCCAGGCGTAGGTCGCGAGGAGCTCCAGCACCTCGTCATCGAGCGGCTCGACCGGCTTTCCCAGCCGGCGTGAGAGATTGTGCAGCAGCTGGTGCGCCAGGATCGCGAGATCTTCCCCCCGGTCACGTAACGGCGGGATGTGGATGCGGAGAATGTTGAGTCGGTAGAAGAGGTCTGCCCGGAAGCGCCCGGCCTCGACCTCCGCCTCGAGGGCACGAGCGGTCGCGGAGATGATCCGCACATCGGTTGGCAGCGGCTTTGGAGCTCCGACGGGCCGCACCTCCTCTTCCTGCAGCACGCGCAGCAGCTTCACCTGCATCGCAGGGGGCAGCTCGCCGATCTCGTCCAGGAATAGCGTGCCTCCCTCCGACTCCCGGAACACCCCGAGCGTGTCGTGCTCGGCACCCGTGAAAGCGCCGCGCCGATGCCCGAAAAGCTCACTCTCGATCAATGTCTCGGGAATAGCCGCACAGTTGATTCCGATGAAGGGCTGCGGTGACCGATCGCTCAGCTCGTGAATCGTGCGCGCGACGACCTCCTTCCCGACGCCGCTCTCTCCAGTCACGAGAACCGTCGTCTTGTACTCCGACGCGCGCTCGACCAGAGAGTACACCTCGCGCATCCGCGGAGAGGAGGCAACGAGAACCGGGCTCCCTTTTCCCTCGACAAGCTCGCGGCGCAGGCGGCGGTTCTCTCGGCGCAGCTGCTCCCGCTCCTCCGCCTTGCGAATCGTGAGCAGCAGCTCGTCGGCTTGAAACGGCTTGGAAAGAAAGTCGTAGGCTCCCCTGCGAACCGCATCGAGTGCTTGATCGACCTCTGCGAAGGCCGACATCATCAGGATCGTGGCGTCCGGCTGCAGGCGCAGCAGGTCGGGCAGCAGTTCGAGGCCGCCCCGCTGCGGCATGCGAACGTCGCAGAGGACGACGTCAAAGCACTCCGCGCCCGCGAGCTGGAGCGCGTCCTCGGCACCCCCCGCGGTCCGCACCGTGTAGCCCTCGCCTTCGAGGATCAGCCCGAGGCTCGTGCGGATGCCGTCCTCGTCATCGATGATCAGGATGCCGCGCTGGCTCATGCTCGTTCTGCGTATCGGCGCACGGCAAGACGAGCCTGACACACGTCCGGCCGGGCTCACTTTCCGCTTCGAGCAGTCCTCCGAGAAGCTCCGAGAGGCGGTGGGCGTTCGAGAGCCCCAGCCCCGTGCCCTCGCCAGGCTCCTTCGTTGTGAAGAATGGGTCGAAGATCTGGGGCAGCAGTCCGGGCTCGATGCCGGGTCCGTTGTCGTGCACCTCCAGGGCAATTGCACCCGGCGCACGCTGCGTCAAGAAGCTGCTGACGTCCGAGTCGTCTTTCCGCCGGCTGGGTGCGGTATGCAGATGGGTCCGCAGCGCGTGTACCGCGATGCGCGCATCGTCCTGTCCTCTCACGGCGTGGGCGGCGTTCTCGATCAGGTTGACGAGCACCTGCTCGACGCGCCGAGCGTCGACCTCGACGGGGGGCAGGTCTTCCTCGCTCGAGAGCTCTAGCGAGACCCCCTCGAGGAGCGGCTGCGCCCGGACGCGCTCCGCCACCCTCGCGAGTAGGACGGAGGGTGCGTGCAACCCGGGCTCGATCGCGTCCGAACGAGAGAGATCCAGCATCTCGCGAACGAGCCCTCGGATCCGGAGCGCCTCGTCGCGAGTCCGGCTCGCCATCTCCCGGCTCTTGGGGGACAGCTCCGCGTCACGCAAGGTCACCTCCGAGTACCCCAGGATCGCAGCGATCGGGTTTCCGACCTCATGTGCTACGCCCGCCGCCAGCTGCCCCAGCGTCGCCAGGCGCTCGCTCCTTGTGAGTGAAGTCCGGGCCCGTGTGAGCGCCGCGTTCTCGCGGGCGAGCGAGTCCGCCATCCGGTTGAAGCTCTCGGCGAGGTCTCCGAGCTCGTTCGAGTCGTTGACGGGGATCCGGGCGCTGAGATCTCCACCGGCAATGCGTCGGGTTCCCGCGGAGAGAGCGCGCAGCGGGAGAACGATACGGCCCCGCAGCAGGTACGTGCCGAACGCGACGAACACCGCGGCCGCGATCAGGAGCACCCAGGCGCTGGACCAGAGCAGCGGGACCAGCCTGGCCATGAGCTGCTCGCGGCTCGCGACCCCCACGAGAAAGCCCCGCTCTCCGCTGGGTCTGGTGAGACGCACGACGAGCACGACGTCTCCGAGCAGGTTGCCACCCCGCTCGACGACTTCCGAGCCTCGCTGGGCGGCGTCGAATAGCCTCGCGAACTCGGCTGAGGGACGACGCGGCGGGCCGAGCCCGAGCTCTCGACCCCGCGCGTCGAAGACGCGGAACGTGCCGCCGACCGCGTCAAGTCGCGGCGCCCGCGCGACGGGAGCCAGGTCCGCCAGGCGGTGGCTCTTCCCAGGCAGACGCTCGATGAAGCGCGCCCCCATGCGGAGTCGCTCGAGTGCCTCATTCTCGACCAGGCGGGCCGTCTGGCCGCCGAACACGCCAGCCACGATCGCCAGCCCCGCGAGCATCACCACGAACAGGCTCATGACGATCTCGAGCTGGAGGCCGTCGAATCTCGACTTCATGCCAGAGTGAGCCCAGCGACAGCGCGCGTCAGCGCGCCAGGAGCAAAGAGCTGCGCCAGGGCAGCGCAGGCCAGTGCCGGGCCGAAGGGGATGCGCGTGAGGCGACCCGCACCGCGAAAGGCGATCAGGAACAGCCCCCATGCCAGGCCGAGTAGCGAGCCGAGCACGATGATCTCGAGCGCGGGCTGCAGCCCGAGGAACGCGCCCAGCATGGCGACCAGCTTCACGTCCCCCATCCCGAGACCGATCTGGCCGCGGAGCCGCTCGTAGGCCGCGGAGAGACCCCACAACATTCCGCCGGCAATCATCAGTCCGAGCAGCGCGTCGACGAGCGTGGGCCCCGGTACCAGCCAGGCAAGCGCGAGACCGAGCGGGATCCCGGGATAGGTAATCTCGTTCGGGATGATTCGGTGGTCCGCGTCGATCAAGCTGACAGCGACCAGCGCGGACGCGAGCAGCCAGTCGACGAAGAGCCGCGGCCCGGGACCGACTTCGAGCCAGCGCAGCATCAGTAGCGCAAAGAGCGTTCCGGTCGCGGCCTCGACGAGTGGGTAGCGGATGGAGATCGGAGCCCCGCAGCGTCTGCACTTGCCGCGCAGACACAGCCACGAGACGATCGGTATGTTCGCCCACGCGGGGATCGGATCCCAACAGACAGGACAGCGTGAGCCCGGGTGGATGATCGACTCGCCGTGCGGGAGCCGGTGCGCAACCACGTTCAAGAAGCTGCCCACGCACGCCCCGAGTGCGAAGGATGTCACGATCAGCAGTTGTGCGGGAAACTCAGCGAACACGCGAGCTTCCCGGCGGCGCGGCGCGGCCCTTCATGCCGAAACGATAGCTACGACGCTACCGGAAGTCTCGGCGCTGGAATAGCAACATCGAGGCGAGCATGAGCCCCATGGAGTACAGACACGCATAGAGAGCCGCCGCCTGAATGCGTGCAGTCTCGATCAGGATGCCGGCGGAGGCGTCCGCCTTCATGTCCAGACGATCGAGGTTCGGAAGCGACCAGTACAGCGCCTCGGTGACCATCTGGATTGCAGCCTGCTCGGACTTTCCACCGAACGCACGCAGATCCGCCAGGAGATGGCCCATGATCCAAAGCGCGACCGTGAACATCCCTGCCAGGTAGGGCGTCGTGAAGCTCGTGAAGAACATGGCCACGGCCGTGACCAGCGCGAGTTCTGCGAAGATGAACACGATCCCCCACAGCAGTGGCATGTCGACCTGCCCGCCCTTGAACAGGAGCAGGCCGAGGAAGCACGCCGTCATCAGCCCTACCTCCAGCGCGAGCAGGGTCAGCAGACCGAAGTACTTGCCCACGATGAACTCCCAGCGACGCACGGGCTTCGCCAGAATGGTGTAGACCGTTCGCTGGGAGATCTCGCGATAGACCAGGCTAATGCCGACGAAGATCGCCACCAGGACGCCGAAGAACGCGATCGTGGAGAGCCCGACGTCTCGGTAGATGCGGTTCTCGTCGCCGATGTGGAGCCCGGCGAGCACGATGGAGCTCGCGATCATCAACCCAGCAAACAGCAGCAGGTTGTAGAGGAGCTTGTCGCGAATCGCCTCGCGGTAGGTGTTCCTTGCCAGCGCCCAGATGCGGCCCAACGAGTTCATGCCCTGCCCTCTTCTTCGACACCCTCGACCAGTAGGTCTTCGAGGCTGCGTCGCTTCGGCACGAGGCTCCGGACCCTGCCAGAGGACTGGCGAACGCGGTCGAGGGCCTTCTCGGCTTCCGCCTCGTCTGCAAACTCGAACAGGAAGCGGGGTCCCTGAACCACGGCGCGCTGGGCATTCCTGGCCAGCTCCTCGTACAGGTCCTCGCTGATGCCCTCTACCACCAGCTCGGCGCCCGACAGCTCCTGCCCCAGGAGCTCGTCGAGGTAGCCCTGGCGCACGACCGTGCCGCCGAGCAGGATCGCTACCTGATCGCAGATCACCTCGGTGTCCTGCAGGATGTGCGAGGTGAAGAAAACGGTCTTGCCCTCATCGCGAAGGGCGAGAATGAGGTCGCGCACGTCCCGGCGTCCCAGCGGGTCCAGGCCGGACATCGGCTCATCCAGGATCACGATCTCTGGATCTCCAATCAGAGCCTGGGCGAGACCGGCGCGCTGGCGCATGCCTTTCGAGTAGCGGCGGATCTGACGATCGGCGGCGTCGCGAAGACCGACCCGCTCTAGCAGCTTGGGGATGCGCTCGCGCCGTACCTCGAGCGGGATGCGCAGCAGCGAAGCGTGGAAGTCGAGAAACTCGTTTGCTGTGAGGTACTCGTGGAAGAAGGTGCCCTCGGGCATGAAGCCGAGGGTCGCACGGCTTTCCGGCTTCGAAACGGGGATCTCGCGGATCCAGGCCTCCCCGGCGCTGGGCAAGATCAGGCCCGTCAGCATCTTGATAGTCGTCGTCTTTCCTGCGCCGTTCGGCCCGATGAAGCCGAAGATCTCGCCCTTGGCCACGTCCAGGTCCAGCTCACGAACCGCAACCACGGGACGCATCCAGAAGCCGGTGCGAAACACCTTCCCAAGATTCCTCGCCCGAATCTCGCTCATCTCTGAGTCCTCCCTACTCTCTCAACCGCAGGATCTCGTGCTGCATCGAGCTCACTGCGCTGCCGGCCTCGATGCGATAGGGGTTGCCCTCGGGGTCGTGCGGCTGGCCGGCAAGGAAACCCGCCACCACCAGCGCTTCGACAGCTTCCGGGACGGCTCCGTGCTCGCGCTGATAGGCCGCGATCGCCGCATCGATGCGTTTGAGGTCACGTGCGATCCAGAGATCGAGGAAGCGGGACTCGAGATCCTTGCGGATTTCGGGATGCTCCTCCTGCTCGAGGCGAGTCTTGAGGAAGACCATCGCAGTCTCCGGGTCGCCTCCTTGCGCGTAGAGGCGCGTGGCGAGCAGCGGCAGATACGGCGGGCCGCCGCGCTTCGCTGCCTCCTCGATCCAGTGCGCGCCCTCTACATAGTCCTCCTTCTCCATGAAGTAGTCGAAACCCAGCAGGAAGTAGATCCGCCAGTAGTCGCTGTACTCCGTGCCCTTCTTCAGCAGCCGGATGGCAGCATCCGGGTCCATGCGCAGCCCGCTCAGGACGGAGTTCATGAGCACGTAGACGCTGGAAAAGTACGGATCGATGTCCGTGACGAGCTGGGCCAGGCGCTCTGCATCCGGGTAGTTCACCAGCGCGGCGCGCTCATCGCCCACGTAGTAGACCGTGCGCAGCCAGAACAAGTCCGCTACCAGACGCTCGAAGCCCAGGGCGAGCGTACGCACGGCTTTGCCATTCGGCAGAGGTCCCACGTCCCCAGCCGATGCACGCTCTTCAGCGAAGGCCTCCAGCCTGATGTTGGTAGCGTGAACAGCCCAGGCCGTGAGTGCCATCGCGACGCAGAGCACTACCTCCAGACGGTATCGCCTGCTCCTGGCCACGAGGGGTGGATCGGCGGCACCACGGCACTTCTTGAGAGGAGCGCCGAGCGGGTTAGAAGACCGTCAGCCCGTTGGCCGGATTGTCACAAGGTCCGGCCTGGTGGGTCATCGGCTGGTTCAGGGCCTGGTCAAGCACCGTCGTGCAGCCGAGGGTCGGGGGCACGCTGAAGACCCCCCGCGCGTTGGGGACCTGTACGCCCCACACGTTCTTAGTGAGATCACCATCGATGTCCGACTCGGCGACGCCAAAGAACTCCTGTGACGCGAAGGCGAAGCCTCCGTTCGTTGCGACCTGGTAGTTGTAGTAGACGTCGCCCTCGGGTTGCCAGCCGATGAAGCAGTAGCCAGGGTTCCCTGCCGCGGGGGGATCGGCGCAGATCGTGAAGTCCCAGGGCTGCTTCTGCGAGCCGACAGGCAGGCCCGGAGTGGGAGCGAATGGGAGAAAGGTCCCGACCTCGGCGAAGTAGGCCTCCTCGGCCGTCCGAATCGCGGCCAGATTGACCTTGCCCTCACCTGCCTTCGAGCGCAGCTGGAACTTGATGAAGTTGGGGATCGCGATCGCCGCCAGGACGCCGACAATCGCGATGACGATCATCAGCTCGATCAGGGTGAACCCTGTCTCGCTACGGCTCCGGGTGGGTCCCGCGGGCATGAGCCTCTCTCCTCGTGGTCCATGAGAGATCGCCGAGATCGGAGCCGGGACTACAACCCGGCTCCGATCCGGCGTTCGGGCTCTGCGGCCTAGAAGACCTCCAAGCCGTAGTTCGCGTTGTCACACGGTCCGACCTGATGTCGCATGGCGACGGGTCCACCCGTGGTCTGGGTGAGCTGACGGTTCAGCACGACAGTGCAGTTCTGGGTCGCGCCGATCGTGAACTGGTTCTTCAAATCCGGCTTCTGGAGGCCCCAGATGTTGAACGTGCCGTCACCGTCGATGTCCGACTCGCCCACGGCAAAGAACTGGTTGCTCGGGGGCGGAGCGTTCGTGGCAACGATGTAGTTGAAGTACACGTCACCCTCCGGCTCCCTGCCGATGAAGCAGTAGCCTGGATCGCCGGCCACCGGCGGGGAGTTCAGACAGGTGCCCCAGGCCGACTTCTGCGAGTTGGGCGGGACGGCCGGGGTCAGGCCCCAGGCCTGGAAGGTCCCGACCTCTGCAAAGTAAGCCTCCTGCGCCGTGCGGATCGCGGCCAGGTTGAGCTTGCCCTCGCCCGCCTTCGAGCGCAGCTGGAACTTCAGGAAGTTCGGAATCGCGATCGCCGCGAGAATGCCGATGATCGCGACAACGATCATCAGCTCGATCAGGGTAAAGCCCTGCTTCTTCTTGAGTTTGTTAGCGAACGAAATCATGTCGTCTCCTCTGTGACACACCTTCTGGAAGGGCGGGCGCTGCCAGAAGTGCCCGTCACTCGTGTTTTGGTTGCGCTCTCGACAGAGCAAGGTGCGTGCCGAGCGTTCCTTGCCGCCACACGCGTGGGCAGGGGCCGGTCAAGCCGGAGATTCCCGCACGAGGGAGGAGTGGTTGCGCGCCGGCGGGACGGAGAGCCCGGAGCAGCCGATGGTGACGCTTCGCGGAGCGCAGGTGACGCATCTCGGCACCCGGGGTCCGACGGACGAGCCTGGCGGGCCGCTCAGTCGGAGTTCAGACCGAGCTTCTCGAGCCGGTAGCGCAGCGAGCGAAAGCTGACCCCGAGCAGCAGCGCGGCCTTCTTCTTGACCCCACCCGTGCGCTCGAGCGCCTCCTTGATGAGCCCGCCTTCGAACGCACAGATCATCCGATCGAGGTCGACTCCCTCCTCGGGTATCCGCTCCGATGGCCCGGGACGCGTTCCCTCGAACACGGTCGCGGGGAGACACTCGAGGTCGATGCGATCCGCACGGGACAGGGTCACGGCCCGTTCCACGATATTCTCGAGCTCGCGCACGTTGCCCGGGTAGTGGTACGCCTCCAGCGCGGTAAGTGCCTCCGGAGCGACCCCCCTCACGTCCCTTCCCAGCTCGCCAGCGTACTTCTGCGCAAAGTGGTGGATGAGCTCGGGAATGTCCTCGGCACGGTCCCGGAGCGGCGGGAGGCGGATCTCGATGACGTTCAGGCGATAGAAGAGGTCCT
This sequence comes from Myxococcota bacterium, assembly GCA_965226855.1. GTDB lineage: Bacteria > Myxococcota_A > UBA9160 > SZUA-336 > SZUA-336 > JAUXJB01. Next base: position 16,975 of record CBDDEE010000002.1, on the reverse strand, counting down.
CGCGGAAGCGACCCTCTCGTACGTCTTCTTCGAGCTTGTGATTCGTCGCGCAGATGATGCGCACGTCGACCCGGATGTCCTGAACCCCCCCGACTCGTTTGAAGGTCCGATTCTGGATTGCGCGCAGCACCTTGACCTGGAGCTGGAGCGGCATCTCGCCGATCTCGTCGAGGAACAGGGTTCCTCCGTCGGCGGCCTCGAACAGCCCTTCCTTGTTCGCCATGGCGCCGGTGAACGAGCCCTTGACGTGTCCGAAGAGCTCGCTTTCCAGCAGGTTCTCGGGGATCGCGCCGCAGTTCACCGCGACAAAGGCCTGCTCGCGTCGCCCCGAGAGCGAGTGAACGGCGCGCGCAATCAAGTCCTTACCCGTGCCGCTCTCTCCCGTGATGAGAAGGTTCGTCTTGGTAGGCGCCACCTGGCGTACGAGCGCAGAGACCTCCACCATCCCGTGACTCCTACCAAGGACTTCAGGCAGGGAGGTCTGCTCGCTGAGCTGCCGCCGCAAGCGCACGTTCTCGCTGGAGAGGTCGCGTTTCTCAAGCGCTTTCTCGACCACGAGCCGGATCTCGTCGACCGCACAGGGCTTCGTCAGGTAGTCGTAGGCCCCGTGCTTCATCGCCTCCACGGCCGACTCGGTCGTACCGTACGCGGTGATCAGCACGAGCAGGGTGTCCGGTGAGGCGTCTTTGACGTGGTCGAGCAGCTCCAGGCCCGTCATGCCCGGCATCTGGATGTCGCTCAAAACGAGCTCGAAGTCGTCGCTTTCAAGGGCGAGGATCGCCTCTCGTGCCGATCCACAGACGACGACGTCGTGTCCCTCGCGCCGCAGCAGGATCTCGAGGAACTCCTGCATGCTCGTCTCGTCATCGACTACCAGAATCCGTGCCAAAAGCTCTTACTCCGTCTCGAACTGGATCGGCAGGCGCGGAATGCCGCTTAAGGTCACCCGCCCGGCAGAAGAACCCGGACCCGAGTGCCCTCTCCCTCTGCACTGCTCATCGAGAGCTCGCCTCCATGCGCCTCGACGACGCGGTGCACGGTCGCGAGCCCGAGGCCGGTCCCCTTGACCCGCGTCGTGAAGAAGGGCTCGAACACTCGCTCGAGGATGTCCGAGGGAATTCCGGAGCCTTGATCGATCACCTCGATCAGCACGCTCTCGCTGTCCTCGAACTGAGTGCCGTGCTGGACTTCGCCCCGCACGAGCACGCGGCCATCCCGAGGCTCGGACTGAACCGCGTTCAACACGAGGTTCCAGAACACCTGGCGGAGCTGATCGGGATCCCCCTTCGTGCACACGTCGTCGGGAATCTCAAGGTCCAGCCGAGCCCCGCTGTGCTCGTCCGCTTCCAGCAGCTGGCGGATCTCGTCCATCAGGTCGCGCAGCGCCACGCGCTCTACCCGGCCCTCTCCCGGCCGCGCGTAGCGCAGGAAGTCACTCACCAGACGGTTCAGGCGCCCGGTCTCCCTCTGCACGATCTGCGTGAGCCGCTGGTCGCTCCCGTCGCCCGGTGGCAGATCGGCAAGGAGCAGCTCGATCGCTCCCGACAGCGAGGCCAGAGGGTTGCGAATCTCGTGAGCCATTCCGGCTGCGAGCTGACCGACGGCGCTCAATCGCTCGCTACGCCGCAGCCGCTCCTCCATCTCCACGATCTGCGTGAGGTCCTGAAAGACGAGGATCGCACCAACCTCCTGGCCGCCGGCATCCCGAAGTGCGGAGATCGACATTCCCAGATGGGCGCCACGCCCCTCGCGACCCTGGAAGCGCACCTGCAGCCGCGTCCCTTCGCGCTCCTGAGGCAGCGTGGGAAACAGCTCGGCGAGCGTTGGGAACAGCCCCGCAAGTGGCTCCCCCATCACCTCGGATGCAGCGTACCCCGTGATGCGCTCGGCCTCCGCGTTGAATGAGGTAATCTCGTCGTCACAGCTGACCGTCATGAGGCCGCTGGAGACGTTGTCGACGATGCGGCGGTAGAGCTCGGCCAGCTCGTGCAGCTCCTGCCGGCCGGTCTGGATCTGGACCGCCAGCCGCCGCGATAGCAGCGCTGTGAACAGGAACGCCACCGAGTGTAGGCCGACGACAGTCAGCGCGGCGTGGGCACTGATAACAGCGTGCTGGTCGAACGGCGGCAACCAGGCTCCAGCCTCGCCAAGCGCGATCAGCCCGAAGCCTATCATCGCACTTAGGCAGGCGAGCAGTGCGCCGCGCTCTCCGGCCGTGACCGCCGCGTTTACGATCCAGATGATGTACAGGAACTCGAACAGGGATGCTGAGCCGCCCGTGCAGTAGACCAGCCCGGTGATCAGGCAGCCGTCGCCGACGAGCTCAACCGTGTGTCTTCGAGCGAAGCCTCCGTGTGCGGCGAGTGCGGCATAGGCCAGACTCAGCAGGAAGCCGGCAAGCACGAGGGCATAGAGAGCCGTCAGCTCGCGGTCGGAGTACGAGGCTCCGCCGCGAATCTGGATCAGTACGGCGAGAACGAAGATGGCGGCGATTGCAACGAGCCGCGTGGCCAGCGCCTTGACTGATTCCGCCGAGCGTTGCTGTTCCGAGTCCACGTCGGTCAGGTTCCCGCGAAGCGGCGAGTCAACCCCTGCGTCGCTAGTTGACCGCTTCTGCGATCTTGAAGATCGGCAGGTACATCGCGACGAGCAAGCCGCCGATCGTTCCGCCCAGGCCAACCATCATCACCGGCTCAAGCAACGCAGTGAGCGCATCGACCGCCGCGTCGACCTCCTCTTCATAGAAGTCGGCGATCTTTGCCAGCATCGAATCCATCGCGCCTGTCTGCTCGCCGACCGCCACCATCTGCGTCACCATGCCGGGAAACACCTTCGACTCCATGAGCGGCTCGGCGATCGTCTTTCCCTCCGCGATCGACGCCTTCGTCCGCAAGATCTCGTTCTCCACGACCTTGTTCCCGGCAGTGCGGGCGACAATCTCGAGTGCGTCCAGGATCGGTACCCCCGACGAGAGCATGGTGCTCAGCGTGCGGCTGAAGCGCGCCACGGCGACCTTCTTGAGCAGGCCGCCGAATACCGGCGTCTTCAAAAAGACGGCGTCGAAGAAGAGGCGTCCCTTCGGCTTGGAGGTGATGAACTTGTACGCCATGACCATGAGCACTATCGCTCCGGCGAAGTGGACGTAGTACGCCTGCATGAAGTGCGAGATCTCGATCACTGTTGCCGTCGGACCCGGGAGGGCACCGCCGAAGTCGGCGAACATCTTCTCGAAGACCGGAATTACCTTGACGAGCATCACCACCACGACCATCGCCGCGATCACCGTCACGGAGATCGGGTAGACCATCGCGCCCTTTACTTTGCGCCTGAGGGCGGCGGCCTTCTCCATGTACTTCGCGAGGCGGTTCAGGATCGTGTCGAGGATACCCCCGACCTCACCCGCGGCCACGAGGTTCACGTAGAGGCTGTCGAAGAGCTTCGGGTGCTTCGAGAGCGCCTCGGAGAACGTCGAGCCGCCCTCGACGTCGTGCTTGATCGCGAGGATCTTCTTCTTGAAGGTCGGATTATCCTGCTGCGAGCCGAGGATCTCGAGACACTGCACGAGCGGCAAACCCGCGTCGATCATCGTGGCGAACATTCGCGTGAACACCACGATGTCGTTGAGCTGCACCGGAGGTGCGAGGATCGGGATGATCTCAGTCAGATCCTTCGGCTTGGCCTTGATCGTGGTGGGCATGACCGACTGCGCCCGGAGCTGCGACTCCGCGGCAGCGACACTGTCCGCTACGATGACGCCCTTCTTGACGAGACCTTCCCGTGTCTTGCCCTCGAAGTTATAGGTCGGCATTGCAGATCCCTCGTCTCAGCAGGCGCTACCCAGCGTTCTGCCGCGAAGCGGGACCAAGCCCCTGGGGATTACGGATGATGGTCTCCAGCTCGACCGGATCGGAGCTTCTCCCCATGGCATCTTCGTAGGTGATCATTCGCTTCAGATACAGCTCTGCGAGCGACTGGTTCATTGTCTGCATCCCGAATTTGTCCTGACCGATCTGCATCTGCGAGTAGATCTGATGAACCTTGTCCTCGCGAATCAGGTTGCGGATAGCCGGGTTCGGCATCATCACCTCCACGGCGAGCACACGGCCAGGAGAGTTTGCTCGGGCAATCAGCGTCTGCGAAACCACACCCTCGAGCACGAAGGAGAGCTGCATGCGCACCTGCGACTGCTGGTGCGAAGGGAACACGTCGATCACGCGATTGATCGTCTGCACCGCAGAGTTTGTGTGCAAGGTGGCAAAACACAGGTGACCTGTCTCGGACACCGTGAGAGCCGCCTGGATCGTCTCCAGATCCCGCATCTCACCGACCAGCACCACGTCCGGATCCTGGCGCAGGATGTAGCGCAGGGCAGCGTCAAAGCTTTTCGTGTCCGCTCCCACCTCACGCTGGTTCACCACGCACCCCTTGTGCGGGTGGAGGTACTCGATGGGATCCTCGATCGTGATGATGTGCCGATGAGTGTTGACGTTGATCTCGTCGATGATCGAGGCCAGCGTGGTCGACTTTCCGCTTCCCGTCGGACCAGTGAGAAGTATCAGGCCACTCGGCTTCTCCGCGAACTTTCCGATCACATCGGGCACGCCGAGTTCGCTGAGAGCCATGATCTCGTACGGGATCATTCGGAACACGCCAGCGATCGCGCCCCGCTGGACGAAGATGTTCGCGCGGAAGCGCGCCAGTCCCTTGACACCGAAGGAGAGGTCCAACTCGTTCTGCGCCTCGAAGCGGTGCTTCTGGGCGTCCGTGAGGATCGAGTAGCACGTCTGCTTCGTTTCCTGAGGCGTCAGGAGAGGCATGTTCAGAGGAACGAGCGAGCCATCCACCCGGAGCTGAGGGGCGGTGCCCGTCGTCACGTGCAAGTCCGACGCTCCCTTCTCGAGCATCGCCTTCAGCAGCTGGTGTAGGTTCGCCATCTCTTCCTCAGTTGTCGGCCATTGATACGCGGAGAGCCTCACCGAGGGTGCTGGTCCCCTCGAGCACCTTGGTGAGTGCACTCCGTCGCAGCGAGTTCATTCCGCCCCGAATCGCCTCCCGCTTGATCTCCGCTGCACTCGCGCCGTTCAGCACGAACTCCCTCAGCGTGTCGGTGAGTGTCATGACCTCATAGACGGCGATTCGGCCTCGGAAGCCGGTATCGGAGCAGTTCCCGCAGCCCGTGCCCAAGCGCGGCTGACACCTCGCGGCATGCTCGCTCGTCATGCCTGCCTTCTCCAGCTCTGCGGCGGCCACCTCGTCGTCCTCTTCCACGCATTCCTCGCAGATCTTGCGCAGAAGACGTTGCGCGACCACGCAGTTGACCGAGCTCGCGACCAGGAAGGGCTCGATGCCCATGTTGAGCAGACGGTTGATCGTGCTCGGGGCATCGTTTGTGTGGAGAGTCGAGAGCACCATGTGACCGGTCAGAGCAGCCTTGATTCCGATCTCCGCGGTTTCGAAGTCGCGGATCTCACCCACCATGATGATGTCCGGGTCTTGACGCAGGAACGAGCGCAGCGCGGACGCGAAGTTCAGTCCGATGTCCTCGCGCATCTGAACCTGGTTGATGCCTGTGAGATTGAACTCGACCGGATCCTCCGCGGTCGAGATGTTCTCAGAGGTCGTGTTCAGCTCGGAGAGGGCCGAGTAGAGGGTAGTCGTCTTTCCGGACCCGGTCGGGCCGGTCACCAGCACCATGCCGAAGGGCTGATGAATGGAGTGCTTGAAGTCGCCGAGCTGCTTTTCCTCGAAGCCAAGCTTGGTCATGTCGAGCTGCAGGTTGCTCTTGTCGAGCAGGCGCAGAACGATCTTCTCACCGAAGAGCGTCGGCAGAACAGAGACGCGATAGTCCATCTCCTGGTTTTTGCCCATCTTCAGCTTGATGCGGCCGTCCTGCGGCAGACGGCGTTCCGCGATGTCGAGGTCCGCCATGATCTTGACACGCGAGGTCAGCGGGTTCTTGAGCTTTCGCGGCGGCTTCATCACCTCGTAGAGCAAGCCGTCGATCCGGTAGCGCACCCGGAAGTCCTTCTCGTACGGCTCGATGTGAATATCGGAGGCGACCTTCTTCACCGCGTCAGTAAGTATGAGGTTGACGAGCTTGACGACTGGAGCGTCTTCGGTCTGCTGCGCGAGCTCGTCGATGTCGACGGCCTCTTCGCCGGAGACCACCTCGAGGTCTTCGTCGTCGAAGCCCATCATCACTTCGTCGATAGATGCCGACGTGTCGTAGTATTTCTCGATGGCCCGTCGGATCGACTCCTCGGCCGCGACCACTACCTCGACGTTGTAGCCAGTGAGGAACTTCACGTCGTCCATCGCGAAGATGTTCGACGGATCCGAGGTCGCGATGATCAGCGTGGACCCGGCGCGGTTCACAGGGAGGATGGTGTGCTTGTGGGCAACGTCCTCGGGTACGAGGGCGACTACTTCCGGATCGACCTCGAAGTCGTCCAGGGTGATCATCGGTACGCCGTACTGGTTCGATACCGCTTCGGCCAGCTCGGACTCTTCGATAAAGCCGAGCTTTGTCATCTGGAAGCCGACGCGCGTCCCCGTCGCGTCCGCCTCTTGCTTGGCGCGCTGGAGCTGCTCCTCCGAGAGCAGGCTCTTTTGTACCAGGAGCTCGCCGATCCGGTCGTTCAACGCACCCCTCCGGACCTTGCCGCACGTGTGGGCGAAGATCGCAGAATGAACCGCATTCGCGGTGTTCTATCGGTGGCGCTCCGAACGAGCTTTACCGGGCGCCAGGCGAACGAAACGACACGACCTGTGCATCATTCGGCTGCAGAACGTACGCAACGCTACGCTCCATCTTGTCGCACCTTCTGATGACGCGAGAGATCCCGCTTCACCCCCCCGTCGCGGAGAGGAGCTTCCGCGCAGACTCCACGTCTCGTGCGACCTGCTCCTTGAGGGCGTCGGGACCCGAGAACTTGCGCTCCGCACGGATCCGCGCGCGGAACGAGACCTCCATCTGACGGCCGTAGAAGTCTCCCTCCATGTCGATGAGGTGCGCCTCCACGAGTACCCGCCCGGGCTCGAATGTCGGTCTGGTACCCACGTTCGTTACGGAGGGTCGCCCAACGCCCTCCAGTCCCGCATCGTCGAGAAACTGTACGGTCGTGGCATACACGCCGTGTGCCGGAATCAGCTCGTTCTCAGTTTCGAGATTGAGCGTGGGGAAGCCGAGGGTCCTTCCGCGCATCTCGCCCTGCACGACCGCACCCGAGATCGCGTAGGGGCGGTCCAGACAGAGAGATGCCTCCGCGACGTCCCCGAGCGCCAGCGCGTCCCGGATGCGCGTGCTGGACACGTCTCTCTGGCCCGCCTTCACCTGCGAGATGATCTCGACGCGCATCCCGAGCTCGGGCCCAAGGCGGAGCAGCGTCTCTCCGGAGCCGCTGCGACCTCTGCCAAAGTGGAAGTCCCGACCCACGTAGATCTCCGTTGGCCGGAAGCGGGCGCGGATGACGTCCCGCAGAAACGCCTGGGGCGTCAGCAAGGCGAACTCAGGCGTGAACGGCTCGCGAACGATTACGTCGATGCCCGCCTGCCCCAGCGCCCGAGCGAGCTGCTCCCAGGTCATGAGCTGCGGCGGCGCGCTTTCGGGCGAGAGCACCTTGCGAGGGTGTGGGTCGAAGGTGTGGAGTGCGGTCGGCCGGCCGAGCGCTCGTCCCCGCTCGATTACCGCGCGGAGCAGCCGCTGATGTCCCAGGTGAACGCCGTCGAAGTTGCCGACGGTCAGTACGCAGCCGCTCGCCGCGTCGCCCAGCTCCGCGCTGCCCTCGTAGATTCGCATCGGCTTCCTTTGTAGAGCCTCCGAGAATCACATGCAACGCCGTTGCGGCCGTAACGAGCGACCGTATCCTTCTCTCGTGCGGACGGTCTCACGCTACCTCCTGCGCGAGTTCGCGATCGCGTCCACGACCGTGTTCCTGGCCCTGCTCGTCACCTGGATCGCTGCGGACACGCTGCTTCACATCGAGCGGCTCACCGGCGACACGGTATCGACCCTGCGCTCGATCCTGTTCGCCTCGCTCGACGTGATCCCGTTGGGAGTGCCGATGGCCTGCCTGGTCGGAGTCGTCTGGAGCTTGAGCCGGGCCGTCAGGAGTCGCGAGATCACCGCGATTCGCTCCGGTGGAATTCCACTACAGCGAGCGCTCACCCCGATCGTCCTCTGCAGCGCAGCGGTAGCGGCCGGTCTCGGGCTCGTTCAGGATCGGGTCTTAATCCCGGCGCGTCAGGCGCTCCACGAAGCGCGTCTGACCGAAGAGTCTGGGGGCCGCGGCATCCCTCAGCGCATCCACGACCGCTGGTGGTACTCGGACGGTGAGTTCATCTTTTCGGCAGGTGACTTCGAGGCGGGGGAGCTGCGCGACGTCACCCTCTTTCAGCTGGATGGCGCCGGACGCATTGTGCAGCGCATCGAGGCCGAGACAGCGGAGAACACCGACGGTGGAACCTGGGAGTTCCGCGACGCACGTATCTTCGACTTCGGTTCTGACGGAGCTCTCGTCCAGGAATACGAGCCACTGCTCGAGCTCGAGCTGCGCGGGCGGGATCTCGCTCGCGCTGAGCAACCGCCCGAGCTGGCAACGCTCGGAGCGCTGTGGCGCTCGATACGCCGCGCGCCGGTCGAGCACCCGGACGGAAGTGCGCTGCGCATCGTCTTCCACAGCAGGCTCGCGCAGCCGGCCGCGGTGCTCATTCTCGTGCTGCTCGCGATTCCCTTCGCGATCGGGGACTCGGAGCGCAGTGACTCGCTGGCCAGGGCGCTGCTCTTCTCGCTGGGGAGTGCGGCGACCTACTGGATGGCCTGGGCGGTGGGACTGCTCGCGGGCAGGGTCGGCATCGTGCCCGCGTTCCTGCCCGTCTGGACGGTCGCGGTGGCGGGCCTTGCCGTTGGAGGCTGGCGCTTCCGCAAGCTGCAGCAGTAAGGACTCCCGCTACTGCGTCCTCCGATCGGAGGCTACGGCCTCGGCACCCGGCGCCAGCTCCGAGCGTCGCGGCGGCGTGGGCTCCGAGCTCCTCGCCGGCGCGGCCTCTAACCGTTTCGCCGGCGGCGCCGCCGGCTCGAAGAAATACTTGAGGAAGGGAGCATCCGGTGAGAGGATCAGCGTGGTCTGGCTGTTGAGCGCCAGCTTGTACGCCTCGAGACTGCGCAGGAACTCGAAGAACTCGCGATCCTTTCCGTAGGCCTCGGCGTAGATCCGCGTGGCCTCGGCGTCGCCATCGCCCCGGAGCCTGGCAGAGTCCCGCTCGGCCGTCGACACGATGATCAGGCTCTCCTGGTCCGCGCTCGAACGGATCGTGCGCGCTTGCTCCTCACCTTCAGCGCGGAACTTCAACGCGAAGCGATTCCGCTCTGTGCTCATGCGTTGGTAGACCCGCGGCAGGTTCGCCGCCGGGTACACGGTCCGCCGGACGCGCAGGTCCAGGATCTCGATGCCCTCCGGCGCGAGGCCCGCGCGGCTGATCGCGGCGATGCTGCGGGTGATCTCCTCGCGGTCTTCTGACAACAGGTCGGCGAGTGTGTGCTTCGCGAGCGTCTGCTGCACCGAGCTGTACGTGATGGTGTCGATCCTGCGGATGGCTGCATCGCGAGTGCGGATCCGTTTGAAGTAGAGTTCCGGATCCGCGATCCGCCAGACCGCGTAGTAGTCGACCTCGATCAACAGCTTCTCGCTCGTCTGCAGCTCGAGGGGATCCGCCCGGTCGTAGCGCATCCGCCTGCCCTCGTAGCGGTAGAGCTGGTGCAGAAAGGGGATCCGAATGTACCAGCCGGGCTGGTCGATCACGGGCTGATTCAAGTGGAGCCCGAACAGCGTGGGATCGGACTCGTTCAGGATCGTGCGGAACGCGACCTCGCGCTCGTCGATGATGACGATGCAGAACGAGGCGGCGACGCCCAGCGTCGCCAGCAGCAGCAGGCTGAGCAGTCGCGTCCTCACGGGCCGACCCCGCGTCTGCCGATCGGGAGGTACGGCAGCACCCGGTCGGTGTTGCCCTCCTCCATGATCACCTTCTCGATCTGCGGCAGGATCTCCTCGAGCGTCTCGATGTAGAGCCGGCTACGGGTGACATCGGGAGCCCTCTGGTACTCCCTGAGCAGCGCCCGGAAACGATCGGCCTCGCCCTGGGCGCGCAGGATGTGACTTTCCTTGTAGCCACGTGCCTGGTTCAGCAGCTCCGCGGCAGAGCCCCGCGCCTCCGGGACCACCTTGTCCGCGTAGCCCTGGGCCTCGAGTACCATGCGCCCGCGATCCTGCTCCGCGCTCGTCACCTCGGCGAAGGCGTCCTTCACGGCATCCGGAGGCTGGACGTCCTGCAGCTGCACGCTCTGAACGTGAATGCCGGCGCCGTACTCGTCGAGGATCAGCTGGATCCGCTGGCGTGTCGCCGCCCCGATGGGGCCTCTGGCCAGGGTCAGAACGTCGTCGATCTCGCGCTGCCCCACGACCGCGCGGATGGAGGCCTGGGCGACGTCACGTACCAGATCCTCGACGGGCGGCGTCACGTTGAACAGGTAGTCATACAGGTTCGAGATCCGGTACTGCACGACGAACTCTAGGCTCACCAGGTTCTCGTCGCCGGTGATCATGCGCGCTTCCTCGGGCTGATCCTCGTACTGGGTGGGGGGGCCCGCGGTGATCGTGCGGTAGCCGAACTCCTCCTCCCTCGTCGCGGTGACACGATGGAGCTCCAGAAGCTCGATCCCGGGCGCGTACCACTGCAACCCCGGGCCCGAGGTTCGGTGGTAAGCGCCGAGCCGCAGCACCACCGCCTCCTCGTCCGGAGCCACCGTGTAAACACCGAGAGACAGATAGGTGCCGATCGCTCCCAGCACGATCAGCAGCGCCGCATAGCGGCCCGCGAGCTTCAATCGCTATCCGTGTCCGCGCTCTCGAGCGCCTTGCGCGCATCGAGGATCGGCGAGATGAGATCGAGCGGAATGGGGAACAGGATGGTCGAGTTCTGCTCGGTCGCGACCTCTTGGAGGGTCTGCAGGTAGCGCAGCTGTAGCGTAAAGGGCGACCGCTTCATGACCTCGGACGCCTCGCGCAGGCGCTCCGAGGCCTGGAACTCTCCCTCCGCGTTAATCACTTTGGCGCGGCGCTCCCGCTCCGCCTCCGCTTGCTTCGCCATGGCGCGCTGCATCTCCTGGGGGAGATCGATGTGCTTGATCTCGACGGCCCGCACCTTGACTCCCCAGGGATCGGTGCCGCGATCGAGCTCCTCCTGGAGCTGCCGGTTGATCGCCTCGCGCTCGGAGAGAATCCGGTCCAGCTCGCTCTGGCCACAGACACTGCGCAGAGTGGTCTGCGCCAGCTGCGAGGTCCCGTAGTGGAAGTTCTCGACTTTGATCAGTGCGTCTTCGGGATGGAGCACGCGAAAATAAACGACGGCGTTCACCTTCACCGACACGTTGTCGCGCGTGATCACGTCCTGGGGCGGCACGTCCATGACGACCTCACGCAAGCTCACCTTGAACAGCCGGTCGATGAAGGGGATGACGAGCCGCAGCCCCGCCTCCTTCACACCCTGGAAGCGTCCCAGGCGGAACACGACCCCGCGCTCGTACTCTTGCAGGATCCAGACGGATTGGTAGAGCAGCACGAGGACGATCAGCAGGCCGATGAACAACGGGATGGTAGCCATTTGTCAGGTTCTCCCCGGGGACTCTGAGGCCCCTCGCACTCGGACCATCAGATCATGCACCTCGACGATCTCGACCCGCTGACCGCGTTCGATCGGCTCGTCCGATTCCGCCTTCCAGAGTTCTCCTCGCACTCGAATCCGACCCTCCGGCCGAATGTCGCTCTCCGCAACCGCCTTCTGGCCCAAGAGCGCCTCGCGCCCCGAGAACTGGGGCCTGCCAAGACTCCGACTCACGCCGAACACGACGATCGCCATGAATCCGGAGAGCACGACGACCGCGGGAAAGATAACCGACCAGAAAGGCACGGTGAGATCGGAGAGCTCGGGCACACGGAAGAGCATATACGCCCCGTAGGCGAAACAGACAATCCCGGCGGCGAAGAGCATGCCGAAGCTCGTGATGAAAATCTCGGCCACGAAGAGGGCCAGCCCGCTGATGAGGAGCAGTGCGCCGACCCAGTTGATGGGGATGACCTGGAAGGCCAGTCCGGCGAGGACCAGGCAGACGACGCCGACCAGACCGGGAACGATCAGCCCGGGACTCTGGACCTCGATGTAGAGCCCGGCCAGTCCTGCCATGAACAGCAGGACGGCTATCGAGGGATCGGAAATCAGGGCAAAGAACCTGTCCAGGGGCTCCATCTCGAGGCGCACGACGCGCACGTCGTTGGTCGCGAGGGTGACCTCCTCGCGGCCGATCTTGACCGTCCGACCATCGACGAGCTCGAGCAGGTGATCGAGATCGTCCGCCACGAGGTCGACTACGTTCAGCTCGACCGCCTCCGCCTGGCTGATCGCGACGGAATTGCGCACCGCGTCGATCGCCCACTCCACGTTCCGCTCGCGCTCCGCTGCGATCGACTCGATGAAGGCCGCCGTGAAGTTCTCCGCCTTCTCATTGCGGTAGTCCCGGAGGTTTGGCGGGGACTTCGAATCCTTCTCGTCCTGCTGTCCGGGGAGCGGTGGGCTGGGGGTCGGGCCCCCTCCCCCCGCGAACACCGGGTGGGCCGCGCCGATGCTCGTGCCCGGCGACATGGCAGCCACGTGCGCAGCCAGGGTGATGAAGGTCCCGGCGGAGGCCGCCCACGCCCCTCGAGGAGACACGTACACGATGACAGGGAGCTTCGCGTTCAGGAGCGACGAGACGATATCCTTGGTCGAATCGAGCAGGCCACCCGGAGTGTCGAGCTCGATCACGAGCGCGACCGCGACGTCCTCCTCACTCTGCGCGATCGACTTCTCGATGTAGGCGGCCACGCCCGGTGTGATGACGCCGTCCACCGTGATGACGTTCACGGTCTCCGCTCGCGCGGCACCGGCAAGAGACAGCAGCAGCCCGGCCAGAAACGCCGTCAGCATACTCTGCCTCACTTCAGCACCTCCCGCACACGATCGAGGATGCGCGCTGCAATATCGCGCTTCGACGCGTAGGGCACGTGGACGACCTCCAAAGGATCCGGGCCGATGATCGAGACCTCGTTCTGGTCGACGCCGAATCCGATGTCGGAGCGCGAGACGTCGTTGGCCACGACGAGATCACAGCCCTTCCGCTCGAGCTTGCCCCTCGCGTTCTCGATCAGATCTTCGGTCTCGGCCGCGAACGTGACGACGGTTCGACCCTTCTTGCGCGAGCCCACCTCTTTTGACAGGTCCGGGTTCTCTACGAGCTCGAGCACGAGCCGGGAGCGGTCCGCGCGCTTGAGCTTTCGATCGCTCGGTCGTTGGACGGAGTAATCTGCAACCGCTGCAGCGAGAACGATGACGTCGGCGGACTCCATCAGCTCGAGCACGACCTCTCGCATCTCCGTGGCGGTCTCGACGTCCGCCCGCTTTACGCCAAAGGGTGTCGGCAAGCTCACCGGACCTGCGACCAACATCACCTCGGCGCCGCGACGGGCCGCCTCCTGGGCCACTGCAAAGCCCATGCGGCCGGACGAGCGGTTCGTGATCACGCGCACCGGATCGATGGGCTCGGCCGTCGGACCCGCGCTCACGAGGAAGACCTTGCCGCGCAGATCGCCGCCGCTCAGGAGCTGCTCCACGGCTCCCTCGATCTCCTCCAGCTCGGCCAGGCGCCCTTCGCCCACCCACCCACACGCCAGCTCTCCTGCGCCCGGGCCAACGACTCGTGCACCGCGCTCGGCGAGCAGATCGAGATTCGCGCGAGTCGCCGGGTGCTCGTACATGTTCACGTTCATCGCGGGTGCAACTACGAGGGGCGCTCGTGTGGCCAGGCAGACGGTCGACAGGAAGTCGTCTGCCAGCCCATGTGCGAGTCGGGCGAGCGTGTTCGCGGTGGCCGGAGCGATGACAACGACCTCGGGCCAATCGGCCCAGTCGATGTGCGAGATCTCCGACTCCTCCGTGAGCGAGAAGAGGTCCGAGCGCACGCTGCTCCCCGACAGCGCCTGCAGCGTGAGGGCGGAAACGAAGCGCAAAGCGTTCGGTGTCGCGGCAACGCGTACCTCGTGGCCCTTGCTCTTCAGGAGCCGAACCAGCTCGCAGGCCTTGTATGCCGCGATGCCGCCAGACACGCCGACGAGCACGCGACTCATCGCCTCATCCTCCGAGATTTCACAAAATCCCGTTCAAAACCAAGTATTTCGACGCAAAGTAACTCCGCCCCGGAGTCGTGTCAAACCGGCTCGATCAAGCTGGCGCAGGCCCGCCCGAAATAGAAACCAGCACCATCGGTGGTACGAGTGAACATCGAGACGCAGAGCGCTTTCATGGGTGCGGCGGCGGCGAGTGTGCTCCTGGTTGCCATCCTGCTGCAGCGCCGCGACCGCGTAGCACTTCTCCTGGCCGCGCTGACGCTGTCCTACGTCCTCTGGGGAGTCGGTCGCGGGGCCCGCGCGATCGGTTACGAGTGGGGACCGACGCTGGCCAGCGTCGCTGTGCTGGATCGGGCTGCTCGCGCTCGGCTTCGCAGCCCAGCTCTCGGGCCGTCGGGCGGAGCTGCGGCGCCTCTGGCCCGTCGTACTCGCCGCCACCCTCGGGCTCATGGGAGCGCTGCTCGCCCGGGCAACACTAGGAAGGGTCGTCGAGGTTGCCGCCCACGCCTGGGCACTCGCCGGTCTCGGAGTGGGAGCAGGCCTGCTCGTTCGCTATGCGCCCGCGGAGGATCAAGACTCGCCCGACTTCACCCGCTTGCGCTACCTGGCCATTGCCCAGGTCGGGGTGTTCGCGGGCGCGGTGTTCGATCTCTTGATGTGGAGCTACCGGCTGCCGATGATCGGCACCCTGCTTCCCCCGCTCTTCTTTCTGTACGCCGGATACCTGCACCTTGCGCGGGTTCGAGTCGCAGACCTGCGTCAGCTCCTGGGAGATACCGTCGCCTTGACACTCATGGCGGCTGGGCTCGCGGGGCTCTTCGCAGCGATCCGTATCTGGGTCGGACTCGAGCTCGACCTGTTCATCTTCAACACCTTCGTCGCCTCCTTCGCGCTGCTGCTGTTCTTCCAGCCAGTCCGCGATCGGATCCAGCGAGCGATGGACCGCACGTTCGTCGCCAGCCGTCTGGAGCTCGAACGGGGACTGCAGCCCCTGCGCGAGCGCTTCGCTCAGATCGTGACGCTCGACGAGCTGCTGGAAGAGCTGCTCAGCACCGTCGAGCACACGGATCGCCTGCGCGCGTCCTCGATCTTTCTCTGCGACGATCCCAAGGTCGGCTTTCAGCAGGTAGGCAGCTTCGGCCTGCCCCCGCGCACCCGGGTCAGCCTGATGCGCGACCCGGTCTGGATCGAGGCCCTCGAGTCTCACGACGCACTGCTCGCAGAGGAGCTGGAAGGGGCCCGCAACCTGTCGACCAACGAGGAGGATCAACGCCGCCTTGGCGTGCTCTGCCGGAGCATGCGCGATCTCGACGCTCAGCTCGTGCTGCCGCTGCGCGCGGAGAGCCTCGTCGGTTTCTGGACGCTCACCGACGTGCGCCAGGCGGAGCCCTTCTCCACCGACGAGGTCCGTCTCTTGCGCGAGGTGGCCGACAGCGTGGGAGTGACCATCGCGAACTCGAAGACCTTCGAGCGCATCCGTGCCCGCGACAAGCTCGTGAGCCTCGGTGAGATGTCCGCAGGACTCGCCCACGAGATCCGCAACCCCCTCGCCACGATACGCGGCGCCCTCGCGGTCCTCGAAGATCCCGACGGCGTCCAGGACGAGGACATCCACCACGTGATCGTCGAGGAGATCCATCGGCTGGATCGCGTCGTCGAGACCTTTCTGGATTACGCACGCCCGGCCATGCGCCGCACTCCCATCGACGACATCGGCGAGTTCGTGCGCCGCTGCGTGCTCTCCGTCGCACGCCATCAGCAACGCGAGGAGGTGAAGCTGAGCTTCGCAATCGCCGCGGCCCTGCCGATTGTGGCTGTAGGCGCCGATCAGCTCGAGCGCGTGCTGACAAACGTGGTTCAGAATGCGTACGAGGCGATCGACGGTGAAGGCGAGATCCGCGTGTCCGCGCGAGCCGTGGACGCCGCCGCACCGCTCGCGGAGCACGTTGAGATCGCCGTCGCCGACGACGGACGGGGGATGGACGAGGAGACGCTGCAGCGAGCCCTGGTCCCCATCTTCACGACCAAAGACCGGGGCAGCGGGCTCGGCCTGGCCATCAGCGAGCGGCTGCTGGGCGCGCACGGCGGCCTGATCGAACTGCGCTCCAGGCCGTGGGGGGGAACCGTCGTATTGATCCGCCTCCCGAGCGGATCGGTCGAGGCACGGGACGCATGAGCTCCGAAGGCCCCACGAACCCAGCCGAACCACGTACCGAACAGCAGCGCTCCGAGGCTCGGATCCTCGTCGTCGACGACGAGCCGAACATGCGGCGGGTGCTCTGCAAGCTGGTCCGGCGCGATGGCTTCGAGACCGTGGAGGCGGCGAACGGCGTCGCCGCGCTGGAGATCCTCGACAAAGCCGAGGTGGACGTGGTTCTCACCGACCTGAAAATGCCGCAGATGAACGGCATCGAGCTCCTGGCCGAGGTCCGCCGACGCCGCGTCGGCATCCCGGTGATCCTGCTCACCGCCCACGGCACGATCGGAAGCGCGGTGGAGGCTTTGAAGCGCGGCGCCTTCGACTTCCTGACCAAGCCCTTCGAGCCGGACGAGATCCGCCAGGTCGTCACCAAAGCCGTCGCCACGCGCAAGCTCGAGGAGGCCGAGACCACCATCGAACCCGACGAGGATCCCGACCGGCTGCTGCGTGGCCGCAGCCCTGCCCTCCGTGCCGTCAAGCAGGTGATCGAACGCGTCGCCCCCACCACGGCAACCGTCCTCATCAGTGGGGAGAGCGGCACCGGCAAGGAGCTGGTCGC
>CBDDEE010000001.1:0-42726 GCA_965226855.1 Myxococcota bacterium | reverse complement strand
TTGGTATTGGTGGCCTCTGGATTTGCAACGGAACGGCGTCGCTCGTCAACACGGTTCTCGCCGGGAACGGCCCGGGCGCGAATTCAGACTGCGGCGCTGGAGAGGCTGGTTCGGTGGTCTCGTTCGGTCACAACCTGGTCGGAGCAGACAGTTCAGACCCTTGCGGTTTGGTGGATGGAGTCAATGGAGACCGAGTCGGGACTCCCGAAAGCCCGCTCGATCCCCTTCTCGCGCCTTTTGGCCGACAATGGCGGCCCGACGCTCACCCATCTGCCGCAGTCGAGTAGCCCCGCGATGGACGCAGGGGACGACCAAGAGTGCCCGCTCACCGATCAGCGGGGATTCGATCGTCCCTTCGACGGGGACGGAGACGGCGAACCCATATGCGACATCGGAGCGGTCGAGTTTCTGTCCGCGCCCGCCGAAGCTCTGCTTCACCTCGTCGCGCTGGCGTCCATCGCCGCCTTGGCCCGAATCCGCTGGGGCGTCTGATCCCGTAGATTCGACGAATCCCCGATACTTGTGCAAACTCTACCTCCCATCACAGGTCCGTTCCCAGTTGGTGGCAGCGGAGTAAGATCAGGTCCTGTGAACTGCAGACTTATAAGGCTCTGCGACTCCAGCGGGCTCGATCCAACCTGGTTCCAGTGCGTCCTGGCCTTTGTGGCCTCTATGTCGCTCGCTCTACCGGCTACGGCTATCTCTCCGGGCCAGTTGGAGGACTTCCAAGACGGCGACATTGGGGGCTGGGCCGGTGCGCCCAGAACGGTCGTGGGCTCCGGCCAGCTCGGTGTCTCCGACTTGTTCCTGCGAGTAACCTCGTCGGGAACTGACGTGCAATTTGGAAAACTCGTTCTCCATCAGAACAACGTGTGGGCGGGGGACTATACGGCCAACGGGGTGACCGCAATCTCGGCTGACTTCATCAATCTCGGCAGTACGGATCTCGAAATCCGGCTCGGTATCCTCGGGGTCGGTTCAGGCGGAGCCTGGTCCTCGACAGCGGGTGTTGCGCTTCCAGTGGGCGGCGGGTGGTGGACGATCACGCTTTCGGTGCTCCCAGCAGATCTCAGTGCTGTGGGAATGGGCACAGATGTCGACCAGACCTTGAGTAATGTAGAAGTGCTTCGCTTGTTCCACTCGACTGTGCCAGCTTTCGGGAACAACTTCGTAGCGGATTCGTCGCCGGCGCCGATCGCGGCCGAGCTCGGGATGGATAACGTCCTCGCGATTGCAGTGCCGGAGCCGGGTGCGCCGGGACTTGCGCTATGGGCCATTGCCGCGCTCGCGACGCTACGGCTCCGTGGCACGAGAACCCGCGAAACGATCTGAGAGCACTTTAAACGCCGCAGAGTCTCTGCTCGCTACCTCCCGGCAACGAGCGTGATCTGTGGCGGCAGCAGTGGGGCAAGGACCCCGAAACTCCTCCGAGGGTTCCGACGCGGGGCGAATCCAGATCCACGCCGATTCCATCATGGTCTCTGGCGCCTTCGATCCGAGCGAGCTGCCGAATGACGAATTTCCGCCGTTCCCCCCTTCGCAGGTGGCAAGTAGCACAGTCGGCTTGGAAGCCTTCGGAAGATCAGGCGAGCTTGTCAGGGGAAACGCCGGAAACATCGAGATCGTCGCCAACTCCGTCGTCGCCTCAAAACAGGGCCGCATTGTACAGACGAATTGCTGGTGACCCAGGCAGGATTCGAACCTGCGACTTCTTGCTCCGGAGGCAACGTCGACCCCCTTCC
Organism: Myxococcota bacterium; assembly: GCA_965226855.1. Taxonomy (GTDB): domain Bacteria; phylum Myxococcota_A; class UBA9160; order SZUA-336; family SZUA-336; genus JAUXJB01. The sequence goes on along the minus strand of CBDDEE010000001.1, from coordinate 40,984 downwards.
GTGTATGTCCAGCCTCGTCTAGCGGTGTGTTTCTATTGATGAATCTCAACACGGCTCGGCAGCCATGGATGGTGCTATACAGCCCTGGATCCTCACCGTGGCTGTATTGTGGCTGTACCAGCCGTGCGCCCCCGCAGGGCACCGAACGGGCTCAACCCCAGCCGCACTGGCGTACCACCCGCCTAAAGGCCCCGCGCCCCGGCCCTCAGACCAATCGATAGGACGGGAAGGGCCATTGTCACAACCCGAAAATCCTCTTAAACTCCCTATCCTCCCCAGGCCTTGGGTTCTGCTATCGTTCTCCGCCGAGGGGCCTTCCGATCGGCTTACAGCTTCTGGCCTTACCCGCCTGCTCTGTTTCCCATATCGAGTTTGCCTTTCCTGCTCGTGCGCAGGGCCAGGCGGCCAACGTTGCGGGCGGTTTACATAGCGCCCGACCACCTGAGCTGGAAAGTCCGGCCCCGGAGTCTGGCGCAAATGCCGCGAACTGGTGCGGCAGAGGAATGTCAGTTGAGTAAGAAGCTATATGTCGGAAATCTTGCCTTTTCTACCACCGAGGACGAGCTACGGGCCGCCTTCGAGAAACACGGCCGCGTCGAGTCCGTGAACGTGATCATGGATCGCGATACCGGCCGTTCTCGTGGCTTTGGGTTCGTCGAGATGGACGAAGCCAGTACCGCGGACGCTGCGATGCGCGCCCTCGACGGGAGCAATCTCGGCGGCCGAGACCTCAAGGTCAACGAAGCGAACGAGCGGGGTCGCGGCGGCGGCGGCGGCGGCGGCGGCGGCGGCGGCGGCGGCGGCGGCGGCGGCAGAGACCGCTACTAGGTCGGGTCCAACAAGGGGGGTGCGCCCGCTGCCTGGGCGCCCCCTTCGTCTTCTCAGGCTCACAGGAGCCAGCCGGCGCTATGACGACCAGTCCGCCGAAGGAGACCCCCCTACGCGCTGCGATCGGCTCACGCTCACTCGCGCGCGAGTCCGGTGTAGGGCGGTGCGAGAACCAGCAGCTCAGCAAAATCCTGCACTCGCGCCGATTCTTGACCGATCGATCCGCCGAGTCTAGGCTGCTGCGCGCTCCCGGCCCTGCGTACCGGAGCACCTGCCCGATCCGAGACGAGGGGAAAGACAGATGGTACTGCCGGGACTGGCGCTCGTTCTCGCCGTGCTGTCGAGCTGGCCTCTTGCGCTCTCGATCCGTGGGCGAGTCAACGCGGAGAAGATCGCCCTCTGCGCCCGGGACAACCGCCCTCCAGAGAACACGCTGCAGACGGTCGAGTTCACCTCGACGGATCGCCTGGGAAACGAGCTCGTGCGGCGCGCGACCGTCTACCGCGGCAACGCGCCCGACGGGGTGCGCGCCCTCTACGTGCAGCTCATCTATCCCTCGGATCTGAGCGGGTCGCGGCTGCTGCTCGCGGAACGCAACGGCCTGACACAGATATTCCTCGCGGTCGCCGGAACGCCGGATCTGAAGCGGCTCAACGCGCCGAGTGGATCTCGGCTCTTCGATACAGACTTCTCGTCCGAGGATCTCGCGCGGCTCTACGGCATGAACAAGCCGGGGCGCTCGACGCGCCTCAAGGATGGCCAGCGCGAGGGTCGACCCACCTACGTGATCCAGACCCGTCCCTACAACAAAGAAGACTCGAGCTATGCCCTGGTCGTATCCCACGTCGACAAAGAGACCTGCATCGTGCTCAGGGCCGAACTCTACGATCGCCTCGACCAGCTGAGGAAGGTCCTCACCGTGCCGCCGGACCACGTCAAGCAGGTCGGCTCCGTCTGGATCGCCCACGATTTCACGATGCAGGATCTCCTCGACCAGACGCAGACGCGCTTCATCGTCGAGCGTGTCGAGAGCGGAGATCGGGTCCGAGATCTCCCCTTCCCCATCCCCGCTCCGAAGTGAGCCGACTCCCTACCAGCGCTCCCAGCGAACGATCTCGTCCTTCGAGCTGCTTCCGCGACATCAACGCTGCCAGCCAGCACTTTGTAGTCAGCGACTCCGCGTTTGAGGCACTCGCTCAGTTTCGACTCGGTCTGCCGGACCCGAATCCGCTCGGTTGATCTTCATTTGAGAAGCGGAGGCCTGAGGATTGGATCGGCTTCCGAAATCCTGACTACCCAGCCAACTAAGTGGATTCCACCTCGCTGAGAGTCGTGGCTGCTCGGCCGCTCGGAAAAACGGGTGGGGGGGAGTGTTCCTGATCAGACCGCCGGATCTCCGAGCGTTGCTACTGCGCCGCTTCATGTGCGCTTAGATAGTTCTTCACGAGGGTGAGCCGCGCGCTTCCACCGCCGGCACTTCCCGCGACCGCCATGGCCTGACGGTAGTAGTCGGCGGCCAGTGCCTCGTCGCCCGCCATGTCGGCGGCTCGGCCCGCGCCGATCAGGCTGTTCAGTCGCTTGGGCCGCCGTGCGAGCACCGACTGATAGGCTGCGAGGGCGTCCTCCGGACGCTCGATCTTGAGGAGCATCTCTCCAAAGAGCTCGTTTGCGGGGAGGAGCTCGCTCGGGGCACCCCCGCCCCGCGCGGCTTCGCGCTCGGCCACCGCGCGGAACGCCTCGAGGGCGGCGTCTTGCGCGCCCTCGGTGTAGAGAATCCACGCACGTGTCGCCGCCTGCAGAATCTCGGTCTCGCCCGCGTAGTAGGCCGCCAACGCGGTCTCGGCGTGGCCCGGGAGGAGCTCTTCGGAGCGCTCGAGGTCGTCGTGCGCACCGTCCACGTTGCCGGTCCGGACGCGCCCGAGGGCCCGTGCCGCGAAGGTGTTCGCGACATAGCGCCCAAAGCCCTCGTCCCACGGAAACGAGGCCGGGTGACGCGGCTCGAGCCTGGCGGCCTCCGCCCACGCGTACCGTTCGAGGGCGTATCGGGCGGGCGCGGCGCTCAGGTGGTAGGCCGAGTTGTCGCGGTTTAGCGTCATGTAGGGCCCCTCGAGAGAGACGACCAGGTCGCGCACCTCCTCCGCCTTCCGGTCTTCGCCGGTTTGCAGATAGGCGTAGAGGAGATAGTCGAGGGCATGGAGGTGATACGTCGAGACCAGGCCCGCCTCCACCTCCTGACGATGCGCCGCATCGGCCGAGCGCCGGTTCCACTCGATCGATTCCCGCCATAGGCCAAGCCGCGTGAAGATGTGACTCGGCATATGGGTAGCGTGGGGCACATCGGGCCCGATCTTCCCGTAGTTTCGCGCCACCTCCAGGGCCCGCTCGTCTAGCGTCGGGAGGTCGTAGGCATGGATTACGTAGTGGTGGCCCCCGGGATGATCCGGAACCTCGACCAACACCGCCTCGGCGATGGCCCCGGCCTCGCGTTGCTTCTGGTAGGTCTTGTCACCCGGGTCCGCCGACGCCATATGGGCGAGCGCGAAGAGCAGCGCACCTTCGCGGTCGTTGGGAAACCGCTCATACACCGTCTTCCAGGCCTCGGCGTAGCTCGTGAGCCGATCGTCTTCACTACGTTTCGAGGCATCGCGGAAGTAGGCTGCGACGGCTTCGATGTACGCCCGCTCCCGCGGCGTGCTCGGCAGCGCCTCCGCCTGTTCTACGAGCGCGAAGCCGATGTTGAGCTGCTGCAGGCTGGGGAGGTCTGGCCATAGCGGATGGATCAGTACGATCGCCCGGCCCCAGTACGCCATTGCGCAGTCGGGGTCGACTGCAGCTGCCGCCTCGAAGGTGCGATCGGCGTCGTGGTACATCATGTGGTGGAGGAGGGCCAAGCCGCGCGCCACGTGACGCGCCGCGCTCTCGTTGCAGGAGACCGGAAACTCCACCGCCCCAATCTCCGCGCCGTAGTCGTCGACCTGAGCCCCCTTGTCGGGTTCTTCGCCGATCGGCCCGCCTTCTGAGCAAGCGACCAGCGAGACCAAAACAACGAAGACGACGGCAACGAGGCACGCGGTCGTGGCGCCACTGTGGCGGCGGCTATGGATCGAGTAGACCACGGTATGCCTCCTTGGGCAGAACGTTCGAGGGCATCGAGGTGAGTGCGAGCTGAGGGAACTCTACAGCGCGGCGCGCAACCGCGTGAGTGGGCCGGCGCTGCTGTCGTTGCAAGCGGAGAACGCTTCGCGCGTAGACGCCGACCGTGATTGAGGTAGGAACGTGGGCCTGCCTAGCAGGCAGATCACGCGGTGACTGGCGTGTTCTGGCCGAGAACAGGTGAGCGCCTAGCAGGCTGCTGAAAAACTCCTCATCGAAGGGTACCTTTGAGGGAAGCCCCAAGGGGGAGATGTGAGAGGACCGCAGACGCTCCAGGGTGGGATCTTCAGCTACGTATCGCTGGAGTCCCGGATTCCCGAGGACCATCCGCTTCGAGCGATCCGGCGACTGGTGGACGCGGCGCTGGAGCAGCTGTCGCGACGCTTCGATGGTATCTACGCCAAAGGGGTCGGCCGACCGTCGGTCCCGCCGGAGCAGCTGTTGCGGGCGCTGCTGTTGCAGGTGCTGTACACGATCCGGAGCGAGCGCCAGCTGATCGAGCAGATCGACTACAACCTGCTCTACCGCTGGTTCGTGGGCCTGGAGCTGGACGATGAGGTGTTCAGCGCGACGGTGTTCACCAAGAATCGGGAACGGCTGCTGAAGGGCGAGATCGCTCAGCATTTCTTCGAGGCGGTGCTGGCGCAGGCGGAGTCGGAGGGGTTGGTGTCATCGGAGCACTTCACGGTGGACGGGACGCTGATCGAGGCGTGGGCGAGCCAGAAGAGCTTCGTGCGCAAGGACGAGAAGCGCAGGGACGATGACGACCCGGGCAACCCGACGGTCAACTTCCGGGGCGAGAAGCGGAGCAACCAGACGCATGCGTCGAGGACGGATCCGGACGCCCGACTGGCGGGGATGAGGGGCCAGGGCGCGCGGCTCGCGTATCAGGGACACGTCGTGACGGAGAACCGCAACGGCCTGGTGGTGGCGGCGAAGCTCACTCAGGCGTCGGGGTATGCGGAGCGCGAAGCGGCTCTCGAGATGGTGCTGGGTCTGGGGGGCGCTCGCCGGATCACCCTGGCTGGAGACAAGGGCTACGACGCCAAGAGCTTTGTGCAGGCGCTTCGGGCCTGGAGCGTTACCCCGCACGTGGCACAGAACACGACGAACCGCCGAAGCGCGATCGATCGAAGGACCACAGGACACCCGGGCTACGAGGTGAGCCAGCGCTTCCGCAAACGGGTGGAGGAGGTGTTTGGCTGGATGAAGACGGTGGGCTTGATGCGCAAGACCCGGCACCGGGGCACGGATCGGGTCGGCTGGGTCTTCACCTTCACTGCTGCGGCCTACAACCTGGTCCGTATCCGCAACCTGTTGGAGGCGACATAGCTCATGATCCCGCAAGATCTACCCGTGCGACACCGAACCGGTTCGTACCGGGAACGGCGATCCCTCTCCCTGCTCGGCACGCCTCCCGTCAGAGGCGTCCCGCCCAACCCAGTCACTTTCTCCGCAGCCTGCTAGGTCGCGATGTCCGGCAGGAAGCCCTATCCCCGCCCGCGATCTCGAGAACCAGCAGCTCAGCAAAATCCTGCACTCGCGCCGATTCTTGAAGTTCACGCTGTGCGGGAAGGTCGCGGATGATACTGCGGGCTACGCTTTTCAGATGCTGACTAGAGCGAACGCGCCGGTCCACTGGCACTTCTGTCGTGACTGCCAGCGGTATCGGGGCTACGAAAGGTGACGCGTCTTGCGCCAATAAGGGGCGCTGAATGCGTGATCTGGTCTGTGGCTGTAGCGTGGCTGTAGATACCTCAAATCAGAGGTGGTCCGCGTTCCGCCGTCGCTCCGTAAGCCTCCGTAACTACAGACGAAAACTTGGTGACCCAGGCAGGATTCGAACCTGCGACTTCTTGCTCCGGAGGCAAGGTCGGGTCTTTTCCGTGAATGTCCAGGCTAGTCTACCGGTGTGTTTCTGTTGATGAATCTCAACACGGCTCGGCAGCCATGGATGGTGCTATACAGCCCTGGATTCTCACCGTGGCTGTATTGTGGCTGTAGCAGCCGTGCGGCCCTCTGTCCGCTCATGCGCATGGGTACAGCGGACGAGGCCGCCGACGCGATCCTGTTCCTCGCGACGGCGACGTACTGCAACGGGTCGGTGCTGGTGATGGACGGTGGCTCGTCCGCCTGAACGACAGAACGATCAATCCACCCGCAGGGCACGATAGGCAGCGTCTCCGGCGCTCTCTGCGACTAGAACGCCCAGCTCGTGCGCCTGTAGCATGTCGGCGCGCAATCTCTCCGGCGTGACCTCGAACGGCTCGTTGTGCACGAAAGGCATCAGCATGGCCGCCTCCACGACGTCGCTGAGCTCGGCCTTGTCTCGAGGAGACAGGGACACCTGGCCGAGATGAACAGGTAAGCCGACCGCGGCGAAGAACTCTGCGGCCTTCCTCGCTTCCTCGGTTTCCTTCTCAGCAACGAGCTGGGCGATCAGACCGATGGCCACCATCTCGCCGTGCAGATAGCTCTGACGCACGCTCGGTACCACGGTCAGCCCCTGCGCAATGCTGTGGGCAACGGCGAGACCTCCACTTTCGAAGCCGATGCCGCTCAGGAGGGTATTCGCCTCGACGACTCGCTCCATGGCATCATCGACCTCAGATCGCTCTACAGCTTCTGCTGCCGCGAGACCGTAGGAATAGAGGGTGCTCGCACAGATCTCGCCGATCGCAGTGGCGGCCAACGTTGGCCGCGCCCCAACGAACGATCTCCCGTGGGAGCTTCGCAGGCAGGTTCGCGCCTCATACCAAGTTGCCATCGCATCGCCCATCCCCGAGACGAGATAGCGGGCTGGGGCTTCTGCCACGATCCGCGTGTCGACTGCAACCAGAGCAGGATTCGCCGGAAAGGACTCGACAGCGCTGAAGACGCCCCTGCCGTGTACATCACCGAGAGCGCGGAGCAGGGGGCGTCGTTCGATGCCAGGGTCGGACATATGACGACGGGAACCTGCAGCCGATAGGCAACGCACTTGCCCGCATCGACGCACTTTCCTCCGCCCGCTGCGATCAGGCAGTCAACCGGCCTCTTCTCCGCCTCGAGGATTTCGACGTATCGTTCCACGTCCTCGACCGAGCACTCGCCAGCAAACGTAACGACTACGGATTCGATGCCGGCGTCACGAAGACTCCGTTGCAGGCGGACTCCGTCGCTTCGCTGGCCCCGCCTGGAGATCAGTACTCCCGTCCGCTTGCTCGGTACCAGCGAGAGGTACCGCCCCACATGATCCAGGACGCCGTCTCCCTGCACGTACCGGTTGGGAGCGACGAAGACGCGGGGAACGGGTGCGGTGCTCTCCTCGGGTGCGAAGATGGCTTGCGGCACATAGGCCGGCGGCGGGGAGCTGGAAGTCACTTCTATCTCCTCAAGAGAGCCGGAAGAGATTCCGGGCATTCTCGGACGCCTCTGCCTACAAGAGTGCCGCCCCCATCCTGGGCGAGAATGCCTGCGCGTACAGTCTATCCCTACCGACCAGCGAGGGGTTGGCTGGGCGGCGCTCCTCACTACCGGCGCGGGACTGGCTTGACAGGTTGCCCCCTAGAGCAAGGGTTCGGGGGTAAAGGCCCAGGGTCGAAGGGGTTTTGAACCCCGATAGCCACGCTACAGCCACAGGGTACAGATAGGCGCCCTACCCCTTGCCGAACAACGGCCATCCTTGACGAGCTGGCGTTCTCCTGGAATGGCAACCGTTCCCGACTCGCTCCTGCTCTCTATCTCGAGCCCCTACGCGCGCCGCGGTGTCCTGTGGCAGACCTACGAGCGCCACTTCGGCAAAGAGACCACCGAGATGCTGGTCTGGCAGGCGACGAGTCGCAACATGAACCCGACCCTCTCACAGTCGCTCATCGACCGAGCGCTCGAAGAGGACGAGTCGAAGGCCCGCGCGGAGTACTTGGCCGAGTTCCGGCGCGACGTAGAGGGCTTCGTGGATCGCGAAGCGGTTGAGGCCGTCACCATCCCGGGAAGGCGAGAGCTCCCTCCGGTTCATAACGTAATCTACTCAGCCTTCGTCGACCCGGCCGGTGGCGGTGGCCCGGATTCAATGACGATGGCAGTCGCCCACAGGCTGGAAGGCGACGAGGAGCTTCAGCCGATCGTTCTGGATGTTGTCCGCGAGGTCCGCCCGCCCTTCAGTCCCACCCAGGTCGTGAAAGAGTTCGCCCAGGTACTCAAGCAATACTCGGTGAACGAGATAAGCGGTGATCGATACGCGGGAATGTGGCCTCGAGAGCAGTTCCAAAACGAAGGCGTCGAGTATCTGCCCCTGCAAGAAGGCGAAGAGCGAGCTCTACGGGGCACTGCTTCCAAAGATCAACTCGCAGCAGGTCGAGTTCCTCGAACACCCGAAGCTCCTGGCGCAGCTCGTGGGCCTCGAGCGGCGGACTTCACGCGCAGGGAGGGACTCGATCGACCACGAACCATCAGGTCACGATGACGTCTGCAACGCTGTGGCCGGAGTGGTGGAGGTGATCGGCTCCCTAGCAGGCTGCTGAAAAACTCCTCATCGAAGGGTACCTTTGAGGGAAGCCCCAAGGGGGAGATGTGAGAGGACCGCAGACGCTCCAGGGTGGGATCTTCAGCTACGTATCGCTGGAGTCCCGGATTCCCGAGGACCATCCGCTTCGAGCGATCCGGCGACTGGTGGACGCGGCGCTGGAGCAGCTGTCGCGACGCTTCGATGGTATCTACGCCAAAGGGGTCGGCCGACCGTCGGTCCCGCCGGAGCAGCTGTTGCGGGCGCTGCTGTTGCAGGTGCTGTACACGATCCGGAGCGAGCGCCAGCTGATCGAGCAGATCGACTACAACCTGCTCTACCGCTGGTTCGTGGGCCTGGAGCTGGACGATGAGGTGTTCAGCGCGACGGTGTTCACCAAGAATCGGGAACGGCTGCTGAAGGGCGAGATCGCTCAGCATTTCTTCGAGGCGGTGCTGGCGCAGGCGGAGTCGGAGGGGTTGGTGTCATCGGAGCACTTCACGGTGGACGGGACGCTGATCGAGGCGTGGGCGAGCCAGAAGAGCTTCGTGCGCAAGGACGAGAAGCGCAGGGACGATGACGACCCGGGCAACCCGACGGTCAACTTCCGGGGCGAGAAGCGGAGCAACCAGACGCATGCGTCGAGGACGGATCCGGACGCCCGACTGGCGGGGATGAGGGGCCAGGGCGCGCGGCTCGCGTATCAGGGACACGTCGTGACGGAGAACCGCAACGGCCTGGTGGTGGCGGCGAAGCTCACTCAGGCGTCGGGGTATGCGGAGCGCGAAGCGGCTCTCGAGATGGTGCTGGGTCTGGGGGGCGCTCGCCGGATCACCCTGGCTGGAGACAAGGGCTACGACGCCAAGAGCTTTGTGCAGGCGCTTCGGGCCTGGAGCGTTACCCCGCACGTGGCACAGAACACGACGAACCGCCGAAGCGCGATCGATCGAAGGACCACAGGACACCCGGGCTACGAGGTGAGCCAGCGCTTCCGCAAACGGGTGGAGGAGGTGTTTGGCTGGATGAAGACGGTGGGCTTGATGCGCAAGACCCGGCACCGGGGCACGGATCGGGTCGGCTGGGTCTTCACCTTCACTGCTGCGGCCTACAACCTGGTCCGTATCCGCAACCTGTTGGAGGCGACATAGCTCATGATCCCGCAAGATCTACCCGTGCGACACCGAACCGGTTCGTACCGGGAACGGCGATCCCTCTCCCTGCTCGGCACGCCTCCCGTCAGAGGCGTCCCGCCCAACCCAGTCACTTTCTCCGCAGCCTGCTAGAGCCGTTCGTCTTCGCATAGAGAGGCGATTGCTAGATGGCAACAATGACTCTGAAGGAGAAGAGCGCGCTGTCTACCGTCGTTTTCGTTGCGGGAAGATCAAGAGTTTTCACGAGAAGGAGGAAGAGGAAATGGAACGCCAAGTTCAGACGATGTTCAACGAGGTGCCGCGTATGAGTGACCACGATCCCGACGATGAGGCCGTCGCGGGGCTGATCGGAGAGATCGCGCGGAATCGTGTGACCGAGGGCGGGTTCGGCGATCCACCCGCCGAGATCGCCTCGCACGAGCGCCTCTGTAGGCTCTTTCACTACGCCGGAGTGCTGCGATCCATCGGTTACTGTCGCCAAGGAGACCTTGAGGACGCCCTTCAAGATGTCTGCATGAACACCTCGCTGGAGGACCTAGAACACGACTGCGAGCGAGTCGCCCGTCTGTGCCTACAGTCCGCTGACTTGATGGCGGACTCGAGATAGGGAAGCAACAACAGCCCCCCGGAGCGGAGATGAACCAATGAAAGAAACTCTGAGATCAGAATGTGAGCAGGTCGTGCTGAGGGTGGAATCGGAGATTGCGCGTTTCTTCACGGCCTACGACGGAGAGCCTCCGATCGAACACGCGAGTGGAGTGCAGTCGGTCTTGCTGGGGACACTCGGCGGGAAGGGAGTCCAGATCACTATCCACGTCCAGCCCGACATCGACGACCCGTACTGGCAGACATAGTCTGGGAGGATTCGAGGTGCAGCATCCGGAAATCAGAGAGCTAGAAAGCGCATTGACCGGAGTCGAGAACCTTCTGGGCAGTGTTGAGGAGTGCGACCGAGACGGGTTGGTTGTGATGGGGTTGGTTGAAGCTGCCTCCCCTCGGCTCCTCCGTCTTCTCAAGTACGGGGTAGAGACGGAGTCCCACATCGCGTACTGCGATGAGATGGCAAGGCTCCGAGAAGCCGGGGATGCAGAGGACACGCTGCCGTTCTAAGCCTTGTCACGCGGAGCTCAGCTTTTCGCCGGTTAGCACCCTCATCCGCTCTTACCCAAGCTGCTCCGCGAACTCGGGCCACATGTTTCCTCATAGGTCTGTGCCTGTGGAGACGGCTCGCAGAGTTGTCCTAGACCCCCGTGGCGAGCCTTTTCGGGGAGTTCACCAGCCGAAACCACCCAGGAGTAAACTCCGCCCATGCCCCCCGAGCGCCGCCTCGCCGCCATCATGTTCACCGACATCGTGGGCTACACCGCCCTGATGGCGGAGAGCGAGGAGCGGGGCCTCCGGGTACGGGAACGCCACCGTGAGCTCGTCCTGCCACTGGTCGAGCAGTACCACGGCGACTCGATCGAGGCCCGGGGGGATGAGTCGCTCTCGGTGTTCCCCACTGCGCTGGACGCGGTGAATTGTGCGCTGGCAATCGAGGACCAAGTACAGAGCGAAACCGACGTCAAGCTCCACATCGGTATCCACCTCGGCGACGTCGTTGTAGGCGACGGCGAGGTCTCGGGAGATGGCGTGAACATCGCCTCGCGGATCTGCGCGCTCAGGACGGCGGCCTGTGCGTTTCGGGCGAGGTCTACCAGTCCGTGCGCAATCAGCCCGACATGGAGGCCGTCTTGCTCGGCGAGCACGAGCTGAAGAACGTAGGACGCCTGGTTGCTGTGTACGCACTGGGAAGACCGGGCGCTGTCTCGGTACGAACCCTGCCGACGACACGCTCTAAGGGGTCGCTCTACACTGTTGCAGCGCTGGTCGTCGCTCTCGCAGCGGTCGGCTTGTGGGCCTTGAACCGTCCTGCGTCAACAACGGGACCGATCCGCTCGATCGCCGTGCTCCCGCTCGAGAACCTCTCCGGCGACGCCGAGCAGGAGTACTTCGCCGACGGCCTGACGGACACGCTGATCGGCGAGCTGGCCCAGCTCGGCTCTCTCCGCGTGATCTCCCGGACCTCGGTCATGCAGTACAAGGGGGCGCGTCAGCCGTTGCCGGAGATCGCACACGCGCTCAACGTGCAGGGGGTCGTCGAGGGGAGCGTGTTCCGCGCCGGTGACCGGGTTCGCATCACGCTGCAGCTGATCGACGCGCGCAACGACCAACACGTCTGGGCGCAGAGCTACGAGCGGGATCTGCGCGACGTGCTGGGGCTCCAGGCTGAGGTTGCACGAGCTGTTGCGCGCGAGATCGAACTGGAACTTACCCCTGACGAGCGAGCGCGCCTCGCAACGCAGCGAGAGATCGAACCCCGGGCGATCGATCCCTACCTGCGCGGCGTTCAGCAGCTGCGCTCGTGGCGCTTCCCAGGGGGCTTGCGGGAGACGATCGGCTACCTCGAGCGCGCGACCGAGCTCTCTCCCGATTACGCGCCCGCGCACGCACGCCTCGCCGAAGCGTATGTCTCGTTGTCGCTCCTGCTCTTTGGCCTTCCCGCGCACGAGGCCATGCCGAAAGCTCGCGCGGCGGCGCTGCGCCGGCTCGAGCTCGACGACCATCTCGGGGCCGCGCACGCGGCACTCGGGCGGGTCTACCTCCACTACGACTGGAATTGGGAGGCCGCGGGTCGCGAGTTCGAGCGCGCGGTCGAGCTTGCGCCCAGCGACCCGGTGAGCCTAGAGGCATACGCGTTCTACCTGGCAGTCTCGGGACGAGCCGAGGAGTCCATCCGCGTGGTGGAGCAGGCCGTCGCCGCCGCGCCTCTTGACCCATCCGTCCGGGTCCGGATGGCCCAACTCCTGACCTACGCCGCGCGCGACCGGCAAGCGCTCGAAGAAGCTCTGGCGATCGTGGAGAGCTACCCGGAGTTCGCACCCGCTTACCTGATCCTGGGCCTTGCGAGCATCGGTGTCGGAGAGGAGATGCAGGCCATCGATGCGTGGATCGAGCTCGACCGGCTGAGCGGCAACGACTCCCTTGTCGAGGCGCGGAGGCGCGGCTGGCGCGAGGGCGGCTTCCAAGGCTCCAACCTCGCCTGGGTCGAGACCCTGACCAAGCGTCGGGCCGGCCCTGAATTCACGGACTTCAATGCCGCGGGGGTCTGGTGGCTCGCCGGGGAGACGGACAAGGCATTCGAGTCGCTTGAGCTGGCCTACCGGGACCGAGAGCCTGGGCTCGTCACCCTGGGCGTACTGGGCGAACTGGCCCGGCGGCGAGGGAGTCCTTTTCCAGACGACCCCCGTTTCGAGGACATGCTGCGCCGCATCGGGTTCCCCGAGAGCTAGAGAGCGCAAGTGCATCTGCTAAGGACGCCAACACGCTTGATCTGTCCCGCCCTGGCAGCATGTGAACGCCGCCGATGCCAGCTTCTGCTTCCAATCCCCTGAGCGCACACATCTGTGTCAGCAGTAGAATGAGCGAGTGAACTGCCCGAGCTGCGGCCACGAGAACCCTGAGGACGCTGGCTTCTGCGGCGAATGCGGCGGCCCGCTTTTGGCCAGCGAGGTCGAATGCCCGTCATGCGGAAGGACCAACACGCCCGGTCAGAGGTTCTGCCACGGGTGCGGGGCCGGTCTGGCTGAGCGTGCTCCGGCGGAGCCGGAACGAGACCCCCGCTCCTACACCCCGAAGCACCTCGCCGACAAGATCCTCCAGTCGAAATCCGCGCTCGAGGGGGAGCGCAAGCAGGTGACCGTGCTGTTTGCGGACGTGAAGGGCTCGATGGAGCTGGCCGAGGGGCAGGACCCCGAGGTCTGGCACTCGATCCTCAACCGCTTCTTCGGGATCCTGACAGAGGGCGTGCACCGCTTCGAGGGGACCGTGAACCAGTACACCGGAGACGGGATCATGGCGCTGTTCGGCGCGCCGATCGCGCACGAGGACCACCCGCAGCGCGCCTGCTACGCGGCGCTCTGGCTCCAGGGCGAGCTTCAGACTTGCGCGCGCGAGATCAAGCGCGAGCACGGTGTCGGCGTCTCGACGCGTCTGGGCCTGCACTCGGGAGAAGTCGTAGTCGGCAAGATCGGCGACGACCTGCGCATGGACTACACCGCCCAGGGTCACACGGTCGGCCTTGCCCAGCGCATGGAGAGTCTGGCAGAGCCCAACACCTGCTACCTGACGGACGCCACCGCGAACCTCGTCTCCGGCTACTTCGCGCTCGACAATCTCGGCGAGTTCCCGATCAAGGGCGTCTCCGAGCCGGTGCACGTCTTCCAGCTCGTGGGCACGGGCGAGCTGCAGACGCGCTTCGACGTCTCCCGCTCGCGCGGCCTGTCGCGCTTCGTGGGTCGCGGCGCCGACATGGAGACGCTCGACGCCGCGCTGGAGCAGGCGACCGCAGGCAACGGCCAGGTGGTGGGCATCGTGGCCGAGGCCGGAACCGGCAAGAGCCGGCTCTGCTTCGAGTTCCTCGAGCGCTGCCGTGCCGCCGGCAAGCGAATCCAGGTGGGGCGCGCGGTCGCCCACGGCAAGAACATCCCATTCCTGCCCATCCTGGAGGCGTTTCGCGCCTACTTCGGCATCGAGGACACGGACCCCGATCAGCTCGTGCGCGAGAAGATCGCCGGACGCCTGCTGCTCACCGACGAGTCGTTCCGCGAGTTCCTGCCGGTCGTGTTCGAGTTCTTCGGCGTGCTCGATCCGCGCCAGCCGCCACCGCGCATGGATCCCGAGGCCAAGCAGCGGCAGATCTTCGCGGCGCTGCGCAAGGAGATCCAGGAGGGCAACCACGATACGCAGCTGGTCACGCTGCTGGAGGACCTGCATTGGTTCGACCCGGGGAGCGAGGCGTTCCTGGAGCAATGGGTCGACGCGATCGCCGGCAGCTCGGCCCTGCTCGTGGTGAACTTTCGCCCCGAGTACACGGCCGAGTTCGCGTCCCGGTCGTACTACCGCCAGATCCCCCTGGCCCCCCTCGGTCGCGAGGCGGTGCGCGAGCTGCTCGATGACCTGCTTGGCGCCGACCCGAGCACGCGCGGGCTTGCCGAGCTGATCCACGGGCGCACGGGCGGCAACCCCTTCTTCACCGAGGAGGTCGTTCAGTCGTTGATCGAGTCGGGCCACCTGGAGGGGACGCGAGGCCGCTACAAGCTCCTGACCCCGGTCGACAGGCTTGCGGTTCCGGCGAGCGTGCAGGCCCTGCTCGCGGCGCGCATCGACTCACTCGGCGACGTCGCGAAGCGCGTGCTACAAACGGCGGCCGTGATCGGCAAGGACTTCAGCGAGCCGACCCTGATCGCGGCCGGCGACCTGGACGAGTCGGGCGTGCGCGACGCGCTGCGTGTGCTCAAGGACGGCGAGTTCGTCTACGAGCAGTCGCTCTACCCGGTGCCCGAGTACACGTTCAAGCACCCGCTGACGCAGCAGGTGGCCCTGGAGTCGCAGCTCCAGGAGCAACGCCGACGCACGCACGCCGCGGTGGCGCGCGCGCTCGAGGCGGCGCACACCGACCGGCTCGACGAGAACGCCGCGCTGCTGGCGCACCACTGGGAGCAGGCGAACGAGGACGCCGTCGCGGCGGGTTGGCACCGCCGTGCCGCGCGCTGGGCCGGCGCCAGCGACATGCGAGAGTCGCTGCGCCACTGGCGGCGCGTGCACGAGCTGGTGCACGGCCTGGACCGGACCAAGGGCGGCGAGGTGACGCCGTTGGCGGTGGACGCCTGCTCGCAGATCCTGTCGCTGGGCTGGCGCCTGGGCGCGTCCGCGGAGGAGTGCGAGCGCGTGTTCGAGGAGGGGCGCGCCCTCGCGGAGCAGGCCGATGACCTCGGCTCGCTCGCCGGCCTGCTCGCCAACTACTCGGGCGTGCGCGGACTCAACTCGGGGAGCGCGAGCGATTACGCGCGCTATGCCGAGGAGGCGATGCGCGTCGCCGATCGCGCCGGCGAGGCCGAGCTCCGCTGTGGGGCGCGCGGCTACCTGGTGGCCGGGCTGGCGTTCAGCGGCGAGACGGAGCGGTGTCTCGCCGTCTGCGAGGAGCTGGAGAAGCTCACTGGGGGCGACCCGCATCTGGGTGCGCGTATCTCGAGCTTCAGCCCGCTGATTTTCGCGCGCCTGGTTCAGCTTCGCGCGGTCGGCTACGGCGGAGACCCCGCGGGGTTCGTGCGCGATCACTGGCCCAGGCGCAGCTCGCTGCCGATCTGGGCTACCCCGAGATGATGACCTGGTTCCTGTGGGAGGAGGTGTTGTTCGGGTGCGCCCTGGGCCGGGTCGAGGGCGCGCAGGCGCGCGCCCGTGAGGGAATCCGGCGCGCCGAGAACCTGTCACCTTTCTCGGCGATGACCGCACGATTCGCGCTGTGCGCCGCGCTCGCGGGCGAGGCCGACTGGGACGGCCTGCTCGAGGAGTCGGAGAGCCTGCTCCTCACCATGCGCGAGACGCGCGTCGGCCGAGCCCATGAGCCCGGCGCTCTCGATCTCGCGGCGGTCGCCCACCTCGGGCGGGGCGAGCTCCGCGAGGCGCGCGCCACGGCCGCCGAGGCCGTCGCCTTCACGGAGCGCCAAGGGACTGTCTGGGTCCCGCGTCACTACGCGACGCTTGCGCGAGTCCAGCTCGCGCTCGACGAGCCCGCCGCCGACGTCGAGCGCAACCTCGCTCGCTACGAGAAGCTGCTCGCGCGCACGCGCTTCCGCCTGCTCGAGGGTCCCCTCCACGAGTGTCGCGCGACGCTGGCGGAGCGCGCAGGCGACAGCGCCGAGCGCGCCGCTGCGCTCGGACGGGCACTCGACGTGTACACGGTCTGCGGCATGACGCCCGATGCCGAGCGGGTGGGGAGGGAGTTGGGGCTGTAGCTGAGCTCCGGTTGGTCGCCAGGGCCGACGCCCAGAATCGCCGTAGAGCCCTCCTTGCCAACGACTTGCCCTGGGAACGGCGTTGTTGCGCGCCGGTCGGCGGCATCAGCCCGCCGTGGTCCTAGGTGCTGCAGCCATCGGTCTGTTGGCCACCCGTCACCGCATCGAGCGTCTAGGTCCCGCCGCGAGCTCCCCGTAGGGGCTTTACATGACGCCCATACGCGGACGTCGGGCCAATGCACTCGCCTGAGCGGACGCCGACTAGGCCGCGAGCTTCCACGGCAGCGGCCACTCTGACGCTCCACCTCGATTGGAGCGATAGAATCCGGGACAACTGCCAGGAGAGTTCCATGCCCCAGCGGGATCCCGAGCTTCAGCGCCTGATCGATGAGCGCGACATCCGCGAGGTGCTGGCGCGCTACAGCCGGGGTGTGGACCGATCCGACACCGAGTTGCTGGCCTCCACCTATCACCCCGGTGCGGTGGACGACCACGGAGTGTTTCGCGGCGATGCGCAGGTCTTTGTCGAACAGCTCGGACCCAGGCTCACGAAGGCCTTCGACGCCACGCACCACTTCCTGGGGCAGTCGCTGATCGACCTCGCCGGGGACGTGGCCCACGCGGAGACCTACGTGATCGCAGTCCACCGGCGCGGCTCGGGCGACAAGCCTACGCTCGAGACGTTTGGTGCGCGCTACCTGGACAAGCTCACCCGTCGCCAAGGCGAGTGGCGTATCGAGGAGCGAGTGGTCGTGAACGAGTGGGCGCGCATCGACGACGTGAGGGAGCCTCCACTCGCGGCCCGGCTCGCTCAGGGACTCCGCTCGCGCGACGACCTCGCGTACCGCCGCGAGGGCTCGCTGCTCGACTGAACCTGGCCTGTTCGCTTCCCTCTCGGGGCTCAGCAGACGCGGTAGTCGATGCGGCTACACTCGGAGGACGTAGTCGGGGGCGCGTTGCTCGGCGATGATAGGTTCTGTCGGGAGTGTCAACGGTGGAGGGGTGAGGTGGAGCTGACGCCATTAGCCCTATGCTGACTGTCGGCAGCGAAGGAGTGTCATGACCGATGAACAACGGACCAGCCAAGCCCTGGACAATGCCGGTGTCAGGGTGCCACCGCCCATACTGCTGCTCGTTGCGATCGTCGCCGGCTATGGGTTACAGCAGGCTTGGGCGCTGGAGCTCCCAAACTGGTCCGGATGGAACCTCGCGGGCTGGCTGCTGATCGGCGCGAGCGTCATCGTCCTGTTTGCGGGCTGGGTACAGTTCTACCGGGCGAAGACCAACATCCGGCCAGATAAGCCATCGAGCAACGTTATCCAGAGCGGGATCTGCCGCTTTTCCCGGAACCCCATTTATGTGTCGGGCCTTGTGTTGCAGCTAGGTGTCGGGCTGCTAATGGACAACCTGTGGATCGTCTTGTTCGTCCCTGCGACCAAGCTTGTGTTCGACAGATATGTCATTGCTCGTGAGGAAGCCTACCTGGAACGGACCTTCGGCGAGGTCTACGTGGATTACAAACGCACCGTCCGGCGGTGGCTGTAACCGATCCGACCAGCAGCTATTCGGAAGAACTCTGCTTTCTTGGCGCACCCCGCGTCCTGTGCCACTATCGAAGTCGATCTTGTCGGCTCTGGTACCCTTGGGGCGACACCACCGGGGCTCGGCCACGGCCTGAGGCGGGCCGGCAGCTGACCGCCGGATCCGTTAGGCCGCGACGACGCCCTGATCCACCTGAGCGCCAATGCCTACCGAACAACGGTTCACATTTGACGAGGTTGGCGAGCTATACGATCGCCATCGACCCCGATATCCTGAGGCGCTCTTCGAAGATCTGATCTCGCTGTCCGGCATATCTCCCGACGGCCGAATCCTCGAGATCGGCTGCAGTACCGGTCAGGCGACCGTCCCGCTTGCGCGCCGTGGCTTCCCAGTCCTGTGCCTGGAGCCAGGCCCCCGTCTCGCTCGTCTCGCACGAGAAAAGCTGGCGAGCTTCCCCAACGTCCGAGTCATCTGCGAGACCTTCGAGGCGTGGGGGATCGAAGCTGGAGCGTTCAGCCTCATCGTCTCAGCGCAAGCGTTTCACTGGCTGTCGCCTGACCTTCGCTTCACCAAACCCGCAGCAACTCTGCGGCCGGCCGGGGCGCTCGCTGTCTTCGGCAACGCAGTTGTTCTCGATCAGTCCCCCTTACGGGAGGCCCTGGATGCCGCCTATTCCCGCCACGCACCTTCACTTGCCGGACCGCCGATGACTAGTTGGTACGCTCAAGAGGGTCCGATCGCGGCGCTATTCTCGGAGTCGGGTTGCTTCGGCCCGGTCTCAACGCGCCGATATCCGTGGTCGCATCGCTACAAGACCTCGGACTACCTTGACCTACTCAGTACCCATTCTGACCATCGTCTCCTTCCGCCCAAGCAGCTCGAGTCGCTTCTCAAGGGAGTCGCTGACGCAATTGAGTACCGCGGCGGGAGCGTTGAGGTGTCATATGAAGCCAATCTCTACCTAGGCAAGCGCGCGGCCTGACGAGGCGCCCTGAGCGAGCGCTGAATTTACTTCCCTACCATATAAAAAAAGAAGGTACAGTCCTTGGGGACGCGACAATCCAGAGCAGGCGGAAAGAGGCGACGCTTGGGAAGACCGCCAGGACCCCCGGAGACCGTCAGGCGCAACCGAGTCTATGCGCAGGTAACGGATACGGAGCTCACAAAGCTGGAGCGCATGGCTGACGAGCAGGACCAGCCGCTGAGCACGGTCGTCCACCAGATCCTGTCCCGAGCCTTGAAGCGGCGGCGCTGACACCGTGAGCGAGGTGCTCAGCTTCCGCCACCGAGTTACGGGCGAACCGATCGCTCTCGCTCGGCTGTTCGGCGATGGCGAGCCCTCGATTCACTTGGTCCGGCACGAGCCGGGCGACGTGACTCAGCTCAAGCAGTTCACGCTGTGTGGAAAAGTCGCGGACGATACCGCGGGGTACACGATCCAGATGCTGAGAAAAGAGAACGCGCCGCTGCACTGGCACTTCTGCCGCGAATGCCGTCGGTATCGGGGGGATGAATGGTGACGCGTGTCTCATCGTGCGCGTGGCTGTAGATACCTCGAATCAGGGGTGTTCCGCATACCATAGTCGTTCGGTAAGCCTACGTGGCTACAGACGAAAGCTTGGTGACCCAGGCAGGATTCGAACCTGCGACTTCTTGCTCCGGAGGCAAGCGCTCTATCCAGACTGAGCTACTGGGCCAGTAGAGATTCCGGGTAGTTAGCGCGCCGGCTGTCTCGCAGTCAACCCGCAGGTGTGCGAACCCTCTCACGAGTCACCAAACAGGGCCCTTTCAAGGCGCTCCGTGGCCGTTTCCTGCATCCCTGGAAGGACGTGCGCGTAGACATCCAGGGTCATCGCGGTGGAGGAGTGCCCGTGGCGCGGTGAAGGCGTCAGCGGCCTGCCGCCGCGGTCGGTAGCGACAGCGGCTCGTCCCCGCCGCCCGAGCGGCGGAACAGTCGACGCAGATCCTCGAGAATCAGATAGCCGCTCGGAACGACCAGCAGGGTCACGAGCGTCGCGAACAAGACGCCGAAGGCGAGCGAGATCGCCATCGGCACCAGGAACTGCGCCTGGACGCTGCGGTTGAGCATGAGCGGCGACAGCCCGGCGAACGTCGTGAGCGAGGTGAGAAGTATGGGGCGGAAGCGCGCCACCCCGGCCACGCGCACCGCCTCCGCTGTGCCTTTGCCCTCGCCGCGCCGCAGATTGACGTAGTGGATCAGGACCAGGCTGTCGTTCACCACGACACCCGACGCGGCGATGAAGCCCATGATCGACATGAAGGAGACCCCCCCCTTCAAGAGTCCGAACTGCGCCATCAGCAGGTGGCCAGCGATGGCGCCGACGAGCGCGAACGGGATGACCGACATGATGATCAGCGGTTGGATGTAGGAGCGCAGCGGAATCGCGAGGAGCGCGTAGATCAGGAAGAGCGCGACCATGAACAGGGTTCGCAGCGACGCGGCCGCCTCGGCCTGCTCGGCCTGCTCCCCCGCGAGCGAGTAGCCGATGCCGGGGTAGTCGCTCAGGATCGCCTGCAGGTCTCCCCCCTGCAGGCCCGCCAACACCTCGTTCGCGCTGATCCGCGTCGTATCGACGTCCGCGGTCACGTTGACGACGCGGCGCCGGTCGGTGCGGCGAATCGTCGAGAAGCCGCGACCGAGATCCGCGCGCGCGATGGTCCCGAAGGGCACCTCGCTACCGTCGGGGGCGCGGATCCGCATCCGCTCGAGCCCGTCGAGAGAGCGCCGCTCCGCCTCGGGGTAGCGGACCATCACGCGCACGTCGTCGCGGCCGCGCTGGATCCGCTGCACCTCCTCGCCGTAGAAGGCTTGCCGCACCTGACGCGCCAGATCCGAGAGCGTCAGGTCGAGCGCCTCGCCCAGCGGGAGGATCCGCAGCTTGAGCTCGCGCTTGCCGGAGCGGAACGAGTCGGTGATGTCCATGACCCCGGGGTACTGCGCCAGGCTCAACCGGATGCGCGCGGCGGCCTCGCGCAGGTTGTCGATGTTGTTGCCCTCGAGCTGAACGTCGATGGCGTCGCCCGCGGAGAAGAGCGACGACTGGAACGAGAGCTCGACGGCGTCCGGGATGGAGCCGACGAGATCGCGCCAGCGGTTGGCCACCTCGCGCGTGCCGACCCCGCGCTCCTGGGACGGGATGAGCTCGATGGTGACCTCGCCCAGGTGGGACCCGGAGGCCGCGACGCGGCCGGCATCCATCGGACTCGACGCACCGGTGTCGGTCATCGGGTGGCCCCCGACGGCAGCCAGCGAGTGCGTAATGATGCTCCCGCCCGCCTCGGCGTAGAGCGGGTCGAACTCCTCGCGGAGCCGCGGGATCGTCGACTCGATGTGACTCAGGGCCTCCCGGGTGACCGCGGCGGGCACGCCCTGGGGCATCACGAGGGTGGCGCTCACGGTCTCCGCCTCGAGCACGGGGAAGAACGAGAACGGGAGCCGACCGCTCGCGGCCACGCCGAGCGATATGAAGAGCAGCGCGATCGCGAAGGTCGTGTAGCGCCACTCGAGGGCGCGCGAGAGCCACGTCGCGTAGGGACCGCGCACGAAGTTCTCGAGGCCGGTGGCAACCCGCGCTTGCAACCGCAGCACCGCCTCGGCCAGGGGCGCCAATCCGCCCGTCCGGTACAGGCCGTAGAATCCGACACCGGTGAGTGTCACAAGCGCTCCGAAGAGCTGCACCCCGCCGACTTCGGGCGCCAGGGTTCGCCGGATCAGCGGCGTCACCGAGAGCAGGAAGAGAACCCCGACGGGAATCGCCATCAGCATAACCTCGCCGGTGGCGCTGCGCTTCTTGGCGTGCCCGAGGTGCGCCGGCAGGATGAGGAGGCACTCGACGAGGGGAGAAGGCCAGGCAGAAGATCACCGTGCTCGCGATCACGCCAAAGATCTGCCCCATGACCCCGGGCGACAGATAGAGCGGCATGAAGGCGACGATCGTCGTCAGAACCCCGAACGTGACGGGGACGAAGACCTCGCGGGTGCCGCGGATGGACGCCTGCAGGTGCGCGTCGCCCTGCTGCTGGTGGGTGTGTACGTTTTCGCCCACGACGATCGCGTCGTCGACGAGGATGCCCAGCACCAGGATGAAGCCGAAGAGCGAGACGGCGCTGAGCGACATCCCGAGCGCGCCCATCAGAGTCAGGGCGCCGAGAAACGACAGCGGAATCCCGAGACTCACCCAGAACGAGAGCTGGGGCCGCAGGAAGGCGCCCAGGAGGAGCAGGACGAGCAGGATTCCGATCTGCCCGCTGCTGGCCAGAGTGGAGAGGCGGTCCGCCAGCATCGTCGAGCCGTCCCGCCAGATGGTGAGCTCGATGCCCTCGGGCAGGCGCGCCGACGCTTCCGGCACGTAGGCCTTCAGGGCCCTCGCGATCGCGAGGGTGCTCTGATCGCCGATTCGGAACACGCGGATCATGACGGAGGGGTCGCCGTCGAAGCGCACGGACTGGTCCGTGTCCTCGAACCCGTCAATCACACCCGCGTGCTGAGCCACGTCGGACAGCAGCACCCATATCTGTGTAGCGTGCCGTCCCCGCGCGTCAACACCACTAGGCGCTCGAACTCCGGGCCGCGATAGGCCTGTCCCTTCGTGCGCAGCAGGATCTCCCCGCCCGCCGTCTTGATCGACCCGCCGGGAAGGTCGAGCGACGAGCGGCGCACGGCGTCGGCCACCTGCTGGAACGTGAGGCCGTGCCGGCGCAGCGAGGTCTCGGAGATCTCGATGGAGATCTCGTAGGGACGGGCGTTCGTCAGCTCGACCTGCGTGATCCCCGGGAGCAGGGCGATCTCGTCGCGCACCCGCTGCCCCAGGAGCTTCAGCGTCCGCTCGTCCGCAGTCCCCGTGAGCGCGATGTCCATGACGGTGCGCTTCATCGTCACCTTCGAGATGACGGGCTTCTCCGTCTCTTCGGGAAAGGTGTCGATCGAGTCGATGCGGTTCATCACCTCGTCCAGCGCGAGCCCCTCGTCGGCCTCGTCCAGGAGCTCCACCATGACGGTGCATGCGCCCTCGGTCGCGACGGAGCGGATCTCCTTGACCCCGAGCGTGCCCTCGATCTCCTCCTCGATGCGGATGCAGACGCCCTCCTCGACCTCCTCGGGCGCGGCGCCCAGGTAGGTCACCCCAATGGTGATGATCTTCGTGTCGATGTCCGGGAAGGACTTCAGGGACATCGAGGAGATGCCCGCGAGGCCCCCCACCATCAGGAGCGCCATGAGCAGGTTCGCGGCGACGGGGTTCTCCGCGAACCAGCTGATGGCGCGGTTCACCGCTCGGTCTCGACGTCGCCGGCGACGCGCACGCGCATGCCGTCCACCGCAGCCTCGAGCACCGAGATGCAGACGCGGTCGGCCCCGTCGATGCCCGCGCCGATCACCGCCTGGTCCCGGGCCGTGCGCAGCACCTCGACGCTCCGGAAGCGGAGCCGACTCTCCGCGTCGACCACCCAGACCGTATTTTTCCCTCGCAGGGCCCGGCGCGGAACGACCACGACGTCGGTCACCTCCTGGCCGAGGATCTCCGCCTCGACGAAGAGGCCGACGGAGAGCGGCGGACGGTCGCCTTCCCGGAGGTAGGGGTCGGCGATGCGCGCCACCACGTGGACCATCCGGCTCTTTGGATCGATCTCGCCCTCGGTCCGCACCACGCGGCCCCTCCACGTGTGCTGGGCACCGGCAAAGCGAGCGCTCAGCAGGACCTGCGGTCCCTCCGCACCGTCGCCGTTCTCGCCGCGGTAGAGCATGGGCAGGTCCAGGTAGGCGAGCTCCTCGTCGGGGATGGGCAGCCGCACCTCGGCGAAGTCGACGGCGTAGAGCTTCGCGACCGCCTGACCTCGGTTCACGAACTGCCCGACGTCGACGCCCTCCTCGCGTACGCGACCGCGATAGGGCGCGCGGATCTCGGTCCGCCCCAGGTCTCGCTCCGCCTGCTCGGCCGCGGCCACGGTATCGCGGACCGAGGCCGCCGTAACGCGCTCGGCGTTGACCGCGTCGTCGAGCTGCGCCGCGCTGGCCGCCTCGCGCGCCGCCAGGTCGCGGCGGCGCTCGAGCTCCTTGTGCGCGCGCCTGTGCTCGCTCTGCGCCCGTGCCAGATGGGCGCGCGCGCGCTCCAGCGCGACCTCGTAGTCGCGCGGGTCGATGCGCAGAAGCGGGTCGCCCTTCTCGAAGAAACCGCCGGAGGCAAACGACGGCGCGACCCACACGATGGGACCCGAGACCTCCGGCACCAGGTCGCTCTCGGTGCGTGGCATGATCGTGCCGTGGGTCCGCACGCGGAGCTGCAGCTTCTGCGGGGTCGCCTCGACGACGCGCACCAGCGGCGCCGGCGAGGCCACGGGCTGGGTCTCCACGCGAGGCCCCGTGGCGATCAGCCTCGCCGCCGCCGCCAGGCCCAGCAGGAGGACCAGAACCGGAACCAGGATCTTCAGCACGAGCGCATTCCCGCCGCACAGAACCGAACGAGGTCGCCCACGAGGTCGGGAGGCTCGGAGCCCACCAGCGCGCCGACTCGTCCCGCGTGGGTCAT
Source organism: Myxococcota bacterium (assembly GCA_965226855.1). Taxonomy (GTDB): domain Bacteria; phylum Myxococcota_A; class UBA9160; order SZUA-336; family SZUA-336; genus JAUXJB01. The sequence continues at coordinate 16,446 of CBDDEE010000001.1, read as the reverse complement.
CAAGTGCAGCGCGGCCCCTACCGCAAATTGGAGGCGCCACTCCAGCGCCTGGCGCGAGAGACCCGGGAGCGCAAGGCCCAGGACCGCGACGTAGCGCCGAAACGGCTCGCCGAACTCCCGCTTGAGAATGGGGTTCACCAGCGCGGCCGGCTCCGCATAGAGCCGACCCGCGATGCGCCGGCCCGCCGTCGACAGCCGCTCGGGGTCGAGCACGGGCGCGATGTAGGCCTCGAGAATCGCCTCTACAGCCGGGGGCGCAGCCGCGACCGCCGCCTCCAGCCGGTCCAGTCGCTTCAGCCGCTCCTGGTTGACCGGCTCGACGCAGCGGGAGACGACGGCGTGAAAGAGCGCCTCCTTCGAGCCGAAGTGGTAGCTGACCGCGGCCAGGTTGACGCCCGCGTCGCTCGTCACGGCGCGCATGGACGTTCCGGCGAAGCCGTGCTCCGCGAACCGATACTCCGCGGCGTCTAGGATGCGCTCGTGGGTGGCTTCGGCCATGGGGGAGCAATCGCCTTTGAGTTGAACGTTTGACCTATTCTAACAGATCCGGCCGGAGGGCCGAGACCCGGCGACGTAGCGCGCCTACGAGTTACTCGCGCAGCTGGTCCGGAGTCCCGAGCCACGACCAAGGACCTGGTGAACCTGTGTCGCGCCCTGAAGGCGCCCTCGCTGCTGGCCGCAGCCGAGCGTCTGCTCGAGCAGGCGGCACGCGAATCAGGTCCATCGCCCGCATGTGGCCGCCTACCGCCATCGAGAACAACTTCTCGACCATGCCGCTCACGTTGGGGGCGACCGTCGTCGCTATCGAGCTCGAGCTGGCGCTCAGGCAAGCGCTCTATCCAGACTGAGCTACTGGGCCAGTAGAGATTCCGGGTAGTTAGCGAGCCGACACCGGACGCCGGCTAACGAAGTGTTGCCACAGTGTTGCACGCGGTCAATTCGCCATCCGCGAGAAGAGAGGTCCACCCCGCCCACCGCGCTCTGGCCGCCAAACAATCCTGCGGTACCGCCGATATGAAGCGTTCACTTGGGCATCTGGGGTCGACCGATGGCACACGGATCTAGAAGGCGACGAACCTGGGGTCCTTCGCGAGTACAGGGCACGGGTTTGGCGGCAACTGCCAGGCGTCGCATGACTCGTCGCTAACGGCCCGGGGTCACGATCCAGTACTCCGCACCATTGGATGTGCGAACCCGGTAGCGCAACCGGCTTTGGGGCGTCTGGGAGTTGACCAGCCGCAGGTACAGATCATCGAAGAACTCCGGGGTCTCCAGGCTGAAGTTGTGAAAGTTCCGAGTGCGATTGACCGGCGTGACATCCACCAGGGTGACAAGGTCACTGTCCGGCTCCACCAGCTCGAACGCCTTGGCGGCCTCGTCGGACTGATCCGGGTTCGATGGATTCACCGTGCTCTCCCCCAGCCGTCGCTCGCGATTGAGAACGCGGCTCATCAGCAAGGCGCGGTCGTTGGAGGAAACGTACACAGTGAGATTCCGGGTCAAGGCTTTGATCTCCTCCTTGAACTGGCGGCCGAACTCCTCGTGACTGACGTCCGGCGCCGTCAGCACCACGTCCTCGATTTCGATCTCGGGATCAGCCAGGTCCGGATCCTGATAGAGCAACGTGAAGCTGTTAACGACGACCTCGCAGCCCATGCTGTTCGCCAGCAGCCACAGCCGCTCGGGGTGGACCTCTCGGATTATCAGCTCCAGGGTTCGGGCAAGCTCCTCCCCGGATTCTCGGGCTAGCCGTTGTGCGCGTCGGTAGCCCCGTGGCGTGGAACCCTGGTCCCCGGGCCAGTCGAACACCACCTGCGGCGAGTTAATGTCCAGCACGTGGGCCAGGAACGCGGTCTTGCGCAGGGCCGAGGGAAAGCGCTCCCTGAAGCCGTTTACACTGATGAGCACCGATCGATACGGGGAATTCTGGACCTGCTCCCGCAGTTCCTCGATGAACGCCACCCGCTCCAACGCCCGGACGTCGCGGAGCTGAATCTCCTCGTTCTGGAACCAGTCGGTGGGATTGATCAGCATGCCGACTCCCAGCGACGGTTCGATGTCAGTGTCGAACAGACCGAATTTGAGACTCGGCTCCCGCTCGTTTCCGAAGCGCTCCTCCACCGTGCCGTCCTCGAATCCCACGCGGCGATTCGTGACGTAGAAGAATCGGTGAGCGCCTCCCTCGCCCTGCTTCGTCACCAGCATCCGCCGGAACTCGAGAGCCTCGGCGCGCTCCAGCATACGGCCGGTAGAGACTGGGAAGAGCGCCCCAAGCACAACCGCTACTAGCACTACCAGCACCGTGCCAATCAAAAGCCGTCGCTTGAAGCGTGTCATCGCGCCACCCAGGCCCTCCAACCCCAATGTGAGAAGCTGCCCTCGCATTCTATTCGGATGCCGATGAAGTCGCGAAAGAGGTGCGAGGTTCGATTCCCGCCGCCTTCAGCAACACAAGAGGAATCGCTCGCTCGCCATGTGACGTCAGCGCGGCGCCAGACCTAGCGCGCCGAGGACTCGCTCCTCGACGAAGGAGTAGAAGGGATTCCAGCGCAGTCGCTGGTTTGGCAGCCAGGGTGAGGAGGTCTCCGTTCCGGGGGAGAAGCCTAGCAGGCTGCGGAGAAAGTGACTGGGTTGGGCGGGACGCCTCTGACGGGAGGCGTGCCGAGCAGGGAGAGGGATCGCCGTTCCCGGTACGAACCGGTTCGGTGTCGCACGGGTAGATCTTGCGGGATCATGAGCTATGTCGCCTCCAACAGGTTGCGGATACGGACCAGGTTGTAGGCCGCAGCAGTGAAGGTGAAGACCCAGCCGACCCGATCCGTGCCCCGGTGCCGGGTCTTGCGCATCAAGCCCACCGTCTTCATCCAGCCAAACACCTCCTCCACCCGTTTGCGGAAGCGCTGGCTCACCTCGTAGCCCGGGTGTCCTGTGGTCCTTCGATCGATCGCGCTTCGGCGGTTCGTCGTGTTCTGTGCCACGTGCGGGGTAACGCTCCAGGCCCGAAGCGCCTGCACAAAGCTCTTGGCGTCGTAGCCCTTGTCTCCAGCCAGGGTGATCCGGCGAGCGCCCCCCAGACCCAGCACCATCTCGAGAGCCGCTTCGCGCTCCGCATACCCCGACGCCTGAGTGAGCTTCGCCGCCACCACCAGGCCGTTGCGGTTCTCCGTCACGACGTGTCCCTGATACGCGAGCCGCGCGCCCTGGCCCCTCATCCCCGCCAGTCGGGCGTCCGGATCCGTCCTCGACGCATGCGTCTGGTTGCTCCGCTTCTCGCCCCGGAAGTTGACCGTCGGGTTGCCCGGGTCGTCATCGTCCCTGCGCTTCTCGTCCTTGCGCACGAAGCTCTTCTGGCTCGCCCACGCCTCGATCAGCGTCCCGTCCACCGTGAAGTGCTCCGATGACACCAACCCCTCCGACTCCGCCTGCGCCAGCACCGCCTCGAAGAAATGCTGAGCGATCTCGCCCTTCAGCAGCCGTTCCCGATTCTTGGTGAACACCGTCGCGCTGAACACCTCATCGTCCAGCTCCAGGCCCACGAACCAGCGGTAGAGCAGGTTGTAGTCGATCTGCTCGATCAGCTGGCGCTCGCTCCGGATCGTGTACAGCACCTGCAACAGCAGCGCCCGCAACAGCTGCTCCGGCGGGACCGACGGTCGGCCGACCCCTTTGGCGTAGATACCATCGAAGCGTCGCGACAGCTGCTCCAGCGCCGCGTCCACCAGTCGCCGGATCGCTCGAAGCGGATGGTCCTCGGGAATCCGGGACTCCAGCGATACGTAGCTGAAGATCCCACCCTGGAGCGTCTGCGGTCCTCTCACATCTCCCCCTTGGGGCTTCCCTCAAAGGTACCCTTCGATGAGGAGTTTTTCAGCAGCCTGCTAGGCGTACGGTCTGTCTCTACCGATGCGCCAGAGTTTTAGACGCTCTGGCCCGGCGGTGGCGCCGCCAACGCGCGCGTGATGGCGCAAGGCGCCCTCGACAGGTTCCCCGTCGAGCAAGCGCTCAGGGACAAAGGCCCAGGATCGAATGGGTCTTTGAACCACAATGCCAAGCGGGCATCTGATGCTCGCGACCTGCAAGAACTACCTGTTGACCCAAAGGAAGGTCGTGTTCAGGTGACGCCCCGTCGACGGCGGGCGACAACGGCCACGACAACGAGGGCGGCGGCACCGAGCCATGAGGACCCAGGCTCCGGCACCAGCTGGCCGCGGATCTCACCCCCGGGGTTGGCCGCACGCGACTGTCTCCGAGTGCGACGGAAATCTGATCGCTCGTGAGGGCGAGCCGAAACGGCAGGTATGAAGGAAATCGCCCCGTTGGCCGGTCCAAGCCTCTAAATTCAAAAATCGGCTCCATGCGGTGCAACCGCAGCCCCGTGCTCCTCGTATAGACTCTGACGCGCGGCAGAGCGCCGGACAGGTCGCGGAAAAGGGGGAATGGAAATGCGAGGTGCCCTTTCTCTGGCGGGTGGGATCGTGATAACCCTGAGCTGCCTGGTGACCACCGACTCCCTGGCGCTCCCGACGGATCAGGACAACTTCACGAGCTTCGAGTCGCTGAGCACAATGCAGGGCGTCCCGTTCAGCCTCGGCTCGACTCCGGACGTCACCTTCAGCGGGGATGCCTTCTCCGGAGTCATCGGGAATATCGCCCTGTACCACACCGGTTCGTCCAGCTGGATGGTCGACGGTGGCGGAGTTGGGGTCATCGACTTCGAGGTCAACGCCGCGGTGGTGGAGTTCTTCGCGAAGGCCAATCCTGGCCTCAGCCCAGGCGAGACGACCGTCATCACCGCCCTCGACGACCTCGATCTGCAGCTCGACTTGGTCACTGTCACCCCAGGCGAGGACTGGCGGCTCGTCTCATTCGTGGGGGACATCGACCACGTCGAGGTTGTCAACAACGCACTGAGCACAGGATTTGCGGCCTACAATGGCATCGACGACTTCGGCTACACACCCGTCCCGGAGCCGCAGGACGCGCTCTGGGTGGCGTTGATCGCGCTGGCGATCCTGAGCAGGAAGACGGCGCTCCCGGGCGCTGGGCGAAGGGGAGCATGAGTCGATTCTAGCGGTCAGTAGAGGGCGCGTTTCAGCCGAAGGAATCTTCTGAGCTCCCCAGCCGAGTAAGGAGGCACCCGGCGCGAAACCCGTGTCTCGCGTGGACATCGGAAGGAACAAATGGCCGATCCGAACGTATTTCGCGACGCAGTGGCCCGACTCACACGCCTCGGAGAGGCCGCGGGGATCAACCGCGAGGTCATCGCCGCGCTAGAGCAGCCGCGGACCGTTCTGGAAGCCTCTCTCCCGGTCCGGCTCGACGATGGGAGCACGCGCTACTTCACGGCCTACCGCTGCCGCTACAACTCAGCGCTCGGCCCCACGAAGGGCGGGATCCGCTTCCACCCCGGCGTGACGGCCGAGGAGGTGAAGGCACTCGCACTCTGGATGACCATCAAGTGCGCCGTTGTCGGGATCCCCTACGGTGGTGGCAAAGGCGGAGTGATCGTCGATCCCAAGTCTCTCTCGCTGCTCGAGCTGGAGCGCCTCTCGCGGGCCTTCGTACGCGGCATGATCTCGATCCTGGGTCCAGATCGCGACATTCCCGCCCCGGACGTCTACACGAACGCCCGGATCATGGGCTGGATGATGGACGAGTACGAGGCAATCAAACAGGAGAAGGCCCCGGCCGTGATCACAGGAAAGCCGATCCGCATGGGTGGGAGTCGGGGTCGCAACGAAGCGACGGGGCTCGGTGCCTTCATGTGTATTGAGGAGCTCGCCAAGCGTCAGGGCATCGAGCCATCGAAGACGCGCGTGGCCGTTCAGGGCTTCGGGAACGCCGGCTACCACGTCGCCAAGCCACTACAGGACGCAGGCTACAAGATCGTTGCGGTCAGCGATTCGAAGGGTGCCATCTACTCCAGCGACGGCTTTGACGTGGCCAGTCTCTTCCAGGGCAAGCTCCAGACGCGGAAGCTGCGTGGCGTGTACTGCGAGGGCTCCGTCTGCGAGCTCATCGATCACGACGAGATCAGCAACGAGGAGCTGCTCGAGCTCGACGTCGACATCCTGATCCCGGCGGCGCTCGAGGGCGTGATTGGGCCTTGGAACGTCGACCGGATCCAAGCGCCCATCATCGTGGAGGTGGCGAACGGGCCCATCCTCGGTCAGGTGGACGAGCAGCTTGCCGAGGCCGGCAAGCTCGTGGTTCCGGACGTCCTCGCCAACGCAGGTGGGGTGACCGTGAGCTACTTCGAGTGGGTCCAGAACCGCGCCGGCTACTACTGGACGCTGGATGAGGTTCGCTCCCGTCTGAGCGAGATCATGACCCGTGCGTTCGGCGAGATGTGGGACCTCTACGAGGCTGAGAAGTCCTCCCTGCGAAGCGCAGCCTACACGCTGGCCCTGCGGCGCATCGCAGAGACGGTAGAGGCCCACGGCACACGCGAGTTCTTCCAGGGCGATAGCCTCTAACATTCCGATTCGGCCCGTTTTCTAGAGCCTCCCCCAGGAGCTCCAGGCCCGACGTCAGACGCCGTGGTCCCTGAGCGGGTATCATAGGCTCACACCTGAGCCCAGGGTGTATCATAGGCTCACACCTGAGCCCAGGGTGCTTGGAGGTCAGATTGGAGCAGATCCGTTACGAGGCCCCCCACTCGATCGGGGAGGCTGTTGAGCTACTGAAGAGCGGCAACGGAGCCGACGCCCGCGTCCTCGCGGGCGGAACCGACCTGCTGGTGCAAATGCAGCTCGGGCTGCGCTCTCCCGGGCTCGTGGTCGACGTCAAGAGAATTCCGGAGCTGATCAGCACCGCGCTGGATGACCGAGAGCTGCGGCTAGGGGCCAGCGTGTGCGCGGCAGAGATCGTGGAGAACAAGCAGATCGGAGAGCTGTATCCCGGTCTGGTCGAGTCCACGGACCTGATCGGCTCCACCCAGATCCAGGGGCGCGCCTCCCTCGGTGGGAATCTCTGCAACGGCTCCCCGGCCGCAGACACGGTGCCGGCTCTGATTGCGCTCGGAGCGGAAGCCGTCGTGGCTGGCCCGGCGGGACAGCGCACCGTCTCGGTAGAGTCCTTCATCAAGGCTCCGGGAGAGACGGTGCTGCAGGACGGCGAACTCCTTGTGGAGTTCCGGATCGCCAGACCCGCGCCGCGCTCTGGGGATGCCTATCTGCGCTTCATCCCGCGGACCGAAATGGACATCGCGGTCGTGGGCGCGGGTGTGAGCCTCACATTCAACGGGGACGGCACGTGTACCGCGGCACGGGTGGTGCTGGGGGCCGTGGCGCCCACTCCAATCGTGGTACCAGAGGCGGCCGAAGCACTGGTGGGAACGCGGATCGACGAGGAGGCCCTGCAACGGGCGGCCGACGCGTCGAGTGCCGCTGCCAATCCGATCGATGACAAGCGCGGCACGGTCGCGTACAGGCGCAAGGTGGCCGGGGTGCTGACCAGACGGTCGGCAGCGATTGCGGCGGAGCGTGCGAGGGGGAGCAGCTAAGTGGCGAAAACGCACATCAAGACGACGATCAACGGCGAGCCCGCCGAGTTCCTGTGCGAGCCGCACCGGACCCTGCTCGCTGCGCTCCGCGACGACCTCAACCTGACCGGCACGAAGGAAGGTTGCACGACCGGCGACTGCGGAGCTTGCTCTGTCGTGCTCGACGGGCGGCTGGTGTGCTCCTGTCTCGTGCTCGCAGTAGAGGTCGAGGGGCGCAGTGTGGACACCATCGAGGGTGTGGCGGGAGACGAGAAGCTCCATCCCATCCAGCAGAAGTTCCTCGAGCACGCCGCCCTGCAATGCGGGGTGTGTACTCCGGGTCTGATCGTGGCAGCAAAACACCTGCTCGACCGGAATCCGGACCCGACGGAAAAAGAGACCCGCTACTATCTGGCCGGCAACCTCTGCCGGTGTACCGGTTACGACAAGATCATCCGCGCCGTCTTGGATGCGGCCGATGAGATGAGGGGGGAAGCTCGATGAGCGATGAGCGAAAGTACAAGTGGATCGGCACGCGTCCCATACGCCCGGACGGTCTCGACAAGGTCACGGGTCGCGCCAACTTCGGCGCCGACATGACCTTTCCGGGGATGCTCCACGGCAAGGTGCTGCGCAGCCCGCATGCTCACGCCAGGATCCGCTCGATCAACGTGAAGCCAGCGCTCGCCCTCGAGGGCGTCAAGGCGGTGATCACGGGTGCGGACCTTCCGACCTTCGATCCGAGCGAGATGATCGGACCGAACGCGGTGTGGGATCTCGCTCGCAACATCATGGCCCGTGACAAGGCGCTCTACGACGGTCACGCGGTCGCGGCCGTCGCGGCCACGACGCTCCGCCAGGCGGAGGCGGCACTCCGGGCGATCCAGGTGGACTACGAGGTGCTCGAGCCCGTCATGGACCTCGACGCCGCGATTGCCCCCAACGCCCCGATTCTCGACGAGGCGATCAGAACCCAGGGCGAGGACCCGAAGCCCGAGGGCCCCACGAACGTGGCCAGCCACAATCAGATCGGACGTGGCGATGTAGAAGCAGGGTTCAAGGCCGCCGACGTCGTCATCGAGCGGGAGTTCACCACTAAGACCGTTCACCAGGGCTACATCGAGCCGCACGCGGTGGTCGCGCGCGCAGGGCACGACGATCAGTCCGTGGTCTGGTGCTGCACGCAGGGGGCCTTCATGGTCCGGGCCTACTCGGCCAAAGTCCTGGGGCTGGACGTGAACCAGCTCAAGGTGATCCCGAGCGAAATCGGCGGCGGGTTCGGCGGCAAGACCACAGTTTATGTGGAGCCTCTTGCGGTTCTGCTCTCGCGCAAGACCGGGCGCCCGGTCAAGATGGTGATGAGCCGCGAGGAGGTGTTCCGTGCGACGGGACCGACCTCCGCCACGCAAGTCCGCGTGAAGGTAGGCGCCACCAAGGACGGCAAGCTCACGGCTGCCGAAGCGACGCTGACGTACGAGGCGGGCGCGTTCAAGGGGTCTCCGGTGGCCGCCGGAATGATGACGATCTTCACGCCGTACGACCTGCCCGCTGTGAAGATCGACGGCTACGACGTCGTCGTGAACAAGCCCAAGGTGGCCGCCTACAGGGCGCCCGGCGCGCCGATGGCTGCCTTCGGAGCAGAGTCAGTGATGGACGAGGTGGCCGAGAAGCTCGGCATCGATCCCATCGACTTCCGCCTGAAGAACGCCGCCAAGGAGGGCGTGACCGCGCCCTACGGGCCTAAGTTCGCGGCCATCGGTCTGGTCGATACGCTCGAGGAAGCGAAGAGCCATCCGCACTACAAGGCACCGCTCGGCCCCAACCAGGGCCGGGGCGTCGCGAGCGGCTTCTGGTTCAACGCGGGTATGCAGTCGAGCGCGAACGTCAGCCTGAACGAGGACGGCACCGCCGTCGTTGTATCGGGGAACCCCGACATCGGGGGCTCGCGTGCATCGCTCGCGATGATGGCGGCCGAGGAGCTCGGGATCCCCGTGGAGCACGTCCGTCCGGTCGTGGCGGATACCGAGATGGTCCCCTACAGCGACCTGACGGGCGGGAGCCGAGTGACCTTCGCCACGGGCATGGCCGTCGTGGAGGCAGCCCGCGATGTCGTCAACCAGCTGCGTCAGCGTGCGGCCGCGACCTGGGACGTCGACGTAGACTCTGTCATCTGGGAGGACGGCCGGGCTCGGACAGAAGATGACGAGCAGGTCCTGACGATCGAAGAACTCACAAAAGGCGCAGCCCGCACAGGAGGTCCGATCGCGGGCAGGGCCTCGCTCAATGCGCGCGGTGCTGGTCCTTCCTTCGCCACGCACATCTGCGATGTAGAGGTCGACAGGGACACGGGAAGTGTCAGCGTGATCCGCTACACGACCATCCAGGATGCAGGCAAGGCCATCCATCCGAGCTACGTCGAGGGACAGATGCAGGGCGGCGCGGCTCAGGGTATTGGCTGGGCCCTCAACGAGGAGTACATCTACGACGAGCAGGGACATCTCGAGAACCCGGGCTTCCTGGACTACCGAATGCCGGTCGCATCCGACCTGCCGATGATCGACACGGTAATCGTGGAGGTTCCGAACCCCACACACCCCTACGGCGTGCGCGGATGTGGGGAAACGCCGATCGTTCCGCCCCTGGCCGCGGTGGCCCTGGCAGTCAAGAACGCAACACATGTGCCCATGCGCGACCTGCCGATGTCACCGCCCCGCGTGCTGGAGGCTCTCGAACGGGCGGGCTGAAACCAAGGCATGGCGGATGTAACGTTCTCGACTGGCCTGAGGCGCTTCACGGGCAATGAGGAGAAGGTTCACATCGAAGCGGCCACCGTGCGCGAGCTGATCAAGGCGCTCGGCGTCCGCTACCCCGAGCTTCGCGAGCCTCTCAAGTCGATGGCCGTCGCCATCGACGGGGAAATCGTGAACGATCCCCTCCTGGAGCCACTCTCGCCGAACTCGGAGATTCATTTCTTGCCGCCGATCGGTGGGGGATAGCTGTGTCTGCGTATGAGGCGATCTCGGTCGAGCCGCTGAATCCCGTCATCGGAGCTCTAATCTCGGGGGTGGATCTCTCGAAGCCGCTCGCGAACGAGATGTGGAAGCGGATTCACGAAGCCTGGCTCGCGCACGCGGTCGTATTCTTTCGCGACCAGCACATGAGCCTGGAGCAGCACAAGACCTTTGGCCGGCGCTTCGGAGAGCTACACATCCACCCTGCATCGCCGCCCCCTGAGGGGCACCCCGAGATCATGGTCGTTCACTCCGACGAGAACTCCAAAACGGTCGCCGGTCACGGCTGGCACTCGGATGTGAGCTGTGACCAGGAGCCGCCCATGGCGAGCATCCTGCATCTGACACAAGTGCCCTCATCGGGTGGAGACACGCTCTTCGCCAGCACGTACGCGGCGTACGGTGCACTCTCGGACAAGCTACAGGGCTTCCTCTCGGAACTGACCGCCATTCACGCCTCGGAGCACGTCTACCGCGGGCGCTACGGGGCCACAGAGACCCTGCGCGACGGCAACTACCCGGAGTCCGAGCATCCTGTGGTCCGCACGCACCCTGAGACCGGCCGCAAGGGGCTCTACGTGAACGCGGGCTTCACGACCCGCATCGTGGGAATGAAGCGGGCCGAGAGCCGCGCGCTCCTGGACTTCCTGTTCGAGCACATCCGCAACCCGGAGTTCCAGTGTCGGTTCCGCTGGCGGGCAAACTCGGTCGCCGTGTGGGACAACCGCTGCACGCAGCATCATGCGATGTGGGACTACCACCCGGAGGTCCGCCACGGCTATCGTGTGACGATCAGGGGTGATCGTCCGGCCTAAATGGCTGCGCGCGCCCGTTTCGCGGCGTTTGTCAGAGCCGTGCGATCTCCTTCAGGATCTGCCTGCGGACCGCTGCATCGATGTCGAGGAAGCGCAGTGCGATCCCGCACTCGGTCTCGCGCACGACCTGTGCCCAGAGCGGTCCCAGCTTCACGTCCGGCGAGACAATCCCCACCTTGATCCTCGCGCCTACGCACAGGTGCGGCTGGGGATCCTCGATCTCGACACCACCCGCTGAGATGTTCCGCACGTGCCCGTAGCCGAGGGTCCGGGGCCGCGACGGTAGCCGAGGGCGACGCAGACCGAGGGGAAGCGAGCCGTCTATGAGCGTATAGACGGCGCCCGCTTCTACCTCGATGCGGATCTCTGCGCGGGTGTGCCTGTGGGGTCATGGATCGGAGCTGGGGATTTCCCTGGCGGCGCGCGGGGGCATGAGGCAACGTTCCAGCAAGGGCCGTGCCCGTGGCGGCTCGTGCCGAACGACCGATTCTGGCCCCTAGTTGCCGGCTACCGTTCGGAAAGTTGTGCACAGGTCCGCAATTTGTGCGCCCCTGGCGTCCAGCCGCGCACAGGCTGGACTCACCGGACGCGCCGCCACCGAGAGGTGGGCTGGCCCTTGCGCGCCCAGCCGTAATAGGGGTGTCGCGCGAGCAGACGCGGGTTCCGGAACGGAAAGATCAGTGCCGCCCCAGCTGCGAAGCCACCTACGTGCGCCCAGAAAGCCACGCCGCCGCCCTGGCTGCCTGAAGAGACCCACCCACCGATCAGCTGTGCCAAAAGCCAGTAGCCAAGCATGAGCGCGGCCGGGACGGCAATGGTCGTGACGTAAAAGCCGAAGACCACGAGCATGTGCACGTTCACACGCGGGTACAGGACGATGTATGCCCCCATCACCCCGCCGATCGCCCCGGACGCGCCGATCATCGGGATCGGGGAATCCGGGTCCGAGCCGACCTGAAGCGCCGCCGCCGCCAGACCACAGACCAGATAGAACACCAGGAAACGAACGTGGCCCATCGAGTCCTCCACGTTATTTCCGAAGATCCACATGAACCACATGTTGAAAATGATGTGAAACCAACCGCCGTGCAGGAACATGGACGTTATGGGCGTGTGCCACGAAGGCGAGCCTTCGATGACGCACGCCGTTACCCGGGAGAGCGGGAGGGCCGTACCTGCAGGGATCGTCTGCAACAGCTCGCCCGGGATCAGTCCTAGCGTGCACACGGAGTTAGACAGTGCAGGCTCCATTCCGAGCCCCTGCACGAGGATCCACATCGCAACGTTCAGCCCGATCAGCCCGACCGTAACGACGGGTGTCAGAAAGTGCGGATTGTCATCTCGGATCGGGAACATACCTCGGGGAGAACTGGGGGAGCGCAGATTCTACCTGACGCAGAGGCCCGCGCCCTCCTCCGCGTTTGTTGGCAGTAACGCTCTCGGTTAGGCTCTGGCGCGGAGGATCTCGCATGGCGGAGCACGGTCTCGACACGATCGACATCATCAGTCCCGACCTGTATCAGCAGAAGGGTTACCCGCACGAGGAGTGGGCTCTGCTGCGGCGCGAAGCACCGATCTACTGGTACGACCGCACGGCGGGAGAGCCCTTCTGGGCGGTCACAAGACACGCCGACATCGTCACGCTGTCCAAGCAGCCTCGGAGACTTCTCAACGAGCCGCGGCTTGCCGTCTTCCCCGAGGAAGAGGGGCCGCGCCCCCGAAGAGGAGGGACGGCACCTCCTGATCATGGATCCGCCCGTGCACGTGAAGTACCGGCGCCTGATCTCGAGCCGCTTCACGCCCCGAGCGGTCCGAGCGCTCCAGGGCGACATTGAGGAGATCGCGGCGGAGATTCTCGACGACGTCGCGACGGATGGAGCGTGGGGCGAGATCGACTTCGTCGAGAAGGTCTCTTCCGTGCTCCCGCTTGCCGTGATCGCGGATATGCTGGGCGTGCCGCGTTCCGACTGGAAGATGATGTTCCAGTGGACAAACGAGATGATCGGCTCGGGAGACCCAGAGTACCGACGAGAGGGCGAGACTCCCGACGATACCTCGGAGCGGGCCCGACTCGCGGCGCTCGAGTACTTCTCCCGCATGGTCGAGGAGCGGCGCCGTAACCCGCGCGACGATCTGGTGAGCATCCTTGCGAACGCTGAGCTCGACGGGGCGCCGCTCCCTTTCGAGAACCTGATGTCGTACTACAACCTGATCGTGATCGCGGGTAATGAGACCACGCGCAACGCGACGAGCGGTGGCTTGCTCGCACTGATCGAGAACCCAGGTGAGCTCGAGAAGCTGCGCGGCGACCCCTCCCTGGTTCCGAAGGCAGTCGAGGAGATCCTGCGCTGGACCACTCCCGTGATCCAGTTCTGCCGCACGGCCACCGAGGATGTCGAGATCCGCGGTGAGAAGGTCCTCGCCGGCCAGTCCTTCTGCTTGTTCTACCCCTCCGCGAATCGAGACGAGGAGGTCTTCGACGAGCCCTTCCGCTTCAAGATCGATCGCGATCCCAACCCGCATATCGCCTTCGGCATCGGAGAGCACTCCTGCCTCGGGGCGGCCGTGGCCCGGCTCGAACTCAACGTGATGTTCCGCCAGCTGGCCGCGCGGATCGACGAGGTCGAGCTCTTGGGACCAGTGGAGCGGCTACGCTCGAGCTTCCTGGGCGGCGTCAAGCACATGCCAATCCGCTACCGGCTGCGCTAGCGAGCTGGCGCTCCAGCAGCAAGTTCACGGCGATGCGCTCCTTGAGAAGTCGCGGCGCGGCGTCAAGGGGCGTTCGTCAGCGACGCCCACCGACAGTCCGCGACGCGCAGCGGGTGGTTGAGTGTCGGTGGGGGGTGAGCAAGAGCCGTACCACCATTCGCGCCTCACCTGAGTCACCCTGCCACGAAACTGTGGCGAGTTGTCAGGTTCTGACGCCGAATGGGGTATCTGGACTCAGAGCGTTGCTACTTACGATTCGGCAGCCGCGCGCCGATGAAGATATTGAGTGTCTGTACCCGAGCCGGGGGAACCATGAATCGCTCGCATCTCTTATGGGCGACCGTGCTGCTCATCCTGGGGACCCTAGTGGTCCTCCACCACTCTGCCAGCAAGGACATCGTCGTTCTGTATACCAAGGACGTCGACTACCACGATCGTTACACAACACTGTGGGTGATCGCCGAGTCGCGCGGGCTCTGGATCCGAGCTGCGAAGCCCGACCGGAGGTGGCTGGCAGACATTCGCCCCGACAGGAACGTCCGGCTCGAGCGAGATGGATCGAGGGAGTACTACAGACCGGTCCTCGTCCGGAGCGTGCAAACGCGCGACCGAGTGGATCGATTGATGCGCCAGAAGTACGGGATCGCAGACCGTCTTCGCGAGCTTCTGCTGGGGCGAGATACGGTTGCCGTCCAGCTCACACCCGTGTTTTGAGGGGTCGGAGCAGCCCGTGAAGGCGAGGTAGGTCGTACTGGGCATGGGCTTCTCTCCATCGAGGAGATTGTGAGAGAATGAGCCATGCGAGGTCCGAGAGCAGCAATCACCATCGCGTGCCTGAGCGCGATGTCTCTGGTCGCATGCGAGCCCGAGGACCGACGCCCGGGCCTCTGGCTGTCTGGTGAGCCGGTAGCAGAGACCGTTACGGACTGGTCCTTCACCGACGACATCCCCGAGATCTTCATCGAGACCCGCACCTGGTACGGGGTACCTCACTCCGTAACAGTAACCTGTGTTGCGCTCGGCGATACACTGTACGTTCCCTCCATCTACCCTAGAGACGCAGCCTACCCCGAAGCCCGACTCTGGAATCGCAACCTCGTTCGGGATCCGAGGGTACGTCTCAAGATCGGCGAGCGGGTCTACGAGCGGAGGGCCGTTCTCGTCGAAGATCCTGCCGAGTGGTCGGCTGTCCTCGCAGCCTTTACCAGGAAGTCCTCCTTCTGGAAGGAGCTCTCGGAGACATCCGAGTCGGAGCGCCCCCAGCTCATTTTCCTTCGGATGGATCCAAGAGAGAGCGCCGCGCTCTGATTCCCACCTCCTCCACAAGAACGGAGTTGCGATGAAGTTCGCGATCTTCTACGAGCATCAGCTTCCCAGACCCTGGGGCGAGAGCTCAGAGTACGAATTGCTTGAGAACTCGCTCGCCCAGATCGAGCTGGCCGATCAGCTTGGCTACGATTACGCGTGGGAGGTTGAGCATCACTTCCTGGAGGAGTATTCGCACTCGCCAGCGCCGGAGGTCTTCCTCGGTGCCGCCAGCCAGCGCACCAAGAACATTCGCCTGGGACACGGCATCGTTCAGCTGACGACGAACGACCCCCACCGGGTAGCGGAGAGGATCTCCACTCTGGATCTGCTCTCGCGCGGACGCGTCGAGTTCGGCATGGGAGAGGGCGCCGGACCGGCCGAGCTGCACCCTTTCAACGTTCGAGTGAGGGACAAGCGCGACCGCTGGGAGGAGGCCGTCCAGGCCATCATCCCGATGTTCACGAAGCAGTCGTGGGAGTTCCATGGCAAGTACCACGACTTCCCGGCGCGTAACGTGATTCCAAAGCCGTATCAGAAGCCCCATCCGCCCCTGTGGGTGGCATGCTCGAACATCCAGACCATCGCGCAGGCCGGCGAGTGGGGAATGGGCGCGCTCGGATTCTCGTTCGTGTCGCCGGCCGCTGCGACGGCGTGGGTGAACAGGTACTACAACAGCCTGCTGCACCGACCGAACCGCCTCGCGGACTATTCCCTGAACCCCAACATCGCGATCGTGAACGGATTCATGTGTGCGGACACCGATGAAGAAGCACTGGAGAAGGCCGCCGGCTGGACGTTCTTCATCTTCGCGCTCTCGTACTACGGTCGAAAGGGAGTGGACGCACCCGGCACGGGGGATCTGTGGCGCGAGTATCAGAGTTGGCGGGGCACAGACAAGGCGAAGCGCGCACTCCAGAACGGCCTGATCGGTTCACCCGACACGATTCGGAAGCGCCTCCGCGAGTTCGAAGCGGCCCACGTAGACCAGGTGATCCTTCTCAACCAAGCTGGCAAGACCAGCCACCAGGACATCTGCGAGAGCCTGGAGTTGTTTGCCAGCGAGGTGATGCCCGAGTTCCACGCGAGCCAGCCGCAGCATGAGCGCTGGAAAGCTGACGTT